>JAKLJI010000034.1 GCA_023151275.1 Bacteroidia bacterium | reverse complement strand
TTCTTGAGATGTCAGATACCTCAAAGGTTTGAGTTCTTTTCCGTATTTTCTATCTAAAGTTTCGGATAGTTGTGTTTTCAAACCTTCAAATTACCTAATATAGCAGCTAGGTAGTTACCCTTTGCTTGCAAAAAATGGAATTGCCATATTTTGATAATGGCAATAATATATTGACCCAAAATTTTAACTCGGCTTAGGGATGGACGCGGATAGCCTTTTGGTGAAGCGGCTTGCGGATTTGTGCGCGTGCCGGCGACCCAAGAAGCCCGGCTAAGCCACAAAAGCCGCTGCCGATGCATCCAAAAGCTAGCAGCAACAGCCCGGCCGGCAAGGGGCATGCTTGCTCGTGGGTAATGGGTTGGATTGGGAACTACTTTTGACCCGGAAACGCTATGCCCTGCTGCCGGCAAGCCCCTAAACACCCTCTGAATCTTTGAAATTAGTTATCCCTGCAATTGGATTGGGTGATTTACTTGTCATAAAATGCCTGTGGAGCTTATTAATGTTTTTACGCAAGTAAAAGTGGCTTATCTTGCGGCATGCGTGGGATTCTACTTTTTGCTTTCTGGATTTTCATTCCAATGAAATGGGTTGCTGCTCAAACCTACTGGTGGAATGAATCGGTTTTTTATGAAATTTTTGTTCGCAGTTTTCAAGACAGCAATGGCGATGGCATTGGTGATTTTAATGGCATTACCAGTAGATTGGATTACCTGAACGATGGCAACCCGGATACCAAAACGGATTTGGGAATTGGCGCACTTTGGCTGATGCCCATAAATAGCTCTCCCTCCTACCACGGCTACGATGTTACCAATTACAAAGCGCTTCAGCAGGCTTATGGAAGCGCTGCCGATTTTAAAAACCTGTTGAATGAATGCCATAAACGGGGCATTAAAGTGGTGATGGATTTGGTAATTAACCACAGTTCTGACCAGCATCCGTGGTTTGTGCAATCGGCTGCTAATAACACAAACTACCGTAATTTTTACCGTTGGGAATCGCAAAAACCAAGCTATCTGGGACCTTGGGGGCAAACCGTTTGGTACAGCAAAAACAATTCGAACTACTACGCTTTGTTTTGGAGTGGCATGCCGGATTTGAATTACAGGCATAAACCCGTTCGCGATAGTATTTTTGACATTGCCCGCTTTTGGCTGGACTCGATGGGTGTGGATGGATTTAGGTTGGATGCTGCCATGTACCTGTATGAGAATGGGTCGAACCTGAAAAACCAACCTGAAACCATTGAATTTTGGAAGGCCTTTAATGATTCGTGCAAAGCCCTAAACCCACAGGCTATGACTGTTGGAGAGGTTTGGTCGTCGCGCAATGAGGTGAATCTGTACAATGGGAAATTGGATTATTGCTTTGAATTTGACCAGGCACAGGCCACCTTGGATGGCATTAATTCCGGAGATTTATTCAACCTGAAAACAACAGTAAAAGCCGCCTATGACAATTACCCATTTTTGCAATACGGAACATTTTTAACCAACCACGACCAAAACCGGGTAATGGATGTGTTTATGGGAAATCTGGATAAGAATAAAGTTGCGGCTTCTTTGTACCTAACACTGCCTGGAATTCCTTATCTGTACTATGGCGAAGAAGTGGCCATGCGAGGTAGCAAACCCGACGAGAACATTCGGCTTCCCATGCAATGGACATCGGGTGCCTATGCCGGATTTTCTACCCGAACACCCTGGAAAGACTTAAACAGCAATTACGTTAGCTTTAATGTGGAAAGTTTGAAGGCAAACCCTAAAAGTATTTGGAATCATTACCGCAAGCTGATTCAGTTGAGGAATGAACAAGCAGCGCTTCAACGAGGAAGCTACCGCAATTTGATTAGTGACAAAGTGAAAGCTTATACCTTTTTGAGGCAGTTGAATGGGGAAACGGTTTTGGTGATGGTAAATGCGAGTTCTGATAGTTTAAATGATATTACCCTAAGCTTGAGCGGTAGTGGGTTAAATGAGGGTTCATACTCGCTGGAAGAATTGCTAAATGGAGGAACAGAACTAAAAACAATAAACAGCAATTTGGTTATGAATACCGGCAATTTATTACCTTATCAAAGTAAGGTACTTAAACTTAGTCAGGCCAATTCACTTGCTGAAAACAAGGGTTTTAAAACACTTCCTGTTTTTCCAAATCCTGCAAAGGATTGGGTTCAAATTCCTAACACTCAACCTGGAATGGGAAAGCAGGTAATTCATATTTATGGAATCGACGGGAAATTGTTAAAAAGCAATTCAGTTGAGGCGAGTGGTGATTACCTGGAATTGAATCTTGAAGAATTGCCACAAGGAATTTATCTGCTTCAAGGCGAAACTTCTTCCGGAAAATGGCGAGCCAAAGTGCTCAAATAAACTAAGGCATACCCCAAATTAAGGTTTTCCTTAAAACCCTAAGGAATAACTACAAGCTTGCTTTTCAATCGATTAACAAACCAAAACACCTAAGAATATTGAGGTTTACCTTAGACTTTAGCTTGAATTGAGTCAAAACAAACCGGGCGGGAAATCTTTGAGTCATGAAACAGCTCAAATACAGCCTGCTGGTCTTGTTTTGGCTAAATTTGGCCCAGGCACAAACCACTTACTACTCCAACGATTTGTATGCGGACTTTAACGACATACGCGGTTGGGGCTTGAATGCAGACGGAAGCGGAAGCAATCCGGCGCTTTTAAGTAACCAGGTAATTCTGGTACAAAAACACACCAAAAGCACGAGCAATATTTGCACCATTCGAGCCTTACACATTCAAACCGGCGGGAAATTGGAAGCCAGTCACAGCATTTATTTAGATGGAACCGGTAAGTATTTCAGGATTGATTCGGGAGGAACTTATGTCCACAACCATGCCATTTCATTGGGTGCAGCGTTGTTCTCGGGTTCAGAAATTTTCGCATCGGGAAGCACCTGTGAATTTAAGTTATGGCCACCAACACTTCCCGCGGCCGACTGGGGCAATTTGGTCTTCAACAATCCGCAAAGCAGCAGCAATTGCCAGCTGGGAGGTTTTACCAGTTTGATAAAAAACAACCTGGTTGTTCAATCGGGTAATGGGATTATCAGTTTGTCGGGAAATGGGAATTTAAGTATCCAAATCAATGGGAATATTGAAGTTTTGGGCGGCGTTCTTGACATTGCCAATGGACAAGGCATTCAAGCTAACCGAACAGTAAACCTAATGGGCAGCCTTTACCTGAAAGGTGGAACCCTACGGTGCACAGGAAGCAGTAATAAAGCCTGGCTTCAATTTGGAGGGAGTTTAGACACACTTGAAATTCAGCAAGGCATCTGGAATGGGCAGAATATCAATTTGACCTGCTTGAACGGAAGCCAGCTTTTCCTGAAAGGTAATATCGAGATTCAGTCTGGATGTAGCTTGGTATTGGCTGGAGCGACATCTGAGGTTCGCATTTTCCCCGGAACAGAGCTTAGAAACCAGGGAATAATTGATGCCAGAACGGGAAATTTGGTATTTGAATCAAACTCCAGCGGCACATCATCCTATGGCGAAAGTGCAGGAAGTTTTTTGGGCATGGGGACCTTCAAGCAATGGATTCCCGCCGGGTTTAAGCGATTTCGCTTTTTATCGAGTCCGGTTCAAAACGCCGATTTTTGGCAATTGCAAGACGATATTCATGTAACGGGACAAGGTGGTCCTAGCAATGGATTTGACTCCACTCCCACTAATAACCCCAGTCTGTTCTTTTATACAGAAAGCGTTGTGAATCCAAGTCCGAATATTGGTTGGCAACCGGTAACTCATATCAATCAGGCTATGCAAAGTGCCAAAGGGTATCGTGTTTTAGTTCGAGGACCAAGAAGCAATAACCAGTTACTGTACAACAATTCACCCGTTCAACCCGAATGTACCCTAAGCTTTTTTGGGCCACCGCATACCGGGCATATTCCGATTAACGGGATTGCAAGCTATACCCCGGGGAATGGAGCTGCAGACGGCTGGAACCTTTTGGGAAATCCTTATCCGTCCGCTATCAATTGGGAGGAAATGATTCAACAAGGTGATTTTGATTCGGTTTATCCTTACCTCTATCTGCGTGATGCCAAAAGCGGTAATTATGTAGCTTGGAATGGATTGACAGGCATGGGAACTGGAAGTCCGCTCATTCCAGCCTACTCAGGTTTTCTCGTTCAATTCTTTGGCACACCATCAGGCAGTTTTAAAGAAGCCCGCAAGCAGCAGCAAATCAACCCTGGAATTTTTAAAACGAAAACTCAAACCTTAAAACTTAAAATTAGCAGTACAGATTTATCCGACCTGGTTCAACTAGCCTGGTTAGATTCCGGAGCCTTGCATACCGACAACCGGGAGGACATTCCAAAATTATTAGCCGCAAGTACCATGATGGCCACGAAAAATGAGTCGGGCAATTGGGTATGTATGGATCTACGAACATCCAATCGAGGAGCGGATACAGTTCAATTATTGGTTGGTGGAGTTGGTAAACTTAAACTGGAATTGTTGGAAAAGGAAGTCGGAGTCGGTTATTACCTCGAAGATATAATCAAACAAAGTAAACAAGAACTAACAAGCACTGGCTTGATGATTGAACCCGGAGAGCTTGATAGTTTGCGCTTTCGGATAATAAGAATGCCTGCAACCGGAACAGGATTTGCAGAAATGAAGAAAGCCGAATTGGATATTTTCCCAAACCCGGCAACTGATAGATTTCGGGTGGGCTTAAATGAAAACTTGCGGGGAAATTTGAATTTATGCGTTTATGAAGTAAGCGGCAGATTGGTTCAGGCACAGAAGTTTTCGGCAGAAAACCCTGTGGCAGACTGGTTTGAACTGGATGCAAGCACTTATCAAAATGGCATTTACATCCTGGAGCTTTCCAATGAAAACAACAGAATGACCGGTAAATTAATTGTGAGCAAGCCATGAAGCAGTTAATTTTACTCATTTTCCTAATCCTGGGATTAGGTGGACTTGGAGCACAGCCTGAATTTGACGATGAGGTGCAAGACACACCTATTGCGGGTTGGGAAATTTATTTAGGTGCAGGAGGAATGCTACTTGGTGTTTTAAATGCTGGGAAAAGAGGTAAGGTTGATAAATGAGTTAGGATGTGATGGAGTTTTTGGAAGTTCCTTTCCCGGCACAAATTCCAATGATTACCGATTTTTTGAAGTTTCATTATCAATGTAGAACAAGAAATTGCTGAACCTTTACTGTGAATTGCAGCGGGATTTGGGGAGAAAAAAATCATGGCACTTTCGAAAGGAATCCTCTTTGAAAGTTTGGATTCAAAAAAAATAATCTAACCCATTGAAATTCTTTGCACTTAAATGGAATAAGCTTATGTTTGCGAGCTTTTTTAAGCGAAAGGAGATTTAAAAACTTGACAGAAAACACAAACTCAAACCATCCAACTCCCGAAATGGATTTCGATTGGAGTCAGGACAGCGCCGGTTTCGGCGGGTACTCAAAAGAGGAGTACGAAAAACTTAGTAATCTTTACGAAAACACCTTGAACGCTTTCAACGAAAAAGAAATCGTTAAAGGAACTGTAGTAGGATTTACTGAAAAAGAAGTGGTATTGAACATCGGATTCAAATCTGATGGTCTCATTGCCCGCACAGAATTCCGCGACATGCCAGAATTAAAAGCTGGAGATGTTGTAGAAGTATTATTGGAAACCAAAGAGGATCCAAACGGACAATTGATTTTGTCGCGCAAGAAAGCCGTTTCTGAGCGTGCCTGGGAAAACATCCTGGTTGCTCACGACAACGACGAAGTGGTACAAGGTTATGTTAAAACGCGTACCAAAGGTGGATTGGTTGTTGACGTTATGGGTATTGACACGTTCTTACCTGGTTCACAAATCGACACCAAGCCTATCAAAGATTATGATGTTTATGTAGGTCAAACCATGCCATTTAAAGTGGTAAAAGTGAACCATGCTTTCAAAAACGTGGTAATTTCACACAAGGTTCTGATTGAAGAAGATATTGAAAAGCAGAAGTCGGACATCCTTTCAAAACTGGAAAAAGGCCAGGTATTGGAAGGTACTGTGAAAAATATGACCTCATTCGGTGTGTTCATCGATTTGGGTGGTGTTGACGGTTTGCTTCACATCACAGATATTTCATGGGGCCGTATCAATCACCCTGAAGAAGTATTGAAATTGGACGACAAAATCAATGTTGTTGTTCTTGATTTTGATGATGAGAAAAAACGTATTTCATTGGGCTTGAAGCAGTTGGGCGCACATCCTTGGGATAGCCTTTCTGAAGAACTTCAGGTAAATGCTAAAGTAAAAGGTAAGATTGTTAACATCGCCGATTACGGAGCATTCCTAGAAATTGCCCCTGGTGTTGAAGGCTTGATTCACGTAAGTGAAATGAGCTGGAGTCAGCACTTGCGCAGCCCACAAGACTTCCTGAAAATGGGAGACGAAATGGAAGCTGTTATTCTTACACTCGACAAAGAAGAGCGTAAGATGTCGCTTGGCATCAAGCAATTGAAGCCAGATCCATGGGTAAATATCCAAGAGCGTTATCCATTAGGTTCACGCCATAAAGGTACAGTTCGCAACATGACCAACTACGGTTTGTTTGTTGAATTGGAAGAAGGTGTTGACGGATTGGTACACGTTTCAGACCTTAGCTGGACCAAGAAAATCAAGCATCCAAATGAGTTTGTTAAAGTAAACCAGGAGCTTGAAGTTATTGTGTTGGAAGTGGATACTGAAAACCGTCGTTTGAGTCTTGGACACAAACAGTTGGATGAAAATCCTTGGGAAGCATTCGAAACCTTGTTCTCTGTAGGTTCAATTCATGAAGGAACTATCCTGAAAATTGAAGATAAGAGTGCAATCATTGCTCTTCCTTATGGTGTTGAAGGATATGCTCCTTTGAAACAATTGTTGAAAGAAGATAAGAAAACAGCCAAAGAAGATGAAGTTCTTCAGGTTAAAGTAACTGAATTCAACAAAGAAACCCGTCGTATTGTAGTATCTCACACTGCTCTTTGGAAAGAGGAAGTTGAAGAGAAAAAAGTAGGCGAGGAAAAACGTAAAGAAAGCGATCGCGATAAAGCATCTAAAGCTGCGAAGAAAATCAACGAAAGCACAGAGAAATCAACTTTTGCTGACGTAGACGGATTAGCAGAACTGAAAGCCAAGCTTGAAGGAAAATAATCTGAAAATCTCCTAAAATCCCGGCCCTAGTGCCGGGATTTTTTTTGTTTGCTTTGTTAACTTGCAACCCAAATTATGAATTACTGGTTAGTTAAATCCGAACCTTTCAAATACAGCTGGGAGCAATTTGAACAGGATAAAAAAACCTTTTGGGATGGTGTAAGAAACTACCAGGCCCGAAACAACTTAAAAGCTATGAAAAAAGGGGATCTTGTTTTGTGGTACCATAGCAATGAGGGGAAAGAAATTGTTGGCATAGCTAAGGTGGTAAAAGAGCATTATCAAGACCCAACAACCGAAGACCCAAACTGGGTGGTAGTTGATTTAAAGCCCTTTAAAAAACTCAAGAAAGCTGTTACACTTGAAACCATAAAGGCCGATAAAATGCTTCAAAACATTGGTTTGGTGAGGCAAGGCCGATTGTCGGTTATGCCTGTAAGCCAGGAGGAGTTTGATTATATCCTCGCCTTAAGCGAACAAAAGTAAACCTAAGTGTAAAATAATCCGGATATTTGAAAGGCAGATGATGACCGAACGGATCATATTAGAAAAAAAGCAATTCCAGCTTACCATTGACAGGCTTTGTTACCAGCTAATCGAAAATCACAACGACTTTTCAGAGACCGCCTTGGTAGGCATGCAGCCCAGAGGAATTTTGCTTTCGAGACGAATTAAAGCCCGTCTTGAAGAACTAACCGGAATTCAGAATATCCTTTACGGAGAGCTTGATATTGCTTTTTACCGGGATGATTTTAGACGAGGAAACGAGTTAATACTACCCAATGAATTGAAGATTCACTTCAGCATGAGCAATAAAAAGATTGTGCTGATTGACGACGTATTGTACACCGGAAGAACCATCCGCTCTGCCTTAGATGCCATTACCGATTTTGGAAGACCCGATAAGGTTGAATTGCTCGTATTGATTGACAGGCTATACAGCAGGCAATTGCCCATTCAGGCCGATTATAAAGGCTTAACCGTTGATACCCGTGCCAATGACAAAGTAAAAGTGCAATGGAAAGAGCAACACAAAAAGGATGTAGTTTATATTTTGCCTGTTCAGGAAAAGTGACAATTTCAGCATGAGAAAGTTTTCCCAAAAACACTTACTAGGAATAAAAGAAATCAGTACTCAAGATATTGAGTTGGTTTTTGAAACCGCCGATAATTTTAAATCCATCATCAATCGACCTATCAAAAAAGTTCCCTCATTGCGGGATGTAACGATAGCGAATATCTTCTTTGAAAACTCAACCCGAACCCGCATTTCGTTTGAATTGGCCCAAAAGCGATTGAGTGCAGATATTATTAACTTCTCAGCCTCATCCTCTTCGGTATCAAAAGGAGAAACGTTGATAGATACGGTTAAAAACATACTTGCGATGAAGGTGGACATGGTGGTAATGCGCCATCCTGCGCCAGGTGCATGTCAATTTTTATCAAGACATATTCCTGCAAGTATTGTCAACGCAGGAGATGGCACACATGAACACCCAACACAGGCTTTGTTAGACGCCTATTCCATCCGCGAACGATTGGGTTCCGTAAAAGGAAAGAAAATTGTTATTGTTGGAGATATCACCCATTCTCGGGTTGCCCTTTCAAATATTTTTTGCCTTCAGAAATTAGGAGCAGAAGTGATGGTTTGCGGGCCAAGCACGCTTATTCCAAGACATATTGAAAGCCTGGGAGTAAAGGTTGAAACCAATTTGATGAAGGCTCTTGAATGGTGCGATGTGGCGAACATGCTCCGGATTCAACTCGAAAGGCAAGACATGAAATATTTCCCATCCTTGCGTGAATATTCCATGCTTTATGGACTTGATAAAGAACGTCTCGACCGATTAAATAAAGAAATTGTGGTAATGCATCCTGGTCCAATAAACCGGGGCGTAGAAATAACCAGTGATGTTGCAGATAGCAAGCACAGTATAATTCTTGACCAGGTTGAAAATGGAGTAGCCGTTAGAATGGCCGTAATGTTTTTATTAGCAGGACAACAAGCATGAAATTAAAACTAACCCAATCTATTTTAATTGGAGGTCTATTGATTGCCCAATCTTGTGGCAATTCGCAAACTCCGGTTCAAGAAACAGCAACTAGCTTACCCGCAGAAAATCCAATTCCGGTAGAACAAGTTGCAGAAAAGCCTGTACCTAAAAAAGAATACTGTTTTATTAAGGCAGACGGAGTTAACAAAAAAGACACCAGCATCTTACACCTGATTATTAAAGGTGAAAACGTGAGAGGAGAATTGCTATTCAGACCCTATAAAAAGCCTTCAAAAACAGGTATCATAAAAGGGAAGCAAAAGGGAAATACCATTCAGTGCGAGTTTTTCTACCATATTTTAACCGCGGAAGAAAGCGAAATTCAAACTTGGGAACTAAGTGCTAAAAGCATAATTCTCAAAAAATCGACAGGTAAAAAGCAAGTACCTAAAATGCCTTACATGCTACCAATGGTTGATTGCAAAACATTCAGATAAACATCCATGACAAAAAATTCAATTGTAGTAAGCGGAATACGTCCAACTGGAAATCTTCACCTCGGAAATTACATGGGCGCAGTTAAGAATTTTCTGAAGATGCAGAATGAATACAACTGCTTTTTCTTCATTGCCGATTACCATTCACTAACTACCCATCCAAACCCCATGGATTTGCACCAAAATGTTCGGCAGGTTTTAGCAGAATACTTGGCTTGTGGTTTGGATCCCGAAAAATGCACGCTTTATATTCAAAGTGATTTACCTCAAATTCCAGAATTGTACTTGTTGCTCAATATGCACGCCTACAAAGGGGAATTGGAGCGTGTGAGTTCTTTCAAAGAAAAGGCGCGTACGCAACCCGACAATATCAACGCCGGATTGCTAACCTATCCAGTTTTGATGGCCGCTGATATCATTATTCACCGGGCAGGATTGGTTCCGGTAGGTAAAGACCAGGAACAACATCTTGAAATGGCTCGCACGTTTGGAAATCGCTTTAACAGAATGTATTCCATTGATTTATTTCCAGAGCCACAAGCATTTAATTACGGTGGCGAATTGGTCAAAATCCCAGGCCTTCAGGGTGGTGGAAAAATGAGCAAAAGTGATGGAGATAACAATGTAATAAACTTGGTTGACGAGCCTGAAAAGCTCAGAAAAAAAATTATGAAGGCCGTAAGCGATTCCGGTCCAACTGAGCCAAACAGTGCGCCAAGCCAAAGTGCCCAAAACTTGTTCGACCTAATGGCTACAGTTTCCTCTCCAGAAACCCTTAACTTTTTTAAAGAAGCACACGCCAATTGCAATATCCGCTACGGCGATTTAAAAAAACAATTGGCGGAAGATATGATTCAATTCCTGACACCTATCCGCGAAAAAATCCAGGATATTTATGCCGATGAAGCCTATTTAGGCAAAGTTGCAAAGTTGGGCGCTGAAAAAGCCAGAGAAAGTGCAGAAGCCACTTTAACCGAAGCAAGGAAGGCTATTGGATTTAAACGGTTCTTTTAGGAAAATAATCCATAACCGAACACTTTAATCGAACTATTTTGGTGTTTGTACTTGATTAGGAGAAAGAAAGGTAAACTCCTATCTTGGTACATATGAAAAAAGACATTCAATCTTGGTTTGATGAATATGGTGAAAGTCACCAAAACCCCACCAATAAACTCATCCATTGGATTTGTGTTCCTACTATCTTCTTTAGCATTGTATGCCTGCTTTCTTTGGTACCAATTTACAATTGGATAAGTTTG
The DNA here is from genome assembly GCA_023151275.1 of Bacteroidia bacterium. GTDB lineage: Bacteria > Bacteroidota > Bacteroidia > UKL13-3 > UKL13-3 > CAISCU01. The sequence continues at coordinate 21,486 of JAKLJI010000034.1, read as the reverse complement.
GCCACCTTAATTCTTGGGTTCGCCATGTTATTTTATCTGCGTTTGTCAGTATCGCTAGCTGTTGGCCTATTTCTCTTTTATTTGATTTGCCTTTGGGGGGCAGAGCAACTTGCCTTGGCACCGATTCCACTTTGGATTAGTTCTGTTTCCTTATTTGCATTGGCTTGGATTGGCCAATTTTATGGGCACCATATTGAAGGAAAAAAGCCTTCTTTTTTGAAAGACCTTCAATTTTTATTGATTGGTCCAGCCTGGCTACTTGGCTTTGTTTACAAAAGACTTGGAATACGGTATTAAAAAAAAGAGGCTGAAACCAAATGGATTCAGCCTCTTTTTTTATTGGGCTAACTGAGCTTCAACTCCGGTGGACGACTTTTTGCCCAATTGCTCGGGTTTATCAGGACCCCATAATTGGTAAAAATCTTTCCAACACTTATTGCATCTCAGCTTTTTAGGAGCTATAAAAAACAACAAATACTTGGTAATGAAACTTCTTGGCACGCGCTTGACATAGGTATTATTCCCGCATTTAGGACAATTGTCACTCAAACGAACATTGCTTCTAACCCATAAAAAAAACAACAGCAGAAGAACAATAGAAAAAATGATACCTAATTCCTGATACATGGTGCAATATTGAAGAATTTAGAAATATTTTACATTTCTTTATTCCTCAAAGATTAGTGATTTTTTCTTCCAATGCAACTAATGCTGCCCCTAAGCCATTTACATTCGTCCCTCCGGCAGTGGCATAAAATGGCTGACCACCGCCACCGCCCTTGATATGAGTAGCGGCCTCCTTAACCCAATTTCCGGCATGAATTCCTTTTTCTTTAGCTAATTTTTCATCGCAAATAATACTTATTTGAGGTTTACCCCCAATTTCTGCTCCTGCAATAAACAGCAAGGAAGGAACTTCATTTTTAAGCTGGAAGGAAAGGTTTTTCAATTGTTCAGCTGAAGCAATCTGAACACGCTCAACCAAATAACTAAAGCCAGCTTTCTCTTTCACCTTTTTCAACAATTCAGCTTTCACTGCTTTGGTCTGCTCCTCTTCAAATCCCGCCAATTGCTGACGTAATTGATTCGATTCTTGAATAATTGCCTCAAGTGATTTCATCAGGTCTTTTCCCTTCAAAACCGACTTTAACTGGCCCAGGGTATTCTCCATTTCGCGCACATAGCTTTCACTGGCAGATGCGGTAATGGCTTCAATCCTTCTTACACCTGAAGCTACCGCTGATTCAGAAACAATTTTAAACAGGCCAATTTTGCCAGTTGACGTAACATGTGTCCCTCCACACAATTCACGACTGTAATCCTCACCAAAGGAGATAACTCGAACCTGCTCACCGTACTTTTCGCCGAACAACATCATGGCGCCTAACTTTTCGGCTTCCGCCAATGGAACAGCTCTGCGCTCGTCAAGAACTAAATCCTGTCTGATTTTTTGATTCACCAAATCCTCAATCCTACTTATTTCTTCGTCTGTTAAGGCCGCAAAATGGGAAAAGTCGAAACGCAGGTAATCCGGATTTACCAGTGAACCTTTTTGAGCAACATGGGTTCCCAGTACTTTTCTTAATGCAGCATGAAGAAGATGAGTTGCACTATGGTTATTTTCGGTTAAGGCTCTTTTTTCTGAATTTACTTTGGCGACAAATACGGTATCCGGATATTCCGGAATACGGTCTGTAAGATGAATAATAAGGTTATTCTCCTTCAGCGTATTCAAAATCTGAATGGTTTCATGCACACTGCTAATCAAACCAGAATCTCCTGTTTGTCCACCACCTTCCGGATAAAACGGAGTTTTATCAAAAACCAACTGAACAAATTCTTTTCCCTTGGCCTTTACTTTTCTAAAACGGGTTATTTTAACTTCAGTTTCCAACAAATCATATCCAACAAAACTGGAGGTCTCCTCAGCATGCAACACCTGCCAATCATCGGTATTGATCTCAGTGGCTTTCCTTGACCTGTTTTTTTGTTCCTCCAAGGCCTGTTTATAGGCCGCTTCGTCTATCGAAAACCCATTTTCACGGGCAATCAGGGAAGTCAAATCAAAAGGAAACCCAAACGTATCATTGAGCTCAAAAACCAACTTGCCATCTATTACAGCTCCCTTTTCAAGTTTCTCCATCACCGCATCCAATTTGCGCAAACCATTATCTAAAGTGCGCAAAAAGCTCTGCTCTTCTTCCCGAATAACTCTTGCTACAAAATCCCGCTGATTGTACAACTCAGGAAAAACCTCTTTAAAATGTCCGGCTATTTGAAGGCTTAACTTTTCTAAAAATGGCTCGCGGATATTTAAAAACTGGAAGGCATAACGCACTGCTCTGCGCAAGATTCGGCGAATTACATAACCTGCTCCATTGTTCGAAGGCAGCTGACCATCAGCAATGCAAAAAGAGATGGCCCGGATATGATCTGCCATTACCCGCATAGCAATATCCGTTTGCGAATCGGAAAAACTGTATGCTATTCCGCTGTGCTCTTCAATAAAACGGATGCTTGGCACAAATACATCGGTATCGTAATTGGATGATTTTCCTTCTATTGCCCGAACCAAACGTTCAAAGCCCATTCCCGTATCAACATGCTGCGCAGGAAGTTTTTCAAGAGAACCATCGGCTTTGCGGTTGAATTCCATGAACACGTTGTTCCAAATTTCAATTACTTGGGGATGATCATTGTTCACCAATTCATGCCCGGGAGTTTTTGCTCTTTCAGCATCTGGTCTTAAATCGATATGAATCTCGGTACACGGACCGCAGGGGCCGGTATCGCCCATTTCCCAAAAATTATCCTTTTTGTTCCCCTTCAAAATTCTATCCTCAGCAATCCATTTTTTCCATTCGTTGAATGCCTCCTGGTCAAAAGCCAATCCTTCTTTTTCATCTCCCTCGAAAACAGTTACATACAACCTGCCTTTATCCAAACCAAACTCCTTGGTTAGCAATTCCCAGGCCCATTCAATGGCTTCTGTTTTAAAATAATCACCAAAGCTCCAGTTACCCAGCATTTCAAACATCGTGTGGTGATAGGTATCCACCCCAACTTCTTCCAGATCGTTATGTTTTCCGCTTACCCTCAAGCATTTCTGAGTATCAGCAACACGCTTGTAACGAGGCTCTTCGTTGCCCAAAAACCAATCTTTAAATTGATTCATTCCAGCATTGGTAAACATCAAAGTGGGGTCATTTTTAACCACAATTGGAGCAGAGGGAACAATCTGGTGGCCTTTGCTCTGAAAAAAATCCAGAAACTTACTTCTTATCTCGTTGGCTGTCATTTACTTGCTGATTATTGAATCCTTGGAATTTCAGGCCTCAATTTGCAGAAAATTATTTACTTTTGCGTCCCTGATTAAAATTTTCAGGGCTAAAGAACGGGGGGATCAATGGCCAAACACAAATACTTCTACAATCCAAACAAACTGGATTTTGAAAGAGTGGGTACCAGTCTGGCTACCATCGTTTTCCGTGTATTTGGATTTTTATCTGCCTCTGTTGTTGCCGGTGCTTTAATGGTTCTTGCCATTTACAACTTTGTAGATTCGCCCAAAGAAAAAAGTTTGAAGCGTGAAAACGAGCAATACAAACAACAAGTTCATTTGCTAAACAAACGCATTGCTGAATTAGATAAGGTACTTGCCGATTTGCAAGACCGTGACGCAAACATTTACCGGGCAATCTTCGAAGCCGACCCAATTGATATCAATATCCGAAAAGCTGGAATGGGAGGCGCAGATAAATACCAGGAATTGCGTGGCTTTGAAAGTAGCGATGAACTAATAGCTCTCAACCAAAAAGTAGATGATCTTGCAGCCAAGGTGAATATTCAATCCAAATCCTTTGATGAATTGGGAAAACTGGCAGCAAATAAAACAGAATTCTTAGCCTGTATCCCGGCTATTCAACCCATTTCAAATAAAGATTTAACTCGTGTTGCATCCGGTTATGGTTACCGTATTCACCCGATTTTTAAAACGCATAAATTCCATTCAGGAATCGATTTTACGGCACCACAAGGAACTCCAATCTATGCAACAGGAAATGGCCGGGTTGAAACGGCCGAAAACGGAAATGGATATGGAAATCACGTAATTGTCAATCATGGATTTGGCTACCGTTCTTTGTACGCACACATGAGCAGAATTAAAGTTAAACCCGGCATGAAGATTCAACGTGGTGAACTTTTGGGCTATGTGGGAAGTACAGGAACATCTACTGCTCCTCATGTACATTATGAAATTATTCGCGGCGACCGCAAAATCAATCCAATCAACTACTTCTTTAACGACCTTACCGAAGAGGAATACCAAGCCATTCGCGAATTGGCTAACCGTGAAGGTCAGTCGTTCGACTAATTTAACCCGCTGAATGGCTGAAGAAGAAATCGAAAAAATCTATTTTACCATTGGTGAGGTGAGTAAAGAACTAAACCTCGCTCCTTCCCTGATTCGTTTTTGGGAAAAAGAATTCCCCGAATTAAGTCCTCGCAAAACTGAAAAAGGCACCCGAAAGTACACCCGCGAAAACATTGCACTCCTTAAATTGATTTATCAATTGGTAAAGGTAGAAGGATTTACCCTACAAGGCGCTCGTGAAAAGCTAAAGGCCCAAGGTAAAACCGCAGAAACTGCGGCATTAACCGAAAAACTGCTCAACCTGAAAACCTTTCTTATTGAACTCAAAAAACAACTAGATTAATCCCTTATGGAAAATAACACCAAACCTGAGATTGTAAAAACCTCACAAATTCGTATTGATGTGCATTTGGCTGAAGACAATATGCCCGCTTTAATTGAATGGGAAGCCGATGATGCCGATTTTGATGGAAAAGAACCTGCAAAAGCCTTGCTTCTAAGCTTGTTTGATGGTCTTCAGCAAAACGCTATGCGTATCGACCTTTGGACTTCCGAAATGCGTGTTGACGAAATGAACCTTTTCATGTACCAAACTCTAGCCACCTTTGCCGACACTTACGAAAGGGCTACAAACAACAAAGAATTGGCCGATGAAATGCGCGACTTTGCACACCACTTTGGCCATCGTGCAGAAGTATTTGGCGATGATCATGTACATTAAATCATGAATGCTGCCGATTACATTCGTCATCTGAATTTAAGTGAACATGTGGAAGGTGGGGCATTTGCCGAAGACTTCAGGAGCAATACCAAACTTCCACATGCAGCTTTACCTCCTGGTTTTGGTGGCGACAGAGCCCTGAGTACACATATTTATTTCCTGCTCAAGCACGGACAATTCTCCGCCTTCCACCGCATTGCCGCAGAAGAACATTGGCATTTTTACGACGGACAAACCCTTTGTGTGTATGTTATTCAGCATAACGGAGAACTCAGTTGCATCCGTTTGGGAAGAAATTTATCCGCAGGAGAAGTGCTTCACGCAGTAATTCCCGCCGGCGCATGGTTCGGCTCTCGTTGTGAAGTGGAAAACGGATTCAGCTTGGTAGGTTGCACAGTAGCTCCGGGTTTCGATTTCGCCGATTTTGAACTAGCAAACAGGGAAAACTTAACCCGGCAATTCCCTGTTCACAAAAAGATAATACAGGAACTTACCCACTAATGTGAACAATTACTTCCCAAGATTTAAATATCCTTTTACGTTCTTGAGTTATTCCAATTCAAGCGTATGGCCAATAAATCAGCTTCCGCAAACAAGAATATTGCGTCGAAAAAACCCGCTCAAAAAGCTCCGGTAAAAACCACTTTGCCAACAAAAAAAGCAAAGAAATCACTTGCCAGACCCAGCAAGATTTTTGTACTCGATACTTCTGTAATTCTTTATGACCACAGCGCTATCAATCATTTCGAGGATAACGATGTAGCTATTCCTATTACCGTACTCGAAGAACTCGATAATTTCAAAAAGGGCAATGATAGTTTGAATTTTGAGGCCCGTGAATTTATTCGCTTCTTGGATAGAGTTTCCGGTGAATACACCTTGGACGATTGGATTCCGATTCCGGGAAAAAACAAGGGCCGCTTCAAGGTGGTAATGCATGAAAAGGCCAGCCGCGATGCCGAAAAAGTGTTTGGAGAACGCAAAGCAGATCACCGCATTTTGAACGCTGCAGTTCGCATGCAAGATGAAAATCCAAAACGGCAAGTAATCTTACTCTCGAAAGATGTAAACCTAAGGCTGAAATGCAAATCCATGCAATTAAAGGCCGCAGATTATGAAACCGGGAAAATCAAAAACTTGGATACACTCTACACCGGAAGAACCATTCTGGAAAAAGTAAAACCAAGCATAATCGACGAGATGTATGCCAAGGGATTTGTTGCGAGGGAACTCGTTCTAAAGCAAAAACCCTTTGCCAACCACTACTTCATCCTCAAAAATGAAAAAAACTCCATACTCGCATGTTACAATGCCGGTTCCGACACCTTAGAACGGGTTAATAAAACGAGCGCACATAATATCAAACCTCGAAATTCAGAACAGGCTTTTGCCCTGCATGCCGTATTGAATCCGGCAGTTTCATTGGTAACCATTCAAGGGGTGGCAGGTACAGGAAAAACCTTATTGGCTCTTGCCGCCGCATTGGAACAAAAATCAAACTTCAGGCAAATTTACCTCGCAAGGCCTATTATTCCTTTAAGCAATAAAGACATTGGTTTTCTTCCGGGCGATATCAAATCCAAGATAAATCCTTATATGGAACCGCTTTGGGATAACCTTAAATTCATCCAAAACCAATGGAAAGAAACCGATAAGGAGTTTCAGAAAATAACCGATATGGTGAACCAGGAAAAACTTTTGGTTACCCCATTGGCCTATATACGCGGACGAAGTTTATCCAATATTATGTTCATCATTGATGAGGCCCAAAACCTCACCCCACTCGAGGTTAAAACCATCATTACCCGCGCCGGTGAAGGGACCAAAATTGTATTTACAGGCGATATTCATCAAATCGACACCCCCTATCTCGATGCGCAATCCAATGGCCTCTCCTACTTAATCGACCGCATCCAGAACAACCCCATGTACGCACATATCACCTTAGAAAAAGGCGAACGTTCCGAACTTGCTAACCTGGCCAACGACTTGTTATAATGTCCGGTAAATGGCTAATTAGGATTGTAAACATCTTCATCCTCCTGCTAGGTATTTCTTATTGTTCCGGTGCTCAAAAAGCGAATCCTTGGAAAAGCGTTCATAAAACGCTCTCCATGTATGATACCCTCAATCCTTTTGGCACCTACTACCTTGATGCATCGCAGTTAATTGAAGAAACAAATAACCAATTGGCAGAAAGCCTAGAGAAGTTCCTTGCTGATACAGCTTCCATAAATCAAAACCTGGATTCTTTATTAAACGTGAAAGACTTAAGTACCCATAGAAGCGCAGACAAGCGCATTTGGATTACCCATTGGGATGAAAAAACAGGAGGAAGTTGGAGAAGTCAGGCCTGCCTGTTTCATTACCGCGATACCAAAGGAAAACCGCACATATTCCCAACCCAAATGAGCTATTCCGAAAACACCAATTTGCAAATACCTTCCGAAGGAGCAGGCACCACCCAAATAATCAAGTTGCGCAATAGCCCTACCCAACTCTACCTCTGGTTGAGTTGGGGTCAATCCTGCAATACCTGCATTTACCAAATTGCTAGAATTATCGAACTAAATGACGACACCTGTAACTTATTTTATCCCGGATTTGGAAGCAACAATTCCCTCAAGCTTGAAGCCAGAATGGGCAATCTCTCGGATTTCCGCTACAATAAAGAAAAGAAAATATTGACTGCCTTTATAGAGCCCGACGATATGAATGAATTAAAACAAGCCCAAAAAATCTGCCTAAAATTCACTGGTGTAGGATTTGAGAACTGCCACCAAAAATCAAACCCGAAAAAGGGGAAAAATAAACACTAAGCGCTTCTTGGTTTGGGCGTGTTTGTTTGCCGACAAATTCGCCCACCTTTCCAAATCGCGTGGAGGCAAACAAACCGGGCCATCCGCTCAAATGCAGGCAGGCAAATCTGGCGTGGCTGCAACAAATCCGGAGAGCTTCCGCTGGTCGCTTCCGGCTTTGGCAGCCACTGCCGCTTTTCCCACCTGCATAACCGCTACTGTCCCTCACGCGGTCGGCGCACAAGGCAAAGCGCTGTCGGTAGGAAAAACTATCAGGTAGTCGAGTTGCTATTCTTGAACCTGTTTTCAGATACTGTTTCGGGTCTGGGCAATAATAAAACTAAAATCGAATCAAGGTGGCTGCTATTTCGTCACGCAATCTGGGCAAAACCTTAAGCTCATCGGCAAATGTTTAGTAAGGCTTTACCAATCTGATTTTCCAGTTTCCTGTGTTTTGGAACTCCTTGCTCTTTTGCGTTTTTTCTGTTCAGCCTTAGCAAGTGCAAGAGGACTGATAGTCTGCTGGACCTCAAAGGCATCCATAACCTGAAGTTGACCCAACACCCGAAGCACTTGTATCAGCGTGGCCAAGGTGACCGCTTCGCCCCTTTCCAATAAACTGAGCGTGGAACGACTAATGCCTGCTTCATGCGACAGCGCATCCTGTGTTTTATTTTGCTCCAGCCGCTGATGCTTTACAAAAGCTCCGATTTGACGAGCTAGTGCCTGATCACTCATAGCGTACCACATTCCGAATGCTTTATCAGTCATAATAAGCAAAATATAGTTTTATGAATTATATCTCATACAAAAATAGCATTAATTTAGAACAAATACGCTTCGATTTTTTTTTGCAAAGTTCAAGTCTCTTGGAATCGAGCTCTTGTTTTAGTAAACCTAGCCCCCTGTCAGAATTAAGTCTCAGGCGTTTCGTCTTCTGCTAATTCCTTGTCCAGATTGAACAACTCTACCACCAACTTATAGACTGTTGTACAAGGATTCTGATTGGCAAAATCCCCTGCACCATCGTATGAATATTCAAGTCTTTTGGCATACTTAATCGCAAGTTTAATATTCCCGTATTTTGATAGTAAATCGAACATATCCGGTCTGTTTTTTGAATAGGTAAAATTTACTAATCCCTTATTTCTAAAATTGCTTTGAATTCTTTGCTCATAGGTATCTCTGGTTATTCCTGAATTGTAAAACTCAAAGTGCAATAGATACCAGATTTCAAATGCTTGATTGCTCCAAGCTGCTTCGGTTTTTGGCGTATTAATACAAAGTTGAATAGCGTTGTTAAAAGCTGCAGCCGAGAAACTATCCTTGTCAAAAACAACCCAAAGCTTATCAATCGTTCTTCCTGATTCAAACTCCCATTTTGCGCTTAAAGTTATTGCTTGTTGTACAAGACTTTCCGTATTAAATCCCTCCCCAATTATTCTAAAATCTACCACTTCCAAAACCCCTTTAGGGAGTGCCGATTTTAGTGCTACAAAATAATTGGGTTCAGTCTTTTCTCCTTCGCAAACTATCAGGTAGCGTTTTCTTTTGGGTTTACTGTTGATTTGCCTTTTTGATTCCTTTCTTTCCCGTCTTCTAACTACAGCAGGATCAATTTTTATTTTCCTTGCCATTTGTCCAAAAGAGTTTTAATGTTGCCGATATAAGGAATTGCACCATACCTTCCTTGAATATAATCTTTCTCGAAGGATCGATCGTTTCTTATTTTTTTCCCATTTTCATTGTATTCAACCAAAGAGTATAAATCAGAGGAACCAAATTCATCCTTTTCAACAAAGAACACCTGGTCTCTTCGGTAATTTCCATAACATAAGAGATTCGTGTCATGAGTTGAAAAAATCAATTGTGCATTTTTGGGATTCTGTTCAACTGAATTAAAAAGCTTTGTAATAGCCATGGTTAACAAGGGGTGAAGGCTAGCATCTAACTCATCAATAATCAAAACTCCGCCTCCTGAAAGAACATCAAACACAGGCCCCGAAATATTAAAAATTTTATTGGTTCCGGAAGACTCTTGACTTCTCATATCAAACTCTTCAAGTTTTACAAACTCCATTTTTTCATTGTACTTTTTGTGAAGGGTTTTTACATTAACTAAAGTCTTGCCTTCCAAGTCCGTTACCATTTGCTTAAGTACTGCTTCCGGCAAACCTTTTGGAAGTTCGTTGGAATCGAACGTTTTCTTTACAACCTGTAAATCATCAAAACCCAAATCAAGTTGATTATAAAAACTTTGTAAGACTGGCTTGGTGGTATCATCCTCAAGCATTTGGAAAGTGACTGCTTTATACCCCTCATGACTTAAACCAGAAATGGTAATAAAGTTATTAAACCAATGCATGATATTCTTCGCGATTGTTCCGTTAAATTGGTCCACCACTGCGAGAAACAAGGTATTGTCCCTGGTTTTTTCTTCCAGGTTCTTCCCCTCTTTAAAAGATGGAAATACTTGAATGCCATCATTCTCTCTAATAAACAAGGGTTTTTCCGTATTTTTTTTCGCTTCAAATAACCATTCACCCCTTACAGAAGTATTATCAACCTCAAATCCGTATCTGTAACGAATATCATTCAACAAAAACAACACCTCAAACAGTGATGGCTTGGTTTCAAAACCCGCATGGAGAAGAAAGGGCGTAATATCCAATTCCGTGGCAGAGGATTTTTCAAAAGACTTAAGTACAAGTCTTCTCATGGTGCTCATTGCCTTTATGAAATTGCTCTTACCACTTGCATTTGCACCGTAAATAATGGCACCCTTAAGCAATGAATATCTGGCAGAAATTACACTTTCCGGATGTTCTTTTATGCTTGTTGCTTGCAAACTCATGGATTTTCTGTCTTTGAAAGAGAGAAAATTTGACACTGAAAACTCGATTAACATACTCGTAAAACTTGAGAATTATTCTCAAAAGTAATTAAATCTATTCATTACAACCTATAATATGAGAAATTTTCTCACTAATTACAAATATTTTTAATTTGATGATCAATTTATTAAACGAGAAATCAGTAAAAGCTTACCCCTAAATGCTGATAGTGATATTTTTATAGGAAGAGGAGAATACCACGCTTATTTTTCAGCTATCCAGCTCATTGTTGTTGCGGTCCAATACATCGGATAGTTTAACACCCTTACACCGCAACATCCAATATGCGGTGACCTCGAAAAAACTTATTCATTTCTTCCAGCCTTTCTGGTTCATTTATTATACTGGATATAGCACTTTTTTAGCAGCAAGAAGCCTTAGCTGCACCGGCGCCCCTTTTTATTTGAGGCGCCTGCTGGCTAAGCCCGCCTTGCTGCTATGGATTTTTTTATCGGGCTAAACGGAAGCCTAGGCCATTGAAGTGGTCTCTAGGGCTATTGCTGTAGCGGTCAGAAATGCGGCAGTCTCTGGCACTGTAGTTCCAACTGCCGCCACGAATGACGCGTAGAGCGCCCTTAAAAGGCCCTATTGGATTAACTTGACTGCTGGCGCTGTATTCATTATACCAATCCAAACACCACTCCCATACATTCCCACTCATATCGTACAAGCCGTATTCATTCGGGGCGAAGGTTCCCACTCGGGTTGTGCGTTGCCTAAATGTGCCTTTATTACATCCCGAGGCTGGATAATTTCCATCGTAATTGGCCTGATCTGTACTTAAACAATTCCCTGTATTATAGCGAGTGTTTGTTTTTCCTCTAGCAGCAAATTCCCATTCTGCTTCTGTGGGCAAGCGATATGCTTTGCCAGTTAAGGTAATTTCGTGTATCCGTTGATTCAAGATTTCAAGCCTTTCCAGTAGTTTTTCAAAGGAAAGCGATGGAGATTTAAACATACTTCGCTGCATTGCTAAATAATCTTTCTTCCATTCACTTAGTAAAGCCTTAGGGGGAATAAGTTGAATATCATGGGGAGCATGTTTCGCATAATTTATCCCACTCCAGGGTGTAAAACGCTCACGATGACTTACAATTCTGGAATAAAGCACCTGATTTTCAAGTGCATTTTTACCAAAAGTAGAATCCATCAATTTTTCAAGGTCGTACATGTGTCGGCTTTTACGATGGATTTTCATCTGTGAATCTGGTAATTGAAATTCCTCATGCAACAAAAAAATCTTTTCCAGAAAAGTCCGCTGTGGATCAACACAGGGTAAACAGATCAAGCCATCCGCGAAAGGAAAGGAAGAATATTTCTCCCCAACAAAAGACCTGAATTCTTTGTACTCAAAGGGTTCAAGCATAGACCTACTGCCTATTTCCACTAAAACCTTAGGAACAAGGTAGGAAATAGCCTGGGTAATGCTTGGATAAATCACTTCAATAACTATGGGGTCCGTAGGATTAGGCAAAGGAACCTGCAAATTAACGTCCAATCCCATTTCCCGAAATAAATTGAACAGCTCGGGGACAAAATGCTCCTGGATAAACCTTACTGACTTTCTTCTCAATTTGGCCACCTGAGCTGTTCCCATTTCAGAATCGGGTTTATCCACACCCAAAAACCTGCGATCCAAAGCAAGATCAATATCCTCCGAAAACCGATCAATGAGCCCCCAAGCTTTGCTGAGTGAGGTTCCTCCTTTAAATACAGTTGCCTTAGCTATTGAACTCGAAAACACCAATTCAAGCGTTCTTACAACCCACCAATCTTTTTCTACTGCCATTGCCGGAATTCCCAATTCCATGCCAGTTTCTTCTAAGAGGTTTAGCCTAGTGGTTTCTGGTAGTTGCTTCCACGCCTGAATTGATGTTTTATTCATTCTTTTAATTGGTTTAATACTGAATCAAAAATTTTTTGAATCCACACCGGAGCTAGAAGTTTATCATGCTCCAAATGGGCTTTTTTCTCATTTTTAAGGAATCCCTGAATTTTTAGTATTTCATCATCATCTACCCTATTCTTTCCCAAAGTCCTTAGTGCCTGTAGGGCCAAGCCGCTTAATTCACCTCTAGCAGTTAGGTATTTTGGTGCAGTATGAACAAAAGTTATACTCCTTTTTCCAATTTTCACATTTCGGGTTGAACCATCTGTAAGGTAAACCACCTGCAAGGGCACCTGAGTTGACAAGCCCATTAAATTGAGGGCATAATCTCCGGATGGAATGATCCTAGCACGATCTCTTTTGGAAATTGCACGAGCAATGGCATCTACTGGCGGATTTACCGGACCAATGATTGGATCCATGATTGGACGAGCATACAAACCTGTCGCAATTCTTCTTAACTCCCCTTTGTGTGTAAGACGTTCTAAGGCTTTGCTTACTGCTTTTGCATTCCCAAACTTGAGAAAACTTTCAGTAAAGTAGATACTTCCTCTCCTTGCCTTTTTTACCCTGTCAATTATTCTTAACTCAATACTATCAGCCATTTCAATCAATTTTATGTCGCAAATTTATTACTTTTTTACGACAATTTTCATCATTTTTACCAAACAATCCTGATTATCCAAAACCTCTAACATGGATTAAGCATTTTATCAAAGGCGTTAGACTCATCGGAATTTGCTGTTTAGCAAACCATGCATACCCAGCTTAATTGTGTGGAGGAAACTGAGTTTACAATCCAATTCTCAGGAATCGATGGACAATAATGTTCTGCAGGTAAGTAACCCGGATTGAATAAGTACTTTTAGGATTTATTGCCTAAATGGAAAAGAAAGGCTCTATGCAGCGAAACGGCCTCCTTTGTTGTTTAACCCAACTATAGGCGATGTTCAAGCCAAAATGAAAAAATCTTCATAAATCTCTGTTGGAATAATTTCAAAAGACAACAGGTTATCTCCTGAGATTCGTAGAAATTCCCTCACAAAAAAAACTTCAGTATAGGATAGTAACCTATGGAAAGCCCAGCTATCGGACAAATGGAATGTCTAGGGAGTAACAACCACCGTACTATCTGTTAATACAATGGTCTTGAGCTCATCTTGATCCAATGAAAACAACTCTTCTGTTTCTAGATACACCTGTCTGTTATTGGCCTCCATGGTGAACTTGATTTTATTGGAAGCCGGTAAATTTTGGTCTTCCTTTTCTATCGTAATTTCACCTGTACTTTGACCCGGTAGGAGATTTGTGCCCAGGTACACATTTCCCCATTTCAACTGTTTTATTTTGGCATTTGAAATGGAATTTTTAACCTCAATAGTTCCGGGCTTGTAACAAGCAGTAAATCCAAGCGAGAGGATTAACATTGCAAAAAAATGAATGAATTTCATGGCTGTAGTTGCAATTCAATTTCGCCCACAAATGCACTAGCAGATTCCGGGATTATGGTGAAAGGAATGTATTTGTAAGGGAAATAAGTCTTTGAACTACCATCATTAAACCTAACCGAAAAGCTTTCGATAAAACAGGCATAATCTCCGGGTTTGATGGTATACCAAGAGTTTAGGTAAGTAGAAAAATCTCCAGCCGTTTTTAATGCAGGGACTCTAATTCCCTGTTTTGCCAAAACCAGGTAATTGATTTTATTATTGCTAAGAAAGCGGTTTCCATTGGAAATTTTATCAACCCGGGTGGTATCAACCAATAAGGAACTTACCTTATTCCACCATGCATTGTTCACATATAAATTTACTGAATCAAGCGATTCTACAACCAAGTATGCGCTATCATTGGTTTTCACATTAAGGAGTAAAACCAATTGTTCAAAGGATACCGAACTTGAATTTGAAACAACAGCTTCAGAGCCATCAGGTAGGCTACTATCTTTGGAACAGGCCCCAAACAATAGAAACGCAAATGCGAGAAGAGTTTTTAGTTTCATAGATAAATTCAAATGTAAGAAAGAAAGAGGTTCCCAACTTGAGAATCTTGTCCTTGTTACAACTTATTTTATTGTATGATTACCTGGCACTAATCGTTTAGTGAAATCTTGCATTGTTGTGAATCATCCGGCGCAGGGATTGGAGTGGTAACCCGCCGGCAAAAAGCATAGTGCCTGTTGCATTAGGGAAGCGACCACAGGAAGCTCTCCCTAATGCATACAGGCACATGATTGGGGCCGGGGGATTACAAACGGAAAGCCCGGCCGCTTGCCTTTACGCAAATTGGAATATGTACGTTGTTTGAAGGCAAGCGGGTGCCCCAACCCATTAGAATTTTATTCCAAGACGAAGACCGCCAACACTTGCACCAAAATAATCGGTTGAACTTGAACCCAGGATTTTGGTAGTTGTAGTTCCGGCTCCGCTAATGGTTTGCTTTTCTTCACCATCGCCGGTAGAGGTCATGTTGAAAAGGCTAAGTCCAAACTCGGCACCCAGGTAAACACCATCTAAGAAATAGTAATCGGCGCCCATAAAAACTCCGGCACCAAAGCCAAATGTGCTACCGGCACTTGATTCCAATTTATTTCCTGAAATGATATCTGCAGGACCCGGATTTTCAACCAGCGAATTACTTGCCGAAACTGATCGACCTCCGGCCAAAGAAATGCCCAGCTGTCCGCCCACGTAAGGCGATAATTTATTGGTACCTTCAAAATGCATTTCATAACCCGGGAAAAAGGAAAGTCCAAAACCATTGGAAACTTTAACTTCAGCATCTACTCCACTACCCGCATAGCGGTTGGTTGTACTTCCACCTGCCATGCCTAAACGGAGACGAATGGCACTAAGGTCTGAAATAAAATAACGCAGGCGGATTTCTGCTGGAGCGGCTCCCGAACGGTGTAAACCAAAACTGATTGGACTGGTTCCGGTTTGAAGGTTAAGCGTTACTTCAGCTGTTTTTTCACCTTGTGCAGGCTTTTGCGCAAAGAGGTTTGAGGTAATGCAAAGTGCTGCGATTACCAATACGTTGGCTACGTTTTTTTTCATGTGCATGAAATTGTAAGAAAACAAATATAGAAGCAGAAATGAATACCCAAAACGGCTAAGGAAAAATTAAATTACCAAGCCTGTTCTCCAATTAGCGGAACAAAACGAAACTTATGGAGCGGAATAACCTCAAGCTCTCCATTCGACTTTTTAATTAAAGAATGCATGAGTTGTTCTTTTTCGTCACCAACAGGAATGATCATAATGCCACCTGGCTTTAATTGGTCTACCAAGGCTTGAGGAATGCGCGGTGCACCGGCGGTAACAATAATTTTATCGAAAGGGCCTTGTTGGTAATGACCTAAGGAACCATCTCCCAACAGACATTCCACTTCAAAACCCAAGTTGGCCAATAGTTTTGATGTTTTTAAATACAAGTCTTTTTGCCTTTCAATGCTAACCAAACGGGCACCCAACCAGGCCAAAACAGCAGCTTGATAACCAGAGCCGGTTCCAATTTCAAGTACCGAATCACCCTTTTCGATATGCAAAACCTGGGTTTGAAAAGCAACAGTATAGGGCTGAGAAATGGTTTGACCGTTTCCAATAGGGAATGCCTTATCCTGATAGGCATGTGAACGAAAATCTTTATGAATGAAAAGATGGCGTGGCACAGTGCCAATGGCCTCCAGTACTTTTGAATCTACAATGCCTTTGGCTTTGAGTTCATTGACCAAATTTCTACGTGCTCCTTTATCCTTATAAGTATCCTGCTCCTTGCTCAACACAATCATGCTGCTAAATACGGATACTGATTTGAGAAAATTCAGGCCATTTTTTAACAATGGCAGTTTTGCAGATTTTAAGTGTATATTTTTTCTGATAAGTGCAGGGTACCCTGTTTAAATCTCTATGGGCAATGTCGCATTTAGGGGAATTACGAAAGATATTTTTGTTTCGATAATTAACTCCATGATACGCATCGCTGTTGTAGGCGCAAACGAAAGAAGCAAAAAGCAAATTGAGAAACTCCTTGAGATAAGGGAGTTTAACCTAGTTGGCTTTTACGACCACGATGAGGCAAGCTCTAAGCTATTGGAGAATACCTATTCCATAAGTCGATTTGATGACTTCAATGATTTAATTCGCTCGGCAGACGCAATCAGTATTCAATCACCCATTGGCACACATTATCAATATGCATCCAAAGCCATTCGGAACCTGAAGCATGTTTTTGTAAAACAGGTCTTGAGTGAAAATTTGGAAGAGGCGAAGGAGCTTAACCAATTGGCCGATGAGGCAAACGTACAATTGTATGTATCGCATAGCCAAAAATTTCATCCCAATTATCAGTTGCTCAAGCGATTGGTTGATGACCCGCAATACATTGAATGCAGTCGGTTTGACGAAAAGGTATTGAATTACAGCACAGAGAACCTGGTTTTTGATCTCTTGCTCACTGATTTAGAACTTGCCTTGAACATGGTGAAATCAAAAGTGATGCGGGTTAGGGCAACAGGAGCATGCTTACACAGCAATTTGGTTGACTTTATTAATGTTCGCATTGAATTTGCCAATGGCTGCGTTTTGAATATGGTTTGCGGCAATTTTAAATCCGAACAAGGCAACAAAATGAAGTTTTTCCAACGGAACAAAGTTTTTGGTTTGGATTTGGATACCTTTAAAATTTCGATGCTGCATTCTTCAGAATCAACAGAACCGGAACAAATCTTAAAAACTGGAAAAAGCACACGTCAATCGGCAGATATTGTGAAGCGTGAACTGGAATATTTTGCGCAATCCATCAACAACCATTCCTTGCAACTGCGCACACATTCCGACAATTTTGACACCCTTGAACTGTGCCACCTGATTATAGAGCGGTTAAATATCACCAAAAGATAATACTTTTGCCCGCCACCCTATTTCAGGATAGATGTTAAAACAAGCTCAAGTATTGATTTATCTGCTTACTGCCATGGTTTTGGTACAAGCATGCAAAAGCCGTGAGGTTTTGGTACCGGGCTATGTACATATCAAAGCACCCGAGTTTACAGTTAAATCAGACGGTTCCCAAGGTGCTGCCTCCGAAGATTTTCAAGATTATTGGGTATTTGAAAACGGATTACTGCGAGGCAACTATGCCACTCCTTGTGAAATTCCGATTCAGCGGAATGGCAAAACACCAATGACCATCTCTGTTGGCATAAAACGGTCGGGGCAAGAGGAAGAGCGCATGATTTACCCCCTTGTAACTAGCTTCAAAACAGAAATCGATTTAAAACCCAATATCACAGATACCATCCGACCTAGTTTCCAATACCTTCCCAATACGGTATTTCCATTTATGGAGAACTTTGATCGAAATGGGGTAGCTTTTGAGTACAATCCAACTTACAAGAAAAACGGTGATACCATAATTCGGGAAAAAAGCCCTGCAGCTTGGGACCCAAATAGCTTTTCGGGAAAGGTAGTTTTATCGGAAGAAGGCAGCATACTTGAAATCTATTCTCAGGTTTTTAAAGATTTGCCTCGGTTTACGCCCGTTTATTTTGAAATGGATTATAAAAACAATGTGAAGTTTACCATTGGCGTTTATATCACACGTTCAGACGGTTCGGTTGATCAGGTTCCTTTGTTTTTGGCCTATGAAAGCGATGGTTGGAAAAAGCTATACTTGGATTTGGAGAATGAGATATCGCCAAATCCTACAGGAACTTTCTACCGATTATTTATCAGATTCAGCAACAATCCGGAAGCTCCTGTAACAAATCCTCAGATTTATATTGACAATTTGAAGTTGGTTCATCTTGATTAACAAGCGTAAACAACATACTTGGTTATTTATTTTGGCCGATGCCCTCATGGCTGCATTAGGCTGGACCTTGTTTTTTGTTTATCGAAAATTCATTATTGAACCCAATAAATTTGGGTATAAAATTCCACTTGAGCTAGACGATAATTTCTTTCTGGCTTTGGTTCTGGTGCCCTTTTATTGGTTTATTTTGTACTACCTGGCAGGCCATTACAAAGACGTTTGGAGAAAATCCCGCATCAATGAAATATCCAAAACCTTCTCGGTAACGGTAATTGGCGTGGTGCTTCAGTTTTTTATTTTGCTGATTGATGACGAAATCCGCACCTATCAGGATTATTACAAAAGCACTCTAACTTTATTTGTGTTGCATTTTAGTTTGACTGTAACTGTTCGTTTAATTCAAGCTTATTGGGTAAAGGTATTGCTGAAGCGGAAGAAGATTGGATTCAATACGATAGTGGTAGGAAACAACCAAAAATCACTCAGTTTGGTAAAAGAATTGTTGGATCCTCAACTTACCCAAGGTTTTCTTTTGAAAGGCTACGTAAGCTACAACGGCGATTCAGATGACCATATCTTAAAAGATTTAATTCCGAATCTTGGCACCTATTCCGATTTACCGGCACGTATTAAAGAATACGCCATTGAGGAAGTGATTTTGGGCATTGAAAGCTCAAATCACCTGGAAATCAACAAAGTGACCAATGTTTTAGAAGATCAACCTGTAACCCTAAAAATCATTCCTGATTTATTTGACATGATGAGCGGACAGGTTCGCATTAACAATGTAATTGGAACCGCGCTTATTGAAATCAACCACGATGTAATGCCCCAGTGGCAAATTGTGGCCAAACGCCTGATGGACATTTTTGTCTCTGCATTTGTGTTGATTGTATTCTGTCCTTTATTTTTGGTAATAGCCGCGCTTGTCAAGGGAAGCTCCAAAGGACCAATACTTTACAAACAGATTCGTCTTGGTTTAAAAGGAAAACCATTTCATATTTTAAAATTCAGGACCATGTTTACCGATGCAGAAAATGCAGGTCCTCAATTGTCGTCGCACAACGACAAACGCATAACCCCGGTTGGACGCATTTTAAGAAAATACCGTCTGGATGAACTTCCCCAATTTTTCAATGTGCTGATTGGAGAAATGAGTTTGGTTGGTCCAAGACCAGAGCGGAAATTTTTTGTGGATCAGATTGTACGAATAGCCCCTCATTATAAACATCTTCATCGGGTAAAGCCGGGCATTACAAGCTGGGGACAAGTGAAGTATGGATATGCCGAAAACGTTGATCAAATGGTTGAGCGCCTGAAGTTTGACATTTTATATATTGAGAACCGCTCCATCGCTGTAGACCTTAGAATTCTGATTTATACTGTCTTAACAATCGTAAGGGGACAAGGACGCTAAGGAAAAAATGCGGCAAATGTTTGGAGAATTGGAGGGATTGCTTATTTTTGCTGCCCTTAAAAATCTCAAAGAATGTTTGCAATAGTTGAAATCGCTGGCCAACAATTCAAAGTTGAAAAAGACCAAACTGTGTATGTGCATCGCTTGCCACATGCAGAAGGCGCCAGCATTGAACTCGGAAACGTACTGTTGGTTAACAACAACGGTAGCGTAAAAGTAGGAGCTCCTTCCGTAAGTGGAGCAAATGTAAAAGCTACAGTACTTTCACACCTGAAAGGTGACAAAGTAATCGTATTCAAAAAGAAGCGCAGAAAAGGTTACCGCAAGAAAAACGGTCACCGTCAGTCCTTCACTAAAATTAAAATTGATTCCATTAACGCTTAATTTAGACTAAAGGAAATGGCACATAAAAAAGGGGTAGGTAGTTCCAAAAACGGCCGTGAATCCCACAGCAAACGCTTAGGTGTTAAAATTTTCGGAGGCCAAGCCGTAATCGCAGGTAACATTATCGTGCGTCAACGTGGCACCAAACATCATCCGGGATTGAACGTAGGTATTGGAAAAGACCATACCTTGTTTGCACTGGTAGACGGAAAAGTTGAATTCAAAAAGAAAGCCAACGACCGTTCATTTGTATCTGTAATTCCAACTGCTGAGGCATAATATTTCCCCGGACTGGCTTTGCTATTCCGGGGAATAAAATTATTTTGCAGTCCCGAAAAATCGGGATTAATGGGGAATTAGCTCATTTGGCTAGAGCGCTTGCATGGCATGCAAGAGGCGACCGGTTCGAATCCGGTATTCTCCACGAGGGTGGCCGAAAGGCTGCCCTTTTTTTATTTTATGGATTTGGGCTGATGGCTTCAAGCCTTTGCCAGGAAATCTATATGGAAGGTGCACTCCTTTTTCAAGGAATTGTAAGATTAGAACTGCAAAATCTGGCTAGCATTTGGAGGTAGATGAAAATCTGTGTCTAAACGAAATTGCGCTGGTTTAGGGTTATCTGAAGCAATTGGATTAGAAGAGGGGTAATACCTTTGCTATGGAGGAATTGAATGAATAAGGAAAACTCGGGTTACCCAGAATTTTAATCCTGATTCCTGCGCATATTCCGCTCTACATCCCGCTCCTTGATGCTTTCACGCTTATCAAAGGCCTTCTTTCCCTGGGCAAGGGCAATTTCCATTTTCAGATACCCTCGCTCACCTTCAAAAACCTTCAATGGAACAATTGAAATTCCGGTTTCAGAAGCTTTGGATTGTAGTTTGGACAATTCAGACCTTTTAAGAAGGAGCTTGCGAATCCGCAAGGTATCGTGATTGTAATGAGTGCCCTGTTTGAAGGTGCCAATATTCATGCCACGTACAAACAATTCATTGTCCTTAAAGAAGCAAAAGGCCTCGCTGATACTGGCATTTCCCAAGCGAATTGACTTCACTTCTGTACCCATTAGTTCAATTCCTGCAACAAATTTTTGAAGGATATGGTACTCGAATGATGCTTTTTTATTGAGAATATTTACGCTTTTGTAGGTGGACTTGCTCACAGGGATTGAAATAAAGTTTGGATTCGGGATTTT
>JAKLJI010000033.1 GCA_023151275.1 Bacteroidia bacterium | reverse complement strand
CCCTCCTCGCTGTCGGCTGCGCGTGCCTGCAAAATCCGTGGGCAGGGCAGTGCGGTCTGCCTTATTGGCTGGTTCGCTTCGGGTAGGCCTTGAGGGCAAGAGCGAAGCAGGCGCGAAAAGGCAGGCAGGGATTTTGTAGGGTGTTGGCCATGCAGCGCAAGCCGGCGCCTTCGACAGCGAAAGGCTTTTGGTGACTTTTGGCCTCCAAAAGTTACGCATGAAATTTAAACACCTCAATGGATTAGTGTTCTCACAAAACTACAAAACACCAGTCTTCCAAGGGATAACAGTTTAATTGGTTTATGAAGGTTTAAGTGGTTTAACCGGTAAATCAGGGAAACTAGATGAACACGAATATACTTCCCCTCCTTACTCATTCCTCACACTCTTGCTGCTCCCGGCGCCTTCGACAGCGAAAGGCTTTTGGAAAATTTAAGCTCCAAATTTACGCATGAAGCCTAAACACCTCACACGCCCAGTGTTCTCAAAACAAAAGAAAACACCAGTCTTCCAAAGGATGAAGGTTTTATTGGTTTATGAAGGTTTATTGGTTTACGCGGTAATTTGAATAGCGAAGCTTATTCTTTGATAATCTATTCATGTTTGCGAATTGACTTTTTGAGGCTCGACTAATTCAGATATGGGCGGTTATTTTGAGCATCCTGAAATCGCTCACCTGTCCTTTACACCTTTACAGCAGGATTGGAAGGCCAGCACTAAAGTCAACAGAATCAATCTCCCTTGGTATCCCAAGGTAAATCCGGAATCTTGTCCATAAAGCGGACAATAATCTGCTGTTTTCTTTTGATGTAACGACTTGGATTATTGGCCTGCCACCTGCGTGGGTTGGGAAAACAAGCAACTATGGCCGCAGCTTGACGATTGCTTAATTCATTGGCCGGTTTTTGAAAATAGAATTGCGCAGCAGCTTCGGCACCATAAACTCCCTTACCCATTTCAATAATATTCAGGTAAACCTCAAGAATTCGTTTTTTTGTCCAGAGTGTTTCCAGGCAAACCGTCACATACACCTCCAGAATCTTACGAATCCAGCTTCGGCTGGGAGTAAAAAACAGGTTTTTAGCCGTTTGTTGGGATATGGTAGAGGCACCTCTGGGCCTTTTCCCTTTTTTGAAACTTTTTTCAATAGAATCCCAAATTTGCTCAAAATCAAAGCCAACATGCTCAAAAAAGCGAGGGTCCTCTGAAGTAATGGCAGCCAGGCAAATTGGTTTTCCCAATTTTTCTATCGGTTCCCAATCCTTCTTTAACCGAACTGGGTCAGGGCCAAAGGCTTGTTCAAAAAAACGAACAATAGGCAATGGTGTGATGGGTACAGGTAAAACCCGGTAGATGATAATGAAAAATAAACTTAACTGAAACAACAGGAGGGTAACTCTCCAGAGGAAGTCTCTGAGTTTTACCAGTTTCTTTCCTATTGCCTTTGAAGTCCTTCCCATGGGTGCAAGATGATAAAATTGAAAGGGAATTCAAACGGTACTTTCCTTTTTCTTGTGGGGAATTTCTCCAAAATCAGACAAGCCGGGTTTTCTCAAAACCCATATGGAAACCCTATTTTTGAAAACAAGAATATAAATATGAAATACAGGAATCTTGGAAACTCTGGGTTGATGGTGTCTGAAATTAGCTTGGGCACCTGGTTAACCACCGGACTTGGCATTGAAAAACAAACTGCATTTGAAGTGCTTAAAAAAGCGGTTGATTCCGGAATAAATTTTCTGGATACAGCCGATATGTACAACAGGGGTGAAAGTGAAAAGGTATTGGGTGAATTTATTCAGACCATCCGCCGGGAAGAGGTAATTCTTGCAACCAAAGTCTTTGGTCCTATGTCCGACCATTGGATGACTCAAGGCTTGTCCATGCGCCATATCCGCAATGCTTGCGAGGCCTCGTTGAAACGTCTTCAAACCGATTATATTGATTTGTACCAGTGCCATCGGTATGACATCGATACTCCCTTGGAAGAAACCTGCTATGCCATGCATAATCTGGTTGAGCGTGGCTTGATTTTGCATTGGGGAGTTAGCCAATGGACAGCCGTTCAAATTACCAATGCCATGCGTATTTGCGAAAAGAATGGATGGCGCAAGCCCATTTCCAATCAACCGGTTTACAACATGCTAAATCGCGGACTTGAAACAGATGTAATGGATGTGTGCGAAAAAGAAGGCCTGGGTTTGGTGGTTTATTCTCCGCTAGCACAAGGATTATTAACCGGAAAATACCGTCGCAACCATACGCCAGAAGATAGCCGCCTGGCATCAACGGTTATGAATGCTTGGTTTCCTACAAAGCGAATGACAGAAGAATACTGGGATTTGCAAGATAAACTTGAAGCGCTTGCTCATGAATTGAACGCAACTCTGGGTGAACTTGCTTTGGCATGGATACTAACCAAAAAGCCAATTAGCTCTTGCATCACAGGAGCTTCTCGCCCTTCACAAGTAGATTCTAATTTGGGTTGTTTAAAACTGGAATTGAGTGCCGATATTATGGAGCGGATAGAAGGCATTCTTAACAATGCTCCGGTTGATCAGTACACGGGCGCGCGAATTGGTTATGGCATAATCAAGCGCGGATACTAGTATGGCAGTATTTAAGATTAAGCTGATTCTCTATTTTCTGTTACTGGTATTGATTGTAGATACCTATGTTTGGCAGGCTTTTAAAGTGCTTATTCGCAAGCGTTCAAAGTTTACCCAAGGACTGATTTTTGGAATTTACTGGTTGATTCCCACCTTAAGTTTGGTATTTATTATTCTGGTAATGCTGAATGATAAGGTGGCTATGATGCGCGAATTGAGAACACTTTTTACTGGTTTTTTGATTGTGGTTTATGGCTCCAAATCGGTTAGCTTTTTATTCATGGTAATTGATGACGTAAAGCGTGGTTTGATGTGGTGCTGGCATCGCCTAAGGCGTTTGTTTGCCGGAAAAAACAAAAAGGCGGTAATTGCTGATGAGGAGGATGAAGAAGAAGAGGAAATTGAAGAGTCGATTGAACCCGAAGAAAAGCGCATTTCACGTTCTGAATTCATAGCCAAGGCCGGAATTATTGCAGGGACCGTACCTTTGGTTTTCCTTACCCGTGGCATGTACACCGGTGCCTACAATTACCAGGTAAGGCGACACGATTTGGTTATCCCTAAACTTCCTGAGGCTTTTGACGGCATTAAAATTCTTCAGATTTCGGATGTGCATAGCGGGAGTTTTACCAATAAAGATGCGGTTTATCAAGGCATAAAGTTAATCAAGGAACAAAAAGCCCATATTACCTTGTTCACAGGTGATATTGTGAACAATAGGGCAGAAGAGTTGATTGAATACCAGCAAATGTTCAGTGAAATAAAATCGCCAATGGGGGTTTATTCAGTGCTTGGAAATCACGATTACGGCGACTATGTGAACAATTGGAAATCTCCGGAGGCCAAGCAGAAGAATTTAGACGACCTCTGTTACATGCAAAAAGAAATGGGCTGGAATTTGCTTCGAAATGAGCATGTGCTACTTGAAAAGGAAAACAAACGGATAGGTCTTATCGGCATTGAAAACTGGGGTGATAGAAGCCGTTTCCAGAAGTACGGAGATGTAGGAAAAGCCATGCAGGGCATGCCTGATGTTCCGGTTAAATTGTTGATGTCGCATGATCCAAGTTATTTTGATAAGGTGGTGAGTAAAGACTATAAGGACATAGACCTTACCTTCTCAGGGCATACACATGGTTTTCAGTTCGGGGTTGAAATGGGCAATATTCGTTGGAGTCCGAGTCAATACATGTACAAGCAGTGGGCAGATTTATACCATGTTGACAGACAAATGATTTATGTGAACCGAGGATATGGATTTATTGGATATCCCGGTAGGGTAGGAATCCTTCCGGAGATTACCGTCTTCACCCTGTTTAGAGCTTAAAGATTTTCTGATGCGGGCGGACCATTGGTCCGCCCGTTCCCGTTAATAAACCGAGCATGAAATCATAAAGCCATCGCCATCGCTCAAAAATCTCAATGTGAAACGTATAGGCCAATCTGGCGAAGGCGGAAAAAGCAAAAGGCCAATGGCCCAGAATTGAAAATCGTTCCTGCCCCTAAAAAGTCAACCCCATTAGGGGTGGCAATATTGTAGAAAGAGCAATTATTATAATATTTTCAAATAATAACCCCGTTAGGGGTGGCATTATTCCAATACCCTAGCAAGGGATTTAGGCGATAGCTTTGATTTCTGGCTATGGCTTTTGGCTATAGCTATAGCCAAAATTTACATGAACGATTTAAATTTCTTGAAGATGTTAAAAGACCAATCCGCCGAAGGCGGAAAAAGCAAAAGGCTAAAAGCCCCGAATTGAAAATCGTTCCTGCCCCTAAAAATCCATCGCCAATAGCCCAAAGGCATAGTTCCACAATTCAAATTCGTTTACGGAAAAGGCCAATAGCAAATGGCCAATAGCCCAGAAATGAAAATCGTTCCTGCACCTAAAAAGCCATCGCCAATAGCCAAAAGGCATAGTTCCACAATTCAAATTCATTTACGAAAACAAAGCCAAAGGCCAAAAGCAAATGGCCAAAAGCCCAGAAATTCAAATCGTTCACGAAATCAAACAGCCATCGCCAATAGCCATCGCCATAGCTACAATTTACTGCCTTTCAATCAAGCAATTTCTGCATTCAATACCCGAAGCATGGCTTTTGCCTTTAACAAACATTCCCGGTATTCATCTTCAGCTACAGAATCGAAGGTGATAGCCGAACCCACTTCAAAATTGAGATACTGGTTTTCGGCATTGTATTGTAAACTCCGGATTACCACATTCAAATCAAAATCAGCTTCCGGATTGCAATAACCCAAAGCCCCACTGTACCAACCTCGTCGCGTTTCTTCATATTGTTCAATCAATTTCATCGACATCACCTTGGGAGCACCGGTCATGCTGCCCATGGGAAAAGCATTGGCAATTGCTTGTACGGGATGAATTTCTGGTTTTAACTCGCCCCGAATAGTGCTTATCATTTGATGAACCTGCCTGAAACTATAAATGCCAAACAACTCCTCAACCTGAATGCTGCCTGTTTTGCAACTTCTGGCCAAATCATTGCGCACCAAATCGGTAATCATTAGATTTTCTGCCCGCTCTTTTTCCGATTCCAGCAATTTTGCTTTTGATGATTCATCTGCTGCTTTGTCCTCAAACCGGGCTGAGGTTCCTTTGATGGGTTGACTGTATAGGTTATTTCCTGTTTTTAATAAAAATCGTTCCGGACTTGCACCAAGCAAGTACTTGTTTTTTATTCGAACAAATGCTGAAAAGGGTGTTGGCGATAAAGTTCGAAGTTTTTGATAAATGGAATAGGGCTCGAGTTGAACGCCTTCAGCAAAAAACTCAGTGCAATAATTCAGTTCATACACGTCGCCATTGCGAATATGTTCCCGAATTTGATTCACCTTTCTGCAATAGGATTCTTCGCTTTCCTTGCGCTTGAATTGA
This sequence comes from Bacteroidia bacterium, assembly GCA_023151275.1. GTDB lineage: Bacteria > Bacteroidota > Bacteroidia > UKL13-3 > UKL13-3 > CAISCU01. Next base: position 28,536 of record JAKLJI010000033.1, on the reverse strand, counting down.
ATGCCTGATAATGCCAGAACAGGAGTAGGTAAGGGTACGGAATCCAGGTCGGGAAAATCAACAGACGACTCACATTTTCCAGACTTGTCAATACTCAACCAATGCTCTGGAACAAATGCGAATAGTGCAGGAAATTCTATGGGGTCGGCATGAATGGAATGCAGTTTTTCGAGCTCATTTTTTAGGTCGTAAGCCAATCCATTAAAAATCCATTCCCCTTTATTCTCATCGTAAAAGGCTTGTAGTTTTTCAAAAGCATTACCTATAGAGGAAATGAGTTCTTTTTTGCTACCCAAGGCAATCAAAAATTCATAGCGCCCTATGCCGCAAGCTGCCTCTTGTTGATGACTATCCAAACAAAATACGGTTTCGTAATTTTTGGCCAGCGCAAGGCATTTTAGTTTAAGGGTTTCTAAAGAATCACCTTGGGAAATCATGCTCCCCCTTTTTTCAATTCTTCAACAGCGTGTGCACAAGCCCTGGCCGTAAATGCCAAATAGGTGAGGGAAGGGTTGATGCAAGAACTCGAGCTCATAAAGCTACCATCGGTAATGTACACATTGGGTACCTCATGCAGTTGGTTGAATCCATTCACAACCGAGGTTTTGGGGTCTTTGCCCATGCGAGCAGTTCCCATTTCATGAACAGCTCTGCCACCGGTTGTATTGTAGTAAAAAGAGCGTATGTTTTTGAATCCTGCTTTTTCGAGCATTTCTTCGGCATGGCGTTTTTGGTCATCTACCATGGCTTTTTCGTTTTCACCGAATTCAAAATTAACACGAACCAAGGGGAGGCCCCATTGGTCTTTTTGTTCCTTATCCAACGTAACACGATTGGTTTCGTAAGGAAGGCATTCTCCCCTTGCAATCATCCAAAAAGTCCAAGGTCCCGGTGTGGTAAGTTTTTCTTTGAATGAAGCTCCAAATCCATCCTCCATTTTCATACGGTCAGGCCACTCTGCGCGTTCTCCATCGCCCTGGTAGCCAAAACCTCTTTTGTATTTTCGGCTTATGGAATCTCCGGGAATATTCTGAAACCTGGGGACATAAACACCTGCGGGCCTTCTTCCTTTGTAGTACTGGTCTTTGAAATCGTCGTGTTCGCCATAAGCACCCCCGCCATAGGGATGATCCATGAGGTTTTTTCCAACTTGTCCGCTTCCGTTTCCTAGTCCATCCGGATGACGTTCTGAGATGGATTGAAGTAAAATGGCAGTTGTATTGATGGTAGATGCATTTAGGAAAATAAGGGAAGCAAAGTATTCGGTTATTTCATGGGTATGTGCATCCATTACCCGAACTCCGGTTGCCTTACCTGTTTCTTTATCAACCATAACCTCCATAACGATTGCATCGTTTAGTAAGCTCAGATTTCCGGTGGCAAAGGCAGCTGGTAAACTTGCGGAGTTGCTGCTGAAATAACCACTAAACGGACAACCTCTTGCGCACAGGTTTCTGAATTGGCAAGGTCCTCTGCCTTTCAAACCTTTGGTTAAGTTGGCTACTCGGGCAATGGTAATCAAGCGGTCGGGAAAATGTTTTTGGTTGCTTTCACGCAGGTGACGTTCAATGCAATTCATTTCCATGGGGTCCAAGAATTGCCCATCTGGCAATTGCGGTAGCCCTTCATTCTGGCCACTTACGCCAACAAACTGCTCCGCATAATCATACCAGGGAGCAATGTCTTTGTAGCGAACCGGCCAATCAACCCCTATGCCTTCCTTGGCATTGGCTTCCAAATCAAATTCGCTAAGCCGGTAACATTGCCTACCCCAGGTTAAAGAGCGTCCACCTGTTTGATAACCCCGAATCCATAAAAAGGGCTTTTCCTGGATATACGGATGCTCCAAATCATTCACAAAGAAATGCTTGGTGCTTTCATCGGCAACAGCGCTTTGAATGGGTTGCTGTTTTTTGTCGTTATCGGTTACATGAAGCCGGTTTTCAAATTGCCAGGGATTCAGCATGGCTGTTGGATAATCGGTGATATGTTCCACCTTTCTTCCACGCTCTATTACCAAGGTTTTCAATCCCTTTTCACAAAGCTCTTTTGCTGCGAATCCACCACTTATACCGGAACCCACAACAATGGCATCAAAATAATGGGTGGCTTTTCCTTTCCCTGTATTCAAGTAAAGGCTATCCGTATGTAAACTGTCGTTTGATAAACTATCTATTGTACTCATGTTATTTGGTGGCCCATGATTTTTGACCCGGTGCCAGGGGAACGCATCCCTGGAATGAACCAGGAACATAATCGTATGCTAAACCTTGATTCATGCCTTCTGCAGAAGTACACCAAGCTTCACAGCTTAGTTCTTTGAGGGTGGTAAAAAAGGAATTTCCCAGCAGTTTTTGCTGAACCTTTCCTAAAGAACCTTTCCAGGGTTTTCCAGAATTTTGCGCTTCTGTAAGCAGTTCTGCTTGTTGTTGGGGACTACAGTTTTCAAAGGCTTTGTTGTAACGGCTATATGCAGCATTGGCAATGTCTGCAAGGCCATTTACAAAACTATTCTGTGTTTTTTTATCACTGGCTAATTGAACCATTCTAACGATATGGGCTGCGGCATTCACATCCCCCGCACCCGGCGAGTCTGCCGTTTTGGGAATGATGGTTTGCGCCAGCGCGTTAATTAAAGGCAGGTGATTCTTGAGGTCGGCAACATCCGGAGTTTTAAAAATCCGGTAAGCTTGCCAGCCTCCGTATCCTGCAGCACCTGCGAATGCAGCAAGTATGGCCGATTTGATGAGCGTTCTGCGTTTCATGCGGTAACGAATATACCTGTTTGCCTGTTGTGCTCAAATGCTTTTTCTCGCTATTTTGCCTACCTATTTGTGGAAAGTATGGGCGAAAGGATAGACATATTGTTGTTGGAAGATGATGCTGTGCTGGCAAGGGAAATCGTTCATTATTTTACCAGTGAAACTTTCGCTTGTGATGTGGTGTATGATGGCAACTTGTTCTTCAGACAATGGAAGAAAAAAGAGTATGCAATATTTTTGCTTGATGTGAATGTTCCGGGTATGAATGGCTTTGATGTAAGCACTAAAATTCGAGAGACGGATTCACTTACTCCCATACTTTTTCTTACAGCATTTGGTGAACTGGAGGACAAAAGAACGGGTTATAAATCGGGTGCCGATGATTACCTGGTAAAGCCTTTTCATTTGGAAGAATTGGAGTTACGCATTGAATCCTTGTTGAAACGTAGAAGCCACCCACGAGAGCTGGAGGAGATTATTCACATTGCAGATTTGCAAATTGATGTGGGCCTAAAAACCGTAATTCGGGCTGGTCGTTCAATTGAGCTGAGTCCCAAAGAATTTCAATTGCTGCTATTGCTTGCTAAAGCCAAAGGCAGGGTTCTTTCTAAGGAGTATATCGCCTCAGAAATCTGGGACATGAACATGGACAATAACTTCAATACCATTCAGGTGTACATCAATTTTTTGAGACGCAAAATGGACAAGGATTTTGAGCTGAAGTTGATACATAACCGAGTGGGATTTGGCTATTATTTAAAACCCGAATCCGAATGAATCTCAAACAAAGTATATCCTTTAACCTGAGCATTGCCTTTACCGTAATTTTCGGAATTTGTTCGGTAGTTCTTTATGCTTTGTTTTACAATTTCCGGATGGAGGAGTTTAAGGATAGATTGGCCGAAAAGGCATTGACTACGGCCAATTACATGTTTAAAGTAAAAGAAATTGATTCCTATTTGCTGAAAGTAATTGACCAAAATTCAATCAATAAACTGTACAATGAAAAGACACTTATTTTTGATGAGAATTTTAAGCTTATTTATTCCAGCATTGATGACCAGCGGGTAGATTGGAATTTTGGAGATTTGAAACGTTTGAAATCCGAGAAAGAATTCTTCTTTCAAGAAGATGACCAGGAAATTTATGGGGTTTATTACGACCTTGAACCGCGCGACTACTACGTGATTATTTCTGCCGAAGATCACTACGGCATACGCAAGCAAGAGTTTCTGCTTTATTCGCTTATATTGATTTATTGCCTCGGTGTTTTTCTGGTTTGGTTTATCACGTATAGCATGACCAATCGCTTACTTATTCCACTTGATAGGTTGAAGACAGGTTTTCAATCGATTTCCGGGCATAACCTAAATCAACCTCTCGTTAATCCAAGTCGCCACGATGAAATTCAATCCCTCACAACCTCTTTCAACCAATTGCTTGAGCGGGTGAATAAAGTAGTGAATACTCAAAAAGCATTTACTTCTTTGGCATCCCACGAATTACGAACTCCCATATCGCGCCTTACTTTTCAGTTAGACAATCTCAAAAAAATGGATGGCGTTTCGCCTGCGGTAAAAAGCTACCTGGCCGAAATGGAAAAGGTGGTTGAACAGATGAAGGAACTTATTCATTCCTTGTTAATCCTGTCTCGCATCAAAGATGAACCCAATACCATCGACTTATTCCCCGAGCGATTGGATGAATTGTTGTTCCGTGTTATCGACGATATCAAACCTCAATTCAAGGATATTAGTTTTCAGTTTGAGATTGATGAAACAACTTCCGAATCATCGGATTTATTGATTCCGGCTCAAGCGCAGGTATTGCAAATTGCCTTCGCCAATTTGCTGAGAAATGCATGCCTTTACTCTTCCGATAAGGTGGTAAAGGTGGTTCTTTCAGAAACTGGAGAGCATAAAATTGAATTGAAAATTCTTAACCAAGGGGAAGATTCAGGTTTGATGGCTGAATCTGAAATTTATCAACCCTTTCGTCGAGGAATCAATTCTCAAACTATTTCAGGCTCAGGACTTGGCCTTAGTATCGTTAAACGCATTTTGGAATACCATCAGGCAGAATTGGTTTACAGCTACAATGCCGAGAAAAAAATGCACGAGTTTTCGTGTATATTTAACTTATATTCAATCAACTAACTTTGACTTTAATGCCTTTTTAAGTGAGGTGTAAACACGCTTTTAATGCACGGGTTTTTGTTTTGCCTCAAAATAAAAACCATGCTACGAATTGTTTTTGCAAGTTTATTCGGACTTTGTTTCCTGCTTCCTCTGGAAGCCCAGCAAAAACTAACATTCCAGCAGTCTGAAAGCCTGATGGTTCAAAACAATACGGCTTTGATTGCTGCCGAGTTAAATGTTTCTGCATCCAGGGCAATGGAAATTCAGGCAGCTATTCGGCCATTGCCTGAATTGTACCTGGAAGTAAATGCCTACAATCCCAATAGGCCTCAATGGTTTGATATGGGTCAATCCGGACAAAAACAGGCCTCCATTCAAAAGCTAATGCAGTTAGGTGGAAAACGAAAAGCTGAAATAGATTGGGCAAAATCAAATACCAAACTCGCAGAACTGGAACTGGAATCGCTGTTTCGGAAAATGAGAACCAGTTTGGCCGAAGCTTTTTACGATAACTGGTACCAAATTCGAAAGCTTGAAATGTTGGAAAAGCAGGCCTTTGTGCTTGATACCTTACTTCTCAATTATCAAATCCAGGCTCAAAAAGGAAATATTGCACTCAAGGAATTGATTCGATTGCAAGCCTTGTTAAGTCAGGTACGCAGCGAATATTCAAGTGCTCGTTTGTTGCTTGAAGAAAGCGGCAAACAACTTGCTTTGCTTACCGGCCTTGATACCATTCCCATTCCACAAGTGAACAAAAGCCAATTGGATACGGTTTTGTGGCGGGAGCCGGTATTAAGGGTTGATGAGCTCATTCAGATTGCAATGGCTGGAAATCCGGAATTACGGCTTGCACAGGAGTCAAGCCTGAATGCAGAGCGTTACCTGGCCTGGCAAAAGGCCATGGGAATCACAGATATTACTTTGGGTGCCGGATATGACCAACGTGGAGGTGCGTTCAATAACCAATTGAATTTAACTTTAGGCATGCCTTTGCGACTTTACAATCCAAACAAAGGTGCCATTGGGGCCGCTAAAGTTGAACTGGAAAAAGCACGAATTCAACAGATTCAAGCCAAACGAGAGCTTTCACTTTCCATTAAGAATGCACTCTCCAAATTGAAATTAAACCAGGATGAATTGCGACGTATTCGTTTGGTAAGCTCCTCTCAATTGCAACAGGTTTACGAGGGCGTAATGCTCAATTTCCACAAACGCAATATTTCATTGCTCGAGTTCACCGATTTTATCGAGAGCTACAATCAAACCCTTATTCGCCGTCAGGAACTCGAGCATTCCCTATTGGTTTCGGGCTTTTACCTTCAAGAATTAACTGCATATGATGTATTCAAATAATCCGCTAAAGTTTTCGCTAACCCTCTTTTTGGTGGCCTTTTTATTGATTTCCTGCAACAGGAACTCAAGTGAAAAGGTGCCCATGAAAAGCTTTGTTTTGAGCGATAAAATGCTAGAAACCACACAATGGAAAGATGTGGTAGAAATTCCCTTACGCAGGGAATACAAATTCTTTGGCAAAATTGTAGCCGATTTCAACAAATCCATTGATGTATTTCCGGTTGTGGGTGGAAGTGTAAACCGGGTTTATGTAGAGTTGGGCGATTTTGTTCAAAAAGGACAGCTTCTGGCCACCATCCGAAGCACAGAAGTAGCAAGCTTTGAACAGGAATTGGAAAATGCCAAAACCGATAAAATTGTAGCCAAGAATAACCTGAAGGTAGCCACTGAAATGTTTGAAGGGAAATTGGTTTCGGAGCGTGAAGTTATTGAAGCTAAAAGTCAACTCGAAAAGGCCATGGCCCAATTGAGTCGAATTGAAGAAACCTACCGCATTTACAACATGCGCTCAGGCGCCATTTTTGAAGTTCGCTCTCCCATTTCCGGGTTTATCATCCAAAAAAATATCAATCAAGATATGCTGCTTCGCAATGACCGAAGCAACAACATTTTCGACATTGCGCAGATAGATGAAGTATGGGCGCTGGCCAATGTAAACGAAAGTGAAATTAACCAGGTTAAACTCGGAGGAGAAGCCTTGGTTAGCACCTTCAGTTATCCCGATACTGTTTTTCAGGGTACGGTTGATAAGATTTTTAACATCATCGACCCTGAAACCAAGGCCATGAAAATTCGGGTTAAACTTGCCAATTCAAACTACCTGCTGAAGCCCGAAATGCGCGCAAATATTCGTGTACGGTACAAAGATCAACAGCAGTTACCTGCCATTCCATCATCGGCTGTTATTTTTGATAAAAGCAGGTATTTCGTTATGGTTTACCATAGCCGAAACGAGATTGAAACCCGGCAGATTGAACCCTTTAGCCAGTTTGAAGATATCACCTATGTAAAATCGGGTTTGAAATCCGGCGAGAAAGTAATTACCGCCAATCAGTTGTTGATTTACGATGCTTTGAATGATTAAGCCATGAATAAGTTTATTAAATCAATAATTGGCTTTTCCATTCAAAACAAAGCCTTTACCTTTTTTTGGGTGGGATTACTGGCCATTGGCGGAATAATTGCCTTCAGGAATATGCCTGTGGAGGCATTCCCTGATGTTACCAATACGCAAATCATTATTGTTACCGAGTGGAATGGGAAAAGTGCGGAAGAAATTGAACGGTTCGTAACTGCACCCATTGAAATTGCCATGAACCCGGTTCAAAAGAAGACCAGCGTGCGCAGCATTACCATGTTTGGCCTATCTGTTATCAAAATCATTTTTGAAGACAATGTAGATGATTTCTTTGCCAGACAACAAGTAAATAATCAGCTACGCAATGTCAATCTTCCCGAAGGAATTGAACCCGAAGTGCAGCCCCCTTATGGTCCTACCGGAGAGGTTTTCAGGTATGTGCTTAAAAGTCCATCGCGTGATACCCGCGAATTGCTTACCCTTCAAAATTGGGTAATCGACCGCAACCTGAGAGCTGTTCCCGGAGTGGCAGATTTGGTGGCTTTTGGTGGTCAGGAAAAGGTGTATGAAATTAGTGTTGATCCCAATAAATTATTCAAATACGGCATTACTCCACTTGAGGTGTATGAAGCTGTAAATCGGAGCAACCTGAATGTGGGTGGAGATATCATCGAGAAAAACGGACAGGCTTATGTGGTGCGTGGAGTGGGATTGCTGAATTCCATTGCAGATATCGAAAACATCATTGTAGATGACGCCGCAGGAAATCCGGTTTTAGTGAAAAACCTGGCGCAGGTAATTGAGTCATCATTACCTCGGGTTGGGCAGGTTGGACTTGATTCTGCCGACGATGTGGTGGAAGGTATTGTGGTGATGCGCAAAGGAGAAAATCCACGCGAAGTACTGCAACGGGTGAAAGCTAAAATTGAGGAGTTGCATGCCACTATTCTTCCCGCTGATGTAAGGCTCGAAACGTTCTACGACCGCGATAACCTCATGAATTATACCACGGGAACAGTAATGCATAACCTGGTTGAAGGAATCATTTTTGTTACCTTGATTGTCTTGCTATTCATGGCCGATTGGCGAACTACAATTACAGTGGCTATTATCATCCCTCTTTCCTTGCTATTCGCCTTTCTTTGCCTCAACCTTATGGGTATGAGTGCAAACCTGTTATCCTTAGGCGCCGTGGATTTTGGAATTATCATAGATGGGGCAGTGGTTATGGTTGAAGGTGTATATGTGGCCCTCGATCACCTGGCTCATAAAATAGGAATGGACCGATTTAATAAATTGGCCAAAGCGGGTTTTATACGCAAGTCGGGCATTCAGTTGGGAAAAGCCATCTTCTTCTCCAAGTTAATAATTATTACAGCACTCATGCCCATTTTCTCCTTTCAAAAAGTGGAAGGAAAAATGTTTTCCCCTTTGGCGTATACGCTTGGATTTGCGCTGTTAGGTGCACTCCTTTTTACCTTGACCCTGGTGCCGGTTTTAGCCCATTTACTACTGAATAAAAATGTGAGGGAAAAAAATAATCCCTTCGTGAATTTTTGGAATCGGATAACAGAGAAGTTCTTCCGTATAAGTTTTGCTGCAAAAAAGACAACTCTTGTGATTAGCGCCTTGTTGCTGCTACTCGTGCTTGGTTCTGCTAAATTCCTGGGTACCGAATTCTTACCCGAACTTAACGAAGGAGCGCTTTGGGTAGAGGCAAAAATGCCCATGAGTTTTAGCTTGAATGAAACGGTTAAAATGGTTGCAGTTTTACGCAAAGAACTTCAAGCATTTCCGGAAGTAAATGGTGTACTATCACAAACAGGCCGAAGCAACGATGGTACTGACCCAAGTGGATTTTATTACGTGCAAATGCAGGTGAACCTGAAGCCCAAGGAGGAATGGGAGAGAAAGATATCCCTTCAGGAATTGATTGCTCAAATGGATGCCAGACTCACCCGATACCAAGGCATAGGCTACAATTACAGTCAACCCATTATTGATAATGTGGCAGAGTCAGTGGCGGGTATCAATGCTTCAAACGCAGTTAAAATTTATGGCCCTGATTTGGATAAATTGGATGAATTGGCAAACCAGGTAATTGCTTCTATCAAAGGTGTGGATGGGATAAAAGATTTGGGAATTTTGCGCAACGTGGGCCAACCGGAAGTAAGTGTAGTGTTAAATCGCGAGAAAATGGCCGCTTATGGCGTAACCCTATCAGATGCACAAGCCGTTTTGGAAATGGCATTTGGTGGTAAAACAGCTACCCAGCGCTACGAAAACGATAGAAAGTTTGATGTTAGAATTCGCTATTCAAGCGAGTACCGAAAAACAGAGGATGATATCTCTCGCCTGATGGTGCCAACCATGACAGGTGGTAAAATACCCTTAAGCGAAATTTCAACCCTTCGGAAACAAACCGGTCCTGCATTCATTTATCGGGACAATACCCGAAGATTTATCGGGGTGAAATTCTCTGTTCGGGAGCGGGACTTGGGCAGTACCATTGCAGAAGCTCAAAAAAAGGTGAACGAGCAAATCAAACTGCCAACCGGTTATTCCATAGGTTGGACCGGGGAATTTGAAAATCAGGTACGGGCAGGAAATCGCCTGGTTCAAGTGGTCCCCTTAAGTCTGATTGGTATCTTTTTTCTGCTATTTATTCTATTCGGAAATATCCGCGACTCGCTGCTGGTGTTGGCAAATGTGCCTTTTGCGGTAATGGGTGGAATACTTGCTCTTCATATCACCGGAATCAATTTTGGAATATCGGCCGGTGTTGGATTTATTGCTTTGTTTGGCATTTGTATCCAAAATGGGGTGATATTGATTTCGGAGTTCCACCTGCGAATGAAAGAGCTTGGAGATCTTTCGCTGGCTTTAATTCAGGCAGTTCAGGTTCGTACCCGACCCATTATCATGACAGCTTTAATGGCGTCCATAGGGTTAATGCCGGCCGCCATCTCAACCGGAATTGGCTCGGAATCTCAAAAACCTTTGGCTATTGTGATAATAGGTGGGTTGATATCAGCCACCATTTTAACCCTATTGGTTTTTCCCATCATCATCTATCTTGCAGAAAGAATTAAGCATTCCCTAAGCGCAAGATAATCTAATGAAAGGTACACTCCCTAATCACCTGATTCAGCTTTTGGCTGAGGGCTCAAGTCGTGTTGAACTTAAAGCCGGTATCCGGATTCTTACCGAGGAGCAGGTGGTAAGGGTAGTGCCTGTTGTGCTAAATGGATTGGTCAAAGTTATTACAGGGAATGAAAGCCGCGAACTGCTCTTGTATTATGTTCAACCCGGCGAAAGTTGTGTAATGACATTTACAGCAGGGATTTCAGGTTCTCCCAGTAAAGTTAGCGCTTTTACCGAGTCGGACTCAGAGCTATTGCTCATTCCCGTTGAAAAATTAAAGGAACTTCTTATTGAAAATCCACGCTTGAATGAAGCATTCTTAGAAAGTTACCACCAGCGGTATGATGGATTGGTTGAAACCATTCAGCATCTCCTGTTTGATAAAATCGATTCCCGCATGTTGGATTTCCTGAAAGAGCGCGCGGCACTGCATCCCGAAAAAGTAATAAAGATTTCTCACCGTGAAATTGCTCAGAACATAGGAACAGCGCGTGAGGTTGTAACCCGTGTTTTGAAAAAGCTCGAGAAAGAGGGTCGGTTAATACAAACCCGCGAGGGGATAGAATTGGCCTCAATCGGGTAAAGCCGGAAATCCAAGACCATTTTGAAGGGGCTTGCGGCGGCGGGCGCGGCAAAATCCGTTCCTCAACAAAATTCCGTTCCGCCCGCCGCCGCCGGGGTATCCGCAAGTACTCCCCGGCTTGCAAGACTGCTTGCCTGTAAGGGCCTTGCCGGGCTCGCTGCCGGTCGCCGGCAATTCCCAACAGGCAACCGCTTGCAAACCACGGGGTACTTGCTGCTCCCCCTAAGCCAAATCCGCGGCTGGCTAAAACTTTATCCCTTGGCTCACAGAAAAACAACAAAATACGCGTCTCCCAAAGAATGAGGGTTTATGAAGGTTTATGTGGTTTATGAAGGTTTATGTGGTTTATGAAGGTTTAATTGGTTTAACCGGTAAATAATCGAGAATTTTGATTCCTAGGAAATGTAGAGTTTCACCATGGTGAAACCCTAAAATCAGGAGCAGCCCTCCTCGATGTCGGCCATCCCGTAACCAGTTACGGGACTGCAAAATCCGCGGGACGGGCAGTGCGGTCTGCCTTATTGGCTGGTTCGCTTCGGGTAGGCCTTGAGGGCAAGAGCGAAGCAGGCGCGAAAAGGCAGGCAGGGATTTTGTAGGGTGTTGGCCATGCAGCGCAAGCCGGCGCCTTCGACAGCGAAAGGCTTTTGGTGACTTTTGGCCTCCAAAAGTTACGCATGAAATTTAAACACCTCAATGGATTAGTGTTCTCACAAAACTACAAAACACCAGTCTTCCAAGGGATAACAGTTTAATTGGTTTATGAAGGTTTAAGTGGTTTAACCGGTAAATCAGGGAAACTAGATGAACACGAATATACTTCCCCTCCTTACTCATTCCTCACACTCTTGCTGCTCCCGGCGCCTTCGACAGCGAAAGGCTTTTGGAAAATTTAAGCTCCAAATTTACGCATGAAGCCTAAACACCTCACACGCCCAGTGTTCTCAAAACAAAAGAAAACACCAGTCTTCCAAAGGATGAAGGTTTTATTGGTTTATGAAGGTTTATTGGTTTACGCGGTAATTTGAATAGCGAAGCTTATTCTTTGATAATCTATTCATGTTTGCGAATTGACTTTTTGAGGCTCGACTAATTCAGATATGGGCGGTTATTTTGAGCATCCTGAAATCGCTCACCTGTCCTTTACACCTTTACAGCAGGATTGGAAGGCCAGCACTAAAGTCAACAGAATCAATCTCCCTTGGTATCCCAAGGTAAATCCGGAATCTTGTCCATAAAGCGGACAATAATCTGCTGTTTTCTTTTGATGTAACGACTTGGATTATTGGCCTGCCACCTGCGTGGGTTGGGAAAACAAGCAACTATGGCCGCAGCTTGACGATTGCTTAATTCATTGGCCGGTTTTTGAAAATAGAATTGCGCAGCAGCTTCGGCACCATAAACTCCCTTACCCATTTCAATAATATTCAGGTAAACCTCAAGAATTCGTTTTTTTGTCCAGAGTGTTTCCAGGCAAACCGTCACATACACCTCCAGAATCTTACGAATCCAGCTTCGGCTGGGAGTAAAAAACAGGTTTTTAGCCGTTTGTTGGGATATGGTAGAGGCACCTCTGGGCCTTTTCCCTTTTTTGAAACTTTTTTCAATAGAATCCCAAATTTGCTCAAAATCAAAGCCAACATGCTCAAAAAAGCGAGGGTCCTCTGAAGTAATGGCAGCCAGGCAAATTGGTTTTCCCAATTTTTCTATCGGTTCCCAATCCTTCTTTAACCGAACTGGGTCAGGGCCAAAGGCTTGTTCAAAAAAACGAACAATAGGCAATGGTGTGATGGGTACAGGTAAAACCCGGTAGATGATAATGAAAAATAAACTTAACTGAAACAACAGGAGGGTAACTCTCCAGAGGAAGTCTCTGAGTTTTACCAGTTTCTTTCCTATTGCCTTTGAAGTCCTTCCCATGGGTGCAAGATGATAAAATTGAAAGGGAATTCAAACGGTACTTTCCTTTTTCTTGTGGGGAATTTCTCCAAAATCAGACAAGCCGGGTTTTCTCAAAACCCATATGGAAACCCTATTTTTGAAAACAAGAATATAAATATGAAATACAGGAATCTTGGAAACTCTGGGTTGATGGTGTCTGAAATTAGCTTGGGCACCTGGTTAACCACCGGACTTGGCATTGAAAAACAAACTGCATTTGAAGTGCTTAAAAAAGCGGTTGATTCCGGAATAAATTTTCTGGATACAGCCGATATGTACAACAGGGGTGAAAGTGAAAAGGTATTGGGTGAATTTATTCAGACCATCCGCCGGGAAGAGGTAATTCTTGCAACCAAAGTCTTTGGTCCTATGTCCGACCATTGGATGACTCAAGGCTTGTCCATGCGCCATATCCGCAATGCTTGCGAGGCCTCGTTGAAACGTCTTCAAACCGATTATATTGATTTGTACCAGTGCCATCGGTATGACATCGATACTCCCTTGGAAGAAACCTGCTATGCCATGCATAATCTGGTTGAGCGTGGCTTGATTTTGCATTGGGGAGTTAGCCAATGGACAGCCGTTCAAATTACCAATGCCATGCGTATTTGCGAAAAGAATGGATGGCGCAAGCCCATTTCCAATCAACCGGTTTACAACATGCTAAATCGCGGACTTGAAACAGATGTAATGGATGTGTGCGAAAAAGAAGGCCTGGGTTTGGTGGTTTATTCTCCGCTAGCACAAGGATTATTAACCGGAAAATACCGTCGCAACCATACGCCAGAAGATAGCCGCCTGGCATCAACGGTTATGAATGCTTGGTTTCCTACAAAGCGAATGACAGAAGAATACTGGGATTTGCAAGATAAACTTGAAGCGCTTGCTCATGAATTGAACGCAACTCTGGGTGAACTTGCTTTGGCATGGATACTAACCAAAAAGCCAATTAGCTCTTGCATCACAGGAGCTTCTCGCCCTTCACAAGTAGATTCTAATTTGGGTTGTTTAAAACTGGAATTGAGTGCCGATATTATGGAGCGGATAGAAGGCATTCTTAACAATGCTCCGGTTGATCAGTACACGGGCGCGCGAATTGGTTATGGCATAATCAAGCGCGGATACTAGTATGGCAGTATTTAAGATTAAGCTGATTCTCTATTTTCTGTTACTGGTATTGATTGTAGATACCTATGTTTGGCAGGCTTTTAAAGTGCTTATTCGCAAGCGTTCAAAGTTTACCCAAGGACTGATTTTTGGAATTTACTGGTTGATTCCCACCTTAAGTTTGGTATTTATTATTCTGGTAATGCTGAATGATAAGGTGGCTATGATGCGCGAATTGAGAACACTTTTTACTGGTTTTTTGATTGTGGTTTATGGCTCCAAATCGGTTAGCTTTTTATTCATGGTAATTGATGACGTAAAGCGTGGTTTGATGTGGTGCTGGCATCGCCTAAGGCGTTTGTTTGCCGGAAAAAACAAAAAGGCGGTAATTGCTGATGAGGAGGATGAAGAAGAAGAGGAAATTGAAGAGTCGATTGAACCCGAAGAAAAGCGCATTTCACGTTCTGAATTCATAGCCAAGGCCGGAATTATTGCAGGGACCGTACCTTTGGTTTTCCTTACCCGTGGCATGTACACCGGTGCCTACAATTACCAGGTAAGGCGACACGATTTGGTTATCCCTAAACTTCCTGAGGCTTTTGACGGCATTAAAATTCTTCAGATTTCGGATGTGCATAGCGGGAGTTTTACCAATAAAGATGCGGTTTATCAAGGCATAAAGTTAATCAAGGAACAAAAAGCCCATATTACCTTGTTCACAGGTGATATTGTGAACAATAGGGCAGAAGAGTTGATTGAATACCAGCAAATGTTCAGTGAAATAAAATCGCCAATGGGGGTTTATTCAGTGCTTGGAAATCACGATTACGGCGACTATGTGAACAATTGGAAATCTCCGGAGGCCAAGCAGAAGAATTTAGACGACCTCTGTTACATGCAAAAAGAAATGGGCTGGAATTTGCTTCGAAATGAGCATGTGCTACTTGAAAAGGAAAACAAACGGATAGGTCTTATCGGCATTGAAAACTGGGGTGATAGAAGCCGTTTCCAGAAGTACGGAGATGTAGGAAAAGCCATGCAGGGCATGCCTGATGTTCCGGTTAAATTGTTGATGTCGCATGATCCAAGTTATTTTGATAAGGTGGTGAGTAAAGACTATAAGGACATAGACCTTACCTTCTCAGGGCATACACATGGTTTTCAGTTCGGGGTTGAAATGGGCAATATTCGTTGGAGTCCGAGTCAATACATGTACAAGCAGTGGGCAGATTTATACCATGTTGACAGACAAATGATTTATGTGAACCGAGGATATGGATTTATTGGATATCCCGGTAGGGTAGGAATCCTTCCGGAGATTACCGTCTTCACCCTGTTTAGAGCTTAAAGATTTTCTGATGCGGGCGGACCATTGGTCCGCCCGTTCCCGTTAATAAACCGAGCATGAAATCATAAAGCCATCGCCATCGCTCAAAAATCTCAATGTGAAACGTATAGGCCAATCTGGCGAAGGCGGAAAAAGCAAAAGGCCAATGGCCCAGAATTGAAAATCGTTCCTGCCCCTAAAAAGTCAACCCCATTAGGGGTGGCAATATTGTAGAAAGAGCAATTATTATAATATTTTCAAATAATAACCCCGTTAGGGGTGGCATTATTCCAATACCCTAGCAAGGGATTTAGGCGATAGCTTTGATTTCTGGCTATGGCTTTTGGCTATAGCTATAGCCAAAATTTACATGAACGATTTAAATTTCTTGAAGATGTTAAAAGACCAATCCGCCGAAGGCGGAAAAAGCAAAAGGCTAAAAGCCCCGAATTGAAAATCGTTCCTGCCCCTAAAAATCCATCGCCAATAGCCCAAAGGCATAGTTCCACAATTCAAATTCGTTTACGGAAAAGGCCAATAGCAAATGGCCAATAGCCCAGAAATGAAAATCGTTCCTGCACCTAAAAAGCCATCGCCAATAGCCAAAAGGCATAGTTCCACAATTCAAATTCATTTACGAAAACAAAGCCAAAGGCCAAAAGCAAATGGCCAAAAGCCCAGAAATTCAAATCGTTCACGAAATCAAACAGCCATCGCCAATAGCCATCGCCATAGCTACAATTTACTGCCTTTCAATCAAGCAATTTCTGCATTCAATACCCGAAGCATGGCTTTTGCCTTTAACAAACATTCCCGGTATTCATCTTCAGCTACAGAATCGAAGGTGATAGCCGAACCCACTTCAAAATTGAGATACTGGTTTTCGGCATTGTATTGTAAACTCCGGATTACCACATTCAAATCAAAATCAGCTTCCGGATTGCAATAACCCAAAGCCCCACTGTACCAACCTCGTCGCGTTTCTTCATATTGTTCAATCAATTTCATCGACATCACCTTGGGAGCACCGGTCATGCTGCCCATGGGAAAAGCATTGGCAATTGCTTGTACGGGATGAATTTCTGGTTTTAACTCGCCCCGAATAGTGCTTATCATTTGATGAACCTGCCTGAAACTATAAATGCCAAACAACTCCTCAACCTGAATGCTGCCTGTTTTGCAACTTCTGGCCAAATCATTGCGCACCAAATCGGTAATCATTAGATTTTCTGCCCGCTCTTTTTCCGATTCCAGCAATTTTGCTTTTGATGATTCATCTGCTGCTTTGTCCTCAAACCGGGCTGAGGTTCCTTTGATGGGTTGACTGTATAGGTTATTTCCTGTTTTTAATAAAAATCGTTCCGGACTTGCACCAAGCAAGTACTTGTTTTTTATTCGAACAAATGCTGAAAAGGGTGTTGGCGATAAAGTTCGAAGTTTTTGATAAATGGAATAGGGCTCGAGTTGAACGCCTTCAGCAAAAAACTCAGTGCAATAATTCAGTTCATACACGTCGCCATTGCGAATATGTTCCCGAATTTGATTCACCTTTCTGCAATAGGATTCTTCGCTTTCCTTGCGCTTGAATTGAATGCCTGATAATGCCAGAACAGGAGTAGGTAAGGGTACGGAATCCAGGTCGGGAAAATCAACAGACGACTCACATTTTCCAGACTTGTCAATACTCAACCAATGCTCTGGAACAAATGCGAATAGTGCAGGAAATTCTATGGGGTCGGCATGAATGGAATGCAGTTTTTCGAGCTCATTTTTTAGGTCGTAAGCCAATCCATTAAAAATCCATTCCCCTTTATTCTCATCGTAAAAGGCTTGTAGTTTTTCAAAAGCATTACCTATAGAGGAAATGAGTTCTTTTTTGCTACCCAAGGCAATCAAAAATTCATAGCGCCCTATGCCGCAAGCTGCCTCTTGTTGATGACTATCCAAACAAAATACGGTTTCGTAATTTTTGGCCAGCGCAAGGCATTTTAGTTTAAGGGTTTCTAAAGAATCACCTTGGGAAATCATGCTCCCCCTTTTTTCAATTCTTCAACAGCGTGTGCACAAGCCCTGGCCGTAAATGCCAAATAGGTGAGGGAAGGGTTGATGCAAGAACTCGAGCTCATAAAGCTACCATCGGTAATGTACACATTGGGTACCTCATGCAGTTGGTTGAATCCATTCACAACCGAGGTTTTGGGGTCTTTGCCCATGCGAGCAGTTCCCATTTCATGAACAGCTCTGCCACCGGTTGTATTGTAGTAAAAAGAGCGTATGTTTTTGAATCCTGCTTTTTCGAGCATTTCTTCGGCATGGCGTTTTTGGTCATCTACCATGGCTTTTTCGTTTTCACCGAATTCAAAATTAACACGAACCAAGGGGAGGCCCCATTGGTCTTTTTGTTCCTTATCCAACGTAACACGATTGGTTTCGTAAGGAAGGCATTCTCCCCTTGCAATCATCCAAAAAGTCCAAGGTCCCGGTGTGGTAAGTTTTTCTTTGAATGAAGCTCCAAATCCATCCTCCATTTTCATACGGTCAGGCCACTCTGCGCGTTCTCCATCGCCCTGGTAGCCAAAACCTCTTTTGTATTTTCGGCTTATGGAATCTCCGGGAATATTCTGAAACCTGGGGACATAAACACCTGCGGGCCTTCTTCCTTTGTAGTACTGGTCTTTGAAATCGTCGTGTTCGCCATAAGCACCCCCGCCATAGGGATGATCCATGAGGTTTTTTCCAACTTGTCCGCTTCCGTTTCCTAGTCCATCCGGATGACGTTCTGAGATGGATTGAAGTAAAATGGCAGTTGTATTGATGGTAGATGCATTTAGGAAAATAAGGGAAGCAAAGTATTCGGTTATTTCATGGGTATGTGCATCCATTACCCGAACTCCGGTTGCCTTACCTGTTTCTTTATCAACCATAACCTCCATAACGATTGCATCGTTTAGTAAGCTCAGATTTCCGGTGGCAAAGGCAGCTGGTAAACTTGCGGAGTTGCTGCTGAAATAACCACTAAACGGACAACCTCTTGCGCACAGGTTTCTGAATTGGCAAGGTCCTCTGCCTTTCAAACCTTTGGTTAAGTTGGCTACTCGGGCAATGGTAATCAAGCGGTCGGGAAAATGTTTTTGGTTGCTTTCACGCAGGTGACGTTCAATGCAATTCATTTCCATGGGGTCCAAGAATTGCCCATCTGGCAATTGCGGTAGCCCTTCATTCTGGCCACTTACGCCAACAAACTGCTCCGCATAATCATACCAGGGAGCAATGTCTTTGTAGCGAACCGGCCAATCAACCCCTATGCCTTCCTTGGCATTGGCTTCCAAATCAAATTCGCTAAGCCGGTAACATTGCCTACCCCAGGTTAAAGAGCGTCCACCTGTTTGATAACCCCGAATCCATAAAAAGGGCTTTTCCTGGATATACGGATGCTCCAAATCATTCACAAAGAAATGCTTGGTGCTTTCATCGGCAACAGCGCTTTGAATGGGTTGCTGTTTTTTGTCGTTATCGGTTACATGAAGCCGGTTTTCAAATTGCCAGGGATTCAGCATGGCTGTTGGATAATCGGTGATATGTTCCACCTTTCTTCCACGCTCTATTACCAAGGTTTTCAATCCCTTTTCACAAAGCTCTTTTGCTGCGAATCCACCACTTATACCGGAACCCACAACAATGGCATCAAAATAATGGGTGGCTTTTCCTTTCCCTGTATTCAAGTAAAGGCTATCCGTATGTAAACTGTCGTTTGATAAACTATCTATTGTACTCATGTTATTTGGTGGCCCATGATTTTTGACCCGGTGCCAGGGGAACGCATCCCTGGAATGAACCAGGAACATAATCGTATGCTAAACCTTGATTCATGCCTTCTGCAGAAGTACACCAAGCTTCACAGCTTAGTTCTTTGAGGGTGGTAAAAAAGGAATTTCCCAGCAGTTTTTGCTGAACCTTTCCTAAAGAACCTTTCCAGGGTTTTCCAGAATTTTGCGCTTCTGTAAGCAGTTCTGCTTGTTGTTGGGGACTACAGTTTTCAAAGGCTTTGTTGTAACGGCTATATGCAGCATTGGCAATGTCTGCAAGGCCATTTACAAAACTATTCTGTGTTTTTTTATCACTGGCTAATTGAACCATTCTAACGATATGGGCTGCGGCATTCACATCCCCCGCACCCGGCGAGTCTGCCGTTTTGGGAATGATGGTTTGCGCCAGCGCGTTAATTAAAGGCAGGTGATTCTTGAGGTCGGCAACATCCGGAGTTTTAAAAATCCGGTAAGCTTGCCAGCCTCCGTATCCTGCAGCACCTGCGAATGCAGCAAGTATGGCCGATTTGATGAGCGTTCTGCGTTTCATGCGGTAACGAATATACCTGTTTGCCTGTTGTGCTCAAATGCTTTTTCTCGCTATTTTGCCTACCTATTTGTGGAAAGTATGGGCGAAAGGATAGACATATTGTTGTTGGAAGATGATGCTGTGCTGGCAAGGGAAATCGTTCATTATTTTACCAGTGAAACTTTCGCTTGTGATGTGGTGTATGATGGCAACTTGTTCTTCAGACAATGGAAGAAAAAAGAGTATGCAATATTTTTGCTTGATGTGAATGTTCCGGGTATGAATGGCTTTGATGTAAGCACTAAAATTCGAGAGACGGATTCACTTACTCCCATACTTTTTCTTACAGCATTTGGTGAACTGGAGGACAAAAGAACGGGTTATAAATCGGGTGCCGATGATTACCTGGTAAAGCCTTTTCATTTGGAAGAATTGGAGTTACGCATTGAATCCTTGTTGAAACGTAGAAGCCACCCACGAGAGCTGGAGGAGATTATTCACATTGCAGATTTGCAAATTGATGTGGGCCTAAAAACCGTAATTCGGGCTGGTCGTTCAATTGAGCTGAGTCCCAAAGAATTTCAATTGCTGCTATTGCTTGCTAAAGCCAAAGGCAGGGTTCTTTCTAAGGAGTATATCGCCTCAGAAATCTGGGACATGAACATGGACAATAACTTCAATACCATTCAGGTGTACATCAATTTTTTGAGACGCAAAATGGACAAGGATTTTGAGCTGAAGTTGATACATAACCGAGTGGGATTTGGCTATTATTTAAAACCCGAATCCGAATGAATCTCAAACAAAGTATATCCTTTAACCTGAGCATTGCCTTTACCGTAATTTTCGGAATTTGTTCGGTAGTTCTTTATGCTTTGTTTTACAATTTCCGGATGGAGGAGTTTAAGGATAGATTGGCCGAAAAGGCATTGACTACGGCCAATTACATGTTTAAAGTAAAAGAAATTGATTCCTATTTGCTGAAAGTAATTGACCAAAATTCAATCAATAAACTGTACAATGAAAAGACACTTATTTTTGATGAGAATTTTAAGCTTATTTATTCCAGCATTGATGACCAGCGGGTAGATTGGAATTTTGGAGATTTGAAACGTTTGAAATCCGAGAAAGAATTCTTCTTTCAAGAAGATGACCAGGAAATTTATGGGGTTTATTACGACCTTGAACCGCGCGACTACTACGTGATTATTTCTGCCGAAGATCACTACGGCATACGCAAGCAAGAGTTTCTGCTTTATTCGCTTATATTGATTTATTGCCTCGGTGTTTTTCTGGTTTGGTTTATCACGTATAGCATGACCAATCGCTTACTTATTCCACTTGATAGGTTGAAGACAGGTTTTCAATCGATTTCCGGGCATAACCTAAATCAACCTCTCGTTAATCCAAGTCGCCACGATGAAATTCAATCCCTCACAACCTCTTTCAACCAATTGCTTGAGCGGGTGAATAAAGTAGTGAATACTCAAAAAGCATTTACTTCTTTGGCATCCCACGAATTACGAACTCCCATATCGCGCCTTACTTTTCAGTTAGACAATCTCAAAAAAATGGATGGCGTTTCGCCTGCGGTAAAAAGCTACCTGGCCGAAATGGAAAAGGTGGTTGAACAGATGAAGGAACTTATTCATTCCTTGTTAATCCTGTCTCGCATCAAAGATGAACCCAATACCATCGACTTATTCCCCGAGCGATTGGATGAATTGTTGTTCCGTGTTATCGACGATATCAAACCTCAATTCAAGGATATTAGTTTTCAGTTTGAGATTGATGAAACAACTTCCGAATCATCGGATTTATTGATTCCGGCTCAAGCGCAGGTATTGCAAATTGCCTTCGCCAATTTGCTGAGAAATGCATGCCTTTACTCTTCCGATAAGGTGGTAAAGGTGGTTCTTTCAGAAACTGGAGAGCATAAAATTGAATTGAAAATTCTTAACCAAGGGGAAGATTCAGGTTTGATGGCTGAATCTGAAATTTATCAACCCTTTCGTCGAGGAATCAATTCTCAAACTATTTCAGGCTCAGGACTTGGCCTTAGTATCGTTAAACGCATTTTGGAATACCATCAGGCAGAATTGGTTTACAGCTACAATGCCGAGAAAAAAATGCACGAGTTTTCGTGTATATTTAACTTATATTCAATCAACTAACTTTGACTTTAATGCCTTTTTAAGTGAGGTGTAAACACGCTTTTAATGCACGGGTTTTTGTTTTGCCTCAAAATAAAAACCATGCTACGAATTGTTTTTGCAAGTTTATTCGGACTTTGTTTCCTGCTTCCTCTGGAAGCCCAGCAAAAACTAACATTCCAGCAGTCTGAAAGCCTGATGGTTCAAAACAATACGGCTTTGATTGCTGCCGAGTTAAATGTTTCTGCATCCAGGGCAATGGAAATTCAGGCAGCTATTCGGCCATTGCCTGAATTGTACCTGGAAGTAAATGCCTACAATCCCAATAGGCCTCAATGGTTTGATATGGGTCAATCCGGACAAAAACAGGCCTCCATTCAAAAGCTAATGCAGTTAGGTGGAAAACGAAAAGCTGAAATAGATTGGGCAAAATCAAATACCAAACTCGCAGAACTGGAACTGGAATCGCTGTTTCGGAAAATGAGAACCAGTTTGGCCGAAGCTTTTTACGATAACTGGTACCAAATTCGAAAGCTTGAAATGTTGGAAAAGCAGGCCTTTGTGCTTGATACCTTACTTCTCAATTATCAAATCCAGGCTCAAAAAGGAAATATTGCACTCAAGGAATTGATTCGATTGCAAGCCTTGTTAAGTCAGGTACGCAGCGAATATTCAAGTGCTCGTTTGTTGCTTGAAGAAAGCGGCAAACAACTTGCTTTGCTTACCGGCCTTGATACCATTCCCATTCCACAAGTGAACAAAAGCCAATTGGATACGGTTTTGTGGCGGGAGCCGGTATTAAGGGTTGATGAGCTCATTCAGATTGCAATGGCTGGAAATCCGGAATTACGGCTTGCACAGGAGTCAAGCCTGAATGCAGAGCGTTACCTGGCCTGGCAAAAGGCCATGGGAATCACAGATATTACTTTGGGTGCCGGATATGACCAACGTGGAGGTGCGTTCAATAACCAATTGAATTTAACTTTAGGCATGCCTTTGCGACTTTACAATCCAAACAAAGGTGCCATTGGGGCCGCTAAAGTTGAACTGGAAAAAGCACGAATTCAACAGATTCAAGCCAAACGAGAGCTTTCACTTTCCATTAAGAATGCACTCTCCAAATTGAAATTAAACCAGGATGAATTGCGACGTATTCGTTTGGTAAGCTCCTCTCAATTGCAACAGGTTTACGAGGGCGTAATGCTCAATTTCCACAAACGCAATATTTCATTGCTCGAGTTCACCGATTTTATCGAGAGCTACAATCAAACCCTTATTCGCCGTCAGGAACTCGAGCATTCCCTATTGGTTTCGGGCTTTTACCTTCAAGAATTAACTGCATATGATGTATTCAAATAATCCGCTAAAGTTTTCGCTAACCCTCTTTTTGGTGGCCTTTTTATTGATTTCCTGCAACAGGAACTCAAGTGAAAAGGTGCCCATGAAAAGCTTTGTTTTGAGCGATAAAATGCTAGAAACCACACAATGGAAAGATGTGGTAGAAATTCCCTTACGCAGGGAATACAAATTCTTTGGCAAAATTGTAGCCGATTTCAACAAATCCATTGATGTATTTCCGGTTGTGGGTGGAAGTGTAAACCGGGTTTATGTAGAGTTGGGCGATTTTGTTCAAAAAGGACAGCTTCTGGCCACCATCCGAAGCACAGAAGTAGCAAGCTTTGAACAGGAATTGGAAAATGCCAAAACCGATAAAATTGTAGCCAAGAATAACCTGAAGGTAGCCACTGAAATGTTTGAAGGGAAATTGGTTTCGGAGCGTGAAGTTATTGAAGCTAAAAGTCAACTCGAAAAGGCCATGGCCCAATTGAGTCGAATTGAAGAAACCTACCGCATTTACAACATGCGCTCAGGCGCCATTTTTGAAGTTCGCTCTCCCATTTCCGGGTTTATCATCCAAAAAAATATCAATCAAGATATGCTGCTTCGCAATGACCGAAGCAACAACATTTTCGACATTGCGCAGATAGATGAAGTATGGGCGCTGGCCAATGTAAACGAAAGTGAAATTAACCAGGTTAAACTCGGAGGAGAAGCCTTGGTTAGCACCTTCAGTTATCCCGATACTGTTTTTCAGGGTACGGTTGATAAGATTTTTAACATCATCGACCCTGAAACCAAGGCCATGAAAATTCGGGTTAAACTTGCCAATTCAAACTACCTGCTGAAGCCCGAAATGCGCGCAAATATTCGTGTACGGTACAAAGATCAACAGCAGTTACCTGCCATTCCATCATCGGCTGTTATTTTTGATAAAAGCAGGTATTTCGTTATGGTTTACCATAGCCGAAACGAGATTGAAACCCGGCAGATTGAACCCTTTAGCCAGTTTGAAGATATCACCTATGTAAAATCGGGTTTGAAATCCGGCGAGAAAGTAATTACCGCCAATCAGTTGTTGATTTACGATGCTTTGAATGATTAAGCCATGAATAAGTTTATTAAATCAATAATTGGCTTTTCCATTCAAAACAAAGCCTTTACCTTTTTTTGGGTGGGATTACTGGCCATTGGCGGAATAATTGCCTTCAGGAATATGCCTGTGGAGGCATTCCCTGATGTTACCAATACGCAAATCATTATTGTTACCGAGTGGAATGGGAAAAGTGCGGAAGAAATTGAACGGTTCGTAACTGCACCCATTGAAATTGCCATGAACCCGGTTCAAAAGAAGACCAGCGTGCGCAGCATTACCATGTTTGGCCTATCTGTTATCAAAATCATTTTTGAAGACAATGTAGATGATTTCTTTGCCAGACAACAAGTAAATAATCAGCTACGCAATGTCAATCTTCCCGAAGGAATTGAACCCGAAGTGCAGCCCCCTTATGGTCCTACCGGAGAGGTTTTCAGGTATGTGCTTAAAAGTCCATCGCGTGATACCCGCGAATTGCTTACCCTTCAAAATTGGGTAATCGACCGCAACCTGAGAGCTGTTCCCGGAGTGGCAGATTTGGTGGCTTTTGGTGGTCAGGAAAAGGTGTATGAAATTAGTGTTGATCCCAATAAATTATTCAAATACGGCATTACTCCACTTGAGGTGTATGAAGCTGTAAATCGGAGCAACCTGAATGTGGGTGGAGATATCATCGAGAAAAACGGACAGGCTTATGTGGTGCGTGGAGTGGGATTGCTGAATTCCATTGCAGATATCGAAAACATCATTGTAGATGACGCCGCAGGAAATCCGGTTTTAGTGAAAAACCTGGCGCAGGTAATTGAGTCATCATTACCTCGGGTTGGGCAGGTTGGACTTGATTCTGCCGACGATGTGGTGGAAGGTATTGTGGTGATGCGCAAAGGAGAAAATCCACGCGAAGTACTGCAACGGGTGAAAGCTAAAATTGAGGAGTTGCATGCCACTATTCTTCCCGCTGATGTAAGGCTCGAAACGTTCTACGACCGCGATAACCTCATGAATTATACCACGGGAACAGTAATGCATAACCTGGTTGAAGGAATCATTTTTGTTACCTTGATTGTCTTGCTATTCATGGCCGATTGGCGAACTACAATTACAGTGGCTATTATCATCCCTCTTTCCTTGCTATTCGCCTTTCTTTGCCTCAACCTTATGGGTATGAGTGCAAACCTGTTATCCTTAGGCGCCGTGGATTTTGGAATTATCATAGATGGGGCAGTGGTTATGGTTGAAGGTGTATATGTGGCCCTCGATCACCTGGCTCATAAAATAGGAATGGACCGATTTAATAAATTGGCCAAAGCGGGTTTTATACGCAAGTCGGGCATTCAGTTGGGAAAAGCCATCTTCTTCTCCAAGTTAATAATTATTACAGCACTCATGCCCATTTTCTCCTTTCAAAAAGTGGAAGGAAAAATGTTTTCCCCTTTGGCGTATACGCTTGGATTTGCGCTGTTAGGTGCACTCCTTTTTACCTTGACCCTGGTGCCGGTTTTAGCCCATTTACTACTGAATAAAAATGTGAGGGAAAAAAATAATCCCTTCGTGAATTTTTGGAATCGGATAACAGAGAAGTTCTTCCGTATAAGTTTTGCTGCAAAAAAGACAACTCTTGTGATTAGCGCCTTGTTGCTGCTACTCGTGCTTGGTTCTGCTAAATTCCTGGGTACCGAATTCTTACCCGAACTTAACGAAGGAGCGCTTTGGGTAGAGGCAAAAATGCCCATGAGTTTTAGCTTGAATGAAACGGTTAAAATGGTTGCAGTTTTACGCAAAGAACTTCAAGCATTTCCGGAAGTAAATGGTGTACTATCACAAACAGGCCGAAGCAACGATGGTACTGACCCAAGTGGATTTTATTACGTGCAAATGCAGGTGAACCTGAAGCCCAAGGAGGAATGGGAGAGAAAGATATCCCTTCAGGAATTGATTGCTCAAATGGATGCCAGACTCACCCGATACCAAGGCATAGGCTACAATTACAGTCAACCCATTATTGATAATGTGGCAGAGTCAGTGGCGGGTATCAATGCTTCAAACGCAGTTAAAATTTATGGCCCTGATTTGGATAAATTGGATGAATTGGCAAACCAGGTAATTGCTTCTATCAAAGGTGTGGATGGGATAAAAGATTTGGGAATTTTGCGCAACGTGGGCCAACCGGAAGTAAGTGTAGTGTTAAATCGCGAGAAAATGGCCGCTTATGGCGTAACCCTATCAGATGCACAAGCCGTTTTGGAAATGGCATTTGGTGGTAAAACAGCTACCCAGCGCTACGAAAACGATAGAAAGTTTGATGTTAGAATTCGCTATTCAAGCGAGTACCGAAAAACAGAGGATGATATCTCTCGCCTGATGGTGCCAACCATGACAGGTGGTAAAATACCCTTAAGCGAAATTTCAACCCTTCGGAAACAAACCGGTCCTGCATTCATTTATCGGGACAATACCCGAAGATTTATCGGGGTGAAATTCTCTGTTCGGGAGCGGGACTTGGGCAGTACCATTGCAGAAGCTCAAAAAAAGGTGAACGAGCAAATCAAACTGCCAACCGGTTATTCCATAGGTTGGACCGGGGAATTTGAAAATCAGGTACGGGCAGGAAATCGCCTGGTTCAAGTGGTCCCCTTAAGTCTGATTGGTATCTTTTTTCTGCTATTTATTCTATTCGGAAATATCCGCGACTCGCTGCTGGTGTTGGCAAATGTGCCTTTTGCGGTAATGGGTGGAATACTTGCTCTTCATATCACCGGAATCAATTTTGGAATATCGGCCGGTGTTGGATTTATTGCTTTGTTTGGCATTTGTATCCAAAATGGGGTGATATTGATTTCGGAGTTCCACCTGCGAATGAAAGAGCTTGGAGATCTTTCGCTGGCTTTAATTCAGGCAGTTCAGGTTCGTACCCGACCCATTATCATGACAGCTTTAATGGCGTCCATAGGGTTAATGCCGGCCGCCATCTCAACCGGAATTGGCTCGGAATCTCAAAAACCTTTGGCTATTGTGATAATAGGTGGGTTGATATCAGCCACCATTTTAACCCTATTGGTTTTTCCCATCATCATCTATCTTGCAGAAAGAATTAAGCATTCCCTAAGCGCAAGATAATCTAATGAAAGGTACACTCCCTAATCACCTGATTCAGCTTTTGGCTGAGGGCTCAAGTCGTGTTGAACTTAAAGCCGGTATCCGGATTCTTACCGAGGAGCAGGTGGTAAGGGTAGTGCCTGTTGTGCTAAATGGATTGGTCAAAGTTATTACAGGGAATGAAAGCCGCGAACTGCTCTTGTATTATGTTCAACCCGGCGAAAGTTGTGTAATGACATTTACAGCAGGGATTTCAGGTTCTCCCAGTAAAGTTAGCGCTTTTACCGAGTCGGACTCAGAGCTATTGCTCATTCCCGTTGAAAAATTAAAGGAACTTCTTATTGAAAATCCACGCTTGAATGAAGCATTCTTAGAAAGTTACCACCAGCGGTATGATGGATTGGTTGAAACCATTCAGCATCTCCTGTTTGATAAAATCGATTCCCGCATGTTGGATTTCCTGAAAGAGCGCGCGGCACTGCATCCCGAAAAAGTAATAAAGATTTCTCACCGTGAAATTGCTCAGAACATAGGAACAGCGCGTGAGGTTGTAACCCGTGTTTTGAAAAAGCTCGAGAAAGAGGGTCGGTTAATACAAACCCGCGAGGGGATAGAATTGGCCTCAATCGGGTAAAGCCGGAAATCCAAGACCATTTTGAAGGGGCTTGCGGCGGCGGGCGCGGCAAAATCCGTTCCTCAACAAAATTCCGTTCCGCCCGCCGCCGCCGGGGTATCCGCAAGTACTCCCCGGCTTGCAAGACTGCTTGCCTGTAAGGGCCTTGCCGGGCTCGCTGCCGGTCGCCGGCAATTCCCAACAGGCAACCGCTTGCAAACCACGGGGTACTTGCTGCTCCCCCTAAGCCAAATCCGCGGCTGGCTAAAACTTTATCCCTTGGCTCACAGAAAAACAACAAAATACGCGTCTCCCAAAGAATGAGGGTTTATGAAGGTTTATGTGGTTTATGAAGGTTTATGTGGTTTATGAAGGTTTAATTGGTTTAACCGGTAAATAATCGAGAATTTTGATTCCTAGGAAATGTAGAGTTTCACCATGGTGAAACCCTAAAATCAGGAGCAGCCCTCCT
>JAKLJI010000032.1 GCA_023151275.1 Bacteroidia bacterium | reverse complement strand
TTTTATCCAGACCAACTCCTTTTTTTTTACCCTAATTTAAAACGTCTTGGACGGGTGTGAATCAGTATTTCTTAGCTATTAAACACTCAAATTGTTCACTCAAACAAATAAAACAAAACCGAATAGGATTAGGGTCGTTGAATAACCACACCATTTAAAGCATTCAAATCAATTAAAGGGTAATCCAAAAAGTCTACCGAAGCATCTCCATTCAAATCTGTAACCAAATAACCCAAATCCCCATTTAATGCACCTAGATCTAAATCCGGATAATCCAAAAAATCGACTGAACCATCCTGGTTAATATCACCTGCATAAATACCATAAATTCCATTCCCCAAACTAATCAGGTTATTTCCATAAGCACTTGTATCACTATCTGCAAAGGAATAAGAAACTAAATTCGAAATGATAATTGGATTTGCACTCCATGTTTCAACAGAATTCCTATGCTTAACTACTAAATAAAAAAGCTTTCCATCTGCTAAATAAGAAAATTCAGCATTGGTAGTTCCGGATGTCCACAATTCCCCGGTCCATGAAAATGCCAATGGAAACCCTGAACCGGTATCATGAAGTTCAATGGTTATTGTATCTGCCAGGGCTCCAGGATAGGAATTATTTGCATTGTAAGGTGCAGCAACTAAGCCGCTAAATCCATCAAAAAGACCTTGCGGAAAAACCTCAACCGTAACAAATAGTGAAGGAGGAACCACCGGATCTCTAAATAGGGTTAATGAATAGGTTTGATGACTTAATCCATCAGAGCCGGTAACCAATATTTCAAGAAGGTTATTTCCGGTAGAAATTGGAATTGATGCACTTGCAACATTATTACTAATTCCAGTGTTAACTCCTCCATTGATCCTCCAATTTACGGTTTGAAGAGGCTGCCCAAAAACTGTAGTTAATTGAATTGAACTTACAGCATTTGCAACATTAACTAAATAGTCTAATTTTAATGAATCAAAAACTGGTGCAAGTACTCCTTGACTCAAGGATATCCCATGTAGGTAGGAATTGCTGCATTGAAGATTGTTTTTTATTACCGAATTCACATAAGCATTTCCATTGTATCTTACCGATGCAAAATCTGATTTGCCATCGCTATCCAAATCCACAGATTGATAAAAATAAATTGTTTGAAATGGATTAGAACCAATTTCAACCGGATTTGAAAAAGTTATTTGTCCTGAACTGCTGGTATTTCTAGCAATAAAAATTGAGTTTGACCAAGGAGAATTTCCACCTAAAAAAGAAATATCCGGTTTACCATCACCATTAAAATCCGAACTTAAGGCTACTGAATTAACAGATGAACCGGATAGATTTTGGAAGCCCGCAAAGGATAATGAATTTAGTGTACTTGTATTTTTAATAAAGAAAATTCCTCCTGCATACAAAGTTCCGAATAAATCATTTTTTGTATCGCCATTTAAATCCGCAGATTGAAGGGAATTGGGATTTAAACCGCATGCAATATCAATTCCTGCGGCAAAGGAAGCAACTTGGCCAGTACTCGTATTCCTGTAAATGGTTAAAAGTGTATCCGATTGCCAACTTACGGCCAAATCTGGTTTATTATCCAAATCATAGTCTGCAATGGCTATAGCAGAAGGATTACCTCCGAATGAAATATCAAGTCTATTACCTAAATTAATTGTACCCGGTAAACTTTGGTTGAGTAAACAAGAAACATTGTACATTCCATTTGGATAAACAATATCAAGTTTGCCATCCATATTAACATCTGCAATCTCTAAATCACTTGCACTTGCAAACAGACCTGAAAAATTTTGCACTGGGTCAAAACTTATATTTCCTGCGGTGGAAAGGTTATGCAATACCGAAATTGTTGAACCACCGGGCATGGTAAATACCAAATCGAGTTTCCCATCGCCATCTAGGTCAGCTGCCCTAATAAAATCAGGCGACCCCGACCACCAAGAACCAACTGAAATATCAATTCTTGTTCCAAATGAAATAGTTCCAAGGGTGGAAGTTGAAGGATATATTGAAACACTGGAACTACCTGAGTTTGCAACCACCAAATCCGTTTTGCTATCCCCATCCAAATCTGCAAATACATTTTTTGCTCCGGAGCTTAACGTATTCAAATCCGTTGCAGCAGAAAAATCACTTGCCAGTAAGGTATCCTTGCTTGGAGAAAATGTTGGTACGATTTGTTGGGATGAAGTTGCTGAGAGATTTGTAGCCAGATTATATACCCCTACTTCAGAAATTGAAGCTCCAGCCGGAAAAACAAAATCCATTAAGGTATCTCCGGAAGTGCTTATTGGACTTGTTTGAATTGACCTAAGGTTAATTTTATTGTTTGAAGGGGTGGAATTAAATCCTGACCCAATGACTCTGACAGTTTGCCCAATTCTGGATTGAATTCTATTGATTGAAGTTATTGTTGGTGGAAGTCCGGTTCGGTAAAGGTTTAAATAATAGGTAAAGGTATTTTGGTTATTTGCCGAGGTAACTTGAACCTGATAATTATTCGAACCAAGTCCCAAAACAAAATCTCCACTTTGAACCAGATGGGTTAATGATGTCCATGCTCCATTGTTCTTGCGTATTCTTGAATTGGCAAGTACATCTTCCTGAGTTAAGGTAAACTTCACAACCGAATCCGAGTAATTAAACACTGCTGAATAAGCTGTATCGTACATCGAAAAGAAAGGAGCCAATGTGTTTTTGCTGAGCTGAATATCATAAAGATATGCGCTGGTGCAAGGACTAATTGCAACAGTACTTGTTGCGCTAGTAACACTCATAACACCTGCCGAAACAACGGCACGGTAATACCTGGTTGCAATTAGATTGCCCATAGCTGCAGGACTAAGTATTGCTGAACTTGCGCCAGCAATATTATTGAATACAAAACCATTGGTTGAAACCTGCCATTGTACATAGCCCACAGAACCTGTTAAACTTATTGCGGCAGGTTGGGTGCCCGTGCAAATGGTTTGATTTGCCGAAATAACTCCTGCAATCGGATTTGAAACGGTAATTACAAGCGTTTTCTTAACCAGACCCCCATGCCCGTCGTCTACCCGAATTACAATAGTATCCTGACCGGAATAGTTGTTATCCGGTGAATATGTCCAACCTAGTGGGCTTATATCAACTCCACTTTGTGCGTGATTTCCAGTGAATAAAGTGCCATGTTGTGGCCACTTTGAAACCGTAAAATATTCGTATTGGGCAACATCTGAATCTGTAAACATCAATTCATTGGCAAAGGAAACCGCACCGGAGTTGACACGTACAAAAACTTGAGAAGTATTCCCATACTTGAAAACAGGAATTTTGTTTACAGGGTCAAACTGTGCAACGTAGTATTTCCCATTCCCATTTTTCAGATTTCCAATAACTGCAACCCTTCCAAAAGAATCGGAGTATATGGGCTGTAAATTAATTACATTGGTATAAATTAGGTTGTTATTATTATACCAAGCAAAATCGGTAATTGTATCCATTGGGATATACGTCCAAAATGATTTATTCCATTTGTAAATACCGGGTCTTTGCAGATTATCGCTTAACCATCCACCAACATAAACATCCCCTATGGGTGAAAGTTGAAGATTACCGATAAGTCCCCGGTAATCAATTGAAACCCCCTTCAACTCTTCCCATTTTGTCCCATCCCAATGAGCAACATAAGGGGAATCATTGGCATTGTATAACTCACCTTCCACATACACATCGTTTGGTCCGGAAGCAACAAGTGATTCAACAAATCCTCTAGAATATACCCTGTTACCATTAATAATAACAGAATCTTTTTGATAGAAGGTTGGAAATTGAGCATTACCGATTCTTGTCCATGAAAAACCAGTCCAACGGAGAATAAATATCTGATCCGATGAATCAGCAATACTTCCAAAAATATAGGGATTTCCAAGCCAATCTGTAGTAATTTCAAAATCGTAAACACCAGACGATATTAAACTTGATGGTAAATACCAATTTTCGCCCCCACTTAAAATTTGCCACTCCTCTGAAATTGAATTCCATTTAATAGGTATCGGAAACTGACTTGGCCAGCTAAAGCCAATATAAACCAGCTTAGCAACTGCGTAAATTTGCCCTGAATTACTAACCGAGAAAGAACTTATTGATATGGTATCCGTACCCAAGGTATTTGGATATTTTATCCAAGAATTCCCGCTCTTTCTATACAATTTTGAATAATAATCAGGCAAAGAGTGTCCCCACCTTACGAATGAATCAATTGCAGAAACATACAGTGCTCCAGTGGAAGTAACTTTGTTTTTTTTGTAAGCAGTTTTGTGTTGAAGAGATTGATTAAATCCTATCCCGTTAAAATGTTTCAACGTATTCAGGGATGGGAAATTTCCCTCATCGCTAGTTGCATAAATATTACTCCAGCTGCTAGCTTCACCATAAAAGAATGGAAAATCGAAATTGCTAGAATCGGTTCCACCCAATTCACGCCATTGCGCTTTTACTGTCTGGCAAAAAAGAAATGCTAATAGGATTATTAAGTAACGATTTTTCATAGTCCAATTTGTTAGTAAAAGATAGTCCCTTGATTCAACCTTAAAATTGACCATTATCAGCAGTAAAACTGAATAATCTCAAAACTAAGATGATTCCAACTCGAAAATCATTAACAAATGCCACTAAACCCGTTCAAATTAATCATTGAATTCAGCCTGTTAGTCGGCAATAACCACCAACTTAACTATTCAGTCACTACTTTTCAGTCAAATGAGAAACAAACAATTGCCTTACGAAAATTGCAAAGTCTCTTCCGGAATCAAAGTTCGGCCAAATAGGATTTAACACAATCTGATCTGAGATACCCGGGTACATTTCAAAAACATGTTTATCCGGAGCAAGTTTATAATTGTTTATAATTATCACAGGCAATACAGGAATCCCTGTTTCGAGCGATAGTCTGAATGCTCCTTCTTTAAAACTTGCTAATTCCGGTACCTTGGGGGATACTGTTCCCTCGGGAAAAATTACTACACTCCTACCTGAATTTAGAAGTTCTTTTACTTTAAGATAGGCCTGTGCCGAATCCCTGACATCTTTTTTATTTACGGCCAAATCCAAAGTTCGGAACCAAATCCCATACAAAGGAATTTTCAAAAAAACCTTCATGGCTAAAAAGGAAAAGCATTGTGGAATTCCTAAAACCAAAGTTGCTATATCGAGTTTTGAACCATGGTTTGCCACAATGATATAGGTTTGCTTTGGATCAAACCCTTCCGGTAATTCGGTTTTCAAACGCATTCCTGAAAACAGAAAGCTTGTTTTGAAAATGAATTTTCTAACTGCATGGGCAAACGGATAGAAGGATTTAAAGCTAAGAAAAAAATAAATGAGCGGGTACAGTAAAATGAACTGCACAACAATCAGGAGGCTGAACCAAGCGGTATAGATTGTAACGAAAGGATTGGGGTGAAGTTTCACCCGATACATGCCCATTTACTTTCCCCAATTGCCCGGATCATTGCGCCAATCGGCCAACATTCCAAGTTGTTCTTGCTGGATTGCACCGGTTTTAAGTGCAGTTTCAAGCAATACATGGTAATTGCTAAGAGAAACATAGGTACAGTTCGCATCTTGAAAAGCCTTATCGGCCGCCTCGAATCCGTACGTAAAAATACAAGCCAGACCAAGTACATCTGCACCATGCGCTCTTAAACTATCTACAGCTTGCAAGCTACTTTTTCCAGTTGAAACCAAGTCTTCAATCACCACAACCTTGCAGCCTTCAGGAATATTTCCTTCCACTTGTTTGCCCATTCCATGTTTTTTGGCCTCTGAGCGCACATAACCAAATGGAAGATTCAGTTCATCGGCGATAAGCGCACCGGGTGCAATTCCGGCAGTTGCAACACCAACTATGGCCTCCACGTCAGGGAAATTGGTTTTTATCATTTCACCCATGGCCTGTTTGACAAATGTTCTGATTTCGGGATAAGATAAAGAAAGACGATTATCACTATAAATGGGACTCTTCCAACCACTTGCCCAGGTAAATGGATTTTCAGGCTGAAGGCGAATTGCCTTAATTTCGAGCAGGAATTGTGCTATCTTCGCAGCAGCGTTTGAGCTGTTATTCATGCCGGCAAATGTATAAAATTTTCATTAACGATAAGCCATTCATTCTCAGTAAAACCGCTCTTCAGGAAGAACGGTTCAAGGACTTAATCCACATGAGCAACCCCGAGGATATTGAAATCATGAAATGGGTTAGAGATATTGAAGGAATGGCTCATAAAGGAATTTTGATTCAGGACCCACATCCAAAACTTTTATTTGACGAGTTCCGAACCCATTTTATTTCAATAGAGGCCGGAGGTGGATTGGTTTTCAATGAACATCAAGAGATTTTACTCATTAAAAGATTGGGTAAATGGGATCTTCCAAAAGGCAAAATAGATCCGGGAGAAAGCAATGAACAAGCTGCTATTCGGGAGGTTGAAGAAGAGTGTGGAATCAATAAATTAAAGATTCTTGCACCGGCTGGCAACAGCTATCATACCTACAAATTGCAAGGCCATCGTTTTTTAAAAATCACCTATTGGTTTTTCATGAAAACCGAGTTTGTGGGTGTTCCTGTTCCTCAAACTGAAGAGAACATTACCGAGGTAAAATGGTTCAATTGGAAAGAACTCAATCCACTTGAATTAGACACTTACCAAAGCATTCGGGAGGTATTGATGGATGCTAAGCAGGTGGAAATTTTTAACTAGTTTTAAGCGAAAACCCTTTTAAAACCAAGAAAAAGTTGGTGCCATTGGATCTTTCTCCAACTCGAATTTAGTTGTTTTTGGGGCTTATTTTCCCTTCATTTTAACAAACTCATCTATAGTATCAACAGGCAATTTACTACCCCTGCTTTTGACCTGGTTAATAAACTCATTGCAATCGGCTTCACTAATAGTCTTCTTTTTAAATGCTTCTAAAAGAATATCCATTGTGGTTATGTAGGTTATTGAATGCTCCTCGCAATACGCTTTTATATCCTTGACATTACTACTTGCAAGTATATCATCACTGTATCTGCAAAAGGCCATACACGCACTTTCTCCGTCCCCATATCTGGATTTCAACTTTGCATATTCAAGTAAAATATCTTTATTGGTAATTGGAAGTGGAATTTCCCTTGCTATTCTAAACTTGAGTATGTTTTCCATTTCATGCCTAAAGGATTGCTTCTTCATCAACTCTTTAACTACTACATCCAATATTAATAGCCGATTTGGGAAAAGTTGTTTGAGCAGGGAAACCATTCCGGCTTTGGAGAAATGAATGACTACATCCGAATCAAGCAAAATGAACTTTTCAGAATTCCCATTCATTTGAATCTTCCTTGGTTACATTTTTACCAATATCTTCCATTAATTCCAAGTAATGAGACTCCGATATTTTCTCTACCTCAAATAATCTTTTGGCCAATTGTCCGTAATCCCCAATTATTTCATCTTGATTTCCTTGCTTATATAGCTCATTGGAGTAACCATATTGCGCTGCACTTTGAATCACATTAAACTTAAACTGCTGAAACTTTTCAGGCCCAATAAGATTCATGGAACTCAACCTATACAACAAAGCTAGTCTACTGCAAGAATAATAGTGTTCTATCCTCAGAAGGGTTTCAAGACTAACTTTGTTCTTGCCTTTCAATTCTTCATTTGGAATTAGTTCCAATATGCCATCCTCTGGCATAAGTAAATAAGCTGCAAAAACATCGGCATTGTATTCGTTTCTATCCGCCTTTTTATCAAATCTACCAGTTATGCATTGTACGGATGAAAATTCGTCCTGAATAAACAAGTGATAGAGTTCATGACAAATTGTGAAGTTCTGCTTTCCAATTGGATGATCAGAGTTAACAAGCATAAACCTTTTATCACTTGCTAAAAGTGCCATTCCGGAAAATTTTCCTGATAAGGGCTTGTAAACTGTCAGAACATTTAGCTTGATTAATAAACTTTTTAACGTAATTGGCTCGGTGGATCCTATGCCATTTCGTTCCCTAAAAGTTGCCGCTTCTTTCCTGAGTATGGTATCCATTGCTACTTAAGCTCATGTATTAAATCTGAAATTTTAAGGTAGTTTTTGACAATCTTTTTGAAGTTGGCAATACTTTTCAAATCGTTTTCAGAAAAACTCTCTGCTCTGAAAGCAAATGCAAGATTCGCTTTAACATGACTTGCATTCTCCTCAAGTAAATCAGCTAAATCAATCCCAAACAAATCTGCAAGCCTATTCAAAACCTCAACAGGTGCTTCCCTTTCCCCTGTTTCATAGTAGCTTACCATCACCCTATTAACTCCAAGATAGCTTGCTAGCTCATCCTGACTTATCCCCATCCTCTCCCTGAATAAGCGAATGTTTCTTCCAATTACTTCAACTATTTTCATGGCAAAACCAATTCATCAGCATGTTACAAACATAACAAAAAATCAAAATTATTAAAATTTTGTAACAAACCAAGAAAACACAAACAATACGAAATCAATCAGATACAACTATGGCTTCAGCACCGGCTTCTTGCAATACAGTTCATTTAGGGCCGTTTTTGAAATACGCTCTACATTGCCAATTGCATATCCTGATGAATACGCACTCAACTCTCCTTGTTCATTCATAAAAACCATCAGCGGATAAGCTTCAGAGGCGGTTTTACCTAAGGCCTCCAGAACTTGTTTTTGCAATTCAAGTTGCTCGTCAACCTGATACACACAATTGGCGGGCAAATCCGGGTATTTGCGGATATCCATTTTGGATTTACTGGCTTTGTCATCAAACTGAATTAATACCTTAGCGCCCCAATCTTCAAAGCGTCTGCGCAAATCTTGCATTTCTGCTAGAACATGGCGGGAAGGTTCTTTTACCGGATCTATCCAAATCAGGATTAATCCCTGAGCTGCCATTTGTTTAGAAACGGAGGCAGGAAGTTGATCCACTTTTACTTTGCCAAGAATTTTGCTGGTTTCAGTCAACTGAAACAAACGTACTTCCTTTTTCAATCTGGCAACTTGTTCATTCAAGTCGAAATAGTCTAGGCTACCTTTTACCGTACCGTTGGAAGAGCGAATTGAACTCAATAAGCGATAGGTTCCTTGCGGTAATTCCAGGGAGGCAGGGAACTTGGAAAACACGGGATCACCTTCATAATCGAGGGTTTTGAACCTACCCTTTTCAAGTCGTGCCAAACTGAAGTGAATCCCATAAGCAGGGGTGTACATGGAATCGGAACCTGCCAAATCAACAATTAACTTGATTTTACTTTCTTTACCCGAAACATCAGGTTGCAAATCAACCCACTTATCCCCTACCCAAGCTTGAGGCATTAAACGGGCAGTTTCAATTCGAGCAGGAATTTGCATGGTTCTTAACAAGGCTACACCAAACACCTGAAATGATTTCAGATCGCAGGCTTTCAATGCTGCAACAGCAGCCGGACTTAACAAAACGCCGTAATAATTTTGGGTTGAATCGAATTGAGCATAATGTCTGAATCGTTGAAAAACATAAGCCGGATTTTTCCTGCATGAATCCTGTAAACCTTTGCTGATGGACTTTGCCAATAATCCACGAAAAGGTTTCAATTGTTCTAGGCTTATCCGAGGGTTGAAAACATAATCAATTAAAAATCCGTTGCACTGAGGATTCTGACTGGCAGCTTGCACAGCTTCATCCAAAACAGCAAAATTTGCATCCCTTAGGTCTTTTTCAGATAAACTAAAAAACAACCTTAAGGCAATTGCTCCATGCAATTTGTGTTTTTCCAAAACGGCAAACAAAACATCCGAATTACCAGCAGCTCTGGAGATGATTCTCCACAAGGAATCTGCGTTTACCTTTAGTTGATTTGCAAGATTAGAAACGAGCTGTTGGGTTGGGAAGGCATCAACATAAACCGAACGGATGCTATCTTCTGCACTTAATCGAACCTGATTTCTTTGATTCTCCTCCTTTGTGCCCTTATCAGATACCGGTAATTCAGCCGGAGGAACCATTTCAAAAGATTCAAGTCCCTGATGAGTTTTTTGAGAAACGGTAACTTTTAGTTCGTTTGATTGGCGTGTATCCAATTTCACCTGAGCCCAACCTTGATTTGAACTTACCCAAATCATCAAATCTCCCTTACCGGTTTTCAAACTGCATAATCCATTTGCATTGGTTATTCGAGTTGCTAAAGGATAAAATTCTGCGTAGTTGTACAAGCCAAAATCAACTTGTGCATTTGCAACAGGAGCTCCCATTCCATCAACAACCTGAATGCTTACCACATGTGTTTCTGCATAGTTGGAAAGGATATTGATTCTACTGTGTCCAAAGCCAGATTCAAGCACCTCATCCTTACCTTCATACCTTCCGAATACTTTGGTGTGCATCATCATGGCACGTTTTGCGGGACCAGTAAACCACCCTTTATCAAGAACAGCTTCCGGTTCACAAGCACCGGTATAGTGCCATGCCCCATCAACCCACATTTCAACCCAAGCATGATTATCATCTGAATGCGCCCATCGCGGCGTGTAAACCTGACGAGCCGGAATTCCAACTGCTCGCAATGCTGCAACCAACAGCGTTGATTCTTCGCCGCACCTGCCATAAGCGGTTCGAATGGTTGCTAATGGAGAAGAGGTTCTTCCATCGGTTGATTTATATACCACTTTTTCATGACACCAATGGTTCACCTCAAGCGCAGCATCTGTCATGCTCATGCCCTTTACACGGTCCTTTAATTGGGAAAAACAATATGGCCTTGCGGTATCCAGGTTTTCGGTATTTACGCGAATAGGTAATACATAATGCCTTAACAATTCCGGACTCAGTTGCTTTGACCAAGGCATTTGACTCAATGCGTTAAAGCTTGCATTCACTTGTCCTTCAAAAAACGCATCTGAATAATCTCCAATATCACTTAATGGCATGTATGCGTATAAATACTTCAAAGCATAAGCTTTCTCAGACTTATCATTTTGCAGTTTCTTCTGGATCGGGCCTAGACGCGCAGGAAGTTGTTTGCAACGTGCGTCAAAGTCTTTACTTATTTGTTCTTGATAAATCTTATCGCCAATTACCAATTGCGAAAACGCATTGAGTTGGATGCAGAAAATAGCTACACAGGCAATGAAAAATACTCTCATACTATTCTTTATTCAAAAATCATTAGCTCATCTAAAAACAACCAGGTTTTGCTTCCTGCAGCATCATGCCAATTCGGACATTTATCAAGTCGAATTGCCTTTAGACGGTAATATCGATATGGCTTTGGCTCCAAAATTCTGAGTTCCAAATCTTTGGTACGGGTTTGTTCAGGATGGTTATAATCGGCACAATAGAGGTAAGCAATTTGCGAGAAATTCACACCATCATTAGAGGCCTCAAGTTCCAATTTCTCTGGAAAGAAAATCCAGGATGGAATACTTTGTAAGGCCCCTGCAACTACCCTTTTCAAGGCTACCGGCTTACCTAAATCTATTTTCAGTTCAGGATTACCGTCTTGCCAACCCAACCACAATCCATCGTGAAAATCAATTGAACCACGTTGTCCATCTTGAAGCGATTTAACCCCATTACCTGCATAGAACTGTGATGGGGATTGATTTAGTTCATAGTTTACTTTTAAGCCATCGTGCAAGTGAATTGTTCTACTAAACAATTCAGCATTCGGATTATCACCCAAGAATGCACGAGCATTTAACTGAGTGCTGGTTTGAATGAGTAGTGGCTCCATATAAACAGCGGACATGGGAGTTGGGGCCGAACCATTGAGAGTATAATTCACCTTCAATTCTTGTGGTTCGGCAAGTATTTTCATCCGAATTGCATTTTTATCGGCAAGGATTTCAGATTCAAAACGTATGGGTTGCTTTTCATAACCGTAATGAATTTGCATGGCATCCATGCGGGGATAATGCAATTTCAAACGTGATTTGAAGGCATTAAAATCAGGTCTTTTTTTGTAGGTCCAAAGCACTTCCGACATGGCAAGCATTCGTGGAAATACCTTTGAATCTACAAGCTCTTGCGGTGCTTTTTCTGTCCACATATTGCATTCTCCTCCCAAGATAAACCCTGCTTCAAAGGAGTTCAATTCAGCAGGAATGGGCTCAAAACCATACACTTTTTCGAGGTCTATCGACTTCAATCCATAATCAAAATACAGATGAGAGGTTGGTGAAACAATGGCATCATGGCCAGACTTTGCAGCATCAATTGCACCTTGTAATCCTCTCCAGGATTGAACTGTAGCCTGAGGAGCAAGTCCACCCTCCAGAATTTCATCCCAACCAATCATGCGCTTTCCGCGATTGGTAAGAAAAGTTCCTACACGTTTAATAAAATAGCTTTGGAGTTCATGC
Organism: Bacteroidia bacterium; assembly: GCA_023151275.1. Lineage (GTDB taxonomy): Bacteria > Bacteroidota > Bacteroidia > UKL13-3 > UKL13-3 > CAISCU01. Next base: position 22,499 of record JAKLJI010000032.1, on the reverse strand, counting down.
GCATCCTTCAGTTTTTCATCCCGCATGCGGGTCTGGCAATGTTGGCAATTTTCCCACCTAAACTTTGGAGCTTCATCGCCTCCAATATGCACGTATTCACCCGGAAAAAGTGCGACCACCTCTTCAAGCACTGCCTCAATAAAATGAAAGGTTTCTTCTTTTCCCGGGCAATAAATGTCTTTAAATACACCCCAGGTATTTGCAACCTGTAAGGGTTGGCCGGTACATGATAAATTTGGATATGCCGCTAATGCAGCTTGGGCATGGCCAGGCATTTCAATCTCAGGAATAATTTCGATATGGCGGGCCTTGGCATAAGCCACTACTTCACGAATTTGTTCCTGAGTATAATAACCACCATATTCAGAACCATCCTGTTCTACCCTTTTTGAGCCGATTTGAGTAAGCAATGGAAATGCTTTGATTTCAATTCTCCAACCCTGGTCTTCTGTTAAGTGCCAATGAAACTTATTGAGTTTATAAAACGAAAGCAAGTCGATATAGCGCAATACAAACTCCTTGCTCATAAAATGACGGCAACAATCCAACTGCAGACCTCGCCAGCGAAAGGAAGGAAAGTCGAGAATCTGTGTAGCAGGAATAGTAAATTGAAGGGGATGTTTTACTGACCTGTTTTCAATTTGGATTGGCATAAGTTGGCGTAAACTTTGAATGCCATGAATTAAACCGACCGGAGTTTTAGCACGAATTAAAACACCCTTATCATTCACTAAAAGAGAATACACTTCCAAACCTAAAGAATCCGGGAATGCATCAAGCACTAAAAAAACAGATCCAGTACTTGCCTTTTGAACCGGTTTAATTGGCACATGAAAACCCGTTGCCTCATGAAAAAATTGCTTAAGAAATTGTGCTGAGGCAGCAACCTGTTTTTGCTTTTGAAGGTATTGAATTTGCAAGGATGAGTTAACTTGAAAATAACCCTTTCCAGGTTTTTCAAATTGAGGTTTTGGAATTATCCCACTTGAAAACTGGGCATGAGAAAACTGTATTTGTAGCAACAAGAAACCTAGTAGTGCAATAGTTTTTTTAATTCTGTGCATTGTTTTTATGTTGATTGTATAACATATTCAGACTTCGAAAGTGCAATTTAAGGCTATCCTCATTTTCTGCATCAAAGCGAATTACTTTATGTTCGTTGGGAAGTAAATCAAAATAGTTTTCACTGAATTCTCCAGGTATTTCGGCGCGCAGCATTACCCCTTTTTGCAAGCCGGTAGATTCAAGCTCAATAAACCAGGATTTGCCTTGTTGTTTCCAATTCACCAGAATGGGTGTAGTGGGCCAGTTGATATCCATTTCCGGACTTAACAAAAGGGTTTCAGTTTGATTCTTAATACTGCATTGAAAATACACTTCCTCTTTCCTAAATCCTTCCAAATCAGACAATGGAAGTTTTAATACCACCTGAGATGAATCCTGAATCAGGTTAAAAGGGCGAATGCCCTGGCGTAAATCAACGCCACTCAATGATTTTAAGCTCCATGTCAAGGTATCTGCACCCAACATTTGAGCATCATTCAATACATAGCAAAGTATAGCGCTATCTTTTATGGAAACACTTAAGGCAATAGGTTGGTAACTTGTTTTGAGTTGATGATAGGACGCTTTAGTGCGCAGATTATAATCCAGTACCGACCAAGACACCACAGGCCAGCAATCGTTCAACTGCCAAACCAAGGTACCCATGCAATAAGGTTTTGCGCGTCGATGCGCTTCAACCGCCATTTTGTAAGCCTTTGCTTGAAGATGCTGTGAGAGATAGGCATAATCGTCAATGTGATTGGGCACAAAGGCATAGCGCTTCATAGCTTGTTCGATAAGTTCAAATCCGCGAGAATGCTTTTGATGCTGCTTCCAAACAGAATCGGTTACTGGTTTAGAAAGCGCACCCATTTCAGCCATGGTTTCGCGATTTGGCAATGCTTGAAAACCATATTCACTCATGAACCGAGGCACCTTTTCGAGGTACTTTTCAAAAGGTTCTTCACCCCACCAAACGCCCCAGTAATGGGCATCTCCGTGGGTCATACTTTCCTTTCTTCCCCAGCCAAACAAGGGCGATGATGCATGGTAAGGTCGGGTTGGATCGAGTTGATTTAGCATTCCCGGGATAAGTTGATGGAATACTTTTTCGTATTCTTTTCGAATCCGAATTGAATCTAGTTGGGAATAGCCATAAGATTTCTGATAACCCCAGTTGAACCAAGCTTCGTCCACTTCATTGTTTCCGCACCATAAAACCAATGAGGGATGACCTTTAAGTCGCTGAACTTGGTATTTTATTTCCTGTTCAACTTGTTTTACAAATGAAGTATCACCGGGATAAAAACTACATGCGAACATAAAGTCTTGCCAAACCAAAATTCCAAGGCTATCGCAAAGCTCGTAAAACCTGTCCGATTCATACATTCCTCCACCCCAAACCCGAATCATGTTCATGTTGGCGTTTCTGGTTTTGAGAAGAAGCTCCCGTTGTTTTTGTTCTGAAACAGTTCCCGGCATTGCGTCCATGGGAATGTAATTTGCACCTTTGGCAAATACCCTTTTTCCATTCACCAGAAACAAAAAGCTTTCCCCGCTCAAATCTTTTTGCCGTTGCAAGGCCACCTGCCTTATCCCAAATTTAGTAGTTGATTGGTGCAGCAGGTTTGATTCTTGCTCAAGAAGCAATTGGGCGGTATACAAATAAGGAGTTCCATAATCATGCGGCCACCAGAGTTGAGGATTTGGAACTTCAAACCGAATAAGGATTTTATTCAAGCCTTTATTTACTGCCCACGATAGGTTAGTTAATCTAAACAATTTTGAAAGCTCTTGTAACTTCACATTTAGCTTCATTTTCCGTGAAGCCTGAACATGCAATTCGAGTTCCATTTTAGCCGTATTGTTTTCAATGCTTTTGGTTCGAATGCTTGAATAGCGAAATTCAATTTTCTGAGGAAAGGAGAAATATACAGGCTTATAAATCCCTGCCCCAATTAGTTTAGGCCCCCAATCCCAACCAAACTGGTATTGGGCCTTGCGGGGAATTACACGTTCGTCGATTGGCAATTTGGAAGAAAGTTTATCATAAGCAGATTTTGCGATACGTGATGCTGGTAAAAAGCGTACTTTAAGTGTATTGCGACCTTCCTTTAATCTACCTTTTACCAAGAAAGTCCAGGCCCTGAACATATTATCACAATCGCCCAATTTTGAATCATTCAACCAAATTTCGGCATAGGTATCCAGCCCTTCAAAAACGAGTCGGGCCAAAGGATTGGCAACCTGTTCTTTGGTCAATTCAATTTCAGTGGAATATTCCCAACTTGAAGTATCTACCCAAGTCACCTTGTTTTCATTTGTTCCGAAATAGGGGTCAGGAATTTTTTCCGCAAATCGTAAATCGACATACACTGATCCAGGAACTTTTGCAGCAATTGACCAGGTTGAATCAAACATAGGCCTCAATTGCCAATTCAACGGCACTACTTGCTGAGCAGACAGGTTGGCAAGTGCCATGCAAAAAACAATACCTGCAAGGACCGTATTTCTAATTTTCATTTCAATTTGCTTAAAGTGATAAACTCTCTTACCGAATCGGTAAGAGTTTCAGAGCGATGGAAAAAATCGTCCCCAAAGCGAGGGATGTCTGGACGAAAATCCATGGGACCATTTTCTATCTTCCGAAAAGAGCCATGCACCTCCCTGATTCCGGCCTTTGCAAATGCAGGCGCATCCTTTGGTTCAACGCCCCCACCTGCAAGAACAATCATTTCAGAACCAAGCTTACTTTGCCAATCCACTAGTGTATCCAATGCATCAATAGCTTTGGCCTTTCCACCCGAGCTTAGCACACGTCTAACACCTAAATCCCGCAGTTGAATCAAACTTTGAACTGGTGTTGAAAAGTGGTCTGCTGCACGGTGAAAGGTAAAGGGCAATTCTCCGGAAGCATGAACTAACTGCTCCAAAAAGGGAAGGTCAGGCGATCCATCCGGAACTAAAGCACCGGAAACAATTCCATCGGCTCCGTTGTCACGAAAGAATCGTATATCTTCTAATATCTGCTGTTTTTGAATGGGTGTATAGCAAAAATCGCGGGTGCCGGGACGAATCAAAACAAAAATTGGCAGCTTAGACCAGCGTTTTGCTTGAAGAAAAAGTCCGGGAGAAGGAGTAGTTCCTCCAATTTCTAAGGCCTCACATAGCTCAATTCGGTGTGCACCACCTTCTTCTGCCGCTATTAACGAATGAACAGTGGCTGCACAAACCTCCAGTAAAATTGAATTCGTGGATTCTCGCATTTGCCAAATATGCAGGATTCAAGGGAAATTGCATGAATTCATACCAAAATACCTGAAACGCCAAAGTTGAAATAAGATAATTTGCTGATCAATCCTTTACTCCTCAACTTCGAATAAGCCAACTGATATATCTAGAAATTCAATCAAACTTTTTAGGTCATTTACTCGCAATGGGTAAATGGAGTCCCTAAGCACTAGGTAAGATCTATCCCTCAATACAAAAAAGGCCCGCTTGATTTCTCAAGCAGGCCTTTTGAGGGGAGCATTTACTCCAATTAATTTTTAATCAATTTCAAGGTTGTTACCTTTCCATCTTGTTGAATAGAAACGAAGTAAACACCAGGTTCAAAGCCATCCAAATCGTTTAGCTGAATGGTATTTAGACCTTCAGTTGTTTTAGCTTCTAAACCTTTTACAACTCGTCCACGGATATCTTTTAACTCAACCTGAGAAACTCCCTCCTTGGCCTCAAACATCAAGCTTACAGCAGTAGAAGCAGGATTCGGGAACAATTGAATTTCACTATTCGGAGCGGACTTACTCGAAACAAGGATTATGGATGAATAGGCATTCGTTCCATCAAAATCAACCTGGTTCAAGCGGTAATACCAATTGCTAGTTGTGGCAAATACCTCTTTATCCAAGTAAGAATAGCTTTGGTTGCGTTGTGTTGTTCCAATGCCCTTGATGAAGGCAATTTGCTTGAATTCTTTGCCATCTAAAGAACGTTCCAAATAGAACCCTTTGTTATTTTGCTCAGAACCCGTAATCCAATTCAAACTTGCATCCTTACCAATAGCCATTCCTTTAAAGCTAAGCAAAGTAACAGGCAATGGATTTGAAGCAGTATCTGTCAATGCAAATATGCCTTCATTCATTACATTGCTTGCAGAAACCAATGCAAGGTTGATGTTTACCATACCTGTGGTGTACCTAAACCAGTTGGTTCCTGTTCCAACATACCTGGCTACCTGAGCTCTTGAAGCCAATGCAACATTTCCTAACATGCTTGAATCGTACATCAGGGTTAAAGTTGATTGGTAATTGCTGGCGCTGCCATTGTCGATTGTGTAGTAAGCATGCATACGAGAGGCACCACTTGGAATATTGGCAGGTACTTCACCTGAATAGAATCTCAAGCTAGTGGTTGATGGGATTGAACCTGAATTCCACACTGATTTTGCAAGCAAACGATTTGCAAAGAAATAACTGGTGCTATCACCCAAGGCAGGCAATTTGTTGATTTCAGCCAAAGGTGGTAAGGCGGTAGTTGTAAATTCATGCGAACCAATATCAACTGGTCCAGCGGCAATTGCAACAGAACGAACACCACTTGCTGCATTGAAATCACCGCTATAACCCGGAATGGCAATACCTTTTCCGTTTGCATACCATGAAACTGGTTGGTTGGTATTGATATTCAAATTTCCAGTTAAGGTATCAACAAACAAATCCTGAGCAGGAATTTTTGAAGTCAATTCAATCCAGTTAGTATTATACCCAGGTGCATACAGTTGATTGTTATACGCACTAACCCCATACGCTACCCCAGTTGGGAATTCAGAAACTCTGGCCGTATCATTCACAACAAACAAATTGTAGTTTGATGTTGCTGTAGTAATGCCAGAAGCCGAGGCTGCACCAGTTGCAAATCCAAAACCAGTTCCACTTGTGGTGCGCTGATTTACAATTAGGTTGTTTCGCAACACCATATTGGATGTACTGTTTCTGAAAATACCATACGAATTATTGGCACCACCATTAACATTACCATTCATAAAGATAGTATTGTTGAAATACCAGGCCAGTGTTGATGTTGATTCATCCCGAATACCCATAGCAATGGTCTGACCAGAAGTATTATTACCCATTGAAATCTGGTTGTTGTGATAACTATTTCCGGCACCTTGTGAAATAATTTGAATGCCATAAGCAGTTGGAGCAGATGTTCCTGTTCCTATTCCACGAGTTCCAATATCGCTAATGCGGTTGCGGGAAACCACAGTGTTCGCAATGGCTGTGCTCGACAAACAAATTCCACTTACCACGTAGGCAGCAGTTCCAGTATTTGTTGAATTGATATTGCTAATGGTATTTTGAGAAATTATGGAATTTGTTATTCCGCCTGTCACAATGATGCCGGTTGGTCTGAATGAGGTTGTTGTTGTTCCTGTTCCTCCGTGGAAAATATCTCGAATGGTATTCTCACGAATAACAAGTCCATTGAGAGCACCTGAAACAAGAATTCCTGCGGTTCTATCACCACTTGATTTGATGTACCTAACATTTCCAATCAGGTTATTGGTAATATTTACAGTTGTTCCTCCTATTACTGCGATGATACCATTATCGTATCCGTTTTGGATAGTATCCCAGGTATTGGCCTGACCACCGAAAATATTGGCATTTACATTTACATTTCCTGAGTTAATGTACACTCCGAAAACACCAGCACTCGAAGTAGTTACAATATTGGAGAAGTAATTGCTATCAATTAAGCTGGCTTCACCTGTTTGTCCACTAATCTCAATACCTCGAATATAACTTGAGGTATTTGTGAAAGGAACTCCACTTCTATCTACTGCTGCTCCTCCAATACTGTTCTTGCGGATTAAGTGTCCATTACCGGTTTGCACCAGAATTACAGAAATTGCTGTTGCACGTGATGCTGTTTGATAGCTTGAATTGCCTTGAATTACCCATTTATCTCCGTTGCCGTTTGCAGTAACATTGATGGCATTTGCCGAGAAGTTAACGAATTCATTGTTGGTGATAACATTGAAACTATTCGGCCCACCAACACTACCACTTGAGTTAATATGCGTTGTAGGAATAGAGAAACTGTCTTTGAAATAACATTGGGTGATGAACAAGGAATCATTACCTAATGTTCCTGTAGTTTGACCAATGAGGATATTACCGGTTGTGGTATTGTTACCTAAAATTTGAAGGTTAATCAAGGTATCTCTTAAGCAATCATTCTGGAAATGAAATACCGGACCTGAAGTGCTATTGTTAGAAAAACGAAGCGATTTGCTTGGTCCACCATCAATTTTCAATCCGCGTACATTGCTTAAACGAATCAAGCCCGGACCGGCAGCTGCACCAGAAATTTGATACGTCTGAATTGGAGAACCCTCAATGGATAAATTAAATCCACCAAAACCAGAACCATTCAAAGCAAATGTTCCAGGCTCTACAATATCAGAAATTACAGTTACCGTAGTATTGCCGCCAAGTACATTGTTATTGATTGCTTCAAAAAGTCCACCTGTTCCTGTGAATGTTGTATAAGTTCCTCCAGTTCCAACTGTTACGGTTGTAGGAAGTGGTTGAGCGATATTGTAGCGATTAACTGGTGCAAGAATCGGGAATACAGTTGCGCCCAATGCTACACTTGAAGGAGCCAAGGTAAAGTTTCCATTATTGATTCCTACATTTGGAATGGTAGCCATATCCTGTGCAACAACAAAATATTCAATGGTGTCGGCCGGACTAACAGAACCACTGCTCAACAAGGTATAATCAATGGTAAAGGAGAATGGCGATGTAGTATTTGAAGCTGACACATACTTCCAACCGGAGATATCATTGGCATCTGTCGATTTTTTAAAATAAAGACGGGGTCTGTTGGCCAATGAAGTATCTACCTTACTCGCATCTGTAATAGTAGCAAAATTGGTCAGAACACGATTACTCGTAGCTAGCGTATTTAACAAGTTGGTATAGGTGATTGTTGGAGGTGTTAAGTCAACAGGAATTCCATCAAATTCAAATGCACCAATATCAGGGGCAGAGCCTCCACCATTTACCTGACCAGAAAGTGGAAAGCTAGCTCTGCTGGTTAATGAAGCGTAATCTCCCGTAAAACCAGAAATTGCTGTGGCTCCACTTTCCAACTGGGTTGGAACCAAAGGAGCTGGAATCAGGTAATTGCTCGAATCAGGATGAATATTCTGGAAGGTAATGTTCTCACGCAAGGAGCTGCCTTCTCTTGGAGCCAATCTGTTTTTGAATTGGGTCAGTGTTGAATCCCTGTTTGTACCATCAAAATACAAGAGGTTGCTATTTGAAATTGGACCTGCATAGAACAAATTGTTATTTGACAAACTGCCATAATTTGAATTGGTAGCCGAACTAAAGCGCAGGGCAGATGAAACCCCTGTTCCTGCTGGAACAGAATTATTAATAATGATATTGTTTCTCAAATTCAATGTTGCGGTTGTTGCCGTGGCATTTGTTGTAAAGAACAAGCCAGAACTTGAGAAATTTGCACCACTTTGGTTGGCATCCAGATAAATGGTATTGTAATACACATTTGAACTTGAAGTGGCGGTGGTTGTAGTCAAATCAATACCACGGATTCCATCGGAAGCACCGCTGTAAAATGGAGAGCTAAGTCCGGAAATCAAATTATAAGCTACATTACTAAATCCAGATGTACCCACTGATGAGATTCGAATACCAACAGCCATTCCATTGGTTCCTAAGGTTGAAATGGAATACAGTTTATTTCGGGTAATTGTTGGAGAGCTGGATGTCATAAGTATACCGATAGTTGTGCTGTTACCGGTTAGGTTATAAATGGTATTTCCTGCAACAGTTCTAACACCAGTGGTAGTAAATGCATAAATTCCGTACACCAAACCGGTTCCAATATTGTTTAAGTTGTAAACCCGGTTAACATTGAATTGCTCGTTGGTAGGCGATGAAATATCATAAATTCCATAAAGAGCTCCTGAAGCAGTCGTTTTAGCAATATTCAGATTGAAAATTTCGTTACTATCTACAATTATCGTTCCTGTTGAAACCTGTATACCATACATGGTTGAACCGGTTCCAGTTCCAGTGATTGAGAAGTTGCTAATTTTATTTCTTCTTACTGTTGTTGTAGAGGTTCCATTTGTACCACCAACTTGATAAATACCAATGGTTGTACCACCCGAGGTTCCATTACGTGTAATGCTATCAACAGTATTTCCAATAAAATTATTTACCGGAGTTGCACCTGTATAATAGATTCCATAGAGTGTTTTTGTACCCGTACCTGTAGTATTTAAGGTGGTGCGAGTAACAATATTATCTCTAATATTCAAACTTACAGATGGGGCCGATGTAACACCAATATTGTGATGCGTACCTGAGCCAGTTGTACCTCCAAGGGTAACTGAATCAATAATGTTGTTTGAGATATTCAGGTTTCCGCAGGCCAACTGACTTAGGATACATTGTGAAGTTCCTGTTCCCAAATATGTGAATCCGTAGATTCTATTTCCACGAACGTTCACATTGGTTGCAGCGGTATTCAACCAAATTGCGGTGAACGCTACAGTTGAAGCGGATGTGTTTGTACAGTTTATGAATTCGTTACTATCAATGTTAATGGTATTTCCATTTGCGCCTGAAGTTGCCATTTCGAGGTCGAGACACCAGGTAATGGAACCTGTATTTGTTCCGGCAGCAATTGAAATGCGATTGTGTTTAATAGTTGCACTTGCTCCGGCTGAGGAGTTGAACAACCAAATTCCTCTGTTTGATCCACCATGGTTGAGACCTGTTCCATTATTGTTGTTAACCAGATTGCGTTGAATTGAAAACGACCATTGGTTATTAATCAACATGGCGCCACAAGCATTGGTGGAGGTTGCTCCTCCTCCAAAATTCACAATATTGTTCCCTGTTCCTACTGTGTTGCCTCCAATTTCATTGTTTTGGTCGGCAAGCGTATAAGGACTTGGAGCTGCAAACCCACTTAGTGTAATTCCGAAATGACAATTTTGAATGGTATTGCCATATATTTTGTTATTTGAACTTGCTCCTGAAACAGCAGAAATGGCTAATGCAGTTCCAACTGATGTTCTTAGCGAGTTAATAAATTCAATAGCAACTGAGCCAGAACCATTCTGACGAGGACCAGCAGCTGCTGCAACAAAATTATCTCGGTTTAATGTGATTGTACAATTTTGAATGGTATTGTTATTGCAACCATCAAAAGCATTGCCTTTGTAAAAACCATAGCCCACTTCCATCATCATAGTTGGAGTAGTATTGGTTGCAGATTCAAGCAAATCAATCTCACTAATGGTTACAAAATCACTTCCAACAAATGCCCACATCACATCGAGTGAATCTGTTGAACTTGCCAATTTAATCCCCTCATAGGCTGTGATTAAAGGATTGGCACCTGTTCCACTCTTTTGAAAAATAATTGGCGTTGCCGCGGTTCCTGTTGCAGTCATAACCAAAGGAGCAGTTAGCGCTTCAGAATAACCGGCAGCAATGTTGAATGTAGCTCCACCTGTTCCAACGCCATTGGCATTAAGAGCAGCAACAGCCGATGAAATGCTCGGATAATCGCATCCAGAAACACAAATGGTTTTTGTACCTGAAATGGGCTGAGCCTTAGCAAGATTCATCAGCATACTTGCGAACACCAGTAAGCTGAATAAGGCCTTGCTTAATTTGGAGTTGTAATAATTTTCCATAAAACTTTCTTAGCAGGCAATAATACGTTTGAGATTAGAAAAAGTTTAAATTCTGTATGATTTGCATGCCGGAATTTGTCAAGCCAATAGGCAGTAAATTAAAAAAAAGAGGTAAGCTTCAGGACAAGAAAAACCTGAATGACAAAACATTAACACCAATTTTATGGTTCAGGATTGTCTGCTATCCAACAAAACTTAAAAATTGGATTGATTAAAATTTTACAAAAAAAAGAAGAAGTAAATCCACAAAAAATGTGAACACTGAACCTATTCTTTCCAAAGCACTTCTGGAGGAACAAAGCCTGTTACATCTCCCCCATTGCGAATCAAATCTCTAACCACCGATGAACTTATTGGTGTGTAAACCGGATCGCACATCAGAAAAATGGTCTCCGTTTGAGGCTGAACCAATTTATTCATTTGGGCGATGTTCTTTTCGTAATCAAAATCAACGGTATTGCGAATTCCGCGTAAAATGTACCTGGCGTGGATTTCCTCACAAAAAGTCACTGTTAGCCCTTCATAAATGGCTCCACGAACCTTTGGTTCATCCTTGAATATTTGGTTAATCCAATTCAAGCGTTGCTCCACATTGAATAAAGTGCTCTTGCTTGAGTTATGACCAATCCCAACAACAATCTCATCAAACAAATGCAAGGCCCTTTCAATGATATTGATATGACCAACAGTGATGGGATCAAAGGTTCCCGGGAACAAGGCAATGCGTTTCATGAATTTTATTCTTGATTTCGGAAGAAAGAGAAGGTGGATTGTCCGTATTTTCTGGCTTCAAAAAAACCTTTAAAGTGTTGCATATCCAAATTTGACCCATGTTCTATTATAAGCAGGCCGCTTGGTTTCAGCCAGGACGTTCCAATAATAATACCTGGAAGCTCCGCAATTCGATCAAGGCCATACGGTGGGTCTGCAAAAATCAAATCAAAAGAAACTGGTACTGATTTTAGAAATGCAAATACATCTTGTTTTCTAACCTCAACATTAGAAAATTCGTGCTTGCGACAAGTTTCTTTGATAAATTTCACACAACCAAAATCCCGGTCCACACTCTGCACTTGAGCCACCCCGCGTGAAGCAAGTTCATACGTAATATTTCCTGTTCCGCTGAACAAATCCAAACAAACCAAATTTTCCCAATGGTATTGATTAGCTAAAATATTGAATAAGCTTTCCTTAGCCCTATCAGTAGTTGGTCTTACAGGCAATCCCGCAGGAGCCTGAATGGTGATTCCACCTTTTTTTCCTCCAATTATTCGCACAACCAGGTACTGCTTTCAATTAACCATTGCTGCTCAGGAATTTGATGAAAAGAAACGGGAAAGGTCATTTTCTTGGATTTGATGCCCATTTCAACAGTTTTCACATAATTCTTCAGGTATTCTTTTAATGCCTGTGTCGCTTTTTCAGTTCCGTATAAATGTACCTCAGCTTCCTGATGAAGTTCCAATTGTTTGGCTGTTGCCAAAACGAAATAAGCCATGTCATTTTCGTTACCTACCGGGAAGGTATTGTAGAAACGAATTTTATCATCAACGCAAGCAATTTCAATGTAGTTGCGGTAAATCTGCACATGCAATAGCTTGGAGGAATTTGCGAAATCCTGTTCCATCAAATGCCTTATAAAAACAAGCGAACCATGGGTAATTTCAACCATGGGCATATTGAAACGGATGAGTTTTATGAGCTCATTTCTTACATTAAACAGAGCACCTGTTTTAATGGAATGGTACCTTGAATCCAACACCTGCGAACTTTCATATATCCGGTGGTTCAATTGAAAATAAGCTTCACCTTCAATAATATTCAACATACTTTCAGGTGCTAAACTTACATCCTGATTCACCACAACAACCTTTCGTCCCTTAGGCTTTACTTCCAGTTCACGCATCAATACATCACAGGTTTTCCAGTCGTCGTAACTCAGTGAAAAGGCATCACGGCCCGGCACAGAAATTACCTGCAGCCGCATCAGATGGCGATTCTCTTTATCCAAATCAACAATTGCCAGATGAGAATCAGAAAAAATAAAATGTTGATCCAGGCTACTGCGCTGTCCCTCCTGAAAAAGGTTGTCTGTATACGTGCTGACTTCAAATGGAATCACGCTGCAAAGTACTAAAAAAACGGAAATAGGCAGAATAAGCTTTCACAAGCAGCCGTGGAAAGGCCTTTTCTCAGGAATATGTATACTTGCACAATGCAACCAAAAGACCCCGATTTTAAGTCGAGAATAGCCCAAAAAATGGAGAAAAATGAATTTATGCATTACCTGGGTTTCAAGGCAAATGTAATTGAAGCCGGTAGAATTGAAGGCTATTTAGACATTGAAAATCACCACCTGCAACAAAGCAAATTTCTTCACGGTGGCGTTACAGCTACCTTGGCTGATTTGGTGGCCGGTTTTGCCGCCTTCACCTTAGTAAATAAAACACAAACCGTTGTTACATCCGACCTTAAAATTGCCTATTTAAACCCCGGAACGGGCAAAAGAGCTTTGGCCAAAGGCTGGGTAATCAAAGCCGGCTCAAAACTTATTTTTGGGGAAGCGGAGGTTATTTCACTCGAACAGGATGGCAGAGAAGTGTTGATTGCCAAAGGATACCTCACCTTTGCGGTAGTAGATATTCCGTAATGGAAACAGAGGCCTATGCCTCCATTTTTTCGCCATAAGCCAAATCTCCTGCATCACCCAGACCGGGAACAATGTATTTGAATTCGTTTAAATGCGAATCCAATGCAGCGGTGTAGATTGGGATTTCAGGGTATTTCTCCCTCAAAAAAGCAATACCTTCCGGTGCTGCAATCAAAGAGGCAAAAATGAGTTTTGCAGGTTTTCCATTTTTAGCTATTGCCTCTGCTGCAAGGTGCATGCTTTGTCCGGTGGCCAACATGGGATCAATTATTAAAACCACCTTTCCATCTAGAGATGGTGTTGCCAAATACTCAACTATGACTTCAAACTCATGCTTGTTGGTATGATGCCTGTATGCCGAAACAAAGCCTGACGGCGCTTCATCAAACATCTCTAAAAAGCCCTGGTGAAATGCAAGTCCGGCTCGTAAAACCGTAACCAAAACCGGTTGCTCAACCATAACCTGTTCGCGGGTTTCACAAAGTGGGGTTTGAATGGCAACGCCTGCATACTCCAATTGCTTACTGATTTCATAGGCCATAATCCTGCCTATGCGATTCACATTCTCACGAAAGCGCATTGAAAAATTCTGCTTCTCCGTATTGCGAATTTGTTCCAGGTAATGCGAAATCAATGAGTTGGTGCGATTCAAAATATGCAGATTGGCCGATTCGTTCATGCAGCTAAAATAGATGAATTAACTAGGTTTTACCTTGTCAGAAATCACCTACTAAAAACAAATTCCGCTGATTTACCGTTTATTTGCGGCCTTAATTGAATCAGAAAGAGGATGAAATTGCATTTTTTAGGAGCCGCCAGACAGGTAACCGGTAGCATGTATTTGCTTGAAACAGCCGATAAATACCGCATTCTGGTGGATTGTGGGATGGATTATGAATTGAAAAGAAATGCCGTTGATCAAGGCCCTATCTTTCCATTTAATCCTGCTGATATTGATTTGGTATTGCTTACCCATGCCCATATTGACCATAGCGGAAATCTTCCCGTTTTGGTTAAAGATGGCTTTAAGGGACAAATTGTATGCACACCTGCTACTGCTGAACTTACCGCCTACTTGCTTTACGATTCGAGTCATATCCAATTCTCAGATTATCGAAAAAACTTGGCAAATGCTCGAAAAACAAGGCGACATCTGATTCCAAAACCACTTTACAGCGAGAAAAATGTAAGCGAAACCATCGATCGCTTCTACACCATTCACCTCAATAAAGCATTTCAACCCAGACCCGATATTGAAATTACCTTTCAGGAAGCAGGTCATTTATTGGGTGCAGCAGGAATTAAAATCAGCATTCTCGAAAATGGGAAAAAGCAGGTGTTTGGCTTCTCGGGCGATATTGGAAGATTGAATTCCAAATTGGTGAAAGATGGCACTCCATTTTCGGGAATCGACTACCTTATTAGCGAAAGCACCTATGGTGGAAGAAAACACACCATAACAAAAACCGCCGAAGACGAACTCTTTGATTATATCCATGATACTTGTATAAAACAACGCGGACGACTGGTAATTCCAGCATTCTCAGTAGGAAGAACCCAGGCCATTGTTTTTACAATCAACCAACTTAAAAGGGCCGGGAAAATACCCGAGCACCTGAAAATATTTGTGGACAGTCCTCTGGCCATTAAATCAACTCCGGTTTACGAAAGGCATCCTGAACTGTTGAACGAAGAAGCCTTGAGCTTTAAAGCAAACCATGGCGATTTATTCAATTACCCCGGAATTGAATACCTGGAAAACAAAGATGAACACGAAGCTTTAACCTATTACTTTGACCCTTGCGTAATAATTTCAGCAGCAGGAATGGTAGAAGGTGGCCGTATTCAGGAGCATGTCATGAACAATATTGAGAATCCGTATTCAACCATTCTTATTGCAGGATTCTGTGCAGAAGGAACACTTGGATACCGTTTGTTATTGGGACAGCCAACCATACAAATCAAAAAGAAAGACAAACGGGTTTACGCACGTATCGCTCGAACAGACGTGTTTTCTTCGCATCCCGACCACGACGAAGTTTTGCATTTCATCAAAGAAAGCGGAGGGAAAAACTTGAAGCAGGTTTTTTTGGTGCATGGCGAACTCCCGCAATTGCAAGCCATGGAAATGGCACTCCATGAAGAAGGAATTAGTCATGTTACACTTCCGGAACATGGTCAGGTAATCGACTTCTAAATCAATCAACAAGCAATGGGATTGAACCACTAAATTAACAATCATGAACCCAATCTTTTTAGGCGGAGGAGCGGCTCTTTTAACTGTACTTAGCTGGACAATCGGCACCTTTTCATTTGCTCATGCATCGCGCATTGCCAATCCAGGTTCGGTGAACCGGGTGCGCCTTCTTTATGCCTTTCTGGTGCTTGGGTTGATGAATATCTTCATCAGTGGAATCAATCCTATTCAACTCTTTTCCATCCCCGAAGCATCTCACTATATCTGGTTTGGATTATCCGGAATTGTTGGCCTTACCTTGGGCGACTTTTTTGCCTTTACTGCTTACCATATTCTAGGAAGCAGGCGTACATCCTTGTTTAGCAGCTTTGCTCCAGGTGCGGCACTGTTAGCCGGCATCATGCTTGTTGATGAACAATTAAGCGCTCTTGGAATGATAGGTATGCTGATTTCAATTTCAGGGATATTATTGCTAACGGCATCCCGAAGTGAACAACAAGCAGTTAAAGACGAAGGGAGAGGAAATTTCTGGAAAGGTATTGTTTATGCAGCATTAGGTGCTATTTGTCAGGGCTTAGGCTTGGTGCTTGCAAAAAAAGGATTCACAAGCTCTTCATCAGAAATCAACGCCATTCATGCAACATGGATTCGGATGTTCATTGCTACAATTTCTGTTTACGCAATTGGAGCATTCAAAACTCCTTTAATCGCAGAATTCAAGTCCATTAGTTTTTCTTCCGAACGCCTAAAACCTGTTTTGCTCGGCACCTTGTTCGGACCGGTAATTGGCGTGTCACTTTCCTTATTCTCTGCCAACCTTATTGAGGTCAGTATCACACAAACCATTCTTTCGCTTTTGCCGGTTTCAGTAACCTTTGCATCGGTATTTTTCTTTGGAGAAAAAATCAATTGGAAAAGTTATTTGGCTGTAGCTATTTCAATTGCCGGGGTAATTATTTTGGTTTGGCGGGATCAACTTCAAGCCCTACTCTTTTAAGTAGTTTGAAGCTAACTGAAATTGGCAATCTGGCCTGATTTCATTTTCTTCGTTCCATGCAAAGCAAAGCAAACAGCATTCAGGAATATTTAGACTCGTTGCCCGAGGAACGTCGGGATGCAATAACAAAACTGCACGAAACCATTCTCAAGGCTTTACCCAAAGGCTTTGAAACCTGCATGAGTTATGGCATGATTGGCTATGTGGTTCCGCATTCCATTTACCCCAAAGGATACCATTGCGACCCCAAATTGCCCTTGCCTTTCATCAGTCTGGCTTCCCAAAAAAATGCCATTTCGCTTTACCACATGGGCATTTATGCCAATGAAGAACTCCTGAATTGGTTTACCTCCGAATATGCCAATCGCGTAAAAGGAAAATTGGATATGGGCAAGAGCTGCATTCGGTTCAAAAAACCGGAGCAAATTCCATTAGACCTAATTGCCGAATTGGCCCAAAAATGGAGTCCGGCAGATTGGATTTCCACCTACGAAACCCTATTAAAACGATAAAGCCATGTTAAAAAAATACAGTATCGAATTCAAATGGGGAACCCTCTTTGCCATCATGAGTCTGGCCTGGATGTTTGTAGAAAAATCAGTTGGACTACACGATGTGCTCATCCACAAACATGCACTTTACACCAATTTTGTCGCCATTCCCTCGGTAATCATTTATGTTTTTGCCTTGCTCGATAAGCGAAAAAATTTCTTTGGCGGACAAATAACCTACATGCAAAGCTTTTTAAGCGGGGTGCTCATTTCTGTGGTAGTTGCGGTACTAAGCCCACTTACACAAACCATCTGTTTTCAGGGAATTACTCCCAATTATTTTGAAAATGCAATTGCTTATGCAATCAGCAGCAAGCAAATGAGCGAAGACGTAGCACGTGAATTTTTCAACCTCGAAAACTACGTTATCCAGGGCTTGTTTGGCGCCATTGTAATGGGCACACTAACCTCCGCTATCGTAAGCATATTCATCAGAAACAAAAAATAAGCTGGGCCTTCCCCGCTAATCCAATCCAACAAAAATCAAATTCACGTTTCGCGGGGCGGGTCGTCCGCTGCTACAGCCTGTTCATCCGGCAAGCTTTGCAGCGCATTGCACGGGCTTCTAAGGTCGCCGTGCCCTGCACGCAAAGCTAAGCCAGCTGCCCAGTCGGGTATCCGCTCCCACCCCTAAGGCAACATGACATTCCAATCGAAATTCAGTAAAAACACAAGCATTTAATGGATTTCCTTTTTGCCAAATCCAATTCCATTGCCCATCTTGCAGGCATGACCAATTCAGACCTGGCAGATATTTTCAAACTCTACGCCGACCTAAGCGAATTGCATGGTGGAAATCCATTCAAGATAAAATCCTATGCCGCCGCAGCTTTCCGCATCGATAAATTCCCACAAGCCTTATTCAACCTAAGTCTCCAAGAACTTGAAAGCATTCAGGGAATAGGAAAAAGCATTGCTCAGGTAATTGTTTCTCTCAACCAAAATCAGGGAAACTGGCCTGAATTAAACAAGTTAATTGAAGAAACTCCTGAAGGGCTTCGGCAACTAATGCGCATCAAGGGAATTGGAGCAAAAAAAGTGGCATTTATCTGGAAAGAATTAGGCATTGAAAACCCGGGTGAATTGCTCTACGCCTGCAAAGAAAACAGATTAGCTCAGGCCAAAGGTTTCGGACAAAAAACCCAGGAAAGTATTCGGAAGCAAATTGAATTTCTGTTTGCCAACCAGCATAAATTTCATTATGCCAGTGCAGAACCCCTAGCGCTTCAACTGCTAAAAACCATTCAGGATGAATTTACCGAAATGGCATCATTTACAGGACCAATAAGGCGATGCGCCGAGGTTCTAGAATGCATTGACTTACTGGTTGCCACCGAAGAAAAAGAAGAATTGGCAGCCCAACTTATGGCAATTCCTCTCCTCAACAATACCGATTGGGATGGTGAATTTATTCAGGGAAAATTGGGAAGCTTTCCGGTAAGTATTCACCTCTGCTCTTCAGAGAATTACATGTATTCCCTTTTCATGGAAACGGCTTCCGAAGATCACCTGAAACAATTACCAGCAGAACCAGATGATTCGGTAAATTGGGATTCAGAAGAAGACATTTATGCATCAATTGGACTCAGCTATATTGAACCCGAACTGCGTGAAGGCTTAGGCGAAATTGAAAAGGCAGCCCAAAATCAACTGCCCAACTTAATTGAATACGAAGACTTGAGAGGACCGCTTCACAACCACAGTACCTGGAGCGATGGCCAAAATAGCATTGAAGAAATGGCGCTATGGTGCATGCAAAAAGGATATGCCTATTTGGGTATGGCCGACCATAGCAAATCTGCCTTCTATGCCAATGGTCTAAGCGTAGAACGGGTGTACCAGCAAATGGAAGAAATTGACAAATTGAATGCACGCTATCCCAACTTTAGAATCTTAAAAGGCATTGAATGTGATATTTTAAACGATGGAAACTTAGACTATGAGAATGAGGTTTTGAAGGATTTTGACTATGTAGTTGCATCCATTCACAGCAACCTCAAAATGACCGAAGAGAAAGCCATGGGCAGGCTTTTGAAAGCCATCGAAAATCCATACACCAGCATATTGGGACATCCAACGGGTAGGTTGTTGCTCATGCGTGAAGGCTATCCCATCAACGCAAAAAAAATGATAGATGCCTGCGCCGCGAATGGTGTACATATTGAAATCAATGCCAACCCCTATCGCCTCGACTTAGACTGGCGCCAAATTGATTATGCCTTAAACAAAGGAATTTGGTTAAGTATCAATCCGGATGCACACGAATTGGATGGCTTTTTAGATATGTATTTCGGCACCCTGGTAGCCCGCAAAGGCGGCCTCAGCAAAGAACAATGCCTAAACGCACTAGAAACCGATGAACTGCTTCAAAAATTGAAACGTAACTAATTCCCAAAAAGCAAATTAACACGCTACAGGAACAGTAATTGTTTGAAAAAACGGGAAATTAATTCTTGGAAGTATTCCCAATCCAAGCAGAAAAATGAGCAATAAATTGTTGCAAAGCCTCACGAGTTTCTGGCAAAGAAGGCTCCCCTGAGTCCTGCAACTTTCCCCTGGCCCCTTGAATTAGCAAATCACAATCCGGATTGAGGTGGGCATTCAATGTTGTTAACAACAAACGAAGCTCCTCACCTGCTTTTATTCCCGAAGCAGATGCCACAATTATTCCCACCTTTTTTGACTCAAAAACCGAAGAAGACACGCACCATTCCAAGGCATTTTTCAGCAAAGCTGGTAAACTAAAAACATATTCCGGAGTGCAAATAATCAATGCATCTGAAGCCTGAATTTTCCGACGCAGCTGCTCCACTTCTTTGGGGCTATTTTCTAAGGTAGTTTCAGGACAGAAATGTGGAATCACTTTCAAATCGGGAAGGATTTGAACATTCCATTGTGAGCAGGATTGTGCAATAAACTGAATCAGACGAAGGTTGGAAGAATGCGAAGAAGCACTCCCATTGATGAGTAATACTCGCGGCTTTCCTGGCTCTTCTAAGGCATACATAGCTTTGAATTAAAGTCTAAATTAGGCAAATGCCACATAAACCGCCATGGGGTAAAACCTTCCTGCAAAAAAGTAACGGTCTTTAAACCAAGCCTCCTGCTCAAATCCCAAGTGCTTGAGCAAGGCAATGGCAGACTTATTTTCAGGCGAAACTTTGGCTTCTATACTGTGCAAACCCAGTGAAGAAAAACCATATTGAACTATCGCCTCAAAAGCCTCTGGAGCAAATCGTTTACCCCAAAAGGAAGGATGCATTTCCCCACCTATCTCTGCCCTTCTATTCAAAGGCTCGAGCGTATTAAAACCACAGGTGCCAATAATACCATTTCCCGATTTCAACTCACCAGCCCAGGCAATACCCTTGCGTTCTTGAAAGGCCTGAATGGTTTTGGAAACCAATTCTTCAGCCGATTCCTGAGATTGCATTTCTGGTCTTCCAATAAATCGATTCACCAATGAACTGCCTCGCATTTCCAGTATTGCACCTGCATCTGTGGGCCGGAGACTCCTTAATTTCAGACGCTTTGTTTCAAGCATTGGGAATGATTCTGGGAAAGTAAACAGCTTGGTTGACGGGGTAATCATAAAGGGAATGATAAAATAGGGAATACCAAATTTACCATTTATTCAGTTGGTGGACAAATAATTGGAAAATAGTGAATGGGAACTTAACTTGTTTGCTGAAATGGGTATGAAAATTAATTGGATTCGCCTTATGCTGTTCTGCTTACTGCTACCATTTGGGGCAATGAGCCAAGAAAAAACGGATGCTTCGGTTCAAACAGAGCTCATGCAATTACGTAGAAAACACGCTGAGCAGACGCAACGCATAAAAGAATTGGAAGAAAAAAATCAAAATCTGGAACTCCAACTACAAACACTTTCTGAAGACCTGGACCAAAAACTACGAAAAAACATGGAAGTTCAGGCTCAAAATGAAAGAGCAATTAATATTACTCTGGATGAATTCTCGGGTAAATTTGACCAACAAAATAAGACCGTAAAAGGGGTTAAAGAAAGCTTGGACAAACAACTGCTTTACCAGATAATTTTTTATGCCTCAGGCTTACTGTTGTTTTTGTTGATTCTTTGGATTGGAATCCAATTGGGAATTAAAAAGGCCTTGAAACAGCAAAGCCACAAATGGAATGAATTTAACGAACATATATTGAAAAACTACTAAGCTATGGCATTACAGAAAAAGGGGAAATTAGATCCTATAACCTTCCTGTATGGATTTGGAGCTGCAATTATTTTGATTGGGTCCATGTTTAAATTCATTGGATGGAATTATGCCAATGAATTATTTATTGCAGGTCTTTGCATAGAAGCCATTGTATTTTTGGTATCTGCGTTTGAAAAAACAGAAGACGACAAAGAATACGAATGGGAAAAAGTATTTCCGCAACTCGATGGTGAAGCCATTGATGATGGAAATCCTGCCAGAGCTTACCAACAGGCAATGAACCAGTTTTCTGGAAGCATACATGGATTATCGGAACAAATCAGAGCCTTGAATGCATCGCTCGAAAACGTGCGTAAGGAAATGCAAATCAACGCAGAAAATGGCCGAAAAATGCACGAGAAAATGGAAAAATTAAATACTGAGTTTGAAGAATACCATACGCATTTGGAAAAGATAAATTCCAAATACCGAAAATTTTTGAATGAAGGTTCAATGTAAAGGCAATGGCCAAAAGTAAAACTGTATATATACCTAAATACAAATTCCTTAACTTCCGGAAGCTATCCTTCCTGTACCTTATATTTATTGTATTCTTTTTCTTTTCAACCTCTGGTGATTACCTCAAACACTATAGAAATCTTGAAAAAACACAACATCAATTCAATGAAAACCTTCTAAAACAATTAAACCAGGGGGAGCTTAGTGGTAAAAATCTTGAATTGAAAATGCTTGCATTATCTGCTATTCAAAAAATTGATTCGCTTGCTGCCAATGCCAATACTTACCTAAAAAAGCGGAGCTCAGGAGAAGATGCCTTAAAAAGTACGTCCTTCATTCAAACCTATCCCAATCACAGGGCAATGAATCAATCTCTTGAGGCATTTTCATTTTTCTTTACCGGGAAAGAAGCCATACGGATTCGAAATTTGTTAGGCGTAGAAAATCTGGAAGAAGACGAGGTAAACTCCTATTTAAAAAATGCGCCCAATGCAAGTATTTCAAGTATTGGAGAACATTTAAAAACAGTTGTATTGCAAGAATCTTTGCGTGCATTGGATCAAAATAGAGCCGGTTCAATTTTTGTAAAATCAGCCTACCTGAGGGACTCCCTTCTCC
>JAKLJI010000031.1 GCA_023151275.1 Bacteroidia bacterium | reverse complement strand
TATCTTTAAATGTATTAGAAGCAAAGCCTAAAATCAAGTATGATTATGATGGTTCCATTTTTAGATTTTGGCTCGGAGGTTATGATTGCATTGAACAATGGAACTATTATGAAGGTGACAAATTAACTTCCGTTGAGGTCATTTGCAGGGAACCAGGTAATACAACATGTGAAGCTGCATTTATTCCTGTGAATGGAACAGGAGAAGAAGGTGATTGGTACAATGAATCTGAACTTAATACTATTCATAATTTAAAGGAGTATGTCAAAAATCAAATAGATAGTGGAGTTACTCAAGGTAGTCATAATGAAAGTATTACAATTCAACAAGGAGGTAATCCTGCTTATACAATTTGTTTTACTATTACTTGGAATCAAAATGATAGTGGAACTAGCACAATTGAAATTACAAACATAATCCTGTAAAAAAAATTAAATGAAAACAAAATTTATTCTTTTATCATTACTACTATTTACCTTTAATAATGCATTTTGCATTATTGTATCACTTACAAGGTCTACTTGTTCAAAAGGCCCTAATGGATATGAATATGTGAATTGGACACAAGATGACATTGTAAATGCTGAAGGAAAAGTATACAGAGTTAACCAATTTATTAACTGTCATGAACCTGGCAATAATAATTGTCCTGTATCATATCCCGGTAGACCATTGGAAATTGGGAATTCTGGGGAAGTTAGTGATGTAGCAGTGCCATCAATTAATGATGCAATTGAAAATATGATAATTAATGCAAACAATGAAGTTGAAGGTAATGGTATCATGACGGGTTCTGAAAATTTACATTTAATGGTACCTGGTGACCAAGATTATTTAATTACATTAACTTGGAATGCTCATTACAATGAGAATAATTGCTTAATTGAAGGCTACACTGTCGAAATTGTCCCTTACCCTTAATTGCTTAACTTTTTATCGTAAATAAAAAGAATGACCAATTGTAATTTGGTCATTCTTTTTGTTATTAAAATAAATCATAATGCGAATAATTACAATTCTATATATTTACTTATTTTCTTTCTCAAATAATGTTTTCAGTCAAGATATAAAGAACATGTTTTGCTTGGATACAATTTTAGTAAATCAAAGAATTGCATTAAAAGATTTAAAGGGCCCTAATATTGTATTTACTCAATTCAAAAAGGGTATAATTCATACTAATAGTATTAAAGTTAAAAATACTGTTCCCATTACAATTATAGATTCAAATCTTAATTTAACAGAAATTACCTTGAAAATTCCAGATTCAATTGATATTGACAATCGAAATGGAATATTTGGAATAGGTGTAGGAGAAAAGATTCTTTTTCTATTTTACGGAAAATTCTACTTTCTTTTTGATTTTAGTGTTGAAAAAAAAATCGCGTCATTTAAACAAATCGTGAATCTAAATAGGACATATAATAACTATTATGTTTTGAATGATTCTACCTTTATTTCAACTTTTCTTTATAATACATCTTTACCTCAAGATAAAGTTATTATTTCTAAATTTTTGGCAAATAAAACTGAACCAATTAAGAGTGTATATCCAAATTTTGACTGCATTGAATTTTCTCATTTTGCTCCAAATCATTGGTTTGAAATAAATGAAAAATATATAGCATTTTCTCAAACATGTGAATACAAAATTACCATATTCGATTTAGATTTAAATGTTGTTGATTCAATTTTAAAATTTGAACCCAAATGGTCAAAAATAAATCAAGATACTTTAAATTTTCTTAGGAAAAATAAAAATGCAAATAATCCTCATTATATAATCAAACATTTGGGTTCTATAAATCATAAAATAAGTAAAGTTGATGGTGTTTGGCTATTGAACGGGAATAAGCTCTTTGTTAGATATCAGATGCCAAAAGAAAATAATGATTCATTTGAACATCCTCAAATTTATTTCGATGTTTATCAGCTTATACAAAAGGAAGACAGGTTTGTTGACCATAAAACACTTACTGTAAATATTAAAGATGGAAATAAACAATTAAACGTTGCCGATACAGTGCAAAAATGTAATACTTACCTTTTAACTTGGATGCACAAAACATTCTTTTTAAAAGATTTTATTATTATTCTGAAAACAACTGTTGATATCAATTATTTTAACAGGCCACTTCGCGAAATTATAAAAGAACAAAATGAAGTTTTATTAAATACTCAACCCAAAACTGGATTGTGGATTTTTAAATGGAATAAAAATGCAGATTAAATTCAGATTGCTTTTTTTACTTATTTTATTAAGTAAATTATCAGTTTCTCAAGATTTGTTAAATCAAAAATTAATTTTAAAAGGAGATACTATAAAAATTAACCAAATCAAATTTAAAAAAGGCATTTTTGTAATTTACAGTGCAAACTGTTGCACTGGATGTAAAATTGAACTGAATAATTTCCTTTGTTCAACAAAAGACTCAAATACTAAGTATTATTCAATTATTCGTGCAAAGTTTTCGATCTCAAATTATTGGACCAATTTGTCAGAATTAAATTATTATTGTGATATTTATGATGAACTATATTATGATTACACCACAAGTAATAATCTGGAAGGAATACTTTTAAATAATGACGGAGTTCTTAAAGAATTAAAAATCCAAAGAACTCCCTGTTTGGTGTTTATTAATTTGATTGAAGGGAAATTTGAATTTATTCCATATCATAAACTGTTTAATGGAATTTATCTAACTTCAGAATCGAAAATGAAAATATTAGGGTTTCTCAAGGATTAATTTCAAATCCCCTTTTAAAATTTCAAAATTTTAATCTAACCATTTCTAATAAGCAATTTTTTCAAAAAATGCTCTGAAATAAATGTAGCTAAATAGAATTTCAAGGAGAATAAAAAATTAATACTGATGGCTTTCAGGAATAGTGGATTGCCCCCCTATTAATCGGACAATCTTATTTGGTTATAAATATAATTAATTTTTTCAATTTAGATTTGCTCTTGCAAGATGTGACCGATGGTGATTAATATACCGATGGTTCAAAGTCAAAGGCGGGTCTGTTTATTTCAGGCTCGCTTTTTTCAGTTAAATCGGTGTGCTTCGCACGTTTATTTTTGCAAGATGTTTCCCTCTGGTTCATAATGCCCGATAGATTTTGGTAGCTGGTTTTGAGTCTAAATTTCTACATCCCACCCTCCAAATCAATTCTAACTCTATCAAAATCAACTGCTATATACTTTTCAGGCTGGCTAAAGTTCAGAAAAATTAAAACGAAATCCGGAGCAAAATTGTTTAATGGATCATGTCCTCTTCTAAAATATGGATGAACCATCGCTATATAATTCTCTCCGATATAATAACCAGGACCAAAAGATTTTCGATTATACTCTTTTTCTAACAATGGAACTTGTACCAATTCTTCTTTATCTAATTGAATATTGGGATTAAGGCGTTTCAGTAAATTAGGTGTTGTAGCAATAACACCAATTGTTGGGATATAATCAAAGTTATCTTTCGTAAGTAGTATGTCCTTTCCCTTACAAAAGTCAATAAAACTTTGAATTATATCTCCCTTCTTTATCAACTCTTCGCTACGCTCTTGTTCTAACGCTTCACGATATTGTCGTTGCATTTCAGATTCAGTTCTACCGCCCATAGTTTTATGTTGAATTAAAAAACTAATCTTACAAACCGGTCCGCGCATAAATTGGATGTTTTTGCATTTGTTTTTCCCACCGCACGCTGATGGCTCATTTACCTTTAGCAACTTGAGTAAAACAATAAAAAAGGCCGCAAAGAAAGTTGGCTTGCAATACCTATCATTTTTAAAAGCAAGACTATACAAGCTTCATTTCATTCCGGACTTGCTTTTAACCAGTGCCAACTATTACCAAAGCTTTCTTTTTTATTGTTTTTTCTTTTAAAATAGATATAAGTTGTTTTTTGAATATTATGTTACTAAAATATTCCATCAAATTAATTTATAATATCAAACTTCAAATGGAAATAATGAGCAACTCTATTCCACTTTCAACACTTTCACCGTTCTCAATTCTTGTGTTACCGAATTCTTCACCAAAACCACATACATTCCATTCCCAAACTCTGAAGTATAAAGTTCATGTGTTTTATTTTTTGAACTTCCTTTTAAAACTTCTAAGCCTTGGTTGTCTATAATGGAATAATCAAAACCGCTTTCGGCGTTGGTTTGAAGTGTGAGAGTTTCGTTAAATGGAACCGGGTAAACTTCTACTACGAATTCTTCTTTTACTTCTTCATTTTGGTAAAGATCGAATGAGATGGCGGTTGAATAGTCTGTACTTCCATCATAGTCTACTTGTTTTAAACGGTAATAGACAACAGGATAGTTTTCGTTGTTGGCTGTTAAAATGGCTTCATTGTCTGTATAGGAATAGTGTGTAGTTGTATTGGTAGTTCCTCTGCCTTTTACCTTTCCAATTGTTTGCCAATTTTCCATATTGAAGCTTCTTTGTACTTCAAAATAATCATTGTTTTTTTCTGATGCTGTTTTCCAAAATAGTTCTATGCCTTCTTGGGTTTTATTACCTTCGAAACTGAGCCAGCTTACTGGTAAGGTTGTTCCAGTTAGCGTATAAACACCTGTTGTTAAAAAGGTAGTTGCATTGGCCCAACCATTCATTTCAACTATGGCAATTCTATAAGTGGTAAATGGACTCAATCCTGTTATATCAACCACATTGGTATCTCCCACATAAACTACTCTTGAGCCATCTGCTAAGGTGGGTGAAGTTCCAAAAACCTGGGTGGCGGCATAATAAGTATAATTAACTGGAAAGCTGGTAATAGCAGCGGTTCCTGATTTTATTAATACTGCCCTTCCTGTTCCATTTCCCGGAGTACTGATGGTGATTCGGATAGAGGTTGGACTTAAATTATTATAAGTTGCAGAAGACACATTAACTGTTGGAGTTCTGAGTGCATAGGTATTTCTAGAAATCAACAAATTGGCTGTGGGATTGGTGGCAGTAACTCCAGTGATAACTTGTCTTGTAGTAACCAAATCCGGTCTGCCATCATTGTCTAAATCAAATAAAGTATTTGCCATTTCCTGTAAACCATAAGTAGGTCTGCTATATGTGGTATTGGTAAATGAATCTGCACTTAAAATTGAAAAAGCTTGATGTTTGTTTCTTCTTACTACAATACCGCCACCCCAAGCAGTAACAATATCAACAATTCCATCTCCTGTAATATCACCCAATAACATTTGATTCAATGGTGAACCTTGGGCAACAGAGCTAACAGGAAGGAAATTAATAACTGTACCACTCCCATTTTGTATGAATCCATTAAAGTTTTGATATACTGTTGCAATATCCATAAGTCCATCATTATTCAAATCACAAACTTGACTTGTTTTGGGTTGAGGTACTGTTTTTATAAAACTTGGTCCAGAGAATGCTGCGGAATCCAGAACCATTGAGTTAATTCCGAATTCATTGGTAAGAAAAAATATTGAGTCATTATTTGAACTATTATAATGATAAAATATATCTGGCTTATTATCACTATTTAACCCAGTTACAAATATGGAATAGTAGGGCGACACATTTGGAAAGGTCCTTATTGTATTAATTGTAAAATTTGTAAGATTAACAGTTGTTCCAATCGAATTATTTGAAAGCAACATGATATTTCTCGCAGTTAAAAGCAAGATATCTAACTTCCCATTTCCATCAAAATCATTTAAAGCAAATTGCTCAGAAAAACTTGCAAGTGGCTTTGAATCTAATAAAGGATGTTGTATGTGAATTCTGTGGAACATTGTATGGGAAAACCCCAATCCTTTATTAATAAAAACGGTAATTCCTGAATCCATTCTTGCAACAATATCCAAAAAACCATCACTATTGATATCACCCACTTTGAATCCCCATAATGCACTAAACTTGTATGAATAAACCGTTGAATCCCCTACCAAGTCCAAAAAATCTGGGTCAATTAAACTATTGCTTATTCCACCTCCGTTTCCTGAAATATTTTTAAACACTCTTAATCTATTGTAATAAGGATTATTCAAAGTCCCATTTGTACTTGTAGATATGAAATCTACCGTACTAACCAAGTCCAACTTCCCATCATTATCAATATCCGCAGAGGCATATTGCCTCAATCTTTGCCCCGTATAACTCAAATTCAAATTGCCTTCTGTTGGCCAGAAATTGAGATTGGTAGGTGTAGCGGTACTTGCCGGATAGGAAGGTACAAAGTGATTTAAGGTAGCCACTGTAAACCCATTTACTGAAATGGTAATGGGTGCTACTGTTGCACCAAATGGAACCCTAACCTTTAATGAATCATTGTAAACAGCCAATAACTGTGCTTTGGCATTACCAAAAAACACATGCACAGCTCCCGCAGTTGGTGCCAAATTTGTGCCCTTAATGGTAACCACAGCCCGCGGGTAAGCAGATACCGGCGAAAAAGAAGTGATGGTATGAATGGCACTTGCATTTTTTAGCAGAAATAAGCTAAAAAAGAGAAGGGTTAAGAGGTGTTTGATATGGATTATCATTGGTAATTATTATTTTTCAATAAATTAGTAAAAGAAGTATTGTTTCAGAAGTTTATTGAATGCCTAATTTTTTCCTTAAAAATCACAAGTTAATTTTGTAAATATATACAAACAAATCAATGACCTTTTAATCTAATGTAAATCTTTGTATATATTTACCAATATTTTATTTCTAATACACGAAAATATTAACATTCTATCCTACTATTAATTAAATTTTAAAATTATCTATTTAACCGTCCCTTCATTTTGCCATCTCTCAAAACTAATAAGTGGTAAATTAACGAACATTACTTACCAATATACAATTCTTCATATCTAATTCCTAAATGGACTAATATTTCTTTTAAAACAGTAACTTTTTTCTGACGAGCCTCTCGATCAATTATTATCCTATTGTTCATATTGTCTAATTCAAAATTAACTACAATCTTCGACCGTTTAAAAGGCACTCCACTAGTTTCTGTTACTCCATAAAATTCTATAAATTTAATTGTTAGGTTTTTATATGTATGTGATTTATTATTGATCTTAATTATCATATTAGATGGCTCTAAAATGAGTCTTTTAAAAGAACGCATCCAAGAAATCTCCTTAATAACATGATAAAGATTGTATCCAATAAAGAGCAGTAAAATAATTAAAACAAAAACACTAATACTATTTTTCCTTAACAGTTCAACTAAAAAAAACACCAACCAAAACAAAAAAATCATCATCATTGAAATTTTCATACTTGATATCATTCCGTTTCTTTCAATAACCAATACTTCATTGGACAAGTATGCCTTAATATCTGAACTTTTATAGCTTGACATTTTAGTTACCGCCATTATTTATAATCTCCTGTTTAATAGCCTCATTCATATTCATTGGGATATCTAAATTTATATCATATTTACTAAATATTTCTTTGTAGGCATCATAACCCTTTTTCCCTCCATCTACACCAAGTTTTAAAGCAGTCATAATTTCAGTTATCTTTTTATAGTCTCCATAAGCTGCGAAACGCACCATGTAGGCTACAAATTTCCCACTTTTCTCTACTCCAATATCTAACCTATCTGCTATTTCCTCAAAAGCCCTATCAGCGGACCATCCTATAGCCCATTTAATTACCGCTTGACCTCCTTTTCCTTTTACAGTTGCTGCGCCCAGACTAAACATATCTAATACTCCACTTAATGCACTCGCTGCTTTATCCAAATTAGTTAAATACTTTCCAGTAAAAAAATCTCGATTTAGGGTAGCTCCTACTATCTTACCAGTTCCTAAAGGATTATTCATCATGAACTGTGCCAAATAATAAGATACAGGATTATCGTCTCTGAATTGTTCTCTAGGAGTCCTTCCTCCTGAGACTACCTCATAACCAGAATACTTTTCTTCATAGGCTATGGATTTATGAATAGTTTCATAGGGAGTTTCAACAAAATTAACATTTACCGTTACTTTATCTCTCGTTATACCTTCTATATCCTCACAGGTAATAACTGTTGTGGTAGATCTTTCTACTCTTAAAAGCTTCCCTGATGTATTATATACTCTCCTTACAATTTCTATTTCTATAAGGCCATCTAGATCAATATTTTTCAAAGGAGAATTACCTCCGAAAGAAAATAGGTTACTTCCCGCCTTTACATTTAAAAGTGGATCAACTGATAAAAAACGACCTAATCTAGAATCATAAACTCTTGCTCCAAAATCAAAGGTATTTCCTGCTCCATAGGTTTGACAATCCTGTTCCTGCCCATTAAACCCGAACCTATACCCCCCTCCACTAAAACTTCTACCCGGCATCAATGAACCAAAAGCATAATAATCATTGGCAGAAATGACTTCGGCGAAGTAAGAACTGATAACTCCATCCGGGCCGCTGTCTTGTCTGTATTCGCCATCAACAACTGCTATATAAGTTCCATTTTCAAATTTATAACCACTGCCCGGTCCAGCATAAAAATAATCTTCGTCTGATTCAATTTTTCTGTCGCTCACAACTGCCAATACATTCCCCAAATGATTACTTAATTCATAACGCCTGCTTCCTTTTACATAAACATTGTTTTGAACACTACATGAACTTACAAAATTGTGCGCGTGCATTTGTGGAATGACTTCATTGTTTAGGTTTACAGTCCATTCAGTTAATAATTCAGTGTATGTTTCCGGACATTCTACATAACCACAGGTTATTGTACCATTATAAAACGCTTGCAATCTGCCATTCCAATGATTTTCCCAAATTCCAAAAACTTCGCTATTCAAATTTTCATAACACTTCATTTTGCACATCCATTCCACCCAAGCATTCCAGTTAAATTTGTGAGTTTGTATGTTGTTAGTATTTGGATGCATTGTTCCTGTTTGACTAAAATAGTCATTCCATTTTACATTCCAATAGGAAACAATTTGTTCAGTAAATGCAGGATCTTGTAAATTAGAAAATAAATTTCGAATGAAACCATCAATGGCTTGTTCTCTGGAATTCAATAACTCATCCTCAGAAATTGAAATACTGCATACATCCTGGTTCTTTGCATCAGCGACTAATTCACCAAGGCGTGAGGAACCATAAATATAAAGTCTATCTTGTTTCAGAGAATTCTCTTTCAAGGTATAAGTACTCATTACATTACCCTGTGCATCTCTTAAATAATAAGTTATATCCCATATCTCACTTCCTACAGGTTTTACTATCTTTTTAATTCGATATCCTGATGCATCATATGCAAATTCCAAATCAGGTTTTGTACTTTCTTCTTTTCTCTTAATTTTTGATATCTTTCCATAAACATTCCATGAAATTTCCTCAATTTCTTCTTGTAAATCCTTTACTAAATTCCCAATTTCATCGTATTGGTAATTATTTCCATTAAGTGAACCAGTAATAAAACTTTGCCCACTTGGAAAATCGCTAGTACCAGTTAAATTATAATTTGTAATATCATCAGCAACTGAAAGTAGTTTATTGGTATTTTTCTTTTGGTTTTCGTTAATACTTTCATAACGATACCTCAGCACATCCATTTCATTGGTTCCTCCAGCATCAATTCCATTTCTTCGCAACGATAAAATATTTCCATTTTCATCATAGCTAAATGTTTCATTATAATCGGTATTCGATTGACCACTTTGTTCCCAAAAATTATCTATTACATTGATATTGTTAAAACGCTTAGTGCTTAATAGCCTATTTAACTGGTCATATCCATAAACCATTGAATTTGGTTTGGTATCTAATCCCTCCATAAACTTGCCAATTGCGGTGGTCATATAACTGATATTGCCATTAAACAAGTCCTTTTTTTCATTCAGCAATTCGCTGTTAGTCTGGCTAGGGTCTTTTGTTGATATATCAAAATATGCATTTGAAGCAAAAGTAGTTACAGGAGTATAATCTCCTTCAAAATAACCCAAAACAAAACCCATTTCATCTTTCGCAAAATTTGAGTTTAGATTTGTCGCACAGGTAACACACCCATCTTTACCCATATCGCGTTCAGCTAATAATGTGGCAGAATTCACCCCTTTCAACCAACCTTGCAAATTATAGGCATAATCCAATCCCTGCACCCTATCATTTCCTATTTCTATTCTGGCCAATGGTCCATGCAAATAATAACTATACTTTGCATCTTTTTGCCATAGAGAATGGTATTGCTCTCCATAAAACACGGAACTTTTTTGTGAGGTATATACACCGGTTAACCTATTGAGGTTATCGTATTCATAATGATGTGCAAACTGGTCATTTTTATTCTTCTGAAAAATAACCTGGTTCACCTTCCCACTTAAAACGTCATATTCGTATTCAGTTACCTTATAACGTGCTTCATACACTTCAAGTTCTGGCAAATCATTTACAATTTTGTTTACATTTCCGTGAACATCATAAGCATAATGAGTAGCTGAATTGTACGCATTTATATTTCCAGTAAAGTTTTCCGTATAAGTAGTACTGCTCACCCGATGTCTTAAATATGGGGCTGTACCAATTGGAGTAGATGTAAATACTGCCTGATCGTAAAAAGTTTTGGTTACTTGCTTGCGGGAACTACCAGATTGGTTAATCCATGAGTTAAAAAGACTTTGGTCCATTTTACTCCCGTTATAAGCAGTTTCAATTGGAGATGTTGATGTAATTTCACCAACCTCCGTTATTCTCCCTATTGCATCATATAAAGTATAGGAATAGACATTTTTACTTAAAGCAGCTCCGGAATAAAATTGTTTGGCATTCTGCGAAACAACTAATCTTCCCAATGCATCATAATAAAAGCGACTGGTTATTTCATCACTTCTATCATACAATTTCAATGGCGTACTGGTACTGGCAGTTGAGGTAGTATTTCCTGAAATAAAGAAACAATAACCATCTAGTGAATTAATCGACACGAGATTTGTGGTTCCACCAAGATAGCAAAAAAATCACTGCTAACTATGGACAAGTAAACATTACCAATTCAACCCAAATTGAGATGTGTCCGGGTGTTATTTTGCACAATACAGATTCTATTCTGGTTGAAGGTCCACCTCAATCAGAACCTATGAATATCCCATCTTGCACTGGCGTTGATAACCTCAAAAAATACAGCAAAAACAGCATGTTGGTGGTGTCGCCTTATGCGGCTTTGGTTTTAGATGCCACTAGCAAAACGTATATCAAAAATGGTGCAGGTTTATACATCAAACAAAATGGAAGTCTGGTTGTAAAAAGCGGTGCATTACTCGAAATTGGCGATAGTGGCACGGCGGGCTATGGGGAGTTTTATGCAGAAGCAGGTGCTTTTGTTTATATAGAGCAGGGGGCCACAATTCGCTACCGCAGGGCAATTGGAGATACCATAGATAGGAACTACATGATTTTTGGAATGAATAGTGGTGGTGTAATTGCAGGACTTCCTTATCAAATAGATTCTGTTTTAAAAGCAGGGTAAGTTTGTGCTTATGCGGTAATGGGAGCTTGCTGATTCGTATTGAATGTTATGACAAACCCAACCATTTGTGTGAACGCGTTGGGAGCATAGGCATACATTTCAATTGGCAACGCCCCTCGCGTTAGGGATTGCAGGGGAAATCCTTTTTTGCGCGGTTGGGGCCGGCGGCTAGGGTCGGCAAAAAAGATTGGACCGGAAAGCCCGCCCCCAACAAGGCCTTCGGCCTTCGTTGGGGGAACGCCCAAACCAAACATGAACTTATTCTGTGCGTGGAATTTTCAGGGTACCGCCTACCTTGAGCTCTTTTTCGTAGGTCATGCCATTGGCAAGCATTAAATCTTCTTTGCTAATATTGAATTTACGGGCAATGCTTTCCAGGTTATCACCCTTTTGGATGGTATAAACGGGCTCTGGAATTAAATCTTCTTTGAGGGTGCTATCCATTTGCATATCGCTTAAATTCAGCATCCCATCTTTTACTTTGGATGCAAGCGGTGAATTCATGATGCGCTCATAAGGAAGGCGAATTTCATACACTTTGCCCGGCTTTACATTTAGGTAAGGCTTGCGCAACCAAGGATTATGCCACTTGAGTAATTTGTAATTGCAATAGTTCTCGAGTGCAAATTTATTCAGGCTTGCAATACTTAAATCGGTTTTAACCGCAATGGTAGGTTCCTCTTTGTAAAGTTGATTGAAGGGAATTTGGAAGCCATAATTTTCGGGGTGTTCGATGATTTCTTTGATGGCCAATATGCGAAACAGGTATCGGGATGTTTCTGTATTGAGGTATAGATCTTCATAGGTTCTTATCTCCTGGCTGCGAATTTGCCTGCGTACACCTTCAATGCCCATGTTATAGCTAGCGGCTACCAAGGCCCAATCGTTGAATGAACCATAAGCTTCTTTAAGGTATTTGCAAGCAGCACGTGTTGATTTTTCGAGGTGATAACGTTCATCAACTTCCTCGTTTACTTCAAGACCATAACGCTTTCCGGTTTTGTCAAGAAACTGCCAATAGCCTGCTGCTCCTGCCGGGGAAACCACCAACTGGAGTCCACTTTCGGCAATGGCCAGGTATTTAAAATCGGTAGGCACATTTTCTTCGCGAAGAATACGCTCAATGGTAGGGAAGAATTTATTGGCACGTTTGATGAAAAGCAAGGTCTGACTTTGCCAGTAAATATTGGTAAGCAATTCCCTGTCGTAGCGCTCGGCCACATCAGGATCTTTGAGGGATATAGTTTTACCTGCAAATTGCAGTTTCTCCGGAATAGGAACGGAATACACGCGGTAATTTGATTGAAAGCCTGCAACAGCTTTAGCATCTTCGGTTTTTCCTGCCTGAATAAATAAACCTAAACTGATTCCGACTACTAAAAAGAGGGCTACAGTAGCCAAAGACCTTAGCGAAATGCGCTTTTTCATGCTGCAAATATGTGAAATTGAATCCATAAGAATGCTTATTAAACGGCACAATGCTACGTAAAATTGCAGTGCATGTTTGGTGCTTGAATTTGGTCAACACCATTAAGTAGGGCTTGCTGATTAACGTTCAATTTGCTGATTGAAAAGTATTTAAATAGGGTCTGCTGATTAACGCGTAATTTATTGATTGAGTAGATTATAAGCCAGAAAAAATGAATTCTTCTGCAAGGTTTTTAAACGATTCTTTTGGGTAAAATTTGATTTTACTTTGCAGCATTCTTGCAAAAACGCTAATCCAGCTCCGCATCATCTTCTTCAGATAAGCCAGAAAGGCTTTACAGGAGTGCTATCCACCAGGCTTATCCTCGAATCTAATGTAGATCTGAATTTAACAGCAAGCCCTAAGTAACAATCCAGGCGCATTCATAGACTCGGTATTGCTGTTTGGTATTGTATTAGCTTCGTCTTATTATGCAATTTCCATTCAATGATGTGTTTGGTTCATACGGTTATCCTTTTCTGGCGAACACACTCGTTTAGGTGCAAGTAACTTTACTGCCAATATCAGGCATAATCCGTAAGCCTGCAATTCTTTTCAGTTGGTGAACAAAACTATTCCTGATTGCATAAGTGGCCTATATTTGCCCAAGATGAAAGCTGAAGACGCATTTGATGATGAACTAGAACAGGGGGAAGAACAGGAATTATACGAGCACCTGCGGATTGTTACGGATAAAGGTCAGGGCCTACTGCGGATTGACAAATACCTGATGAACCGTATTGAAAATGCAAGCCGCACCAAAATACAAGCTGCTGCCGATGCCGGTTCCATTTTGGTAAATGAAAAACCGGTAAAGTCAAGTTACAAGGTTAAGCCTTTTGATGTCATCCAAATTGTTCTTCCCAATCCTCCAAAGGACACCGAAGTATATCCGGAAGATATTCCGCTTAACATTGTGTATGAAGATGATGACTTGCTTTTGGTGAATAAAAAAGCAGGTATGGTTGTTCACCCCGGATACAACAATGCAAGTGGTACTTTGGTGAATGCATTGGCTTTTCATTTGCAAGGCAATGAGTTCATGAAGGAACACAATGTTCGTCCCGGTTTGGTTCATCGCATTGATAAAAATACCAGCGGACTTTTGGTAATTGCCAAGAATGAAATCAGCATGGCCAAACTGGCTAAGCAATTTTATGACCATAGTATTGAACGCAGTTACAAGGCCTTGGTTTGGGGTGATTTTGAAGAAAACGGCGGCACCATAACCGGCTTTATTGGCCGCAGTCCGCGCGACAGGCGGGTGTTTCAATTGTATTCCGATGAAAGCAAAGGAAAGTGGAGCGTAACCCATTTCACAGTACTGGAGCGATTTGGATTTGCTACGTTAATTGAATGCCGCTTAGAGACCGGACGTACGCATCAAATTCGGGTACATTTAAGAAGTACAGGACATCCTCTTTTTGCCGATGATACCTATGGCGGAGCGGAGGTGGTTTGTGGTCCGGAAGGAAATAAATTCAAGCAGTTTATACGCAATTGTTTTGAATTGATGCCAAGGCAGGGCCTGCATGCTCAAAGTCTTGGATTCGTTCACCCTTCAAGCAAAGAAAAAGTGTTTTTCAACAGCGAACTGCCCGAAGATTTTCAAGCAGTACTGGAGAAGTTGAGAAAATACTCCGCGTTTCATCCCGATGCCGAACTAGCCTAATTCCACTTACATCCATGTTTAATTTATTCAAAAAGAAAAGTCCTGAACTTGCATTCACTCAAAAATTTCTTGAGCTTCTTCAAGCCCATGTAAAGGGCATCAAACTTGAAAAGCTTGAGGAGCTTCAAGTGGTGGTAAACCATGAATCAGGAACCTTTACCCATAACCTGGATAACGCCTGGGCTGAGCGGCAACTTGACCCCAGCCAGGAAGCTGATGTTCTGGCGCGCTTTACCAAAGCAGCTGTTTCACTTTATCAGCCCGATACTGATTTTGATACCTCACGAATCGTTCCCATCGTGAAGGGTGTAGCGACTTCACATGAACTTATCTCTCAACTGTCGGAGCAAAATGACCCTTATGTTTGGGAAGAATACACGAATGCCTTATCCATTTTTTATGCCCTTGATCAGGATGATTCGATACGATACCTCAAGCAATCTGAACTAAACGCATTGGGCATTCCCTTGGAAGACCTGCGTGACCTTGCAGTGGGGAATTTGCTTAATCTCATTCCCGATATGGAGCGGCAAGGAGAAGATGGCTATTACATGTTAACAGCCGGAGGAAATTATGAAGCCTCCTTGTTGCTTGCAGATTCCATTTGGAACCAGGAGAATTTCCCGGTAGATGGAGAACTTGTTACGGCAATTCCCGCTCGGGATGTTTTACTCATTACAGGTTCAAACCACAAAGAGGGAATTGACCAAATGCGAAAAGCGGTTGAGGACATTTACTTCAATGGTTCGTACAGTGTTTCTCCTGAGTTGTTTGTTTTTAAAGAGGGTCGATTTGAGGCTCTTAGTGAAGAAGCCTAGTACGAAAAACTTAATGCCGTGCAGCTTTTAGTGCGGGATAAATTGCAGTTATTACACCAAGTACCAACAAGGTAAAAAATACGGCAATTACATCCGTCCAGATTAGTTTTACCGGATAAGCAGATATGATAAAACTCTCCGCATTTTGTAGGCCTACCCATCCGTAATGCGATTGGCCCCAAACCACAAAAAGCCCGAGCAAAATACCGCTTAATCCACCAATTATAGCAATGATTAATCCTTCCCAAACAAAGAGGGAAAACAGCTGTCTGGACTTAAAACCCATACCGGAAAGTATGCTCAGGTCTTGACGTTTTTCAAGCACAAGCATGTACAAGGAACCAATGGTATTGAAGGCTGCAATCAGTAAGATAAAAACCAAAATGAAATAGGAGATTATCTTTTCGCTTTGCATGATTTTGTAAAAAGAAGCCCGCTGTTCAAACCGGTTCAGCACCACAAAGTCATTCCCCAATTTTTCCTGAAGTTGTTCTTGAACCTGATTCATGTTAGAACCCGATTTCAAGCGAATATCACAGGCACTATAAACATTTCCTCGCTCAAGATTCTCGCTGGCAAAGCGGTAGGGAATAAGAAGGAACTTGTTATCTACCTCTTCTTGTACACTAAAAATAGCAGAAGGATTAATATACGCTTTTGCGAAAGCCCCATCTGGATTTGTTACCTGAATCTCGCCATCTCTTGGCATAAAGATACCGAGTTTGAGGTAAGGATCTGCGGGGTCTATGCCCAATTGGTAGGCAATGCCCATACCAATCATGGCAAAAAAAGTATCACCACTTTCAAGCAGGGGTTCACCTCTTAGAATATTGGTATCGAGATGTGCATGTTGGATGTAATTTGCAGATACAGCGCGAATGGTAGCAATGCCTTGACGGTTATTGTACCGGAGCAATACATTCTCCTCGAGCAGAAATTCTGCATTGGCAATGCCTTCTATTCCCTGAAAGGAATTCGGATTAATGCTTCCTGCTGCAAACACCTTTCCTTCTGCAGCCTGAATGCGAATATCTGCATCAAAATGGGCATACATCTTACCAAAGAGGTCGCCAAAACCATTGAAAACAGAAAGGACAATTAGCAGGGCTGCTGCACCAACCAAATAGCCACTTAGCGAAATCCAGCTAATAAGACTAACCGCATTGAAGCCGCCACCCTTTCTACGTGAAAGGAAATAACGCCAGGCAATACGGATAGGAAGATTCATTGCTGCTTAGCTTTTCCAGGCCTTCACAATCAAACCTGTTCCGGTTTTGTGTTTGCTGTTCGTATCAAGCCAATTCAGCAAATAGCTAATCGGATAGGTTAGGATATAATACACAGGAAGGATAACGAAGAACAATTTACTTGCATTCAGCATCAGCATGGGATACTTCATGCTCAATCTCCAAGCAATTTTTCCGGGAGCTCCGTAGCTGTAAAGGATTTCCATTTTCTCGAAACCGGCCTGCTTCAGTTTATCTGCCATTTCGTTTACGTTGTATCCGTCTCTTACGTGTTCGCCAATAAAACTTTCTCCGGTATCTTCATGCACGTCACTACCGCCTTGATCGCTTGGGGTTGAAATCAACAACATAGCACCCGGGCGCATGGCCTGATTGAAATTTTTGAAAACAGTAACGTCTTCAAGAATATGCTCCATTACATCCACACAAAGCACCAAATCATATTTATTGAGGGCAATAGGTTGCGTTAAATCGCCAAAGCGAAAAACAGCATTGTTCAAACCTACTTTTCCAAAGAAACGGTTGCAATCTGCAATCTGCTCTTCTTTTACATCTACAGCATCGATAGTAAAATTGGAATTGGTGCTGGCCAGGTAGTAGGAATATTGCCCAAAACCCGAACCTGCATCCAGAATCAAGGCTTTCGGATTCAATTTTTTCCAGGCTTTCAGTTCGCGATGAACATGCCAACTGCGCAAAAGCAATAAATCAAGCAAACGATAAAAAAGCTTGCGTAAAAAGGGGCGCTGATTGAAGACCACACCCAGGTCTTTTTTAATTGGGTCGTAATTCATTTCTGGAGATGCCTATTCCTTGTTTTGATTGCGTTTTTCGTCCTGTTTGTTTATTTCCTTGAAAACTTCTTCCATGTGAAAAACATAATCAAGGCTATCGTCAACAAAAAACTCAAGCTCGGGAATTACCCTTACCTGATTTTTTATTTTTGAAGCGAGTTGTTTTCTGATTTCCCTAGCGTGCAGCTTCAATGTTTCCAAAAGCAAATTTTTATCCGGAGCTTTAAACAAACTCAGGTAAATTTTTGCATAACCCAGGTCGGGAGAAACCTGAACCCGGCTAATGGTTACAAAAACACCGCTCACATATTCTTTGTGGCGCATAAAGATATCGGCCAGATGCTCCTGAATCAGCCCCGCGAACTTTTCCTGACGTACACTCATAGTTTGCAAATATGCGTTAAAATCAGGATTTAAACAGGTTCTTTAGCTTCATTTTGTTTCCGTTCCGAGTGAATTGGGCTGTATGGAGCAAATTTTTAGCATCCCGATTGCCCTGTTGAGAATCTTTTAAGTAAAATCAGTCCAAACTTATTTAGAAAAATTCTAAATAAGTTTAGTTTTGTTTGAACCAATATGAACCTCATCAACATCACTAACTTTTCGGACTCCTCCATTCAGGCGTTTTCCGAAGCATTCAATCAAGCCAAACCGTACCGCCATTTGGTCATTGATAATTTTCTTCGACCTGAAATTGCTGAGGAAATATTCTCCGGATTTCCGGCTGAGGAAGTCTTCAACAAAAAGTACAAAGGCGTTAATGAATACAAGGCCGAGGGCTCAAATTTTCAAGATTTTCCAGAACTATTCTCGCGTTTGAGAGATGAAATTCAAGGTTCGGAATGGTGCGAAATAATGAGTCGAATTACCGGCATTGAGGGGCTATATTCAGTTCCTGATGCGTTGGGTTCCGGCTTGCACCAAGGCGGAAATGGCAGCTTTTTGGACATTCATATTGATTTCAATATCCATGCCGACAAAGGCATTCACCGCAGGGTAAATCTCCTGATCTTTTTCAACAAAGATTGGAAAGAGGAATATGGAGGACATACCGAGCTTTGGAATGCAGATATGACCAATTTGGATAAAAAGGTATTCCCTTCGCTCAATCGTTGCTTGATATTTGAAACCAACGAAATTTCCTACCACGGTTACGCGCCGGTAAAGCTTCCACAAGGGGTTACGCGAAAATCATTCTATGCCTATTTCTACACCGATTTGCGGGAAGATGCCGCCAAATACCACGACACTGTTTTTAAGGCAAGACCCAGTGACAGCTCATTGAAAAAGTTTTTTACGCCCTTAAAAGAAGGCAGCAAAAACTTTGTGAAGCGACAGCTCAGAAACCTGGGCATTACCTTTAAGTAACAGAATTGTGTAAGATTGCAGCATGATCCTGGTTTTAGTTTTGCTCCTGCTGTCGTCTTTGCTTGCCTTTGCTTGGGGCAGATTGGGTTTTCGTTTGTTTTTGGCTGATTCCGCTGTTCAACATCCAGCTCTTGTTCAGCTGGGAGGATTAGCATTTCTGGCCTTTGCCACCGCAGGTGCTCACTTTTTTTTTCCAATAAACCTGTGGATGCAGCTTTGCTTTAGCGGCATTGCATTGATAGGATTATGGTTTATTCGTACCGAATTCAGCGTTTGGGTAAAATGGGCCATTCAGCCATTAAGTTTGGTAGCTTGGGGAATTGCACTATTCAGCATTTTGACCCGACCAGGAACCGGAGATATTGCGGATTACCACCTGCAAGCCATGAAATGGGCCGAGCTATTCCCCACGATTCCGGGACTTGGAAATTTCAACCGTCCATTGGCCAACAACAATTGGTGGTTCAACCTTCAGGCCTTGAATGCCTTTAAACTGGGCAACCAATGGAGTGTTTATGTTCAGAATGGTTTTTTACTGGTACTTGCATTCAGCTTATTAGCCGACGGGCTCTTCAGAAATTCACCTTATAAACCCATTTATTTGGGTGCATTGCTATTCCTTACTGCAAGTGCCAAAACCGCCTTTATTGGCAGTGTGACTCCCGATTTTGCAGTAACTGTTTTGCTTTTTATTTTGGTGTTCATCTTTCTGGAGAATATTCCCGACCGCAGTTTTTGGTTGATTCTGCTTAGCTGTTTTGCTTTCAGTATCAAACTTAACTCGGCCCCACTTGGTCTATTGGTATTGGCTGCATTGGTTTATGATTTTCAAGCAAAGGCAAAAGTATCTTTTGCCATAAAAGGCATATGGCTTGGCTTTTTGATGATGCTAACCTGGCTTATGGGAAATATTCTGGTATCGGGCTGGCTCGTTTACCCATTAGACAGTGTTGACCTGTTTCCCTTTGATTGGAAAGTACCCAAATCCGTATTGCAATTTGAACGATACAGCATTATTCAATGGGGAAAAGCACCGGGAATGCCCATTGAAGAAACGGCTAAGCTCTCCTTGCTAGAATGGCTTCCGGGCTGGTTTGCCTTTCACGATAAATTCAATCAGCTCATCATTTTGTTAACCTGCCTCGCCATTTTAATCAATCCATTCAACAAGCATTTGTACAAAGACAAGAACGTACTTCTGGTTTATGGTTTCAGCTTAGTAGGTTTGATTTTTTGCCTCAGCAATGGACCACATATTCGCTATGCATTTGGCTACATGTGGATTCAAATTGGATTGCTTCTGTGGTTTATGCCCCAAAAATTTACAGCCCTATTGCCCCAAAAATTACCTCTATATCTAGCGGCATTAGGTCTACTGGTTAGTCTTATACGCTTTATACCCGGTTTGGGTTCAAGTACTTTAGCCTTGATAAAACCGGTAGATTACCCGAAAGTGCAGGTTGAAGAAAGCGATATGGATGGATTTAAAGTGAAAATCAGCAAGCAAAACAACAGTTGCTGGGACCAATTTCCATGCACCTACTACATGGTTGAAGGCTGTAAACTGCGCGGTAACAGGCCTGAAGAAGGTTTTTGGACCGACAATTCCATCCAGAATCAGCAATCTCCAAATCATTAAGTTCTCTTAGTTGTTTTAGTTGTATTGACTTGATGTTTTTTCAAGTCACCTTAAAAACCTTTATTTGCATCCTTCTTGAGCCAGATAGATTACATAAAAGCCCCAATTTCAAACGAACTCGAGCTTTTTGAAAGCAAGTTCCGCGAGGCCATGAAAAGTGCTGTTCCACTTTTGGACACCATCATGACCTACATTGTGAAACGAAAAGGGAAGCAAATAAGACCCATGTTTGTGTTTTATTGCGCTAAGGTATTTGGAGGAGTTAACGAATCTACTTATCGCGCAGCATCGTTGGTAGAATTGCTGCATACCGCAACATTGGTGCACGATGATGTAGTAGATGACAGCAACGAGCGTCGTGGTTTTTTCAGCATCAATGCACTATGGAAAAACAAAATTGCGGTGCTTGTTGGCGACTATCTACTCTCTAAAGGCTTGTTGCTTAGCGTAAAACACAAAGAGTTTCACCTGCTTGAAATTGTTAGCGAAGCTGTTGAAGCCATGAGTGAAGGCGAATTGCTGCAGATTGAAAAAGCCAGAAACCTGAATTTGTCTGAAGAAGTTTACTACGATATTATCCGAAAGAAAACCGCCTCTTTAATTTCATCGTGTTGTGGAATTGGTGCAGCAAGCGCCGGCGCTAGTCAGGAGCAAATTGAAAAAATGAAACTCTTTGGCGAAAAGATTGGCATTGCCTTTCAAATAAAGGATGACTTGCTGGATTACGGCGACGACGATATTGGTAAGCCACACGGAATTGATATCAAAGAGAAAAAACTTACGCTCCCAATCATTTACACCATCAACAATGCGGACAAAAGCACCCGCAATGCTATCATCAATACCATCAAAAATCACCATACCAATAAACGGAAAGTAGATGAGGTGATTAAGTATGTGAATGAGCACGAAGGGATTGCTTACACCCGAGAAGCCATGCGTAGATACAAGCAGGAGGCATTGGATATTTTGAAAGAATTTCCGGGCAATGAAGCGGCAGAACGATTGGCCATGCTTGTGGAATACGTTATTGACCGAAAAAAATAATCC
This sequence comes from Bacteroidia bacterium, assembly GCA_023151275.1. Classification (GTDB taxonomy): domain Bacteria; phylum Bacteroidota; class Bacteroidia; order UKL13-3; family UKL13-3; genus CAISCU01. Next base: position 14,063 of record JAKLJI010000031.1, on the reverse strand, counting down.
CTGATTTTTTCAGGTAGAAATAGCTACCGGGTTTAGTTTCCCTTTCCCGAGTCTTGAATTTCACTATTTTCGCGGCATGTCTGAAGAATTGTTTAAGAAAGTAGTTTCACACTGCAAAGAATATGGTTTTGTATTTCCATCTTCCGAAATCTATGAAGGTCTTGGAGCTGTTTATGATTACGGACAAAATGGGGTTGAGTTAAAAAACAACCTGCGTCAATACTGGTGGAAATCCATGGTGCAGCTCAACGAAAATATTGTTGGACTTGACGCCGCTATCTTTATGCATCCTAAAGTTTGGAAGGCCAGCGGGCACGTGGATGGTTTTTCAGACCCTATGATCGACAACAAAGATTCAAAGAAAAGATACAGGGCAGATCAACTGTTAGAAGACAAAATTGATCGCTATTCCAAAGATGGCAAAACTGCCAAAGCCGAGGAATTGCAAGCAGCGCTTGATAAAGCCATGCTCGACAGCAACCTGGAAGAATTAAAGAACCTGATTGTTAGCCATGAAATTGCATGTCCGGTAAGTGGAACACGCAATTGGACAGATGTACGTCAGTTCAATCTGATGTTTGCCACCGAAATGGGCGCCATGGCCGGAACTGATGCTGATAAAGTATACCTAAGACCCGAAACGGCTCAAGGTATTTTCGTTAACTTTTTAAATGTGCAGAAAACAGGTAGAATGAAAGTACCCTTTGGTATTGCGCAAACAGGAAAAGCATTTAGGAACGAAATTATTGCACGCCAATTCATCATGCGCATGCGTGAATTTGAACAAATGGAAATGCAATTCTTTGTTCGTCCGGGCACACAAAAAGAATGGTACGCACATTGGAAAGAAACCCGCATGAAATGGCATCACAAACTGGGCTTTGGAGAAAACATGTATCGCTTCCACGATCACGTAAAGCTCGCCCATTATGCAGATGCGGCTGTTGATATTGAATTTAACTTCCCATTTGGCTTCAAAGAATTGGAAGGCATTCACAGCCGCACCGATTTTGACCTCCGCAACCATGCCGAACTTTCTGGTAAAAAGCTTCAGTATTTTGATGCCGAAAAATACGAAAATGGAAAAGATTACGGAAACTATATTCCGTATGTAATTGAAACCTCAATTGGTCTGGATCGCTTGTTCTTAGCCACATTATGTGCAGCTTATAAAGAAGAAGAAGTGGGAGAAGGAGATAAAAAAGATACACGCGTTGTATTGAGTCTTCCTCCTGCATTGGCGCCTATTAAGTTGGCTATTTTCCCATTAACCAAAAAGGATGGACTTCCTGAACTGGCAAGAGAAATCATGAACGACCTACGCATGGATTTCAATTGTTTCTACGAAGAAAAAGATGCTATCGGAAAACGTTACCGTCGCCAAGATGCATTGGGAACCCCTTTCTGTGTAACAGTTGACCATGAATCGCTTGAAAACAGAACTGTTACCATTCGTCATAGAGACAGCATGATTCAGGAGCGTGTTCCGGTTGAACAAATCAGAAACATCCTTGCGGATTCGTGCAGCTGGAAAACACTATTGTCTTGAGCAAAGCAACAGAAATAGAGCATGCGCATTTCCGAGCCGGCATTTCTGCTTGGATGGGAAGTCTCAGCTTAATGCTTTTGTTTCCGATATTGAACACAGCTATTTACTCGAATTCTCCCTATTTCGGAGTTTCAATGTTGCTTACTGAAACAGCAGGAAAATACGGTTCACTTATCATCATAGCCCTAACGGCTTGGTTGTACGGAATTCGGCTCGAATCAAAAAAAGAACAAGTGAAAAGCTTTGTTCTATCCTTCCTTTTCTTGCTGCTATTTTTGGGTGTTTTTGCATTAATCAATGAAAAACTTACCAAGCCACTGGTAGGGAAAATGAGACCAAGCCATTTCTACATTTTCAATCAAACCAACTGGCCGGATGAAAGCATAGATTTCTACGAACGAAGCTCAGAACAGCGAAGTTTGATTTTAGGAAATTTGATTGCCAATAATGCCAAGAAATTTGCAGGAATCGACCCGTATCTGCTTCAGCACTGGGTTGAAGAATCAGGTTTATCTTTTCCATCCGGACATAGTTTTAACGCCTGGATGCTTGCAACCCTATTAAGCTTTTCAATGCTAAGGTTGCGTTCAACTACCTGGCTGCATAAATGGTATTTTGTTCCCTTTATTTGGAGTTCTTTGGTAGGAATATCAAGGATAGCATTGGGTGTTCATACCCTGATTGATGTGGCAGCAGGTAGTCTGATTGGCTTATTGATTGCAAGCCTTGCCTTGTATCTCGACAGTACGAGAAAGTTTATCTTCAGAAAACGAGCATGAATATCTTATACGGAGTACCCGGCGAGGGCATGGGACATGCCACCCGAACAGCTGTAATTGTTGATCATTTGATTCAGCACCACGAGCTTCGGTTGGTTGCGAGTGATCGGGCATTTCAGTTTCTCAACAAAAGGTATCCTGATAAGGTAGTTGAAATTGAAGGATTGCATTTTGGTTTTAAAGACGGAAAGGTTTCAAAGACAGCAACACTTGAAAAGAACCTAAGAAATCTTCCCAAAACACTACGTACCAATTTTCGCGAGTTCTTTAGGCTCGATGCTGATTTTATTCCTGATTTAGTTATATCCGACTTTGAAAGCTTCAGCTTTGTATATGCCAAATTGCATGGTATTCCATTCATAAGCATTGATAACATGCAGGTGATGGATCGCTGCAAGCTCGAAATCCCAATGGATTCAACCGCCAAATCAGATTTTAAATTAGCAAGGCAGATAGTAAAAGCAAAAGTTCCGGGAGCCTCACATTATTTCATCAGCTCATTCTTTGATGCCGAAGTGCAAAAAAAGAACTCGAGTTTGGTTCCACCCATCATTCGACAATCCATAGTTGATGCACAATGCACAAGAGGAAACCATATCCTGGTTTATCAATCATCCGGTGGCAAATCAAACCTGGAAGAAGTATTAAATGCCTTACCCAATGAAGCCTTTAAAGTTTATGGAAAAGCAGCATCCGGCCAATCCAAAAACATCAGCTATATGCCTTTTTCAGAGGAAGGCTTTATTGCTGATTTTGCCTCAGCCAAAGCCGTCATAGCCAATGGAGGATTCTCCTTCATCAGTGAAGCTGTTTACCTCAAAAAGCCTGTGTATTCATTTCCCTTACCGGGGCAATTTGAACAATACATGAATGCGGCTTATATCGAAAAATGTGGCTTTGGCCGTCATTTCAAGGAATTGACAACAGACCAACTCAAAGCCTTTTTATACGATTTGAATGTGTTTGATGCAAACCTGGCCAACTACAAGCAAAATGGCAACCAGCAGCTTTTTCAGCAATTGGATACCTGGCTTGATGACTTTGAAAAAGGCCTATGCAGGTAAAGTTTTACAGCTTAGAACATGCAGTTGAAATCAATGTTAATACGATTGAAACTGCATATACAGACTTAAGCCAATACTTGGATGAACAGGAAGGCCGAGTTCTTAATACCTTAAGGCGATGGTACGCTTTAACTGAATTTGTGTTTCACAGCTCGGGCTCAACCGGAACACCAAAGGAATTCCGATTCAGCGCCAAGCAAGTGGAATGGAGTGCAACGAGCAGTATTCGTGCCATGCACTTGAACTTTTCAGACCATTTTCTTTTAGCCATGGATGCTCGATTTGTTGGTGCAGCACTATTGGTTATTCGTGCAGCTTTGCTTGATGCCCATTTGAGTTTAATTCCATTGGAAGCTGCAATAAGCAAACAAATACCCATTGACCATAAATTTACCCAAGTATCACTGGTGCCTTTTCAGCTTGACAAAAGCTTTGAAGAAGACCCGGAGGCGGCCACTAAATTCAAGCGGTTTTCGTGTCTATTACTTGGAGGAGCCGCGCTGGATGAATCCTTAATCAGGAAGCTTAGGCATGAAAAATTGAATTGCCTACACAGCTATGGCATGACTGAAACCCTGAGTCATATAGCGCTAAGAAATCCTTTGGAAGACGCCTACTTCAAACCACTTGATGGCGTAAAATTGAGGCTGAATGAAGAGTCGTGCCTATGCATTCAAACACCTGCCCTTGCTGAAGAACTACAAACAAATGATTTAGCAGAACTCCTACCCGATTGTCGATTCCGGATAGTGGGGAGGAAAGATGATATAATCAACTCAGGAGGTTTGAAAATAAATCCTTTGGAGTTGGAAGAATTTATACGTTCTCAGGCATGGCATCCACAACTAAATTGGATGATTGGTTGGGTACCCGATAAGCAACTTGGACAGAAGTTGGTACTCATTACAGAAGGAGGCTTATTGGATAGCACTGATTTTGAAAACCTTCAATTCATTTGTAGAGGATTTTCCAAACCACAGGCCATTCCAAGAGAAAATTGGCAGATTGAGCAATTCATTCGCACTGAAAATTTGAAGTTAAATCGAAAAAAAACAATTCATCTTATTCATATTCAGGCAACTAAATGATTAAAGATTTCTTGATGCATTTAGGTGTGGAATTTTTTAAATTCGCGTTAAGTTAAAACAAAACACTATGTATTGGACACTAGAATTAGCTTCTTACCTGGACGATGCGCCATGGCCTGCAACCAAAGATGAGCTGATTGACTATTCAATCCGCTCAGGGGCTCCATTGGAAGTGATAGAAAATCTGCAGGAGTTGGAGGATGACGGAGAGCCTTTTGAAACCATTGAGGAAATTTGGCCAGACTATCCAACCAATGAAGATTACTTCTACAACGAAGATGAGCTGTAAGCTCTTTTGAATTGCGTAACCAAAAAATCCGCAACGAATTCCATTCGTTGCGGATTTTTTATGCCATCACCCTTAGTCTTGCAAGGCTTCTAAAAAATCCTTAAGTAATAAAAAGCTTTCGGTGTATTTGCTAAAGGGAAGATTCTCGTAGCTATCTCCCGGATCATGGTAATGATGGTAATCTCCCATGAGGTAAACAAAAAGAGCCGGTACTCCCTTTTCGCTGAAGTAATAATGGTCGCTATTTGCTGCCTTACCACGCGCATGTATTGCAGGCAAATAGCTGCCAATGCTATTGCAGGTTTGAAGCAGCGAAAATTCATTGGGAAAAATGCTGCCGTTAACTGCAGTAAGTCCTTTATCACCGGTTCCCATCAAATCGAGATTGAGCAGGAAGCGAATTTTAGTTAATGGAACCAATGGGTTTTCAGTAAAATACAAAGAGCCAAGAAGTCCGGCCTCCTCACCACCAAATGCGATAAAGACTACAGAGAAATCGGGTTGATTTTTGCTGAACCAAGCGGCCAAATCCAGCATCATAGCAATGCCGGAGGCATTATCGTTGGCACCGGGGAAAATGGTATTTGCTCCGAACTTACCAAGATGGTCAAAGTGTGCAGTAACCACCAAAAAGCTATCGGGATATTTCTTGCCCTTTACATATCCAACAGCATTGGCTGAGGAGAGAACCGTTATTTGTGCTTCGATATTCATTTCAAGCTTCAAAACAGGCTCTTTCAAAACACCCTTTTTAATGCGCAATACAGGCAATTTTGAAAACTCATGCGCCACACTCCAAACTAAATTCTCAACCTTAACATAGGCATGTCCTCTTGCACCAATTTCATTGGTAAGAATAACTTGGGCTCGTTCCGGATGAAGTAAATTCCAAGACTTTACTTCATCAACAATCAAAAATGTATTTCGAAGGTTTTGCTTCTTCAGTTTTTCAAACTGAATCCCGTTGTCGAGCATGGCAGAATCAACTCGAAGCAGCTGAAAGATGCCCTTCAAGGTTGGGAATCCCGCGTCTGCCAAAAATTCTTCACCCGGAATTAAATCAATTCCATCGGCCACCAACCTTACCATTTCAGGATAGGCTACGGCCTGATAAGCAAACGGCTGCAGGAAACCGTCTGACATGGGTTGCAGCTTGTATTTTTTGAATTCCTGCTGAAGGAATTTGAGTGTTTTGGAGGTTCCCTCCTCTACGTAACCTCTTCCGGCAAAATCGTCCGAACAAAGTTCACGAACAACTTTGCGGGCCTGCAAAACATCTTGGGCCCCCAGTTTCAAACCAATGCCCAGAATACAAAAGAGCAAAAGCCTGTATGGTAAACCCATAACGAATTAAAGTGCAGTGATGCTAAATGTATAGGTTTCCATGATAAGATTAGCCAAAAGCTTTTTGCAGGCTGTATCTACAATTTCATGGGCCTCCGACTCAGTTGCTGCGTCAAGTTCCATGCTCATGTGTTTTCCAATGCGCACTTGAGAAACTTGTGGAAGTCCAATATTGGCCATTGAGCCGGTAACTGCTTTGCCTTGAGGGTCTAGAAGAGCCGCATGCGGCATTACGTCAATTTCAGCTTTGAATTTCATGATTTTCGCGAAAAGTGGATATAGGTTGACAAAAGTACATAAAGTAAAATGCTCAGACTAATCCCTGCATAGTGAAATACCAACAAAAGCAAAATACTTGCCAGCAGGAACCCAAAACGAATCTCATTTCCCTTCCAGGCAAAGGATTTGAACTTGAGCGCAAAAAGAGGCAATTCGGCAACCAAAAGCCACGCGCTAATGAAGGGGAATGAAAACAAAAAGGCTTTTGAATTGAAAATGGCAATCATCCATTCAGGTCCACCGCTTTGAATTACCAAGGGAATTGAAAGGATGAACAAGGCGTTTGCCGGAGTAGGAACACCAATAAAGGAATCGGTTTGGCGTGTATCAATATTGAACTTTGCCAAACGAATTGCCGAAAATACGGGAATAAGGAAAGGCAGATAGGAAAGAACAATGAGCAGTGGAACGAACTGCGGAAATCCGTTTCCAAAGTAGAGCTCAGTTTGGTAATGCTGGTAAAAAATCATTCCAGGTGCCACTCCAAAACTAACTACGTCGGCAAGTGAATCGAGTTGCTTGCCGATTTCAGAATGGGCCTTTAATAAACGGGCCACAAAGCCATCCAGAAAATCGAGCACTGCCGCTGCAATAATAAACCAGGCAGCAGCAACAGGATTGCCTTCGTTTGAGGCGATGATTGCTAAACAACCCAGGAATAGGTTTCCTGAAGTAAGGGCATTGGGGATATGCTTTTTCACATTCTGATTTTTGCGCAAGATAGTCAGGGAAATGCTAGCTCCCAAGTTTGCTTTTGGCTACTTGATAATCGGGATCGGCACTCTGTTCCAGTTAAATTCCTAATTATGTTTGAGTTTAGGGCCGTGGTTCTTATTTTTGGTGGAATGCTCCGCTTGAAACACTTTCTGGTTTTTCTGGTAATTGCTCCTTTTAGCACTAACCTTGCGCAAAGTGAATGGCTGCGCTTTAAGGTTTTCAGAGCCGCACCGCTTCGTGAATTTCACTACCATAAACCCAGTAAATTCACCAAGCAAAGCGGAAAAATAAATGTGGCTATCGAATCGGCAAATGGCTATGTGTTTCAAGTGAATGGCATACCTGCCGCTGAGTTCAAATGCGGTGAGGTAATTGCACCTTCACGCTTTAAACTAGTGCTTATTGATGAAAGTTTGGGTCGCACCTATACTTCCCAATCAGGAGATTATCACAATTCGGTTGGCATTATTTGCCTGGAGAATGGTATGTACCGATTGAAAGTAAAAGGTAAAATTTTTGGAAAAGACAAAATCAAGGTTAGCATTCAGGCAACTCTTCAAGGGAAAATAACATCAGATAAAAACTATCAAACGCAACAATATGAATCGAATTAGACTCAGTATTCTTAGTCTGGCTTTGGGTTTGCACTTTGGCGCTCTTGCACAGCAATCAAACCAAACAACCCAGCAGGCAACACAAAGCAGGGAGGCCGAACTTCAGGAAAAGTTTCTGAAACAGCAGGCTTTGCTGAATGAAGCACTATCGCGTAATAATCTTCCTAAGCGAGAAGTATTCGCTAACGGGGTAATTCGTGAAGCAGTTAAGCTGGACCAATTAGGCTTTCCGATTTACTATATCACCGGAAACAATATTGACGCAGCAAAAACCATATCCACAAACAAAGTTTGGCCCGGAGGCTCATTAGGTCTTAACCTCACCGGTTCAGGAATGACGAATAGGCTTGGCATTTGGGATGGAGGTGCCGTTCGTTTGACACACCAAGAGTTTCAGGGACGTGCCGTTCAAACCGATGGAGCAACCGATTTGAGTGACCATGCTACCCACGTAGCGGGTACTATGGTAGCAGGAGGCGTTTCTGCCAATGCAAAAGGCATGAGTTACCAAGCCCCGATTAAATGCTACGATTGGACCAATGACGATGCCGAAATGAGCGCTGCTGCCGGAGTAGGCATGTTGGTATCTAATCACAGTTACGGACAAATTACAGGATGGTATTACAATTCCAATATGTCTCGCTGGGAGTTTTATGGATTGGCAGCCATTTCTGCAACCACAGATTACAGGTACGGATTTTACGACGATGATTCGAAAAGCATAGATGATGTTGCACGCAACAACCCCAATTACCTCATCTTCCGCGCTGCTGGTAACGACAGAGGAAACGGCCCGAGTTCAGGCACCTGGTGGGTAAGAAACTCAAATGGACAATGGGCACAGGGAACAGGTACCATGCCACCCAAAGTTGGGCCTTATGATTGCATCAGTGGCGGAGCAGCCAACGGAAAGAATGTAATTACCATTGGAGCAGTTAACCCTATACCAGGAGGCTATATCAGTTCAGGTCAGGTTGTAATGAGTTCATTCTCTGGATGGGGCCCAACAGATGATGGACGCATTAAACCGGATGTAGTTGCCAACGGAGTTGATGTCTATTCAGCAGGATCAGCAAGTAATACCAACTATACAACCAAGGACGGAACCTCTATGGCAACGCCTAATGCAAGTGGTTCTGCCCTGCTTATCCAGCAACATTTTAATAATGTAAAAGGTCGCTTCATGCGCTCCTCTACATTAAAAGGTTTAATTATTCACACGGCAGATGAAGCCGGTACTACCCCCGGACCGGATTATTCTTTTGGTTGGGGATTGATGAATACCGCAAAAGCTGTACAGCACATCAATGATTCAAACTCAAATATGCTATTCGAAAATAGCTTGAACAATTCCAGCACAATCCAATTCAATATTTATACCGACGGAACCAAACCCTTACGCGCTACCATTTGCTGGACCGATATTTCAGGGAACGTGCGCACTGCTGCTTTGAATGACCGCACTCCTTCACTTGTAAACGATTTAGACATCCGTGTAACTCGCATTTCAGATAATCAGGTTTTCTTTCCTTTTAAGTTGAATCCTGAAAATCCATCTGCTGCTGCAACTACCGGTGATAATGTGGTTGATAATATCGAACAGGTTTTGATTGCCGCACCTCAAGCCGGTACTTATACCATTAGCATAGGACACAAAAAGACGCTGGTTGGAGGCCCACAACCTTTTGCACTGCTAATCTCCGGCTTTACACCTAAGCCTAGTGCTGCATTCAGCACGCAGTTTCGCAGTGTTTGCAGCAATACTTCCATTACATTTCAGGACCAATCTGCAGGTGTTCAAAGCCGCAGGTGGTATTTCCCGGGTGCCACACCAGGCACATCAACTTTAGCAAATCCTACAGTTGTTTATCCTTCCCCGGGAGTTTATCCAGTAGCACTTGCCATTAGCAGTGTTGTTGGTGTAGATTCTGTGTACTTCAAAGATTACATTACAGTAGGAGGCGCTAACCTTCCATTGATTGAATCGTTTGAACCAAATTCAACCACACGAATGCTATGGAGTGTTCAGAATGTTGGTGCAGATAGCACCTGGCGCTTTTGGACAACAGGAGGATTGAGCACAGGAACAACAAGCGTGGGAATCAACAATTATGACAATCCTACCTTTGAAGGGCTGGACCGTTTGAATTCTCCTCCGCTTGATTTCAGGGGTTTGTCGGCAGCAAGTCTTAGTTTCAAACATGCCTATACCCGTTACGACAATACCGCTACCGATTCCCTGTTGGTTATGATAAGTACGAACTGCGGAAACACCTGGAACCGACTAGCAGCATTGGGCGAGAATGGAAGTGGTAATTTTGCTACTGCACCCAATTCAAATTTCTATACAGACAATGCATTTGTTCCAACCACGGCAGCAAACTGGTGTGGTGGCGGAGTTGGTGCCCCTTGCAATACACTTAATCTAAGCCCTTATGTTGGCAATGCCAATGTTCGCATCCGTTTCGAACAAAAAGGTTATGCAGGAAACAACTTGTTCTTAGATGATATTTCCATTACAGGTACATTAACCTCAAACCCCGTGGCTGCATTTTATCCTGTCCTGAATACCACTTGTGCCAAAGGCAGACTACAACTGCTCGATTCATCGCTGAATCAGGTAACAAGTTGGTCATGGTACCTCAACGGGGTATTGGTATCGAATGAAAAAAATCCAATTTTGAGTTTCCCTACAGCAGGTTCGTACTCCGTTGCATTGGCAGTAAGCAATGCCAATGGTAGAGACAGTTTGCACAAAGCCAATTTGATTACAGTTCTTGCAGGTCCTGCCATTCCAACTGTAAGTAGCAGTAAAGGTTTGGTCCTCTGCAATGGCGACAGCACAATTTTGAGCACTACTGCGGGCAGCAATTTCATTTGGTTTAAAGACAGTATGCAGATGAGCGGACAAGCAGCTACCAGCTTTACCACCAAAATGGAAGGGAAATACTTTGTTCGGGTTTATGATGGTTTGTGCTATTCGCAATCGGAAGTATTAAACATTGCTGCTGGTTCAACCCCTGCAAAACCTATTGTAACCAAAAACTTAACCGGTAATGCATTTTGTGATGGAGGCAGCTTTACCTTAACATCAAGTGCTGCAGCGAATAACCAATGGTACAGAAATGGCATCGCACTGGATGGTCAAACCGCGAAAACACTTAATTACACTGATTCAGGAAGTTTCACTGTTGAAGTTAGTGATAAGGGTTGTACGAATCTTTCAGATGCCATGAAAATCGAGAAGCTTGCTCGTCCAAATACCAGTGAAATTTTAGCTAAACCATGGGCCGTTAAAGGGGATACCATAACCTTTAAGGTGAATGGAAGTTCAGGATCAACCTTTGCATGGACGGCAACTAATGCCACACTGAATAGTCCAAATGGAAGAGACACCATGCAGTTGATTTTTTCAAAGACTGCCGCAAGCAGCTTGGTTACAGTGTTGGAAACAGGCTCAAACAACTGCAAAGGCATCTTGCAAAGCCTTACCGTAGGCCTGGTAAATACCGGAATCCGCGAAGCTTCCATGCTCAATGCAATTCAAGTATATCCAAACCCTGTTGTGAATGAATTGACACTTGAAATCGACCTGCCAAAAGCATCCACCATTCAAGTAAGTATTCAAACTATACAGGGACAAGTTCTTCAAACTGAAACCTGGAAAGCCCAAGCCGGAAAGCAAAGCAAACTGATTCCTGTAAATGCACTTGCAGAAGGACTTTATATCATTCAATTTGAATCGAACGGAGTTCAGGTTAGTCGCACCCTAATAAAATCTGGTAGGTAGTGAGCTCTAGGTTTCTAACATTTCTAGGCGCTCTGGTTGTTTTTGTTTCCTGTAAAAAGGAAGCAGAAACAGCCAGTATGCCTAATAACCAACCATTAAATTACAGGGAATACCTGCTTCGTGATTTGGAAAAAAATTACGATGGACTAATTGAAATAGAAGCCTGGCACGACCGTGAAGCCGATTTAAGTAAAATATGGTGGCAAGCCAGGGCGCACCTTTTCCCTAATCCACTTAAAAGCACCATACCGGATTTTAAAGGCCTACGGATAAATGGAATTGAAGTTCAGCGGGAACCAAATTCAAACAGGTATTCAAGTGCAGTTTTTGAACAAGGCTCCTCTCCTTCTCCGTTTGGTAGTATGCTTTTAATCAAACACGATGGAAGCAGCACATTGGATAGCTTTGAGCTCTCATTACAACTTCCCGAAGCCCTTAAATACGATTCGCTATGCATTTGCTCCGGTCAAATCATCCGGAAGGCAACCTTCCCCATGCGTTGGAACTATGATTTAAACAACGATTCCGTTACCATAATTCTTTCTTATTTAGGAATTCCTTCTGCAAGCAGAGATAGAAACTTGTCGTGGGTAAGTTATGCTTTACCACCACAAAACCATTGGGACAGGGGTGAATATGTAATTAGCTCTAAAACCTTGTATAGTTTTCCAGCGAACAGCTATATGCGCATGGAGGCAGGAAGGAAAAATTCCAAGGTACTTGAAGTGAATGGATATAAATTTTTGTTACTAGGCAGCACATGGGCAACAAGACGTGTGGATGTGATGTATTAAAGTTTGAAACCTTGAGATGGTAGCAGAATCAAGGATTGGTTTTGTTCGTAGGATTACCAAGAATATAGAAAGTTAACCATGAAGGTATGAAGGGAATGAAGAGGGATCCCCCACCAATTTTCCAGGAACCTGTTATGGTTACAAGGAAGAAAGTAAATTGATCTATCTCTAGAAGTGAAATGGAAACCATGAAGGGATGACGGGAATGAAGAGGTTTCATTCTCAATTTTTATCTCTGAACTGTTAAGCTATACTTGGAAGAAGTTAATTGGATTTATCTCTAGAAGTGGATTGGTATCCATGAAGGGATGAAGGGAATGAAGAGGTATTTAAACTGTGGCTTTTAAACCCTCAACGATTTGAGATTTTCTATCAAGAAGCCAAGCAAAAGGAAAACACAATTAGAGCTTTAAGACGGAGCTTCATTTTCTTCATCCCTTCATGGTTCTACTCTAGTTAACAGCCTACGCTAGTATGCTGACCAATTGGAATAACAAGCTCCTTTTGCAAAGCCGGTTTAGATAGGTACAAAGTGGGACTGGTGGCGTTGTACTTTATTGATGTATCAAGAATCAAATCCAACCTACCATCATCATCTATATCGCCGGCAAACAAAATGCTAATCATGTTATCATCGAAGTAAGGCTTTGCTACCAATAAGGTTTTTCTTTCTTGACCATCGAGGTTTGCAATCAGGTAAAGTTTATAATTCCGCACTTCAATTTCATCTGAATCAGGTCTAACTTTCTTCTTTTCTCCAGTTGCCAAGAGTTTATAGGATTGTCCCAGGAAGGTGAATTGGATGGAATCTCCGGGAAAGAGTTGTTGTTCGGAAAGTTGAACATGTTGCACTTGATGAGGCTTTAGCAAATCGCTAGCAGCTATCAAAACTACGGCTGTATCTGGGTTTGTGGTAGCTATCTCCCAACCTGTTTTGGTGGTTTCATTTTCGTCAACAATTGGGTCATGAACTCTGGCTGTTTTGAGCTTGGCAAACTCGAGGTAGTATCCCAATTTGTTATAAAATAATCCAATCCATTTTTGGGTTTTGGAGTCCTCAGAAAACTCCTCAGCATGATAAGTTCCCGTGCCGATGATATCCGTTGTAAACAGCGTGTCAATTGGATAAGAGCTCATGTCGTAAGCTGGAGAATCCTCGGTCAACTGCTCGGACTTTGCAATCAATAGGCTATCACTTGATGCTGCATTTTCTGGACCAGTTTGACCCAAGGGAGAATTGCAGGCTAAGGTTCCTATCAGGAATAGGGTAGATAGATGAATAGGTTTTAGGCTATACATGGTTTTCTAGATGGGATAGATTTTGAAAACTACAGAGACATTTCAAGCGTAAATTTTGGAACAAATCAGCAAAAATGCAACTCATGAATTGAACCAGGCCGGAAAATGAACTTGAAGGACTTTATGCTGGCCAGAATACAAAAAGAAAGAAGGGTTAATGGATTTAGATTGGGTACAGTTAATTTTACCATGAAGAGATGAAGGAAATGAAGGGTTGCGTGCACGATGCTAATCAATGAATCAATAATGGATTAGTTTGAAGAAGCGCATTGTTGGAAGGTTAACCATGAAGGGATGAAGGAAATGAAGAGTTGCGTGCACGATGCTAATCAATGAATCAATAATGGATTAGTTTGAAGAAGCGCATTGGTGGAAGGTTAACCATGAAGGGATGAAGGAAATGAAGAGTTAGCTTGCCCGATTCTAATCACTGAAGCAATCATGGATTATTATGGAG
>JAKLJI010000030.1:30173-36435 GCA_023151275.1 Bacteroidia bacterium | reverse complement strand
TTTTCTATTCCGCCGTAAAGGTTTTGGCTTTGCTGGGTAGTGGCTAGTATGGTTTTGTTGTACATTACCGCCTGGCTTATGAAATACCCCGGGTAATTGTTTTTGAAGCTAGTAAGAATGGAACTTACACCATAAGCCCCTGCTAAATGAGCCCAAGTTTGCTCCGGCAAATGGGTGGCCAAGAGCGTGGCCATTGGTTCGGCACTTAGCGTTATTGAACAGGTGTAATTGCTTTGCTTGTAAAATAATTCCTTTATCTCTGGTATCTGCCCAAGTAATTCGCCTAGCAAATTCGGGTTGTTTTGCGCCAGGCCTGTTAATAATTCAAGGCTCTGCGTGCCACAATCCTTAAATCCATCTTTTACATACTCAAGCTTATCAAACATCAATTTCAAATTCGTGGCAGTGGAGCCCGGACCAAACACATACGTCACAATCTCTTCTTTTGATTGCTCCATGTCTTGACCCGAAAAGCCCAACTCTATGGCTAATGATAATAGATATTGGCCCTGGCCCGATACTTCCATACCCTCCAAAAATTTTCGCAATTCTGCTTCATTGCTTACCATAGATTCCATCAAAGGATAATAGTTGGGATTGCTCCGATACCGGTTATCCAGGCATTGGCAGAGCTGCGCATAATCTATTCCACCATGCTGTATCATTAACTCCATTAAGCTCAAGGTTTCCATTCTGTTCAACAAGGTGTCTATTCGTATGGGGTTATCAACCAGATATTGGTAAGAGCTAAAGGTTTGCAAAAAGCTACTGTTGCTGCCAAGTGAAGTGCCATAGGCATCTTTTACCGCTTGAAAATTGGATACCTGCGCAGAGAAATTAGCCAATCCACTCAAGCCTGTATATTTTACCAAGGTATCATTTATTTGGGCATAGCTTATGTTCTGAAAATCTAAAATCTTGGCAAAACTTCGCTCATAGGTGGCCAATACATTTCCTTGTGCATCGCGAACATAATAGGTGTATAAATTCTGGTTGCCATTTTTGGGTTTTACAATTTTTACAACCCTATGGCCATCGGGGCTGTACTCAAATTCTAAATCGGGTTTGCTGCTACCGGGGTTGCGGCTTATCTTTTGAATTTTACCATAAACGGTCCACTCAATAGAAGCAATTTGTTCGGCTTTATCGGCTATCAGGTTGCCAATTTCATCGTAGGAATAATTGGTAAAATCGCTTTGGTTGTCAATATCGTCTGCATAATTGCCCGAGGCTACTGCATCCGTAACTCTCCTCAGTCGGTTGGTAGGAGCGCCGTTCTGGGTTTCGTATTCATAGGTCAAATTATCCATTGCCAGCTGGCCGGGAGCACCCTGCCTAAGTTGATGCAAGATATTGCCATTGGCATCGTAGGTAAAGGTATTCAGGTATTGAGGCAAAGGGCTGGCATTGCTGGTATAGGCATTGGAAAGGCTATCGTATTGGTTCCTCAAAAAGTCATTATTTTCGGTTTGAATTTCTCCTTCAAGATTTTATCTCGTCTCTAAATTGTAAGCCTCCATTTAGTAACTAATTGAGGACATTTAACTTAGGAGGCGTTTAGTTTTTTTCTGCTGTAACTTTTGTAGCCAAAAGTCACCAAAAGCTTTTCCTGTTGGAGGTGCCTCCCAAGCCGCAGGCCAACCTCGGTCAAAATCCCTCCCTGCCTTTTCGCGCCTGCTTCGCTCTTACCCGCAGGCCCTCCCGAAGCGAACCAGCCAATAAGGCAAGTCGCGCAGCCCTGCCCGCGGATTTTGCCCGCACGCACTGCCAACAGGAAAGTTCCGACTCACAATTTAAGGGAGGCTCCATTTCTAAATTCTGAATTTCTAGATCGGTTTACTTACATATTTCCATGCAAAATTAGTGTCCGTTTTTGCTAAGAAATTTGCAAGTTTTTTTGTTACTCGATTAAATTCCTTGCAAACTAGTTGTAAAACTTTTTGACTTAGTAAAATGAAATTCAGTTGCTCGAAGACTTTTTGAGGGCGGACTATCGTATTGGTTGAAAGAGGTACTTGATATTATTCGGTTCAACTGGTCGTACCTATAGCTGTTTACCAGTGGATATACGCCAAACTGACGGATGGCGACCGTCATCATCCGAATATTTCCATTGAATAAGTTAGGACTTTGATTGCCCACGGCACTGGATTCAGTTGCAACCACAAAAGATTCGTTTTGGGCAAGGGTTCCACTGGGTTTGTAATCTCCTTCAAAATAGCTCAGGTTAAAGCCAAATGCATCTGCCGGAAATTGGCCATTCCCTGTAAAACCGGTTCCGCTTTGGTAGGCATCTCGTCCCAAATCTCGTTGAGGAGTAAGGTGGCCGCTGTTTACTGCTTTCAACCACCCTTGAATGGTGTAGGCATAATCTAGCCCTTGCACTTTTTGCCTACCCAACTCCATCCGCGCCAGAGGGCCGTGCAGGTAATACCTGTACCGGGCATCTTCGTCCAATTGATACTTACCCGGCCCGGTTTCCACACTTATCAATCTGTTATCAGCATCGTAGCTGTAGCGGTGCAGGTATTGGTCGGCTTTTCCATTTTGGTAAGCAACTTCATTTACTTTACCACTTACCAAATCGTAGGAATAGTCTATCAATTTGTAATCATTCAGCAAGGGAACCAATCCTTTAATTTCGCGCAGCAGCGTCTTCACATTGCCATGTTGGTCGTAGCTGTAATGAACAGCGTGGTCGTAGCTATTTGCAAGGTTTTTAACCAATTTCTTCATTTTCTTGCAAACTAATCCACTATCTTTTCCCAAAAGG
Organism: Bacteroidia bacterium; assembly: GCA_023151275.1. Taxonomy (GTDB): domain Bacteria; phylum Bacteroidota; class Bacteroidia; order UKL13-3; family UKL13-3; genus CAISCU01. The sequence continues at coordinate 33,662 of JAKLJI010000030.1, read as the reverse complement.
GGTGCATAAACACTGGACTTAGACCCTTTTTGAGGGCGGACTATGATAAAACCCTAATGGAAAAACTAAAGCTGATTGATGAACTGGACAACACAGAAAAAAATCACTTTACAATATCATTGATTCTCTCATTGCCAAAAAACGATTAAAAGATAATATGCAAAGCCTTGTAAAGGGATAGAACAAAACCGCCCAAGCTAAAAGCCTGGGCGGTGGGTTATTGAGTGTTTTGTAATTAGTTAAAACCAGCCAACTATTACATTTCCCTTTATGATTGGGCTCACAGATTCTATTTTATCCTTGTTCATCTTCATATAAACATAATCAGGTTCTTTGCTAATTTTCACTATGAATATATCGCCTTTGTTAGCTGTATCTTGGATTAAATGAACTTCCGTAAAGTTATCGGCTGCTTTAGAATATGGCAAGATTTCAAAATCGTCAATAAGCTTACTTCTAATCAGATTTAAATACTCGCTTCTAATTTTTTCTTTGTTATTTGCACTGTTTAAAGAAAAGTAAGTATTTATAATCTCTTGATTCTTATCGTTGGTTGAGCCTTTAACTTCTGCGATGAATGATCCTAATAACTCAAGCCTATTGTCATGAGGGCCATTACCCGAACAACCACTCATTGTCATAAATCCTATTAACAATAATACTAGTTTCATGATCCTACTTTCTTTTGTTTATCACCGCTACTACCACCACTACCTCCAGAAGTGCCTGTATTTGTTTTCTTTAAATCTTCGCCTAAATCTCCCGGATTACTTCCAGCTCCACCAGGCCAAGAGCCTTGGGTATCTGGTAATTTATTTCCTCCTGCATTCGAACAACCTTGTCCAAAATCAGTACAATTATACGTATCGAGATTATAATCCTTTCCGTCTTGTTGCTTTACATAATCGAGAGTCTTGTTAAACTGCTCCTCCGTAAGATTGAATGTTTTACTTGCATCATATTGATGCCCTTCATCATTCATAATAACGCCCTTGGATTGAATCTCACCCCCCATAGGATTCAGCTCCGCTGATGGATACCAGCCAAAAGTCTGCTTAGTTATTGTTCCGTCATCATTTATTTTTTCCAATGTGATAAATGTATGACCAACATCCACACCATCTAAACTGATTTCATACGAATCTCTATCTCCTCCTGTCCCCGGTTGATCTACATGGACGGTCATTTTATACCCAATAGCAGTTTTGCCATCGCTAAATTTCTTGATGATTTCATTTGCTGATAATGGCTCTAGCCCATCAATGTCAATATTCAATATTGGACTATTTCCAGCAAATTGACAAGGAGATAGCATCGGAAACTTGTTTGTTAGAGGGTCGATCGAAAGAAAGCGTCCTAACCTTGGATCATAAATTCTTTCTCCGAAGTCTAAAGAGTTTCCGCTTCCTTTCAGTTCATCATCTCGTTCTTGGGTGTTAAAACCATACCTATACTCCGCACCCTGCCAAGTCCTTCCCGCCAAAGGCGCGCCAAAAGGCGAATAATCCGTAGCACTTACTACATCTGCAATGTAATAACTTACACTTGTTCCTGAACAAACTGGGAGTTTCTTATCCGTTACAACAGTCAACACATTACCCAAATGGTTTGTTAGCTCATATCGTTTTGCTCCTCTTTCTGTATAAAAACGGCTTAGGCTTAGTTGTTCTATATGGGTATTGCTTACTTGGGTAGTTATACCGTTTTCTATGCGTACAGTGCGTTGCGCCATGGCTTTGTTGGTTTGGTAGATACCTATTCTGGAACTACCATACAAATGCCACTCCTCTAAACGTAAACTATCTGTGTACACACTGCTTTGTTGCATAAACCCGGCGGTTACTTGGTCGTAAATGCTTTGGCCGAAGTAATTTCGAATGTACGAAAAATAGTTTTCTATTCCGCCATAATTCTAATGCATTATTAGTGATCAATATCTCTTGTATTCGTATAAACACCTATTAACTTCCATTCATCAAAATCACTCTTTGCGAAAATAAAATCTTCAATCCTTTGTGTATCTTGATTACTCACAAAATTTAAATCCAAGACATTTTTGTCCGAGAAAAAATCCCTATAACTAACATTAAGAAGCCTATTCTCATCATAATATCCTCCTGAAAGGTAGATTTCTCTAACCCTTACTATTCTATCTCGACCATTAAGCACAAATCTAGGATCCTCATCTTCTCTTCCATAAATAAAAACTGAAGACTCAAAGAATTTTTCAAGTTTCAAAGTATCATTAACTTTCAAAGCCAATCCTAAATTATTCCAATACTCCTTAAAATCTGTGTTTTTCAGAGTAGGAATTGGACTCATTATTGATTGCTTAAGCTCCACCTCATTATTCCCAGAATTGCAAGCAATAAAAATAAATATAGAAAAAAAATAAATTCTCATAAAAATTAAATAAAATAATAAAACTTGTTAATAATATTAAAAATATCAAAACTTATTAATTGAGTTTATCCTTCAATAATTTTCAGGAAATCGGTATTCCTTAATATCTTTTGGATAAATAGGATCATAAATCCCGCTTGAAATCTTAATCATATCCGACCAATTACCATGAAGAATTATCAATGTACCATCCGGATTTTTACCCATATAAAATCCGATATGATTAGTTTTAAAAATAGCAATAGCACCGTATTTCGGATTCTCCAATTTTACGCCCCACTTCAACCAGTTTTCGCCCCTACCTCCACCTCCTTTAATTCCATTTTGTCCTAAACACCAATGGGCAAAGGAAGCGCACCATTTATTCGGAGATTTCAACCCTGCGAACTTCAAATAAATATCTACTCGTGGCCCTGAATTTTCTTTTGTTTCTCTAACACCTATACTTTTCTCTTTCAATGCAGTTTTCATCCATGGCGTAGTAAATTTATCGACATTATTTGAAGTTGACTTAATCTGTGACTCCTTTTTCAAAATTGAAGCTGAACCAATATTTCTTGAGGAGATATTGGATTGACTATTTTTGAGGGAGATAACTTTATCAGCAGTAATTAATGCCTCATTTAAACTTCTACCGCCATCATTCCACTTATCTCCATCCCATGTCCAACCATGATCTCCTCCATATTCATCAAAATTATTTTTAGCCAACTGAAACTCTCCTTTTTCTGTTCCTGGTTTAGCTGGCTCGCATCCATCTAGATCTATAAATGATATTGGCATATTACCTGCAAATTGATACGTAGAATAATATGGATAGTCATCACTTAATGGATCCACACTCAAAAATTTCCCCAACCTCGTATCATAAACCCTCATTCCATAATCCTGTTGGTCTCCAAGGCCTTTTATTTCATTATCATTTTCCTTCCCATTGAACCCATACCTATACTCCTGAGCCTGCCAAGTCCTTCCCGCCAAAGGCGCGCCAAATGGAGAATAATCCGTTGCACTTACTACATCTGCAATGTAGTAAGAAATTGATGTGCTATTGCATACTGGTAACTTCTTATCCGTTACAACAGT
>JAKLJI010000030.1:0-30163 GCA_023151275.1 Bacteroidia bacterium | reverse complement strand
ACATCTGCAATGTAGTAAGAAATTGATGTGCTATTGCATACTGGTAACTTCTTATCCGTTACAACAGTCAACACATTACCCAAGTGGTTTGTTAGCTCATATCGTTTAGCACCTCTTTCTGTATAAAAACGGCTTAGGCTTAGTTGTTCAATGTGTGTATTGCTTACTTGTGTAGTTACTCCGTTTTCTATGCGTACAGTGCGTTGCGCCATGGCTTTGTTGGTTTGGTAGATGCCTATTCTGGAACTACCATATAAATGCCACTCCTCTAAACGTAAACTATCTGTGTACACACTGCTTTGTTGCATAAACCCGGCGGTTACTTGGTCGTAAATGCTTTGGCCGAAGTAGTATTTTATCTTTTGAAGGTAATTCTCTGTGGCATGGGCTATTCCGTAAAGCATACCCGCCGGATTGGTTTGGTAGTTGCTTACCAATGCCGAATTACGGATTTTTGCCAGGTAGATGGAGCCCATGGGGTCTTTTGTTAAGATAATGAAATAACTGCTACTCCTTGATCAAATTGCCTCTGCATTTAGGATAAAAAATCATAATTGTATCCTTTTTAATCAAAAGAAACTTTAAACTTCCACTATCTTTTCTAATAGTATCACCTAGGCTGGAAGCTAAATACATAGCGCGCAGACCAATAAATGGATTAATATTGTTGTCCTCACCTAAAATAAAAGTCGGTGTATCGTGATTCTCCTTATCCAAATATTGGTCTTTAATAACACCATAGATCGAAAGTTCTTTAACATACTCTCTATATGACCTTGCACAATCTAAACATTTCGAAAATATAAAAGACAAGCTAAGTAGGAGACTAAACTTTAGAAATTTTACCAAGATTTCCATAATAAATAGGTTTGTTGATACTGTGTGGATCCAGAGAAAATTGTGCTAACATCATCGGTTCCAATTGAGACTCCAAGGCTCAAGGAATTCCAATTTTCACCATAGATGTATTTACCGCTTTTGCTTATGGAAATATCTGCGGATTGTCCAATACAAACAATACTGGCACCAACCGTATTTGCATTTGAATTTCCAAGAAAAGCATCAAAGTTAGGTTTAGAATCATCGCCATTATAATAAGCAGAGAAAAAAGAGATAGAAAGACTTTGATCCCAACCCCCACCTTCGCCCGGCCCAACAGTAGCAAAAAATCCATTCTCTTGCATGTAACCGAAGGTCCAGGTTTGAGATATCCCTGCTCCTGCGATTGCGGTACCTGAAACTTGAATTCCAAACGCATCTGGTGCTCTCCATTGCAAGGGACTGTAATTTACCGACCTATCTCCTTCGGTAAATATTCCACCTTGATAACCTTGAATTGCTTGTTCAGCAAAATCATATCCTTGTGGTGATTTTGGGTTGGATGCAGTAATAGTAGCAGTTGGCAAGCTAACTAAAATATTTCCATTTTCGTCCCCAACCACAGGATAGTTACCCAAATAACCAGAAACCGCTTCCCCCTGATATTTGCCACAAATCCCTCTAATGTCTAAGTCTGCTTGACTATGAACACCTTCATCAAATGTCATTATTCCATTTTCTCCTTCGTACCACCCATCAATTGCTCCATTGGGATCTATGTTTAAAATTGGATTATTACTAAAAGAATGATACGAAGAAATCCAAGACTTTAACCAAGATATAGGATCCACATTCCACCGTCTCCCCAACCTAGTATCATACTCCCAAAACTCAGCGGTCATGATGTTGCCGAAGCCAGCTATTTCATCATCGCGTTCTTGGGTATTAAACCCGTACCTATACTCCCCACCTTGCCAAGTCCTTCCTTCCAATGGCGCTCCAAAAGGTGAATAATCCGTAGCACTTACTACATCTGCAATGTAGTAAGAAATTGATGTGCTATTGCATACTGGTAACTTCTTATCCGTTACAACAGTCAACACATTCCCCAAATGGTTTGCTAGCTCATAACGTCTAGCACCACGTTCGGTGTAAAAACGGCTTAGACTTAGTTGTTCAATGTGAGTATTGCTTAGTTGGGTAGTTACTCCGTTTTCTATGCGTACAGTGCGTTGCGCCATGGCTTTGTTGGTTTGGTAAATTCCTATTCTGGAACTACCATACAAATGCCACTCCTCTAAACGTAAACTATCTGTGTACACACTGCTTTGTTGCATAAACCCGGCGGTTACTTGGTCGTAAATGCTTTGGCCGAAGTAATTTCGAATGTAAGCAAAATAGTTCTCTATTCCGCCATAATTACCGCCGTAAAGGTTTTGGCTTTGCTGGGTAGCGGCTAGTATGGTTTTGTTGTACATTACCGCCTGGCTAATGAAATACCCCGGGTAATTGTTTTTAAAGCTAGTAAGAATGGAACTTACACCATAAGCCCCTGCCAAATGAACCCAAGTTTGCTCCGGCAAATGGGTGGCCAAAAGCGTGGCCATTTGTTCGGCACTTAGCGTTATTGAACAGGTGTAATTGCTTTGCTTGTAAAATAATTCCTTTATCTCTGGTATCTGCCCAAGTAATTCGCCTAGCAAATTCGGGTTCGAAATTCAATCGCCTAAATATGTTAGACCTTCAAAGTCCTCTCTAAGGGGCATCACCCCTGCTGCTAAATTCCATGCGAGAAGCGGGCCAAAATGCCCAGTGGTAATTTGATGCCGGATTCGGCTGGCAGGTAAAGTTCTCCAAATTCCAATTCTTTGTTTTGCTGAAAGTTTCTGTTAATTAAACTTTCAACCAACAAGGCACTTAGTCCGAGCGAATACACATTCAAAATCAGGAAATGCTGCTTTGGGTCGAGCAGTGAAGAAATATCCTGCAGCATCTCATTGATATTGTCCTCCAGCTGCCAGCGTTCGCCATTAGCGCCAATGCCGTAAGCTGGCGGATCGAGAATAATGCCATGGTATTTTTTGCCTCGCTTCACTTCGCGTTTTACAAATTTGAGGGCATCTTCAACTACCCAGCGTATATCGGTTAAGCCTGAGCTTTCCATGTTTTCACGACTCCAGCTGATAACCTGTTTTACGCTATCTACGTGGGTAACATCTGCCCCGGCTGCTTTTGCTACAAGTGAGGCTCCGCCGGTATAGGCGAACAGGTTAAGAAAGCGGGGCTGTTCGCCTTGAATTAAGCCTATTTTTTGGATGATATAATCCCAATTGGCAGCTTGCTCCGGAAAAATACCAACATGCTTGAAGGCCGTAAGGGATAAGTTAAACTTTATACGAGCTTGCTTGAATTTATACTCCAGGGGCCAACGGCTTGGCATTGCTTTTGGATTTATCCATTCTCCACTGTGGCTCCCTTTTTGGCGGAAGGTAATGTCTGTTAACTGCTTCCATTTGCTTTCAGGATATACCTTATTCCAAAGGGCTTGTGGTTCGGGGCGTCGCAATACGCGGTTTCCGAACCGCTCGAGTTTTTCAAAATCGCCACAATCCAGCAACTGGTATTCTTTCCAGTTTTCAGGAGAAAAAATGTTCATGTTATTCTAAGATAAAAGTCTTGCCCTCCTGGGCTATTTCGGTATTTGGAAATTCGCTTCGGGCCTCCAGGAGGATAGGTTCCAAATCGTCGTAACGGGCAGAGAAATGTCCTACAATGAGTTTTTTTGCCCCTGCCTGCCGAGCTACAATACCGGCTTGTTTGGCGGTTGTATGCATGGTGTAAACCGCCCTATCCAACCTGTCGTGCATAAAGGTTGCTTCGTGATAGAGGATGTCTGCATCGCGCACTGCATCAATTACACGTTCATCAAACAGGGTGTCTGAACAATAGGCATAGCTAATGGGCAGTGCGGCAGGAAAAGTAAGCTCTTCATTCTTAATCCATTTTCCTTCGGGGGTGCAGTAATCCTTGCCCATTTTGATGTCGTTGTAAAATGTAAACGGAATTTTCAACCGTTCACAAACCTCCATATTCAGCTTTTTTAATTTGGAACGTTCTTCAATTAAAAAGCCCGTGGTAGGCACCCTATGAAACAAGGGAAATGCTATTACTTTATAAAACAGGTTCTCAAATACCACACTGCGCTTATTGGGATCAACAATGTGGTAGTGTGTCTCGAAGCAGAATTGGGTGTCTGAATATTTAAAAAACACATCCAAGATTTTAAACAACTCGGGTGGACCAAAAATATGGATGGGTTGTTCGCGCTTCATGAGGTTCATGGAGAGAAGCAAACCGGGCAAACCCAGGATATGGTCGCCATGGACATGGGAAATAAAAATCTGCGAAATTTTTGATTTCTTGATTTTGTACCTGGCCAATTGCATTTGGGTTCCTTCTCCACAATCAATAAGCAAGTGGTGGTCGCAAATATTTACATATTGTGAAGAGGGGTGCCTCGAGTGCGTAGGCGAAGCAGAGCTATTTCCAAGTATCGTAACCTCAAACGACATAGCTATTCCTCGTCATCCCCACCTTGTAAAAACTGTTTTTCCAGCTGGTCCATAAACACGTAGTCGATGGCTTCAATATCTGTAGGCACAAATACAATTTCTGCTTTATCGAACAAGCGGGCAAATTGCGGATGTGGGTTGCTGATGATTAGCATACCATCCTGGTTATGGAGATGCAAACCGAGGTTAATTAACTCGCGCACGGCGCCTGCATTGCACGATTCTACCGAATCAAAATTTAGGATAAGGTAGGGATTGATAATTCCCGCCAGATGTGCTTTTACCATCCGGGTAATCTCCTCGGCCTGCGGTTGGTCTAAGGCAGTAAGTGAGGTTTTGAGGAGGGAATAGTGTTCGGTTTTTTCCAGCGAAAAATTCATATTTGTTGGCATAGCTGTTTTACGAAAATAACGTTTTATGCCAAATTCTCTCGCCTTTATCAGTGGAGCCTCTTCAGGAATTGGGATGGCCATTGCCCGCAAATTCGCATCAGAAGGTATCAACCTCATAATCAGCGCCCGTCGTGAAGAGCGATTGCAATCCCTTGCGGATGAATTAAAATCCAAGTTCGGGATTGCCGTGCATACGCTGGTATTGGATGTTAGGAACCGGGAAGACGTTTTGCAGCAAATTGGGCAGTTACCGGCTACATTGCAAAATATAGACATCCTGATAAACAATGCGGGCCTGGCCAGCGGCTTGGGCCCCATGCACGAGGGCGACATAGATGATTGGGAGAAAATGATAGATACGAATGTGAAGGGACTTTTGTATGTAAGCAGGGCAATAGCCCCATTGATGAAAGCACGAGAAAAGGGATTAATCATTAACATTGGCAGCATTGCAGGCAAGGAAGTGTATGCCAATGGCAATGTGTACTGTGCTACCAAACATGCTGTGGATGCCTTAAGCAAAGCGATGCGGATAGAGCTTTCTGCATTTGGGGTAAAGGTTGGACAAATTTGTCCTGGCGCGGTGGAGACTGAGTTTTCGGTGGTTCGCTTTCATGGCGATAAGGAGCGAGCCGACAAGGTGTACGAGGGCTTTGACAATCTTTTGGCGGAGGACATTGCAGAAGCTGCTTGGTTTATGGCATCGCGGCCGGGACATGTGAACATAAACGATATGGTAATTATGCCGACAGCGCAACCGATAGCGAGTATAATACATAGGTAGAGGGCCAATGGCAATTGGCCCTTAGTTGGTGGGCCAATTACAATTGGCCCCTAGCTGTTGGTGGGCGCCAATTACAATTGGCCCATACTCTGGGAGGGGCCAATTACAATTGGCCCTTACATTATATCCTCGCGGCTTCCAGGTAAAAGGGATGCTTCATGGGAACCTGAAATTGCTCTTGTCCACTTACCAGGTAATGCTTCCCTTGGATTGACCGCTTATTGGGAATCTGTTTCATGGCTTCCTGCAAGGGATCAAAGGCATCCATCCCAAGCAATAAATACGCATATCCACTACCCGAATAATCAGACCGAATGGCTTGAATAAGCGCCAGGAGTAAGTCAGGTCTTCTACCGGTAACCGCAAGGGTATGAACATTGAGATAGGCCAATTCCTTTCCCGCCGGTGGCAACTCAATATCACCCCAAAAACCACTCAGCAAATTGATGAAAGGACGAAGGTAGCGAAGGGCTCCAGCATACGAATGGACAAGGGTTTGACGAAAATTGCCCTGGTCCCAAATTCCACAACAAGCTACTAATTCACCTTTTTCAAAGGCCAGGTAATAGTTCGATGGTTCTAGTCCTTTGTAATAGGGCTCTCCCAATTTTGAGAAATCATAAACGGGAGCAAATTGGATGGCAGAGGCCTCCTTTTCCCAAAACAGTTGAAGCTTTGGCATATCCTGAATGGTTGCCTTGCGCAGTTCAATTCCAGCAGGGATTTTCAGGTTGACTTTCTTTCGTAAACTTATCATCCAACTTATCAAATCGCCTGCTTCGTGGTACAAAAACCACTTGTTGCGTTTCCCCCTTTGCTTAAGCTTTTGAATCAGCGACAACATGGTGGTATTGTCGGCAAATACCACGGTTTGTCCAAAACTGTTTTGCATCCAATCTTGCTGAGCCGCGAAATCACAAAGTTCAAACAAAGCCCTTCCGCCACGGGCATTGGGATGCAAACGCAGGTCTGAGAAATAGGGAAGCTCTTTGGGCTGGCCATTCACATAAACAGCTCTGCTTCCAACCGAGAACATGCCTTCTACCTGTTTGCTTTGGCCATGTTCAAGCACATACAAAGCCGTATGTGAAACTTGTATTGCATTCGAATCAAAGAAAGCGGGTCTTCTTGGAAAGGCAAGGGAAATACTGCCGGGCATGGGCAATTCACACAAGCTGCATAAGGCTTCGTTATCTGCTTGCGTTGCCAAACGTATCAGGTATTCAGCCATGTTTCAAAGGGTTGAGGAAGTTGATTTAACCGGTATAAGATACGTGGTTTTTGTTGTCCATCCGGAATGGGTTGATGCATGTCTTGCCAAGCCTTCAACCTTTTTGCTGTTCCCAAAGGCAATAATTTAAGCCGAATGGGTTGAAGTTGTTCGAGCTGCAAGGCTTGTGCATAGTAGGGATTTCGCTTCAATTCATCTTCAAAACAAGAAAGTCTTTCTTGAAAAGAAGAGAACAGCGATTCAGGGGTTTCAAGCAACAAGTGATAGCCATTCTTCCCCTCCTCCGACCAGGCTTTGAGTGCAATAAAATTTACTTGTTGGAGCAGGTTTGAATAGACTTGTTGTAGGGCTTGACTCACTTGAAAGCCCGTCAGCTTTTCGCCAACCAAATCGGATTGTTCACCTTTTCTTCCAAGGAATTCAAGTGCAGGAATCTGCTTGTAATGTCCTTTGCAAAGCACCAAGTCTTTGGTGGCATAGCGATACAATCCGGCAGCATTGCTTATGATAAGCTCATACATATCCCCTACTTTCAACTCATGTGCTAGGTAAATTTTTCCATCCTGCTCTCGTCTAAACTCATAAACCATGGAAGTATAAGTTAACAAGGGATGGGCATGCGATGCCATAGGAATACTGCAAACAAACTCTGTGGCCAATAGTCCTTTTCCCTGAATTCGTACATCACCCAATTTGCCTTGTACCACCGATACAAACAATGCCGATTGGGCTGAGGTCCAACAACTCAACAATTCCAACCCGGGCCACACCTGTTTCCAGGTGAATTGCATGGGATTGAGTTGAGCCAATTCCTCATAACGTGATTTAGCCTGCCCTTCCAGCAATTCGTCCCAATGTATTCTCAGGTGTTCATCCAACATCAAGAAGTAGCTTGGGCTCCAACAGGAGATAAACGACAACTCTTTGCAAGCAAGCAATTGGACCAACACTTCCCGGTAATATGCCGTTCCATGTAACTCATTGGATATAGGTTGGCTTAAGGCCTGTGTTGCGCGAATGAGCCGGGCTATGACGGGATTGAAATAATCAGAATCTTCCGTTAATCCAATTTGAATGCCGGCTTCGTTGGTACGCGATTTGCGCAAAGCCGGGCTTACCGACCAAAACGATTTGCCTGCAAATGCCCGGCGATGTCGCTTCCACAAATCAAACATCCAAATGCCAATAGCTTGCTGAAATTGATTTCTCAACGCTTTGGTATAGGGTATAAGTTTTGAGGGGCCACTTGTTCCGGAAGTTTCTTCAAAAGCAAGAAGTTTTCCTGAATGCAATACCTGTTCCTTTCCCATTTCCATGGCCTGGATATAGGGCTCCAGTTCCTGCCAGTCTTCAAGCAAGGGGACCTGGTTTTGATAGGATTCAAAATCCTTTATTCGACTAAATCCATACCGCTTGCCATAGTCGGTTTGGGCATTGGCTTGCATCAGTTGGCACAACAAGTTGCGCTGCACCACATCTACATGAGTGGCTTGATTCATAAACCTTCTCCAGGAAAAATAACCGGAGCAAGCAAATAGGTTTTGTATCAGCTCCCATTTCTTCATTGCTTCAGATTCAGTGCATCTCTTAAGTAGTTGGCAGGATATCCTTTCATGTTATCAGGATGAATTTGCGTAAAGCAAAGTAGTTCATCGCCTTTTTCAAAACCAGGATTGAGTTGGAGGAATAATTCAACATGCGGGTTGTATTGTTTATCGAAACTGCTTTTGGCGAGTTCCGGAATCAACTGACCGAGGGATTGCTTAAAGTGAAGCGCTTTATCGCCGGGTTGGTAATAGTCAGGATACAAGAGAGCAGCGGTTCTTTCTTGAATTGCATACCAATGAGAAGGGACCTCCGCTGCATTCAAGCATGGAATATACGTTTTGAAGAACAGCGGAAGAAATAGATAGGTTCGATGGCCTTTCGACAACAAAAACCAATACCAAACCTTATGAGGATAAGCCCTCATTAATTGTGCAACCGCAGCGCACCAACCTTTCAACAAGGCTAATGAACCCCAGTAGTTGGGATGAATGATGGTATCACCCGAAAACAAAATGGCATACTCTGCTGTACCTGTTTGACCCGGATTGACAGCAAAGGTGGTAAAGCCCTGGACTTGACTTTCGGAATCCACCAAAAGCAGCACCAATTGCTTCTTAAGCAAATCCTCCAAAAAGCGATCAAAGCTAATTTCTTCATACGCTCGTTCCATCAAGCAATACAAGCGCTTCAGCTCCTGCTCACTTAACTGAGCGGGTTCACAAAACCTGTAGCTTAGCTTGCTCATACCCAAAATTCAATTTCTTTTTTTATGGGCGCCGGCTTTGGAAAGTTTTCCGAATCCATGGCATAATTCCTTAAACTCTCAATGTAAATATGCATGGTATCCGCCTGTGTTGATTGAAAGGGAACAGGCTCAAACCTGTTGAGGTTTTTGCGTTGAAGGGCCATAATATCAACATCCTGAGTAATTACCTTGCGAGTATAAGCGGGAAGAAATAGTGCGGCTAAGGGATTGAGCCATCCAAACCGGTATCCGATTAAGGTGAATACCTTGGTATGGCTTTCATCAATAGGCGTGCAGGTGCTGGTGATAATAAAAGCCCGTTCAAAATCGCCAAAAACATAATCAACCCGGGTTGTATTGGGCATGTAAAAATGATCGGTATGCACCATGGGAAGTCCTTTTGGATTGAGCAATTTACTGCTAAAACTTATGGCATCTTTGGGTTGATTGTAGGAAACCAAGACGCTGTTTTCGGTTCGTTCAACAACGGCAGCAATGCGCATTTGTTTGGGATCGCGAAACCAGCCTTTGTGCACAAAAACGGTATGCGGCACATCCATAAAATTCTCTACCAAATTGGTAACATCATTTTCAAAATCTGTTTCCATGTAGTACGAATGCCAACCAGCGGAAGTCTTCATCGGCATGGGAAATGGCTCTCCATTTGGAGGAACAGCTCTTCCCATCCACACCCAAACCAAGCCATACTTCTCTACACTTGGAAATTGCTCCACCTTTTTTGGGGGAATACGCTCCACATGAGGTCCTTCAGAGGGAATGCTTTTGCAGGCTCCGCTACCGTCGTAAATCCAACCGTGGTAAGGACAAACCACGCAATGCTTTTCAATTCTACCATCGCTTAAGGGAGCATGCCTGTGGTTGCATCGATCGAGCAATGCCTGCGGATTTCCGTTTTCATCTCGCCAAACAACAAGCGGGATACCAAATACAATAGCAGAAAAAGGCTTGCTCTGCCCTATTTGCTTGCTTTGGGCAATGGCATACCAACTTTGTGTTAGCTTTCCACTTTGAGTATAAAAATCACTTTTCTTGCTTTGTTGCTCCATAAGTAAGTGGTTTTATTTTTCCGGGAACATAGGTAAAGAATACAAATGCCAAGAGGCTTTTTTCAATCAAGGATTCTGGCAATTTGTGGTGTAAATGCATGTAATGGTAATTCGGTAATTTTGACCAATGCAAACTGGGTTTTGCATGATGTGCGGTATGATACCCATTGTTGAACAGCAGCCAATTCAATGCTTTTCCTAAAAAGTTTCTCGATGAATAAAGTGGAACCGTTGGTAAGCATCCCACATGCTGCATAAGATTAACTATCGCTAACAGGTACTTGGCCAAAAAGCCGGGCAAAATCCAGGCAAATAGTGCCTCTTGAGGAGAATAAATAAACACACCCAAAAGAAACAAGAACACGATTGCACCTTCCCTTTGCTTCCTCGTTTGAATGGACTTAAACCGTTTCTCTGCAAAAAGCTGAGAGCGGCTTCTTAAGGTTTTGTAAAATGCAAGAAAAGGAAAAACAAGCATAGCAAGCAAACCTGTTAATCCCTGAACATGATTTGAGCTGAACCAATCTTCATCGCTATCGGCATGCAAATGGTGATTGAGGGTATGCACCCCGTACATGTTTGCCAATGAACCCAAACTTAGCACGCTTAATACCAACTCAAATAAACGGTTATAAGCCGGCCTGCGAAAGATGCCATTGTGCACCTGATTATGACTAATGACCAAGAGCAGAAAATTTATCAAGCTAAATACCAAAACAGATTGCCAACCTAAAGGCACCCTAGCAATCACGTGTAGACCAATGGCAAATGCCACTACAAAGAGAGTCCGTATATCTTCCCTGTATTTCATGCGTTTGATAGCTCTCCTTTAAAAAAGAAAATGCGTTCAATAAGGGCAATCAATAATGCAATCACTAAACCACCCAAAACGTCTAAAACCAGGTGTTGTTTCAAAACAAGTGTTGAATAACAAATCAACAGCATCCATGCACCAAAAATCAACTTCAGTTTTACACTTTTCAAGGCATCCCAAGCCGCATACAAGGCAATTCCGGCTAAGGCAACATGCATAGATGGGAAAGCATTCCCCTCCTTTTCCACTTCTACAAACCAGCGGTAATACAGAGGTAGGCCATCGCTTTGGGGCCGCTGTATAGAAGTTGGCCAAGTAAAAAAGAACACAAAACAACTCAAGGCTGTGAAGAGGTAAAGAAAAAAGAATCGTTTATCAGAATCTTTGTTTGGCAGTAAAAACAGCAACAAAGCACTGTATAAGTACAAGGATTGGTAAGGCCAAAATGCCCAAAGCTGAAATGAAATTGAATGATCAATAGCATGAGGTGTTAATACATGCACCTGAAAAGGATGAATGCGTTGCAGGAGCAAATAGGCTGGCATAATGATGCCACTAGCCCAACCAATCCATTTCCATTTTTCCCAATTCCAATTGAACATAATCAAGGTGCTTGTTCAAGTGTAATGTACTTTCCGGATTGAAGATTATCGACTTGTTGGATGCGACCATCAGGCCAACACACCTTCAAGCGAAGTTTATTTATTTTCTCCTTGCCCAAACCAAACAAAATCCGATGATCACCTTGAGCAGAAAATCCGTTTACAGCATGTTGTTCTTTCATATAAACCTTAGTACCTTTTTCGGTTTGAACACTTAGCCACAAGCGGGCACCAATGGCATCTCTTGAACTGCTGCTTCCATTCCCTCGTAAATCAATACCCAGCCATTGCTTTTCGATAAGTTTGTTCTTGTAAACTTTGGGTGCCCCAAACTGGTCGGTAACCACCAAATCGGCATCTCCATCGTTGTCCAAATCAACAGCCGCCACACCACGTGTATTTGCTCGGTGGGTAAATCCAATTTGTTGGGATACATCCAGGAAATAGTTTCCATGGGCATTTAAAAAAATGCCATCTGCTTCATTTTCGTAAATGCAGCGCCCTCTTAAATCGGCCCACTTATCTGCATAGCTGTGAATCTCGGGACCAGTACGTGCAATCTGTGCCTGGAAATACCAGTAATCACTGCGCTTATCATACAATTTATCCCAATCATCACCAACCATGCCATTGGCCTGAACAATATCCGGAAATCCATCCAGGTTTAAATCAACAACAGCAGCCCCCCAACCAAAACGATTGATGTTTAACATGTTCATGCGTGAAGCATTTTCTTTGAGGTTTACACTACGCGCAGCAGAATCTGTTTTATTCAACCAAAGCAAGCTGCCTTCGGCCTGCATGGCATGATGCACATTGCTTACATAGATATCTTCTCTTCCATCTCCATCCATATCCGCAAGGCTTGAATTCATACCCTTGTAGGTATCTAAACCTACTTCACCAAAGAACTTTCCCTGTTGTCGGACAAAACCTTTTCCTTGGAAATTGAGGTAACAATCGTCGTGTCCAAAATCACTTGCAACATATACATCTGTCCATCCATCCTGATTGATATCTCCGGTTCCAATAGCCAGATTCCAATGCGTTTCGGGCATACCCAGTTTATCACTGTTTAAGGCAACAAAACCTTTGGAACCCGAATTCATCAACAACACCTTCTTTCCTCCGTTGCAGGCATTGTGCCAGGATTCATGCATAAAATGAAGCATGCGCCTATCTCCGGGAAACTCAGGTTGAGGAAGATTAAAGATATTGAAAGGCACTTTCTTGGGATAGTCTTTAAAATATGGAGGCAGTGTATTTGCCAATAGCAAATCAAGCTTTCCATCGCGATTAAAATCGAGCACATTGGCTGCTAAACAAATGGTCGACTCCCGTTTCAACCAGGGATTATTCACTTCTTTAAAGGCAAGCATTCCGGTTTGAACCAGCTGATTTTCGTACAAATGACTTTGGGAAAAGCCAAAGCCCAAAAACAGGTCCTGGTCACCATCGTTGTCCATATCAAAAAAAACAGGTGTGGCCGGAACGCCATTCACTTCCGGATGATTCAAGTACTTTTCAACTTCCGGTATAGCTATTTTTTCAAACCTAAAATCTCCTTGATTCAAATACAACTTGGCCTTTGAACTTGAATCTTTAAGAATTTGAGTAAAGAAAAGATCTTGCAAACCATCGTTATTTACATCAGCCACGGCAACCGCATCGCCAACTGAAAGAATCCACTTGGCAACATGTTTCAAACGGTCATCCACTTGATTCAGCAAATCACTTTTTTGAGCCTGAATTCCGGTTTGATTTTCAGGAATAAACTCGAGGGAAAGCCCGGCAGTTAATGTTGAACTAAGTGTATCAAAAGAACGAAAGGTGAAGGATGAAAAAAGAACGAATCCAACGAACGCGATTCCCAAAGAACGTGCTGCAAAGCTTTGCATAAATGGTAAAATTGGCCAGGGATTTTCACGGTAGGCCTTGTAATGCTTGATGGCAAAACGAATACTAGCAACTGTTATTCCAGCAAAAAAGAAAGTGTACAAACTGAATCGGGTATGATAAAGCAAATCCGCAAGAGCAATAAAAAAACCGAGCCAGATTTGCTCCGATTTCTTAGGTGGACTTGTCCCCGGATCGGTAATCATGTAAAAGGTGAACAGGTAAAATGCAGGTGAAGTAATTGCGCCAATGAACAAGGTTTCAGGGGGAATAATATACCTAACAATATAGGCCCTCAGCAAAGATTGTAAGGCAAAGAAAAACAGGAAAGACAAACTCAACCAATACCGGTCGATACGTTTGATAAAAAACAATACCGCACCGGTTACCACAAAACTACCCATAAGCCAACTCGACTCTGCGGTACCGTACCATTGGTAAGAAGGTGCAAGATTGACAAGGTTTTCGGTAAAGGTTAAACAAAAGAATATTCCGAATAAAGATGGGTTGAAGAAATGGCGGTTATTCAAAGTAAATAAGTACTTGGATGCCACGGTTGCAAAGACCGGAATCCAGAGGTATTGATAACCCAATGAATAATTGAGAATGATTGATAAAGAAAGGCAAGAAATAAGTGCCGACAAGGGGAATGCTTTTTTACCTTTCACAAACCCATTGAATACGGTTTCGAGTATTGCTCCCAATGCGAGAATAAAAAGCACCTGCAAGGGTTGCCTACTAAAGCCAAGAAAGCTAAAACCCATAATCAAGTAGGAGCCCAATAAGCCAAAAGCAACCCAACGAACATCCTTGATGGAAGGCGGTTTGAAACTACCTTCCCACTTTGCCGGATTAAGATGAAGTGACATCATAGCAAAACAATTAAAACGAATTCAACTCCGGTGAAGAGTAGAAAAAATAGATTAAATATCCGTGTTTGACGGTTGATCTTTTCAAACTTAGGCTCTGTTTCTGAAGCATACCAAATGGCTTCACTTCCTTTGGTTTGTTGGCCAACCAAAGCTCGAAACGACCAGGCATAATAACTATCAAGCACCATCATACAAACAAGTACAAGCAAGGTAAAAAATACCATTAGGTTAGGAATGGATTCCAGTTGAAAAACGGGACCAAGCAAAAGAATCAACAATAAGGTAACTACATATAATCCATTCAAGCTAATGCCCCAAATGGGAGTCCATACCTTAAGAAAAAACATAAGTAACAGCTGAAGCACCATGCGAAAACCAATCAACAAACAAAAGGCAGAGAGTCCCAAAGCTAGTGTTGGTGCTGGATATAGGCCTAAATACAAACAGGGGGCAAGCATAAAATAATGATAGGTAGTTAGAAACAACCAAATTACTTTAGGAACAGAAATAGGGCCACCTATTCTGTTTCCGGAAGCCTGCCGTTTGTAGTACCAAAAGCAAATGAGAGCATGCAGCAGGAATAAGCCCAAGGCGATGAGTTTACTTGTTAGCGGCATGGGCTTGTTTTTGAATCCAATGAATAAATTGCATAAACATGAGGTCTGTTTCCTCCAAGCTATCCGGCATAAAACTTAACTCGTGAATGGAGTCAATTTCATCCTGAAAAAATCGTCGGATAAAATAGTTGCGAATGGGGCTGAATAAGAATGAAAGCACAGGCAAGCTTCCCATAGAACCCGGACTTGAAAGCGCAAAAAGAAACACCTCTGCTCCGGAAGGATTTGGATGAATCAGAAAAAACATATGATTCTTCATTTGTCCGGCCGAAGAAATGGCATAAATGCAATTTCCCCGAAACACCGAATAATCCAATTCCATGGCCTCACCTAAAAGGGCCCTTAGCAATTTGTTGGGCAATCGAGTTCCTGCATTTCTAAATTGATGAAGAACACGAAAAACATAATCGGGTGATTCTTGCACCTGTGGAATCGAGGTAAAAACACGCTCATGCACGGTTTCAAAATGGTTGATATCAAACCCATTTGCGCTCAACAAAAACCAAGGAATCTGAATGGAAAACCGAAGCGGTGATTTAGGAAACAGTAAGGGATTTGAACTTTCAATTGGAAAGGGATAAAAATTGGATTCAACACCTAAGAACACAAACAACTGGCTATTCCGCTCAATTGTTGGAAAACGATGTAGGCATTTACCCTTGTGTTCAAGCATTCCTTGTTCAGAATACTGCCAACCGTGCATGGGACAACGAAGGCCCTGTTCTGTGAATTTACCTTTGCTTAAATCGGCACCCATGTGCAAACAGTTTCGTTGCAGCACTTGCCATTCGCCTTTTTTCGACTTCAAAGCCATAAGCCTGAAATCGCCAATATCATTTTTTAATATCCGGGATTTTGCATTTCGTGTACATCCAAAATAATACCAACTCGCTGGAAAACCTGGAATTTCAGCTTGCAAAAGCTGAGCTTTCAGGGAATTAAAGGAACTACTATTCTGGCTCATGCAAGGGGCGATAAAAAATGGAATTTCTCGGGTTTTGAAAAGAAACGGCGCAATGATTTTTCAAAAATCCGAATTACAAAAATGCCTTGCTCATTTTGAACTGCATTTAGTTCAACTGAGCATAAATCTATAGCCAATTTACCATTCTGGAATTGTTGCAAAAGCCAAGTCCGAATGGCGCTGCGCTTAAGCTGATTGAATGGAAATTCACCACCCTCCGAATGTGCAATCAATTCGAGAGGAAGATTTACAATACCCATAGATAAATCATCTTCCAAATCGCGAATAAGCGAACAAATACCAAAGGCTTTTACCAATTGCGGAGTTTGGCTTGCCCGGATGTTGGATTTCAGAATAATCATTGCCAAATCAATGGATTGAGCAAAGGTTTGATTGAGGTGATGCAAAAGCTCCTGCTCTGGCATACGGGAAAGAGAAACTCTGCGCCTGTAGTCGAGTTGAAGCAATCGTATCAAACCAATAAACTTTTCTTTTAATTCGGATAGCGGAAGTTGGGCTTGATTGGCTTGATAAAAAAACGCATCTGCCAAACGTCCAAAACGGTTGTTCTTAAAGTTCTCTGCATGCAATTGCTCCAATGCATCTTCCAAAATCCGTTCAGGAGAAAGCTTGCTCAATCGGTCCCCATCTGCCAAATCATCCAGGTATTGAAGCATGCAAAAACCCAAGCGAAACAGACTCAGCTTTCTAAAATAGAATAGAGAAGGCAAATAGAGATAAAGTGCTATAACAAAGTATCTGGGATGACGTAGCGAATACAAATAAAACTCCTGCATCACCAGCCATTCTGCGCGCATTATTTTAATTACCTTTTTCATGGTCTTCGCTGGTTTCAGGATAAGGAATTGGACCTTGCCACATGCGCAGGTACATTGCAAAAAAATGGGGACGAAATTCTTCGGGTTTGATTTGTTGATAGAGGTAAGGCCAAGGCAAATCGGGTTGTTGGTGATGGACCTTATGCGCATGATAATTCAAGAAAAACCACCTGTAAAAAAAAGGCACTTTCAGATTCCAGGCCCCTTCTTTGGCATCCAGTGTGCTGTATGCATGATCTGCATATTGCAGCGATGACCAATTCCAAGCAAAGGCTGCATAACAGGCCAGCGTTGGCCAAAACGAAACATCAAGAAAATACCAAAGCGATAACTGAAAGCAGAAAGCCCAAACTAACTCCAAACGAATACGAAGCAAGCTGCCTTTCCCCAAGCGGTAAAACATGGAATCGGCACCGGTTTGTTTGCTTAATCCTTTGCCAAGCAAATTGGGAGAAAACAAGAATGGGAATAACAGAAACAGCAAAGCACCTGCAACTGCAACCAACCAATAAATGCCCGTTAATATGGAATACCATTGCGCATACTTCAAGAATTTATTATCGCCTTTGTGCAGGTAATCAAATTGCTCACGGTCGCTGCGATTAAATTGATGATGCGATAGATGGAATGACTTCTGCAATGAATAGGAGGTGGGATAAAAACCACCAAGTAGCAAACCGCTTAGGTAATTCTCATTTGATGAAGGAGCATACACATGGTGCACTGCCTCATGCAACAAGGAAAACAAGGTATTTGCAACAAATGAAAAAAGAACAACAGCCAAAACCTGCACAACAAGCTGCGAAGCATGTGAGGCCAAGTACAATAATCCTCCATAAGCCAATGCTGAAGCTCCAAATATTAATCGATTCAAGCCAAGCTGAATAGGGTATTTCGGTTGTTTCTTCTTTTCCACAAGCTAACCCTTCTTAAGCATTTGGGCTGAACGATAGGGCTCCTGTTTTACCAATTCCCGAATTTTTTTCACAGAGCTGATAGGGCCTTGGTCGATAAATAAATTCACCAACCAGGCAGGCACTTGTCCACCCGGATCTACCTGGAGCATAAATCTGGCCTTGGTGATGACAGAATCTGAATAGCTGATTTCCCAAACCGAATGGTAGAAAGGAATTCGAACCAAATCTTTTCTCAATGGCAATGCATTCGCTTCACTTTCCGATTCAATCCGAATCAAATGCTTGGTCTCATCAACCCAAACCCTTTGGCGATAAATGGCATCCCGATTGCTAAATGGCCAGGGCATATACAAGCGCTGATAAAACTGCCTTTCCTGTTTTCCGGAAGCCAAGACCTTCGATTCCAAACAACCGAACAAGTAGTTGCGTTGAGCCTCCACATCCGACAATAAGCTCAACAAAGAAGCGGCTTTACAATCCAGCTGAGGGACAATTAACAAGTCGTTGAATTTTAGTTGGGGATTGTGACGTACATACACCTTTACCTGTTCTTTTTCATGCACAAATCGCCATCCGCCTTCTTGCGGCGCAGAAGCGAGCTGATTATAAATAATTAAGATAAAAGAAATGATAAAGGCCTGCATGTTTATTCGATTTACAATTTTCCGAATTGCAGCGCGGAGCCCACAGCTTGCCTTCCAAATAACAAACTGAAAATCAGAAGTAATTTTTTGAATTATAGCTAATTTTAAGGTAGAATTTGCTCGACTAAAAAAGGTATAGCTTGTTTTGTTAATGAGTTGAACTAAAAAAAATTCGGCATTGCAAAATGTAGCTAGGCTGCATCATGGAGCACTAAGCTTGTGCAAACATTCAACCCATGAACAGACGCGACTATCTAAAATCCATGCTTATTTTAGGCATTTCAGGCAGCTCATTCTTGAATGCTAAACCTAAATCAGCCAACAAAATCCTTATTCTTGCCTTGGGTGGCGCAGGATGCAATTGCATTGAAAAACTAAACAAACTGCCAGCGCAAACCGATTTAATTTGTGTGAGTTCGAGGGAACATCCCATGCCCAATGGAGGTTTATTTTTGCCATTTAAAGCAAACAAATCGTACGACCTTTACACCAAGAACACCGTAGAATTATCGCGAAAGGAAATTGCGGAATCCGATGCCATGAAATCCATCAAAAATCAACTCAACACAACAGCATACAAACAGGTAATTTTTGTGGCTGGTTTAGGTGGATCTACCGGTACCGGATTCTGCAGGCATTTACTTTGTCTGGCTCCGCAAACAATTGAAGCAAGCAAAGCTCAAATCCACATGGTTGTTAGCTTTCCTTTTCCTTTTGAGAGTAAGGTGAGAGTAAAAGCTATTAGGACATTAATGAATTCCCTACCCCAGGAAGTTTCAGTTCATGACTTTCCGCTTAGCGGGCTATTAAAGCATCATGGCGATATGCCTTTCAATGATGCCTTGGAGATGATTAACTCCAGAAAAGCAGATAAGATTATTGAACTTTGCAGGACGTGATTTAGTCCTGCAAAGCTTTCTCTTCTGCAATATGGTATTGAATCAAAGGTTCGCTCCAGCTACCAATGCCTGTGCGAATTCTTGCTCTTAACATGTTCAGCATGCTGTAGATACCAAAATATGTCCGGTTGATGTACAAAGCATGTTGAGAACCCCGCCCTTCTTTGCTGTTGCGCAATTCTTTCATCTTACTTACCTCATCACCTAGCTTGTATATTTCATCAATATAAGCATCGTTTCCAAAATCAAACACTTCGTGATTGAAGGGTTCGCGGAGCAAATTCGTCATGCGCAAAAAGGCATTCGTAATTACTTTGCGTGCCTCAGGACTATCTTCCGGATTTATGATTTGCTGCTGCTCCATTATTCGGGTAATGCTGGCTTCATCCTGCATAATTTCGGGTACCAGCAAGGCAAAATAGTGGTAATAAAAATCCTCAGGAATTTCTTTCACACAGCCAAAATCAATAATACCCAAACGTCCATCTTCCATCATAAGGAAATTACCCGGATGAGGGTCGGCATGAACAGCTTTGAGGGCATGCACCTGAAACTCGTAAAAGTTCCACATGGCTTGACCAATGCGGTCGCGCACCTCTTGAGAAGGATTTGTTTTCAAGAACTCATCCAAGTGCAAACCGGGCAGCCAATCCATCACCAAAACCCGCTTCGACTTGAACTCTTCGTAATAATTACTAAAAACCAAATCCGGAATATGTGCACACAAACTAGTAAATTCTTTGCTGCGCTTCAATTCCAATTCGTAATCGGTTTCTTCAAGCAATTTCGACTCAACTTCTTTGATGTACTTATCAAATTCTTTCTCGTTGAGTTCAAGCAAACGAAAAGCAATGGGCTTCACAATTTTCAAGTCGCTTTTGATGCTATCTGCAACACCGGGATACTGGATCTTTACCGCAAGTTTCTTACCATCTTTCTCCGCTTGATGCACCTGGCCAATGCTCGCAGCATTTGAGGCTTTCATATCAAAACGCTCAAACAACTCTTGCGGCGCCTTGCCAAATTGTTTTACAAAGGTTTGAACAATGAGCGGTCCCGAAAGCGGTGGAGCACTGTACTGAGCCATAATGAACTTATTGGTGTACTGCCGGGGAAGCACATTTTTCTCCATACTCAGCATTTGTGCCACCTTCAAGGCAGAACCTTTTAGCTCACTGAGTGCATTGTACACGTCTTCTGCATTCTCCTCATGCAAGGCATCCTTGGTCAACTCGGGGTCAACCAATTTTTTTGAGTAATGCTTGATATAATTCCCACCAATCTGAACACCGGTTTTCATAAACCGCATGGCGCGTTCAACCTTTCCCGAAGGAATACTATTTTGCTCCATTATTTCTTTTGCTGAAATAGGAATTTCCCAAATTCAAGTGCCGTATCCAGGGCTGATTTTCCCAATAAATCAAAACTTAAGTGCAGGCTTTTTTCGATGGCCTCATCTGTTTTTTCAAATCCTTTTGATTGGTCCTTTAACCAAAAATCAGTAATGAACAAAAAGTTTACCCAAAGTCCTTCCACATACTTATCGCTCAAGTATTTTCTATCTACAATCTCTTTGGTACCAATCGATTCATGCAAAATAGGTTTTACATCTTCCATAAACTGCTCGCGCAAAGGCTTCAACCAAGCTGGAATTTGAGGAGGAAAGCTGTGATGCTTACTCTTTACGAATTGTACAAAGCTTCTGTTCTTTCTTAAAACCTCAATCCAGGTAAAAAACAAGGAAAGCATTTTTTCTCTACCGCTGTAAGAGGAATAGACTTCTGCAGCTGAAGCCATACTCACAGCTTCTGCCCACCAGCTGCGGAATAAATCGCTTTCAAGAGCGTCTAAAGAAGCAAAATGATTGTAAAACTCGGATTCCGTAATGCCGGCAGCTTTTGCAAATGCATATACCGAAACGGGCGCCTTGTTGTCTTCCAAACAAAGCTGCACATAAAGATCCTGAAGATGAATACTCATGCAAATAAAAACCAGCGACAATGGCCTTTGTTTTTTGAGTCTGTATATTTGGGCCAAAATGAAGAAACTTTTTAATCTGCTTACCTGGGTTCTCTTTTTGCCTTTTGCTTCATTCGGCCAAACCTTTGAGCTAATAGATGGCGATACGATCAATGTTACCCTGGCCAATGGCAAAAAAGACGGATTTTGGCGCTATTTCTGGCCCAATGGCGACTTGAAATACGAAGTGTACTATGAAAACGGAGAGAAAGAAGGATTAGAAATCAAGTATTTCGACGCACAAGATTGTCCGGAATTTTCAAACACCTACCAACATGGGGTACTTCATGGACCTTCCTTCACCTTTTACCCCAATTGCAGCACCAGAACCGAAGAAATCTATGCCAATGGACAAAAAAACGGATATGAACGCAACTTTGACCAAAGCGGTTTCCTCCTTACTGAAGGCAAATTTGTGAAAGGTGAATTGGAAGGGGCCTACGCCCATTACGATAAAAAGGGAGTGGTAACCTATGAAAGTCCTACCAAAGAAACCACGCTGAAGTTCGACAAATTCCTAACCGGA
The DNA here is from genome assembly GCA_023151275.1 of Bacteroidia bacterium. Classification (GTDB taxonomy): domain Bacteria; phylum Bacteroidota; class Bacteroidia; order UKL13-3; family UKL13-3; genus CAISCU01. The sequence goes on along the minus strand of JAKLJI010000030.1, from coordinate 8,396 downwards.
GAATACAAGATCCGGGATTCAACCATATTCTATGTCTTCAAACGAAACCCCCATTGGAAAAAGGTAATGATGGTGGTTGATATGACCGGTTCCATGTTTCCTTATATCGGGCAAATGTTGGTTTGGTTTAAGGCAACCTATGAGGAAGGAAAAATCAAGTACTATGTTTTGTTCAATGATGGCGACAATATCCCTGATGAAAAAAAAGTTATTGGACGCACCGGAGGTGTTCATCCCTTTGAAGCCAAGGATTACAAGAAACTGAAGAAGGACATTGAAGATGTTCGCAAAATGGGAGAAGGAGGCGATGACCCTGAAAACGACCTGGAAGCCATTAACTCGGCAATGATTGCCTATCGTGATTACGGGGATTTGGTACTTTTGGCCGATGACTCTCCCATTCGGGATATGAGTTTGTTGAAACGGATACGTAAACCCGTGCATGTGGTTTTGTGCGGAACAAAAAAAGGAATCAACGACCAATACCTGAAACTGGCTTATGCCACCAAAGGAACCATTCATACTACGCACACCGATATTGATATGAAAAAGATTAAGGATGGCGATGAAATCATTGTAGAAAAAGACATCTTTAAGTTCAAAAATGGCCAGTTTGAATGGGTGGATGTAATGGATTAATATGGAACTAATACTCGCATCAAAATCACCCAGAAGGCAGGAACTTATTAAAGGCCTTGAACTCAATTATCGCATTTATTCCTACGAAGTAGAAGAGAACTTTCCGGAACACCTGAAAGGGGCTGAAATACCTGCATTTCTGGCGCAAAAAAAAGCAGAAGAATTTCCAGAACAGCTGAAAGACCAAGAGCTTTTATTAACCGCAGATACTGTTGTTTGGGTGAATGACAGGGTATTCAACAAACCTGAATCGGAGGAGGAAGCCTTGTATATGCTTACCACCATTTGCAATACCATGCACGAGGTGTTTACAGGAGTTTGCCTGCGTTCTACCAAATCGTTACATGTTTTTACAGAACGTACCGAAGTGTATTGCGGCCCTATGACGGAAGATGAGCTTTTGCATTATATTAGAACTTATGCGCCCTTTGACAAGGCAGGCTCTTATGGTGTGCAGGATTGGTTTGGATATGCTGCCGTGCAAAAAGTGAATGGCTGCTTTTACAATGTAATGGGCTTACCAGTTCACCGACTCAGAAAGGAATTAAAAAGCTTAGGCTGGCTTGGCTGAAAATCTTCTGGCCAAAACAAATAACAAAGGCGGAACAGCAAACAACAAATAAGCCGAGCCCAAAGGAATTCCCATGCCTAGAAGCCAATGCGCAAGATAATAAAGTAAAATCCCCCCTAAACTCAAGGCTGCACCTGTTCTGTCGTATATCCAACTCAAGATATAACCGGATAAGACAGCAACCGGAAAAAAGGCAAAAACAATCCAGCCTTTGAAATCCATGCTTTCAATTTGATCGCTGGTAAAGAATCCGAGCAGAAAAAAGATTCCTACCAAGGTGGCAATTCGTGCGGTCCAGCGTAACATAACCTGATTTTTTTATCAAGTTAGGAAGAATAGAATAAAAGACAATCTATTTCCTGATTAATTTCAATTTTTCTGGAGAAAAATATACAAATCTTCGTTTCGCGAAAATTTAACACCCAAAGTGGCCCAAATTTTTGTAGAACTCCTTAAGACTGAATTGAATTCAACATGATTGTATTAGATTCGAGAAAAAAAACTATGACCCAAAAATTACTACTTACCGTTTTATTGGCATTATCGGTTTCAGCCACACTGATGGCTCAGAAAAAAATTCAACAACCCGCTCCAAAACCAGCAGCAGCTCCAACCCCTGCCGCGCCCAAAACAGTACCTTATCTGCTAAAAAAAGACTTTGAACCCATTCAAGCCGATATCAATAACCGACTAAAGAATGCAGAAGCAGCTGCGAATGCTGCCAAACAAAGTGTAAACAGCAAAATGGCCGAAGTTGGCAACCTTTCAAAAAAGATGGTTTTGGTGGAAGAAATTTTAAATTCTGCCAATTTCAGAATCAGTCTAACTTCTGATTCATTGAAAGATACCCGCATGGAAATTGAAGACCTCAAAGGACTAATCGGGAAATTGGAAAAAACCAATGCCGAACAAGCAGAGCAATTGAAATCAAAGGACAGCATGCTGATGGGAATCATTTTCGGACTTTCTGCCCTTATTCTTGGTCTTTTGTTTTGGATGATTGGCTCGGTAAAAAATCAAACCAAAAAGGAATTGGGCAATGCCAGTTTTAAACTGGAAAACGAAATTCGTTCCCAATCCGAAAGCCTGCAACAGGCATTGAATGGAATCAGTGATAACCTGCATTCCGGACTATCGGTTTTGAAAGCGGAAGTCATTTCAATTACCAGCAAGCAGGCCAACGATTTAAGCAGCAACTTCAACGAGCGGGCAACACGTGACAAAGAAGCTTTGCTCAACCAAATTATTGCACTTCAGGACCAACTTGAGAAAACCCGTGAGGAGGTAGAGAAAATCAAAACCCCTCCACCAGCTGCGGATATTAACCCTGAAAATCCGGCATAAGGCTAAAGAAAACACCTTCTTTCAAAGCGAAATCGAGGCAGATAATGCGATCGGTTTCGCTTTTTTGTATTAGCCTATCAATAAGTAAACCGGCAACTCCTATCAGCTCTCTTCTAAAATCAACCAAATTTGCCAATTGCTGGCGCTCTTCAAGTGAAGCAAATACAACCCGGTTTAGAAACAAACTCCAGTGATTCAAACCAAAACTCCGGGAATGCTCAGATTTATGTAGTGATTTTTGTCCAAAATCTTTTTCAAGCACATCTTTCAAACTTTCAAAACTTCCGGAAGTTCCAGCTAAAGTTATTGGTTTATGCCTTTCCAACTGAGCATACAAAGAATCCTTGCCGGCCGAAAGCATGGTATCAATCCATTTATTGATTTGGAAAATTTCATCAGCCTGCATCGGATTTGAAGGCGCAAACTTCTCCTGCAAGCGAATGGCTCCCAGTTCGTAGCTTCGCTTCCAGAGCACAGTTTCGCCCTTACCCAAAATAAACTCTACACTCCCTCCACCAATATCCATTACCAAAAAGGTTTCGTGAGAATTTGGAAAGGCTCGCTTGGCACCCTCGAAAATCAAACCGGCCTCCAATTCTCCGGAAATGGTTTGAATAGCATAGCCAAAGCGCTCTTTTATTTTTTGAATAAATGCAGGTCCATTTTCTGCATTTCGAATGGCGGATGTTGCCATAGCAAGGACCTTAGAAACATTATGGGACTGCAAATGCTGCTCAAAACCCGCAAGCACCTGCATGGCTCTTTCTTCGGCCTCAGGGGTAATTAGATTGTTTTGAATACCGCCTCTACCGAGGCCAACTGGCTGTTCCAGACTCAACACAATGCCTGCTGAACCCAGTTTCGCATCTCCAATTAAGAGATTAAACGTATTGGATCCCAGGTCTATAACTGCTTGCATAGTGCCAAAGATAGAAACCCGACTTCGCATCAAAAAAATAAATTCATGTAAACATCAGCCCCACTCTTCTGTTTGATTTGTATAAGCGTTAGCAAAACGTATTTTTGCGATTCGCATAAAGTTTAAGAAAACGAAAGCATGGCTGAAATTATCCGTATGCCCAAAATGAGCGATACCATGACCGAAGGTGTCATTGTATCCTGGTTGAAGAATGTTGGTGACTCCATTAAACCCGGAGATATCCTTGCCGAGGTGGAAACTGATAAGGCCACCATGGAACTCGAAAATTATATCAAAGGTACCCTGTTGCATATTGGAATTCCTGCCGGAGGCTCTGTTCCTGTTGATGCCTTGATAGCCATCGTAGGACAGGCCGGTGAAGATATTTCAGCACTACTTAATGCCCCAGCCGGTGCTCCTGCAGCACCTTCTGCTTCAGCAGAGACAACATCAACCAGCGAGGTTAGTAGCTCCACTCCTGCAAGCAATCCCGCACCTGTAGCTTCTGATAGCCGCGTAAAAGCGTCTCCATTGGCCAAATCCATTGCCAAAGAAAAAGGCATCGATTTGAGCACCATCCAGGGAAGTGGCGATAATGGCCGAATTGTAAAAAAGGACCTCGAAAATATTTCCGCCCAAGCTAATTCGACATCGACCGCAAAAACAATCAGCCTTCCGCAAATTACTTCGCAGGAAAGCTTTGAAGAGGTTACCCTTAGCCAAATGCGCAAAACTATTGCGCGCCGCTTAAGCGAAAGCAAACATACAGCGCCGCATTTCTACCTCACCATGTCAATTCGTATGGACAAGGCCATGGCTGCACGTAAAGCCATGAACGAGGTAAGCGAAGTAAAAATTTCCATGAACGATATTATCATCAAAGCTGTGGCTTTAAGCTTGCGCAAAAACCCGCATGTGAATGCTTCTTGGTTAGGTGATAAAATCCGCTACAACCACCACATCAATATTGGCGTTGCGGTAGCCATTGAAGATGGACTTATTGTTCCAGTGGTAAAATTCGCCGATAACAAAAGCATTTCACATATCAGCGCTGAGGTGAAGCAATTGGCAGATAAGGCCAAAAACAAAAAGCTTCAGCCTTCCGAATTTGAAGGAAATACCTTCACCATTTCAAACTTGGGCATGTACGGTATCGATGAATTTACCGCCATCATTAACCCACCCGATGCCTGCATTTTGGCCGTTGGTGCCGCCAAAGAAACCGCAGTAGTGGAAAACGGACAAATTCAGGTTGGAAATGTAATGAAAGTAACCTTAAGCTGCGACCACCGCGTGGTAGATGGCGCTGTAGGTTCTGCGTTCTTACAAACCTTAAAAGACTTGTTGGAAAATCCATTCAAGATGTTGGTTTAATTCAAACTCATTTTCCATTCAAAAAGCCGTTCCATTTGGAATGGCTTTTTTTGTGGCCCTTTTGTCGGGCTTAATCAAGCTATCCAGACCTCAAAATTGGTTTCCAGCCCGGCAAAACAGGGTCAATCCGCTTGTACTTCCGTGGGCTGTTCACCTGGCTGCTGTAAGCCTTGGGCTGGGCTCGCTGCCGGTCGCCAGCCCAAAGCAACAGCATCCGGCAACACCCCCCAGAGGTACCGCTCCTGCCCCTGGTCCGGTGTACACACAATAAAATTCATTCAATGAATCGATTGAATTGCCGCAAGTATTAGAATCAAAATTCTAAGGAAAACCCCAATAAATACAATTCTTTGATTTTGTAGATTGGTCTTGCCTAAATCTACCCAAATGAACTACAATATTCAATTGATTATGCCACAGTGTGGGCTATTTGAAAGGCCGCTGGCACTCCAATTAGTGGCAAACTTTTGTGAAAGCAATTCAGCAAACCAATTTCAAGGAAAACAATCCAGCGAATATGCAATCCTAAAATTACGGATAGCTTGATAACCCTTAAGGAAGACGAAATGCATTCAGAACGCAACACCAACCATCATCGCAGGTCTATCCGACTAAAGGGATATGATTATGCGCAGGCAGGATTGTATTTTATTACAATTTGCGTGCAAGATAGGGTTCCATTATTTGGTGAAATAATAGATGGAAAAATGGCATTAAATACTTTTGGGCATATAGCTTGGGAGGAATGGCTAGCCACCGAAAAAATAAGAGATAATATTGCTTTGCATGAATTTATCATCATGCCGGATCATATTCATGGAATTATTGAAATTAAATTTCAAAAGAAAGATAGCCATTCAGAAATTGGAAAATTCAAATCCCCTTCCCAAACAATTGGAGCTGTAATTCGCGGATTTAAAATCGCCACAATCAAGAAAATAAAAGATAAAATTCTAAATCCGGAAAATCGAGAAGATTTGGATTCTGATTCCGATACGGGCGAATTGGATTCCTTTTCTAGTACGGGCGATTTGAAAATCGCCCCAACAAGCGAATTGGATTCCTTTTCTAGTACGGGCGATTTGAAAATCGCCCCGACAAGCGAATTGGATTCCTTTTCTAGTACGGGCGATTTGAAAATCGCCCCAACAAAAAAAATAATTCAATTAAATTTTAAAATCTGGCAGCGAAATTATTACGAACACATAATTCGCAATGAGCCATCCTATTTTAGGATCACGGAATACATCATGAATAATCCAGCGAAATGGACAAAGAATAAATCCAAAACAAAATAATATTCAAGAATTCATCCGGGCGAACAGCCCGGAATTCGCAAAAAAAAGCCCTTTACCTCGGTTGAATGAGGAAAGGGCTTTATACTTGTTTCCAGTTATTTTAGTTTGAAAGTGCTGCGTTCTTTGCGCGCTTACGGTCGTTCTCATCAAGGAAAACTTTACGTAAACGAAGCGATTTTGGCGTAATTTCTACCAATTCATCTTCCTGGATGTATTCCATACATTCTTCGAGGGAGAAATTAATTTTAGGTGCAATTTTCACATTATCGTCGCTACCAGCTGCGCGGAAGTTGGTTAGCTGTTTGGCACGAACCACATTGAGTACCATGTCATCGGGACGGATGTTTTCGCCAACGATTTGTCCTTCGTACACCTCTTCGCCCGGTTCGATGAAAAAGCGACCACGGTCTTGCAATTTATCGAGAGCATAACCAGTAACGGTGCCTTTATCGCCGCTAATTAACACACCTGACAAGCGGGAAGGAATTTGACCTTTCCAAGGCTCGTAAGCTTTGAAGCGGTGCGCCATGATGGCTTCTCCGGCAGTTGCAGTAAGTACGTTATTACGCAAACCAATAATACCACGCGAAGGAATGCTGAACTCGAGGTGTTGCAAATCGCCTTTTGGTTCCATTACCAGAAGCTCGCCTTTGCGTTGGCTAACAAGTTCGATTACTTTACCCGCAGTTTCTTCAGGTGTATCTACGGTTAAAATCTCAACCGGCTCGCACTTTTCACCATCAATTTCGCGGATAATAACACGAGGCTGACCAACAGCAAGCTCGTAGCCTTCTCGGCGCATGGTTTCGATTAAGATAGACAAGTGTAGGATACCACGACCATAAACCACGATAGAATCAGGTGATTCTGTATTTTCGAGACGAAGGGCGAGGTTTTTCTCGGTTTCTTTTTCCAAACGATCGCGCAGGTGGCGGGAAGTAACGAATTTACCTTCTTTACCAAAGAATGGTGAGTTGTTGATGGTGAACAACATGCTCATGGTAGGCTCGTCGATGGAAATAGGTTTTAAGCCTTCTGGATTTTCAAAATCGGCAATGGTATCACCAATTTCAAAACCATCGATACCGAATACAGCGCAAATTTCGCCCGGGAAAACTTCTTCAACTTTGGCACGACCCAAACCTTCAAAGGTGTACAATTCTTTGATACGGGATTTTTGAATGCTACCATCGCGTTTCACCAAACTTACCGGTTGGTTCAGTTTTAGTGTTCCGCGCAATAAACGACCAATAGCAATACGGCCTGTGAAAGAAGAATAATCAAGGGAGGTAATCTGCATTTGAAGCGAACCCTCTTCTACATGAGGAGGAGGAATTTGCTCGAGAATATCATCAAGTAGGGCGGTGAAGTCTTCGGTAGGAGTTTTCCAATCGCGACCCATCCAGCCCATTTTTGAAGAACCGTAAATGGTATGAAAATCTAATTGCTCCTCGGTAGCATCCAAGTTAAAGAACAAGTCGAAAACGGCATCGTGTACCTCATCCGGGCGACAATTGGGTTTATCTACTTTATTGATAACCACGATAGGCTTTTTACCCAGAGAAAGGGCTTTGTGCAGCACGAAACGGGTTTGAGGCATTGGGCCTTCAAAAGCGTCAACCAGCAAAAGAACACCATCGGCCATGTTGAGAACCCGCTCAACCTCACCACCAAAATCGGCGTGACCAGGAGTATCAATAATATTGATTTTAGTGTCTTTGTAGCGAACCGAAACGTTTTTTGCTAGGATAGTAATTCCGCGTTCACGTTCTAGGTCGTTATTATCAAGAATAAGTTCACCGAATTGTTGGTTTTCGCGAAAAAGTTTTGTTTGATGTAGGATTTTGTCAACTAGGGTTGTTTTGCCATGGTCAACGTGGGCAATAATTGCGATATTTCTGATTTTCTGCATGTTCTAAAAAAGGACCGCAAAAATAGGGGATTTTCTGCTAAGTTTCTGATAATTAGTTGAGTTTTACAAGAAAAGCTAAAAAGAAGGCTTGGAGAAGCCTAGGAAAGAGAAAAGCCTAGCCCATTGTTTATCAGTTAATTAACATCAAAAACGAAGTAAATTTTGCAGAAATTTGAGTTTGAATAGAAAACAGGGATTTTGAAAAAAGGGCAGAGATAATAAAAATTTAACAAGGGCAGTGTTGGCTGTTGGCTGTTGTGTTGTGTCGAGTCCTAAAAAACGTTGACCGTTTTTAGACTAATTTCCGGGGGAATAATTGCTAGAAATACATCCCGAACT
>JAKLJI010000002.1:224888-268399 GCA_023151275.1 Bacteroidia bacterium | reverse complement strand
ATGACCAACATGTCTTGATAGATGAGCTTATTCAACTTACAGGTAAAAAGGCAATTGATCTAAAATTGGATTCCCAAACCCTTCGAAGAGTCGTTGCTTACCATGAAGAAAAAAACACCACAATAGAAATAATAACCAATAACTTGACCTGGCAAGCATCGACCATTGCGGCACTGTATAAAAGACGTTGGGATATAGAAATATTCTTTAAACAACTTAAGCAGAACTTAAATGTAAAAACCTTTGTAAGCACCAGCCCTAATGGGGTTAAATCACAAATATTCGTTGCATTAATTACCTACTTACTCCTAGAATTATTGAGAAGAGTAAAAGCTAAAGGAAAGACAGCGTTCTCAAATTTTGTAGAGAAAATCAGGATTTGTTTATGCTACTACCTAACTCTGGATTATGTCATATTGAGAATACAACCAAGAGCCAGAAGCGTTAGAATAAAACAAGAAACCCTTGATTTTTCGGGCCGACAATCGCTTTTTTAAGACTACTAATGACTTAATTTCTTGGTCATTAATTCACGAATCCAGCATTGACGAGGGTTTGCTAATACGAATTAGATGTTTTTTGAAAAAGTTCGGATGAGAGTGATTGCGATTGATTTTTATGGCGTGAACAGCACCGGAATAGTCAAATGAAAAGCTGCTATCTTCTTGGCCATTTCCAGAATACCGCTTTATTCCTTTGAAGGCTAACAAGAATTTGTCCTGGTTAGGATAAGTAGCAAGTTTCAAAGGGATACTAGAACCTGAAGCTCCCTGAATGGTAAATTGAGATAGAATTTTTCCCTGGGTGCTTATACTGTACACATGGATTTGCTGGCTATCGCGCATGGCAAAAAAGAAGCTGCTATCTGTTTGCCAGGCTACTGCAATGGAAGTGTAATTTGCCGAAGAACGGATGGGGAATACAGGCAACTTAGCGGCTTCAAATTCTTGGTTGGGTAAAGCTGTTGAATCTAGCAGCATCAATCGGATATAACCCTTGTCATAATCTTCTCCGCCAAAGGCCAGAAGCATTTTTTCATGGAGGCCTTCTTGCGCAAACAATCCATTGGGTGAAAAGGCAAATTTGCTGCCTAGTTTAATTTCAGGTCCTGGATTGGAAAGTGAATCCAAATCAAAATTTTGTTTGAAAAGGCTTCTGTTAAGGGTTGAATGGGCGGCGTAATCTGTGGTTCCCCATTGAACCCATTTATTCACCAATGGAAAAAGTGTTCCTTCTTTAGGAAGTATTTTGCTTGAAACAAGGGCTCCTGAGTCACTAATTTGGAAAAGGTGCCGACCAGTTTGTAGACCAATTGAATTGCTATCAGTGTAAAAGCTCTCTATCCCCACTAAATTTTCGCCCAGTATGCATATTCCAAAGTTTCCAAATCCTTGATTGATGCTTCCGTTTGCCTGCAATTGAAAGAGAATCCTGTTGTTTTGTCCATTCAATTTCGCATTGGCTAATACGGCTATTCCTCCCCATTTATTGGGCCACATTTTCAAGATGCTTTCATGGCCTGTGCCTAGATTTAAGTAGTTCAATCCAGAATTTCCAAAACTGCTATCCAATTGGCCATTGGGCTGCAAACAAAGCAGGGCCGTTTTGTAAGTACTATTTAGCAAATGAGATAAGCCCATTACTATTTTGCCTGTTGGTAACAAGGCCAGTTTCATAGCATCCATGGTTTGCAGGCTTTGGAACTGAAAAACACCCTGGTTGCCAAAACTGCTGTCCAGGTTACCTTGTGCGGTTAAGCGAAGCATTTTGGGGTCTGATGTGATTCGGTCGATAAAGCTGATTCCGATTTTTCCATCGGTTTGAATGAAAATATCTGTTGGTTCATCATCCTGAAAACCCATGTTTTTATGGACCACGCCGGCATTTCCAAATGTGAAATCGGGTTTGAAAGCGGCTGTGTATTTGTAAACCGCAATAACCTTTTTTCCTTGAACAATATCTGTTCCGACAAAAATCAAATTGCTCTCAGCGTCGCGAGTGGCAAATTTTAAAGTGTTTGGAAGGGTTATCGGGTAATATTGAATTCCATCTTTTGTAAAAGAAGTATCGGGGCTAAGGTCTTCGGTAACGCGTTGAACAAAAAGGTTTTGATTCCCATCAACCTCGCAAATGCCGTAAAAAGTATATGGGTGTTGAGTTTGATGTAAGCCGGGAAGAAGTTTGATTTTACTTCCTTGAATTTGCTGAAGAGGTTTCCAGGAAATTTTGCCATTGCTGCCAAAAGTGCTATCCAAGCCTTGATGGGCGCTCAAATTGAAATAGCTAATAAACAACAAAAGGAATGCCGTTAGATGTTTCATTCTCATAAAGATACAATTAATAAAGAGTGGCACCAATATTCCTTCCCTTTATTAGGTTTTGCCTTTTGTTTAGCTGGTATTTCAGCTGAAAATCCACATTGAATTTAGCCAGGTTTATGTATTTGAACTTAGTCATGAGGGCCAAAAGTCAAAAAACATTGGCAGTTGCATGACCAAGGAATAGGGAATCTTTATGACGAGTGTGGGTAACTGAGTTTTCGCTCAATTTCCCAAGCATTTTAGGCAGTATTAGATGGTAAAATGGGTATTATGGATTTGGTTTATGGAAACGCCCTTCCGCGAAGGATTGCAACGGATAGCCCACAGACCATTTGCCTTAAGGAATTTTCAGTTTCAGGATAGGTTTTGCTGGCAAATGGGCGAGGACTAGCAGTGGAAAGCCTGACCCTGCCTGGTACGCCTTTAGATTGAAACGGGATTGTGATAAAGGCAGGGGCGCGGCCAAAGGAAAATGTTAATTCTTAGAGGAATCGCTTAAAAAAAAGCCGCCCCGAAGGGCAGCTTGAATGAGTTAACAATTGAATATTTCGACCAACCTCACCAAATCGGGGTTGAGGTCTTTTTTCATGTAAATGGCATCGTGGAAAGGAGTAAGTACAAATTTGTTGTTGATAAGTCCGGCCATCTTGTTTTTCTCACCGCGCATGAGCGCTTCAACGGCTCCTGCACCAAGACGGGAAGCCAGAACACGGTCGTATGCAGTTGGACTTCCTCCGCGTTGAATATGGCCAAGGATTACAACCCGTGAGTCAAAATTTGGAATTTCTTTTTTGAGTAATTCGTCGATTTTAAAGGCGCCTCCTTCAATGTTTCCTTCAGCAACAATGACAATGGAAAATGATTTTTTGGTATTTGTTCTGCCTTTAAAGAATTCAACTACTTTGCTATGGTCTTCAACAATCTCGGGGAGTAATACCTGTTCAGCTCCACCTGCAATGGTTGCGGCTAATGAAATAAAGCCGGCATGCCTTCCCATGAGTTCAATGAGAAACACGCGCCCGTGGCTATCTGCTGTATCGCGAATTTTGTCGATTGCATCAACTGCAGTGTTGATTGCGGTATCAAAGCCAATGGTAAAATCGGTTCCGTACAAATCGTTATCAATGGTTCCGGGAGCACCTATGGAAGGTATTCCAAATTCATTGAAGAAAATTTCTGCACCTGTAAAAGTTCCGTTTCCACCAATGCAAACGATGCCTTCAATGCCATGGGCTACCAAATTGTCGTAAGCTTTTTTACGACCTTCTGGAGTCATAAATTCTTTGGAGCGGGATGACTTTAGAATGGTACCACCACGTTGAATGATATTTCCAACTGAGCGGGAATTGAGTTCAATAAAGTTTTCTCCACCTTCAATCATTCCCTTATAGCCTTGCATAATACCAACTACCTCAAGGTTGTGGTAGATGGCAGTTCGCACCACTGCACGAATACAGGCGTTCATTCCGGGGGAGTCGCCACCCGACGTAAATACAGCAATTTTTTTCATGGCACAAAAATAAAAAAGCCCTTGGCTTAGGACCAAGGGCTTTTATCATCAGTTTGTTAAGAAATTACAATTCTGCTTTTACTTTTACGGTCAATACACCAGTTGTAGCGTTAGCAGCAGTAGCAGCAACAAGGATAAATCCACGTTTGCCATCGCCACGTTTGTAAGCTAATACTTGGCTAGCTTCCAAGTTAGGCATACGGTCGATTGCTGAAGTCCAAGTCAAAGCGTCCAATTCGTCGAAGAAAGTTTTTGTAGTCAAACCGTCGAAAGCAGACAAAGAAAGGTCTGTTAACAAGTAAACAGTTTCTTTCTTGGTAGTCCAGCTGCTCACTTCAGTAGCCCAACCTGTTCCGGCGCTGAAGTTGTAGTTTGGAGAGTAAAGTGCATTACCTACGCTACCAGCTGAGTTGTAGAAATAAAGGAAATCAATTTTGTCTGAATTGCTGCGAGCAAGTTCTGTGCCTGTAGCACCTGCACGGTAACGAGCGAAGCTATTTGCTACTCCAAAGAAACGGTATTCGTTTGTGGTGTTTGATGGAGCTCCTAATAGAATCTGTTCAGATACAGATACGCTATTGATCGTAACTTCAAAAGTAGCAGTGGTAACTTTGTCTTTGTCGTCGGTAACTTTAACTGAATAAGTCATTTTGTCTCCGTCGTCGATGGTTAAAACACCTTTAACCAAATCGTAGTGCTTCAGGATAACAGCTGCATCGTTGTAAGTTTTGTTAACGATAGGGTCTGTAGCACCACCAGAAATAGCACGAGTGATATAAACCGATTTAATTTTACGGTCTGTATCAGCAGTAACTTGGATGTCGAGCAGGAATGAATCTGTATTGGCAGAGATAGTTGTTTTGCCAATGCCACCGTTGATAACAACTGAAGGTGCAAGACTTTCTTTGGTAGAATCGGTTTCGTCCTTGGTACAAGAACTCAGGAACCCAACGCTAAGTGCGCTGAGAACGAAGATTGATTTCATCAACTTTTTCATGTGTATGGTTTAAAGGTTAAACGTGGCGAAAATAAAAAATAATCAGCGAAATTGATAAAGAAATCCTTAATTGTTTTCCTCATCAAAGTTCATGTCGAAACTTTGGTCGTGATTGAACTCATCAAAGTTATAATCGGGCATGAGGTCTGTTTTGATATGATTTACAGTTTCATTGAGGGCTTCAGTAAACTTATTAAAGTCTTCTTTGTAGAGGAAAATTTTGTGCTTTACAAAATTCCCGTCCTCGAAGCGTTTTTTACTTTCGGTAATGGTAATGAAGTAATCTTTGCCTTTGGTTGATTTTACATCGAAAAAATAAGTCCTTTTTCCTGCCCTGATTTTTTTGGAAAATATTTCCTGTTTGTCGTTTCTGTTGAACTCGTCCATTGTTGGGATTTAATGTAAAGTGGGGGCAAAATATATGTTCGGTTTATGATTTCAAAACATTTAATACCCCCCAAACAGCGGGTCTATGTTGATAACTCAGCAGTCTAAAGCCCAATATGGCGTTTTTTTGACATGCAAGAAGTTTAGAAGCTGAGTTTAAATACTTGATAATTAGTCGGTAAATTCGGGTTTTTGTTTGCTTTGATTTGAAGCGAGTCAAATTTTGTGAAGGCGCTCCCCCCGTTTCTTGGTTTAGTTCGCTTCTTCCGGTTCCGATTTTTGACGATTTACCATCTCGGCATATTTCCCGTTTTTTTCCAGGAGTTGTGCATGAGTTCCGGATTCAACTACCTTGCCTTCGTCAAGCACAATAATCCAATGGGCATGTCTAACACTGCTCGGTCTATGACTAATAATCACACTTGTTTTTCCTTGCATAATCCTGCCCAGGTTGTCAAGAATAACCGATTCAGTTTTTGTATCTAATGCACTCAGGCAATCATCGAGTACCAAAATTTCGGGGTTCCGAATAAAGGCTCTGGCAATGGCCACACGCTGCTTCTGCCCCCCCGACAAGGTTATTCCCCGTTCTCCCACCAATGTTTCTAAACCATTCGGAAACTCGTGTAGGATTTCAGTTAATCCGGCTAATGCAGCTGCCTCTTCAATTCGCTGTTGTTCGGCATCTCCACCCGGCTCCCCAAAGGAAATATTGTTTTTGATGGTATCGCTAAACAAAAAAACTTCCTGAGGCACATAACCAATTTTTTGCCTCCAGGCAGCTGGGTGAATGTCTTTCAAATTGCTGGAGTCAATTTCGATGGCACCTGAATTTGGGTCGATAATGCGAAGTAACAATCTGGCGAAGGTGCTTTTACCTGAACCCGTATTTCCTAGAATGGCGAGTACTTCCCCTTTCTTAATCTCTAGGTTAATGGATTGAAGCGCAGGGAATTCTTTACCGGGATAGGTGAGGCTAACATCTTTCAAGCGAATGGTGTTGAAATTAGGAAGCACTTTTCCTTCGTTTTTTATATGAGGAACCTGCTCCAAAAACTCATTGATTCTGGCCATGGATGCAGATGCCCGTTGAATTAAACTGCTAGTATAACCCAAACTGGTTACTGGCCAGGTGAGCATATTCACATAGATTACAAACTCCGCAATATTGCCCAAGCTGGCTCTTCCTTCCAACACTTCAATGCCTCCCGCAAAAACCGTTATCAAGGTGCTCAATCCGGTTAAAAAAAACATAACAGGAAAGAAAACAGCATCGGTTTTGGCGAGGTCCATTTGCTTATCGAGGTATATGCTTCCTTGTTTTTCAAATTCTGCTTCCGATTCTTTTTCAACGCCAAAGGCCTTGATTACTCGTATTCCTGAAAAGGCTTCTTGCACAAAAGTACTTAGCTCGGAAAGCTGTGCCTGGATAGCGTCGCTTTTGCGGTTAATCAGGTTATTTACATAAAATATACTCAGTGACAGTATAGGCAAGGGAAGAATAACCAACCAGGTTAGACGAGCGTTCACACTAAACATAACCCACAACACCAGAAAGATTGTAACTCCCAGGTTGATGGAATACATGATTGCCGGACCCACATACATGCGCACCCGACTCACATCCTCACTTATTCGGGCCATCAAATCCCCTGTGTTATTGCGTTGGTAAAAGTCAAAGGAGAGATCCTGGTAGCGTTTGAAAATTTCGTTCTTCAAGTCATACTCAATCCACCTGCTCATTACAATGATGGTTTGCCGCATGAGGTACATGAAGATTCCTCGAACGATGGCCAAAAACAGGACCAAAAAAGCAAATAGCAACAATAGAAAACCGGTTCTTGATTCAATGAGTGTCTCCAGATTAGAGTCTTCTAAAAGTTTGTGAAGTTTTAAGTTTTCAACTACCAAATCAATGGCAATACGAACGGATTGTGCAGGGAAAACAGCGAACAAGTTAGAAAGACTAACAAAAACTATACCTGCGAGAAGTCGCCACTTATAACGAATGAAATAAGGTCTTAGAGCTCTTAAAGGTTTCAAGGGGCGCAAGTTAGAAATTTCTATGCGTTCTTTCACTTTTCAGGCAAATCAGTCCGATTATCACTCAAAGTTGGGCCATATTTTCAGTCAGGCGGAAAAATCAAAAATAAAACTACTTTTGCCCCACCTAAACCAGACTTAAACCAAAACTTATGTCAAATTCAGAAATTTTCACACAGTTAGCTACCTACGACCACGAGCAGGTGGTTTTCTGCAACGACAATTCTACTGGTCTCAAGGCCATCATCGCCATTCACAATACGGTACTTGGTCCCGGACTTGGTGGAACCCGAGTTTGGAACTATGGCAGTGAAGCCGAAGCTTTGAATGATGTATTACGTTTATCCAGGGGAATGACCTATAAAGCGGCTATTTCAGGACTGAATCTTGGTGGAGCCAAAGCCGTTATCATTGGAGATGCAAGCAAAGTAAAAACAGAAGCTTTGATGCGTAAATTCGGCCGGTTCGTTGAAAACCTGAATGGTAAATACATTACTGCAGAGGATGTGAATACCACAACCCGTGATATGGAGTATGTACACATGGAAACTTCTCATGTGGTAGGTTTACCAGAAAGCATGGGCGGCGGCGGAGATCCATCTCCGGTTACAGCTTATGGTGTTTACATGGGCATGAAAGCTTCTGCCAAGCATGTTTGGGGTACAGATAGCCTTGCCGGTAAAAAAGTTGCTGTTCAAGGTGTAGGAAAAGTGGGCGGTCATTTGCTTGAAATGCTTCATAAAGAAGGAGCAAAGCTCGTGATTTCTGATATCAATGAGGCAACCTTAAAACATTACGCAAGTACCTTAGGTGCTTCAGTAGTGAACGGGGATGAAATCTATTCTCAAGACGTTGATATTTTTGCTCCTTGTGCATTGGGTGCTATTTTGAACGATGAGCATATCCCAATGCTTAAAGCAAAAGTGGTTGCCGGTGCTGCAAACAATCAGCTTGCTGATGAAAATATTCATGGTCCAATGCTTATCGAAAGAGGCATTACCTATGCTCCGGATTTCTTGATTAATGCTGGTGGCTTGATTAATGTTTACCAAGAGCATATTGGTTACAACCGCGAAACTGCTTACCGCAAGGCAGAGCATATCTTTGATGTAACTAGTGAAATCCTAAAAATTTCATCCAACGAAAAAATCCATACCCAAAAGGCTGCCATGAATTTGGCTGAAAAACGCATTTCTGATATTGGAAAGATGCGTTCTACTTACTAATCGCTATTTTTGATGCGGGAAACCGCGGTGTTCTTTCCTTCTTGTTGATTACCGTTATTGAACACCGCGGTTTCCTGCTTACTAGTTTTTATGCTCAACAGAAGGTTTTTACGAATTAAAGTTTTTCAAACGCTATATGCGTTTGCTCAGGAAGAACAAGCTAATGCAGCTGCCTTCCGCTCAAGGTTACTTGCAGGTGTAGATAAAACCTGGGAATTGTACCTCTTTTGCTTATCCTTTCCTTTGGAGTTTCAACATTTTGTAACACAAGAACTTGAGTTGCAAAAAGGAAAGTATTTTCCCCAAGAGGCAATTATCAAGCCTCTTCAGGCTTATGCCAACAATACGATTTTGCTTCAGATGGAAAATAGTCCAGCCTTAAAAGAAGCATTAAAAAAAATCAATCCCCTTTGGAAAGACGCGTCCGATTTTAACCGTAAAATTTACAATGAAATCAGAGTCCTTCCTTTTTTTGAGGAATACGGCTCAAAACCCAATCATACCTATTCAGAGGACAGGAATTTTTTATTGGCCATTTTTGAACAGCTTTTTGCCGACTCAGAACATTTCAATTCCTATGTAGAGGAAATCTTTCTGAATTGGGAGGATGACCAAGTCGTGATACTTTCTGGTCTTCAAAAAATGATGGGAGCGCTGAAAGAAACTAAAGCGGATTTCCTTCTATCGCCCCACAAAGACAAGGAAGAAGATTTGCGCTTTATGAAAGACTTGTTTGATTTGTGTCTGGCGCACAAACAAGAATTGGATGAATTGATTATTGCTAAAACCCAAAATTGGGATCAAGATCGTATTGCAGTAGTTGATTTACACTTGATGCGTTTGGCACTGGTTGAAATACTCTTTATGCCACTTGTGCCAGTAAAGGTAAGTATCAACGAGTATCTAGAAATTGCGAAACTGTATTCAACTCCTTCCAGCCATGGTTTTATTAACGGTATTCTGGATAAGATTCAACTGCAATTGCGCAAAGAAAACAGAATTCAAAAGCAGGGCAGGGGATTGCAAGAATAAAAGCTCTCCTTTAAATTTGAACCCTAACACAATTCAATTATGATGAAAAAAGGTTTTTTGATTCCTCTATTGGTCGTATCTCTAAGCATTGGAGCTTGCGGTGATAATGGAAAGCCAAGTGTTTCTGAAGATTTAGTTTCAAATCCGGCATCAGCAAATGATACTTCAACCACAGCTGCCGATCAGGCTCCAATCATGTCGTTTCAGGAAAATATTCATGATTTTGGAAAACTGAAAGAGGGTGAAGTAGTAACCTACAAATTCAAATTTACCAATACCGGTAATTCTGATTTAATTATAAGCAATGCAAGTGCTTCTTGTGGTTGCACTGTTCCTAGTTTTCCCAAAGAACCCGTTGCTCCTGGCGCTGATGGAGTAATTGATGTGGAGTTTAACAGCGCAGGTAAATCGGGGGTATTCGATAAAACAGTTTCTATCCTTGCCAATACCGTTCCAACTGAAACCATTTTAGCAATTAAGGGTGAAGTAATAAGCGCTTCAACCCCAAAATAAACAAGTAAATATGAACCTTTCTGTATTTTTAATGGGTCCTGCTCCAGGCGGGGCCACCGGTGGAAGTGGCATTATGGGAATGCTACCATTTGTATTGATTTTTGTGGTTTTCTATTTCTTCATGATTTATCCTCAAATGAAGAAAAACAAAGCTCAAAAGAAATTCCGTGAAACCTTGGACAAGGGCGATAAAGTAATCACCATTGGTGGCATCCATGCCAAGATTATCGAAGCAACTGAGCATACTTTCCTTATCGAAAGTGAAGGTACCAAACTTCGGATTGATCGCACTGCCGTTTCTATGGAAGCTTCTCAGGCACTCAATCAACCAAAAGAAGAAAAGAAATAAACTAAAAGGCAGCTTAGGCTGCCTTTCTTTTTTACCATGAAAAAAATTGGAATTACAGGAAATATGGGCTCCGGAAAATCTACGGTTGCCAAACTGTTTATGCAGTTGGGGTTTCCTGTTTACGATGCGGATTCCAGAGCCAAATCCCTTATGGTTACCAACCCAAGTTTGATTCAATCCATCCAATCCATCTTTGGCCCAATGGCTTATACAGAAGATGGTCAATTAAACAGGGGGTATATTTCTGAAATCGCATTCCGTCAGCCCGAGAAATTAAAACTACTCAATGAGACTGTTCATCCTGCGGTTCGAACAGACTTTACAACTTGGGCCGAGTCTCAAGCGGTGGCCATGGTAGTAAAAGAAGCTGCATTAATGATTGAATCGGGTTCATACCACGATTTAGATGCTTTGATATTGGTGAGGGCTCCATTGGAATTGCGCATTCAACGGGCAATGGCTCGCGATGGGAAAACCAAAGAAGAAGTGGAGCTCCGACTCAAAAATCAAATGTCGGAAGAGGATAAAGTTCCATTTGCTCAATTTCAGATTCACAACGACGAAAAACATTTGCTGATTCCGCAGGTTTACGAGGTAGTGAATGCTGTTCTTCCTGCATGAAAAATTACTTATTCCTATTCTTATTCTTTATTAGCCTTTCACCTTGTATGAGCCAGGTTGTATCCAATCCTGAATTGTCATTTTTAAAGCCATTTCCAGGAAATACCCTTGATTCCGAAAAACGTTTTGTCAATCAGTACAATCCCTTCGAGGCCAAATTCTCTGATTTGCTGAAATGGCAATTCAGTAAGAATCCTCAGAAGAATGCCAAAAAACTGAATCCTCGAGGTCTGGAGATTAAGAAGGATTCCAGCCTGTTTTCAAACGCTAAAGATGGGATTATTTGGTTGGGCCATGCGTCCTTTTTCATTCGTTTGAATGGAATCACCTTTTTAATCGATCCGGTTCAAGGCAATGCAGGTCCGGTAAAACGGCATTCGGAGTTTCCGTTTGCTTGGTCTGATTTTCCACCCATCGACTTTATCCTCATCAGTCATGACCATCGCGACCATTGCGATAAGCCAACCTTGAAGCAAATGCTTAAGCATTTTCCGAATGCCTATTATCTTACTGGTTTGAACATGAGTGATTTGTTGCGAGATCTTACTTCAAGTCAACTCGCTGTTCAGGAAGCCGGTTGGTATCAAGTTTACAAACATCCCAAATTGGAAAAGGCAGGTATAAAACTCGCATTTCTTCCTTCACGCCATTGGAGTAGAAGAGGTTTAACAGACACCAATAAGCGTTTGTGGGGTGCGTTTTTATTTCAATCCGATTCGGGCAATATCTACTTCAGTGGTGATTCCGGATATGATTTGCATTTCAAAGAATTGCCAAGCCTATGTAAGGATATTGATGTTTTCATCATTGGGGTTGGTGCTTACAAACCCGAATGGTTTATGAGTTCCAATCATATTTCACCAACAGATGCGCTTAAAGCATTCCAGGAATCCGGAGCAAAGGCCATGCTTCCGATGCATTACGGAACCTTTGATTTGAGTGATGAACCAATGCTTGAACCTCGCGAAGTGCTAAACTCTATGGGCAGGTCAAATCTGGGAATCATGCTTCCTCTTCCTGGTGAAGTAATACGAATTCGCACGAAAAACTAAGTGTTTAGCTTAGGTTACTTCTAACCTGTCCTTATTATATTTTAAAACCCTGGAATCAGTTCATGATTTTGAGCTTCGCAAATTTCAAGACCAGAATTTTCTTGCCATGACTTGCAAATTCAATAGTCGACTTTTTGTTGTCGCCACTTCCTTCAACACTCAATACATTTCCTTCTCCAAAACGTTGGTGTCTAACTCGCATTCCGGCTTCCAATCCAGAGGTGTCGTCCCCAATAAATTCTTCTTCATTTGCGGCAGCGGGACTAGCCGATTTCTGCGGTAAACTTGGTTTTGCTGCGGGTTGAAGTACCTTTTTAGGTAATCCACTTAATGTTTTCCCTGCCGGGCTTGGACGAGATTCTTGTTGTGGACCTCTTGCAGAAAACAAGCTTTCAAAACTCAGGAATTGAGGGTCAATTTCTTGCAGGAAACGAGAAGGCTCGGAGTGAATGATTTGTCCAAATTTGAAGCGACTGGTGGCAAAGGTTAAGGTGAGTTTTTTCATGGCTCGTGTAAGTGCCACATAGAACAACCTTCGCTCTTCTTCAAGCTCTTGCCGGCTGTTCAGAGAGAGTTGACTTGGAAATAAATTTTCTTCCAATCCTACTACATACACATTTGGGAACTCCAGACCTTTGGCAGAGTGAATTGTCATCAGGCTTACGTGGTCTTGGTCCTCATTTTTGTTATTATCGTCATTGGTAAGTAAGGCCACATTGGCCATGAAATCCGCAAGCCTGTTAGGACGTAAAACGCCATCTTCATCAGCAGTTTCTTCCACCGAAAACTCCTTAATTCCGCTCAAGAGTTCCTCAATATTCTCGTAGCGCGCTATGCCTTCAACGGTTTTGTCTTCATAAAGATTTTTTAAAACACCACTTTGTTTGGCAATGTGAAAGGCAACATCATAAGCATTTTGTTCAAGTTTGGTTTGAAAGCTTTTGATCATGGTGACAAAATCCTCAATCACTCCCACACCCTTCAAACCAAACTGTCCAATGTTTTCCATCACCTCCCACAAGCTAACCTTGTTGTGGTCTGCAATAATGGTAATCTTTTCCATTGTGGTTTTACCAATGCCTCGCGTTGGGTAATTGATAATCCTTTTAAGGGCTTCCTCATCGCGTGGATTCAAAACCACTCGATAATAGGAAAGTAGGTCTTTGATTTCTTTACGTTGGTAAAACGACATTCCACCATAAATTTTGTAGGGGATATTCATTTTACGAAGGGCTTCCTCTATGGCTCTGCTTTGGGCGTTGGTTCGGTAAAGAATTGCGAAATCCATGTTTCTCACATGAGAGTTCATCTTTTCCTGAAAGATAGAAGAGGCAACCATTTTACCTTCTTCATTATCTGTAAGCGCCTTGATTACTTTGATTCGATCACCCTTTTCATTGTCAGTCCAAACATTCTTTTTGATTTGGTCTTTATTGCGTTCAATGATTGAGGAAGCAGCATCAACAATATTCTGGGTGCTTCGGTAATTTTGTTCAAGCTTGAAGGTTTTCACATCCGGAAAGTCCCGTTGAAAACCGAGGATGTTTTTGATATTGGCACCCCTGAATGCATAAATACTTTGTGCGTCATCACCCACTACTGCGATGTTTTGATGAACTGCAGAAAGTTTCTTGATAATCATGTATTGGGCATGATTGGTGTCTTGAAACTCATCAACCATAATGTACCTGAACAGGTGTTGGTACTTATTCAGTACATCCAAATGATTCGCAAAAAGCTTGTAGGTATTCACCAATAGATCGTCAAAATCCATGGCTCCTGCGCGGAAACAACGGTCTTGGTAGGTTTTAAATATGACGGCAAATTTGGGTCTTCCGCTAGAGGTATCCTGGTCGTTGAACTCCTCATTCATCAAGTATTCTTCTGCGGTGATTAAGGCGTTCTTAGCTGCAGAAATCCTACCCAGCATGGCCGCCGGTTTGTAAAGTTTATCGTCCAGCTTTAACTCATTCACAATGGTCTTAATCAAGCTTTTGCTGTCGTCCGAGTCGTAGATGGTAAAGTTTCTTGGGTAACCGATTTTTTCGCTTTCAGACCTTAAAATTCGAGAGAAAATACTGTGAAATGTTCCCATCCACAGGTTCTTAGCCTCTGGGCCTACAGCTTGAGAAACACGATGACGCATTTCTTTGGCCGCTTTATTGGTAAATGTTAGGGACAAGATTTGGAAAGGATCAACATCATGTTTTAGCATGTGTACTATTCTGTAAGTAAGTACACGTGTTTTTCCAGATCCGGCACCGGCCACAATAAGCACAGGTCCATCAATTTGTTCTACCGCCGCACGTTGAGCAGGATTTAAAGTTTCCAGGTAATCCACCCGGCAAAAATAGAGCCTTGAACTTTGGCCTTAGAGGGAAGATTTCAACATCATTTTTGCTGACCACCGAAATGATCTGTGGCCAAGTCGTAGGGGAAATCGTCTGTTGGGTTCAAAAAACTGGAGAAAAAGTAAAAACTTGCTGTAAGGGGAAGCAGCAAGAAATACAGCGCTGCTATTAGGTAAAAGCGGGTTCCTGTATTCCTATATTTCGATAATTGGTTCACTTTCTAAAGATAGGTTTGCTCATGAAGTCGAGAAATAGCTGATTTCATACTTATCTACAATCAAAGATAGGAGTTAGTTTTTATAGACAAAATCTGTGTATAAAATAAGCAGTTTGATTGGCGGTCTTTTGGCTGACCCTGAAATTTTCCTACTTTTACGCTTTCATCTATTGCTATGATTAAAGAATATATTGCTGAAAATCGCCAACGTTTTCTCGACGAGCTTTTTGATTTACTTCGTATTCCATCCATTAGTGCCGATGGTGCATTTAAGGACGATGTGGTGAAGGCTGCAGAGTTTATCCGTGAAAAACTCCTTGCTGCCGGTGCCGATAAGGTGGAAGTAGTTCCAACGGCTGGTCATCCAATTGTGTACGGAGAGAAAATTATTGATTCAAGCCTGCCTACCGTTTTGGTTTACGGTCACTACGATGTTCAACCTGCAGTTCCGCTTGAGTTGTGGGATTCTCCTCCATTTGAACCTGTAATTCGTAAAACAGAAATTCATCCCGATGGTGCCATATTTGCCCGTGGTTCTTGCGACGATAAAGGTCAGGTTTACATGCATGTAAAAGCATTTGAATACATGATGAAAACCAATAAACTGGCTTGCAATGTCAAGTTTATGATTGAGGGAGAAGAAGAAGTGGGTTCTCCAAACCTGGCTACTTTCTGCATTGAGAACAAAGAAAAATTGAAGGCGGATGTGGTATTGATTTCGGATACATCGATGATTGCCAATGATATTCCAAGCATCGATTCTGGTCTTCGTGGATTGAGTTATGTAGAGGTGGAAGTTACTGGCCCAAATCGTGATTTACATAGTGGTGTTTATGGTGGTGCTGTTGCCAATCCAATCAATATCCTTGCTAAAATGATTGCTTCCATGCACGATGAAAACAACCACATTACCATCCCTGGTTTTTACGATGCTGTCCAAGTATTAAGTGATGCAGAAAGGGCTGAATTGAACAAAGCTCCATTTGATTTGGAAGCGTATAAAAAAGACTTAAACATTGATGATGTTTGGGGTGAAAAAGGATTTAATACGCTTGAACGTACAGGCATTCGTCCAACCTTGGATTGCAATGGAATTTGGGGCGGTTATACAGGCGAGGGTTCAAAAACAGTATTGCCATCAAAAGCATTTGCTAAAATCAGCATGCGTTTGGTTCCTAATCAGGATTCACATACCATTACCGATTTGTTCAAAAAGCATTTTGAATCAATCGCGCCACAGGGTGTAAAGGTTGAAGTGCGTCCGCATCACGGCGGTGAGCCAGTGGTTACGCCAATTGATTCTCCAGCTTACCTTGCTGCTGAAAAAGCTATGGAAACAAGCTTTGGTAAGAAACCAATTCCAACTCGGGGTGGAGGTTCAATTCCTATTGTAGCTTTATTTGAAAAGGAATTGGGATTGAAATCTGTTCTATTTGGTTTTGGCTTGGACTCGGATGCTTTGCATAGTCCGAATGAACATTATGGTGTTTTCAATTACCTGAAAGGCATTGAAACCATTCCTTATTTCTTTGAGAACTTTGCTAAAATGCACAAGTAATAATTAGTGCTTGAAAAGGCGGCGGGCTTGCCCGCCGCCTTTTTTTACCTTTTTCAGCATCCTTTTACATATCTTTTTAAACCTGAAGGCGTTTATTTTGCTTTTATTTGAAAAGTAAGCAGTTTCCAATTCAGGTATGAGAAAACACCTACTCTTTGCATTCTTATTTGTTGCTGCTCTGTTTAATGCAAAGGCGCAGTATGGCTTCGAGTGGATTGAAAAAGATGCTCCTGCATTGAAATTTCCTATTCCTTCAAACGGTGTATTTCAAATCGATTCGGTTTCTTTTGCTCGCGCTGGCTTAAATCCATTGGATTGGCCAATACCGGATTTACGCTTATTTAGAAATGGAAGAGAACACGCATTTTATGTTTCTAATCCACAGGATTCCTTTGTAAGGGCTGGCCAATCTCTAGTTTTTCTTGGCTTTGCCAACGATGGAAAGTTAGATCAGGAACTCTACAGGCAAGCCCAGGAACAACCCCATACGCAAAAATCACTTTTTTCGGATACGGCTTGGTACTTTTTGGTACGTTCTTCAACAACTGCTTCTAATCCTCCAAAGCGTTATCAAGAAACAATTCTTCCTGCAGGCTCATTAGGTCAGGAAACACAAGTACTCAAACAGCTTTGGTTTTGTCCGCAGGAGGAATACTACCGAGGGGCGAATTTACCCGCCAGCGAACGTTATTACCTTTCTGACTATGGAGATGCAGAGGGTTGGATATCTTACCTTATTTCCCAAGGCCAATCGCGAATTTATCCTTTCTCCTTGCAAAATCCCGTCCAGGCAGGAATGGCAAAGCTTCAAATTAAGCTTATTGGTTCTTCTGATTTTTTCCTTCCAGACCCCAACCTCCCCAATCACCATGTTCGCATTTTTGCCGGAAATCAACAAAACAACTTAACACTTGTAGCTGATACAACCTACAGAGGCTATGGAGAACGCTTGGTAAGTGTTACAATTCCCGCTTCAATGCTCGGGCCTGATTTTTTTGTTCGCTTTGATGTGGTTAACGACCTTGGTGTTACTTCTGATTTAAATGGAATTTCATACATTCATTTGGAATACCTTTCCCAGAATTTTTCGGGAGCTTTTTTACAAAATCAGGTTTCCTCAACACGGAAAATGTATCAAGGTTTAATTTCAGGAAGCCTGCCTTTTATTCTTGATACTTCAAGTCAAAAGCTCTTCCGCAGTTCCACTCAAGGATTGAATTGGCAATTGGTAGTAGAATCAGATTTATCATCTTCGCTCTACCTCGCCAAATCCGAAGAAATCATTCCTGTTTCTAATTTATCCAGAGTTACTTTTGGTTTGATTGATCCGAATGAAGCCTATTCCTATTTGATAGTAAGCAGCCGACAACTGAGCCAATCTGCAGAAGCTTACAGGAACTATCGTTCCGCTTCCTACAAAACACTGCTTGTTTATGCAGAAGACCTGGCCAATACCTTTTTCTATGGTCATCATCATCCCTTAGCCATTAGACGTTTTGTTAAGTATTTGTACCAAAATCAATCCGCAAAACCTCAGTATTTGTTGTTATTGGGACGCGGTTATCAAAACAGTTTGTTGCGATTGACACCAGAGAATTATGCCAAAAATCTAGTTCCGGCAATTGGTGAACCTTCTTCCGACAATATGTTTAGCTCCGGGTTTGATAATGATAAAGGGGTTCCTGCTTTGGCTACCGGACGAATTCCCGCAAGTACCAATGCCGAAGTGCTAAACTACCTGAACAAATTAATTCGGATTGAGAATGAAGATTCCATCGCTTTCTGGAGAAAACAGTACCTGCATATCAGTGGAGGTGAAGATTATTTTTCGGAGCAATTGCCATTCAAAAATCAGGTGAATGCCATGGAAAACATCATCAAAAGGGCACCAACAGGGGCCTTTGTGAGTTCTTTCCATAAAAATGTTACAGCCCCAACACAAGATAATATCCGTGAAAAGTTAATTGCCATTCAAAACAATGGGATCTCTATGCTTACCTTTTTAGGACATGGCTCGCTTACGGTGTTGGATATGGATTTCGGTTCTATTGGAAACTTACAGTCAACTCAAAAGCCGGCATTCTATTATTTCAATGGATGCAATATTGGAAATGCCAATGATGTTGATCCGGGGGGAACAGGGTTGGTGTATGGTAAGGATTTTTTATGTGCAGCAAATAAAGGTGCAATTGGTTGGTTGGCGCATAGTAACCTAACTTTAACCAATAACCTGTTCAGTCAAATGAACTCCTTTTACACGGCCATAAACGGTTTGCATTATGGAAAAGGAGTAGGAAGAATTATTCAAGAAGCGCTACTTCAATCTACCGCAACCGGCGATTTGTATGCGCGCTCTCATGCGCTGCAATTGTTACTTCAGGGCGATCCCGCATTCAAATTGTATAGTCCGGCATTGCCCGATTTTTTACTGAACTCAAATTCAGCTTTTATTTTCCCGGAGTCTTCAACCGCTCAATCCGATTCCTTTGCTTTAGCTATTGTTGTTGACAATGCAGGAAAGGCCATTTCAGATTCTATTGAAGTTTCCATAACACGTACCTTACCAGATAACTCACAAATCACATTTCCTGAGTTCAAAATTCCATCGCCTTTGTTCAGGGATACTGTTTACTATTGGGTGAAAGATGTGAAGGAACAACATACCGGTATCAATCGTTTTCAAATTCGACTCAACCCAAATCAATTGGTCAATGAAGCCAATTTTTCCAACAACAATTTGAGTTTTGAGTACTTCCTGAAAGGAACAGGTATTCGGCTTTTATTCCCGCCTCCATTTGCCATGCATTCCGGCGATTCCGTGAAGCTTTGGGTGCAGAACAATAACCTGTTTTCGGGTCAGCAAGCCTATTTGTTTGAAGTGGATACAACCCCGCTTTTCAATAGTCCCTTGTTGAAGAAGTCGGATATAATCAGTGGCGCAGCGCTCGCTTCATTTTCAATAGAACAAAAACAATCCGATACCACCATTTGGTTTTGGAGAGCCCGGATGGATTTGCCCTCCAATCAAGGTGGGGATTGGCAAACATCTTCTTTTACCTGGATTCCTAATGCAGATAAAGGCTTTCGGCAGGCAGGTTACAATCAAACCAAACAAATTAGCGCCTCTCGTTTTGTTGTGCTTAATGATTCGAACAAGACCTGGGAGTTTACCGATAACGAATTAATTCTTGGCATTGAAAATCGACGTTGGGATCATAGACGCATGGGCGTTACAATACCCTACCTGCTGAATGCTTTGGTAGGCAATTGTATTTCGCAGGGAACTGTTGCTTTGGTCTTTGAACCCTTCCAAGTTGACATGCCTTATGAATTACCCAATTATCCGTTTAATTGCGCGTTTATTCAAGCCAATAAGGGCGATAGAAGCTTAAGGTATTATCCTTTCAATACGAATTTTGCAGATGGAGAAACAGAATTGAAGCGATTGATTGATTCTGTTCCTGATGGCTATTTTGTAGCTTTATTTTCACGCTATTCAAGCAATGTTAATAATTGGCTTCCTGCTACCAAGTCTATATTCTCAGCCATTGGATCAACAGTTGTTTCCCAGGTGAAAAGCCCAAATACAGCTTGGGCAGTTATTGGCGTAAAAGGTGGTGCATTAGGAACAGCTACTGAAGACACTGTCATAAACAACGAACTTGAAGGATTGGTGAGTCTTCCTCCTGCAGCCGATCAACCCCAGGATGAAAAATACCTTCGAATAAGAAAGTCGTTTTTACTTAAGTGGTTTGAAGGAGATTTTACCACTAGCCCTGCCGGTCCTGCAAAAGCATGGAATACCTTGGAGTTTGTAAAAGAGGATGCGGAAAATCCACCTTCAGGGCGCTCCTGGGTGAGCTTACTCGTTACCAATAAACAAGGCAAAGATTCAGTAGTAATTTCTAATTTGAGTGGAAGTAAATTGGATATTTCATTTATTGATGCATCCATTTATCCGTATCTAAAATTGAAATTAAGCTCGGTTGATTCAAGCTCAAGAACTCCCACTTATTTTAAATCATGGGCTGTTCATTATGCACCATCGGCAGAGTTGGCCTGGGATCCTGCTGCTGTTAATGAATGGAAAGGAGAACAGATTCAGCAAGGCGATAGTTTGAGCTGGAGAATTGGATTGAGGAATGTTTCTCCATTCGCAACGGATTCCATCTTCATTCAAAGTTCATTGGCCAATGCGAATCGGATTCAGGTTCAACAAAATAAGTCAATTATCGCTCCGATAAAAGCAGATGCAGTGGTGCCCGTTTCAATCAAATTGGATTCGAAAATTTCAAGTGGTAGGCATGGGGTAGAGTTGATTGCGAATCCGGATAACAATCCGGTTGAATTCAATTTCAACAACAATATTGCTCAGAGGCAAGTGGATATTCTTGCAGATAGACAAAACCCCTTGCTTGATATTCGTTTTGATGGCCAACGTATTGTAAATGGCGAATTGGTTTCTCCATCACCCCGAATCCGAATTACTTCAAAAGATAATAATGCCTTTTTACTTCAAAAAGATACATCAACGTTCTCTTTATGGCTTCGTAAACCTAGAGAGTTTGATTACCTCCCCATCAACCTAAATAGTCCGGAGGTGAGCTTCTTTCCGGCAGAGGAGAAATCAAATGAGGCAGCCCTGGAATATAAACCATCACGCCTTGCAGATGGTTTATACACGCTTCGTGTTCAAGCTAAAGATGCAAGTGGCAATGCAGCCGGTAATACCGAATATCAAGTTGATTTTAACGTACTTGGCAAAAGTACAATCACCCATTTTTATCCCTATCCCAATCCCTTTACCACACAAATGCGCTTTGTGTTTACATTGACAGGTGAATTTATTCCAGACCAGTTACTCATTCGCATTCTGACTGTTGATGGACGAGTTGTTAAGGAGGTAACTAAGGAAGAATTTGGAAACATACGTATTGGAAACAATATCTCGGAATGGTATTGGGATGGGCGCGACCAATATGGCGACCCGCTTGCCAATGGCGTTTACCTTTATCAGGTTTTGACACGATTGAAGGGTAATGAGTTGGAGCATCGAACTGCTAAATCTTCAGGTGAAGAGGGCCTGTTTACAAATGGTGTTGGGAAGATATATCTCATGCGCTGAGTTCATAAAAAATTAATAGGCCTTGGTCTGATGGTTGATTTGTAAGCCATTGCCTTGGTATTGCCTGCATTTGTGGGTTGATTGCTTTTCCCGGTTGAAAAGTCTTTTGCTTTTTCATCCCAAGCTCTTTGGCTTCATGAAAATCTTTAACGAAATTCCCACAAATGTCTAACCCATGAAAATTAATAAGCTCCTTGTTGCTAACAGAGGTGAAATTGCAATACGTGTTTTTCGTGCAGCAGTTGAACTCAATATCCGAACTGTTGCAGTTTATACCTATGAAGATCGGTATTCGTTGCATCGCTATAAGGCAGATGAATCTTACCAAATAGGAGAGGAGAATGACCCCCTGAAACCGTATTTGGATTATGAAGAAATACTTTATGTTGCTAAGCATAACGGAGTTGATGCCATCCATCCGGGTTATGGATTTTTGAGTGAGAATGCAAGCTTTGCTCAACGCTGCAAGGAAGAGGGTATCTTATTTATTGGTCCCGACCCTTCTGTAATGAAAGCATTAGGCGATAAAGTGCTTGCCAAAAAAGTGGCATTAAATGCTTCCGTTCCCATCATTCAGGATAGTCAGCTTGATTTAGTGAATCTTGAAATTGCAAAGCAGGAAGCCTCACGTATTGGTTATCCTTTGATGATAAAAGCCGCTGCCGGTGGAGGTGGACGGGGAATGCGGGTTGTTCGTTCCGAGGAAGATTTGAATAAGATGTTTCAGGAGGCCAGAAATGAAGCTCGTGTTGCCTTTGGTGATGATACCGTTTTCCTCGAAAAGTTTATCGACCAACCCCGGCATATTGAGGTGCAAATTTTGGGCGATAAGCATGGAAATCTGGTTCACCTACACGAGCGCGATTGCTCTGTGCAGCGTAGGTTTCAAAAGGTGGTGGAAATGGCTCCTGCTCCGGGATTAAAAGAAGAGACCAAACAAAAACTTCATGCCTATGCACTTGCCATTTGCAAACAGGTAAATTACAGTCATGCCGGTACGGTAGAATTCCTCGTTGATCAGCAGGAAAACATTTACTTCATCGAAGTTAATCCACGCATTCAGGTGGAGCATACCGTAACAGAAGAAGTAACCGGATTTGATATTGTTCGCTCTCAATTGCTAATTGCACAGAATTATCCCCTAAGCTCCCCTGAAATCAATATCGGTTCACAAGACCAGATTCAGGTTAAAGGGTTCGCTGTGCAGGTTCGTATTACTACAGAAGATCCCGCAAATGGTTTCAAACCGGATCATGGTACGATCATTGCATACAGAAATGCAGGTGGTCCCGGTATACGTTTGGACGAAGGAAGTGCCTATCCAAATGCACGTATCTCACCCTTTTTTGATTCCTTGCTGGTAAAGGTTACGGCCTCTGGTCGGAATTTGTTTGAGGCAGCAGAGCGCTTGCAACGGGTGTTAAAAGAATTCAGAATTCGTGGTGTAAAAACCAATATCAGTTTCCTTGAGAACGTATTGGCACATCCCGTTTTTTTGGAGGGAAGAACCACTGTTAATTTTATTGATTCACATCCTGAATTGTTTAAATTCAGCAAGCGTTTGGATAGAGGAACAAAAGCACTTAAATACATTGCTGATGTTATCGTAAACGGAAATGAGGATGTAAAATTCATAGACCCGAACAAGCAGTTCAGAAGCCCTAAAATTCCGCATTTCGACAAGTTTGCACCCATTCCAAAAGGCACCCGCGATCGCTTGAAAGAGCTGGGGCCAGAAGGATTTACAAAGTGGTTGAAGCAGGAAAAGTCAATTCAATATACGGATTGTACCTTGAGAGATGCACACCAAAGTTTGTTTGCAACACGCATGCGTACTCAGGATATGTTAAAGGTTGCAGATGCCTATGCGCGTAACCTTCCAGGTCTGTTTTCTTTGGAAATGTGGGGAGGTGCAACCTTTGATGTGGCGCTTCGCTTTTTGCATGAAGACCCCTGGCAGCGTCTTCAACTGCTGCGAGAAGCTATACCCAATGTCTTGTTTCAAATGTTAATTCGTGGGTCAAATGCAGTTGGATATAAAGCTTATCCGGATAATTTGGTTGAACGATTTATTCAGGAAAGCTATCAACAAGGTATTGATGTGTTTCGCATTTTTGATTCCCTCAATTGGATTGAAGGAATGAAGGTAAGCATCAATGCTGTGCGTGAACGTACCAATGGACTTGCAGAGGCATGTATTTGCTATACAGGTGATTTTTTTGATGAAGAAAAGAACAAGAAATTCAACCTAAACTATTATCTAGATCTGGCAAAGCAATTGGAAGATGCAGGCGCACATATCCTTGCAATAAAAGATATGGCCGGACTGCTAAAACCTTACCAAGCCTCGGTGTTGATTACCGAATTGAAAAAATCAATTGATATTCCGATTCATTTGCATACACACGATACAAGCAGCATACAACCCGCGACTTATCTGAAGGCCATCGAAGCCGGAGTTGATGTAATTGATGTGGCACTTGCCTCCATGAGTGGATTAACCTCTCAACCCAATTTTAATTCCATGGTGGCCATGATGAAAGGGCAGGAGAGGGACAATCCAATAGATCTCAAATGCTTGAATCAACTGTCGGATTATTTTGAGGCTGTTCGTGATTTTTATTATCCTTTTGAACATGAGTTGAAAGCCGGAACTGCCGAGGTTTATGAACATGAAATTCCAGGTGGACAGTATTCAAACCTGCGTCCACAAGCCAGAAGCTTAGGTTTGGAAGATAAGTTTGAAATCATCAAGGAAAATTATGTTGTAGTAAATCAAATGTTTGGAGATTTGGTAAAGGTTACCCCTTCATCCAAAGTTGTAGGAGATATGGCGCTGTTTATGACAGCCAATAACTATTCTAAGGAAGATATTCTACAAAAAGGAGATTCCATTTCATTTCCTGATTCGGTAATTGAATTGTTTAGGGGTGATTTAGGGCAGAATCCGGGAGGTTTTCCTGCTGAATTAACACGCTTGATTTTAAAAGATACCAAGCCCTACTCAGGCAGGCCAAATGAGCATCTAGAGCCGGTTGATTTTGAAGTAGACTTTGAAAACTTTAAGCAAAAGTTTGGGCAAGATTACCAGTTCACCGATTTCCTCAGTTGGTGTTTTTACCCGAAGGTTTTTGAAGATTATGCCACGAAAAGGGAGCTCTTTGGCGACTTGTACCACTTGCCTACACCGGCATTCTTTTTTGGATTAAAACTTGGAGAGGAAATTTTGATTGAACTTGCTCCGGGAAAAAATATTCTGGTGCGGCTAATCAATTTGGTGAGTGAAGAAGATGGTAAAAAGCTTGTGTTTTTTAGGTTGAATGGACAAACCCGAAGCATTGAAGTGATTGACAGGCATAACAAATCTGCTAAACCGGCCAACAAAAAAGCCAAGGAATTCAACGAAATTGGTTCACCTTTGCAAGGAAGATTATCTAAATTACTTGTTCAACCCGGAGATTCTGTAGAAAAGAATACACCCTTGTTCACCATTGAAGCTATGAAAATGGAAAGTACCATTCTTTCACCTGCCTCAGGCATTGTTCAGGCTATTTTGATGAAAGAATCAAGTTTCCTGGAACAAGATGATTTAGTTGTTGAATTAAAACTCAGTTAATACACTATGATAATACCTGTTTTGTCTGCAATCGCATTGGTCGTATTGCTCCTTTCTATCACCACAGTTCAACAAGGAACAGTTGCGGTAACCACTATTTTTGGAAAGTACAATCGCATTTTGTTCCCGGGTTTGAATTTTAGAATTCCAATTATTGAATCCATCTTTCGTAAGATTTCAATTCAAAATCGCTCGGTAGAATTGGGTTTTAATGCCACTACCATTGACCAGGCCAATGTGAATTTTACCGCAATGTTGTTGTACTCGGTTATCAATCAGGAGGAAGAAACCATCAAAAATGTTGCCTTCAAGTTTATTGATGCCGGCAATTTTATGCAAGCACTTACCCGGTCTGTTGAAGGTTCAATCCGGGCTTATGTTGCCACCAAAAAACAGGCTGAAATTTTGGGCCTGCGCCGCGAAATTACAGAGGCTGTAAAAGACAATATGGATAAAACCCTTGAAGAATGGGGCTATCATTTGATTGACCTTCAAATCAACGATATCAACTTTGATGAAGAGGTGATGAAATCTATGGCAAAAGTGGTGGCATCCAATAACATGAAATCGGCAGCTGAAAATGAAGGTCAAGCACTTTTGATTACAAAAACCAAAGCAGCAGAAGCAGAAGGTAATGCCATTAAAATTGCAGCACAGGCCGAGATGGAAGCTGCTCAACTTAGGGGACAGGGTATTGCATTGTTTAGGGAAGAAGTGGCTAAAGGTATGAGTCAGGCTGCCAAAGTTATGCAGGATTCAAATCTGGATGCATCTTTCATCTTGTTTAGTATGTGGACTGAATCGGTGAAGAACTTTGCTGAGCATGGAAAAGGAAATGTGATATTCCTGGATGGTTCATTGGAAGGCATGCAAAAAACAATGAAGGAAATGATGGCCATTTCACGCCTGGATGAAATGAATAAATCGAAGTAAGCTTGAAGGTAACTTATCTGTCTTACGGTAAATACGTAACAGGAGGCTTTCTGCATGAAAAAAATCTTGCAGAAAGCCTTTTTCTCTGGATTGAAAAGCAATTCCCGGGGCAGCCAAACAGGCTCAATATTAAACGCATTCCCCGGTTTTTTGAAACGCCACTGGCTTGGTTAAAATTGCAATGGCTTCCGTTTCAATCAAATTCTCAAACTGATTTGTTTGTACTGGTAAGCAGAATGGCTTTTCCGGCTTTAATTTTAGCAGTTGTTTTTAGGAAGAAGGTTGTATTGGTTTGGCATTACCACGATGAGCAGGACAATTCAGGTCGTTGGTTGAAGTATTACTTCAATAAATTCTTTTTGTGGAATAGTTGGATTCGGCCAGATAACTTGGCGTTGGTTGTTGTTTCTCCATTTTGGCTAGGCTATTTCTCAAAGGTTTTAAAACAAGAACAGGTGCATGTTTTTCCTAATTTGATTAATCCGTATGAGTACCTTTCCTATCAAACAACTCAAAAGAAAAAGCAGATTCATCTTGGGCAATTGAGTTGGAAAAATGATACATCCATTTTCAAGCTAGCAAGTCAATTGATGGAGTGGGGTTATGCCTGTTATTTCTCAAGTACGAATCCGGAAGATCCCAATGAATTCAAAGGAATTCCTGTTGTTAAGGAATCGCATACTGACTATTTAAAAAGAATGGGAGAGAGCTTGTTTACCCTGGCTTTCCCTAAAATGAATGAGGGATGGAATCGCATTGCTCATGAAAGTTTTTTGGTAAAAACCAAGGTTATTGGTTTAGATCGCGGAGGATTAGGTGATTTGCTTCGATTGGGAAATGGAGTTATCGTAACAGATTATAAAGAGCTCCTGGAAAATTTTCAATCCTTTATAAATCTAGCTTCTGATTATGAAATTCCTAAAGGCTTACTTGAATTGAATCCTGACCGAGCGCTTGATTTTATCGAACCCCTTGCGAATTCAATTTGGAGAGGCAAAAAGGGAAATTAATTTCAATTGCTACTTGCTCTCTCAATTCTGTTTTAGGAATTAATTCAAGAATAATTTCTCAGGTTTTAGCTGAACAGCAGTTATCAATCATTTTGGATTGATTTGTAGTGAATCACCAATCTGTTGATGCGAAAATTGACTGCTCCGTACAAGCTGACTTGTTGAGGAAATGGGATAATGCTACCTCTGTTGGAAGGAAGTTCTGTTTGGTAAAAATAGATATCGAAAGTTAAGTTAGCCTCCTTTGAAAACCTATTTGGATACAACTTAAGCGGAATTGAATAGGTGTTGAGTTCACATTTTGACCCAAATTTTGTAAGAATTTGCAATTTTTCTGATGATTATTTTCAATTACATCAACTCGGATAGGCAAATAATTCTTCGATTTGTACTAAGTATTCGTATTGTTTGCGTCCAAAAGTGCTGAGTGGCTGGGATTCAGCAACTCTCCTGATTTTTGTCTGTCTTTTTAGGTGGATTTTTTCTTGCTACTCCACTAATTTTAGAAAAAATATTTTCACTTATGCTTGAATTTTTTTCCGGAAGTACCCGAATGGTGAATACCCGACGTGGCGTAGCAGAATGTATGGAAATTGCCTTAGGTGATGATCTCTCAACTTGTGATTTAATTATCCTTCATGCATCCATTGGCCATGAGTTTAGTGAATTGGTTGATGAGGCATCACGATTAGCCCCACAAGCAAGAATTGTTGCGGCTTCTTGTTGCGGTGTTGTTGGAAGAGAAGGTGTAAGTGAGTCGATGAAGGACATTGCATTAATGGCCATTCGCGGCAAGGATTTTGGGGTTAGTCATACTTCTTCCATTTCGGGTAAAACAGCATATCAGGAGACGCTCAAAATGGCACATCACCTTAAGGATTCAACGCCAGGAGTGAATATGATATATTTTCTTGCTTCAGGAATTGATATCGATAACAATGCCTGTATTCAAGCCATGGAAGATGTTTTTGGTTCAGATGTAACAATTTTTGGTGCAACCTCATCAGATAACATGAAGGGTGTGGTAAGTTACCAGGCAGTTGATTCTAACGTGTATACCCATGGAGCCTATATGATAGGATTTTCTGACCCTGGTTTGTATATAGACACTGCCGCCACGCATGGTTTTGTGGCTTTTGGAGAACCACTTGTTGTAACTAAAGCAAATGGAAATGAAATCCTGGAATTTAATGGCCGGCCGGCTTGGACAGAATTCACTTCCAGATTAGGTTTATTGCCTTCTCATACTTGTGGAGATACCATTCCTGTTGGTGCTTTAGCTGAAAAAATTTCGGATGATTTGGTTGATGAATATGGCAATGAACATATACTTCGTGTTGTTACTTCCCATGAAGGTGAAACTATGCATTATGCCACCTCCATTTCCGAAGGTACTGAGCTGTGGTTAACCAAACGCGATGAAGAGAAGATTTTTATTGAAATGGACAGGCTTGTTGAAAATATGGTTAAACGAGCAGGTGCTAAGAAGCCTGTTGCAGTTTTTCACGCCGACTGTTTGGCCAGAGGTAGGTTTCTTTTTAATCGGATTCTCAAAGAGGAACTTGTAAATCGTATGCAATTTCCATTTTCTACAGAGGGTGAATGTCCGCCCTGGCTAGGTATGTATGGTTTTGGTGAGTTTGCCAGATTGGGTGGTAAAAATACCTATCACAATTATACCACCGCGCTCTACGTAATTTACAGGAATAACGATTAGTCATGTCATTGATTGAACTCCAAAAACTTAGCAAAGAAGAACTGGCCAAAAAATACCTTGAGCTTCAGCTTAGGGTAAGTAAGTTCTCATCAGTTGAGCAGGAATTAATTAATACAAAAGACAGGCTCGATAGCGAAGTGTTCATGCACAAACGCATGAATTATTTCAGTCAACAAGCTTTTAATAAAACCAATGAGCACGATTTGCTCAAGTTGGCAGCTGAATCGGTAATTGATATTTTTGAGTTTGAAGTAGGCATCATCCTTTTGGCCAATTCCGAAAAACGGATTGCCCTGCAATATGCTTCCGAAGGAATTAAGCTCGAAAGAGAAAGAGCTTTTAAACTATTCAACCTAATTCAAACCAATCTCAATTATTACGATATTGGAGTTGTACTTCAAATAAACAAGGGACAATGGTCAGATTTACATGACCTATTGTCCTTTCACCAACTAATGGTTACACGGGTTGCGCCCCAAGAGTCTGATTTGACCTTGTATTTTATTGGCGGTGTTTTGGAATCTGGTGCTTTGAATTACAATCCCGTTGAAAAGCAACGGGCAGATGCATTTGGTGTTTTTGCCCAACAAGTGCTTGCGCAATTTGTAAACCATAAGAAGGCTTCCTTGATTGAAGATTCCGAAAAACGCCTGACCAAACTGGCCAATGTGTTTTTGGGATTTGGTTCAGACCCCATTGAAAATATTCACGCCCTGACCAAACTTGCCAGGGAACTACTGAGAGGTGATTTCTCTTTTTATAAGGGTCTTGATAAGATGGATCTATTCGCCTATTCTTCTGCTCCCGTTGCTGCTCAGCCCTATTTGGCGGTAGAAGATGTCCTTTTTTTGAAGGGTTTTATTCGCAATGCAAGTACCGATTTTCACATTGATAAACATGTTCCGGAAAGTGTAAAAGTTCGCAGAGAACGGGATGGTAAGCATGTGCATTTGTTTCGAACATTAGGTAGGAAAGTAATATTGGATGGCCAGTTTACCGGGGTTTTAGCTGTGTGTTTTGAAAATGGAAATGTACCTGGCGAGGAAGAAACACAAATGCTAAATATTATTGCCTCGGCAATTGCTGTGGAAGAAAAGCGCTACAATTCATTGATTGTGCTTTCCGAAAGCGAGGAAAGATACCGTTCACTCTTTGAAGGGACTCCTCATGGAACGGTTATTCTTAATCCCGTCAATAAAAATTTGGTTTATGCAAATCCTGCATTTTGCACCATGTTTGGATTCACGGTTGATGAAGTCAAGCATGTAAAATTTGAAATGTTGCATCCTGAGTTATCGAGCACTTTTATTTCCTTAAAGGAATCTTCTGTTACCAACCAATCCCTCGTGGTAGAATGCAAACGAAAGGATGGCTCAGTTTTTCATGCGGAAATTAGCAACCAGCCTGTTCAAATCAATCATACCGATTACTTGGCTTGTTTTTATGTGGACATTTCCTTGCAGAAAAAAGCTCAGGATGAGTTAATCCAAAACAATGCAGAACTCAAGAAGATAAATTCAGAGCTTGATAACTTTGTTTACAGTGTTTCTCATGATTTAAGAGCCCCATTACTTGCCATAAAAGGCTTGATTTCTCTTATCCAAAGTGGTGGTAATTTGGATGAAGGCTCCAATGCTGAATTTCTTCAATTGGTTAATGATTCTGTAATTCGAATGGATGAAACCATTAAAGAAATTTTGGAGTATTCACGAAACGCACGTCTTGCTGTAAAACCAGAGCGGATTAATCTGGCCGAAATGGCAACATTAGCCCATAAGGATGTTCGGTATTATTCTGCACATACAGTAGATTTAATTTTGGAAATTGAGCCTGGAATTGACCTGGTAAGTGATCGTTCAAGGCTAAATACTGTAGTTAAAAATTTAGTTGCAAATTCGGTTAAGTATGCCAGAACAGACATTTCAAATTCGTTTGTAAAAGTTTCGGCTTTCAAAAAGGACAGAGACTTAATAATTCAGGTTTCCGACAATGGAGAAGGCATTTCAGAACACCATCAGAAAAAAGTCTTTCAGATGTTTTTCCGGGGTTCAAATAAAACAACAGGTACCGGTTTGGGACTTTACATCACTTCTGAAATCATTCAAAAACTTAGTGGTGAAATAACTCTTGAGTCTGTAAAAAATCAAGGAACCACCATAAGTATCCGATTACCTTTAGAATATCAAGAGTAATTCCATTTAATTTGTAAAATGCCTGAACAAAATACATCCCCAGTACGCTGTTATTTAGTAGATGATGATAAAATCTTCAACCTGATCAGTGCAAAAATTATTGAAAAATCAGGTTGGCCTGTTCAATTAAGTATTTTTACTAATGCTTCAGAAGCCTTGGCCAGTTTGGTTGCTGCTCAAGACGATTTAAATGCGGTTCCATCCATGATTCTTTTGGATGTTAGAATGCCTGATATGGACGGTTTTGAGTTCCTGGAAGGTTTACAAAACCTTAACCCTACCTTGCTGTCAAAAATTAAT
Organism: Bacteroidia bacterium; assembly: GCA_023151275.1. Classification (GTDB taxonomy): domain Bacteria; phylum Bacteroidota; class Bacteroidia; order UKL13-3; family UKL13-3; genus CAISCU01. The sequence continues at coordinate 237,329 of JAKLJI010000002.1, read as the reverse complement.
GTGTACATGCTCACTTCATCATTAGATGACCGAGATATTAACAGGGCATTGTCGTTTCCGATGGTTAGAAAGTTTTTCAATAAGCCTTTATCCATCCAGGATATGGAACTAATCTTACAGGATCAAGCCACTTAAACTTGGCAAATGCATGCTAATGCAGTTTTATCGGGAGTAATCCCTGTTTTCCTAGAGCATCCTTAAAGTCTATTTTGCTATTAAGGTATTGTGACGCAAAAAACCAGAATTCAGGTTTATCAGTAGTGTACGCCTGAACCTCGTCATGAGTTCCCAAAGGCCAATTTCACAGTCATTTTGGAGCCGATTGCTGAATAGATGCATTAATCAGTTTACAGGGCGATAATTGATGGTCAAATGCGTATTCCGGATTTAAATTAACTTCCCATTCGATAAAACGGCAAGTGGCTTTCCTTCCTTGTTGAAGATCATTTTAATTTCAAACAGAATTTCTTGTTCGTTTCCTCCTGAATCAAGAATTATCCAGTTTCGCTGGTAACTATTTCCAGACTCTAGAATGTTGCGAATTTCAGCGGGGTTTTCGGAAGCCGGATTATTGGGAAAAAATTCTCGTAAATGATGTCCCTTTAAGGTAGCCAAAGGAAGCCCACATAAACCTGTAAATGCTGAATTCGCCCACAATACCAAGCCATTTAATTGGGTTAGAATGACGAGATTGGATAAATTCTCTGCAACCAATGAAAGTAGAATAATTTCTTCTTCTAAACTCTTGTTTTTGGTGATTTCTACATGCGTTCCTGCTATGAGTAATGGGGCGCCTTTTGAATTTCGTTTAATGGTTTTTCCTCGTTCATAAACCCAAACAGATTTTCCAGATTTACTTAACATCCTTACCTCTACAGAATACATATCACTTTTCCCATCAATATGATCCTTGGCTTTTTCTAAAATTATCGGTAAGTCTTCCGGATGGTAAAAGGGTTTAATATCGTCGAAGTTTGAAATTTGTACCTCACCAGGTGAATACCCAAGCATGGTTGTCCACCTTGAATTTACCCAAACTTCATTGGTAATTGGATTCCATTCATAGGTTCCTGCATCTGTTGCTTCAAGAATGTTTTGAAGCCTGTTTCGCTCATCCAGCAAGTCGGTTTCCTGTTTCTTTTGAATACTAATATCTTGAATAATGCCGAAAATCTTCCTCATTTTTCCAGATTCATACCAGGGTTTTCCTATCACATGAACATCTACTTGCTTTCCACTGCTTAAGTTTAGGATTAGTTTTTTATCAAATGGAATTCCTTCTTCAAGCAGTTGCTGAAATGCGTGTTGAATTATGGGTTGAGATTCTTCATTGTAAAAGTTGATGGTATCTTCCGACCTAAGTGGAGTGCCCGGCTCAAGGCCATGAATGCGGTACACTTCATCCGACCAGACGAAGCTGTTAGTCTCCAGGTAATATTCCCAACCGCCAACATGAGCCATTCTTGAAGTTTCATCCAACAAGGCTCTGTTTTTCTTTATTTCATCCTCGTATTGTTTTTTCTCGGTGATATCATGAAAAATAGCAAAAACACCATAAGGTTCTCTATTTGTTCCTTTGAATAAAAATTGAGAGCTAATATTAATCCAGGATAAACTTCCGTCGGGCTTATGTACTCCCATGGTAACATTCTTTTGGGGTTTTCCGGTTTGAATAGTAACCATGGCTGGGTGTTCAGCACCCGGGAAATCACTTCCGTCCTCATGGATGGAACGCCAGCGTGGATCAATGGATTTCCGTCCTAACATTTGCTCAAAGCTCAAACCCAGAATTTGTTCTGCACTTTTGTTACAGGAAATAATTGCCCCATTCATGTCTTGAATGACCACACCATCCGAAAAGTTAGAAATAATAGCATGATTCCTTTCCTCAATCATTCGAATAAGGTTTTCCTTTTCTTTCTTTTCGCTTATATCTTGAATAATACCTGAAATTCTCCGAACTTTTCCATGTTCGGTCATCTCCATAATTTTTCCTGAAATATGAAGGTGTTTTATTTGTTCATAATAGGTTAGTATACGAAAGTCTAAGTCAATTTTGGTGGCCTCTTGTTGGGTCAGTTCAAGTAAGGCAACCTTTACCTGGTGAACATCCTCAGGATGAATCCATTTTTCCCAAGCCGACATTGAAATGGATTCTTCTTTTTGATTTGTTTGTAGAATGTCCCACCATTTCTTGTTTAATCGGATTTTACCAATTTCAAGAATCCAATCCCAAATTACTAAATCTCCGCCCTCAATTGACCGCTCATATTGTTCATTTGAAATTTTTAATTTCGATATGGTTTCCTCAAAATTACTGAGGTCTCTGCCTATGGCTTGAATTTCAAGGAGGGTCCCATCAGCATCAAAACGGGCCTGATATTCCCATTCGGTATCCAAATATTTTCCATCTTTATCGGGTTTCCTAATTTTATTACTTACACTCCAATTCGGGTTTGAAAGCAATTGGGCAACAATTTCTTCGCATTTATGGATGTCATCCGGATGGATGGTGCTTTTAAATTCAACACCTTTTATGGATTCTGGGGTATAGCCAAAGCGGTCACAAAAAGCCTTATTGGCATAGGTGTAATAGCCGGTTAAATCAAGCCGCACTACGTAAATATGATTCAGGCCTGAGAGCGATTGTAGTTCAAATTCTTTGCCCCGATTTCTGCTGTTTCCCAGGGCTGGAATTTCAATGCTATGTAATAGATAATTGCCATCATCTGTTGGACCAACTTTTATCAGAAAATCCCTGTTTTCTATGACCAACTTAAATGAAATAAGTTCATTGGGATAAAGTGAAATCAAAGGAACCAATTTTTCATCAATTCCTTCCTTTAATCGGTTAGTTGAACTATCCTCCTCAAACCAATTCGCTAAGCCTTTCCATTCCAGTATTTGCCCATCCTTGTTAAACAAAAAATAGTTTAGGCCTAGAAAATCCGGAATGTTCAATTTTTTTTTGCTTGGCATTTGCTTTTTTCTGTTTGGCGACAATTCGCATTACTTTTTGCAATATATCCAAAAGCGCTAAAAAATGAATTAGTTTAGAAGATTGAAGAAGGGTTGACGAAGCTTATCTTTATTCTTCCAAACTATTAAGTGACTTCAAAAAAGAAACCAGGTCAGCTTTATCCTGTTGAGTCAGGTTTAATTTCAAATCCTCATGGCGTTTAAACATAATAGGATCGAGGGTTTCGGAGTTTTTGATGCCCGAATCATAAAACTCAATAACCTCTTCCAATGTAGTAAACCGACCATCGTGCATGTACGGACCCGTTTTGGATAAATTTCTTAAGGTTGGCGTGATGAATTTTCCTCGATCTGATGCTTTGCCAGTTACTAGTTCCAATCCTTTGTCAACTCCTTCATGGTTGTCCTGAAGTCCATTGTTATGGGCCGAATTATCGCAGTACATGGGTTCCATATGGCAATGAAAACAATCTGCTTTTTCGGAGAAGAACAAAAGCATACCTCTATAAATTTCCGGTGTTATGGTGCCGCGTCGCTGTCTGTACAAATCAAAAGTTGAAGGTTTGGCAATTCGGGCCCTTAGGTGTTGGGCAAGAGCATAGCTGGCCAGTGTTTTAATGGAATCAAAAGTCAACTGATGAACTTTTTTCACACCGAATGCCTCAAAAAATAATCCTTGATACAGGCTGTTGGCTTGCAGTTTTAATTTTAATTCGTTTGAGTCGGTATTGAAAAATTCAGGTTCAAAATCACCTTTGGCCACAAGGTCCAAATCTGGTGCTGAACCATTCCAATTAAATACGGTTCTAAAACCTAAATTCAAATGAATGGGAACACTGGTTTTTATACCTTTTGGATTTACATACAAGGGGCCAGACCAAGAAAGTGCGGGCTGATGGCAACTTGTACAGGTCATTCCATTGCTGCTTAAAATGGGGTCTGAATATAAATACGCTCCTAGTTTTTCACCCTCCTTGGTCAATGGATTTTTTTCTGAATTGATAAGTGGTGGATACCCTTGCGGTAGCTCAGGCAGGTAATAACTTGGGGCATAAACTTTTTCAGTGCTTGCGATTTCTTTCTTGCATTGTGCAAGTCCAAATACGATTGTGGTTAGCAATCCAAAACTAATCCACTTTAAATACCTTGTTTCCATTTTGCATTACTTTTTTCATGGCCTCAGAAATCCCCATAGTATAATTCCCGTCTTTCTCAAAATCCCATGGCCAAGGAAGACTAAGCCATTCCTCAACCTGCATGGTTAAATGAAGTGTATCGGTTTGATTTTTATGGATACTGAATTGAACTGGTAAAGCTTGATGCTGAATCAAAAAACTATCCGTTCCCAAATGAATTGCATAGCCTCCCGGATTGCGTTCTTCTTTTTTATACCTGCCTTCAAATTTCAGAAAATGATAGCCTCCTCCCATTTCTGTAGGCCAGATCATTTGATTGTTTTCAAATGTTCCACTAATCTTTCCATGCTGGTTTAATTCGGGAATTAGCCCAATTGAAAACTGGATGGATTGATAATCGCCCGGAGCTAAATCTGTTAGTAAAAGTGTATTTCCTTCCGGTTTTAAACCATTTAGATAATTCCAATTGTTTGTGTTTGTTGCGCCTATTTTGAAACCAGAAAGGTAATATTCAAGCCTACTCACAGAAACAAGATATCCGGTTGGCGTTCGGAATATCAAACTGTCGGGAATTAATTTTTGGTTATTAAATGTGTAGTTAATTTTCAAAACAAGGTTCCCGGTTTCAGGGCTAGGAATTGGTGTTTCTTTTTTGCAGCCTAAAATCAACAACAAGGCTAATATGACAGCTAAACTGCAATAGCTTTTTAACAGTTTCATGAATCGAATTTACCAATACAAATCAGTCAAGGTGTTGATGTAGGTCAATTACAGAGTTAATTGAGAGCTACATTTTTGCATCATGGTTAGTCCCGAACAATCGCTTCTTATCGAGAAAATAAAGCAGTTAAAGAAAGAAAAAAACGTTACGCTGCTTGCACATTATTACATGCCACCTGCAATTCAATTGTTGGAAAAGGATGGAGGTATTGCTGATTTTACCGGCGACTCGCTGGGCCTAAGTTTATTTGCCAGGGATGCAAAGGCTGAACGAATTCTTTTTTGTGGAGTTCGGTTTATGGCAGAAACAGCAGCATTGCTCAATCCCAATGCCCCTATTTTTATGGCGGCTCCTGAAGCCGGCTGCTCGCTTGCTTCTTCAATTACTGCAGAGGATGTGCGCCAATTGAAGGCACAGTATCCCGGAGTTCCTGTAATGGGGTATATCAACACCTATGCCGAAACGAAATGTGAATTGGATATTTGTTGCACCTCACGGAATGCACTTGAAATAGCTCGAAGTATTCCTAGTGATAAAATCATATTTGTTCCCGATTACTACATGGGACAAAATTTGGCAGAGGTCATCAAACGTGAAACCGGCAAAGAATTGATTCTTTGGAAGGGTACGTGTGAAGTACATGAACAGTTCAAAAATGAAATGTTTACATCTGATCCGGAAGCTGATATTTTATTGCATTGGGAAGTTCCCAATCAATTGGTGAAGGAGCAATTGGATGCGCGTAAAGGGGTTTTGGGAAGCACGAATGATATTTTGAGTTATGTGAAAAGGAGTAAATCGGAGAAGTTTCTTTTAGCATCTGAGTGTGATTTGGCTTTTACACTCAAAGCAGCTAATCCCGATAAGGAATTTCTGACTCCTTGTGTGCATTGCAAATACATGAAAGAAACTACGTTGCTTGGTATTGTGAATGCGCTAAATGCCATTGGTTCTGATGAGGAACAAGCCTTTTTAATTCAACTTGATGAAGCTACCCGTGAGCGGGCGATTAAGCCTGTTGAACGTATGCTTGAATTTGTATGAGATGAATTCGCCACGTGTACTTGTTATTGGTTCTGGACTTGCAGCGGGCATGTTTGCGGCTCAGATACCTGCGAGCTGGGAGATTTGGCAATTTGCCGCCGGAGGTCCTTCAGGTTCCAGCAGTTACAAAGCCAAGGGTGGTATTGCCATTCCTTTGGATGAAAACGATTTTGAAGCACATGTAAAAGATACTTTGGTTGCGGGATCCTTTCATAACAAGGAGTCTGTTGTGAAAGAACTTCTTGAAGCGTCCTTGCCAGCACTGGCTTATTGGAAATCGCGCGGTTTTAATCCCGATTTTCATAAGGCTCTCGAAGGTGGACATTCCGTACCAAGGGTGGTTCATATTGGCGATGAAACGGGAAAGCATATCACTCAGGTGGTTTATGACCAACTTGAGAAGCAAACCAATTTAAAACGCTTTGAAGGGTATCGTTTGCTTGATTTGATTCAAGAGAATAAACAAGTGAAAGGTGTTGAACTTCTGCACGAATCTTCCCGAAAAGTATATCGGATTTATGGTCATGCAGTGGTTTTTGCAACAGGAGGTGGTTCAGCCTTGTTTGGATTTCATTCCAACGCACCTCATTCAACCGGTGAGGCCCTAGCCATTGCAAATAGGGCTGGTGCCCAGGTTGATGATCTTGAATTTGTCCAGTTTCATCCAACTCTTTTCATGGGGAAAGATCCCCAAAAGGGACAATTGATAACCGAGGCATTGCGTGGTGCCGGAGCCGAGTTGCTTAGTCAGGATTTCCATCCATTCATGAGGTCCAGACATCCTTTGGGTTCGTTGGCACCGCGAGATTTGGTGAGTCAGGGTGTGTTTTATACGATGCAGCAAAGCGGTTCAAATTTTGTTTGGCTGGATATAAGCCAAATTTCTGAATTGAAAATGAAATCACATTTTCCTGCCCTTTATTCTTGGTTTAGGAAAGATGGATTTCTTGCTTTGGGAAAAGTTCCGGTGGCTCCGGGTGCTCACTATTTTTGCGGTGGGATAGCTGCAAGTACATCGGGTGAGACAACGCTTGAAGGTTTATATGCATTGGGAGAGGTGGCTTGTACCGGACTTCATGGGGCAAATCGGCTTGCATCGAATTCACTCATGGAGATTTTGGCAAGTACCTGGTTGCTTGCGAAAAAGTGGCAGGCTGAACATCATTCAATTCCTAGTTTGCCCAAAAACCAACTCATAGGTTATCAGCAGCGTAATGAAAATTATTCACGTACAGCAAAGAAAATAGGAGAGATGCTTACCCAGTATGCAGGTATCGTTAGAACCCAAGCTGGCTTGAATAAAGTGGCTGCAGAGCTGAATTACATGGAGGAGGAGTCAGATTTCCTAAATAATGAAGTCGTTACTTTTACACCTCTTGATAACAAAATTCAAACTGCAAAACTCTTGGTGGAAGCTGCGAGTCGCAGAACGCAATCATTGGGTTGTCACTTTTTGGAAGATGAACCTAATCCATTGAATGTTTTGTCGGAAGCTGAACTAGAAAACGAATTGAACTAACTTGCTCCTAGAGTTAATTTGAGGGATTTCCATTCGTCTTTCAAAATATAAAAATGCATTGGGAAATATGCGATTCCCTTGTTTTATGTGCTACGTAAAGTAGAAATAATTTTATCCAATTTCAGAAAATAAAAATGAAGGCTTGTCTTAGTTTAATTTAGGCTCTGTCTTTATCAGCTTAAGCAGCAGTTGAATTCCGATAGCCCCTAAAGCCAGCATTAGCAAGCTTCCCGACCAGGCAAATAGTTTAAATGCGATTCCTGATTGCTGCATCATGAAGGCAAATGCGTGTTTTTGACCTTCACTATTCCAAATTGATTTGATTATTCCGGCCATTAATAAACTTAACCACAAAACAAGCAATGAGGATTGGCTGAGCCAAAACCAAAATCGATTCCATTTACTCATAGGCTTATTTCCGAATGCCATAAACCAAATTCCACCTAGTAAAATCATGCTATTTATTCCAATGGTTGCTCCCATAGAATGGGCCACTGTAATATGAGTTCCGTGGGTGTAAAGGTTGATAGCCGGAATTGACATCAATATAGCCAATCCCATGTTGAGCATTATCCAGGTTTCTGAGGCCACTAAAAACCAATAAGTACCTTCTTGTTTGCGAAGTTTGAAGAGTTCAGCGGGAAGACTTTTTTTCCAGTCAGTAAAAATTCGGATAAAGAAAATCCACTCCGTCATGCTTACCGTGTAGCCAATAAATTTCACATAAGCGTAAGTAGGAACAAGGTACACATGGTGGCCCCAATTGAATATTAAATTGAATAAACCTAAGAAGAACATGCCATAGGCAGTTTTACTTTCAACGACAGCATCTTTCCCTCCAATTTTTTCCATCAATTGAAAGGAAACTCCATAAATCAATTGGTTCCATGCGCCAACAAATGCTCCATTTGCTTTCCATTGCAAGGTTAGGTCTTTTACTGTATCGGCATGAATTCCGGGTATCAACCAAAGGAAATTTTCAGCCATGCATAATACCAAAAAGCTAGAACCACTTAGCCACATCCAATGGTAAACTTTTCTTGGTTTGGTTCCTATGAAAAACCGAAGCCCGTTGATGAATAATAGCACGAAAGCAGCCAGAACCAAGCTTGAAAACGGCCAACCGGCTTCCCAATATTCACGACCACCAAAATCTTGTTTTACGTAGGCGATTATCATGGATACATAGGCTATTGCCAGAAGTGCCAATGCAAAGTTGTCAATCCATTTGTTTCTTGATTTGGTTTGAAAATGTATCACTAGCCCATTCGCCGATACCAATATCCAGAACAAAGCCGAGCTTGCATGAATGGGTCGAAGTTGTTGAAATCCCAATAGGTCCTTCCAAAAGCCCGGAATGATATAGCTATGAGCTGCCATTACCCCAAAGAAAAGGGTTAAAATAAGACAAAAAAGTCCGAATATTAAGTAAAGCTTTCCCAATGACTTTTGCATACTATTTTTTCGAAATCCAGCCGTTTAAATCGGCCTTATGGTTGAGTGGAGTGATTGGTCCGGGTCTATTTTGTGCCAATAAAAATTGGTATAAGGCATCTGCCTCTTGTGGGGTTAAGTTGTATGCCGGCATGGTTTGATTACCGGTATTGACCAGAATTTGGAAGGCATCCAGGTTGGGGATTTTGTTTTGGATGCTTGTTAAGTCGGGGCCCAAATATCCACCAAGGCCAAACAATTGGTGACAACTCTGGCAATTGTGTTTTTGCCAGAGTTGTTTACCCTGTTGTTCAGTTTGATTCAATAAAGATTCAGATTTTACGGGTTCAGCAAGCAACACTCCCAGATAAACTATCCAAGAGATAAGCAAGGTTCCCCAAATCAGGTGAATATGGGTTGCTTTCACGTTAATATGCAGGTTCTTTTATTTCATCCAGGTACTTGTGGAGAGCATCTTTCCAGCTTGGCATTTTGCCAAAGCCTTTGCTCATCATCAAGCGGTTATCAAGCACAGAATAGGAAGGACGTTTTATTGCACTGTCGCTGCTTTTACCGGGAATTAAATTGGCTTCAATTCCGGTATACGCAAAAATTTCCCGAGCATAATCGTACCAAGAACATTCGCCACTTGTGCTAATATGTAACAAGCCATGTACGTCTTTATGTATTAATTCTGGAAGTGTTGCTGCAATCTCGCTTACCGGAGTAGGAGCCACTATCTGGTCATCAACAACTTGAATTGTTTCACCCCTTGAGGCTTTATCTAGCATAAGCTTTACAAAGTTGAGACCTTTTTTAGCGCGACATGGATTTTTCCCATAGATCCCGCTGATCCGAATAATCAATTGTTTGCAAGAGCTTGAGCGAATCAGGTTTTCTCCTTTTAGTTTAGATAGGCCGTACACATTTAAAGGATCAGGGCTATCTCCTTCATTGTAGGGACGATTCAAGTTGCCACTGAAAACATAATCAGTACTGAAATGAATAAATTTAATATGCAGGTAATTGCACATTCTAGCCATAAATCCTGGAGCCTCGGCATTAATGCGATAGGCTTTTTGTGGATTTTTTTCGCACTCATTCACGTTGTGGTAGGCAGCAGTGTTGATTAATACCTGTGGTAGATGCTCAATGATTAATTCTTTGATTCGAAATAAATCGGATAATTCCAAATCGTCATGGGTTAATGCAATTACCTCATGTCCATCCTGTGTTAATACCTCTAAAATCTCCGAGCCCAACTGTCCGTTAGCGCCTGTTAACATGATCTTCATGTGCGTCTTGGTTTAATTTATTTTTGAATACTTCAATATTGTAAAATCGGTCTTGCTCAAAGGGTGTAAACTCAGCAAGATTGCTCATCAAATCTCTAAGAATAGATTCCACATTTTGCTGGGCTTGAAATCCCAAACCGTTTTTAATTTTATCGGTGCTTACTTTATAATTTCGGTAATCCTGAATGCCTTTATCGTGAATACTTATTGATTTTCCAGTTTCACGTTGAATAAACAAAGCTACTTGTTCGGCAAGTTCTCCAATTGTGGCATTAAACGATGCCAGATTTACTACCGATAAATCATTCCAATTGGCATGTTCAAGTGCCAATTCATAGGCCCGGCATAAATCACTTGTTCCAAGTATAGGCCTCCAAATACGTTCATTGCTTAATTGAATTTCCTGGTCCTTCATGGCCCGCATAAACATGGTGTTTAAGGCAAGGTCGAGGCGCATGCGTGGACTATAACCGCTTAATGTGCCTTGTCGGATACACAATACCTGAAAGTTTTCATCGGCAAGGGCCAATAAGCTTCGTTCTCCTTGCAATTTGGATACCCCATACGGATAGTCACAAGATGCCAAATCCGTTTCAGAAAAGGTTTGATTGTGTGTGAATCCGTAAACCGAACAACTGCTAGCAAAGAGAATTCGTTTTACACCTGCAAGCTTAGCCATGTGGCCTATATAGGCGGGCATGGCAGTATTGTAAATGAAGTTTTTTTGCGGTGAATATTCAGCCATGGGATCATTGGATAATCCGGCCAAAAAAATTACGGTATCAATATGTTTGAGATCGTGTTGGGTTAGATTAAAAATGTCATCTTCCCGCACAGGAATAGATGCAGGTAAGGCATGACCAAACCAACCAATATCTACAACTTCAACTTCATAGCCTTTGTCGTACAAATAGGGACTAAGAAAGCTACCCACATAGCCACTTCCACCTAGAATCAGAATGCGTTGATTTTTCATAACAGAAAATGATTTGAATCTGGTTTGGCAGCCCATTGTTCAAGGGTTTGAGCTACTTTGTCTTTGTCTGATAATTGAGGATTTTCAATTGGCCACTTTATTCCAATTGCCGGGTCGTTCCAAAGAATGCCGGATTCTGCCATTTTGTTGTAGTGGCCGGTGCATTTGTATTGAATTTCTGCAAACTCACTCAATACGCAAAACCCGCGTGCAAATCCGGCGGGAGCATATACCATTTTTTTATTGGAGGCACTTGCAATTTCCCCATACCAATCACCAAAGCTGGGTGAGTTTTTGCGGATATCCACCGCAACAAGAAAGGCCTCGCCAAAGGTAACTCGCATGAGTTTTGCCATGGGTGGTTCCCATTGAAAATGCAAGCCTCTTAAAACGCCATATCCAGATCTGGAGTGATTATCTTGCACAAACTCTTCCGGAATACCATGGGCTACAAATTGATCCTTTCTATAAACTTCAGTAAAAAATCCTCTTTCATCTTCAAATACTTCAGGCTGAAATACCATCAGTCCGTTTAGTGCTTCATGAATTTTATGGATAATCATAGTGCTTCAATTAATGCGGTATAGGTGTCTTTTTTATGGAGAAAAAATTGTTTAACAATGGAACCTTGAAAAAGAAAAGGGTCGGTTTCTTTATCAGTCCTTTTCCTGATTTTTTGAACTCGTTTTCGTTGAACCCTAATTTTTAGGCTATTTATCAGCAGCCAAGTATGGGCATGCATCAAGGCAACAACAAGCTTGAATTGGCCACCCAGTAGAAAGCGAATCATCAGAATCCAATCCAAAAGAACATGAACACTGACGCGGCTTAAAATGGATTGAAATTCATAATTCTTCAGTAACATGTACAAAGAATTTCTGTGGTTCCAATACACTTTTTTGTAGCTGTTGGGGCTAATACTTGCTCCACCAATATGGTACACTTCAGCATCTGCGGCATAACCAATTCTGTAATTGCCCAAAATCAGACGCCAGCATAAATCAATTTCATCAAAGTGGTGAACAATTAATTCATCAAATTCACCAACCTCTTTCAATGCACTTCTTCTTAACATCAATGCAGCTCCACTTGCCCAGAATAATTCTTCGTCGTGGTTGTATTGACCATTATCCTCTTCAAGAACATGAAAAACGCGGCCCCTCAGGAAAGGATAACCATATTTGTCCATTTTTCCTCCTGCAGCACCTGCATATTCAAATTTAGAATGGTCGAAGTAGTTAAGAAGTTTGGGTTGAAGTGCGCCTAAATCAGGTTGTTGTTCGGCTTTTGAAATGAGTGGTTCAAGCCAACCCGGATGCACTTCTAGGTCGTTATTT
>JAKLJI010000002.1:152799-224875 GCA_023151275.1 Bacteroidia bacterium | reverse complement strand
CAGTGCCTGAATGCTAAATTGTATGCCGCACAGTAACCATTGTTGTTGGGGTTTTGAATGATATTTACCTGTGGATAGTTTTGTCTTACATAAGCCACATCATCCTCGGTGGAAGCGTTATCAAGTAAATACACCTTTTTGTTTTCATAGGTGGAATTGAGAACACTACGCAGGCAATCATCCAGAAACTTTCTGCCGTTGTGGTTGAGTATTACAATGTCGATGTAAGGATTCAATCTGTTATCAAAATTAATTGGGCGCAAAGGCCTGTAAATTGACCTGAATCAATTCAAAAACAGATATTGGTTTGGTTTTAGAAATCCTTGTTCAGGAAGCTTCTTCTGGATAGTTCCATGGGAACAATCAACCAAATAAGCAATGCCAGCAAAACACTCAGGATTGCGAATAGGTTACCCATGTATTCGGTAAGTAATGCTCCGGTTAAACCCATGAGGGCTGCTGCATCGAGTACCTGCATTAAGACAATTCTGCACATATCTACCGGGTTGAGGAGGTTGATGAAAATTACTGCTGCCTCAATAGGATAATCACTCATCAATTGAATAAACAACAAGATTAAGCCATCAAAAACCAAGGTGAATGCTAGCCACATCAAGAACAAGCTGGCAATTCCTTTTACTTTATCGTTTACCCGAAAAGCAATTAATGAACTAAGCCCGGAGAAAATCAACGAAAGGATTGACGCTCCTGCAAGTAAGGCCACTGCAGGCATTCCTGGGGCAAACAACAGCAACGGAATTCCGAGACCTACGAGCAAGGCTGCCTGTAATGAAAGTTGAAGGGAGCCTGTGCTTGACCAATAAACCTGATTTCTGCTTAGGGATTGAGTAAGCAATACACGAGTAAAATCCTCGCCATGGTAAAGACTAATTCCTGTGTACAAAGAAACCACCAAGGGAACGAAAAGCAATACCAAGTTTACTCCACCCAATAAACCTTTTTGAGGGTTATCGGTAAAAATAAAAAGAGCAGACGACACCAATAGCAGAATTAGTGTGTAACCGATAACAAATCTGCTCTTGAGGTGATTGCTTAACAAGAAAGCGAGTAAAGTGCTCATGCTTCCCCTTGTAGCAATTGAGCTACGATTTGATTCAATGTTAGCCCTTGTCTGCTGGCTTTCAATTCCTTCATCGATTTGGAGAAGGCAATTTTGTGGTTGTTGAGAAATACGATATGGCTGCATAATTCATCTAAATCGTTAAGAATATGTGATGTTATTAAGGTTATTTTTCCTGAACTCTCTTTTCTGATTTTTTCTTTCATGATTTCGGTGGCAAGAGGGTCCAGTCCTGCGGTGGGTTCATCCAGCACAATAACTTCAGGTTTAAACAGGTAGGCCAATGCGGCGCTTACCTTTTGAACTGTTCCTCCCGAGAGTTTCCCAAGTCGTTGTGACTTAATATTTTCAAGTTTGAAGAGCTCCCACAGTTCAAGGTCTAGTTCATTTTCGGGTTGATTTCTTAGTGAAACCAAAAGTTCAAACAAGTCGCCAATACTCATGTTCTCAGGATATCTGCCAATTTGTGGCATATAGCCAAAGTAGGATTTGTATTCCTTTTCCGACTTGATTGAAATAGCATTCAATGCAATATTTCCTTTTTCAAAATGGCATAGCCCAAGTAAACATTTGATCAAGGTTGTTTTGCCTGAGCCATTGGGTCCTAGTATGCCGGTTACGGTACCTTTTTGAAATTCCAGTTGAATGGAATTGAGTACTTCAAGCCGACCAAATTTTTTAGTTAATGAATCAACGTGTAACATAAGTAGGTTTATGAATGAGCGGGTAGGGGTCTTTCAGATTTTCAGGAGTCAAACCAGGAATTAAGCGTTCCAACTGATCCAGGACTCCGGCTAAGATACTTCGTAATAAAATGGCATTTAATGGATTTCTTTCCAGCAAAAGCCCAAATAAACTCATGGGCCTGTAAGGTTCATCTCCACAGCCATCCCGGTGCAAATCAAATCCTTTGTATTGATCCCAATAATTAAATTTTAGGGTGTTGAGGGTTGTAAAGCCATTGGTAATTAAATCGAAACTATTTTGAATAAAGGTATTGAAAGCAAATTCGTTTTCGTCACAATCTGCCTGAAGGCGTAAGCCATAACCATTGTTGGCAAACGTATTTCTTCCAAAAAAAGAACGACTGCATCCTTCAGCATGAATGCCAATTGAATTGTTGTCAAAATGGTTTTTGAGAATCTTACTGTCGCGTATATCTTTTAGTAAAAGACCATAAGCGGAGGATCCCCAGTTTTTAGCAAATTGGTTTTCGAACATATGCACGTGTGAACTGTACATAACCGCAACACCTGCACCATTGGCTTCGAAATAATTTCTGTAGTAATAATCGCTATCACTAAACATAAAATGCAGACCATAGCGATGGTTCTCTTTGCTTTTATTTCCGCGGATTAGGGAGTTTCTTACAAATTCAAAATAAATCCCATCCCGGTGTCCGCTGATGGAGTTGTTTAAAATTGAAATTCGGCTGCATTTCCAGAAATGGATGCCGTTGCCAATTTCATGTTGTTCCCTGTTTTTTGGTCCAACAAGGGTATTGTTTTGAACCAGTACATCTGTTGAATTGGAAACATGTATTCCAAAATAAGCGCCTTCAAATTCATTGTTGAAAATCCAAATATTCCTGGAGTTTTTAACCTGAATTGCAGCATAATCTTCCATGCTTGAAACTCCGGTTCCTATAAACTTAATGCCTTGAATTTTAACACCTGAGCTGCTAACAATCAAGTTATCTTTTTTACCTTCTGCATCAATTACAGGTTTGTTTAATCCGATGAGGTGAATTGGTTTGTTCACCTCAATGGTACCTTCTTTATACAATTTTGCAGTTAATACCAAGGTGTCTCCCGGCAAGGCTTTAGCAATAGCCAGATTCACACCTTTGGTAACTTCAATCTGTCTGCCTAAAGCCAAGACGGTGCACTGTAAAGCGAATAAGAAGAGCAGAAGGTTTTTCATATCAATAAAGGCTTTGGCCTGATGATTTTACAGCGTCAGAAAAGGGAATGCTTTGTTCATTTTTAAAGGCGGCAATGCCGCTGGCCATTGGACTTCTGATTTCGGAGGATTCTACAAGAATGGCTTGTTCTGCAGGAATTAGTTCTCCTGTTTGGTCAAACGCTGCAATCCAAATTTTTTCAAAAGTGAGTTGTTGTTCTTCTCTCGCTCTTTTCATGCAATTGATATCATCGTACACATAAGATTTACCTTTTTCGGTTTTAGCTACCAAGCCGAAGCGTTTATCCATCAATTTCATGCTGCAGAAATGGCAATCATCTTTACCAAAATTAATTTTAGGATCACCGGAATTGCAGGCACTGACAAATGAAATAACAAATAAAAGAGCAATTGAAGCCATGGAACCTTTGCGGATTTTCCATTCAAATAAAAACAATCCGATAGCAATGGCACCGAAGCCAACAAACAGCCATCCACCGGCCCCCGGAATTGATAATGCTGTGAAATTTAAGAGATCTTTATAACCAATTACCGGTGGTTGGTATGCCATTCCAGGTACTTGAATAGGAGCAGAAGGATCGAGGTTGTGACCGTAATCATAGCCCCAGCGGTAAAAGTCTGCCAGGGCCACGATTCCGGCTAACACCATTCCAATTGAAAGTATTCCCAGACTTTTCCGGGATCCTTGCCAGGCTGTAAATAGCCCCCATACCATTACAGCTGCAATGAGGTATCCCAAAATCTGAAATTCGGGGAACATTTCTGGCTTTAAGTGTTTCATTCCAATATAATGGTTCAATCCATTGATTACATCAACATCACCTAATAAATTATTGAACCAAATTTCGATTTTAAGTCCCTCCGGATATTGAGGAGCCCAGAGGTAAATATCCCAAAGAGGCAGCCAATAGCAGGCAATCAAAGAAAGGCTGCTAATAGCAAGCAGAATTCTGCCGGGTTTGCTAACGGGTTTCATTTTTAGTTTACCCGGCTCCCAAGGGAGCCGGGCTTTTTGATTATTGTTTAACTTCTGGTTGATTGCTTCCTCCGGTTGAGAAGCTTAAAGGTACATTGGAATTGGCTGGTGATACCCGCACATATCCTTGCATTTCCTGGTGCAATGCAGAACAGAAATCGGTGCAGTACATTGGATGAACTCCAACACGATCTGGTACCCATTTCAAAGTTTGTGTTTCACCTGGCATAATTAACAATTCAGCATTGGCTGCTCCTTTGATTGCAAAACCATGTGGAACATCCCAGTCTTGCTCAAGGTTAGTTACGTGGAAATAAACAACATCTCCCATTTTAACACCTTCAATATTGTCTGGTGTGAAGTGTGAACGGATACTAGTCATGTACACATGTACTTCATTGCCTTTACGTTCAACCTTGGCTTTACCTTCACCCATGGTAACATAAGGGTGTTTGTTTTCTTCAAGTTTGAAAATCTTGGTTGATTTTGGTGCAATTAAACTTGCCGGAATTGCTTCTGCATAGTGAGGTTCGCCTGTTGTTGGGAAGTCCAAAAGCAGTTTCATTTTGTCTCCTTCAATGCTATACAATTGGGCTGATTGAGTTAATTCAGGTCCTGTTGGTAAGTAGCGGTCTTTGGTAATTTTATTGTATGCAATAACATATTTACCATGTGGTTTGGTTGTAGGTCCACCAGGTACGCACAAGTGACCAATTGAATAATAGGTTGGTACGCGGTCAACAACTTCTAATTTTTCAATATTCCATTTTACAATTTCAGAGGAAACAAAGAAGGAAGTGTAAGCAAATCCTTTTCCATCAAACTCAGTGTGCAATGGACCAAGGCCAGGTTTTTTAACTTCTCCATGGAGAACGGCATCATACTTCAACACAGGAATACCTTCAAAGGTTCCTTCGTAGGTTTTTTCAGCAATAGCTTTTTGAATTTTATCGAATGAAAAAACAGGAATAATTGCTGCCAATTTTCCGGAGCCAATGATGAATTTACCAGTTGGGTCAACATCGCAACCGTGTGGTGATTTTGGACAAGGCATGAAATATACCAATCCTTCAAACTGTTTTGGATCAAGCACATTTACTTCGGTTAGCATTTCTGATTTTGCAGTATGTGTAATCTCGTCGTAAGTATTGTGTGCATATTTTACTTTCTTTTTCATGGCTTTTCCGGCAGCAACCAATTCTTCGCATTTTTTCCAGTTAACAGCCATGATAAAGTCTTTGTCTTTTTGTGAAGCGTTAACTTCTAACAGTGTATTGGCTTGTTCAGAGTTGTAGCAAGAAAAGAATACCCAATCGTGTGAACCTTTTTTACCTGCGCGGGCCAAATCAAAGTTGAAACCAGGTAATAAAAGCTGGAATCCAAGGCTCATATTACCGGATTGAGGGTCAACTTTTACGAAACTAACTGTGCCTTTGAAATTCTGTTTGTAGGTTTTGATTGAAACATCCGGATTGCTCTCTGCATCATCCATTGGATAGCTGAAACGGGTACCGGCTACAACGTATTCAGAGTTTTCTGTTATGAAGGGTGAACTGTGGTTACCACTTGAATTTGGGATTTCAATGATATCAACAGTTCTGAATGTTTTCATATCAATACGACCAATCCGCGGAGTATTATTGGCATTTCCAAATGCCCATCTGCCATCGTGTTCGCCGTTGGTTAGTGATAATGCAGGGTGGTGAAGGTCATCCCAAGGAACAAACCCGTGGGATGTGTTCAACATAGGTTTAGTTTCTTCGGAGTATCCATATCCACTGGTTGGGTCAACCGAAAATACCGGGATAATTCTGAATAATCTTCCGGAAGGAATTCCATAAACAGTCATTTGACCGCTGAATCCACCAGAAACGATATTGTAGAATTCATCATGTTTTCCGGGGCTTACATATACTTTGGAAGCTGCATCAGCATCGGTTCCAGCTGATTGGGGCTTTCCCTTGCAACCTGCAAAGGAAAGAAAGCCGGCAAGGGTTCCTGTTAAGATAATCCCTATCCAGATTTTTAAGGTATTGTTCTTCATAACCGTTTTATTGGGTTTATTTTTTGATATCGTTTTTGTACATAAATTCTAAAACATCTCTGGCGTCTTTTTCAGTGAGGTTTTGGTTTGGCATTCTAACCAAGCACTCTTCAAGCATGGCCATGGCTTCTGCGTCTTTGTTCAGCATTTCGTCTACATTGGTAATGAAATTCATGATCCATTCCGGTTTTCTTCTGCTGGTAACACCTTCCCAACCTGGTCCAACTACACGTGTTCCATCCAGTTTATGGCAGGATGAACATTTTAAATCATAAATGTCTTTTCCAGCTTTTACCATTCCTTCATCTAAAGGATTGTTAAGGGTTACGCTGGTTATTGAACCAATCCCTTTGTTGTCGTGTTCGGCTTTTTGTTCTTCTGTTTTTTCTGGTGCCGCCGCGCCATTTGTTTCAGTGCTTCCACTAGTACTCCCTGAATCACCGCAAGCGTATAACATACCTGCTAGTGCCAGTGCCATTAAGGTTGATGTTGTTTTCATGTTTTTGGGTTTTAATAACATAATCGGATACGAATGTCCTAATAAGATTCAAAAGAAAGTCTGACTATAGTCAGACTCCTGAATGATAAAAATTAGTTCCCCCAGTTTGCGAGTTCGCTTTCTGTCCAAAGGTTGGGGAAGTAGATTCTCCTTTGGTATTTTGGGTGTAAATATTTTACCCAGTTACTACCACCTGTTGCTGCTTTTGTTTCTCCTTCACTGCTCAGGTAGGTATGTGCTGTTTCCATGTGAACAATTGGCCAATCAATGTTCAAGGCTTTATCTATTTTTCTGAATTGTTCATTTAACAAGTCACTCCATTTTCCTTGTGCTTTCAGGTTGTTAATTTTTGCAAAAATGTTTTTTCCTTGATAATTGTTGAGAGTTGAAAGGAATTCACTTTTGTACTTTGACTCGAAGTCTTGCAAAGTTTTGCTTTTTGAACCGGTTTCATGGTTTTTACCCGCATCCTGCCAATAGATATTTTCGAGTTTTTCATTCAAATCTGCGTTTGCGGATAATCTTTTTTTACCTCTTTCATTAATCAGGTTATCGATATCGGTAAATAAGAATTCAATCAAACGGAATTGTGCACTTTGAAAACCGGATGCGGGGGCCAAACTCAATCGGAATTCATTGTATTGTTCTCTGCTCATTCCTTTGTTCATTATGCTGAATGAATTAATCAAGAGATGAGCATAGCGTTCGATGCGTGCACCTTTTTCAAGCCAATAACTTTCAGAGTCAGTTTCGGTTTCACACAGTTGTTGTGCTTCATGTTTGATTAAGCGAAGAACAAGCTCAGTAATTTGATGGTAAACAATAAAGGTAAGTTCATCCGGAAAATCGGTTCTTGGCTTTTGTAGACTCAACAAGGTATCAGGTTGAATATAGTCCCAGTAGTTTACATATTTTGAATGGAGCAGTCCCTTGAGGTAGGTTTCAGGATCCTGGCCATCTTTTGTGAACTTCTCAGTTAGCTTTACCAATAAGTTTTCCATCATTTTTACTTAGTTTATAGTTTAACATGCTTGCAATTCCTTCTGCTCTTTTCTTGGCTTTCTCAACCATTTCTCCTTCAAAATTTTCATTTAGTACAGTATTAAATACCCTTAGCCATAGTTGAAAATGTTGAGGTTCAATTCCAAGATTAAAATGTTTTTCAATCGGACTACCGGAATAACCTTCCTCATCGAGAAGCACAAAACTCCAGAAGGCAGTCATTCGTTCTTGATGAAGCTCCCAGTCTTGAATTTTACTGAACAATGGGGCAAGTACATCGTGACTTCGGATAGATGAATAAAATAGGTTAACCATCCGAGCAATTTGGGTTCTATTTTCTAATTTTTCCAATTGGTTTTTTTAGGGTTGATTTCCCATTTAAATAGTTCTCACTTAAATCACTTATTTTGGTTTTCAATAACATATCCTTTATATCACCTCTGATTTTTTTAAATCTGTCGTGTAAGGGACATGGATTGGTTTCGGAGCAGGATTTCAGACCAAGTCCACAACCATTAAAAATGGAGTCTCCATCAATCGCATTAACAATATCAATTAATCGAATTTCTTTCAGATTTTCATCAATATAGAACCCACCATTCTGGCCTTTCATTGAGCCAATAATTTTTTGTTTTACAAGTTGCTGAAGTATTTTACTTGTATAGTAAGCGGGTGCTTCAACTGATTCAGCGATTTCATTGATTTTAACGATTGGAGATTCATTTTTACGACTGCTGATGAAAACTACAGCACGAATACCATATTCACAAGATTTTGAAAACACGGTTAGTTCAATTGTTTTTCCAAATGTACAGCTTTGGGGAAAAGAATATGGTTTTCTGAGAAGACATGATTTAGCATGTCATTTCTGAATTCTTCAAGCATTTGATAAACAGTCTTCCATGTATTGCATGCTTGGGGTGGAGGAACAAAGTTATTGGTGATTTTGCTCAGTTTTTCAAGCCTTTCACCTTCTTGGCTATGATCACTTTCCATCATAGTTATTGGATTTGCAATGCTACCAAAATGCATAGCATCTAAGTGTTGCTTGGCTTCTACTGCCTGTTCCATTTTTTTGATGGCAGGAAATAGAATCAGTTCTTCTTTTTTCATGTGAACACTTAATTCCTCCGCGGCCCCAATCATCAATTCATGAATTTCGTACAAGTATGGGTTTTCAGGCCCATGCCGGTTAATAAGTTTTTCCGTTAAGGGAAGAATTTGCGGGAAGAAATTGTTGAGATAATGGTGGTGATTATTCTCAATATAGGTGCATAATTCGGATGCACTTAGCTTTTCCAATTGGTTAAAGGGAACAGACTCTTTCAACTGTTCTGAGTCTTCTACCCGTTTAATAAGGTCCTCCAGGCGTATTCCAGACTTAGCACAAGCCTGTTCAAGTGGCTGCTTTCCTCCACAGCAATAATCAATATGTGCAGCTGTTAAAATAGGTCCCGCTTTGGGATGTTGTTTGATAAATTCTGCGACCGTCATAAGTATGAAATTAAGAGCACAAATTAAATAAGATAAAAAGGTACTAAAATATGATTAAGGTCATTGTGCTGTGAAAACAAAGCCTTTAGGTTTGTTTCGAAATTCAAAACCTTATGAAAAACAAACTACGAATTGCAGGACTTTCGCTTGTGTTTGCGATGGTTCTTTCTTGTGGCCAGGAACAGCAAAAAGAGTCAACTCAACCTGAAGCACCAAGTGCCGGACAATCAGCTGTGGCTGATAATGATTCACAGAAAGATGTGGTGAAAGTTGCAGTTGGCTCTGCAGATCATACCACTCTGGTAAAAGCTGTACAAACGGCAGAGTTGGTTGATGCCCTAAGTAATGCCGGACCATTTACCGTATTTGCTCCGGTTAACGCGGCATTTGATGAATTACCTGCCGGAACTGTTGAAGATCTGTTAAAGCCAGAGAACAAAGGAAAATTGCAGGATATTCTTTCTCATCATGTGTATGTTGGTTCATTAAAACCCGAGCAATTAACAGATGGAATGACACTCAATATGGTTGATGGAAATAATGTTACAGTTCATCATAAAGATGGCAAAGTGTTTATCAACGAAGCTGAAGTAATTGCTTCAGTGCCTGCTTCAAATGGAATTGTCCATGTGGTAAATAAGGTAATCCTGCCTTGAGCAGGCATGTTTTTTGGTTTTTAAATTCAACATGGGTAAAAGGTCCTTTGCATGCAAGGGGCCTTTTTTTTGTTTATTTGCACATGCGTAATCCACCCGAAATTCCGAAGCAAACACAAACCTGGGAGTCTTCAATTGCAACGTATTGGATGCATGAATCTGGATACCTGGTTTCTCATTCTAAACCCATTAAAAGAACGGTAGCCAATTTAAAAGAGAACCATCAACTCGTTCATTCAATTACAGGAGGGAAACCAATTCCACTTTTGTTGTTTTTAAGATCCTCGCCAGTTCCGGATAAGGCTGCCCGTGATTATTCAGCAGAAATGTTGCCAAAGCTTTATTCAAAAATGGCTATGGTTTCTGAGCCCGGATTATCGGCATTTGTGATGCGACTCTTATTTAAGTTTAAACCTTTTCCAATTCCTGTGAAGTTTTTTACTGACCAGGAGGAAGCTGAAAATTGGCTACAATTTAACTCAGCATCTTCAGGATTTTAGTTCAAAATAATTTAGCACAAAAGGGCTGTCCAAGATAAAATATTGTCAGTTTTGATAAAAATAAAGGCCACTTGTATCTCTACTTGTGGCCTTTATCAGTTTGCAGGCTGCTAGTTTTTAACTGTTGATACAGTCTGTTTATTTATAGTTTCTCAAACCGAGCTTGAAAGAATCTTAGGTATTTGGGCTCATAAATCATTTTCAGTCCTTTTATTTTCTTCCTTTTTTCAAATACTGATGCAGTACTTTCGGCAATAACGTCCATATGCGCTTGGGTATAAACCCTTCTCGGTATGGTAAAACGAACCAATTCTAAATTGGGGTAATAATTTTCGCCATTGGGTTTTCTGCCGGCAGAAACAATACCCCTTTCCATAGTTCTAACACCGGATTCCAAATACAACTCAGCTGCCAATGTTTGAGCAGGATATTCGTCCTGGGTTAGATGTGGAAGAAATGCTTTTGCATCAACAAAAATTCCATGTCCGCCAATGGGTTTTACAATAGGTATTCCGTATGATTCCATCAAATGACCAAGGTATTCAACCTGACCAACACGAGCTCTTTGGTGATGGTCGTTGAGACTTTCTTCAATACCAATTGCCATAGCTTCCATATCACGACCTGCAAGGCCACCATAGGTATGAAGACCTTCATACACCACTACCATGTTTCTGGCTTCTTCAAAAACATCCCATTCATTGGTTGCCATAAATCCACCAATATTTACCAATGCATCTTTTTTTGCGCTCATAGTAGCACCGTCGGTCAATGAGCAAATTTCTTTTACAATTTCAGCGATGGTCTTTTTTTGATAGCCTTTTTCGCGTTGTTGAATAAAGTAGGCATTTTCTGCAACCCTTGTCATATCATGTATGATACGAATTCCATGCTGATTGGTATAGGCTCTTAATTCTTTTAAATTACCCATGCTTATTGGTTGTCCACCAGCCATATTTACATTGGTAGCAATAGAAATATAGGGAATCTTTTTTGCACCGTATTTTTTTACCAACGCATCTAATTTATTTAAATCAACATTTCCTTTGAAGGGATGTTCATTCAATGAATCGTGTGCTTCATCAATGATAATATCTTTAAAGGTTCCGCCTGCAAGTTCTTGGTGCAAGCGGGTTGTGGTGAAATACATATTACCCGGAACTATATCGCCCTTTTTTATTAAAATTTTTGAAAGAATATTTTCAGCTCCTCTTCCTTGGTGTGTAGGAATAATGTATTTGTAGCCATAGAATTTTTGTATGGCGTTTTCAAGTCGATAAAAGTTGGAACTACCGGCATAAGCCTCATCTCCCAGCATTAGCCCCGCCCATTGTCTGTCGCTCATAGCGCTGGTACCGCTGTCGGTAAGCAAATCAATATAAACATCTTTTGATTCGAGAAGAAAAGTGTTGAAACCGGCTTTTTTAATGGCCGCTAATCGTTGATTTCGGGTGGTCATTTGAAGCAATTCCACCATTTTCATTTTATAGGGTTCAGCCCAAGATCTTTTTGAAGGTTTCATGTGTTTGAAATTTTAGTACGAAAAAATTCAAATCTTGGAGCATCATGCTTGACCCAAGTCATTCTCAAATGTGATTTTGTTTGGTTAGTTGGTTGATTAGAATCAGCAATTGAAGCGTTAATAAACGTTTATAAACGTTTACCATACGACTAGTACATTTTGATTGTTTCACCTTTGAAACATCAATTTATGAGCACATGAGTAACATGAGAAATTTTGTACACCTAATCGGGAGATTAGGAGCAAAGCCGGAAGGGAAAACAATTTCCAATGGAAGACGTAAAGCAACATTTTCTTTGGCAACAGAAGATGCTTATACCGATGAAAAGGGGAATCGGGTAACAGAAACAACCTGGCATAACTTGGTTGCATTTGGGAAAACAGCAGAAATTGCTGAAAAGTATCTGGAGAAGGGAAAAGAAATTGCAGTGCAAGGGAAGATTAACAACCGTTCGTATGAAGATAAGGATGGAGTTAAAAAGTACATTTCAGAGGTTTTGGTGAGTGAATTTCTCATGGTAGGTGGTAAGAGGGAGCAGGAGTAATAAAGGCATTTCGGAGAGAATGCCGGATTCCATCTACCTGGATTTTCCGGATTCGGTATTCTTCTCTGGGATAACTTGTGGAAACTTAGCCTTAAAATCTGTAATCAAGCACGCTCTCTTTCGTATTTTTGAGCGTTAAACCAGCAAGCATGAGCACTGATATCAAAGAAAAATTAAAAGCACTGCAACTTACCATAGATAAGTTGGATAAAGCTTATGGAAAAGGTACCGTAATGAAAATGGGTGACCAGAAAGTGGACAACATAGATTCACTTTCAAGCGGTTCTCTTTCTTTAGACATTGCGCTAGGAATTGGCGGATATCCAACGGGAAGAATTATTGAAATTTATGGGCCTGAATCTTCCGGTAAAACAACCTTGTCTATGCATGCGATAGCAGAGGCTCAGAAAAAAGGAGGTATCGCTGCATTTATCGATGCAGAACATGCTTTCGATAGAAACTATGCAGAGAAATTGGGAATTGATATTCAGAACTTGATTATTTCACAACCCGATGATGGGGAACAAGCTTTGGAAATTGCAGATGCTTTGATTCGTTCTGGCGCCATTGATATTATCGTTATCGACTCCGTTGCAGCCTTAGTTCCGAAAGCGGAATTGGAAGGCGATATGGGTGAAAGTAAAATGGGTCTTCAAGCCAGATTGATGTCTCAAGCTTTGCGTAAGCTTACAGGTACAATCAACAAAACAGGTTGTATTTGTATTTTCATCAACCAACTTCGCGATAAAATTGGTGTTATGTTTGGTTCACCAGAAACGACAACCGGTGGTAATGCGCTCAAGTTTTACGCATCTGTGCGTCTTGATATTCGTCGTATTGGTCAGATAAAAGAGGGAATGGATATTGTAGGTAACCGTACCAAAGTTAAGGTTGCCAAGAATAAAGTAGCACCTCCATTCCGCACAGTGGAGTTTGATATCATTTATGGTGAAGGGGTTTCCAAGTTGGGTGAAATTATTGACCTAGGCGTGGATCTTGAAATCATAAAAAAATCAGGTTCATGGTTCAGCTACAATGAGACCAAATTGGGTCAGGGACGTGATGCTGTTAAACAGCTATTGGCTGATAATCCTGAATTGTGTGCTGAAATTGAAGGCTTAATTCGTGAAAAGGCGAGTGGAGGAGAAGTATTTAAGTCGAAGGATGGTGAATAAAACGCCTAGTTTTAAAGCTTAAATCAAAACATAAAAAAGCCACAGCACGAAAGTCTGTGGCTTTATTTTTTATGGAGTGTTTAATTGACTATTCTTTTCAATGAAAATGCTTTTAGCTGAGAAATTGATTTCTATTTTTCAGTGGAGGCAAGGGACATTCCTCGAAGCGCTTTCCAAGTTTATACCGGTTTCTGGCAATGATATCATAGCAGAAATCGAGGCTGTGAATTATCCAGTTGGGAAATTTCAAGTAGTGACCACTACCCGTTAAGATTATGGAAAGGAGCTGAATTACAGCTTCTGATTTCAGGTAAACTCTTCCATTAAACAGTAATAGGAGAGAGTCATTTATTCGAATTATTTGTTGAACTTCCTGAATTGAAGCGCTTGTCTTTCCTTGTAATGGCGCATAAAATAGCCTTTTTCTGAAGTCCAGAAAAAGGCAAATTTTTACCGATGAATTGCACACCGGACAATATCCATCATAAAAAAGAATCGGGTTACTTTTTATTGGCAAGTTCAGGTTTGAATCGAATTGGTGAGAAGAAGTAAATCATAAAAACCCGTGAGAATCTATATGTGATTGGCGCGCTAACCAATAGAATTGAAACAATTGGAATGATGTATCCCCAGAAGCCGGCCGACATTCCCCAAATAGCTAGGATAATGCCACCAATCAAAAGCATAATGCCAACAGTAAATGCATAACTTACATACATTGCCCCCCAGAAAAAGCCAGGCTCTATTTCAAACTGTAAACCACATACTGGACAATTGGCTGCCATTTCTGTGAATTTTCCAATATTGGTAGCTGAATGGGTGAACATTTTACCACTTTGGCATTGGGGACACTTGCATTTCAATATGCTAAGTGTTTTTGAAGGCTCATAATTATCACACATAGAATTAGGCTTTGCGTGTTCTGTACTTTTTGTAA
Organism: Bacteroidia bacterium; assembly: GCA_023151275.1. Taxonomy (GTDB): domain Bacteria; phylum Bacteroidota; class Bacteroidia; order UKL13-3; family UKL13-3; genus CAISCU01. The sequence goes on along the minus strand of JAKLJI010000002.1, from coordinate 210,521 downwards.
TAGATAAATCCAAAAACCATGGCAATCAGGTAAGGAAGAGCAAGTAAATAAAGGATTCCCATATTGATTGAGCTTCCAACATCTGTCATACCATTTGCCCTTGCCGATTCGAGATTGCTTTTACACATGGCACATTGTCCCATACTTTGAATATGTAACAGCACAAAAAGAAGAAGCAGGATTAATTTTCCAGAGCTGATTTTCACCTTGCGAAAATAGTTTTTCATAGTATTGAATTAAGGAACAAATGTTACTAGTGAATCGGGTAAAAAGGGCTTATCATCAAATACACAATAACTCCGGTTACTGTAACATATAGCCAAATTGGGAATGCAAATCGAACGATTTTTTTGTGAAGTTCCACCTTCATGGTTAATCCTCTGTAAAAACTCATTAGGATTAATGGTAAAACACCTGCTGCAAGGATGATATGCGAGGCAAGAATTGTTAGATAAATTCCTCTGAATGGGGCATCACTTGGATATTTTGTTTCTTCTGCAATCCAATGGTAACATACATAGGAAACCAAGAATATAGCGGAAAGTATAAAAGCTGTAAGATTGATAGCTTTATGTTTGGCTATATCTTTCTTTTTGATGAAGTAAAATGAAATGAGAAGTAAAATGGAACAGGTTCCATTGATGAACGCGTTTAATTTCGGCAGAAAATAGGCCCAATCCGGAACAATTTCTGGCCTAGGGAGCACTTTACGATTGAGTAAAATTACAGCCAATAGAACTACAATGCTAATTGCCATTGCAACTCTAAACATCAATTTATCTTTTGGATCCTGGGTTGTGGTATTCATACAATAAAACTTTTAGTTCGCCTTCCAATCGCTTCAATTCAGCATCACTTCCGCTATCATAAACACCTCTAATTCGTCTTTGTTTATCCATTAGAATAAACTGCTGACTATGATCTATGGTCTTATCTTCTTTAGAAACCGGAAGAAGAAAGCCTTGACCTGCTTTAACAACTTCATCCGGACTTCCGGTAACAAAATGCCAGATATTGGCTTTTGCACCGTACCGAGCAGCATAGGTTTTTAAAACAGGCACAGAATCATTTAAGGGGTCAACGGAAATGCTAAGGAATTTTATTTCGGCAAACTCCCCGAATTTGTCATAGATAGTTTGGAGCCTTCTGTTCATTGCCGGACAAATTTCTTCGCAATTGGCAAAAAAGAAATTTGCTACAACAATGCTGTTTTTATAAGTATTGGAATCTACTGTTTTACCTTCTTGGTCGATGAAAGAGAATTGAGGTACAGTGTGATATAGAGTGTCCTTTAACTCAACTCCATCAGGTGGAATACGTTCACCCAGGATGGGTAGTTTTTCAAAATTTTGTGTTCCTGCATTAAGCATATAAAACACAACAACCGGAATTACTAGAATTCCGGTTGCCAGCCAAAAGCCTTTACGCTTCATGAATTACCACCTTAATTTATTGGTGAAATCTCCCTCAATAAGCATAAGTATTACGAGGAACACAACGAAAATCATTGGAAGGATGATGGTGTACATCAACATTTTTCGTTCGAATTTCATGTGCATAAATACGCCAACAATGTACCAAGCTTTAACAACACCAAGAATAATGAATAAAGCATTCTTAAGCATTGAATGGTAGCTTAATAGGATAAAGTAAAGCGCGATATCAATAACAGTTAATCCCAGTAAAATCCAGAACGTTTTCCAGATTTGAGATTTCATATCCGAAGGTGTTTCGGTGTGTTCAAGATGTTCCATGTGTTCCATGATAATTTGTTTTTTAAATCAAATGAGGTAAAAGAAAGTAAATACAAAAACCCAAACTAAGTCAACGAAGTGCCAGTACAAACCTACCTTTTCAACCATCTCATAATGGCCACGATCCTCATAGGTACCAGCCAAAACATTCAGGTAAATAATAACATTCAGTACAACCCCTGAGAATACGTGGAATCCATGGAAGCCTGTCACAATAAAGAACAAGGCTGCGAAGGAACGCGGTCCAAATGGATTGTAATCTAATCTAGCACCTTCGTGAATAAAGGTTGCCCATTCCCAAGCCTGACAGCCTAAGAAAGCTGCCCCACCAATAATGGTAAGCAACATATAATTGGCAACTTCATCCTTTTTCATGCGGTGTCCGGCTTCTACGGCAAGTACCATAGTAACAGAACTGAAGATCAGGATAAAGGTCATCAAACTCACGAAAAACAAAGGCAAGTGCATGCCATGGATAAAAGGAAAATGATTAAATACTAATTCCGGTGCTGGCCAGTGGTCTTGAACAAACAAACCAGCCTTTTTCATTTCTTCTACAAAGTTCTCTCCAACATGCTGAAGGGGTTTGATGATGGTGTTGGCAATAGGTGCCTGATAGCTGTAGCGAATAAATCCGTAAGCAATCAGAAGCGATGAAAAGGTAAAGGCATCTGACAGCAGGAAAATCCACATCATTAGCTTACCATAGCTTACGCTGAAAGGTGATTTTCCACCACCCCAGGCAAAAGTTTTTCCGGTACTTAAAGTAGTTGAGTTAGCCATGTCTTGGTTATAGAGGTTTTATCGATAAAGTGTTAAAAATATATAAAGGTAAATCCAGAGTATTCCTACAAAGTGCCAGTAGGTATTACACATGCTTAGGAATAATGTGTTTGTTGAATTGATGATACCACGTAAGGTTTGGAACAGCATAATCAACAGAAATAAGATTCCACCCATTGCGTGCAATACGTGCATTCCGGTAATTACATAAACAAATGGATTGGAAGGATTTGTAAATGAAAAGTAAACATTATCAGCGCGCAATTGCTGCCATCCGTTGAACTGACTTATACAAAATGCGATGCCTAATAATAGCGTTACTACCTGAAGAGTTTTTGAAGTTGATTTATTTCCCTGTTTCATTTTAATCAGGGAAAACTGCATACTTAAGGACGAAAGTACAATGACTATTGTAGAGTAAATGAAAGCGGATGGGAGTGCGAATATTTCCCAGTTACCTTCTCCGCGACGAACGATGTAAGCGCTTGTAAAGCCCGCGAAAAGCATTACACTGGCTACAATCAAAAGCCACAGTACGGTTTTTTTAGGATTAATCAGGTATTCCGGTTCCTGAAAACGATTTCCTGAGAGTTGTGTATCGGCCATAGCTATCAGATTTTATCGATTAGATAAGCAAGTTGAACCAGGGGCAAATAGATAAAAGAAGCGAACATTAACTTTTTAGCATCTTTTATTTCACAGGTTTTTACAAGTCGGAAAGAGTAATAGCTTAACATCAATCCACCAAAAATCCCAATAATACCAGCATACATGCCAGTTATTCCGAGTTGGGCTGGTAACATTCCAAAAGGTATGAGAACAAGACTGAAGGCAAATGTTTGAAGTGCGGTTATTTTATCCCTTCCCGGATTTGAAGGAAGCATCTTGAAGCCGGCACGTTTATAATCGTCGTCTAAAATCCATGCAATACTCCAGAAATGTGGGAACTGCCAGAAGAATTGAACCCCAAAAAGAACAAGAGCGGCAGTATCAATTTTTCCGGTGAATGCAACCCAACCCAACATAGTTGGAATAGCACCTGGAAAGGCTCCAACAAATACAGAAATAGGGGAGATGCGTTTAAGAGGAGTGTATAAAAAAGCATAGGAGACTAATGCAGCGAATGCCAACCACCCTGATAATGGATTAAGGTAAAGCGCGATAAGTGCAATACCAATAATGCCAATTACTCCGGAGAAAAGACCGGCCTCAGTAACACTCATTCTGGATGTCGCAACTGGCCTGTTGGCAGTTCTTTGCATCAATTTATCATATTCTTTTTCGATGATTTGATTGATACCATTTGCTGAGCCAGTAACAAAGAATCCCCCTACAGCAAGAATGGTTAGTTCAAACCAATTGATGCTTCCTTTACTCGCGGTAAGGTAGGTTACGACAGATGAGAATACCACCAACGAAGTTAATCGTGTTTTAATCAGTTGGTTGTAATCCCTAATCTTAGCGCGAACCAGGCCAATTCCACTTAGATCTTCAAGGGTATGTGTTATTACTTTCACGTTGTTTCTTTAATTAACTCTGTTTTTGTTAGCAACAAAATTGCAATAAACAATTGCAGTCCTGCTGTTAAACTTCCCAATGTAAGGTGAATGCTTTGAAAGGAACCCGGAAAACCAAGGTTCGCAAGTATTGCACCGGAAAAGGCTTGCGTGCACATTAGGAGAATCAGCGCAAGACTTGATTTGTAGAGGAGTTGATGATGAAAACTAATTTTTCGAATTCTATAAAACAATAAAAATGCTACACCCATGCTTAAAATACTTAAGCTGCGATGAACATAAAACACCGGTTTCATGTGATTAATCCATTCAGACCTGTTGTCAATCATCAATGCAATATGGTCGATACTTTCTCTCACCTGAGTTCCACTGACGGTTTGAATCAAGGAAAGTATTAATCCTAAATAAACCAGTTTTTTTAGCATGCCATCTTTGGCAGTTATGCTGATAACAAACTCTTGACTTTGAGTTATCGTGTAAATCAGCAATCCAACGATAACCAAAGCGAGTAGCATATGAATAGTTATCATCCATACTGCTAAATCAGTTGCAACAACCCTTGCTCCAATCCAACCCTGAAAAGCAACTAGAAGAAAAGCTAATAGAGAAAGATAGAAGATGTAAGGTTTAGTGGATTTTAGGTAAGGGAATGAAAACACCAGGGTTAGAAATATCAGTAGACCTATACTTACACCAACCAAGCGGTTTAGATATTCAGTCCATGTTTTAAACACATCAAAATCTGCAATTTCCTTGCCTGCAACAGCGAATCGTGTTTTATAGTCTTCCGGTAATTCAGAGATATCGGTAGGTGGAACGAATTGCCCAAAGCATTTTGGCCAATCGGGACAACCCATTCCACTTCCTGTACTTCTTACCAGTCCTCCAACAAATATGAGAAAGAACACTGCGATTATGGTAGCAATACCTAATCGTCTGTATCTTATTTTAAATTTTTCTTCCATGTTTATCTGCGGTGCAGATGAATGGTTTTAGTGGTGATGAGCGTGCTCTTCAGCCTTAACAGTAAGGTATCCAACTTCAGGAAGTCCAGTTGATTCCTCCATTGGATCATTTTGATCTTTATCTGGAACAGTTTGAGGGATATAATCATCTTCAGCACCAGGTTTGCTGTAATCATAAGCCCAACGGTAAACTGATGGAATTTCACCAGGCCAGTTACCATGCAAATGCTCAACAGGTGTTGTCCATTCCAAGGTGTTTGATTTCCACGGATTTTGTGGAGCACGACGACCACGGATTGCTGAGTAGAAGAAATTAATCAAGAAAATAAGCTGTGCTGCACCACCAATAATTGCTGCCACAGTGATAAACACGTTCATGTCAACAAATACATCAAACTGATCATAAGCTGTGTTAGCATAGTAACGACGAGGAACACCAGCAAGACCCATGAAGTGCATCGGGAAGAAAACGCAATAAGCTGAAATCAACGTGAACCAAAAGTGGATATGTCCAGCAGTTTCGTTCATCATTCTTCCGAACATTTTTGGGAACCAATGGTAAATACCACTCATCATACCAAAAATTGCTGCGCTACCCATTACTAAGTGGAAGTGAGCAACTACGAAATAGGTATCGTGTAAGTTGATATCCAAAGAAGCATTACCTAAGTAGATACCAGTTAATCCACCAGAAATAAATAATGATACCAATCCAATAGCAAACATCATGGCAGGTGTTAGGTTCAAATTACCTTTCCATAAGGTTGCCAAATAATTAAATGTTTTAACAGCAGATGGAACCGCAATAATTAAGGTACCCAACATAAATACTGAACCTAAGAATGGGTTCATTCCGGTTACGAACATGTGGTGTCCCCAAACGATGAAACTAAGAATACCGATTGCAAGGATAGAACCAATCATTGCTCTGTAACCAAAAATTGGTTTACGCGCATTGGTAGCAATTACTTCTGATGTGATACCTAAAGCAGGCAATAGAATGATGTATACTTCAGGGTGTCCCAAGAACCAGAACAAGTGTTGGAAAAGGATAGGAGATCCACCTGTGCGTTCGATACCACCTGCTAATTCTGCAACAATTTCAGAAAGGTAAAAAGATGTACCGAAGCTTCTATCAAAAATTAAAAGTAAAGAGCCACCCAAAAGTACAGGGAATGACAAAAGTCCCAAGATAGCAGTAACCAAGAATGCCCAGATCGTAAGTGGAAGTCGGGTCATTTTCATGCCTTTGGTGCGCATGTTTAAAATGGTAGCGATGTAATTGATACCTCCAAGAAGTGAGGAAGCAATAAATAACACCATAGAAACCAACCACAAGGTCATACCAACTCCTGAACCGGGAATCATTTTAGGCAAAGCCGAAAGAGGAGGATAGATTGTCCAACCAGCAGCGGCAGGACCACCATCCACAAACAAGGAAGCAATCATTACCACAGATGAAAGGAAGAAGAACCAATAAGAGAGCATATTCATGAAAGGAGATGCCATATCTCTAGCTCCAACCTGGAAAGGAATCAATAAGTTACTAAACGTACCACTTAAGCCTGCGGTCAATACAAAGAATACCATGATTGTACCGTGGATAGTAATAAGGGCAAGGTAGAAATTAGGGTCTAATTTGCCATCTTTTCCCCAATGGCCAAGAACTCCTTCCAAGAAAGGGAAGGTCATATCAGGAAAAGCGAGCTGAAGACGGAAAATCATTGACATCAGCATGCCGATTGTTCCCATTATAATTCCGGTAATCAGGAATTGACGGGCAATCATTTTGTGGTCCATACTGAAGATGTACTTCGTGATGAAGTTTTCTTCATGGTGACCATGATCATCGTGGTGGTGTAAAGTGTGATCGCTCATATCGTTTGTTCGTGTTAATTTTTAGTTGGATGCGGTTGTTTGTGCAGATGGGGTTGAGTTATTCACTAGTGTTTTTTGTGATTTTAACCATTTTTGGTAGTCTGCAGGGCTGTCAACCACAACTACCATTTTCATGCGGTAATGCGCAGCACCGCAGATTTTGTTACATAGAAGCACATAATCAAATTCAGGTTTTCCAATTTTTGATCTCATATCTGCTGTAGTAACAGTTGGTGTAAATGAGAATTTTGTAGGAAGGCCAGGTACCACGTTCATTTGGGCACGGAAGTGAGGGAAGTAAGCACTGTGGATAACATCTTTTGCTCTGAAGTAGAAGTTAACCGGTTTGTTCACTTCAAGGTGAAGTTCTTTAACAATGATATCATCTTTTGCATTTGGATCATTTTGGTCAACACCAAGCGCATTTACCTTTCCTACTTCACGGAAATTGTGGGCACCTAGTTTATTATCGTTTCCTGCAAGGCGAGCATCCCATCCAAATTGGTAACCAAAAACCTCAATATTTCTTGCGTCCTCTTTGTTGGTGTACATCATGCTGTTCCATACCAATAAACCTCTTACTACAAGAATAGTAAGAACGATAGCAGGAACAACTGTCCAAATTAATTCCAATTTGTGATTATCTGGAAAGTAAAGCGCTTTTCTTGTACCATCATTTTTGTATTTGAAACCATACCAAAACAAAAGTGCTTGGGTAATCACAAATACTACACCTGTTAATGCAAGTGTAATCATGAACATGCTATCATAAGCTTCTCCATGTTCAGAAGCTGCTCCCATTGAGAAGTAGGTAAGCTTGCCATGAACAAAAAATTCCCAGAAAGCGGCAATCATACCAATAACCAGGAAAGCCATTAGCAATTGGCTATTTAATTTTGTCCAATTGATGGTTGGTCTTCCTTGGATATCTCCAATACGAGCCAGAATTTTGAATACATAGCTAATAACTACAATTAGTAATATGGCTACTAAGAATAAAAGCCAGTTGATATTGCTTGCCATTTCTTCTGGTGTAGTTCCATTGTTTGATTTTGGGTCTGCAGCAACAGTAGCGGTAGAAGCAGATTCAGCTTTTGCTTCGCTTTCAGCTTTAATATAAGCAATAATAGATTTTACTTCGTTATCGCTCAGGTTTTCAAAAGCGGTCATTACGCTTTCGTTGTTTTCTTTATAAACCTGAACTGCAGTAGCATCTCCAGATTTAATCAAAGCCTGGGAATTTTTAATCCATTTAATCAACCAAGCTTCTTCCCTGCGTTTGTGTACATCTTTAAGGGCAGGTCCAACAACTTTGTCGTTGATTGCGTGACATGCTGTACAGTTGGCCTTGAATAAGGTTTTTCCTTCTTCTGCGCTTTGGGCATCAAGGCTGAAATTAAAACCTGCAAGCAGGGTAATCAATAATAAAATTCGGTTTAACGAGTTGAAAATCTTCATTTTGCTTACGTTTTGTGAGGTTCCGGTATGGTAAAAATGCGTTGCAATATAGTAAAGTAATCATTTTTAAAATGATTGCAGTCAAAAAAATAATCCCCGAAACAGGCGTTAGGCGTGGATTTTCTCAAAACGGGGGTGTCATTCTTAAGGCCAAGCAAAGACCAATCCCATTTTTGTAGGCAATTGCTATACAGAAACATTAAATGCTTGTTTAACCCTAATGACAGCTTACTGTATCACCTGGTTTGTAAAATTGACTTTTGTCAGGGATTTTATGTGCTTCTTTACAAAGTAAAATCCAATTAAATTTTCTTTTTAGGATTCATTGGAGTTTTGTAAATCCTGGGGCTGTCAATTTTGGGTTCAGCAGGCTTTTTCGAGTCAATCTCAATCTTGCTTGGAGCCAAAACAGATTTGAAACGTATTGAATCTTGTTTGGTCAATTTACGCTTTGCCAATATGCTATCCATTTCAAGTTTTAATGGGTTGAAACGTGGGATTAATTGGGTGTTTTCCAATTGGATTCCAGAACGGTAAACTCTTGGACCAAAATCCGATGAGCTTTTCATATAAGGCGCTATACCTATGAGTGTTGCTGTTGCATTGAAGCTCAAATCCTTTACGATAAATTCTTGCTCTATGCTTTTGCTTATGAGTTTGCCGGTTTCAGTTTCCCAGATACGAATACTTCCATCGTTACATGCAGTAGCGCAGTACCTAGAATCGTCGCTAAAGGCAACTGCTGTTACTTTCCAGCACTCAACAGGAAGTTCTTTGTGTAGTTTGAATGTTTTTAAATCCCAGATTTTGGCAGTTTTGTCATTCGATCCACTTAGTAAGAAACGCATGTTTTTACTCACCGCAATAGCATTTATGCGGTCTTTATGACCCTCCAAGGTTTTTAGCACTTGTCCGTTTACGAGATTTACAAGTTTGATTTTTGGTTCAGCACCGGCAACAAATATGCTCGAGGGCATAGTTCCGAGGGCCAAGGAGGAAATGGGAACTCCTGTTAGATTTTGTTTTACTGCTTTTTTGTTTTGCAGATCCCAGATAATCAGTTTTCCACCTTCGCATCCACTAAAAACAAAGCGTCCTGTTCTGTCGAAAATTACAGAGCTCACATTGTTTGTATGCGCCATTTTTGGGTCGATAAGGATGGGAACTTTACGAAACAGAGAATCCCAAACATTTACCTGAAAGTCTTGACTTCCAGTAGCAATCATTGTTCCCGACCAGTTGAAATTCAAACAAGTAATGGCTGAGCCGTGTGCAGGAAATGATTTAACTAATTTGAATGGACTGTCTGCTTTATAAATGTAAAGGGAATTGTCCCAACCGCCGCTTGCAATTAAACCTATTTTCGGGTTTGAAAATTTTAATGCTGCCAAATCATTGGTGTGGCCTTGGATGGTAGTTGGTTTTTCCAATGGAGTTTGAGAAAAACCAAACTGAACAGATGCCAGAAGAAAAAGCACAACTAGTCTCATTCAGCAAAAATAAGAAAAGCTATTTCATAATTTAACCTATAATTTATAAGCTGTAAAAATTTCATTTTAAGGCGAGAAATCAACAGTTTAGATGAAGAATTTTAGCACTACAATGGCAAATCCATAAATAAAAGTTGAAAATATTATGCCTCGGGAGGTTGAATACCTTTCAAAATGAATAAACAAGTAAAAGACTCCAAGGTTAATCACACAGCTTAAACTAAGTAAAGGTGATAGCAGTTTTTCGCTAACCGATAGCTCAAGAAATTCAAGAAGATTTTTATCGCTAAAATTGAAGAGGTAAAATCCCAAAATTCCAAGGGTAGGGGCGAGTAAGCCCAGAAGTAATCCAAGTAGGAAATGATCTTTCATGTTAAAAACTCCATTGATTGAGGTAGGCAATTGCATTGTGAGCAGTAAGGTCAAACTGTACTGGAACAATAGAAACATAGCCATTGCTAATTGCCCATTCGTCTGTGTCGTCGCCTTTGTCGTAATTCACGAATTTTCCGGTAAGCCAATAGTAGGTTCTACCATTTGGGTCAATCCGTTGGTCAAAATCTTCTTCCCATTTAGCTAAAGCCTGGCGGCAAATTTTTATTCCTTTGCACTCGTCTTCATTTATTTTTGGAACATTCACGTTTAACAGCACTCCATTTGGAAGACCGTTATTCAGAATGGAAAGCGCAACTTGCCTTACAGTTTTGGAAGCCAGAGAAAAGTCGGCATCATAAGCAAAATCACATAAAGAAAAACCAGCTGAAGGAATTCCCTCAATTGCTCCTTCTACCGCAGCACTCATTGTACCAGAATAAATTACATTTATGGAGCTATTTGAACCGTGGTTTATTCCTGAAAGCAATAAATCGGGTTTTCTGTGGAGGATTTTGTCAACCGCAAGCTTAACGCAATCTGCTGGTGTGCCGCTACATTGGTAGGAACTAATTCCTTCAAAATGAGTTGTTTTATCTAGTCTTAATGGCTTAGAGATTGTAACCGCATGGCCCATTGCACTTTGGGGACTATCAGGAGCAACCACGATTACCTCACCCAGGTCTTTTACGGCATCCACCAAAGCTCGAATTCCCGGAGCGGAAATGCCGTCATCATTGGTGATTAAGATAAGGGGAACATTTTTCATTTGGTGCAAAAGTATGGTTTTATTTAAGGTATTTGCCCTAAACGTAGAATACTATCAAATTCGTGTTCAGTTTTGTCACCTGTTTGTTCAATTAGTCGTCCAATCTCTTTTCCATTTGAATAAAACAAAATGGCAGGAATGCTCGTAATGTCAGCAGCCCAGGAATAAAACCAAGGATTTGATTTGCTATGATCAACCAGAATAATTTGAACATTGCTCAAAGGAATATTTCTGGCTTCCAGGATCTTTATCCATTTGGGTAATTCACGTTGGGTATCACTGCACCAGGTGCCGGCAACAATTGAAGCCTTCCAGTTGTCGCGTTTAATGGAATCAATATGTTCTATTTTGAACTGTGAATATGCTGGCTGAAACCAAGGGAAGAGCTTGTTGTTAAGAAGGTTTTTCTTTTGTATTTTTCCTATCCAAATCGTTTCATTTTCAAGTTTTTGAGCAGTAAGACTTTTGATTTTTGGTGTACAAGAGGTGATTATAAAAAAGAGAACAATTCCTATAATTCCTTTACTGCATGCTGAGATTTGTAATTTTATCATTTATCAAAAATAGGCAAATGGACTTTTTGAGGATTTTTTCTTTGCAAATTTTCCTTTGGAATGGTATTTGTTACTTAACTTAAAAAAATAAACCATGAAAAAGCTAATTCTTGTTGCGGGCCTATCGGCTACATTTATTTTTAGTGATTGCGGGGCTAGCCGTCAGGTTCAACGCATCGATCCTAACCAGGTTGTAGATATTTCCGGTCGTTGGAATGATACAGATTCCAAATTGGTAGCAGATGAAATGATAAAAGATGTGCTTGATAGACCGTGGAGAACCAATTTTGAGCGAGATAAAGGCAAGAGGCCAACCGTTATTGTTGGATCAATAAAAAATAAAACCTCGGAGCATATTGATGCAACGGCTTTCATCAAAAACATGGAAAGGTCTTTTATTAATTCAGGAACAGTTAGCGTTGTTCAAAGTGGAGATGCCCGAAACGAAGCGAGAGATGAACGGAATGACCAACAAACCTTTGCAGATGAAGCAACTCGCAAACGTTGGGGTAAAGAAAAAGGAGCCGACTTCATTTTGAGTGGGGTTATTACATCCATTGTTGATGAGTATAAAAAGCAGCGGGTTGTGTCTTATCAAATCAATTTGGAACTCACTGATTTGGAAACCAATGAAAAAGTTTGGCTTGGCGAAAAGCAAATCAAAAAGTACATCAAAAACTAAGCTGGATGTCTTTTTCAACCTTTTTTAGGTTATTGCTGATTGGGGCTGTATTACATTTTAGTTCCTGCAACTCTTATTATGTAAAGAACAAGGAGTTAATGGATGCGGTGTATTCTTCTGACTTGAAAAAGGCTGGAAGGTTGCTCGCAAATGACCAAAAGTTTGAGAGTCAGAAAAGAAATCTTTTGCTGTTCTACCTCAACAAAGGAACTGTGTTATGGATGGCGGGAGATTATGAGAATTCGTTGGTCTATTTCAGAAAGGCCGATTATTTTATTGAAGATTTTAATAAGTCTGGAGCTGAGCAACTTGCAGCAGTTTTTACCAACAAAAATATTACCACTTATGCAGGTGAAGATTTTGAAAAGGTAATACTGCATTATTATACTACAACAGCCTATTTAATGACTGGTAGGTTGGATGAAGCATTGATTGAAGCGAAGCGTATGCTTTTAAAAATGCAACGAAATTCAGATAAAATTAAAGCAGAGAATAAGTACAAGAGGGATGCATTTGCTCATCAGTTATTAGGTCTTGTTTATGATGCCAGAGGAGAGTACAATGATGCATTTATTGCCTACCGAAACGCTTTTGAGGTTTATAAGGATGACTATAAACAATTGTTTTCTTCTGAAGTGCCAAATCAATTGAAGCGGGATTTAATTAGAACGGCCTATTTGAGTGGGTTCAAGGAAGAGCAAGAAAGGTACGAAAAGGAATTTAACTTAAACTTTAGTCCTGAGAGGGACATGAGCAAACGTGAAGTTCTGGTGTTTTGGAATAATGGGTTAGGTCCGGTAAAGGACCAGAATTCAGTGAATTTTTCAATTATTCCAGCGGGCAACGGATATGTGAATTTTGTAAATCATGATCTTGGTTTCTCCTTTCCGTATTATGTAGGTGATAAAGATGAACGGATTGACCTACTTGGAATGCGATTCTTTAGAATTTCATTACCTGAATACATTAGCAGGGTGCCAATTTACAAATCAGCTCGGATTGAAAAAGAAGGAGAAACTTTTGTTTTTGAATCGGCAGAAAATATAAACGCTATTGCCTTTAGGAGTTTGAAAGACAGAATGCTGAGGGAATTGGGTGAAGCCTGTTTAAGAATAGCCCTAAAACAATTGGCTGTTTACAAAGCGAATAAAGAAAAAAAGGATGGACTTGCATTGGCTGCATCGCTTTACGGGGCTATAAGTGAGCAAGCAGATACTCGAAATTGGCAATTGGTTCCTTATGAGATTAACTATGCAAGAATTCCTTTACAAGCTTCTGATTCTGTGTTAACTGTTCAGCTGAATGCAGGTCAAAAAGCGAATGATACAAACCGGCAAACTTTAAGGTTAGCAAAACAGCAGAAAGGTTTGCAGTTTATTGTTTTTCAAACACTTGATTATTCCGGTTACCGGAGAAATTGAACCGGTAGCCCAGGCTCCATTCCATAAAGTCGCTGTTCAATTTACCAGAACTATTTAGGGTTCCCTTGAAAAAGCATCCGGTAGTAAAACCTGATTTGGCCGAATATCCCAATCCAAATCGAATATAAACTGGTTCGGCTGTATTGTTGAGGTAATGGTGAATCCCGAGTGGGAAAAACCAGCGGCCAAATTCGTATTGTTGGTGAATTCCAAGGGCATAAAAAGCTCTTTGTCCTATGTGCACAGTTGAGGCAATTACAGAATCTTTTGATTTTATGACTGGACTTGCATCCAGAAAGAAGTCAGCACCTAATCCAAGGGAATACCATGAATTGACTTTTTTGTAAAATGCAGTTGTTACTCCACTAATCCAGAATCGTTGAATGTTTTGAATATAGCCTATTTCGCGGTTGGCAATAAATGGGAGTATTTGCAAATAATACCGGTGATTTTCATGCAACTTTGAATTGGAGCGAGATGCATAAAATTGGTCTAATTTATTTTGGTTTGAAAACCGATAGCCCAATGACAAATAAATTAAATTTATTCCTCCATTTGACATTTTAAGGCTTCCGTTTGAAACATGGTACAAACCGGTGAAAACCCTGAATTCATTGCTTTTACCGGAGCGAATTGACAATCCACCGGCGAAATCCACTCCGAAATTAATATAACTGCTAATTGCCCTGTTGTCGAAATTGCTTTCAAAATCATACACTTTGGTGTTTCCATTTACGCCATAGGCTAATCGGACCAAGCCGGCGATTTTTTTCCATTTGAATACCGGTTGTTCAAGTTGTGGCATTATGGCAAACGAATACCCGAATGTATCTAAAGGACGTATTCCTGCAGCCCTTAACCTGAAACCAAATGTTGGAGAGCCATGGCTATTTATTAAACCTTGAGGAATCCATTCGCTTTTATCGAGAACAAGGTCGGCTCCATAGCAAAACCGATTCATGGATTCTCCGGTTTTTTCAATTTTGTTGGGTGCAAAGTGATAACCTGCAAAAGGTTCAAAGCCTACTGTAGTTTGAGCCATTGAAGCAATTTGAAGGCAGCAAAAAAGAAAAATTAATGCATATCGCATTTTACAAATCTAGACCTTTGTGCCAAATTTGAATGATGAAGGTACTATTTGTCTGTTTAGGGAATATTTGCCGCTCTCCCTTGGCGGAGGCGATTTTCAATAAGCGTATTGAGGAGCTTGGATTGCAGCATCAATTTGTTGCGGATAGTTGTGGTACAAATTCTTACCATACTGGGGAGTTAGCCGATCCAAGAACCCGCAGTGTAGCTAGGAAATTTGGTGTTGAAATTTCACATCGTGCCAGGACCTTTAGTAAGTCAGACTTTAGTTCTTTTGATCGCATTTTTGTTATGGAAGAGGCCAATTTCAAAACGTTGATAAAATTGGATACAGAAGGGGAGTATGCCTCAAAAATTGAATTTCTTAGAAACTACGATTTAAAGGCAGCTAAAAGCACAACGGTTCCAGACCCCTATTATGGAACTGAGCAGGATTTTATTGAGGTGCATCAGATTTTGGAGCGATGCATTGAGGGACTAATTGTTGGGCTTCAAAAGGAGATTTGAAATCCGGTTTCCTAAAAGCGTTTTAACTCTCAATTTTTCCTGAATAGAGAGTTGGTAAATTCCTGTGATTCGTTTTTTCTGCTAATTTAATACCTCCAAAAAACCATTCCAATTACTCCTGAAAGCATAATGAGTTTGGCCATTAGACTTAATCTGCTAAAATCATTTTTAGTGTCTGCCATTCTAATAAACCACCACATGATAGCCATAGGTACAATGGAAAACAGCATTTGGTACATGAAATACATGAGGTAAATTCGATTGGTACTGTAGCTTAATGCTTCAAAAAAACTAACGGTTGCAAACGTAAAGATTATCAGCACGAGTTGAAGGTTTAATAGAATTTGTTTCGTTTTTCTTACTCCAAGGGCAATTGGAATTGTATTGCTTTTGAATAACTGATCTCCTCGCATGTCCTCGGTATCTTTGATGATTTCACGTATAAGGGTAGTTAAAAATGCAAAACTTGCATAAACCCAAGTGCCATGGGTCATAATATCCGGATTGAAAAACATCAGAATCAAAATGGTATTCGCTGTTAGAAAACTTACCAGTAGGTTACCTATGAGATAGGTTTTTTTTAGAAACTGGGAATAAATCCATAATAATACGCTACATAATACCACTAATAGAAACACCTTTTTATTTACCTGCCAGGCGAGAAAATAGGCAATTGAGGTAAGCGCAAAATGCCAAAACATGGTCCATCTTCTGGAAATTTGAATACCAACAACTACTTTTTCCGGCTTATTTACCAAATCAAGCTTAACATCCATGTAATCGTTAATGATGTAACCGGCAGCAGCAACAAACATGGAGGCTAGAACCAAAAACACAAATTGAAATTCAAGCAACGATTTCCAATGAATTTGTGGACTTAAAAAGTAATAAGCAAAAACCTGGGTTATTACAATCATACCGAGGTTTACCGGACGAATGAGCCTTAAAAGTGCGAGGAATTTTGTAATCATACCTCTGAATCTTTTTCAGGTTGATTAATATCGCTTACACCACCTGAGACAATAAATTTCATAAATGCGGATGTGCTTCCACTAAAGTGTTTCACTTTTTGATTTTCAACCAAAAACAAGTTTCCTGAAAATGCATAGGAATGCGGAAAATAAACCGCCATCATGCCGGGAAGTTCCAAGTCATTTAGGTCGTCTTGTGTAATGAATCCAGGTTTGTAAACACCGGGAGCTAATTCAACTAAAACAGGTTTTGAAAACTTATTTTTTTCTCCTACAAAGGCACCAATCAAGTCTTTTGCTGAACTGTAGATTGTCCGTACAAAAGGAATTTTATTCAGCAATTCATCCAGTAAATTAACAATTGGGCTCAGGAAAAAGCTTGAGCCAATTAAACCGATAACGGTGATTCCTCCAATAACAATTAAAAAACCCAATCCGGGTGTTTCGAGTTCAAGTATTTTATCGATACGCTTTACAAGGGAGCTGATAATGTAAAAAGTTGCATAAATGGGAAGTGTTATTAGCAAGCCTTTTAGGAAGAAGTTGAAAATTCTTTTAAGGCGAAATCTAAATGACCTTTTTATTCGTTCGTTGGATAGTTCCATATTAATATTCAATTTCTAATCCCAATTGGGTAACAAAATCTGCAAGAATTGGGTTCTTCTCATTCATAAGCTTAAGCACATCTTGTTTACTCGCTTTTTTTGTTGTTTGGATAAGGTCTGAATTAATCAAATAAACAAAATCAAAGCTTCCATTTTTTAATCGGCTTCTGAAAAACGGAATAATATCCAATTTTTCCTCGTCCAAAAGTTCGAGTTCCAGTTTACTGCGAAGTTCCAGTTCAACCTTAAAATCAGGTAATAACTTAAATCTTGATTGTTTCAAAAAGCTTGAAATCCTGGTTTTGGCCGTTTTTTCCAATTCGGCAATGTATTCCTGCAAAACATTTTCAAAATCTTCCTTTGTAAATGGTTCGAGGGCAAAGGATTGTTTTACTTCGGAATTAGGTGAGGTGGTAGTTTCTGTATTTTCAACCCTTTGAAGCACTTGCTTCCGAAGCATATCCAACTGGTTCTGTTTATTTAAAGTAAACAAACCTTCGGTGAATTTGGAAGGATTTTCGGAAAAAGTTTGATTTTGAATCTTTGGCTCAGCTGCGGGAATTGTAGTTTCTTTTGCCGGCTCAGATTTTTCAGAAGGAGAATAGACTTCTTGGTTTAGCTGAATTTTAGGAGGTTCGCTTGGACTTAATTCATGCTTTTTTTTTTATCGGCTCCGCTTAAAGCGATAGCTCTTCGAAGGTTGCAAAGCTTCATTAAGGCCAGTTCTACATGCAGACGTTGGTTTCTACTTGTTTTGTAATGGAACTCGGTTTGGGAGAGAATATTCAGTGCATTTAACAACCAGGTGGCATCTGCAATTTTGGCCTGATTGGCAAATTTTGAAGCTACATTCGGAGCAACTTCTAGCAGTTTTAATGTATCAGGATGGCGACAAACCATTAAATTTCTCAGGTGTTCGGCAAATCCTTGAAGAAAATGCTGTCCCTCAAAACCATTGTTCAGGATTTCATCAAATAGTAAGAGTGAGCCAGCCAAGTCTTCATTGAGCAATAAATTAGTTGCCTTGAAGTAGTAATCGTAATCGAGGATATTCAGGTTAGCAATTACATCTTGGTAGGCAATTTTATCACCACTAAAGCTCACTATTCTATCAAAAATAGAAAGCGCATCACGCATGGCACCATCTGCCTTTTTTGCAATGACATGCAATGCTTCTTCTTCAGCAACAATATTTTCCTGCTGACAGATGGTTTTCAGTTGTTTAACAGCATCTTCAATTTTTATGCGGTGAAAATCAAAAACCTGACATCTGGATAGGATAGTAGGAAGGATCTTGTGCTTTTCGGTAGTTGCTAAGATAAACTTTGCGTATGGAGGTGGTTCTTCGAGGGTTTTCAAAAAGGCATTGAAAGCGGAGGAGCTAAGCATGTGCACCTCATCAATGATATAGATTTTGTATTGGGCACCTTGAGGGGCGTACCTTACCTGATCTACCAAACCTCTAATGTCCTCCACTGAGTTATTCGAAGCGGCATCAAGTTCGTAGATATTAAAGGATGCGTTTGCATTGAATGCTTTGCAGCTATCGCAAGTATTGCATGCTTCAAAATCCTCTGATAATTGGGTACAGTTTATGGTTTTGGCAAGCAAGCGGGCGCTTGTGGTTTTACCAACACCACGAGGGCCGCAAAACAAAAAGGCATGTGCCAAATGCCTATTTCTTATAGCGTTTTTGAGTGTTTGCACCACATGTTCCTGCCCAATTACCGTGTCAAATCGGGAAGGACGGTATTTTCGGGCGCTCACCACAAAGTTTTCCATTTTGCTAAAGTAGGAGAATTGAAATTAAGTTCAATCACATTTTCTTCACGGGTTCTGATTGCGAGGGAATTCAAAATTTTCCGAATCCATTGTGTCCTGATTTCCATTTATCTGAAGGACATTGGAAAAGATGGATTAATGATTTTCTAGATTTGAATGTATCTTTGAATGAGCCCCAATAGCGATAAACTTAGGTTTGTGGTTGTATGGGCCTTGTTTGTTTGCCTAATAATGAGCACAAAACAGGACAGTTTTTGGTAAAAGTGCTTGATACTAAAAAAAATATCCCTATCTTCGCGGTCCTTTTTAATAATTAACCCAGTAATGGCAACTAAAAACCTATCTAGCAATGCAGAGTCGGTTGTCCTAAAAGACTATGAGTCAGTGATTATTTTCACTCCCGTACTCTCCGAAGATCAGTTGAAGGATGCAGTATCAAAATACCGCAACCTGATCACTGAAAATGGCGGAGAGCTGGTTCATGAAGAAAACTGGGGTCTTACCAAACTCGCATACCCGATTCAAAAGAAAACGACCGGGTTCTATCATTTATTCGAGTTTAAGGCAAACCCTGAATTTATCTCCAAATTTGAACTAGCTTTCCGTCGTGATGAGCGTATCATGCGTTTCCTAACCGTTGCGCTTGACAAACACGCTTTAGTTTACAACACCCGCAAACGCAATGGTGAATTCAACCAAGGCAAAAAAGAGCAAAAACAGGAAGGAGCGAAGTAAGCATGAAAAAGAAATCACAAGTAAATCCGGCTATGGTGTTTAACACCACCCCTGAAGCACCTCAAAAGAAGAAATTCTGTCGCTTCAAGAAAAACGGAATCAAGTACATTGATTACAAAGACGCAAACTTCCTTTTGAAGTTCGTTAACGACCAAGGAAAAGTTCTTCCACGTCGCTTAACAGGTACTTCATTGAAGTATCAGCGTAAAGTAACTCAGGCTATCAAGCGTGCCCGTCATATCGCTATTTTACCTTTTGAAGGAGATTCATTGAAATAAGGAGGACCAGAAAATGAAAGTTATTCTTAAAGAAAACATGAAGAATCTAGGTCACCAAGGTGATGTGGTTGAAGTTAAGAATGGTTATGCAAACAACTTCTTGTTCCCTCGTGGGTATGCTGTAATGGCAACTCCAGGTAACCTGAAAATGCTTGAAGAAAACAACCGTCAGGGTGCAATGAAGCGTGAAAAGCTGAAAGCTGATGCCCAAACTTTGGCTGAACAATTGAAAGACCTTTCAATCACAATTGGAATGAAAGCCGGAGCCAATGGCAAAATCTTTGGTTCAGTTACTCCACTTCAAGTTTCACAAGTTCTTAAAACTAAAGGTTACGAAATCGATCGTAGAAAAATTGAAATCGGTGATGTTAAAGTTCTTGGAACCTATGAAGCTACTCTTAACCTCCACAGAGATGTTGCTATCAACATCAATGTTGAAGTAGTTAGCGAATAATCAGAATTGATTACCAATAACAAAAGCCTGTCAATTTTCATTGGCAGGCTTTTTTTTATGTCAGTTTTTTAAGTATTGAAGCTGTTTTTGAATGTACTTTCCCAAAACATCGTATTCAATGTTCACCAGTGTTCCCGGAAGTGTATGTTTGAAGGATGTATGTTCAAAGGTATATGGGATAATTTCTACGCTAAATCGCTTTTCTTCAACCCTTACCAAGGTTAAACTTACCCCATTTATGCAAATGCTTCCTTTTGGAACCATCAAATTCTGATTACCATCCGGAATTTCAAAAACAAATTCCCAGCTACCATCTCTGTCCGTAACCGAAATGCAGGTTGCTGTTTCATCCACATGACCTTGAACAATATGTCCATCAAAACGTCCGTTTGCCGGCATACATCTTTCTAAATTCACCCAATCACCTACTTTTAACAGCCCCAAATTTGTTCGAATTAGGGTTTCATGGATTGCACTAACCTTGTGTTTGTTCTTTTCCAGTTCAACAACAGTCAGGCAAACCCCATTGTGGGCAAGTGATTGGTCGATTTTAAGTTCCTGACTAATGGGTGAGTCAAACCAAAAGTGAATTGTACTGCCTTCTTTTTCAATTGCTGATAATTGGCCCTGACTTTCAATAATTCCTGTAAACACGTATTTATCTAATTAAATGTATACTACCCCGGATGGTTCTGTTTTGTTCTCCGGTTAGGTAGCTTTCGGTAATTTCTCCAATGTAGTAATAAACTCCTGCGGCACAGTCTATTCCGGATTTTTGATCTTTTCCATTCCACATAATATCCGGATTACTTGTTTCGAACACCAATTGGCCCCAACGGTTAAAAATTTGAACATTTACCTTTGAAATGAAACGATAAGGGAAAGGAACAAACTTGGAGTTTACATCGTCATCTTCTCCTGGTGTGAATACGTTAGGGAGAGTATAGTAAGGACAGTTGTCGATGCAATGCGTATTTTGAAGCTTACTTTCATTGCCATTTGAATCAATTGCACTTACTGCATAACAACCTGCAATGGATTGTTTTAGGATAGCTCGGTTATCATCCCAAGAACTGGAAGTAGCCGGTATGCTACCCAATAAAGTCCAAGTGTCTTTTTGATTCTTTTTCCAATATATCCGGTATTCAACAACATCTTGGTCACAGTTTCCGGGATATCCCCATTTTAAACCAACCTTGAAGGTGTTGAAATTATTGCATGGTGTGTCAATGGTTAGAACGGGTGGGCAGGGAGCAATTGTGTCTACAGGTGCTCCGCAAATCTCTTGCGAGAAGTTAAAAATCGTTTCGTTAATAAAGGCGGTATCGTAGTTTCCGATTGTTTCAACTTTGTAGCAATAGGTTTTTCCATTTTCTAGTCCTTGGTCTGTAAAAAATCCAGTTGAGCTGATTCCAATAGAATCGAATGTACCCAGTTGATTTTTCTTGAATACCTTAACTAACTTATTGTTCCAAGGAACTTGGTATGACCAATTCAGTAATATGGACTTGTCTGAGTCATAGTTTTTTAGAAAAACGCTGCTTCCGGGAACGCTTTCATCCATTCTTTTTTCGGAGCCATCTTTTGTGTAGTAGAATACAATTTTATAATCGTAACTGCTTGTTTGAGTGTTCAAGTTTGAGTCGAGTAAACTACCTTTTTGATTTAGTGCTGCGAAATTTGGGTAATTGATTGATGTTCCGGTTGAAACAAAACTTGTAGTCCCAGCAATTGCTCTTACTACTTCCGACCTGTAAGGTGGCGGAAATTGATCTACGGTATCCAATTGATTTGGATTTAACCATTCAACGCGAATCTTTCCGTTTGATTCGGAGGTAGTTTCTACGCTTGCTTTGGTTAGAATGGGTTTGGTTCTTAAAATCAAATCGCAAACTTCATCACTGGCATAACTTTCTGTTTCTTCACTAAAAATGAGATTTCCATTTTCCGAACGAGGTGGATACATCGTAGTTACCACATAGCAATACCGAATCAAGGGCGATAAACCTCTTCCAAATTGGTTGTCGAAATAGCTTGTGTTTAAAAGTCCGCTAGTGGTATCAAGTAAGGTGAAACCAGTGTAAGCAGGAACCCCAGTTTCACATCGGGCATGTTTCCAATTGCTGGAATCAATCCTTCTGTATATTTTATATCCATAGGCCAAGCCGCAACTATCAGGTGTCCAATTTAATCTGAATCCATTGCTGTCTTGAACAATTTTGAGGTTTCGCGGGGCAGGGCCAACCACTTTGATGTTCCAGAAGCGGATATCAGTTAATCCATCGGGTTGATTGTTATCAGTTGCTCTGAAAACTGCCTGATGGCTTCTGTGGCGAATAGCATAGCAGCTGGGTTTCCAATTGAAGGTGCTGTTTAAAGGACTTATTCCTTCGTTGTTAGGACCTAAAGTTGCGGGACTTACCACCTGAACAAAGGGACCTCCATACGGTTCAAGTGTAATCCGCTGGCCACCATCAGGGTCTGTTGCGGTAATGGTTTTCCTGAGCAATTCTCCCGCTTCAATGCAGGTGTCCTGCACTGCCACAATGGAAGGAGGCCGGTTTATACAATTGTCGTAAATGAAGATTTGCATATCACGCACTACAAATCCAATTAGAATTCCTTTTCTAAATTCCTGAATTTTTATTGCGATATTGTATGGGCCTCCAATTTGAGGAGTGGTCCAGGTTACTTGTCCGTTGTTAACATCCAAGGAGAACGAATCGGAAAAGAATGGAGTTGTATAATTCTGTACATCCTGACCTCTGCCTCTTTTAGGAGGAATCAAGGTAAAGGATAAGCTATCACCATCTGGGTCGTATGCGGCAGGATTGTGGGTAAAAATTCTGTTTCTGCAACCTACATCAATAGGAGGGAGCAGTAGAACAGGACTTTCGTTGTAATTCCCTGAAATGATATTTAGGTAAGATTCTACATAGAAGGGAATTTCAACCGATTGACCGTTATTGATGTTTCGAATTCCCGCAATACGGTTTGGGTCTTCAAGGCTGATTAGGTATTTGCCTGGACCGGAGTAGGTATGTGTAGTTCTGTAAATATTTTTTTTAATCTGGTTGTTCGCATCGTTTCGGATAATGGTTCCATTACCATTGATACGGTCAACTGTTTTAATGGTGTTATCGCCTAGGTCAATTTCGATGGATGGCCTGTCTGCACCAGTCATTCTAGGATCGGTATAGGTAACAGCCGTAATTTCGTAAGTAAGTAACCTGATCTGTCTATATGTGATTTCACCTGCCCGATAATGCGTTGCATTACCCAGCAAAGGAAGCATCAACAAACTGAGTAGGGTCAGGGTAAATCGTCTCAAAGCCTTTTTATTTGACAAGACGCTAAAATAAGCAAAATTGTTGCATTCGCTTTGCCTGTTTTCGGTAAAGAACCTTAAATCTTTCAGGAAAACCACAAAAAAAAGAGGGCTTTTGGGCCCTCTTTTTTTGTGGTTGAATTTTTATTTTCCGGCAATGCTGGCACCAAAATAATCCCGATTCATTCGAGCAATATTGCTCAATGAGATTTCTTTTGGACATTCAGCGCTGCAAGCTCCAGTGTTTGTGCAAGAACCAAATCCCTCAGAATCCATCTGAGCCACCATGTTCAGTACACGTTGTTCTCTTTCAGGCTGACCTTGTGGTAACAATGCCAATTGAGAAACTTTAGCTGAAACGAACAACATGGCAGAAGCATTTTTACATGCAGCTACACAGGCGCCGCAACCAATACAAGCGGCAGCTGCAAATGATTCATCAGCATCTTCCTTAGAAATTGGAATTGCGTTTGCATCTTGTGCATTACCTGTATTTACCGAAATAAATCCACCGGCTGAGATGATTCTATCGAATGAAGAGCGGTCAACAACCAAGTCTTTGATTACCGGGAAAGGCTTTGCTCTCCATGGTTCAACGGTAATGGTGTCTCCGTCGTTAAAGCTTCTCATGTGAAGCTGGCAGGTAGTAACGGCCTGTTTTGGACCATGAGGTCTGCCATTGATGAACATGCTGCACATACCGCAAATACCTTCACGGCAATCGTGGTCAAATGCGACAGGGTCCTTTCCTTCATTGATTAGTTGTTCGTTCAAAACGTCAAACATTTCAAGGAATGACATGTCGGTTGAAACACCTTTCATAGCGTATGTTTCAAAACCACCTTTATCTTTACTGTTACGCTGTCTCCAAACTTTAAGCGTAAGGTTTAATAATTTTTCACTCATAATACGGTTCAATTAATTGCTTATTTGTAACTGCGTTGTGCGATTTTGATATTTTCATAAACGAGGTCTTCTTTGTGAAGCTCCCAGTTGCCAAGTTCTTTCATTTCCCAAGCGGCAACGTATTTGAAGTTTTCATCGTCACGTTTTGCTTCACCTTCTTCGGTTTGATATTCCTCTCTGAAGTGGCCACCACAGCTTTCGTTTCTTTGAAGAGCATCCAAACACATCAATTCTCCAAGTTCAAGGAAATCTGCAACGCGGCCTGCTTTTTCCAATTCAGGATTGAATTCATCAGCAGCTCCCGTTACACGCACATTCGACCAAAACTCTGAGCGCAGGGCTCTGATTTCTTCGATAGCTTTCTTAAGCCCAGCTTCGTTTCTAGCCATACCGCAGTTATCCCACATAATTTTACCCAAACGTTTGTGGTAGTAATCAACGGATTTGGTTCCTTTAATTCCAATCAATTTGTTGATGGTATCTGCAACGCTCTTCTCTGCTTCAACAAATGCAGGATGGTCTGTTGAGATAGCTTTTGTACGAATCTCGTTGCTTAGGTAAGCACCAATAGTGTAAGGAATAACGAAGTATCCATCAGCCAAACCTTGCATCAAAGCAGATGCACCTAAACGGTTTGCACCGTGGTCTGAGAAGTTAGCTTCACCCAAAGCATAAAGACCGGGTACGTTTGTCATCAAATTATAATCTACCCATAATCCACCCATGGTGTAGTGAACGGCCGGATAAATCATCATTGGATTTTCATACGGGTCAACACCAGTAATCTGTTTGTACATATCAAACAGGTTACCGTATTTTTCTTTCACCACTTCGTGGCCAAATTCTTTCAGTTGGGCTTCTGTTGGGTTGGCGATACCTTTTTTGGTTGCCTCAATTTTGCCGTATTTGTACTTCATGTTGAAGGCAAAATCAAGATAAACCGCTTCACCTGTTGTATTTACGCCAAATCCTGCATCGCAGCGCTCTTTGGCAGCGCGGCTGGCAACGTCGCGAGGAACAAGGTTACCAAACGCAGGATATCTTCTTTCGAGGTAATAATCTCTATCTTCTTCTTTGATATTGTTTGGATTCAATTTGCCTTCGCGGATAGCTTTAGCATCTTCCAATTTTTTAGGAACCCAGATACGACCATCATTTCTCAATGATTCAGACATAAGGGTTAGTTTTGATTGGTGGTCGCCTGAAACCGGAATACAGGTTGGGTGAATTTGGGTAAAGCAAGGATTGGCAAACATGGCACCTTTCTTATGGGCTTTCCAAGCAGCGGTAACGTTTGAACCCATTGCATTGGTTGAAAGGAAGAATACGTTTCCATATCCACCTGTACAAAGCAATACTGCATGTCCAAAATGGCGCTCCAATTTTCCAGTTACCAAGTCACGGGCAATGATACCACGGCAAACACCATCAATTTTAACTACCTCAAGCATTTCGTGGCGGGCATACATTTGCACGGCACCCATACCTACTTGTCTTTGCAAACCTGAATATGCACCTAAAAGCAGTTGTTGTCCTGTTTGGCCTGCCGCGTAGAATGTACGCTGAACCTGGGTTCCACCGAAAGAACGGTTTGAAAGCAATCCTCCATATTCCCTTGCAAAAGGTACTCCTGAAGCCACGCTTTGGTCGATGATATTCGCACTTACTTCTGCAAGTCTGTAAACGTTTGCTTCGCGAGCTCTGTAGTCACCACCTTTGATAGTATCATAAAATAAGCGATAAACAGAGTCACCGTCGTTTTGATAGTTTTTTGCAGCGTTAATACCGCCCTGAGCAGCAATACTGTGGGCTCTGCGAGCAGAATCCTGAAAGCAGAAAACCTTCACTTTGTAACCAAGTTCTGCCAGTGTTGATGCCGCTGAAGAACCAGCCAGTCCTGATCCAACAACGATGATCTCAAGACTTCTTTTGTTTGCAGGGTTAACCAAAGGTACAGTAGACCTGTATTTGGTCCATTTTTGTTCTAGTGAACCCTCAGGGATTTTAGATTCTAATTTTGATGAACTCATATAGAAGGTTGATTTTTACTGGTTGATGAAGAAATAAATAGGCATTGCAGCAAAAGCAAGTGGAATTGCAATTGCAAAACCCCAAACGCCGATAAAGTTAATTATGCCGTTGTATTTGGAATGGTTAAGACCAAAAGTTTGAAACGCGCTTTTGAATCCATGGAAAAGGTGGAAGCTAACAGCGGCCATGGCAATAATATAAAGGGCAACCAGCCAAATTGCTTTAAAGCCTTCCTTTACTTCCAGATAAAGATTTTTTACAGTTACGATTCTGTATTGACCGTCGGCGGTAGAGATTACATTTTCTTCAATCTTATTAAATTGTTTGTAATCAGCAGGTGCCGGGATAAATTTCACCTCACCCGTTTCAATGTTGGTTGCATAAGTTGCATAGGGTACATGTCCAAATTTATACTCCCACCAGAAGTCTGACATGTGAACAACTAAGAATACCAACAATAGTGTTCCTAGCAAACCCATATTGCGGCTAGCCCATGAACTGTTTGATTTTCCATCATAAACTGCATATTGAACAGGTCTTGAACTTTTGTTCTGGAAAACCAGGCGAATACCTTGAATGGCATGAAGCACAATAAAGGCATATAATAAGTAAGACACAGTTTTAATGAGCGGATTCGTGGTCATTAATACTGCATACAAGTTAAAGGCCATCCCATTGTCTGATTTAAACAATTGAAGATTACCAATCATGTGTACCACCAGAAAGGTGCACAGAAACAGGCCAGTAAGGGCCATCACATACTTTTTTCCTAACGAGGAAGACATGAGTTTTAAAAACCAATTCATTGTTTATGCTTTATTTCGATGCGTGCGAATTTAGATTCTCGTAGCATTTATCAAAGGTTTTCAGACGAGTATTTTTACCCATAGTGATGTATTTATACTCAATCTAAATAACATTTGTTTGGCTATCAGAATTATAAAACCAATTCAGTTCACATTGTTTTTGAAAATTGGCAGCATCAGGAATTTTACACAAAATCTCAAGCTACTTGAATTGGGGTTCATTATTGCAGGTGATTGGCTACATTTGCTTTAAAATTCTAAGGCTTTGTATCGAATAATACGCAGTATTCTATTTCTTTTCCCTGCTGAAACGGCTCATAATCTAACGTTTAGCTTGATAAAAATACTTTTTCGTATTCCTTTTTTAAGGTTGGCTTTTCACCAAGCCTATCGCGTGGAGAATTCATTTGAATTTTTGGGACTTCGGTTTCCCAATCGCGTGGGATTGGCCGCTGGTCTTGACAAAAATGCCGCCTATTTGCATGAGCTTAGTGCACTTGGGTTTGGCTTCATCGAAATTGGCACGGTAACTCCAAGACCTCAAGATGGGAATGATAAGCCAAGGTTATTTCGTTTGAAGGAAGACAAGGCCCTTATTAATCGCATGGGATTCAATAACGATGGGGTTGATGTTGTAGCAGAACGATTAAAAACCCGTCCTAAAGGCTTGATTGTTGGTGGGAATATTGGAAAGAATAAGCTTACTCCCAATGAGAAGGCAGTTGATGACTACTTAGTTTGTTTTGAAAAATTATATCAACTGGTTGACTACTTTGTTGTGAATGTAAGTTCACCCAATACACCCAATTTAAGGGAACTTCAAGACAAAAAGCCGCTTATGGAAATCCTCAGCCGTTTAGTTGAAGCGCGCAACAGGTTCATAAAAAAGGATATCAGCCATAAACCAATTCTTTTAAAAATTGCACCGGATATGACAAGGGAGCAGTTGGATGATATTGTTGAAATTGTATTGGAAACCGGTATTGAGGGCGTAGTTGCAACCAATACTACCTTGTCTCGTGAAGGATTAGTAACCAATTCCGAAGAAGTATCAGCAATTGGGGCAGGTGGTTTGAGTGGAAAAATCCTGATGGATAAATCAACCCAGGTGCTTAGTTATTTGCATCAAAAATCTGAAGGTAAAATCCCAATGATTGGGGTTGGAGGAATAAACTCGGCTGAAGATGCGGTAACCAAAATAAAATCCGGGGCAGGCCTAGTACAAGTTTATACTGGATTTATCTATGAAGGTCCGGTATTGGTTAAGAAAATTGCTCGTGAATTACGAAAACTGAACTAAACATGTTAATTGAATTTACAGAAAAAGCCATTGAAGCTGTAGAAACCTATAAGAAACAACTCAGTATTGCTGAAGACCAGTATTTGCGAGTTGGTATCCGGCAAAAAAATGCACAGGACAAGGGTCTACTGATCGGATTTGATTCTCCGGGTGCAAAAGATAAAACCACTAGTATTCAAGGCTTAAATGTAGTCTACAATCCGGGTCAGGTTTTTTTCTTTGCAGGAATGGTTATTGATTTTTCCGAGCAAAATGGGCGAAAAGGTTTTACCTTCATTGAAAAGAACAAATTAACGAAATGACCCTTCAGGAAAATGTCAAGATAGCGCTCGGTTCTATCCGGGGAAACATGACCAGAGCGGTAATTACTGCCCTGATTATTTCACTTGGCATTATGGCGCTGGTGGGTATTTTGACGGCGATTGATGGTATGAAAATGGCCATTAATTCCAATTTTTCAAGTATGGGCGCCAATACCTTCAACATCAAAAATAGGGGGCAAAATGTGCGCTTTCATGGGGGGGGGAAATTTCCTAAAAAGTACAAGACAATTAGTTATGAAGAGGCAAAATCATTTGCCAATGAATTTTCTTTTCCGGGAAAGGTTTCTTTATCGGTAAATGCCAGTTTTGCCTCAACCGTAAAATACCTCTCTGAGAAAACGGACCCCAATGTTATGGTGATGGGGGGGGACTTGAATTACCTGTCTGTCGCTTCTTACGAAATTGAAGAAGGACGAAATTTCAGTGAAAGAGAGCTGATATCGGCCTCTAATGTTGTAATTATTGGAAGAGAAATTCGAAGCAAATTATTTAAGAATAAATTTCCGATAGGAGAGAGCTTGTTTATTGGTGGCGCTAAGTATCGAGTTATTGGCGTGTTAAAGGCTAAAGGCTCAAGCATGGGATTTGGAGGCGATCGCATTTGCATTGTCCCCATTACGAATGCTTATCAAACGTTTACTTTACCCAATATGAGTTCTGTAATCACTTTCGCTGTAACTGATGTGGCAACTATTGATATGGCGGTTGATGAGGCAAGAAGTTTGTTTCGGAGAATCAGGCATTTACCCTTGGCCAACGATGATAATTTCGAGATTTTCAAATCGGATAGCATGGCTAAAGATTTAATCGATAATCTCAAATACGTTACACTAGCAGCTACTGTAATTGGATTTATTACCTTGTTGGGAGCTGCCATTGGTTTGATGAACATTATGTTGGTTTCTGTTACTGAAAGAACACGTGAAATTGGAATTCGAAAGGCAATAGGCGCCAACAAGGCAGAAATAAGAAAACAGTTTCTCATTGAAGCTATTGTTATTTGTCAAATTGGAGGAATCGGAGGGATAATCCTGGGTATTACCATTGGAAATATTGTTTCTTCCTTTGTTGGTGGCGGGTTTATTGTTCCCTGGTTATGGATAAGTGGAGGAATATTCTTATGCCTCGTTGTGGGTTTGATTAGTGGAATTTATCCTGCTATCAAAGCTTCCAAATTAGACCCGATTGAAGCCTTAAGGTTTGAATAGGTAAATGCAACCACTCGGTTAAAGTTGTTGACTACCAACTATTAATCCCGGGTTTATGCAGAAATTTGTACCGCTTCTTTTCTCCGCCGCCCTGGTTTTGGTGGGGGGGACATCACTTTATTCCAACTTAAATGGCGCCATGAATATGACAGGCGCTCCTGGTGAAGGAAATTGCACCGGATGCCATTTTGCAGCATCTCCTGTTCCTTCCGAGGCCAAGATTAAGGTTGGCCTTGTTGGAAATCCGGAAGTACTTGAACCCGGGAAAACCTATGAAGTTGTTGTAGAAACTGAATATCCCGGAGGACAGCGATTCGGTTTCGGACTTACATCCCGGCAAAAAAATGTACTCTTTCAGAATTATGGCGAATTTGAAGAGATTCAGGGAAGCGGACTGAAGGTTTCAGATTATGTAACTCATACCTCTAGTCAAACCCTTGCCGAAGGGAAGAAGGAGTGGCGCGTAAAATGGAAAGCACCAGAATCTCCCAATGGTCCTGTAACCTTTTATGCATCTGGAATTATAGGTAATAACGACAATACCAATGAAGGCGATAATTGGGTTATGGATTCATTAACCATCCCGTTTGGTATTCCAGCAAGTATTGATACCGAAAATGATAAGCTTCAACTTAAAATAAGCCTGGATGTTGAACAGCGTCAAATTGAAGCCAGATTTAACCTTATTCAGGAATCAAGGGTGTATTTTATGCTGCGAAACCTGGAAGGAAAAACAGTAAGTTCTGAGATTATTGAGAAATTGAATCGTGGAGAGCAAATTGTAAACCTTAATTATCCAAGTGGAACACCGGGAGGTATTTATACCATTGAGATTGGAATTCCACCCAAAAAGACGGTCAAGAAAATCGTAATTCGCTAAAGTTTCGGAGATGGTTTAGTAATTGCAGCTATCTTGCTACCTTTGCCTCTTGTGCTAAGGTTAATCACACGTTTGTTTATTTTGCTGCTTCTTGCCACCTGTTCAAGGTTGCTATTTTTTGCGGTTAATCAAACTCAATTTCAGGAGGAAGTTTTACTACCTGCATTTTTATCAGGTACCAGGTTCGACCTCTCGGCACTAGTTTATTTTAACAGCCTATTTATTCTAATTAGTTTAGTAGAATTATTTTATTCAAATACCTTTTTTAAAAAAGCAGGTTATTTCCTTTTTATTGTTCCCAATGCAATCTTTCACTTGTTCAATCTGGTTGATACAGGGTATATTCGGTTTTCGGGCAAAAGAAGTGGAATAGATTTGTTTTCGCTTTCGGGGGAATGGGGTTCACAAATGGGGACGTATTTTCTTGATTTTTGGTATTTGTTTATATTCTTTTTGCTATTCTTATTCGTACTCATATTTAGCTTCAGAATTACTGAAAAAATTCCATCACGGATTTCTCTAAACTGGAAGTCGCTTGTTTATTTGGTATTATTTATTGGAGGTTTAGGCGTTTTGGCAAGAGGTAGTTTGGGGCTTTTGCCATTAACCATTATTGATGCAGCCCGTTTGAGTGGTCCCCAATTGGCGCCATTAACCTTGAATACTCCATTTACGTTTATCATGTCGCTTCAGCAAAGGGGTTTGCAACCCATCCGCTATTTTGATGATAAATCCTGCGAGTTGGTTTATTCACCAGTTCATCCTATTGAAAAAACATCAGCATCCAATCCCAATATTGTACTTATCATTTGCGAAAGTTTAGGGAAGGAATATGTAGGATTCTACAATAAAGGAAAAGGGTATACGCCTTTTCTCGATTCCTTAATGAATCATAGCACTGTTTTTATACATGCCTATTCAAATGGCAAGCGGTCGATAGAAGGATTGCCTTCCATTTTGGCAGGAATGCCTTCTTTAATGAACACAGATTATGCGAGTAGTTATTATCAATCCAATAACTTAAAAGGATTAGGTGCCTATCTCTCAACTATGAATTACTCCACTTCCTTTTTTCATGGAGGAAAAAATGGTACCATGAGCTTTGATAATATTGTGGCACTTACCAAAAGTGGCAGGTATTTTGGGTTGAATGAATATCCAGATCAATCACATTTTGATGGGAATTGGGGAATTTATGATCATCACTACCTTCGGTATTGGTGTGATTTTTTAAATCATGAAAAGCAACCTTTTTTTAGCACCGTATTTACTTTATCAGCACACCATCCTTATTCCTTGCCGAAAGGATTTGAAAACCTAAAATCGGTAGGAAGTTTGCCTATTCATAAAACTATACGCTACACTGATTTGGCTCTTCAGGAATTTTTTGAAAAAGCCAAACGTAGTTCTTGGTATTCCAATACTGTTTTTATTATTACGGCAGATCATCCTGCTGAGAATGAACAAACCTATTACCAAACTCCACAAGGAAAATTTGAAATTCCTTTAGTTATTTTTAATGCTAGAAATCCCTTGAGCAGGTTGGAAAGCCGAACTTGTTCGCAGGTTGATATTCCTGGTTTAGCCTTGAGTTTGACCCAGTTTTCAGGAAAGTTTTTTTCTTTCGGAAGTTTTCCGGAAGACAGTTTTGCCGTGCAATTTCACGATGGCTATTTTCAAATGGAATCTTACCCTTGGGTAATTCAGTTCAATGGCGATAATTTATTAGGAGTTTATCAGATTGAACAGGATCCATTGATGAGGAAGAATTTAAGGTCACTTCCCGCCGACCAAGAAAAAATGTTTCTGAAATTAAAAGCTTTTATCCAGCAATATCACCAAAGATTGCCCGCAAATAAAACTACACCTTAGTTTTTGGGGCCAGTACTTTTAGGGTTTGAGGTTTGATTTCAAAATTGAGTTTTGCATCCAGCATAAGTGGTTCACCATCCAAGTTTATAAAATCTTCGCTCTCTCTATGGATTGTGATGGATTTTCCTGAAAAACGTTGTAACCAAGGCAATACATGTGCCTTGGCGGTAAACATAGCAAGGCCTACTCCAGGACTGGCCCAGGCCGGAAATTTTTTTACTACACAGATATCCAATTTGCCATCATCCAATTTTGCACCGGGAGCGATAAATGCATTATTTCCAAATTGAGGTCCGTTGCAAACCGCAATCAGTAGAGCATTGCCGTTGAATACCAGTTTTCCATCTATTTCAACCCGGTAAGTATTGGGTTTGTATGAATTAAATTCCCTCAGTGCGAGTTTAGCATAGGTTTTAAATCCCCTTGAGCCTGAATTTGCAAAAAGATTTCCGATATGTGCATCAAATCCAACCCCAGCCAGGTTGTTGAAGAAGTTTCCATTTACAGAAGCTGTATCAATGGTTCGGATGTTTTTTGAAGTGAGAAAAGAAAGCGATTTGGACAAATTACCGTATAAGCCCAATTCTCGCGCAAATCCATTCCCGGAGCCTAAAGGTATAATACCCATGGTTGATTGGGTATTTGCTACATTTCGAGCAATGTTATTAATGGTTCCATCACCTCCAACCGCAACAATAAAAGGTGTATTATCTTTTACCAGTTTCTGCGCTTGTTCAATGGTTTCCTTCTCACTTGAGGTTATGGTAATTGCTGGTTCACTACCAAATTTCTCAAAGTGTTTTTTTATTTGAGTTGGAATATGTGCTTTATTTTTTCCACCAGAAATTGGATTGATAAGAAAATGGTAGTCTGATGCCATGGTTGGCAAAGGTAATCAAATCAAATTACCAGCGGAATATTCAGAATGATAGTTGTGCCTTCATTCGGTTTACTCTGGATATCCATGGTTGATTGGTTTTGCAACAGAAATTCTCTACACAACAGAAGACCCATTCCTGTCCCTTTCTCACCTGAGGTTCCGTATCTGCTTTTTGCTATTTTACCATTTAATATTATATCAATTTGGGAGGTATCCATTCCAATGCCGCTATCCGAAATTCTTATTTCAGCACTTGTTGATATTTTGGCTACTGTAAGTTTAATTTTCCCATTTTCGGGTGTGAATTTTATGGCATTGGAAATCAAGTTTCTCAAAAGTGTATCAAAAGCCTTTTCATCAAACCAAACGCCTATATTTTCTGAGATTTCAGATTCAAACTGAATACCTTTTGCAACAGCGTTGGTATGAAGTAAATTAATGGTTTTTTGAATATGGGTTTGGGTATTTAATTTGGCTTTTTTGGTTTCGCTGATTCCGCGTTGAATAAGCGACCATTCAAGCAGGTTTTCCAGTAAACTGTAGGTGGAATTGGCACTTTTTTTCAATTGTCGAATTAATTCTATTCTTTCCTGTTCTTCCAGGTCTTCCTCGGCAAGCATTTCAATTCCTGCTGAAAATCCGGAAATGGGTCCCTTTAAATCATGCCCAATGATTGAGAATAATTTGTCTTTAAATGCAGAATCTTTTTCAAGGTCTTCTTTTTGTTTGTCGATTAGTTCTTTTTGTTGCAGGTTTTTTCCGGTACTCAACCAAAATGCCCATTGAATTCCAAAGCTCATGATGTTGAATGAAAGAGCGTTAACCCTGTTTGAAAGGGCTACTTCGGGATTGCTAACCACATGTGGAATTGTGAAATGGAAAATGAGGTAATTCAACAAAAAAATAATGAAGGAATAGTGAGGTGGATAGATAAATAAAAATGCCATTGCTACACAAACCAAAAGGTAAGGGCTTATACTTGTGGTAATTAACTGGTCAATTGAAACAACCCACATTGAAAACAACAAGTAAAATGCCATAGGAATAATTGGAAATCCCCAGGTGTACCATTTGTTGTAGGATTTATACCTTAAAATAAGAAATGAAACTATCAGGAAAATAATACTAGCTCCAAAACCTACCCAATGTGCATTTAAAATTCCTTTGTGCCAAGCCAAAGAATTGGGGTCGCTTGAGCCGGGTTCACCAATGTAAAAAGTGAGTAAATGCGATGCGTGCAAGAAAAAAACCAATACGCTTGTCAATAACAATCTATTGGAATTTTGCCTTGAAATAGAAGTATATACAGAGTTGGAATATCTTTCAAAAAGACCCATTTTCGAATATAATTCGTTTTTTATTCAGCCAAACTGATAAAAGTTCCTTTTGGTGGAAAATTAGTATTAAGTGAAGTAAAATTGAACTAGAACAATCTGTTTTTATAGCTTGGTCCAATTCCAAGGTGTTTGTAGGCTTTGTCCGTTACCTCTCTACCTCGTGGAGTTCGAACTAAAAATCCTTCCTGGATTAAATAAGGTTCGTACACTTCTTCAATTGTTCCGGAATCTTCTCCAATTGCTGTGGCTATTGTGGTTAATCCAACCGGACCGCCCTTGAATTTGTCAATAATTGCTTTTAGAATGCGTGTATCCATTTCATCCAAGCCTTCTTCATCAACATTTAAAGCGTTTAATGCAAATTGGGCAATTTCCATGGTAATGGTTCCATCGCCTTTTATTTGTGCAAAATCTCGGGTTCTTCTTAGCAAGGCATTTCCAATACGTGGGGTTCCGCGACTTCTTCTGGCAATTTCATAAGCAGCTTCCTCATCAATTGGGGATTTCAAAATATCTGCTGACCGGCCAATAATGGTTTTCATTAATGCCTTATCGTAATATTCCAAGCGAGAATTGATTCCAAATCTGGCACGTAATGGGGCTGTTAGTAAACCGGATCTTGTTGTAGCTCCAATCAAGGTAAATGGAGCTACCTCAATTTGAATGCTTCGAGCATTGGGGCCGCTATCAATCATGATATCGATTTTAAAATCTTCCATGGCTGAATAGAGGAATTCTTCCACAACTGAACTCAAGCGGTGTATTTCATCAATGAATAAAACATCGCCAAATTCAAGGTTGGTGAGTAAACCTGCCAAATCTCCAGGTTTTTCAAGTACCGGACCGCTAGTAGTTTTAATACCCGAGCCTAGTTCATTTGCAATGATGTGAGCAAGTGTGGTTTTCCCCAGGCCAGGAGGGCCGTGCAACAAAACATGGTCGAGTGCCTCTTTTCTTTGTTTAGCCGCCTGAACAAAAACATGTAAGTTCTGGAGGATTTTTTCCTGACCGGTAAAATCATCAAAAGTTTTTGGACGAAGTACCCTTTCAAGGTCTTTGTCTGAATTATTCAATCGGTTTTCTTCGGGATCAGTTAATGGATTTCTCACGACTCGAAATTAGGTTTTTCCTCGGTAATCATTCCTCAATAACTAAGAGCTTTTTGGTTGATGAATAAAACTGCTGTATATTTTCAATTCGCAAAAGGTAAACTCCCGATGTAAGCCCGTTCAAGTTAAAATCAGAACATTCTGATTCTAAGTGTTTACTCAACTTTATGGAACCATCTAAGGCAGTTATTATAAGATGCGTGCCAACCGGTAATGGTTTT
Source organism: Bacteroidia bacterium (assembly GCA_023151275.1). GTDB lineage: Bacteria > Bacteroidota > Bacteroidia > UKL13-3 > UKL13-3 > CAISCU01. Next base: position 174,256 of record JAKLJI010000002.1, on the reverse strand, counting down.
GAGAAGTGAAGGCTTGAACTTGCAGGGTTTGGAAAGAAATCAAGGAAGTCGTTTTGAAAGGTTTCTTGTTGAGATGTTGTCCGAATTTGAATGTCCTTGAACATACTCAAGGTGTCTTTGCATTTATGAATCGTCAATACAATTCGGTAAGTGCTATCCTTTTCATAGGTATGAATTGGATTCCGTTCTGTGGATGTTTCACCATCGCCAAAATCCCAGAAGTTGCTGTAGGTGCTATCTGACAGGTTTTGGCAAGAAATTGATTTTCCCGTTAGCTCCAGTTGAAAGTCGATGCTGGGAATGGGGTTAAAATTCCAAGTACTTAAACTGTCATAAATTACAGCTTTACAAGCCTCATGTACACGATGGGTGATGGCGGTGTCCATTTCAAAATTGTAGGCAATTGTTAAAGGATTTCTCTTGAAAATGCTGGTATATAAAGCACATGCAACAGCATAAGAACCAAGTTGAGAGGGATGGCTTTCATCCGTATCGTACAACTCTAACTCAGGATTGTGGGTTCGTATGTATTTCCAAACTGCACCTACCGGAGAAACTTGGGCATGGTTTTGTTGAGCCATTTCGATATACCTTTTTGAAAGCAGACTGTCCATACCCTGATAAGTGCAAACAGGCGGCCAAAAGGCACAATTTGATGCATCGCCATTTTTCCTTCCCCATGTCATGTAGAATATAGTTTTTGCGCAGGGACTAGCCACATGAATTAAACTATCTAATTTCCTTGCGAATGGGAAAACCTGACGTTCAACGTCTGAATCAGGAAAAGAAGGTAATTGGCTTTGCTCCTGAAGAACAACAAAATCCCAATTTCCTTGGTTAATTTTAAAGAGGCTGTTGGCATCATTGCTGTGATTTTTAAGGGTATAGCCGCCAATTAAATTTTCGCTACTTTCAATGGTATCCTTGAAAAACCAGGCAATACTTTTCATGATTACAGGAACATTGTTCACATAGGTGTAGGAGTTACCCAGGAATAAAATCCTTTTTTTATGGCCGGTTTGTGCCTGAACCTGAATGAAATTAGCAATTAGCAGGAAAAGTAAAGTAGTTTTTCTAAGATTAGGAGTCATAATAATTAGACTGTGCATTGGAAATTGGGTTGCAAAGCCTGCCAACCAATTTGTTTAGGGTTCAAGGCCGCAAAATACTTATCTTAGCCCGCATGTTTTTAACATTGATTGCTGCACCTCCTTACTGGCTTATTGCACCCTTTGTTTTTCTGCTACTTGGCATTGCAGTTTTTCCGGTATTGGCGCCACATTTTTGGCATAAATTTTATAAAGTTATTAGTGTAGGATTGGGATTATTTGTGGCAATATGGTATGCATTTGTTCTAGGGAATATGCCAATGCCAATAGCATCACTAGCTGAATATGGCTCCTTTATCAGTTTATTGACACTTTTGTATGTAGCAAGCGGAGGGATTTACATTTTTGTGGATGTTGAATCGAAAGCCATAAGCAATGTAATTTTCCTCATTCTTGCTGCCATTCTCACCAATTTTATTGGAACAACCGGAGCCTCTGTGCTGCTTATTCGTCCATATATTCGAATGAACCGTTACCGAATCAAACCCTACCATGTAGTTTTTTTCATCTTCATGGTTTCCAATCTGGGAGGACTTTTAACGCCAATTGGTGATCCACCTTTGTTTATGGGTTTTTTGAAAGGAATCCCATTCTCCTGGACACTGGTCAACCTTATTCCGGAATGGCTATTGGCGAATGGATTGGTAATACTCATTTTCCTTTGGTTTGAACGGAACAACAAGGAGTTGAACGAGGTGGATGTTTCTTCCCATTATACCAATAAAATTCTCATCAATGGAAAGCGGAATTTTATCTGGCTGGGTGTGGCAATTGCCTCTGTTTTTTTAGACCCGAATATTTTTGATTGGGTTCCCGGTATTGCTTATCATGGTCATCATTTTAGTATTATACGCGAATTGATTCAGTTGAGTTCTGCCTATCTGGCTTATCGTTTTGCCAGTAAAACTGCGCTAGAAAGTAATAATTTTGATTTTGAACCTATTCGAGAAGTTGCATTCTTGTTTTTCGGAATTTTCCTCTGCATGATGCCCGCACTTCAAACTTTGGAAGCCTATGCTGCATCACACAAAGAATCGCTAACCTTAACCCCCGCTTTTGTCTATTGGTCAACTGGTTTATTTTCCAGTGTTTTGGATAATGCACCAACCTATATCAATGTATTTACCTTGATTTTGTCCTCTTCAGGTTATTCCATTCAGTCCATTGCAGATGTACATGCATTTCTTGCAAATGGAGATGTTTCCTTATTATCAGCAGTTTCTGTTGGAGCAGTGTTTTTTGGGTCGATGACCTATATCGGAAATGGACCCAATCTCATGGTAAAATCCATTGCCGAAAATTCAGGGATCGAGATGCCCTCCTTCGGAGCCTATATTGCCAGGTATAGCATTCCCGTCTTATTACCAGTTTTAACCATTATTTATCTTTTCTTCTTTTTGTAATATGCTAAATGGAAAAAAAATAGTTGTAGTCTTACCGGCTTACAACGCGGCCTTAACACTCGAAAAAACATACCGTGAGATTCCTTTTGATATTGTGGATGATGTGATTTTAGTTGACGATGCAAGTAAGGACAATACTTCGGAGTTGGGCAGGCATTTAGGAATTCGCCATGTAATTAAGCATGAAAATAACAAAGGCTACGGTGGCAACCAGAAAACCTGCTACAATAAGGCCATGGAAATTGGTGCAGATATTGTAATTATGCTACATCCGGATTACCAGTATACGCCAAAACTGATTCATGCTATGAGTAGCATTATTGCATTTGAGGTTTACCCAGTTGTTTTTGGCTCAAGGATTTTGGGTATGGGAGCAATCAAAGGCGGTATGCCTCTGTATAAGTTTGTTTTTAATCGCATGCTTACCTTGTTTCAGAATATCTTAATGAATCAGAAATTATCTGAATATCACACCGGTTATCGTGCATTTAGTACAAAAGTTCTTGAATCGGTTGATTTTGGAAAGTGCAGCGATGACTTTGTCTTCGACAACGAAATCACGGCACAGATATTCATGAAAGGTTTTGAAATTGCGGAAGTAACTTGTCCAACGAAATATTTTCCTGAGGCTTCCTCAATCAATTTCAGAAGAAGTAGTATCTACGGCTTGGGTGTTCTAAGAACCAGCATTATTTACCGCTTGCACAAATGGGGAATCGGCAGTTTTAAAATTTTTAATTAAGTTAGTTTGAATACTCAAGTAGAATTCGGGAAAATACTCAGCCTTAAAGTAAAAAATCAGCGACCTGAGGGTTGGCTGCTTCAGGCCGGCACTCAATTGGTTATTTTACCCAATGAGGAAGCTCCAAAAGGCTTAAGAGCCGGTGATTTTGTAAGTGTTGTCATTTACTTGAACCAACAAGGTGAGCCCGTGGTGAGTTCTAAAATTCCCTATGCTCAGGTTGGAGACAATGCTTCTTTACGCATTGTTCAAGTTACCCAAGCCGGTGCTTTTCTGGACTGGGGATTGCCCAAAGATTTGTTTCTACCTAGAAGTAAGCAGCTTAGAGATCATGAAGTAGGGGAGAACGTATTTGTAAAAGTGGAATTGGATTCTTATTCAAACCGATTGGCTTGTTCTGAATTGCCCGAGGATTTGTATTCAAATGCAAATCATGAATTAAAGGAATTTCAACAGGTTGAGCTAGAGCTTCTGAAAGAAACTCCCTTGGGCTTTCAAATGATAATTAACAGAAAGCATATCGGCTTACTTTATCACAATGAAGTATTTAAGCCCATTTATCCGGGTGATACATTAAAGGGTTATATCAAGCGAATTAAAGACAACGACCTCATAGACCTTGCTCTTGGGAAGCCTGGACATGAGCGAGTTGAGGATGAAACCGGCTTGTTTTTGAGACGTTTGCGTGAGGCAGGAGGATTTCTTCCCTTCCATGATAAAACCGACCCTGAAACCATTTATAAGGAGTTTCAGATGAGCAAGAAAGCCTTCAAAATGATGATTGGAAAATTGTACAAACAACAGAAAATTACAATCCTTCCTTCTGGAGTGGAGTTGAAGTCAAGATAATCTGAGTTAGTTTCAGGAGTGGTGGAGATTAAACCAGGTTTTTAGTAGTTCCAAGGTGTATTTGCCAGAAATGTGACGAATAAACTCTGGAAAATCAATATGCGCATCTTCATCTGCACGGTCTGATATTGTTCTGAAAATAGAAAAGGTTATCCCGTAATCCATGCAAACCTGAGCAACAGCAGCTCCTTCCATTTCTACACAGAGCACATCAGGAATGTCTTTTACCAAGGCTTCATTTTGTTCTCTTTTGTAAATGAATTGATCGCCACTGGCAATTAAACCGCAGTGCAATTTGGGTGTTGTAATACCAAACTGCTCCAACTCATTTTGCTGCATAAATTGACTATAATGCTGTGCATTCAGCAAATGTTCAACTGTTACTATGCATCGATTTATTGCTTCAGGTTTTACAGGAATTTTTTGAATTCCGGTCAAAGGAATTTCCCACCTCGGCATAATGGGTCTGGGGTCTAAGTCGTGTTGAATAAGTGAATTTCCGACAACTATATCTCCACGTTTTACGTCTGGATGTATGCCACCTGCAACGCCACAGAATACAATTTCTGTTACCCCAAAATGAAGGATTAGAGCAGCAGTAGTGCTTGCAGCTGCCACTTTACCCCACCTAGAGAAAACGAGCACACTATCTTTTCCAAAGAGTTTACCGGTGTAAAATGCGCGTCCACCCAAATTCACCTCCTCGATTTCATCCATGTAGTCTTTGAGAATTCCAACTTCTTCCGGAATAGCACCCAGGATTCCTATTTTCTCGTTCATCTTGGAGATTTGATATAAGTTAAGTTCACTAATCCTGTTTTGAAGGCCTTAGCTTCTGTTAATGTCCAATTGGATGTGGAGTTTGATTCAGGAAATAGTGGAATTCCCTTTCCCAGTAAAACAGGAATCTGAGTTAGAATCATTTTGTCGAGCAGGTTTTCGTCAAGACAGGATTTAATCAATGCGCCACCACCAACTAACCAACAATTTTTTGCATGTTTTTCTTGAATATGCTTCCATAAATCCATCAAAGAATGGTTCCAAATTTCAGTTTTTGGACTTTCTACTTGGATTGATTGTCTTGAACTTAGTACATAGGTGGTATGATTCGGATAGGGCCATTCAAGTCCCATGGAAATTACTTTTTCATAAGTTTTGCTGCCCATGATGATCGAATCGGTATCGTTCATTAAATCGGAATATCCATAATCCCCATCCGGGTCTGGAGGAACCTGGTCTAGCCAGGATAAATCCCCTTCATGACCGGCTATATAAGCATCTAAGCTGCTTGCAATGTATAATATGAGTTGTTTGTTCATGCGTTTTTCTTTTTCATACAAAGCACCAAATTGAATCCCTCAACTTTGTCGTAGAGTTGAATATCAAATTCCTTATCCAATTGAATAGCAAGCTCTCTTGACCGCTGTTTGTCTTCCATCAACAGTCCACCATTGAAAACCAATGTTGCATGGGGAGATAAATGATTGCAGAGTTCAACCCAAAAGGATTTCTCAAATACAAACTCGGGAATTTTAGTGTCAATAAACAAGTCGATGAGCACAAAATCAAACATGGCATTATTCAGGAAATCAAGCTTTGAAGCGTCTTTTTGATGGATTGTTAGTGCAGAACTTTCAAGAATTCCATATTCGTCCTTTGCAAGTTGAATCAAAACAGGGTCAATTTCAACCGCATCTATTTTCAACTCTTTTCCAAGTTGTTTTGTTAAGGGTCTCAATACACTTCCTGCACCTAATCCAAGGATTAAAGCTTGTTTGGCAGATTGTAGGTTACATCTTTTTATGCCAAATTCTAGCACTCTTTCCAATGACCCATACGAATAATTGGTATGCTTACTGTCGAGAAGAATTTTGCCTTCGAGCATTACCAAATCCAATGGGCCATTGAATTGACTCTGAACAGTTTTTAAGGTAACAGGACCAAAGTAACTCTTTATTTTTTCAAGCATTCCCATTTCACGTTTATTCGATATTCTGAACTTTTATTCAATTCTTGATAGGTTTTCAGTTCATCCAAATCCAAAGGTAATCAAGTTCACTAGAACAGGAATGATGCTTCTTTAGTCAAGCGAAAGAATCCCTCCAGAATACTATTTGTCAAGTACATTATCCAGAAGTGAAAGGATTAAACAGTGTACGAAGGTTAGCTGGAAATCTGCACTTGAATCACATTCGTTGGTTGAAAAAGCTAAAGACGCTGACTGCTTAGCCTGCAAAGTAAAAGACCATAGTAATGCAAAAGGGAAACTGAATTCTGGAGTGATTTCGAACCCTTTTGGGAAGGAATAGAGGGGCCTGTGGGAATGGAATTTTCTGGTTCATAAAAAAGGTTTGGGGTAAAAAAGTATCCTAACAATTATTTGCGAATGGAACATTGAGTACTTTTTTTGCACAAACTACAAGTTGACTTTACAACAATAACTAAATTTTAAAATTGAACTTTAGTGTTGTTAAAAGCAGTTTATTTCGTTTTTATTTGAGTCTAATCGTCAATAAATAAGCGTTTTAGTTGTTAAGTTTTGGTTTGAAGGATTGAAACATTGGTTAATTTTTTTCGAGAACAATAGCTGATGTTTGATGGATTTACGGATGTAAACAGCTCTTGGCCCTTACTAAAGTAAAATAGGCTATTCGGTTTTGACGGTAAAGAATGAATACCTATCGTTTCTAAGGATTATTGAAAATTGGCGTATTAACTTGTGATAGCAAGGAATCCTAATCGGATTGATTTTGAAGGTAATTATGGTGGGGATTTTCACTTCTCTAGATTTCAATGAGTAAAACCCACAAGAAGCAAAGGGAAAAATCAATCACAAAAAAAGCCACCTGTTTTGTACAAGTGGCTTGTTTTTAAACAGAATTGGCAAGGTAAAGCCAATTGTTTTAATGGTTATTGACGAACCAGATTTCCTCCGGTATTTTCAGTTGAGGTTTCAGTAGTATCCGCTTTAAACTCGTCCTTGGCAAGGTTGTTTTTTAACTCTTCCAGTACTTTTTCATTTTTCAGTTTTTGGTTTCTGGCCTGGATACCACCTGTAGTGTCGTAAAGGACAAACATGATTCCCATTCCCATAACAACTGAAAGTTGACCAAATAGGAAGATTTTTGACCATGCTTTGCGGCGGTAGGCGAAGCCTACAATATTTACCACCAGCAGAATTGACAATATAGCGAGTATCATGGCACTACTAATTAACTACTCAAAGATAAGGAGGTCTAAAGGATTCGCAATTGATAGAAGTCAGAAAATCAGGGATTTATATAGGTAGGATAAATTCTATGCGAATGGGATATTTCTTATTTGAGCTGCGGTTATGCCTGATGAGTGGCGTGAAAATTATTTTGCATTTGGATTTTCAATGATGCCTTTCTGTTTTTCCCACTTCCCATTTTTCCAACTTAAGGCATCAAAAGAACCATCCGGGTAATAAAATTCAAAGTTTCCGGCATTGGCTGGTTTATCAGGAACAATGTTTTCAATGAGTAGGAGTTTTTGCTTATCGTCGTACCTCAAACCCATGCTGGCCTGGTTATTGAATTCATAAACAAGGCGACTAAAAGGGCGTTTTTTTTTCATGTCGAAGAGTGGAGCGCCGAAATAGGGGCTACCATCCCTGAAGAAAAGAATTTCGGCTATTTTTTTATTACGGGTTCTATCTGCTCCGTCCCATCCTAACAAGGTATAATAGTCTTTTTTCTTATAGCTTGTTTTGATGATTTTGTAATAGGCTGCACCATACCAATGGTTAGCATCAGTTTCTGTAAATAAATAGGTATTTGAATTGATGGAATCGCTTCGGTCTATCAATGGATAAAAACTCTTATACCAGTCTTTGTCCTTCATTTTTTCTAGTTTCAAGGGATTCATTTGAATCACCCCGAAATAGCGGAATTTTTCATCATTGGTTGCCACATTCCAAGTCATAATTCGGAACAAATCATCGGGAGATTTGAGTATTATGATATGTTTTACCGAATCAAACGGATAAAAATAGGAATTAGGAATGCGCAGCGCCCGACTAAGGTTAATAATGAAACTTTTTCCGGAGCTTATGCGGGTAAGTTCATCAAAACTCGAAACCATTTCGCGACTTAGTCCCATCAGCCGAAATTCATAATTTCGAATACTATCCACGAGGATTGAATCCAGGGCTTGAGCACTTGAAGGTTTGGAAATGAAAGTAGTAAGTAGGAAAAGCGATAGGGACAAAAAGAGGTGCTTGAAATTCATGGTTTACGAAGTTAATAAAAGGCAATATGGAAAGGGCATAAAAAAAGCTGCCGAGCAATAATCCCGGCAGCTTCACATTTAATAATAGTATGGTTAGGCTTTTTCAAGAACGATAGCAGATGCACCGCCACCGCCATTGCAAATTCCGGTTACACCGTAACGACCACCTTCTTTATTAAGTATGGTTGTAAGTGTTGTAACAATTCTTGCACCGGAACTTCCAATTGGATGTCCTAATGCAACAGCACCACCGTAAACGTTTACTTTCTTATCATCAATTCCCAAAAGTTTGTTGTTTACAAGACCAACTACTGAAAACGCTTCATTCAATTCAAAGAAATCTACGTCCTTGATATCAATACCGGCCCACTTAAGTGCTTTCGGAATTGCCAATGCAGGAGTTGTTGTAAACCATTCAGGCGCCTGCGCTGCATCTGCAAATGCAACAATGCGAGCAAGTGGCTTAAGTCCTAATTCAATCATTTTCTCCTCAGAAACAAGAACAAGGGCAGAAGCACCATCGTTCAATTTTGAAGCATTTGCGGCGGTTATAGTTCCTTCTTTCTCAAAAGCAGGTTTCAATGTTTTGAGTTTTTCGAAGTTCACCTTAGTATATTCCTCGTCTACACTCACCACAATTGGGTCTTTGCCACGAACCGGAATTGTAACAGGGATGATTTCATCTGCAAATGCATTTTTTGCATATGCGTTTTGCGCGCGTGTATAAGATTCAATTGCAAATGCATCTTGGTCTTCGCGGGTAAAGTTGTATTCACGGGCACAAATTTCGGCTGCATTTCCCATGTGGAAATCTTTGTAAACGTCCCAAAGGCCGTCTTTAATCAAACCATCAACCAAAGTGCCGTGTCCTAAGCGGTAACCCGTGCGAGCTTTATCCAGGTAATAAGGAATATTGCTCATGCTTTCCATTCCACCAGCGATTGCAATATCATTTATTCCCATCATAATGCTTTGTGCAGCGAGCATGATAGCTTTTGAACCTGAAGCACAAACTTTGTTAACGGTGGTTGAAGGAACGGTATTTGGGATACCTGCGCCAATCATAGCTTGAGTTGCAGGAGCCTGGCCAAGGCCGGCCGAAATAACATTTCCCATGTACACTTCCTGAATTTGGTCAGGATTGATGCCAGCTTTTTCAATAGCACCTTTGATGGCAATAGAACCCAGCTGTGTGGCGCTGAGGGAGGAAAGAGCGCCGTTCATAGCACCAATTGGGGTGCGGACAGCTGAAACGATGTAAACCTTTTTCATGGTATAGTTTGGAAATTAGCGGCACAAAGCTAACCAAATAAGCAGGTTTCAAAAATCAATTTTACAACAGTAGATAGAGACTTATTATTGAAAGCTTGTTTTATTTGATAAAAAAAAGAGTAATTTCAACCCATGAGCCGCGCATCACTCTATGGTGACTTATTTTTTGAAACCATTTTATTTGAAAAGGGGGAGTTTCCTCTCTTAGAGCTGCATGTAGAGCGGATTCGACGGTCGGCTGAGATCATGGAAATGGAACTGCCTGAGCATTTTAGTGTAGATTATTTGAATGAGTTTTTGGTAAATAGTATTCCTGACCCCAGCAAGATATTCAGACTACGCTTAGTTATCCGGAGGGCTGGGCTTGGATTTTATGCACCAGTTCAAAACAAAGCAGAGTTTGAGGCTCAATTGATTGGAAGCTTAAGTGTTGGTTTGAATGTAAAGGTGGGAGAAAAGTTAGCAAACCAGGAATTACCGAAAGTAGCCGTATTCAACAAGTATTATAAACCCTGCCATTCCTTATCTAACGTTAAAAGCGGCAATGCCCTAATTTATGTTATGGCTTTAAAATGGGCCAAGGAAATGGGTTTGGATGATGTGCTTATTTTAAATGAGTATAAACGCATTTGCGAAGGTGGTTCATCGAATGTGTTTTGGGTAAAAAACGATGAATGGTTCACCCCTCCGCTTGAAGAGGGGCCTGTTGATGGTGTTATGCGTTTAAAATGGATGAGCATGAAACGTGTAACTCAAAAACCTTGCAGCATAGAGGAGTTAAGGAATGCTGACCGAATTTTCTTGAGTAATTCCATTCAAGGAATGAAAGAAGTTGCTTTTGTTGAGGTAAACTAAACAACTTGGTCTTTCCCAAAAAAAGAAAACCTGCCACCGAAGTAGCAGGTTTCTGTATATGTATCCGGAAAACCGGAAACCTCAAACCCCCTTTAACCGGTGGGGGACGAAAGGCTTAAGCATCAATTTTAGCGTAACGAGCGTTGGCTTCAATAAACTCGCGACGAGGCGGAACTTCGTCACCCATAAGCATGCTAAATACGTGGTCGGCTTCTGCGGCACTATCCAGCGTTACGCGTTTTAGAGTGCGTGTATCCGGATTCATGGTGGTTGTCCATAATTGTTCCGCGTTCATTTCTCCCAAACCTTTGTATCGTTGAATATTCACGGAATCCGGATTGCTTCCTTTGGCAATTCGCATAACTGCATCTTCCCGTTGCGCTTCTGTCCAGCAATATTCTTCTTCTTTTCCTTTTTTAACCAGGTAAAGTGGTGGTTGAGCAATGTACACATAACCAAACTCAATAAGTTCTTTCATGTACCTAAAGAACAAGGTGAGAATAAGTGTTCGGATATGCGAGCCATCCACGTCGGCATCCGTCATGATGATGATTTTGTGGTAGCGTAATTTTTCCATGTTCAAGGCTTTGTTATCATCTTGGGTACCAATGGTTACGCCAAGTGCGGTGAACATGTTTTTGATTTCTTCGTTTTCGTAGATTTTGTATTCCAAGGCTTTTTCCACGTTGAGGATTTTTCCTCTTAGTGGAAGAATGGCCTGGTAAGCGCGGTTTCTACCTTGTTTTGCGGTACCACCTGCAGAATCTCCTTCCACCAGGTAAAGTTCGCATCTTTCTGGATCGGTTTCAGAGCAGTCGGCCAATTTACCAGGTAAGCCGCTTCCGCTCATGGCACCCTTACGTTGCACCATTTCGCGTGCTTTGCGTGCCGCAGCGCGAGCAGTTGCCGCTAGAACTACTTTCTGAACAATAAGACGAGCTTCTTTTGGATTTTCTTCCAAATAGTTAGCAAGCATATCACCTACAGCTTGGTCAACAGCACCGGTAACATCCGAGTTTCCGAGTTTGGTTTTGGTTTGACCTTCAAATTGTGGTTCCTGAACTTTAACCGAAATTACACCTGTTAACCCTTCGCGGAAGTCATCACCACTGATTTCGACCTTTACGTTTTTTAGCAAGCCTTCTTTTTCGGCGTAATTTTTCAAAGTACGCGTAAGTGCTCTTCGGAAGCCGGCAACGTGTGTACCACCTTCGATGGTATTGATATTGTTTACATACGAATGCAGATTTTCAGAATAGCCATTGTTATAAATCATGGCCACCTCAACTGGAATTCCAGCTTTTTCGCCTTCTACGTAAATGGGTTCAGGAAGTAATTTCTCGCGGGTTCCATCGAGGAAGTTCACAAATTCTTTCAGACCACCATCGGAATAAAAAGTCTCCTCCCGAAGGTTTCCGTTTTCATCAGGGCGATGGTCCTTCAAGGTGATTCGAATACCTCTATTTAAGTAAGAAAGCTCGCGCATACGTGCTGCGAGGGTATCGTATTTGTATTCAAGGGTTGTGAAGATTTCACCGTCGGGTTGAAAGAATACGGTAGTTCCGGTTTTGTCACTTTCACCAATTACTTTTACATCGTAAAGTGGTTTGCCGCAAGAATATTCTTGTTGAAAAATTTGTCCTTCTCTGTAAACAGTTGCGCGAAGCAGGGTAGAAAGGGCGTTTACGCAACTCACACCCACACCGTGTAAACCTCCGGAAACCTTGTAAGTGTCTTTATCAAATTTACCACCTGCGTGCAATACGGTCATTACAACTTCAAGCGCTGATTTGCCTTCTTTGGCATGCATGCCGGTTGGAATTCCTCGGCCATCATCTTCTACGGAAATTGCATTTCCTTCGTGGATGTTAACGATAATATTGCGGCAATATCCTGCAAGAGCTTCATCGATAGAGTTGTCAACTACCTCATAAACCAAGTGGTGGAGTCCCCTAACGCCCACATCACCGATGTACATAGCCGGTCTTTTACGAACGGCTTCCAGACCTTCAAGGACCGTGATATTATCGGCCGAATAATTCTGTTTGTTTTCTGCGCCTTCTACACTCATTTTTATCAATTCGATTTAGTGAGTAAAAATAGGCGGAAAGGCTTGATTTCCCTAATCTTGGCTTCGGATTTAAACTTGTGTTTTTCCACAAGTTCCCCACTTTTCTTTTATTGACTTATTTCTGAAAGTAAATCGGGTCAATTCCTAAGCGATTGGCATGAAATTCACCTGTCACGAAATGGTTGAAATTTTTGATATCCTGTTTTTTGTAATGAGTGAGGGTTTGAAGTTGGTCATTGGGGAAAAGTCCGCTTTCTTCCAGCAGTTGTTGAGCTACTGCGTATTGAGGTTGCATTTTGCCATCATCAATTTTGATGCAAACTCCCAGGTTGTGATTTGTGAAGCTCATGCAAAAAATTCCCTCAGCACCCGTTTTGCCAATCACAGATGGAGCTGTAATTTTCATCATATCGGTGCAATATCGCTTACTCCCGGCAACCATAAACGGGAATGTACTTACTGCTTCACGAATGACTGCGAGGGCTTGATTTCGACTTTCAGTAAATTCAGTGTTCCCGCACAAATTTCTATATGCTAAAGCCTGGTTATAAACCGGGATAGAGAAAATGGGTGCTGAGCAACCGTCGAGCGCACAAACCATTTTAGCTACCGGATATTCATACATGTCTGCACAAACTTGTTGTATTTCTTGTTGAATGGGATGCTGGGGATGGATATAACCTTTAGTTTCATGCCCTAACAACTTGCAAAGTGCAAGCATACCTGCATGTTTCCCGCTGCAATTGTTGTGCTGTGGTCCCGGTTTTTGGTCGTTTTTTATCAACTTTTCACTGTCTTTTTTTGAACTTGGCATCTGAGCACCGCATTCCAGGTCGCTATAATTCATGCCAATCTTATCAAGTATCGAATTCAACACTCGAATATGGTTTTCTTCTGCATTGTGAGAGCCACACATCAAGGCAACTTCTTCCAGGTTGAAATCAAATTTGCTCATTCCCCCTTTTTCAATCAAAGGAATTACCTGAAGCAGTTTCATGGCAGAACGGGGATAACAGAGTTGGTGAATATCACCTTTGGCATAAACAACATCTTTTTTTTCATTTACCACACATACCACTCCTCTGTGGAAGCTTTCCAAAATGCCACCGCGATGAATTTCAACCAATATGGGATTTGTCATGCCGCAAAAGAAACTAAATCCGAATAAAGAAGGAAGTAGTAACCAAGCCTGCTCTAAAATAACCCAAGCTAAAAAAATTGGGGTTTGATGAGGCGTCAATGATCTCATTTTAGCTGATTAGTAGAAGGTTTTAAGTGGAATCAGTGGAGGTTTTTCAGGGCCACTTAATTAATGAAAAAGCCCACCTTTTGGTTTGACAATAGTTTTGGAATACCTTACAAACAAAAAAGCTATGATTCAATTTCGCCCAGTTATCATTTTGACGCTTTTCCTTCTGAACATTAACCTTGGAAAAGCCCAAGATAAATTGATATTTCGCAGCACTTCAGATACCTTGTTGGTAAAGGTAGTTGAGGTAGGGACTGAGAAAATTACCTATAAACTTTGGCCGGTTTCAGACGATTTTCCTTTGATTGAAGAAAGAACGAGTCGTTTGAAAAAGATAATTTTTTCAAACGGCCAGCAAATGAAATTTTACGAGGATGGTTTTTCAGACCCAGGCAATTATGCCAACCAGCGCAAAATGGCCATTAAAATTGCTCCCTTTGGTTTACTTGTAGCTCAAACCGGTATTAGTTTTGAAAAAAGTATCAAGCCTGGAAGAAGTTATGAATACTCAATCCATGGAATTGGACTTGGATTGTCTCGGGAATTATTCGGAAACCCATCCGGCATTACCCTGAAATCAGGTTACAAATTCATTAATACACCAGATTACTATATTGATGGTATGCGGTATATGCACATTCTTAAAGGAAGTTATATCAAACCAGAGGTTATTGGCACTTACTACCAGATTTTAAATGATAATTACATTGGCTTGGCTGGTATGCTGAATTTTGGCAAGCAATGGGTATTTGATGATGCTATGTGTGTGGACTTGTATGCCGGGGTTGGACTTGGTTATAAAAATACGCTTTCAGACAATAACTCAAACTCAGTACTTTCGGATGAGGGTGTGGTTATCCCTTATGGTTTTGTATATGTTCCAAGTTTTGATTATAATGGTTTTAACCCGGGAGTTCGAATGTGTTTTAGTTTTGGTTTGCGGCTGGGCTATTTGTTGAAGAATTCAAAATGAGTAAAATTTACGCTTTTATTTTTGTGCCGTTTTTTCTGATGGGTATTTGCCTCAAGGCCCAGGATAAAATGGTTATGCGTTTAAAGGGGGATACCCTTTTGGTGAAGGTAACCGAAATTGGTACCGAAGTCATTAAGTACAAGCAATGGCCGGTTGATTCCTTGATGCCCATTTTTACTCAACCCAGGGATCGGGTGCTAAAAATTATTTTCACCAATGGCCAGGAATTCAAATTTGCTGAGTCGGAATTCGACAATGCAGAGAATTATATCAACCAGAAAAAGTTTGCTTTTAAAATCACTCCTTTTGATTTTTTGGGTGACCAATTTGTTGTGACAGCTGAGCAAAGCCTCAAGCCGGGCAGAAGCAGGGAAGTAAGTTTGAATATTATAGGAGTTGGAGTAAATACTTTTGAAGAATACGATAAGGCTTCAGGTGTTGCTTTGGGCTTTGGATACAAGTTTATTAATACGCCCGATTTTTATTTACGCGGAATGCGGTATTCGCACTTATTAAAAGGTGCCTATGTTAAACCTGAACTAATGCTGACCTATTTTTCAGTTACAACAACTAGTGGGTATTCTACCTATGCACCAAGTTATACTTATAAAACGTTTGAAGCAAAAAACTCAGTTTTTGGCTATGGCTTGTTTTTAAATTTTGGGAAACAATGGGTTTTCTCGGATGCAGTTTGTCTGGATTTGTTCTTGGCACCCGGAATCGGAAAGAAAAACTTCACTGATAATACGGTCTATCCGGCGGGTCAGAGTGGTTCAAATTATGGAGGTCCACTCGATGATGAATCCTTTAACCTGGGTTTTTATGGCATTGATACCGATGGCCCTAATTTTGTATTCAATTATGGTTTACGGCTTGGTTTTTTAACGAATGTTAAATTGCCTAAATTGAAAAAATGAGATGATTAAGCGCATCAATCAATTCCTTCTTTTTTTGAACTTGGTTTTGGCTTCTGAAACCTTGTTCTCACAAGATGTATTGATTGCTGATAATCGAAAAGATTCACTCTCCTGCAAGGTTACCAATATTACCCCACGAAGGGTGCATTACCTGGTTTGGGATGGCAGCCAAACCGTTGCCAAAAGTATAGATCGTGCTTACTTGAGTTCCATTCGTTTTCAAAATGGGAAGTTGTTTAGTTTTCCGCCCAAATCCCATAAGGAATCTTCGCTTTCCACTTATCCTATGCAACGATCTTGGGTGATAAGCAGCGAATTGGTGCCCATTTTCTTTGAGCAACTGAAATTACGAGTGGAGAAGACCATTTATCCTCGCTTTAGTGCGAAGTTGTTATGCAATGTGATGGGCGTTGGAAGTCAAACCGGAGATATTGACCATGTAAGTGGCCTGGAAGCTGCTGTTGGATTGAAATACACCTTTCAACGAAAGCGGGCAACGAAATACCATCCGCATCTACTGAACGGGTGGTTTGCCCAGGCAGAATATTTCCAATCTAGTTTTGTAGTCGAAGAAAAATGGTGGGATGATTCTTATCCGGCACCCGGGGATCCATTCAATACCATTAAGCGACAGGTTTGGGGAAAGGCTTTTCTCTTTTCAATTGGTAGGCAATGGATTTTTTACGACCGCATTGCGCTTTCTTTTACTTATGGATTGGGAACCGGTCGGAAGGACCATAAGGATATTGAAAGAACAGGTCCCCAAAAAAGGGAACCGAGATTAGAAGATATTTTTCAGCAAATTGGTTTTTTTGGAGGAGGCAACAATGAATGGGGTCATGCCGACCAATTTTCAATTGCCATTGGCGTGTTAATTGGCAAAAAGAAACAAGTTGCTAATAAACGATTTTTCCTTTTCCCTCCCGAATCAACAAAGGCTCATCCTCTAAGCAATCAATAATGGTCGAAGGAATATTTCCTCCAGCGCCGCCATCTACCACCAAGTCAACCAAATTTTCAAATTTATCGTGAATTTCTTCGGGGTCGGTCATGTACTCAATAATTTCATCATCGGAATGAATGGTGGTTACAAGTAGTGGAATTCCAGCCTCGGCAACTAAAGTTTGAGCGATGATATTGTCGGGTACACGAATGCCAATGGTTTTCTTGTTGCCACTGAAGTATCTACTTGTTTCTTTGTTAGCTCCTAGAATAAAAGTAAAGGGGCCAGGAAGGTTGTTTTTCATCAACCGGAATACATGTTTATCGATTACAACAGTATAATCGGCGATATGTGATAAATCGGAGCAAAGCAGTGAAAAGTTTACCTTTTCTACTTTCTTTCCTGAAATTCTAGCCATACGCTCAATTCCTTTTCTACTATCCAACCTGCACGCCATGGCATAAATGGTATCTGTTGGAATAATTATTACTCCGTCTTTGGCGAGGGTATCAATTACTTTTTTTACATCCCTTGGATTTGGGTTCTTGGGATGAAGCTGAACTAACATAGCTCAAAATTAGGTAATTGAGAGAATAAGAAGGAATGAGATAAATTAGGAACAGAACCATAAAAAAAAGCTGCCAAAAAATTGACAGCTTTTTCTATCGAATGAAAATCGAATTAGATTGTTCCTTCAACAGCTTTCTGAACCAAGTCAGCAGCTTCTTTCAATACGATAGCTGAATATACTTTCAAACCAGATTCGTCGATTAGTTTTTTCGCTGCTTCAGCGTTTGTTCCCTGAAGACGAACGATAATTGGCACTGGAATATTTCCAATTGAGGTATAAGCATCTACAACACCTTGAGCAACACGGTCGCAACGAACGATACCACCAAAAATGTTAATCAAGATTGCTTTTACGTTCGGGTCTTTTAAGATAATGCGGAAACCGGCTTCAACCGTTTTAGCATTTGCAGTTCCACCAACATCTAAGAAGTTAGCTGGCTCACCACCTGAAAGTTTGATGATATCCATGGTAGCCATAGCAAGACCGGCACCATTCACCATACAACCCACGTTTCCGTCAAGTTTTACGTAGTTTAGGTTGAATTCTTTGGCTTCAACTTCGGTTGGGTCTTCTTCAGTTACGTCGCGCATGGCTTCGTAATCAGCATGGCGGTAAAGCGCATTGTCATCAATGTTCACTTTGCCGTCAACAGCTATGATTTTATCATCTGAAGTGCGCAAAACCGGATTGATTTCAAACATGGCAGCATCCGAATTGTCATAAGCACGGTAAAGTGCTGTTACAAATTTTACCATTTGTTTGAAAGCTTCACCTTCACAACCCAAATTGAAAGCGATTTTACGCGCTTGGAAACCTTGAAGACCTACTTTAGGGTCAACTGTTTCTTTGAAAATCAAATGAGGAGTAGTTTCAGCAACATGCTCAATGTCCATTCCACCTTCGGTAGAGTAAACAATGATGTTTTTGCTTTGTGAACGGTCAAGCATTACACTCATGTAAAACTCTTTGGTTGAATTAGGACCTGGATAGTACACATCCTGAGCCACCAATACTTTGCTAACAAGTTTTCCTTTAGGACCAGTTTGAATGGTTACCAAGGTACCACCCAAAAGGTTGCCTGCAATTTCTTTTGCTTTATCGGCATTTTTGGCAACGGCCACTCCGCGTTGGTCTTTTCCAATTATGGTGCCTTTTCCGCGACCACCGGCGTGAATCTGAGCTTTCACAACAACGAAATCGCTTCCGAACTGCTCTTTTAATTTAAGTGCAGCCTCATAAGCCTGATCAGGGGTTTCGGCAACTATCCCTTCTTGCACGGCAACGCCAAACGATTTGAGTATTTGTTTGGCCTGGAATTCATGAATGTTCATTCTGAAAAAATTTGCTGCGAATTTACTTTTTTCTGAGTCAATTGAAAGGATTTTAACGAATGTGCAAAAATCAACCACTATATTATTCTTTCTAAAAGTCAGTGACTTATAAAATTTGGGACTGAAAGCAACTGCTTTTCTTATTTTTGTTTCAATGATTAAGGCCTCCCAACTCACAAAATCCTATTCCGGACTTCAGGTTTTAAAAGGTATCGATTTAGCCATTGGAGCAGGTGAGGTGGTTTCAATTGTTGGGGCTTCCGGTGCAGGAAAAACCACTTTGTTGCAGATTTTAGGAACCTTAGACAAGGCCGATCAAGGCAGTTTGACCATTGACGGGGTTGATGTGTTATCACTTAAAGGCAATGCTTTGGCTGATTTCAGAAACCGAAAAATTGGATTTATCTTTCAATTTCATCAACTCCTGCCTGAGTTCTCAGCTGTTGAAAACATTTGTATTCCTTCATGGATTCAAGGAATTTCAAAAAAGGAATCCGCAAGAAAGGCCATGGAATTGTTAGAGATTTTAGGTCTAAAGGACCGAGCCGACCATAAACCCTCTGAATTATCGGGAGGAGAGCAGCAGCGGGTTGCTGTTGCCAGGGCCCTTATCAATGGACCGGCGGTAATTCTTGCCGATGAACCATCCGGGAATTTGGATTCCCAATCCGCTCATGCTTTGCATGATTTGTTTTTTGATCTGCGCCAACGCTTCAATCAAACCTTTGTCATTGTTACGCACAACCAGGAATTGGCCGGCAGAAGCGATAGAATGCTTACCATCAGAGATGGAAGAATAGTTTACTAAGTGCATGAAGGCCCGCGAAATCTTAGAAAGGTATTGGGGGCATAAGGCATTCCGTCCCCTTCAGGAAGAAATCATTGAATCTGTTTTAGCAGGAAATGATACCTTGGCTTTGTTGCCCACAGGTGGCGGAAAATCTGTTTGTTTTCAGGTTCCGGCTTTGTGTTTGGGTGGATTGTGTCTGGTTATTTCACCGCTAGTTGCCCTAATGAAGGACCAGGTTGAACGCTTACGCAAAATGGGTATTCAAGCAGAAGCCTTGTATTCCGGCCAACATCCAAACGAGATTAAAGCTATTTTGGGCAATGCCATGCATGAACAAGTGCAGTTTTTGTATGTAAGTCCGGAGCGGCTGAAATCTAAATTGTTTCAAGCCAATTTGCCCGATTTGCCCATTCGCTTGATTGCCATTGATGAGGCACATTGCATCAGCCAATGGGGTTATGATTTTAGACCCGAGTACCGCGAAATTGCAGAGCTAAGGCCCTTGTTTCCGAAGGTGCCCTTCTTAGCACTTACGGCAAGTGCTACTGCCCGGGTAAGAAAGGATATGATGGAAATTCTGAAATTCACCAACGGAAAGGAATTTCTGGGAAGTTTTCATCGGGAGAATCTGGCTTATGTGGTGCGAAATACAGAGAATAAGGAAGCGCAATTGCTGCATATTGTTTCCAATTTAAAGGGCAGTGGTTTGGTTTACACCCGCAGTCGAAAGGGTACAGTTGAGGTGGCGCAGCTTCTTCAAAAGAATGGAATTTCTGCTTCGTTTTACCATGCCGGTTTGGGGCTTGAAGAAAGAAACAAAAGGCAACAAGATTGGATTGATGGTAAGGTTCGCATTATGGCTTGCACAAATGCTTTTGGAATGGGCATTGATAAACCCGATTGCCGCTTTGTCATTCATCTTGAAATGCCTGATAGTCCGGAGGCCTATTACCAGGAAGCGGGCAGGGCAGGACGAGATGGAAAAAAGAGCTACTGTGTTCTTTTGAATTCGCCTGATGATGCAGTGAAATTGAAGAATAGGCTTGAACAAAATTTCCCGCCAGAATCTGCCTTGCGCAATTTGTATGATTCCATAAGCAGTTATTTTCATATACCATTGGGCGGACAGTCGGATCGCGTTTTTCCGTTTGATCCTGATGAGTTTTCCAGGAGCAGGAAATTGGATCCGGCATTTGTGCGTATTGGTTTGAGCATTTTAGCACAGCAAGGTTTAATTTACTTGAGTGATTCATTTTACGAGCAATCTAAGATTCAGTTTTTGGCAGATCCGGGAGAATTATATCGGTATCAGGTTGAAAACGCAGATATGGATGTGTTGATTAAGATGCTGCTGCGCACTTACGGGGGCTTGTTTGATCGACCAATTTCTATTCGTGAAGAATATTTGGCCAAGCGATTAAAGCTTGAACCTGCCGCATTCAAAGCAAGACTGCGAAGCTTGCATGAACAACAGGTGCTCATTTATCAAGAACAAATGGATGGAATTCGCTTGCAGTTTTTGGGGAAGAGGCAATCCAGTTCGTATATCCGTTTTGATGAGCAATTTTATGCCTTTCGCAAGGAAGTTTATAAGGGTAAATTGGATGCTATGCTTGCTTTTGTAGAAGAAAAAGAAGCATGCCGAACCAATAAATTGCTGGCTTATTTTGATGAATACCGAACCGAAAACTGCGGCACCTGTGATACTTGCTTGGAAATGAAAAAGCAATTGAAACGCGATGTTCCGGAAATGCGGAAACAAATTCGGGAGGTGTTGATTCAAAATCCCTGTCGTCCTGCCGATTTGGTTTCAATGCTTTCCCAATTTAATCGCATTGAATTGGAAAATTACCTCAGAATTTTGGTTGATGAGAAGTCGGTGGTGTTGGATGCTACCGAGAAATTGAAATGGATTTCTGAGACTTGATTGGGTTAATAGATTTCGCCCATTGCTAAACCAGTCCTTGTTGATTGGTATCCGACCACTGAATCAATTCCTTGGAAATCTTCAAAAACTCTTTGGTTTTTTTGCTTTCAAAAGCTTTTTTCAGTCTTTCGTTCAGCATATTGGCCGGTTCTGGCCAAGCCCTTTGCGAGGGATGAAAAATAAACTTCAAACAGGCATGAGCTT
>JAKLJI010000002.1:123047-152789 GCA_023151275.1 Bacteroidia bacterium | reverse complement strand
ATGAGCTTTTTCCAATTCATTCCTGGTTATGTAGTATCGAAAGAGTGGGCCTTCCCAGAAAAATTTCAGAGGATAGTTTTCAGGGAATGCAGATTTTGCCTTCTCAATAAATGCGGACAAACTAGCAGCAGAATCAAGTTGGTCATTTTTTAGTTTTCCAACCAACTGATTGGCTCTTAAATGAATTAAATAGGAACTTTTTACTTTATTTGTTATCTGAAAAGCTTCGTGTAATACTTTATCCATAGCTTTGAATTTTCCGAGGCATCGGTAAATAAAAGCCTGATAATTCAATTCGGTGAGCAAGTTGGTATGGGATGAAATTTTTCTCGCATAACTGCCATTCTCAATTTTAAGAAGTAGCGATTTGTTCAATTCACCATTCCAGAGGAAAAGCAAGGAAAGAATGTTTTTTGAAATGAAAAAATCGTTTGCGTTTTTTAGTTTTGAGGCCAATTCTGTATTGGTTTTTGCTAAGGTTACATAGGTTTCTGGAATATTATAAAACCTGTATTTATGACAAGCCCAAAGTATCCAAAGGTCGTTAAACTGAACCTGAGCTGCGGTATCTTTTGAGCGTGAGAAATCATTGTTTTTGTCAGCAAGCATTTCGTATAATTCGGCTTCATAATTACTGAAATACATGGCCTGACCAAGAGTTAGGTAGAATTTTAGGAAAAGTGCTTTTTCCTTGTTCAGAATGTTTGATGTGTTTTTATTTTTGATTAATGGTTTTAAAACACGTACACCAGCATCTCCATTTCGGTTTTGAATATGAAGTTTTGAAAGAGCTATTTTGATTTCAATCTGGGATTTGTAATTTGATTCTCCGCAGCAGACCAAGGCTTTGTTAATGCAATTTATTCCCTTTTCAATTTGCAGGAATTTGTAATTTAATTCTGCATATTGAATAAAAAAGGTGATTAACTGGTTACTTGATATTTTTATTTTTTTTGAACCTGAAATTAGTTCATCTATTTTTTGACAAATAATATAGGAATCTTTGAATAGTCCTGACTTAAAATTGAGTTTATGAGCTTCCAGGTAGAACTCATACGCTCTAATGGTATCGCCACTATTTTCCAAATGCATGGCTATTTCTGAAAGGAGTTTTATTGCATTTGGTTTTAGTTTTTCAATCAGGTAGTTGGCATATTTTTGGTGCAGTTTTTTACGCTCGGTTAACAAAAAGAAAGTATAGGCAGATTGATAAATAAATTCTTTGCTAAAGCTGTAAAAGTATGGTTTGGTCTGAATGAATAATTCTTTTTTAGTAAGTTCAACTAGCAATTTTTCAATTGTTCTTTTGGTGAAATCTGGGTTCGCCAGATAAATCAAATCGGATAGTGAAAATTCCCTTCCTATAACCGAAGCCACGCCGCACAGGTGTTTTTCATGGCTTGGCAGCGCATCAAGGATAATGCTTCCAAGTTCATGAAATTGGGAGGGTTGAGGTATTGCTTTTTTGTGCGAATGACCAAGGGAACTGGATTTGTAGGAATTGGCAATTGCTGTAAGGTATAAGGGATTGCCCTCAGACTTTTTGATTATCTCCTCCAGGTTTATGGGGTCAATGCTAAAATCAGGTAATTGGGATAACAGTAATTTTTCTGAATCAATTGGATTCAATGGCCTAATCTCAAGTTGGAGGATTTGACTAGAAGGGAAGTCAATATCCGGATTTACCACTTTTTTGAGTGTTTCAGGATTTCTGCATTCCAGGCAAATAATACTTTTTGACTTTAATTCTGATTTGATGCAGAAGCTTAAAATTTCCTGTGAATAGGAATCAATGTTTGCAAAATTGTCGATTTCAAGCCAAACCTTTTGGTGTTGAAGCAAATTCTCGAGCAAAGAAACAAGGATATTGCTTAGTCGACCTGCCCAGTTGGGGTCATTTATCCATTGGTTAAGCGGAAGTTCAGCATTGGGTTTAAGAAATTGGGTAATCCAATCCAATTCCTCATATGTGAAATGAAAATAGCGTTGGTCGAGTGCAAGTTGGATTGCTGTTAATAACTGTGTTTGTGTTTTATTTTCATTGGAATTTAACCAAATTGTAAGCACTTGTTTGATGCTTTCAAATGGCTTTGGTGTTGTAGCTATCCCCGAGTTTACCTTTACAAGTAGGAAATCTTTTTTTAGTTCATCCGTGCATGCATTTAATAATCGTGATTTTCCAATTCCAGGATTACCAGTGATGCTAATTAGTCGCAGTTTGTTCGCATTTTTACGCTGTGCGAATTGTATTATTTCCTGTCGTTCGTAGTCCCGACCAATTAATAAATTATTGGTGTGAGAAGAATTTTCTTTTTGCTTAGCGAGTAATTTGTAGAATTCAATTTTTTCTTGTTTTCCTTTCAAGAAAGCAGGTTTTAATTTTTTGAATTCAAAATGTGTTTTGGCAAGTAGATAAGATTCCTTTCCAACATACACCTCTTTTTCCGGAGCTGCTGATGTTAGCCTTGCAGCCAAATTTACAGCATCTCCAATAACAGTGTATTGCATTCTTCCTTTAGAACCTATTCCCCCCGCTACTACTGTTCCGCTGTTAATTCCAATATGAATTCCCAAGGATTGGGTTCTTTCCATTTTGAATTTTTCCATGGTTTCAAGCATTTCTAATGCCGCGTTCATGGCTGCCTTCGCCGAATTCTCCATGGCTAAAGGAGCTCCAAAAACCGCCATGATTTCATCGCCAATGAATTTGTCGATTGATCCTCCATTTTTCTCAATGATAGGAACCAACACGTTGAAACACGCATTTAGCAATTCTTGCATCTCTTCAGGGTCAAGGATTTCCGCCAAACTTGTAAATCCACTAAGGTCTGCGAACATTATTGTTACAAATCTCCGGTCGGTTTGAAATTCTGTGTTTACTTCTATCACCTTTTATGGGGGTTTTTTAGCCAATTTAGTCTTTTTACTATTGTATAAAAAAATGTTATGGTTCTACTAATAGGCGCCAGCGGATTGCTTGGGACAGAAATTGTCCGGAATTTAACTTCAAAAGGAGTTGAATTGAAATTGAGTACACGCAATCCTCAAAAGTTGGCAAAAGAACAACCTGGTGTTGATCGGATACATTATTTGGATATTACCAGGCCGGATACCTATTCTACTTCATTTTCTGGGGTTGATACGGTTATTATTAGCATTCATAGCTTGTTTGGAATAGGCGAGAACAGCAGCCCAAAGGTTGATGGAAAAGGATTGATTCAATTAATTAATTATATGGCTTCACTTGGGAATCAAATCAAGCATGTTGTTTTGATTTCAATTTTGAATCCGGAGAAATTTCTTGAGATTGAGTTTTTTAGGTATAAACTTGAGGCAGAACGCAAATTAATTTCTAGTGGTTTGCCCTTTTCTATTGTGCAACCTGCTGCATTTATGGAGCTTCATATTGCAGAATTAATGGGGAAGGATGTGTTGAATAACCGAAAGGTAAAATTAATGGGAAATGGAAATTTACCTTGCGGGTTTGTTAGTATTAAAGATGTGGCTCAACTTATTGAGCAAATTCTTAACCATGGACCAACGTATTCGCGCATGCCAATGTGTAGTCCTGATAAATTAAGTAGGCGTGAGGTTATAGAAAAATATGCCGAGAAATTGGGCGTAAAATCCAATGTTTTCGCATTAAAACCAGGTACAGTATTAAAACTATCTTCTATTATGCGATTTTTTCACCCTGGCTTGGCACGCATGATGCAAATGGCCGGCACAATGGATAGCGCAGATACTACCGAAGATGCAGCTTCCACCTACAATCGTTTCCAACTAGAGCCCACCCGTATTGATGAATTTATTGATTCGCATATTCTAAATTACCGGAGGGGGAATTTTAGAGTTTAATTGGTGCGAACGATTTCTCTATAACCAAAAGAACCGATTTCAGTGATGAAATCGGTTCTTTTGGTTTATTCTATTTCTATCAATTAAAAATTCGCCTTCAATCCAAGTGTAGCACTAAAGGGCAAAGAAGGCCTGAAACCTTGTGGAAGGTTGGCTACTATGGCTTTGTTATTGGTCAGGTTATTTAGAAGTAAAAATCCAGTGAAGCACTTGCTGAATTTGTAATTCCCTGAAAAATCAATAATGAGGAAGGATGCAATGGCATTCACATCTGCATATTTGGTGCTTTCGTTGGGAGTAAATTGATCTCCTTGGCCAGGTGTAACGCGGGTTTGTCCAGTATATCTGCCTATTAGCGATACAGTTAACTTTTTGGTTTCTGCACCCAATCCTAATGTTACCAAATGCGGCGTGATAAATGGAATTTTATCTCCTTTTTTAATTAAGCCTGAACCCCAATCTCCGCCGCCGTTTACAAAGGTCTCTTCAAATTTGGCATCGGTAAAGGTATAAGCTAAAGTTATTGGGAAATTGAGTCCTGAATTTAAATTGGAATTGCGAAGTAGTGCATATTCTAAACTAAATTCTACTCCCTGAATGAGCGCATTTCCTGCATTAAACAATTCACCTGAGCCTGTTCCTCCTCCAGATACATTATCTGCGCCCAGAATATTGCTGTAATTGTTTCTAAACGCTGCAAATTGAAGGTTTAATTCACTTGCTTCAAATTTTGTTCCCAATTCATAATTGATAGAATACTCGGGTTTTGCCTGCGTGTTTGAGGTAGTTGATGGCATACCCGGAGGTGAAAATCCACGATGAACTCCGGCAAATAGGTTCCAATTGGTTTTTAGTGCATATCCCAATGCAATACCCGGCAAAACCACATTCAGGTGATTATTTGCTGTTTTTAAGCTTGAGCCCAAACGTGCGTTGTCAGCATTTCCGTAGTTGCTGAACTCAAAATCAATGCGCTCAAATCGAATGCCCGGATTAATTTTAAACCCTTTCCAGCTTAACTCATAATTGATATAGGAAGCCAATGCAGTGGCATTGCGAATTTGATTTTCTTGGTTGCCCAAAATTCCACCTGTTGTAAGAATCATGGTTCCATTGGTCATGGAATAAACGGAGCGCGTTGCATACCTGTCGGCTTGATCTTGGTGATAACGGACACCCACTTGAACTTTATGACCTAAACTTTTAGTTTGATAATGGAAATTCAATTGGCTTTGAAGGCCTCTTGAAAAGTAGGTACGGGCCGCATTTTGAAAATCAATACTTCCATTTGCAGTGCCTGTCATGATTTGGTATGCAGATTGTTGCGCTTGTGGGTCGGCTAGTATGGCATTTATGGATTGTCCTCCGATTGTATTTACACGGCCCCAATCCCGGAAGGTGAAGGAATAATAGGCTGAAGTTAAAATGGATAAACCGTTTAAAGGGTTTATTGAATGGGAGAGCGAGGCATGGTTATGCCTGATATTGAGCAAATCTTTTTGGGTGGCGGCATACCTTCTTAAGGGGTTTGCTTTGTAATCGGAATAAGTTAAGCCCAGGTAGCTTTCGTTTCCTTCTTCAGTGGTTGAAACCAATTTTAGGGTTACTGATTGAGGGATTTTTGCATTATCAGCGGTATGCCAACGTAATTTTCCCATCATATCGCGGCGATCGAATCCGGTATTGCCGCCATTGTCCAATTCTTTGAAGCCGGTACTTGCAAGGCGGTTGAATTCAAACACATAATCCAGGTTCTTTTTGCTGTCGCCCACCCAGATGCGTTGTTGGTTGGTGTTGAAGCTGCCATACGATACTTGAGCGAAGCCCTTGAATTGCTGAGGGATTGCCGTCGAGAGCAGGTTAACAGCACCACCAATGGTATAGGGGCCATATTTTATCTGACTACTTCCTTTTAAAACTTCCAAGCCTTGCATACGAGCAAAGGTCGGAAAGTAGTAGGCAGATGGGTCGGCATAAGGGGCTGGGGCAATAAGAATTCCATCTTCCATGAGGGTAATTTTGGCCGAGCGATTTACCGGCGTTCCTCTTAGCCCAATGTTAGGACGAAGTCCGAAACCTTCTTCATCACGGATATTGACACCGGGAATGATGCGAAGTACATGGTTGATATTGGGTTGATTGAGTTTTTCAATTTTCTTGAACCCGATATACATGCCTGAACCCGGAATGGACTTGGCGCGGTCGCCCATGATTTGAACTTGTTCGAGTTCCAGGTTGGATAGGGTATCCCTTTGGGCGAAAAGGGAGTTGAGAAAGAGTGTTAGGCTAATGCAAGTGGTTAAAATTCTGAGCATTATTATTTTTATTTAGACTAATTATAAATAGCTTGATGGGCACAAAAGTATTCATTGGCGTCTAAACAGGGAATTTTAGGGCATGATTTTTTGAATGATTTATATCAATTTATGAGAGGTGTCTTCCTTTTTATGTGCTTGACAGAAGGAAAACAGAGAATTTTTTTGAGGATACTCGGATATTTTCAAGCCAATTCCAGAAAGGTTGATGCAGGATTTCTGGTGTAATTTGGATGAAACAATCATCAATACCCATTTCTTGTGAACTAGACGAGAAATTCATTTGCAAGACGTATTTCAAGCGTTATGGGGCAGGAGTGGTTACCCCGCTTGCTGTTGCAGTTGGGGCTGTTGGCAATTGAAGGCGACCACAGGAAGCCCGGCAACTGCTTACAGCCCCAAGGCAACAGATGGCAGGCATGTGCCTAATTTGTAATCCCGAATTTATTTTATAGGCCTGACAGGTCAAGCGGAGTAAAAGCGGATGACCCGACCGAGCGGAACTGATTTTGAAATTGGAGGAAATGAGGTGGCGAGGGAACGCCCAGCAAGCAATTATTTTCGTTTTACGGCATCAAGGGTGTTGAGCAGCAAACCTACGCGAGTCATTGGTCCAACGCCGCCCGGAACCGGGGTGATATAGCTGCATTTGGGTGCAAGCTCATCATAGGCCACATCGCCTTTAAGCAGGTAACCTTTTGGATTTTCGGGAGCATCAACGCGTGTAATTCCCACATCAATTACAATTGCGCCTTCTTTTACCATATCGGCCTTAAGGTATTCAGGGATTCCAACAGCGGCAATGATAATATCGGCTTGTAAAGTGTGTTTTTTAATGTCTTCTGTACGGCTGTGGCAAACAGTTACGGTGCAGTTTTTTTGCAGCATAAGCGCACTCATGGGTTTGCCAACAATATCGCTGCGGCCAATAACTACGCAATGTTTTCCGGATAGTGGAATGCCGGTTATTTCAAACATTTTGATGATACCATAAGGCGTGGCCGGTAAAAAGGCCGGAAGCCCTTTGAACATCAAGCCCACATTCATGGGGTGGAATCCATCAACATCTTTGTGGTAATCGATGGTTTGGGTAACTTTTTTCTCTGAGATATGCTTGGGAAGTGGTAGCTGAACAATTAAGCCATCGATATCCGGGTTTTGGTTGATTTTTTCAACTTCTGCTAACAGCTCTTCTTCTGTAATTGATGCATCGAATCGGAGCACGGTTGAATCAAAACCAACCTCTTCACAATCTTTGGCTTTGGCGTTAACGTAAGTCATGCTGGCTCCATCTGCACCTACCAGAATGGCTGCCAGGTGAGGCGTTTTTTTTCCGGCATTTTTTAGCGCGATAACCTCATTTTTGATATCCTCTTTGATGAGTTTTGCAATTTTATTGCCGTTTAAAGTTTCCATTAGATTCCGAATTGTTGAAGGTGGTGATCGAGGTGTTTGTATTGACCGAAGGCGGTTTGTTCGGGTGTAAGTTTACCAAAAAATGGGTTTGGGTTTTTACTGCATTTGGCTTCCCCGCCTTTGGAAAATTCGTTTACGAGTTCGAGCAATTTTGCTTTTTCCTCGTTGAAATCATAATTCCCAAGTGTTTTAAATTCGGGAGCAGTTTGAATTCCTTTACCCCAGGGTTTATCGTTGTAGTAAATGGCTTTCATAAATGGAGCAAGCAACCTGCCAATAAACATGCGGGGTGGATTTTTGCGACCCGTTGCAATTTCAAGTGGACCTTGGCAATGCTTCAACATCTGCGCTGGATTCATTACTCCCCAAAGGGCTTTTGAATCTGGACGAAGTTGGTTGATACGTTCAGTAATTTCAAGCAGGGTCTCCGGGTTAAAAAGGGATTTCATAAGGGGGTATTAATCGAGTTTGAGAACTGCCATGAATGCAGATTGTGGTATTTCTACCGAGCCAACTTGCTTCATGCGCTTTTTACCTTCTTTCTGACGTTCCAGAAGTTTCCGCTTACGGCTAATATCACCACCGTAACATTTTGCTGTAACATCTTTGCGAAGCGCCTTGATGGTTTCGCGAGCAATAACCTTGGTGCCAATTGATGCCTGAACTGGAATTTCAAATTGGTGACGCGGAATCAGGTCTTTCAATTTTTCGCAAATGCGCTTGCCCCAATCGTAGGCGCGGTCGCGGTGAATAATTGCCGAAAGCGCATCCACGGTATCTTTATTCAGAAGGATATCTAATTTTACCAATTCACTTTCTACATAACCAATCGGGTGGTAGTCGAAGGAAGCATATCCTCTGGAAATGGTTTTTAGTTTATCAAAGAAGTCGAACACCACTTCCGCGAGTGGCATATCAAACTTCATTTCTACGCGATCGGTTGTGAGGTAATGTTGATTTTTGAGAATTCCTCTTTTTCCCATACAAAGCCCCATAATTGCACCCACATAATCGGTTTGGGTAATGATTTGAGCAGAGATAAATGGTTCTTCAACGTGTTCGATGTAGTTTGATTCGGGTAAATCGGAAGGGTTGTTAACAATAATCATGTCACCCTTGGTGGTGTAGCAATGGTAGCTCACGTTTGGAACGGTTGTAATTACCGTCATTCCAAATTCCCTTTCCAAACGTTCCTGAATGATTTCCATGTGCAGCATGCCCAGGAATCCGCAGCGGAATCCGAAACCAAGTGCAGCAGAAGTTTCAGGTTCGAAAGTGAGTGAAGCATCGTTGAGCTGAAGTTTGTACATGCTCTCGCGGAGCTCTTCAAAATCTTCAGTATCTACCGGATAAATACCGGCAAAAACCATGGGTTTCACATCTTCAAAACCTTTAACCGCCTCCTTGGTAGGATTATCCAATTTGGTTAGCGTATCACCTACTTTAACTTCGCGGGCTTCTTTGATACCGGAAATGATATAACCCACATCACCTGCTCTTACTTCATCTTTTGGTGTTAAATCCAAACGAAGGATTCCAACTTCATCGGCAATGTATTCGCGACCGGTGGCCATGAATTTTACCTTATCGCCTTTTTTGATTACTCCGTCGTAAACACGGAAATAGGCAATAATTCCACGGAAGGAATTGAAAACAGAGTCGAAAATGAGGGCTTTTAGAGGGGCTTCGGGGTTTCCTTTTGGAGCAGGAATTCGTTCAACAATGGCACGAAGTATTTCGTGTACGCCGGCACCGGTTTTTCCGGAGGCCCTCAAAATATCTTCGCGTTTGCAGCCAATCAGGTCAACAATTTGGTCTGAAACCTCTTCAGGCATTGAATGCGGAAGGTCGATTTTATTGAGGATAGGAATAATTTCCAATCCTTGGTCGATGGCGAGGTAGAGGTTTGAAATGGTTTGCGCCTCAATACCTTGGGATGAATCTACAATAAGCAAGGCTCCATCACAGGCAGCAATCGACCTTGAAACCTCGTAGCTAAAATCCACGTGACCGGGAGTATCAATCAGGTTAAGAACGTACTTTTTACCATCGAGCACATAATCCATTTGGATAGCATGGCTTTTGATGGTGATTCCTCTTTCTCTTTCGAGATCCATATCATCTAGCAATTGGGCTTGCATTTCCCTTTTGCTAATGGTTTGGGTATATTCCAACAGTCTGTCGGCTAAAGTGCTTTTTCCGTGGTCGATATGAGCGATGATGCAAAAATTCCGGATATGTTCCATTGCCGCGAAAGTAGGGAAAAAAAAGGTGGGAAATGAGTAGGGGGAAGAAATTGACAGGGATATGCTTAAAGCAATTGAAAAAACTGGAGAAGCGGGAAAAAGGAAGGCCCGGCAAAGCCGGGCCTTATTTCAGTAAAATTAGTCTTCAGTTTTGGTAAATCGAGGGTCGCTTTCCATTACATGTCCGCAACTTTTGCAGGTTCTCAGTTCTTCCGAATTGTAGTAATGCTTGAAGTGCGGAATGAAATCGGTTTCAATGTTGTGCAATTCAAAATAGGTTTCGTGGAGTTTGGTATTGCATTTTTCGCAGAACCAAAGCAGACCATCTTTGTAGCCTTTGCCTTCGCGAATTCGTTCAATTACAAGACCAATTGAGCCTTCTGTTCTGCCGGGAGAATGTGGAGTTCCGGCCGGACAGAGAAACATATCACCCGGGCCTAGTGGCACATCAACTGCTTGTCCGTTTTCTTGAATTCGAACATTGATATTGCCTTCCAGCTGGTAAAAAAGTTCTTCGGTTTCGTTGTAGTGGTAATCTTTGCGGGCATTTGGGCCACCTACGATCATTACAATGTAGTCTGTTCCTTCCGGATATAGGTTTTTATTGGCAACCGGTGGTTTCAGGAGGTGGCGGTTTTCTTTAATCCATTCCTGAAGGTTGAAAGGTTTTCTAATCATGGCACGAAAAATTTGGGTGAAAATACATTTTTCTTAACAAAATAGTTGAGGCTTTCAGGATGCATTTACTTTCAAAAGACCTGCCTCGGCCATTTTCTCCTTGATTTCATCCATTATAAGAGGGTCGTCGATTGTAGAGGGGAGAACAAAAGATTTCCCATCTGCCAACTGACGCATGGCTTTGCGCAGTATTTTTCCGCTTCGGGTTTTGGGCAGGCGTTTCACCACCAGTGCGGTTTTGAAATAGGCAATGGCGCCAATTTTATCCCGGACCAAGTTGCAACATGTTGTTTCTAAATCCTGAGGTTTTATGTTTTGTCCGTCCTTGAGCACCACAAGTCCAATCGGTCTTTGTCCGCGTAATTCGTCTTCTATGCCAATCACCGCACATTCTGCAATTGCAGGGTGTGAGGCCACAATTTCTTCCATTTCGCCGGTACTTAATCGATGTCCGCTTACATTAATTACATCATCAATTCTACCCATGATGAAGAAGTAATTGTCTTCATCTTTTGTGCCACCATCACCCGAAATGTAGTAGCCATCAAACGTGCTTAAGTAATTGGATTTGTATCCATCATCATCCTTCCAAAGGGTTTTTAAAGTTCCGGGTGGAAGGGGAAGTTTAATGGCTACAAAACCTTCTTGTCCGGCACCCAATTCCTGACCTTCTTCCGAAAGAATTTGGATATTGTATCCGCAAACAGGTCTTCCTGCGCTTCCCGATTTGGGCAAAGAGCCATCAATGCCTGTCATGATTGAAAGCATTGGCCAACCGCTTTCAGTTTGCCACCAATGGTCAATCACCGGTTTCCGAATCAATTGGTAAATCCATTCGTAGGTGGGAGGGTCGCAGCGTTCACCGGCAAGAAAAAGTTGGCGCAAAGAATTGGTATTGTAATTTTTAAAGAGATGACCATCGGGGTCCTCTTTTTTGATGGCACGAATGGCTGTTGGTGCAGTAAACATAACATTCACTTTATGTGATTCAATCACGCGCCAAAAGGCACCGGCATCTGGTGTTTTAATAGGTTTTCCTTCGTAGAGTAAGGTGGTGCAACCGTGTATCAATGGACCATAAACAATATAGCTGTGGCCAACAACCCAACCCACATCACTTGCCGCCCAAAACACTTCGCCGGGACGAACATTGTAGATATGATCCATGGAGAATTTCATGGCTACCGCATGTCCGCCATTGTCGCGCACAATGCCTTTTGGCTTACCTGTTGTGCCAGAAGTGTAGAGAATGTAAAGCGGGTCAGTTGCCAGCACGGGAACACAATCCACCGGCTCCGATTCAAAAATTAAGGTTTCAAAATCAATGTCCAATCCCGGTTTCATTTCGGGTAATCCAACTCCCATAAAAGCGTGGCGTTGGTAAATCAGGCAGTAATTGGGTTGATGTGTTGATTCTTCCAGTGCTTTATTGAGCAATGGTTTATAAGGAAGAACCTTGTCGAATTCAATGCCATACGAAGCCGAGATGATAACTTTGGGTTTTGCATCATCAATACGTAAGGCAAGTTCATGTGGCGCAAAGCCTCCAAACACAACCGAATGCACTGCACCTAAGCGTGCGCAAGCCAACATTGCCATTACCGCTTGCGGAATCATGGGCATATAAATAACCACGGTATCGCCTTTCTCAACGCCCAGTTTTCTTAAACCGCCGGCAAGCTTGGCAACTGAATTTCTAAGGTCTTTGAAGGAGTATTGCTTGATGGTTTTAGTAACCGGAGAATCATAGATGAGTGCGGTTTGATTGCCATTGCCTTTTTGAATATGATCGTCCAAAGCCAGGTAGCAGGTATTGAGTTCACCATCGGCAAACCAATTGTATAGTCCATTGGCATTTTGCACCAGGGTTTGATGCGGAAATTTATACCAGTGAATGTGGTTGGCTTGCCGGTTCCAGAAGTGCACCGGGTGATGAATGCTTTCCTTGTACAACTCATCGTAGTTCTTGGTATCCATGACTTAGAAATTTGATGAAAAGTTCGTTCAAATCCCGACTTAAAAGTGAATTTATTTGCTAAAAAGGTATATCTTTCGGGTGATATTAATCAGGTGAATGAAACAGGATTTGAAGGAAGTGAATCTTAAACCTTTCTTGAAAGAAGCCGGTGCATGTATTGGCAAAGCAGAGATTTCGGCCGAAGCCGCAAAACGTAAAGTTGAGCAGGTTTACTTCAAAAAAGAATTGAGGCAATATAGTTCCGAACAAGTGGATGTCTGGGTTGCCGAGTTGAGAACGCACTATGAAAAGGTAATCGACTGTACCGTTTGTGGCAATTGTTGCAGCAAATTGGAGCCAGGAGTTGAGGACCATGAAATCGAAAAATTAGCCGAAGCGCTATCGGAAGATCCCATTAGCTTCCGGCGAAATCGGGTTGATTTTGATGGACGCGCTTTGTTTTTAAAAACCAAGCCTTGTTTGTTTTTAAAAGACTGCAAGTGTACGGTTTATGAAATTCGTCCTGCTGCCTGTGCCGGATTTCCCCATTTGGATCAACCTCATTTTAAATACAAGCAAAGCGTTTGGGAGAATTACCAAATTTGTCCAATTGTTTTTGAGGTGGTAGAAGGTCTGAAACAGGCTTTGGACTTTAAAATGCCGGGTTCAGAAGAATGAAACTAGAAGGGTCTATTGACTGAATTTAATTAAATAGCGTCAGTTTATTGACTGAATTTGATTAAAATCAGTCAGTTTGTTGACTGTATTTCGTGAAATTCAGTCAGTATGTATAAAATATGTTTATCTTTGTGGCACCATGAAATCCATCCAGCGCATATTAAAAGCAAGGATTAAGCAATATATGTGGCCCAACAAAGTCATTGTGTTGCTGGGTGCAAGACGAACCGGCAAGACCATACTCTTGCGTGAGATTGAGAAGGAGTGGGAGGGAACGGTGCTCAAATTGAATGGCGAAGATTTGAGTACGCATGCCTTATTGGCAACGCGCACAGTAGCCAATTACAAGCGCTTACTGGGTTCGGCAAATTTGCTGCTTATTGATGAGGCTCAGAAAGTACCGGATATTGGTCAAGTGCTGAAGCTAATGGTTGATGAGTTACCGGGATTGCATATTCTGGTAAGTGGTTCTTCGCAATTTGATTTAAGCACGCAGGTTGGAGAACCCTTGACAGGCCGGAAGTTTAGTTTTCAGCTTTTTCCCTTTTCGCAGGAAGAATATGCACAGCTAGAGCAATTGCCCGATACCCATGCCAATTTGGAGGAGCGATTGATATACGGTTCCTATCCTGAATTGATACACTATTCCGGCAACCAAGAGAAGCAAGCCTATTTGGAAGAGTTGGTGAATTCGTATTTGTTGAAAGATATTCTTGAGCTAGATGGAATTCGGAATGCAGGCAAGATGCTTGATTTGCTTCGCTTGATAGCCTACCAAACCGGCAAGGAAGTATCGCTGGATGAGTTGGGTCGGCAATTGGCCATGAGCAAGAACACGGTTGACCGTTACCTGGATTTGCTGAGCAAGGTTTTTGTGTTGTTTAAGCTAAGTGGATTTAGCCGCAACCTGCGCAAGGAAGTAGTAAAAAGCAGCAAGTGGTATTTTTACGATAACGGCATACGTAACGCGGTAATTGCCAATTTCAATCCCTTGAACCAGCGCAATGACACCGGAGAACTATGGGAAAATTACCTCATTGCTGAGCGGAAAAAGCTCTTAAGTAATCGGGGTATAGCCTGCAACACCTATTTCTGGCGCACTTACCAGCAACAGGAGTTGGATTGGCTTGAAGAGCGGGAAGGAAAACTGTTTGCCTATGAGTTCAAGTGGAATTCAACTAAAAAGGTAAAAGTTCCCAGCGCTTGGACAGCCGCATATCCGGAGGCAGAATTTGAAGTCATACATCCCGGAAATTATTTGGATTGGGTAGCGCCATTGGAGTAGGTCGTGTTTTTAGGGAATATTCTGGCTCCAACAATACCACTTTAGGGTTTAACTTATTTTAGGAAATCCGAAAAGATGTAATAAGCAAGCTTCAGTTGTTTATTCTCGCTGATTTTTTGGAAAATTGTAACCTTGATTTCTTCAAGAATAAAATCTACTCCATGGCTAAGAAAAAAGAAAGGCAAGCGGAATTTACCAAGTGGTTTGGGCCTCTATTAGATGCCCTCAGGGATTTAGGAGGTTCAGGGCGCCCAAAGGAAGTAACCGATCGGATAGCAAAGAATCTAAAATTACCAGATAGTGTTTTAGAGGAGGTGTTGAAATCAGGCACTCCTCGCTTTGCAAATCAAGTTGCCTGGGCAAGGCAGTATTTGGTATGGGAAGGATTATTGGATGAAAATACACGTGGTATTTGGACGCTTTCTGAAAAAGGAAGAGAAACGCAGTTAGATGCAGAGCAAGGAAGATTGTTGTTTTTGAAATGGGTTGAAATTCATCAAAAAGCCAGGAAAGACAAATCAAAAGTTGAGATAATTAAGGAGCAAGAAGAAGAAGAGCCGGAAACAATTGAGCACAGCTTAGTGCCAAGTTTAATGGATGTTTTGCAAAGCATTTCTCCAAAAGGTTTTGAAAACATTTGCAAGCGTTTGTTGCGAGAACATGGATTTGAAAATGTTGAAGTAACAGGAGGTTCTCATGATGGAGGAATTGACGGATATGGAACTTTGGAGTTAAATCCTTTTGTTACCATTAAAGTTCTTTTTCAATGCAAGCGATACAAAGGAACCGTTTCCAGGGCTCAAGTGGGGGACTTCCGAAATGCTATGTTTGGACGCGCCGAGAAGGGCATCATATTAACGACAGGAACATTTTCGGAGGATGCAAAACGTGAAGCTTCAAGAGATGGCGCCCCTCCTGTTGAGTTAATTGATGGACAAAAGTTAGTTCAGCTTTTTGAAGCCAAGCAGCTCGGTGTTAAACCTAAAATAGTTTACGATGTAGATTTGAAATTTTTCGAACCTTACATGGAAAATAATATGCAAAAGAATTGAAAAATGCCTTGATTTATCTAGTGGAAGGTTCGTTTTTGGTTGATGGTCTATTGGTTAAAATTTGTAAAAATAGTTGCAAGTTAGGTAAATTATTATTTACTTTTGAAGTAGAATGAAGTGCTCAGAACTTTATCGATTACTTTTGAGAGATGGATGGTATCCGGTTTCTCAATCTGGGTCGCATGTGAAATTAAGGCACGACAGAAAACCGGGTATTATCATTTTCCCAAATCATGGTTCTTAGGAGTTGGGTAAAGGATTGGAGAAAAAGATTAAAAAGGATGCCGGACTAAACTAAGAGAAGCGATATGAAAACGACCAAAAAGAAAATAAAGCTGATTGTAGAGAAAACGAAGAATGGATTTTCAGCCTATTCGGAGGAGTTTCCGGTTTTTACCACCGGATCAAGTATTGCTCAGCTCACCGAAAACGCATTGGAAGCCTGCAATTTGTACTTTGAAGAACAAGGGATATTAGTAAGCGTGGATAACCTAAAATTTGAAATCGACTTCCATCAGTTTTTTCAATATTACCGGGTGATAAACTCAAAATTTCTGGCCGAGAAGATTGGAATGAATCCAACTTTACTTTCCCAGTATGTGCAAGGTCATAAGAAACCCTCCGTAACTCAAACAGAAAAAATTCTGGATGGTATTCAGCAAATTGGCAGGGAACTCTCTGAAATTAATTTGATATATAGGTGAAATTAGTAATTCGTATTTTACTTTAATTTCTTAACATTAAGGTTATTAACAAGCGATTTCATTTGCTGTATGGCTGTTTGGTTTAGTTGGTTTAATCTTTCGGATTGATCCAAACCTTGGTGAATCAGCACAGCATTGATGCTTTCCAGATTAGAGAGAACGACCAATTGTTCGATTGTTGCGTAGTCGCGCATGTTTCCTTCTTTTTCAGGATTATTTTCACGCCATTGTTTGGCGGTCATGCCAAATAAAGCTACATTCAACAAATCGGCTTCATCGGCATAAACAAATTGAATTTGAGCTTTGGATAGTTGCTCCGGGATTAAATTGTCTTTGATGGCATCTGTATGGATTCGATAATTCACTTTAGCCAAAGTTCTTTGCAGGTTCCATTCCAATTTTAATCGGTCGTTTTCATCTGCTTTAAGGCGTTGGAATTCTTTAATCAGATAAATTTTAAATTCGGCACTTATCCACATGCCAAATTCAAAAGCAATATCACTATGCGCATAAGTGCCTCCATATCTTCCTGCAGTGGCTTTTAAACCAATAGCCTTGGTTTTTTCAACCCATTCCTTTACGCTGATTTTATAACTGTTTAAACCAGCTTGACTTTTAATTATGGCGAATTCGCCATAATTAAAATCAGGGTTGTAAACCGACTCCCAAATGCCCAGAAACTCAATAGTATTCCTGTTTCTCAGCCAGTCCGAAATAAAGAAATCACCATCTTTGGCTTTTAACATATCGGTAAGGGAAATGTAATCTTCTTCATTCTCATTCAGTATGGTAACCTCAACTCCTTTTACATATATTTTTCTACCTTTAGTCATGTTGATTTAATTTTTATATCCCCTCGAATTCGAGGGGTTTAAAATTTGAAATATAAGTACTTTCCCTGAATCCAAGCAATTCAATGGTATTTCGGTTTCGCATCCAATTTTGAATAATGGTATCTGTATGCTCTGAATTTTTATGTCTTGCTATATCTGTTAAAGAAATAAAATCATCATTTTCATTTTTTAGGATAGTAATTTCAGTGCCTTGTACCTCTATTTTCGTGTCCTTTGCCATAGGTTAATTCGTATTTGAGAATAATAACCAATTGGTCAAATCGAGATTTTCGTTCTGCAGCTACAAGAAGTTGGAGATTTCGAAGCACTAAATTGTCGGCCACCACAAAACTTGATACGAAGCCCAAAGCTTCAAGTAACCACTGAACCGCTAATTTCTTGTAGATGGTATAATGTGGCGTTTTTCTATGCATTATCATTATTTCTTTACTAGTTCGAAACTATCATACCTAAAAACCCTTGCCGGTTCTGGTTTTTCTGGCGTCTTACGGTCGTATGAATTTGGAACACCTTTATCCTTATAAAATTGTCCCTTTAATTTTAAGAAATATTCAAAGTGTCCTTTTTCATAATAGATGTCAGGAATTTTACGGTCTTTATTTGTAGGCTCGATGAAAATACAATCTTCTTCTTTGGCTTCATAATAGGAATTGTATTTATAGAATTTCCTCTCAATAAAGTTAGCACAGTCGCACGCCCAGTTCACATATGAAACCTCAATTGTTTCAGTCATTCCAGATAGGTTTTTTGGCTGGTCGTTACAATTAGTCAACCAAATGAGTCCTAGTATGCATATCAATAAAAAATTTTTCATTGTCTGTTTGAGTGTGGTTTTAAAATGCCACATAACTTTCAGTTACTTTTCGATACCATGTATTGTTTCCACATGCTTTCTGGAAATTATTGAATATAAGTTCTTGGATTGAAAAATCCATTTTAACTTGGGTAGTCATAGTATGGCTAAAATACGAATTCTGATGGTTTTTGCTTTGGGTCCAAAAGTTTCATTCATTAGGATTCGAGATATTTTAAAAGAAGCCATGATGCTCTTTTATTAGGTGTTGAAACTCGTTTTGAATTTGGATTTGAAACGCCCCTCGCCTGATGGGACAGCAGCGGATACCCCACAGGGGTTGTTGCCTCTTGGCCTTAGGCTTGCGGGGCGACCACAGGAAGCCACCGCAGGACTTAGGCCAATGGCAAACAACACCGAGGAGTAGGAGCGGATGGCCCGCTAAGCCGGATACGCCCTGTTCATTTTTGACTCCGTTTTCCTTCCGGCTTACAGGCCCAAAATAAAAAAGCTGCATTCTTCGGGATGCAGCTTTTGAATATTTACTTCAACCAGCGATCGAGCCACTCGAAGAAGACCCGTTGCCAGAGGATGCTGTTTTGGGGTTTGGTCACCCAATGGTTTTCGTCGGGGAAATACAGGAAGCGACTTGGAACACCTTTTTCCTGCGCGGCTGTGAAGGCTTCCATGCCTTGGTTAAGGGGTACGCGGAAGTCTTTTTCGTTGTGAATTACCAAAATGGGGGTGTCCCAATTTTGCACGAATTTGTGGGGTGAGGCATCAAAGTTGCTTTTGCCGGTTTGACTCCAATAGGGGCCGCGGTTGTCGTTTTTGGCGAAGAACATTTCTTCTGTGGTTCCATACCAGCTTTCCATATTAAACATGCCGCAATGTGAAATAAAGGTTTTGAAGCGACGCTGATGATTGCCGGCAAGCCAATACACGCTGTACCCTCCAAAACTTGCGCCAACGGCTCCCAATTTGTCTTTGTTTACAAAAGGTTCTTTGGCCACTTCATCAATTGCACTCAAATAATCGTTCATGCACTGTCCTCCATAATCGCCCATAATGGCATCGTTCCACTCTTTTCCAAAACCGGGCAAGCCACGGCGGTTAGGTGCTACAACAATGTAACCGTTAGCTGCCATGAGTTCAAAATTCCAACGAAAGCTAAATCCTTGCGAA
The DNA here is from genome assembly GCA_023151275.1 of Bacteroidia bacterium. Taxonomy (GTDB): domain Bacteria; phylum Bacteroidota; class Bacteroidia; order UKL13-3; family UKL13-3; genus CAISCU01. The sequence goes on along the minus strand of JAKLJI010000002.1, from coordinate 133,768 downwards.
ACGGGACTTTGAGGACCACCCTGGCAATAGAGCAAGGTTGGATATTTTTTGGTTGGGTCGAAATCAGGAGGATAAATCACCCAGGTTAGAATCTGTTTTCCATCAGTGGCTTTGATCCAGCGCTTTTCTACGCGACCCATTTTTACATCGGAAAGAATGTCTTTGTTAACGAAACTAATTTGGGTATCTGTTCCTTTGCTAAGGTCGATGCGGAAAACCTCGGCAGGGCTGTCGATTCGGGTTTTGAGTCCAACAAGTACTGCATTTTTTCCATCGTTGGCATAGCTAAGCGATGAAAAATCATGGTCGCCTTTGGTGATGGCACGAATGGAGTTAGGGCTAGTGGATTTGGGATCGTAAAGGAATACATTTTTTGTGCCTTCAACTACAGAAGTAAAGACCACACGCCCGTTGCCCAAGCATACAAAATCTTCGATGGTATGCGGGTAATTGGTGGTGAGTTTGCTCATGGGCATTGCTTCCGTTTTTAGATTTTTCACCCCTTTTTCAGGACTAGCAAAACTGAACATGGCCAGATCTGATTTATCGCTTTCATAGCCCGGAGTTCTCATGCTTAGCCAGTAAAGTGCTTTTCCATCGGGACTAAACTGTGGAGCTTTATCATAGCCTTTGTTTTGCGAGGAAGCGTTGAAGGTTGAATTGCCGATGAGGCTGTAAATATAGATATCTGTATTGGTTGAAAAAGCAGCCTCAGTGCCCGTTTCTTTTTTGCAGGCGTAGGCCAATGAATTGCCGTCGGGACTCCAATTGTAATCGTCTTCGCCGCCATGTGGAGGAACCGGACAATCGTACTTTTCACCTTCCATGATGTCTTTACCTGCAACCAATTTTCCATTGGCGTAAGGAGCAATAAACAAGTGGCTATAAGCAAAATCATGCCATGCATCCCAATGGCGGTACATAAGCCCGTCAATTATACGGCCATTGCATTTGTCGAGGTCTGGATAAATGTCTTTTACCTCCTTGTCGAGTTTCACATCTGCGGTGTAGGCTATATGTGTAAGCGTAGGCGAATACTTAAACCCGCTAATGCCTCCCTCAATTTGTGAAATTTGGGTTAGTTGTGAACCATCGGGGTTGATTTCGAAGAGTTGCATGCCTTTGTCGGTTGACGAAAGGAAGCCTATTTTTTTGCCATCGGGGCGCCATTTTGCCGAATTTGCATTGATTTTTAGCTCGGTAATGGCTTTGGGATTTTTACCCAAATTATCGCTAAGTATCAATTGGTTTTTGCTTGAATTGGCCTTTGTGTCGTAGGTGCGAACACCGTACAATAAAGATTTTCCATCCGGCGACAATTGAGGTTCACTCAGGCGTTTTATTTCCCAGAGTTTAGCAATACTCAGTTTTTGAGGCATAGGTTGAGCTGATAGTAAAAAGGGCAACAAGAGAAGCCCGCTTAACATGCGTTTCATGAAATGAAGTTTTGAACGAAGAAAGGAAAAAAATCGGAGCTGAAAAACCGTTTAATAGGCTTTTGCGCCGGTGTTCACCAGATTCGATGCTGCTTTTACCAGCAGTTTTTTTCGTTTGTAAATAAAAGCCTCCGCATTGATTACGGCAATTCCTTTTCGGACAATTTTGCATTCGGCCCAAAGCACATCACCTTCCAAGGCAAATGATAAATAGTCCAAATTGAGATTGATGGTGCTGTATTGCACTTTAAGTCCAAGGCTATACACAGTGGTTCCAATCAGGTCGTCCATAAAGGCAGCAGCCATGCCACCATGAAAGCTACCAAAAGGATTGAGCCATTCGGGTTTTACCACAAATTCAACTTTGAGGTAGCCTTCTTCGGCTTCGAGCAATTTTGCGTTGAGCCACTTGCTTACCGGGCTTAGTGCTTTTTCGGATGCCTGCAAGCCTATGCATGACTTCAGGTAGCTCAGGTGTGCGTTTTCTTTGGTTTCCAATTAGTTCTCCTGGTCTTTTTTCATTTTCATTGCCCGGTTGTACTGGGTAATAAACCCGGCAACCGGCAACGACCTGTAATGGCAATGGTTGGATATGCTGCCTGTAGCTTCGCATTTGCAGGCCACAATGCGGTTGTTTTCCAAGAAGTATTTGCAGGTTTCGCAAGCCACTGCAGAGCAGGTTTTGAACCAGGCATCTTCTTTGATGACGAATGTATTTCCTTCTTGAACCAAATCAATGGCAGCCATGCGCGCCCGTCCCTGGTAAACGCAATAGGCTACCAAAAAGAAGGTGTTTTGCATTTGCTCAACTTTTAAATCGGTAACCTTGGTGCCGTCCTTAAAAGTCCATTCCACTGCTTTGATGAGTTGTTCCTGGTTATCGCCAAATTCAAAAACGCCATTGTTTATGCGAGCAGCTTCAATGTGTTGCGCCGAGGCAACAGCCATTAAACCACCTAAAAACAGAAAAAGAATAAGTAGTTTTTTTACCATATCACCAGACGATTTGAAAGGTTTTTTCAACCTGCGCGCTATCGTTATCTTTTGAAACCTTTTGCCTGAAAAAATACCTTTGATTGCACGCGGTTAGAAATACGCCTAGTGCAAAGATGAAAATAAAAAGCCGGAAAAGACTTGATTTTTTTCGCATTAGCTTATCCAATTTGCTACTAAATAGGCAGATGAAGCGGCAAGTGCCCCAATAAACAAGATTTTGAAAGCACCTTTTAAGGGTGGTTGTCCGATGATTTTGGTTTTGAAATACCCAAAAATGAACAAACAAATCGCAGTAACTAAGCAGCTCCAAACGAATCCATCTTTTGCATTCGATGAAAAGAGCGGGAAATAGGTGCTTAAGGGTACAATTCCACCAATGATATAGCTTATTCCAATGGTAAGGGCACTTTGTCTGGCTCGGTTGATATCTGGTTTTTCAAGCCCCAATTCAAACCGCATCATAAAGTTTACCCATTTCTCCTTGTCTTTGGCAAGTTCCTCAACGATTAGGTGTTGTGCATTTGGACTCAATCCGTAATCGGCAAAAACCTCGCGTACTTCTTCTTTTTCTTTTTCAGGGAAATGGTCAACCTCGTAGTATTCACGGCGCAATTCCGAATCATAGTGGTCGATTTCGGTTTTTCCTGCGAGGTAGCCTCCAAGTCCCATTGCAATTGAACCTGCAACGATTTCGGCGAGACCGGCTGTTACAATTACTGAATTACTTTGAGCGGCTCCGGTAAGTCCGGCTGCCAATGCAAAAGGGACCGTAAGTCCATCACTCATTCCAATTACAATATCGCGAACAATTTCACTTCCAGAGAAGTGTTTTTCCGCATGCAAATGGTCGTTGCTCATCCCGTTTTTTTTAATGCGAGATAAGCGAAAAAAAGTGAAAAGGAAAGTTGCCTGAGTTAACCTCGAATTTTTTCGTACTTGTTGATATTAGCAATGTTCAATTCACTGAGCAATTCAATGGCTTTAGGTTTTTCCATCTCTTCAGCGCCTTTAAAAATGTTTACCAATTCATCGCTTTTGGCCTCAAAGAAAACCAATAGCATAACCGTGTTTGGAGCAATTTTGAAAACCTTTTTTACCTCGGTCAAGGAATTCATGATTTGTTTCCTTGCGGCCAATGGGTCTTTTTGAAACTGATCAAGTCCTTTACGGTGGTACAGGTAGTAAGCCTGACGAAGTGGACGAAAGCGTTCATTAAGGATATTATCAACCAGGTTGTAGCGGGTACGAACCGTTCTTTCAAATGGTTTCCAACCAGCTCGTGAACTGCTTTGCTGTGCAAGGTTGGCAACCTGAAAGGCCTTGGTAAAAAGTGCTGTTCCGCCTTCAGGTGCAAATGTGTCAAAATCCAGTCCCAACATGTAATAGGCATAAAATCCCATCAGAGAGCTTAAATCGCTTAGGTAATTTCCGTCTTGGAATTCAAGCCTGTCCTGGTCTTGGAATTTAAAATCAAAGTTTTCGTCGTTAAAACTAAATAAGGTCGTGCTGTAAGTGCTTCCGTAAACGGGTCTTCTGCTTTGAATGATAGCCGATGCGCGGTATTCGTAGGAAGCCTGGTCGTAACCGGAAAGAATAATTTCAATATTCACTTCCAGTTTTTCGTTGTTTTCAACCTTTTCTCCCGACCATTTGGTATTGTTCATCAACTCGGTTAAGCGTTGTTCCAATTGGCGGAAAATGCTTTTATCGGCAATTTGCACCTGCACATCATTTATTTTGATACGGCAGTTGAAATCCTGTGCCTGAGCAGGAATGAGGAATGAAATCAGGGCGAAAAAACTCAGTAAGAATTTATGCATGAATATGGCTTGAAATATACTGAACGAGATGGTTGGCAATATCGTTTTTGGATTGCAGTGGAAGTTCTGTAATTTGATTTGATTTGTCAATTAGCGTTACGCGGTTGGTATCGTATCCAAATCCTGCACCTTCATGATTAAGTGAATTGAGTACAATCAAATCCAGGTTTTTAGCCTTCAGTTTTTTAATGGCATTTTCAAGTTCATTCTCGGTTTCCAAGGCAAAACCCACCAAAAATTGATTACTTTTCTGAGTGCCGAGGGTTTTTAGAATATCGGTGGTTTTTACCAGCTCAATAGCAAATTCATCCTCCGATTTCTTGATTTTTTGAGTGGCTTTGACCCTTGGGGTATAATCGGCAACAGCAGCGCTCATAATTGCAATATCGGCACTTGGAAAATGTGATTTTGCCTGATCAAGCATTTCTGCTGCGGAGACAATACGGACTGTTTTGATGGCTGGATGATTGGTTGAAAGTTGGCTGGGACCTGAAATCAAAACAACCTCGGCACCTTGATTAGCAAAAGCTTCTGCAAGGGCAAATCCCATTTTTCCTGAACTGTGGTTTCCGATGAATCGAACCGGGTCTATGGCTTCGTAGGTTGGGCCTGCTGTAATAAGGACTCTCTTTCCTGCAAAAACCGGTTTCTGTTTGAACCAATCGGCCACCAATTGAAAAATGGTTTCAGGTTCCGCCAAACGACCTTTGCCTTCTAGGCCACTTGCCAATTCTCCGGGTTCCGGTTCAATAATCAGGTTTCCAAAATCCGCTAATGTTTTGAGGTTTCTACTGGTTGATGGATGGGCAAACATATCCAAATCCATGGCTGGAGCAACCCAAACCGGACAACGTGCCGACAAATACGTTGCAAGTAAAAGGTTATCGCATATGCCATTGGCCATTTTGCCAAGGGTGTTTGCAGATGCGGGAGCAATGAGGAAAAGGTCGGCCCAAAGGCCAAGTTCTACATGGTTTGTCCATTCGCCGGCAGCAGATTTCACAAACTCGCTTTCTACCGGGTTTTTACTCAGTGTGGCCAAGGTAAGCGGGGTAATGAAGGTCTTTGCCGATTCGGTCATAATAATCCGAACATTGGCCCCGGCTTTAACAAATAAGCGGGTCAAAGCAGCTGTTTTATAGGCTGCAATGCTCCCGCTTACTCCCAGTAGGATATTTTTCCCAATCATTTTTTAGATGCTGGAACCTTCTGCAAAACGTTTTTCCTTCTCAGGATTTCTGTGGTACACTTTTTCAGAAAGAAATTCTTCAGTAGCAATCAAGGTTGGTTTTGGCAAACGCTCGTAATGCATGCTGATTTCAATCTGCTCGCGGTTTTCAAACACTTCTTCCAAAGTGTCGCTGTCGTTGTTGAACTCATTCAACTTACCATGAAGTTCTTCTTTCATTGAAGCTGCAATCTGATTTGCTCTTTTTGAAATGATTGCGATGCTTTCGTACAAGTTACCGGTTTCTTTTTCCAACTTCCTGAAGTCTCTTGGAACAGTTGTGTTTGGAACGTTTTGATAATTGATAGCCATAGTATTGAATGTAATTTATGATTCTTTAGTTAGGTTTTTAGTGATGCGTCTTAATGCACTTTGCGATTTTTCGTACAATTCAACAGCATCCTTCATGTATTTGTTTCCTTCAGTGTATTGTTCTTTGAAGTTTTCAAAAGCGCGAATGGTGTTTTCATAACGCTCTTTTTGCTTTTCAGGAACACTATTAACGGCAAGAAGGTAATGCGATTTAATGATTAAAAAATCAACTTCCTCTTTTTGATTGATTTCAGGGTATTCGCGAAGCAGGTTTTCAAAAGCAACAATTGAGCTTTTATATTCACCCATGTCAAAGTACAAACGTGCTGACCTATAGGCTTTTTGACTAAGTTTTAGTCTTAAATTATCCAGGAAGGTATTGCACTCCGGCACATATTTGCTTTCCGGAAAAATGGAAACAAAAATTTTGAAGGTTTCAATGGCTTTGTAGGTATCGGTTTGATCCAATTCAGGTTCTAAACTTTCCAGATAAGCACAATAGGCATTCATGTAAAGTGCTTCTTCAGCTTTATCAGCTGTTGCATTGTTCTCGAAATAAGTTTTGTACTGAAACCCTGCAACGGCATATTGTTTCAAACCAAAGCTACAAGCTGCGCTATTGAAAAGAATTTCTGATGCTGTAGGTGTTCCGTAAAAGGCATCCTCAATCTGTTCGTACAAGGTTAAGGCCCGCACATAATCCTTCTTCTTGAAATAATAATCGGCCATTTCAAGCTTGGCTCGATTATCAGTACTTTTAAGGGTTTTCTGATACTTGTTGGTACAGGATACCAAAAGCAAGGAAATGCCCAGAAGAAGAAAACTGAAATACCTCATAGTTAGCAAACTGCGAATATAGGTTATTTATTCTCACGGAAATGAAATATTTTTACCTGATTTGAGAACCCATTTCACCCTTCTGCTGCTGTTTTTTTCATGCGTTGCCTTTTCACAACGCAGCGAGAAAAAGTTTGCTCCGCCGGATTCGTTTCCTGCTGTAAAGCTTTGGCTGGCAGATAGTTTAGAGGAGATTGACCAACAAGTTTTGGTGCGCCTTAAAGGAAAGGCCCTTGCGGATAGTTTGGTGGCTTTTGCTGAGGAGTTCAAAGGCGACCGCTACAGACGCGGTGGGACAGGAGCCCGCGGATTTGATTGCAGTGGCTTTACTTTGGTTGTGTACCGTCGATTTGGTATTAAACTGCCACATACATCTCAGGGGCAAAGCCTATTGGGAGTGAAGGTTCCAATTCCACAAATTCAAAAAGGCGATTTGTTATTTTTCCGAAGTCGCAGCCGCCGAAGCAAGCGAATTGGACATGTTGGAATTGTTATTTCTGAAAAGGGAGAACCTGTACGCTTTATCCATTCAAGCACAAGTCATGGGGTTCGGGTTGATTACCTGGAAGCGGACTATTACAAAAAGCGATTCATGAAAGCGGCTAGAGTGCTGCCTTTCCGTTAACAATTTTACCTGTTTTTTCGGCAACTGCTAGTTTCAACCTTTTCCATTTCCACTTCAAAGGATTGTTGCTGTAATTTTCCTGGATACTCAGCTTTTCTTTATAGGCTTCAATCCGATTGAGGTTACTTTTGGTGTTGGTATGAACCCGGTAAGAAGCAAGTTCCTTATTGATAAATAAGATATTTTTGTCTTTGGCTAAATTGAGCAAGAGGTCGTAATCAAAGGCAAACGAATATTGGGTATTTACCAATTTGGATGCATCCAAAAACTCTTTGTTGAAGAAGCATGCGGGTTGATGTACAGCAGGTAACATGCCAATCTCTAACAATTCATCAAAGCGAACTTGATACCCTTGTGGATCTTGCACAGTATTTCCATCTGAATCGATGGTGCGGCACATGCCATATACGAAAGAAAATTCCCGATTCACTTCAAACACGCGGGCAACAGCAGAAAAAGCTCCTTTGGCGTACAAGTCGTCGGAATTGAGGTAGGCTATGATATTCCCTTTAGCTTTTTTGTAGCCCTGGTTAATCGCATCGGCTTGGCCACCATCTTTACCACTTTTCCAAAAGGCAAGTTGATTTTCGTATTTCTTTATGATTTCAATTGAACCGTCGGTGGAGCCTCCATCCATGACAATCAGTTCTTTGTCAGAGTAGTCCTGTTCAAGAACAGAAAGAATAGCCTGTTCCAGCCAAGCGGCCTGATTAAAACTAGGAATGATGATTGAAAAAAATGGGTTTGACATTCAGACTGCAAAGTTATTGTAAGGATTCGAGTTCTGCCAATTCTGCCAGCTTTTTATATTTGGGATTGTGGGATGGATGCCAATGGTGGAGCAATTGTTTTTCACGGTTTCTGATGATTGCGTAGCCATTTCTATAAAATCGTAACCACAATTCTTCATCTTCACCTCCCCATTCAACAAAACGTTCATCAAGCATACCCACTTTCAAGAAATCACTTTTTTGACAAGCCAATATTCCTTTTCCTCCCCATTGCATCCATTCTCCGTTTTCTTTTCCAAACACCTCGGGTTTGTTTTTGAATAGATAGAATACAATAGGAAACCAAACAGCATGGAATAAGGTATATCTATTAACCATGCTTACAATTTGCTTGGGTATGCTAAAATCGGCATCGCAAATGAAAATGAGTTCATTATGGCTTTGGATCACAGCTTTATTAAAACTAGCCGCCCTGCTGAAAGGCATTTCCTCCTGGCGAAAAACCAGCTTTCCACTAAATCGCTCCCTGATTTTGGCTTCTAAATCTTCAATATCATCAGAGCCGCAATCAAATACGGATAATTCAATTAGTTTCTGATTTTTGCATTTGGCCAAGCTGTCCACAAATTTGTCGAGGAATAAAGGGCTTCTATTCTTCAGACCAACACAAATACTGATGGGTTGCATGGGCATCCAGGGCCAAAACCGCATCACGCAGAAAAGCGCAATTCCCTTCATGTCCTGCCAAAGAGTTTGGTACCCCAATTTTCGTTGGGGTGACTTCAGCAGAAACCAAAGAGGAAATTTATACTTAGATGGAATGATGGCTTTTACCATGAGATTATCGTTAGCAAAGAAACGCAAAAGTGTCCGCGAAAGTTCTACCGTTTATTCAGTCATGCTTACCGATAGTACTTTTAAAGAAACAGTTGAATCATGCGCGTTTTTGGTAGCTAACCACAGCCCAAACAATAAATAAGACAGCAAATCCTACGGTTTTCCATAGTTGAGGCAAAATGTCCTGCATTGTGCTTCCCTTCAAAACCACCATCCGCATAACTTCGATTAAGTACCTAACCGGGTTGAAGGCGGTCATGGTTTTTGCCCATCCCGGCATACTGTCTATTGATGTGTAAAGGCCACCCATCAGTATAAAAATCATCATAAGGAAAAAGGCGAGCAACATGGCTTGTTGCTGGGTTTTTGAAAGGGTTGAAATCAACAAGCCTAAACCTAGCATTGCCAGCAGAAAAATTGCTGAGTAGGCAAAGAGTGTGAACAAACTTCCTACAGGAACAATGCCGTAAACAACACGAGCTACCAATAAACCCAAACCTAAAACAACCAAACCCATTGCCCAAAAAGGCAAAAGCTTTCCTATAATAAATATGTGTTTTCGGATGGGAGTTACATTGATTTGCTCAATGGTTCCGGCTTCTTTTTCGCGCACAATATTCAATGCCGTTAAAAAGGTTCCAACCATGGTTAGCAAAATTCCCAAAATTCCCGGAACCATGAACATGCGGTAATTCATGCCTTGGTTGTACCAATTGCGGTGTTCAAGATTCAGTCCCTGGTTCAGGTTTTCTTCGGGAATGCCCAGGTGTTCTACCAAGATTTGTTTGTTAAAGCGCATGATTTCGGTTTGAAGGTAAGCTGCTCCCAAATTGGCTTTGGCGCCATTGATAGCATTCACGGCCACAAACAATCCGGCTTTGTTTTCGCGAATAAGCTTACGTTCAAATCCATTGGGGATTTCTAAAACGATATCGGCTTCATCGTGATTGAAGTCCAAGGCGGCATTTTGAAAGGAATGGCTTAGACGATTCAATTTAAAATAACCTGATGCTCCAATTGAACGAATCAAATGTCGCGAAAAATCGGAATGGTCGTGATCTACCACTGTTACCGAGACATCCTTTACTTCATAATTGGCTGCCATGGGCAATACCACCAACTGAATGACCGGCATAATAAACAACATCCGTAAAATAGCTTTGTCGCGAAAAACCTGACGGAATTCCTTTTCAAGCAGAAAGAGTAAGGTTTTCATATTAAGCCAGTCGGATTTTGAACTTTTTAACGCTAATTCCTAAAAAGGCGAGGGTCATCAAACCTAGAATGGCGGTTTCTTTCCAAACATCCACAAATCCCGAACCTTTAATCATTACATTTTTTACAATCAAGAAGTACCATTTAGCAGGTACAATGTTGGATACCACTTTTAATGGAGGAGGCAGGTTTTCTATTGGAAACATAAATCCGCTTAACATGAGAGTTGGCAAAAACATTCCTACCAGTGAAATCAACATGGCGATTTGTTGCGATGCGGTTATTGTTGAAATAAGCAATCCCAGACATAATGCTGTAATTGTGAATAGCATACTTTCACTTAAAAGAAGGAATAGATTTCCTAGGATGGGTAAGTCTAAGGCCCAAACAGACAATACCAAAATGCTTATCACATTTACCATCGACAAAAAGAAATAGGGGACAGCTTTGGCAATAATTACCAAAATGGGTTTGAGAGGTGATACCAGCATCAGTTCCATGGTTCCCAATTCCTTTTCCCGAACAATAGAAATGGAGGTCATCATAGTACTTACCAATAGTAATATCATTGCCATTACACCGGGAACAAAATTAAAGGCCCCTTTGAGTTGGGGATTAAAAAACATGCGCACCGAGGTTTGAATGCTTGGAGTGCCATTTTCGGGTTGAAACTCCGGCGACAGG
>JAKLJI010000002.1:0-123037 GCA_023151275.1 Bacteroidia bacterium | reverse complement strand
CAGGATGCTCAGAGCGTAGTTTTTAAGTGTGGTTGCTGTATTCGGGTCGCTGGCATCGGCAATAAACTGCATCTTGGCAAGGCCTTGGTTTTTTTGTTGAGCGGTGTTTGCTGGTATTATCAAAACGGCATTCACTTCGCTGCTTCTTAAGCTGGCATGAACTTCCTGGTTTGAATGAATCAATTTTACCAAATCAAAATACCTGCTGGCATCCAGTTTGGCAATTAATTGTTTGCTGGCTTGATTTCCAGCCTGGTCCCAAATGCCAATTTTAGCGTTTTTTACTTCATTGGATAATGCAAACCCAAACAGCATAATCTGAGTAATTGGCATTCCAAATAGGATGAAAAGGGTTCGTTTATCTCTCCAAATGTGGAGGAATTCTTTTTTTACGAAGATTAAAAACTGTTTCATGGTTAATCGGCGTTACGCGTTGCACTTCTGGCTAAGGCAAGAAATACCTGGTCCATGTCTTTGGCTCCAAATTGATTTTTTAGTCCGGTTGGAGTATCCAGTGCCCTAATTTTTCCATCCACCATCATCGAAATGCGGTCGCAGTATTCGGCTTCATCCATGTAATGCGTGGTTACAAAAATGGTGGTACCTCGATCGGCGGCTTCATAAATCAATTCCCAAAACTCCCGCCGGGTAACCGGGTCTACACCTCCGGTAGGTTCATCCAAAAAAACGATTTGAGGATTGTGAAGCAAAGCAGATGTGAAGGCGAGTTTTTGTTTCCAACCCAAAGGCAAAGAACTAACCAGGTTATTGGCCACATTCCACATGTTCAGTCTATGCAAAACTTCTTCACTTTTTTCCTGAATGGCTTTTCGGGTCAAACCGTAAATTCCACCGTAAAATCTAAGGTTTTCGCGCACAGTTAAATCCTCATACAAGGAAAAGCGCTGACTCATATACCCAATATTTTTCTTGATGGATTCCGTTTCTTTGTATACGTCAAAACCAGCTATGGTGGCGCTACCTGCGCTTGGTGTACTAAGTCCGATGAGCATTTTCATGGCTGTAGTTTTACCGGCACCATTCGCGCCTAAAAAACCAAAAACTTCTCCCGGTTTAACTTCAAAGCTAATTTGGTCAACCGCTTTAAACTCACCAAAATGTTTACTCAGGTTGGTGGCAATAATGGCGTTATCCGATTTCATCTTCCAAAGGCATTAACTCCATAAAACAATCTTCAATTCCTGCATCAATTCGCCTGGCATCCAATTCGGGAAATCCGGCTTCGGTCAATACCGTTTGAGGATTATTTACCGAATCTTGAAAGGTGATATGCAAGTTTTCGCCAAAAGGGTAGCAGCTTCTAACGGCAGGATGTTGAAGCAATGCCTTGCGTAAATGGTGGTTGCTGCCTTTGTAAACCTGGAACAACGGTTTAGGAAATGATGCGCTAATACCTGCAGCAGTATCAATTCCTAAAAATTCTCCTTTTTGAATGAGGGCAATTCGGTCGCAGCGTTCGGCTTCGTCCATGTAGGGAGTTGAAACCAAAATGCTCAACCCAAAGCTTTTTAAATTGGCAAGCATTTCCCAAAATTCCTTGCGCGAAACAGGGTCAACTCCAGTTGTGGGTTCATCCAAAAAGAGAATTTCCGGTTTGTGAATCAAGGCGCAACTTAATGCCAGCTTTTGTTTCATACCGCCGGATAAGGCTCCGGCTTTTCTAGTTTTAAAGGGCTCAATTTGCTTATAAATCGGCTCAATTAACTCGTAGTTTTTCTGAATGTTAGTATTGAAAATGGTGGCAAAAAATTCCAAATTTTCTTCTACCGTTAAATCCTGATACAAAGAAAACCTGCCCGGCATATAGCCCACTTTCTTCCGAATTTGCTTGTAATCTTTTACGGTATCCAAACCTAAAACACGTGCTGTTCCCGAATCCGGATTCAACAGGGTACTTAGGATGCGGAATAAGGTAGTTTTTCCTGCACCATCCGGACCAATAATACCAAACAATTCGTTACTCCCAACTTCAAAACTCAGGCTCTTAATGGCATCTACCCGAGTTTTGCCGTTGATGTACGACTTGCTTAGCTGATTTACTTCAAGGCTATTCATTTTTCTTCCTTAAAATTCAATTCCCCGTACATGCCAATTTTCAGGAATCCGGTATTCTTTACCTTGATTATTGCTGCATATACCAAGTTGGCACGTTCGTCTTTGGTTTGAATGGTTTTGGGTGTGAATTCAGCTTGAGTGGCAATCCAACTGAGTTTGCCAGTATGGTAACTGAATGAACCATTACCCGAATCGGTGCGGATTTGAAATTCCTGACCCAATTTGAGTTGTGGCAATTGGTCGCCAGTAACATAAACCCGTAGTTCCATCTGGCTCAAATCGGCTATTTTAAACAAAGGTTTGCCAGCCCCGGTAAATTCATTGGCTTCAATATACTTGCTTAATAGAGTAGCCTTAATCGGACTGCGGATATAGGATTTGCTGATTAAATCGTTGGTTTGAAGTAACTGCGCATGCAGGGCTTTCATTTCGGCGTGCAAGGCACCGCTGCTTCCTTTTAAGGTACTCTCGGTGGCGGTGTATTGACGTCTAAGTGTAGCCAACTGCGCTCTAATATCATCTAAAGTTTTGGTATTGCCGGCATCTTGTTTGATTAGGTTTTGCATCCGGATTTCTTCGCGTTCGGCCGATTTGATTTGTTCGGTTATTACAGCCAGTTGCTTAGCCGATTCTGGCATTCTGGCTTCAAGGGCCTGCAGCGAATTTTGCAATTGCACGCGCTTTAAATGAAGTTGGGTTGTGTCTAAAATGGCTAGTAAATCACCGGCATTTTTTTCATCCCCCTCTTCGGCATTTAACCAAATAAGTTTGCCCGGAGTTTCTGCTGATAACAGAACTTCGGTGGCTTCAAAAGTTCCGGATGCATCCGGAGTTTGATTCCCGTTTTTGCAAGATGCTAGCATTGCCAATGCTGCCAGTGATAAGATAATTCTATTTTTCATGCTAGTTGCCGCTATTAAGTTGATAGTTGAAATAACCGGAGAGTAATTGAATTTCATGAAGTGATTTGTTCATCAAAACCTGTTCTTCTTGAAGCAATTCATGGATATAATCGCTTGCAGAAAGTATGCCTTCTGCAAGCCTTACGGATGCATTTTGGCGAATGCGCTTTCTGAGTTTTAGCAACTCTTCATCTACCAAAATGAGGTTCTCGGCTTTTTCAATTTCGCTTTTGGCTTGTTGAAGTCCCACCCGGGTCTGGAGAACAAAACTTTCTTCCTGCAATTTCAGGGCATCGGAATTCCGTTTAATAATTTGCTTTTCCTTTCCCAGGGTGTACAAGGTACTCGGGTTCCAGGTGATGCGCCCCCCGGCCAGGTAAAACCATTCAAACTCGTTTTTCAACATGTTCAAACCCGGTTTCCCATAACCTGCTTGACCAAACAACAGGGCTTTGGGTACCAATTTTCGTTGGGTTAAACTAAGCTGCGTTCCCAAAAGCGCTTGTTGGTTGCGGATTGTTTGTAGTTCGGGACGAATAATTTCGTCTTTGAGAATCGGTTTTTCAGGCACCTGGAGTTTGGATTTTTCATCCAGGTTCAAACCACTTAATAGCGAAAGACCTTGTAATGTTGCAGTTCTTGAAGATTTCAGTTCAAGCCTTTTTTGTTCAAGGCGCAATTGCTCGGCGCGAATCAAATCCAGGTTGTTTTCATTGCTTAAGCCGTTTGCTTTCAGGGCAGTTACTTTTCGATAGTTTTCCTGAAGGTCTTTTTCCAATAGCGTAAGTTGTTCCAATTGTTTATCGAGCAATAAAATACCCAGGTACAGCTGCGTTACTTTTTCTTTAAGTCGGTAAAGTTCCTGTTCCAATTTACTTTCATCTACCAAGGCTTGTGCGCTGGCCATTGATTTTTGGGCTTCAGTTATTCCGCCATCAAATAAAATCTGGCTAAAATCTGCTGTAACCTTGTATTGGTCTTTATCGGGAGGGATGATTTTGAATAAGTTACTTGAAATTGGAACACTCGTTACCGCACTTTGGTAAGTGGCTTGTGCATTTAAGTTCACCTGGGGTAAGTAGTTTCGGCTCAAACTGTTGAGTTGATCCTGGCGGTTTTGCTGAATTAGTAATTTTTGACGTGTGGCCGGGTAATTTTGACGTGCCGCTTCAAGGCAATTGGTTAGAGTAATAGGCTTCTGATTTTCTTGATTTTGCGCCAACAGCGGCATAAACAAGGATGGGATTAGCGCCAGAATCAGCAGATAAATTATGCGCATAGGTTTATTTTTTGCGAATGGATTGAATAATAAATTCAGGAATTTCTTTTTTTCGGTAGTCCAGAAACTCTTCAAAAGTGGTTTGATCCATTTTGAGAATCTGGCTTAACATAGGCTTTCCAGTGAATGGAAAAATGCTCATGCTCATAATATTAATCAAAAGGCTGGTAGGTTTTACAGGACGAATATTTCCTTGGGTAATCTCTTCATTTACCGAAGCACTAAAGGCCTGGAACATGGTAGAAAATCCGCGGCTGTTTTCGTGGGCCAATTGAATCAGACTCTCAGGATTGCAGTTCAATTCGTGCATGATAAAATGGGCAAGACCAGGGTTTGACCGGTTAGAGTTGATTTGATGGTCAACCAGCTTTTCAATCTTTTCAAATAGGCTTAGTTCTGCCAAATTGATGGCTGCAATTCCTTGCACAAACTCTGCAAAACGGGCTCTGAAAACAGTTTCAAACAACTTTTCCTTGGAGCGAAAATAGTAATGCAGCAAGGCGCGGTTTATGCCGGCTTCACTTGCAATTTCTTCCATGCGTGCACCGGCAAAGCCATTGCGCGTAAAAACCCTTGCTGCTGCATCCAGAATCAAGGCCTCTGTGTTTTTATCGCTTTGTTTGCTTTTCACGGTACAAAGGTTAAGTATCAAATTAGATTTAACAAAAATATTTAACAATATTGTTAAATATTTTTGTTAAATTCATTCAACTAATTGGTTATCAGTTTTCTGTGTTCGATTTTTTATCCCAAAATTTGAGTTTTTGTACTCGTTTAGCAAAAAATGGGATTGCCAGACAACTGGGGAGGGTAAGATGTATGTGGATAGTAGAGTATTGGTTTTCTGCCTGGCTTTAGAGAGTAAAAAAACTAAAACTGTTTTTGAACTTCGTAGCTGTTGGCTGCTTTGGTTAGTAATCCCTTGAAAAGGCTAATCATAACTGGTTATCAACACGTTTAGTTTGTATGCTGCTCGATTTGTTTGCCTGGAAAAATCTTGATTTGCAGGAGTCCTTGAAAATCCAATAAGGTTTAATGAATGATTTTAAAACTACATAGGAGCAGCTGTTAAATTCAGATCTGCATTAGATTCGAGGATAAACCTGCCAGATAGTACTTTCGGACAGCTGTCCAATATTACACGAAGAAGATGATGCGGAGCTGGATTAGGGTTCTGGAAAGTATGCTGCAAAGTAAAATCCAATTTTACCCAAAGGAATCGTTTCAAAATCGTGCACCAGATTTCATTTTTCCCGGGTTAGAATTGGTTCAATCAATAAATTACGCGTTAATCAGCAGACTTTAGTTAAACCTCAAGGTTTTCACCGGACTAATACGGCTTACAAACCTTGCGGGAAGTAAAAGAATAAGCAGACAACTCAAAAAGCTACCCACATTCAACCAAAGCAGGCCTATCCAATCCAGGCGAATGGGAACAGTTTCCAGGTAATAGGCACTTTCATCAAGCCTGATAATTCCGGTTTGTTGCTGAACAAGTGCTAGCCCAATGCCAATTAAATTGCCCCAGATCATTCCGGTAAGCACAATGCGAAGCGCCATGAAAAGGAAAATACGTCCAACCTGACGGTCGCGGGCTCCTAAGGCTTTTAGTAAACCAATCATCTGGCTCCGTTCCAAAATAAGAATTAAGAGTGCCGTAATCATATTTATTCCGGCAACTGCTAACATCAACAGCAGAATGATGAGTACGTTCATGTCGAGCAATTCAAGCCAATCAAACAGTTGAGGATAGCGTTTGAAAACGCTGTTCACGCCTTTGTCGATTGGTGTTATTAGTTCAACTTCAGCGCTGGTTTCTTCTACTTTTTCGGGATTGGCAATGGTAATTTCATAGCCTGAAATAAAATGGGCCGGCCAGTTGTTTAATTTTCGAAGAACCTGCTCATTGCAAAATGCATACAGTTCGTCAAGGTCACTTAATCCGGTATCAAAAATGCCAACAATGGTAAACTTGCGAATACGTGGAGGTTCATCAATAAAGTACACCAACAACTTTTCGTTGAGTTTCCGCTTCATGCGCCTCGCCGTAATCGAAGAAATAACAATTTCAGTGGGTTCATCGGGGTTTAGAAGCCGTCCTTCTTTGAGATGCTCCTTAATAAATTCCCAATTGTAAGTGCCTGTAACCCCCTTTAGTAGGATACCTTCAAATGCTTCATTAGTTTTGATGATGCCAGCCTTGGCACAATAGCTGTGAATGCCTGTAATGCCCTTGAGTCTTTTTACCTGGGTTTCGTACAAACTGTCCTTTTCAATGGGCAGACTTTCGTAGCTATTGTTCAAATCAAGGTGGGTAACCTGTATAGGTGCGTTGAAGCCAATCAGCTTATTTCGCACCTGCTGCTGGTAGCCTTTCACAATGGCAATGGCCAGAATCATCACCATGATGCTTATGGCAACTGCCGCTGTGGCCAGCCTGATAATAAGTCCCGACGAACCCTTGCGTGCCTTACGCGATGGATTTTCCGGAACCTGTTGCAGGCGCTTAACTAGTTCTAAACTGAAATTCATGAAAACGTTCAAATATACGCTCATTGTCCTGCTATTGGTGCTAAGTGTTCAAACTTTGCAAGCCCGGTTAATCCAAAATGGAGCCGAAAAAATGCAGGAGTACCTTCCTTTGCTAAAACAAAAACGTGTTGCCTTGGTAGTTAACCAAACTTCACTGGTTGGAAACCGCCATTTGGTTGATACCCTCAAAGCACTTGGCGTGGGTATTAAGTTCATTTTCGCACCCGAACATGGTTTTCGTGGCGATCATAGTGCCGGAGAGAAAGTAGCAAGCGGTACCGATGCGCAAACCGGACTAAAGGTGTATTCGCTGTATGGAGCAACAAAAAAGCCTTCAGCAGCGCAAATGAAGGAAATTGATGTTGTGCTGTTTGATATTCAGGATGTAGGAGCGAGGTTCTATACCTATATCAGCACCTTGCATTATGTAATGGAAGCTTGTGCAGAAAATAAAAAGGAGTTGATTGTGCTTGATCGTCCAAACCCAAATGGATTTTATACCGATGGTCCGGTGTTGGATACTGTATTTAAGTCTTTTGTAGGCATGCATCCGGTGCCTATTGTGCATGGGTGCACCATGGCCGAATATGCCGGCATGATTAATGGTGAAGGCTGGTTGGCTGGAAAGCGCAAGTGCAAAATCACCGTTGTTAAAGTTAGAAATTACACACACGATTATTCCTATGTTTTGCCGGTTAGGCCATCACCCAATTTGCCAAGTATGGCATCCATTTATCTTTATCCAAGTTTATGCCTGTTTGAAGGAACTAGCATAAGCATGGGCAGAGGAACAGAAAAGCCCTTTGAATGCATTGGTAAGCCCGGATTGCCCATTGGGGATTACCAATTTACCCCACGCAGTATACCGGGTGTGGCAGATAAGCCGCCGTATGAAGGCAAAAATTGTAGAGGATTTTTGCTGAGTGATTATGGAAACAACATCGCCCCGGTAGCCGGAGAAATTAACCTAACCTGGCTTATTAATTTGTACAAAGCAGATACCGGACGCAAAACCTTTTTTGTGCCCTTCTTCGATAAGCTGGCCGGAACCGACCAATTGCGCAAGCAAATCATTGCCGGTAAAACCGAAGCCGAAATTCGAAAAAGCTGGGCACCTAAATTGGAGGCCTACCGAAAAATGCGTAAAAAGTATTTGCTATATCCTTAGGAAGATTATTGCTTGAATTGGATTTGAATCTTTGCAGATTGGTCTGGGATGATCTTTATTCAGAGGCCTTAAATCTTGATAATGTTTCATTTGAGGAAAGCTCAAAATTGAGCATTTGCGCTCTTGGTTTGTATGAATCCTGATTGGTTTCAGTTTGCTGAAAAGTTTAGATTAAGACGGGTGTTTAAAATGCTTGGTCTTCGCTTCAGTTGGTAATTTAGGCTTCCCTAATTATGAATTACCACATCCGAGAATTTTTGATGGTTACGGAAATTTGCGCCAGGGACGGCAGCTGATTATCCCGGACCTGTCGGGCCGCTGCCTGTGCTGCAAGGCCGGCGACCGGAGGAAGCCCGGCAAGGCAGCTACAGGCAGCAGGATCCGACAGGGAGGAATAATGCGGACGGCCCGGCCGCGAAACGTCATTTATATCCGATTATGGGATTAGAAGGCGGCGGCGCCCAACTCCATAATTTTGATTTGAACCCCAATTCTTGCCATAGCTCGAAATTAATGCATTGAAAATCTATACTTTGTGATTTTATATAGTATTATGTATTGCAAAGTACCATCTTATGAATAGATTTGTGCCATAGTTTGAACCTTGTAATGGAATGAAATATGGATATTGAAAACAGTAAAGCCCAAATGAAAAAGGGCATATTGGAGTATTGCATCCTGCACATCATAAGCAGGGGAGAGGCCTATACCAGCGATATTCTGGAGGAAATGAAGGCCGCCAGGTTGATTGTTGTAGAGGGTACGATGTATCCCTTGCTAAGTCGCCTGAAAAATGATGGATTGCTTAGTTACAACTGGGTGGAAAGCAAAAGTGGTCCACCTCGCAAGTACTATCAACTTACCGAGGAAGGCCGGAAATTTATGGAAGAGCTTCAGGTTACCTGGAAGGAACTGGTTGAATCGGTGGAACAACTCACATTAAAAACAACAAATAAACACGCATAATCATGGAAAAAGTATTTCAGGTAAACCTGGGAGGGGTAATCTTCTTTATTGAGGAATCGGCCTACCATCAGCTTAGAACTTACATCAATGAATTGCATGCCCATTTTGCAGGCAATACAGAAATTGTATCGGACATTGAATCGCGCATGGCAGAATTGTTTAGTGAGCGTTTGGATACAAGCCGCAACACGTTAAACGCAGAGGATGTTAATTATGTATGTGGCATAATGGGTGATATTGGACAAATGTCGGCCGAGGAAGAAAGCAAGGCTATACATGGAGCTCCCGTTTCTGATAAATTCAGGGTTCGTCGCCTGCGCCGAAATCCTTTTGATAGCAAATTGGGTGGTGTTGCTTCGGGTTTTGCATCGTTTTTTCAAATAGATCCGGTAATTGTGCGCTTGCTGTTTGTGGTAAGTGTGATTGTTTACGGTTCAGGTATTCTGTTTTATCTGGTACTTTGGGTGGTTTTACCTGAGGCGAGAGGTGAAGAATCGGAAGCGATGCGTTTGCAAAAGCTGCACAGAACCCGTCGTTTGTTTCGTGATCCCGATAATCGCGTATTGTCCGGTGTAAGCTCGGGTTTAGCCGCCTATTTTGGATTGGATGTGGTTTGGATTCGCCTGGCATTTGTAGTTGCCTTGTTTGCTTTTGGCTCTGGTTTTTGGTTGTATATTATTCTTTGGGCCATAACGCCGAAAGCTCAAACTGCCGCAGATAAACTTATGATGCGCGGTGAGCCGGTAGATATTAAAAGTATTGAAAAAGAAGTGATGTCGGGAGCCGGTGGTCCTGGCCGCATTGGCCAATTTACCGAACGTGGAGGTGATGTATTGGGTACGTTGCTTCGAGGATTTGTGAAATTGGTTCTGGGTTTTATTGCCTTTCTGGTTTTTATAGTGATTATGGCTATCAGCGTTGGCGTAATATCCACCTTTATGAACATTGGCAATACTGCCTGGTTGAATGAAATGATTGATTTTGCTATTAAAGACCAAAGTTTGATTTGGGCGGGAAAATTGGGATTGTTTTTGGTATTGGTTGCTCCGGCATTGGGATTATTGCTTTTGTTGATTCGCTTGATATTCAATGTTCACATGAATAGGTCGATAACGGCTGGCAGCTTAGCGGCTATGTTTGCTATTGGCCTTGGATTAACCCTTTATTCAGGCATAAGCATTGCCAATATGTTCAAGGTTCAGGAAAGTAAAACCCAGTTTCATGCTTTAGCATTCTCCAAATCGGATACCTTGGTTTTGGAAGGCCGCTTAATTCCGGAAGTTGAAAACGGCTCCTGGGGAGGAGAAGATGGGGAGTTAACCATCAATCAATCCGGATTTGTTATTGACCGTTCCAATTCAAAAGTTTATGCAGAAATAGAAGAGTTGCGCATCCGCAAAGCCGGTCCCAAGGATTCGGTTGGATTAAAAATGATATTCAAGGCCCGTGGGGCAAGTCGCCCGCTTGCAAAGGAGTTTATTGGTTTGGTGAATTACGTTCCGAATTTTGAAGGTAACAAGCTTGTTTTACCCAATTACTTTAGCTTGGATATGCAAAATCGCTATGCCATGCAGCGTGTTACCTTGGTATTGATTGTTCCTGAAAACACGATTTTGAAAACAGATGCTGCTATTCGCGAGGTATTAGACGACCGCAACTTTGACGAAATGGAAGGTAGTTTGTTTCAGGTTGGTAAGGATGAAATTCATTGCCTGGATTGCGAAGGAGATCAAAACGAATCGGATGTAGAATCTGTAAATATTGATGCAGATTTAGAATCGAGTGATGGCGATTTTCATTTTGAAATTAAGGATGGAAAAGGCGAGGATAAAGAGAAAGGACTAAAAATCACGATTTCGGATAATGGCAAGGGAAAAAAGGAGGAAGTGAAGATTGAAACTCGAGATGAAAATGGCAATACCAAGCTAATTCGCAAAAAGCAGGTAGGCCCAGTAACCATTACAACCGAAGAAAAAAACAAGTAGTTGGCTGATATTTATGAATTTCATGTCTTTGTAAATCAGCGCCTTACCTTAATTCTGTAAAAAAGGTTGGTCAAGACTCTGAAAAATTTATATTTGCCAAAACCTAAAGAGACCTCAAGAATGGCTAAGTCGACGAAAAAGAAAATCAGAATGGAGTTTGAAATCAAGGCATCCCCTGCCATGTTGTTCAACTACATTAGCTCTCCATCCGGTTTGTCGCAATGGTTCTGCAACGATGTAGATATTTACAACAATTTCTACAAGTTTAAGTGGGACGGCGACGAAAGCATTGCCGAGCTATTAAAAAAGACCCAAAACAAAGGCATCCGTTTCCGTTGGAAAGATGCAGTGGAAGAAGAATACTTTGAATTTGAAATTCTCCAAGATGAATTAACGGATGACGTAGCGCTTGTTGTTACTGATTATGTTGAGCCCATTGATGAGAAAAATGCCATACAACTTTGGGAAAATCAGGTACATGATTTGAAAACCTTACTAGGAGGTTGATTCGATTGCTTTCAACCAATACGAAAAGAATCCGGTGGATTGCTCAGGCAGTTCATCGGATTTTTTTATTGGAAGAATTGCAATAACCTTGAAATAGCCTGTTGCTATTGTAGTTTCTTCAAGTTCTGGAAGTGAAGTTTCTTCTTTTTCTTTAAAATCAGCCGCTTCCCAGCGGTTTTCCCAAAGACGGGTTGTAACCAAAATTCTACACCTGAACGGACATTTGCTTACCCATTCCAAAAATTGTTGCGAGGACAAGCGCTTCCTTTCCACGAAAAACTGAAAGGCAAAATGCTGAGCCCAACGAAAAAAAATGCGTCCACCAAAGGGGTAATTTTCCTTTTTAAGCTGCGGAATATCCATAACCAACCAAGGGCAATCGTCGAAATTTTCACCGGCGGATAGTTTTGAATTTAATTGATAATCAGGTCTTAAATTCTGAAAAAGAGGTAGGTTTTGGTTTGCAGCTTCCTGCATTATCTGAGCCAAATGGTTCATGGCACTTTTTTTGAGCTTGGGGTAGTGGGTTGAACAAATCAGATTCAACTCATCATTTGTCAGTTTTATTTTGGATTTTTGCGCCATTCATCCACAAACATCGCATACGTGAAGAAGTTTTACCAGTTTATAATCAGAAGTTATCTGAAGGCATTTATACCCACCTTTCTGATTGTTATGTTGATTTTGTTGATGCAGGTAATCTGGCTCTATGTGGATGAACTCGTAGGAAAGGGACTTGATTGGCTGGTAATTGGTGAATTGCTATTTTACTTCTCGGCGAGTTTGGTTCCACAAGCACTTCCTTTATCGGTTTTGTTATCTTCCATTATGACCTTTGGCAACTTGGGTGAAAGCTATGAGTTGGTGGCAGCCAAGGCTTCGGGCATATCTATTTGGCGCATGTTTAAGCCCATGATGATGATTATGTTGCTGATTGCCCTGTTTGGATTTTTCGTTTCCAATATTCTCATTCCTCAAGCCAATTTAAAGCGGGGTTCCCTGTTGTACGATATTCGCCAGCAGAAACCCTCTCTTGCATTAAGAGAGGGTGTGTTTAGTCAGGATATTCCGGGAATTACCATTCGGATTGGTAAAAAAGACAACAAAACGCAAGAGCTTTCAAATATCCTCATTTACGACCAGCGTGAAAGTCAGTTACAAAGCACCATTTTGTTTGCCAAGCGTGGCAATATGCAAATGAGTGAGGACAACCGTTACCTGTTTCTAAACTTGTACGATGGTTCAAGGTATGAGGAATTGGAAAAGGTAAGAGGTTACCATCTATCCAGACCGCATACAGCTACTTTTTTTAAGAAAGAGCAAATTACCTTCGACATGAATAGCTTTAAGTTCAGCCGTTCTGATGAAAGCATGTTTAAACAACATTGGGAAATGCTGAATGTGCTTGAATTGCAACATGCCTCAGATTCGTTGGATAGTTTGGCTTACAATAAATATGAGTTGTTGAAAGGCTATGTTCAACCTTATTACTTTTTTACCAAATATCCATCGGATACCCTTTTACCCAAGGGGATGAAAGCCAAAGCGCTTACCTTGGCAGATACACTAGGACACCTTGTTCCAAAACCAGAACAGGCTTCGCAGGTTTATGCTATAGCGGCAAACAATGCCCGCACCGTGAGAAATATTATAGAATACAGCATTACCGAGTTTAATGAATTAAATAAATTGCACGCCCGGCATCGGATTGAATGGCATAGAAAGTTCATTTTATCCATTGCCTGTATTGTGATGTTTTTTATTGGCGCTCCATTGGGTTCAATTATCCGCAAAGGCGGATTCGGATTACCTGTTGTTGTTTCGGTGTTGATGTATGTATGCTACCACATTGTTTCACTTAGCGGAGAAAAAGCCGCCAAAACCATGGCCTGGGCTCCTTTGCAAGGTATGTGGTTTGGCATATTTGTTTTTATTCCATTGGGTCTTTTTCTAACCTGGAAGGCTGCATCCGATTCAGCCATGTTTGATGCGGGTGCTTACACAAAATTCTTCAAGCGGATTAATCCATTTCAGAAAAAAGAGGAAAACGCATGAGGATTTTGGTAGTGATGAACCGCTTTCCCTGGCCCTTGAAAGATGGAGGAACTTTAGCTTATTATCAATTGCTAAAAGGCCTAAAACTTGCGGGAATGGAGGTACATGCGGCTGTACTCAATACCAGTAAACATTGGGTTGATTTTAACCAATTACCTGAAGATGTTCAACAACTGGCTAATTTCCACCTAGTCGAAATTGATAATCGGGTGAAACCGTTGGATGCATTGGTCAATTTGGCATTCAGCAATAAATCTTACCATGTAACCCGATTTGACAGTCGGGAATTCAGGATCATGTTGCGTGAATTACTCACTCATTTTACCCCCGATGTGGTTTTATTTGAAAGTGTAATCATGGGCGTTTACCTGGATACAGTCCGGGAAAATACCCGGGCAAAATGTGTGTTGAGGTCGCATAATGTAGAGTTTGAAATCTGGGAAAGTTTAGCAGGAATTGAAAAAAATCCGATCAAGAAATTTTACCTCAACAGCCTGGCCAAACGCTTAAGAAAGTTTGAAACAAACAGCATACAAGGGTTTGATGGCATGGTTTGTTTCACCCCGCAAGACCAAAAGCGATTCAGGGAACTGGGATTCAACAAACCACTTGAAGTGATTCCGGTAGGGGCTGATATCAGTCGCTTACAACCCGATGAAAGTGCCATACAACCTATGACCATATTGCATTTAGGTTCCTTGGATTGGATGCCTAATCAGGAGGCTGTAAACTGGTTTATCCATGAGGTTTGGCCAAGTTTGCATAGCCAATATCCACAGCTGATTTTTAAGGTTGCCGGAAGAAACATGCCAGACTATTTCAAGGCATACCAAGGCAATGGCATAGAGGTTTTGGGTGAAGTTGAAGATGCCATTCAACTCATGAAAGAATCGGCAATTATGGTAGTTCCTTTGTTTTCCGGAAGTGGAATACGGGTGAAGGTGATTGAGGGATTAGCTATGGGAAAATGCATGGTGGTAAGTGAAATGGGATGCAGTGGAATTTATGCCAAACCAGGAAAGGAATTGCATATTGCTAATACTGCAAAGGAGTTTATTCAAGTCATTGGTAACTTAGTGAACAATCCGGATGTGATTGCTGAAACCGGGAGAAATGCGCGCCAATTGATTGAGCAATTTTACGAACAAGAAAAAGTAACCGCCGATTTACTGGCGTTTTTTAAAACAAGGATATGAGTAAGTTTAAATTCAATACCATTGAGGAAGCCATTGAAGACATTCGCAATGGCAAGATGATTATAGTTGTTGATGATGAAGACCGCGAGAATGAGGGTGATTTTTTAACTGCCGCCCGCAACGTTACTCCTGAAATCATTAACTTCATGAGCAAGGAGGGCAGAGGCCTGATTTGCGCTCCATTAATCGATACCCGTTGTGAGCAGCTTGGCTTGGAGTTGATGGTGTCTCAAAATACAACCTCCCACGAAACGCCATTCACCGTATCGGTCGATTTATTGGGCAAAGGATGTACAACTGGAATTTCAGCCCAAGACCGCGCTAAAACGGTTCAGGCTCTGATTGACCCGGCAACCAAACCCGAGGATTTGGGCAAACCCGGGCATATTTTCCCCTTGAAAGCAAGACCGGAAGGTGTTCTTAGAAGGGCAGGACATACAGAAGCCGCAATTGATTTTGCCCGACTAGCCGGATTTGAACCTGCTGGCTGTATAGTTGAAATCATGAATGAAGATGGTACCATGGCTCGCGTTCCAGACTTGGTTAAAATTGCCGAAAAGTTCGACATGAAATTGGTAACCATTAAAGATTTGATTGCCTATCGCTTAGAAAAAGAATCCTTGGTGAGAAAAGTGATTTCTGTGGAAATGCCAACCAAATATGGACAATTTGTACTTACAGCTTATCACCAAAAAGATACCGGAGAGGAGCATGTTGTTCTTTCAAAAGGCACCTGGAATGCCGATGAGCCGGTATTGGTGCGGGTTCACTCTTCCTGCATAACCGGAGATATTTTTCATAGCATGCGCTGCGATTGCGGAGACCAATTGCATAAAGCCATGGAGATGATTGAACGTGAAGGAAAAGGAATGGTCTTATACATCAACCAGGAGGGAAGAGGTATTGGTTTGATTAATAAACTCAAAGCCTATAAACTCCAGGAACAAGGACTTGATACAGTTGAAGCCAATTTGAAATTGGGCTTTAAAATGGATGAAAGAGATTATGGCGTTGGAGCTCAGATCTTGCGTGATATGGGAGTTCAGAAAATGCGCCTAATGACAAATAACCCAACCAAACGTGCAGGCCTGATAGGCTACGGATTAGAAATCGTAGAGAATGTTCCTTTATCGGTTCCTGCCAATCCCCATAATCAAAAGTATTTGGAAACAAAGAGGACAAAAATGGGTCACGATTTTGAGTCGTTGAAGCAGAAATGATTCACGCCTATAAAGTCATTTTAGAGCAATCGAGAAAAAAGAAGGACCAAACCAAGAAATACCTCGAAAAACTCAAAAAAAGTAAAGTCCGCAACCTCGATCAGGTTGTGATGGAGTTGGACGAGGAGGTTTGGTCGGAAATAGATTGCTTGCAATGCGCTAATTGTTGTGCCACTACCGGTCCTTTGCTACTTGATAAAGACATTGAACGCCTTGCCAAATCGTTGAAGATGCGGCCTGCGAATTTTACAGAAACTTTCTTGAAAATAGACGAGGACAAGGACTATGTGTTTAAAGCCATGCCTTGTCCTTTTTTGGGCGATGATAAGTATTGTTCGCAATACGAAAGCAGGCCAAATGCGTGCAGAGAATATCCACATACTTCCCAGCGCAATTTCTCGGTACGCTTGAAAATAACCTATGAAAACAGCATGATTTGTCCTGCCGTGGCTTTAATTGTTGATCGTTTGAAATTGAAAATTCCGCTTTAACCCGGCATATGCATTAGTCCATCTATTACTGCCCAAAATGCCTTTGAACTTGCTTGTTTCGCTCACGCAGCGTACCAAACTAGGTATGCCTTGCTCACGAAACAATCAATTTCTTTGGCCTTTTGACCCTCATAACGATTTCTAATGCATAATCCGGGTTTAATTGCTTTTAAGGGTTAATAATGCGTGATAAAATCAAACCAAATTGAGCAGCAATCCATTTGGAGATTGAGCAGTTTTTTTGTTGAATTCAACAACTTGCTCGGCCTTTCAAATTTGAATAAAAAAAACGCCATGATGTTAGTTGGAACATCATGGCGTTTTTTATTTCTGAAATGGAATTTCTTAGAACAACCTATTCCCACTTGAACCATCGGTTGGTTGAATGAAGAAAGTTTCATTCACTAACCTGTCTTTGCCAAATCGGTAACTGATTCCTATGGCATGGAATTGCTTACTTACACTGTAGATGGCCGAGATTGGTAAGTTATAATTGTAAAAGAAGTTCAACTTGTCTTTGGTTTTAATGAAGGCGAAAATTCCTACCGAATTACCCGGACTGAAGTTTAAACCTCCGGCAAACATTTGCTGAAAAACACCCATGGCTGCAAAATGCATAAAAACCGGGGAGTTGCGCACCACATTGAATTGACCTGTTGCTTCCAATGAAAAATCACCGTTGATTTCGCGCCTGTACCAACCGTGAAACGAAAGATTTGGATCTTCAGTTACCTGGGTTCTTCTAAACCTGCGCTGTGGAATCATATTCCGATAACTCACACCTATCAAAAAACTTTCAGGATTGTACCAGGAGAAACCAGCATCAAAATTGTTTACCGGAACACTGTTCTGATCAAAGGCCAGCAATGGGTCATTTTCATCCAACAACCTGCTCGTGCTTAAGTTCAGGTAATGTTGGGTTAAATTATGTCGGATACCAAATGAAGCATGATGATTTCCGAAGGTTTGCAAATGGTAGGCAAATCCATTGTTCAAATTAATTGAACTGATAGGTCCAATATGGTCTGAAATAATACCTGCGTTCCATCCGGAGTTTTCGCTAAACATTTTATCGTACCTCAAGTATCCTGATTTTGGGGCACCTTCTATTCCTAACCAACGAGCTTCAAAACCCAATTGCAATTGATTGGAATGTAAGCCAGATAGAGCAGGATTGATGGCAATCGGATTGAATATAAAGTTTTCCGAACCCGGGCTCAATTGCGCCCAAAGCGAACCGGCACAAAAGGTTCCAAGAATACCTGTTAAAATGAATTTATTCAGTTTCATGGTTCAGTGCTTATTTGGTGAGATAAATATAACCCGAGTACGCTTTGTTATTCGGTTTGGTGATGAATACATAGTAATAGGTATCGTTTGGCAAATAACTTCCCTTTGCTCCTAAGAAATTGGAGATAGTTGATTTTCCATCCCAGTTGTTTTTGTAATCGGATGCTTCAAATACCTTTTCTCCCCAGCGGTTATAAATCGATAATTCATTTTCGGGGAAGTCTGAAATTCCTTTGATTACAAAATAGTCATTATAACCATCTCCGTTTGGAGTGAATCCTGCAGGAATGAACAAGTCACACTTGTTTGGTGCAGTGGCTACCAATTCCACCATAATCGAATCAATACAGAAGTTAGAATCAATTACGATTGCTTGAGTGAATCCTCCTTTTACCTGATAAACTACTGATGAGTCTAACTGCTTGGTACCCCAAATGTAATTGTAAGGTGCGGTTCCACCGGTTGCAAACAATTTTACAACACCATCAGAGTCCTCCTCACAAAGCACAGGTTTCAAAATACTTGAACTTAAGCTGAGGGCTTGCGGTTCCTTGACTTCAAAACTATCAACTATAGTACAACCTCGCGCATCAACCAACTGGAAATAGTGGAATCCTTTTTTGGCATAAATTAAGGTGTCGGCGTCACTTGAATTATTAATCCAGAATGAGGCATTGTAAGGTTTATCTCCACCAAATGGTATTGCTGCTACAATGGCATCCGAATCTCCAAAACAAGATATCGGAGAGATCGCCTTGAAGCTTAACAGTAGAACAGTATCTGGGCTAGTAATTTCAACAGAATCTTTTAGTACGCAATTGCTGTCATCGGTAAGGCGAACATAATACATGCCCGGTGGCAAATTGGTTCGGCTTGGATTGTTTGAACCATTGTCCTGCCAAGTAATTTGATAACCACTTCCTGCACCGCCGAGTGGGGTTAAGGTAACAGAAGCATCATCGTCTCCATAACAAACAATTGGCTTAATGTCTTTTTGAAATTGAAGTCCAAGGTTTAAATCAATATAAACCGAATCGTAGGCTTTGCAATTGCCAACATCAACATAGCAATATAGCCAACCGGTAAATCCGGAGATATCACAAATTGGACCAGAAATTCCATTCGACCAAATATGGTTTTTGAAAGGGAATCCGGGTGCAACCAAAGTTGCCGTATCACCTTCACATTTGAATTTGACAACAGAATCTCTATCAATATTGAACCTTGAATCTACTGCAAGCGTGTACAAGGTTTTCTGGCAACCCAGATTCATAGGCCATTCAAAGTCGCTAAATCGAACTCTAAATGTGTCGTTTTCTACCGGCGTAAAGTAAATGGTATCAAAAGCAACTGTTCCTGATCCTTTCAACCAGGTAATATTTCGCTTCGATTCAAAAATTTCTAACAACCCATAAATTTCACTGGCGCAAGGATCGGTAGATGCGGCATCATCATCAATAATTGCTTTCCAGGTAAACTCTTCAGGACAACCAGGTTTTTGCATGAAGGTGTAGTTTTCACCGAAATCAACAGGAGGTTGGTTAGATGCCCAATTGGTATAGGTTAATAATTCACAATTGGTATTGTACCATTTCAAATCGGGAGCGCGATAAAGACCCAACCACGCATTTTTTGTTAATCGCTCTTGGATGAACCGTTGCTCCGCTGTATCGTTCATTACGGCTAAATGACCACCAGCTCCTAATGCATTGGTTAAGGCTGTTGTCCAATTGCTGCGTGTATCGGCAATGTAATAATGATGCCCATGGTATTCGCCCATATAGGTATAACCGCTTATTGCAGAGCCTGCGGTATATCCTGTGTTTTTCGGGCTACCTACAGGATTACAATTGTCATTCCAATTGATGTTAACAAAAGTGGGTAAGCTATCACAAACTTCATATGGGTCTGGTTGTGCAAATTTACCCTTAGTAGTTGCAAAGAAGCTACTATCTGCACCGGTACAATTTCCTTTTGTAACATAAACTTTGTACCACATCGGGTTGTAAAAGTTTGTAAACCTTACGGTATCTCCATTGCTCCAACGGTATTGGTCGTAACCAAATGGTACTGTTTTGAGGATTGAATTTGCACACGAGTAAACAGTATCACTAAGGATGTCAATGGTAAGTTCACGAACAACTTTTACCTCAACTGTGTCGTAACATACATCAGCTCCATTTCCCAATTGCACCCAATAGGTTTGATCAGCTTGAAGGTCGGTTACAGAAATATTTTGGCTGGTATCTCCGGTTGACCATAAAATTTGACCGGCTCTACGCACCTTTACATTTACATTGTCCAAACTCCAGCTTTCGTTACAAGCTACATTTTGATTGTCAAGCAAAGTGGCTGCCCAACTTAATACCAAGTCCGATTCTTTGTGAGCGTATCTTCTGGTGATGGTGTATTTTGAGGTACTTGCTGTACCTCCATCTGAAAAGCAACGGAAAGGTAAGTTAGGTTCAACAGCTCCCGTTTTTGCAGGATAGGTTCCGGGAATTCCGCTAAGTGAGAATGACTGTGTGCATCCGGCTTTATTGGAGAATGTGTTTCGAATCCTGTTTGTGGTATCTGTCCAGAATCGGAATTCGTCTGGTCCATCGGTTGAGCAATTACCTTCCCATGTATCGTGAATGTATAAATCAAAACTTACTTCGATTGAATCGTGTGCTGGCAAGCTGTTCAGGCGAATAGTTGTTGAGTCGTTGTAAAAGAAACCCCAAACACGGGTACTGTTGAATACAAAATTGTTGTTTGAATTTGCTTCAAAATAAGGGGCACGGCTAAAGTCCTGGTTATACACTTCATTGTATCCAATGGTTGAGCTTGGACCCCGAATGGTGAAGTTAGCGCCAAAGCAAACGGTGGTATCAGGTGTTTTGATTGCAGCATTTAATAGATTAAGAGAGATGGTATCGCCACCGGTACAATTTCCGGGAGCAGTAACAAAAACCCAATACCTTCCCGAAGACGTAATTTCAATGGTTTGTGTGGTATCACCTGTGCTCCATTTGTAAGATTTCATTCCCGGTATAGCGGATAAAAAGTATCCACTCGAATTGATACAATCTTTGCGGGCAGTATCTGCAAATTGGTTATTCAAATCAGGAACATCAATATTGATAATGTCTGTACAGGTAGTGCCACCCTTAATAACAGACAACATAATACTTGTTGGTGAAGTAGGGCTAAGGGTGGTAGTAAGTCCTGTTGTTCCATTCGACCACTCATAGGTAATATTTGCGGCATCCGCGTCTATTTCCATCAAACCAAAAATGGTATTGAAACAAGGATCGGGATTTCCGGGATCTTCATCCATGAAGTGCTTCCAGCGAAAAGGACTTGCACAACTTTGTCCGCTGAAGAAAACGTAATCTTCATTTGGAACATCAATAGGTTCTCCATCCACAAAATTACTGTAACGAACAGGCTCACAATTCATCCAAATAAAGGATCTTGTAGCTGGATCCCTGTACATACCTAACCAAAGACTTTGGTTACTTTTAGCCAATGATTCGATAAAAGCTTGTTCTTCAGGTGAGTTTACAATGGCGAGTGTTCCTCCTGAATTGATAGCATCCTGAGCGGCATTATTCCAAGAACTTGGAGTTCTAGAAACATAGTAATGATGACCTCCAAATGTACCTGCATATTCATATCCGGGAGGCACATTGCGCACATCAAAACCGGGGATTGGTCTTGGTGCTCCAAAACGACTGCAATCAAATCTGGGATAAGCGTTTAGGGTAATGCTTGCGCCTTTACACAAGCTGGTATCCTGTTCGAGAATGTTGGCTGAAGGAAAGCTAACATATACACTATCTGTAGCTTGACAATTGGTGGAGAAGTTTCCGGCAGTTAGGTAATACCATCCTTCTCGGTTTACCAAAATATCCGGAGTTGCTTCACCTGTGTTCCAGGTATAATTGTCAAATCCCATTGGTCCTTGTAAAATTCCTTCGTTTGCATTGCAAAACTGCATGGTATCTCCGCCGGTATTGGTTGGAATATTTACAACAAATGCGGTTCCTAATGCGCAGGAGCCATTGTATGCAATATGTGTGCGATTTGGTGCAACGTTAAATTCGGTGGTCGTACTTCCATCAGGCCAATACACTTCAAGCGTATCAATAAATGTGCTTGAACCAATTCCAAAATACAATTTCTCGGAAGCAGAAACTCCAGCAGATTTTCCAGAATAGGTGCCATAGTATTTATACTGCCTTTTACCTCCCGCAGAAATCATTACCCTTGCTCCGCGAGGATCTGCAAATCCAGAACATGAAATTAATTTTAATACCAGGTAATTGTTACTACTAAAGGCATTTTGGTAAACTACAGCATCATTTGCTACCTGGGCAGAACCCGGCTTAATAATATCAAGATAACCATCGTTGTTGATATCCAAAACCGAAAACATATACAAACCTGCCATTCCATAGGTGTTGTTTGGAAGCAATGCAGCTTGCTGGGGACTAAAAATATTGCTGCCATTATTCACCATGAGTGATGGATAATGAGGAATGCTCGCGCCATTGGTTTGCCACAATACATCCTGGTCTCCATCATTTTCCATATCAATAAAGTAGCTATTGAAGTAGTCGTGTACCTTTCCGGTTTCATAGGTATTGTAAGAGCTGCTTATGTCGGTAAATGTTCCATCCCCACCATTGTTTCTGAAAACCTTGTTTGGGCCTCCTAATGATTTTGCTGAACCGAGCATTACATCAAAAAAGCCGTCGCTATTAACATCCACAATATTTGCAAATCCAAAAGCGCTTGAATTGGTGAATCCGGTTGAAGCCTTGTTGGAGAAGCCGCCTGAAAAGTTGTTTTCATACAATTGGATTTGATCCAACGAAGAATTACTGGTTCTGCGAATCAATAAAATATCTTCAGCGCTATTGTTGTCATAATCAAACATCACAAAAACGGGTTCAACGCTTGCTGGAAATCCTGTAATCAAATCGGTAGTGGTATTGTAATTTCCTGCGTCGAATTTCATGGCAGAAATGCGTGGACCTGAAGTATTCGTGTGCGAAACAATGATATCAATATCCCCGTCTTTGTCATAATCTGAAATGGCAACAACGGGTTTTGAATTCGATAAGTTGACTGTTAAATCCCAGCCGGTTGGGAAGTTTAAGGTGCTGGTTACTTCGGTAAAGCTGCTTCCGCAATCGTTCTTCAACATCCTGAAAGTAACTCTGTCGTAAATCAATATATCCTGAAATCCGTCGTTGTTGTAATCGTAACTAATTACATCTGTGCTTGCTCCGGAACTGCTAATGTTGAATCCGGAAATGGTGTTAACGTTTTGAAATTGCCCGGAATTGTTTTTATACAAAGTTAGCCTGCCGGAAAGATTGTTTTGTACAATCACATCCTCAAATCCGTCGTTGTTGTAGTCAAGCACATCAAGTACATGAGCCCTGTTAAGATCTAATCCCGACGAACTGCTTACGTCTGCAAATGGCTGAGCAAGTGCAGAAAATCCTAGAAACAGAAAGCAAGCTAGAAGTATTGGTTTATTCATTGCTGAATCTATTGAATATGAGTTTCAAAAATATCAGCACAAGTTAAGTCATTTCTCCCTGAGGACGCGAGGTTTAGGAAATATTATGATTCACATAACCCGTGTAAATGACTTTTTTTTGGACACATGCCAAAATTAGCTTCTTGAAAACGCCTTCACTCGTATCAATAACTCTTCAAAATCAGTCTCCGAAATGCTCAAATGAAACACCATTCTAATCCGATTCATTCCTATTGAGCCCAACTTGATTTTTTGTTTTTCACAATGGCTAAGGAATGCCTGTAAAAGATTATCGTTTTCAAATTCAGCAATCAAAATATTTGTTTCAGGTTCAAGTACTTGCTGTATACCCGGAAGCTGTTTTAAGTGCTCTGCACAAATTTTTGCACGCTGGTGGTCGATTGCCATTCTTGCCCATTGGTGGTCGATAGCAAATTTCCCTGCCAAGGCTAGAATTCCGGCTTGCCTCATGCCACCTCCCCAACGCTTTCGTACCCTTCTAGCATTGAAAATGAAGTCTTTGGAACCCAGAAGTAAACTTCCAACCGGCGCTCCAAGTCCTTTTGAAAGGCAAACCGAAAGACTATCGACATGCTTTCCATAAAAACTTGCCTCATGCTTTTTGGCAATTAAGGCATTCCATATCCGAGCGCCATCCATGTGGAAGGCCAAACCATGCGTTTTGCACAACGTTGAAATGGCTTCCAGTTCTTCCAAATCCCAAACTGCACCGCCACCTCGATTGGTGGTGTTTTCTACAGAAATTACGCGTGTTTTGGGAAAATGAACATCCTCCTTGTTGATTAAAACTTCCGCCTGCTTGGCTGTGAATTTTCCTCGATTTCCAGAAATTGTTCGTACTGATGCTCCAGAATTTGCTGCAATACCCCCGCCTTCATAAATGTAAACATGGGCATTCTCATCACAAATTACCTCGGTTCCAAATCCGGTATGCAAGTGCAAGGCAATTTGATTAGTCATGGTTCCACTTGGACAAAACAGGCCTGCTTCAAACCCAAATAGGGTTGCTGTAGATTCTTCCAACTCGTTCACATACTTGTCTTCTCCAAAAACATCATCACCCAATTTCTCCAAATTCAAATTTCCCAAGGCTTCAAGCATCGCTGGAGTGGGTTTTGTAAAGGTATCCGACCTCAAATCAATAATAGACTCTTGTGTTAACATGGTTTTTTAGAAGATTCTATGCGATATTCGGGCTAATAATCGAAATTCGCTTCAAAATTTACCTGCATGTACGCTTCCCTTTCCGATTTACTGGCCGATTTATTGGGCATTCAAATTCCACTTCCAATTCAAACTTTCGGTTTTTTTATGGCACTGGCTTTTGTTGCTGCCTATTATTTTACCTCAAAAGAATTAGGTCGTAAAGAATTGGAAGGCTGGGCATTGCCTTTTCAGGAAGAACAAATTCAAAACCAAAAGCCTCAGCTTGTTGATTACTTGGTTTCTGTTCTTGTTTTTGGAATTGCAGGATTTAAATTGCTGGAAGCTGTTCTGGATTATTCCGCCTTGGTTGCCAATCCTCAAGAGTTTTTACTTTCCTCCAAAGGGAGTATGGCAGGTCTCATTTTAGGTGCAGGTTATGGATATTATGTAAAATGGAAAGAAGCAAAAAGCCTTGAAGGCAAAAAGGAAATGAAAGTTAAGGTGAAGGTTAAACCTGAACAGTTGATGGGAACTATTGTGGGGATTGCCGCTATTGGTGGAATTTTAGGTGCAAAAGTCTTCCATAACCTCGAAAACCTGGATGAATTTTCACGCGATCCCTTTGGAGCCTTAATTTCGTTTAGTGGTTTAACGTTTTACGGAGGTTTAATAGTTGCTGCTATTGGCATTTTGTACTTCACGGGTAAACGTGGCATTCATTGGACTGTAATGTGCGATTCGGCTGCTGTTGGATTAATGATGGCTTATGGAATTGGTAGAGTGGGTTGTCATTTAAGTGGCGATGGTGATTGGGGAATTGTTAACCTTATGCCAAAACCCGAATGGTTAGCTGTACTTCCCGATTGGTTCTGGTCATATAATTATCCTAACAATGTACTCAATGAAGGTATTCCCATTCCAGGATGTACAAGTGCACATTGTCACATGTTGCCCCAACCTGTTTTCCCAACCCCGCTCTACGAAGCCATTGCCTGCATTTTAATGGCATTGGGTCTTTGGTCTATCCGAAAGAATTTTAGCAAACCCGGCGTGTTTTTCTTTGTTTACTTATTGTTGAACGGAATTGAAAGATTTGCAATTGAAAAAATAAGAGTGAATTCTTTGTACCATATTGGCTCACTTCAGATAACTCAAGCAGAAATCATAAGCTTTGTGTTTATTGTTGTTTCGTTGGTTATGATATACCGTCTGCAAAAGAATCCCGTTTCAAAACCGGTACAGAATTTGTAATATTCAAAAACATGAAAACTTTTTGGTCTTTAATTTTGGTAATCTTGGTTAGCACCAGTGTGCTAAAAGCTCAGGAACAACAACCCGATACCTTGAGGTCCATGATGTTGCCTGATTTTATTGTAAAGGCAAAAAAAGACCCGGAGTACGAAAAGCGCTATCAGCGCTTGGTTTACAATGTGAAAAAAGTACTTCCTTACGCAAAAATGGCCAGTTTTAGGTTTCAAATGATGGAACAAAACCTGCAATTGCTGCCAACTGAAAAAGCCAGAAAAGAATACCTGAAACGTACCGAAAAATCAATCAAAGACCAGTTTATGGACGACTTGATGAAAATGACCCAAAGTCAAGGCCGTATTCTGATAAAATTAATCTACCGCGAAACTGGTAAAACCACCTACGAACTGCTTCAAAATTACCGAGGAGGTTTAACTGCTATTTATTGGCAAGGAATGGCTAAAGTTTTCAATGCCAACCTAAAAGAAGAGTTTGATCCGGTTGAAGATTGGCAAATTGAGCAGATTATCAAACAGTTGGGTTTTGAGTAGCCAGCTGTTCAGTTTTTAATGTTTCCCCAGTTTTAATCAACAGCCTGTTGATATTGGCTGCCTATTCTCCTTCCTAACCTACTTACCTTTGCACGGATATGTTGCAGACAGATTTTAGTGATATACAGATTTGTTTTTTAGTGGTTTTGGGACTTGGTCTCCTTTCACAATTGTATTATTTCTTCGGACTCTTTTCAAAGCTGGCATTCCTTAAGGTGGAATCCTTGCCGGTAAGTGCCGAATTGCCTCCGGTTTCGGTGGTAATTGCTGCCAGAAACGAATACGAAAACCTGGAAAGAAACCTGAAAGCAATCCTGGAGCAAGATTACCCAAATTTTGAGGTGGTAGTGGTAAACGATTGCAGTTGGGACGATTCCCAAAAATTGCTGGAATACTACCAGGAAGTGTACCCCAATTTGAAAATCTGCAAGTTAATTGAGCAGGAAAAATACCCCACAGGAAAGAAATTCGCACTCACAATCGGAATCAAAGCAGCTTTGCACGAGCATTTGGTGTTTACAGATGCCGATTGTCAACCTGCCGGAAATCAATGGCTGCGTGGAATAATGGCCTCATTCACTTCGGGAAAAGAAATTGTGCTGGGCTATTCACCCTATAAATCCTATTCCGGTTTATTGAATTTATTTATTCGTTACGAAGGGGCATTGACTTCCTTATTTGCATTTTGTTCAGCATTGGCCAACAATCCAATTTTGGGCATCGGTAGAAATTTGGCCTATACCAAAACCATTTTCTTCCGGCACAAAGGTTTTGCCAATCATCAACATATCTTGAGTGGCGACGACGACTTGTTTGTGAACGAAGCCGCAACCAGTTCCAATGTTGGAATTTGCCTGAATCCGGAATCATTCGTAGGCACAGAACCCAAGAAAACCATGGATGCTTGGTCGCGTCAAAAATCCAGACATGTAAGCACTGGAAAATTCTATCAACCCAAACACCAGGCCCTTTTGGGTGCTTATTATGCCGGTTTGTTGATTTTTTATACAGGTATTGTGGGTGGTCTTTTGGTACATACCGACTGGAAATGGATTCTGATTGGTTATGGTTTGAAAACCTTGTCTCAGGGAATCGTCTTTTTCTTGGCATTACGCAAGCTTAAACAGCAGCATTTGGTTTGGTTTATTCCAATTCTCGATTTGCTTTATGTTTTCTATATTTATCTTTTCGGATTAAAAGGATTATTCACCAAAAAACGCAGAATCTGGTAATGGAAAATCACCCCGGTATCGAAACCATCCTCAGGTATTTTCCTGAACTAAGCGATGTGCAGAAAGAACAGTTTCATCAACTTTTTCCTTTGTACCTCGAATGGAATTCAAAGATCAATGTCATTTCCCGAAAAGACATTGAAAGCCTTTACGAAAAGCACGTCTTACATAGCTTAGCCATTGCCAAATTTATCTCCTTCAAACCTTCAACCCGAGTGCTTGATATTGGCACCGGTGGAGGATTTCCAGGAATTCCTTTGGCTATTCTTTTTCCGGATTCAGAATTTACCCTAATTGATTCTATCGCAAAAAAAATTACGGTTGCCGAAAATGTTTCCGAAGCCATTGGCCTCAAGAACACAGATTTTGTAGTGGGTAGGGTAGAGCAATTGAAGGAAAATTTCCATTTTATTACAGCAAGAGCAGTTGCTCAAACCGAGCAATTGTACCGTTGGACAAACCGCTACATCGAGGAAGATGAACAGTTCAACAACAAAATCAACGGATATATTTTTCTAAAGGGTGGCGATTTGAAGGAAGAAATTTCTAACCTCAAGCAAATCAACCGCAAATTGCACGCGCAAGAACATCCTTTATCCCAATGGTTTGAAGGCGAATTTTTTGAAACCAAAAAACTGCTGTACATTTACTAGGGTAAGCCTTACCCTATGCCAACACTTCGGAACTTATTTCTCCTCCTTGTTTGCTGTTTTGCAGTCACTACGGTTCATGCCCAGCGTAAAATTCGCGGTAAAGTTTTAACCCAAAAAGGGGAGGGAATTGCCTATGTGTCCATCTCTGTTCTTCCAGCCAATAAACTGGCCTATTCCAATTTAGATGGCAGCTTTGAAGTTGAAATACCTGCCGGTTCTAAAACTCTGGTTTTTCATTCCATCGATTATCTAAGCTTCAAACAACCTGTAGATAGCAATTCGTCTTATCTTGAAATAGTACTCAAACCCCAGGATTACCAATTGCCTGAACTTCAGGTAAAAGCCAATAAAATAAATCCTGCCGTTTACATCATGCGCAAAGCCATTTCCATGGCTCCGTTTTACCGAAATCAGGTGAATGCCTATCAGGCCAAAGTTTACCTGAAGGGAAGCGGAAAGCTCGAAAATGTTCCCTTTTTACTCAAGCCCATTTTGAAGAAACAGGGTTATGAAGAGGGCAAATTAATGGTAACAGAAAGTG
Organism: Bacteroidia bacterium; assembly: GCA_023151275.1. Classification (GTDB taxonomy): domain Bacteria; phylum Bacteroidota; class Bacteroidia; order UKL13-3; family UKL13-3; genus CAISCU01. Next base: position 94,439 of record JAKLJI010000002.1, on the reverse strand, counting down.
TGAACGAACTCAGTTTTAAAGCACCGAATTCCTTTCGCGAAAAGGTAATTTCCATGCGTAGTTCCTTTAAATTACCTGATGGTCCTCAGCCGCTTTCCATGGTGCGTGGAAATTGGTACAATACTTCTTCCAGCAGTTTGGTTTCGCCTTTGTCGGTTCAAGCATTTTCAGTTTACGATTTTGTGCTCGAAGGCAGTTTTTTTGAAGATGGGTATGAGGTGAATAAAATCAAAGTAATTCCAAAACGCGCCGGCCGCGATTTGTACAAAGGCGTAATCTATATTATCGAGAATCGCTGGTCTATTCATTCCCTGGATTTGAGTTACGAAGGAAACGGTGTTCAAGTGGCCATGAAAACCCGCTTCGAACCTTTGCCTAAGTATCCGGAAATTTGGATGCCTGTTTCCTACAATTTCAAAATCCGTGGCGAGTTTGTTGGGGTTAGCGGCTATTTTCATTACTTGGCCTCCATGCGCGATTATTCCATTGATCCCGGAATTACCGCAAAAGCAACGCGTCCAATTGTAGCCAATCCAAGCCCGGCACCAAGTGCCAAACCTCTGCCCAAATCGCGGCAAAAACGGCAACAAAAAATTCAAGACTTACTCGCCAAACAAGAGCTTACCAAACTGGAGATGCTCAAATTGGCATCGGCTATTCAAGAAGAGCAAAATGCAGAATCAACAAGTTCAGATATCCACGACAGTTCAGAATTGATTATGGATAGCTTGGCTTTTTTCAAAGACAGCAGCTTTTGGAATCAAGTCCGGCCGGTTAACCTCATGGAAGATGAATTGACAAGTCTGGCTTCAGTTAAGCTAGATTCTGTAAAATCAAATCCCGAATTTGGCAACCGATTTAGCCTTACATCTTTGCTAATTTCCGGCGATTCTTTTTTATTCAAATCGTCCAATTCGTATTTCCGCATGCATTCCTTGCTCAACGGTATATACCAAAATGCTCCGGATGGACTCGGACTAAAACTGCGCTGGGCAATTGGAAAGGAACTTGGTAAAAATCAATGGCTCTCCTTGCAAAACCAAACCTGGATTCCCTTTCAACGAAAGGCTTTGTATGGTAATTTGGCCCTAAATTTTCAGGGTGGACAAACATCACCTTATTCATTTAATCTAGAAGCAGGCCGAATCTTGTCTGATTTTGCACTTCAAGGAGCATCTGCCTTTGAAGAGTTTTTCCTATTGTCTTTTTACAGGCAAAATCCGGTTTGGTATTACCAAAATGATTACCTCAAATTTCAGGCGCGCGTAAATCCGATTCGTGGTTTAAACCTGGCCGCCGAATTTCTGATTTCCAAACGAAGCAGCTTGCCTGTAAACTCATTTTGGAACACCTGGGAAAACAACCAAATTCTTTTACAAAATCCCATTCAATCGCTGGGAGTTTTGCAAGGTAATCTGAATCAATTTTCCTTTCAAGCCGATTACCTTCCGGGTTTAAGGTACTATTTCAAAAACGGGAAACGCTATACCATTCCGGGTTCCTGGCCACAATTTAAAGGCAACTTTCAAACCTCAATTGCCGGTTCCGATTCTCGATTTAGCAAACTAAAATTCGGCTTAAGTCAGTCCAAAGCCCTTCGTCATTGGCTAACGCTTAGGTATCAAATAGAAGCCGGTTATTTCATTGGTTCAGAAAATCTAATGCCACAAGACCGGTTTTGGTTCGCCGGAAACGAAAGCTGGTTGCTGAGAAAGCAAGCATATTCCCGTTTTGAACTCCTTCCTTATTATGCCTATTCAAGCAGCAATACATTTTTACAGGCCTTTAGCAGTTGGGAGTTTAAACGTTTAATCCTACTTCGCCTTCCCGGACTCAACCTCAGCCGCATGCGCGAACAATTGGGCATCCGTTTTTTGGCCACCACAAATCAACCCTTGTACCTTGAAACCTCTTGGAAATTAACCCGCATTTGGGAATGGGTAGATATTGGTTACACCCTTTCCTTTTCCGATTTACGATACAAAAGCCAAGGGTTTCGCATTTGTTTCGATATCCCTCAGCAATTCAAATAACGCATTTCGAGTTTCAGGGCGCAGCCCCGGCTAAGAAATGCAGCGTCAATTTAATTCACGTGCAGCCGGGGCCCGGGCCATTTGCTTGTACTCCGGCGGTATTCAACTGGCTGCCTGTAACAGTTGCGCAGGGCTTCCTGCCGGTCGCCTCCGCAACTGTACAGCAGCCGTCTCATCCCGCCGGGGTACCGCGGCTGTCCCTTGCGCATGAGATTCTCGGAAATTGAGTGAGTTAACAATTGCTGCAATTCAAGATTCGACAATTAAACAAATAAAATGGTTTATTATTTAGTGGTTCAAGGCATTGGTTCCTAAACCAGTTGCCATTTTTTCTTGCTCATTTACCTTAAGATTTTTCTATTCTTGTATTTAAAGCCAAGTATGAAAAAGGTCAAATTAAATAAACAAGCAGTTATTTCTGCAGTATCCAAAATGGTTGCTGATAAAGCTGCTGTGCGTTCCTTTTTAAAAGGCCATACTTCCATTGATGTAGTGAAGCAGAAAGGTATCAAGTTTGCCAAGCCCATATAATTATCATTTCGACGAGCAGGCTCAATGTATTCGTTTTCGAAATAACACGACGATAAAGATGTGATTTTGGATGTTTATAATTCCATTGAGCAAATTTTGAATGAAAAGAATTGAATTGGCAGGTTTTGCGTAGTTACAAAATCCACATTATTGGGAAATTCGTCATGGAATGAAGCGCCTGTTTCCAGCAGATATTAGCTGATATTCATTGATTTCGGGTACGACTCAGATTTTAATGTAACGTAATTCTGAAGCATATTTCAAAATGCAAATGCATTCAAATCATTTACGAAATCCCAAGCCATTGCCATAGCCAAAAGCCATAGCTGTTATTCCTGAATTTGCTCCATTTTTACCTCCGAACGCTCCTTGTTTTTAAGCCTTATCCGCTCATTGTCCTTTTCAAAAGAAACTTTTTCCGAATAACTCCAGCTTTTTCCTTCGCGCAGGTTAATTCCACTTGCTTTGTAAAATACCACAATTGTATTTCCAGAGCTGCTTATTTCCAGCTCATCAAAGCTTTCCTGAACAGTGGCTGTATTCGAGCTTAGGGGACAGTTTTCCAATTCTTTCAAAACAGCAGTATCGCCCTTAAACCAATTCCTTAAAAATCCCAAATGCGTTTCCGAACACTGATACCCCAAATTTAATGCCCTAAGGACTGAACATTTCAAATTCTCCGTATTTCCTTCCCATTCACAATCGTTTCCAACAAAGGTAGCCACATAGCCAATGGCCGCTTTTTCAGGCTCAGAAATACCTTTACAATAGGTTTGATTAATTACCAATGAAGCGCTGCTATCTCGCCAAAGAAACTTCACCTTTTCTTCATTGGTAATTCCTGAATTTAGGGTGTCAGTTTCACGGCCTCGTTTTGTTTTCGATTGGGTGTTGTTTTCAGAACAAGAAAGCAGCAGAAGAAATACCTGGAGGTAGAAAAGTTTTTTCATAGGTTAGTGTGAATTTGGGCGTCTTAAAATTAGAAAATAAAATCCAATTTCAAAATCAATTCATGAGCTTACTTTTCCTACTTGCTTTCTAAGGCGTTTAGCGCAATCCAGGCCATTAAACCGGCTCCAATTTCCAGGGCTTGCTCATCAATATCAAACTTAGGATGATGCACACCATGGATTATACCTTTTTCTTCATTACGCACTCCCAGGCGGTAAAAACAGGCAGGCATCACCTGACTGTAATACGCGAAATCTTCTGAGGCCATCCAAATATCCAAATCAATTACCTTTTCGGCGCCCAAATAATCAATGGCTGCTTGTTTGGCTATTCCGGTCAGTTCTTCATCGTTTTTCAAAAAAGGATAACCTTTTCTGATTTCAAGTTCAGCTTCCATGCCCCAGGCTTCTGCGGTATGTTTTATGCAGTTTTCAATTAGTCTATGTGCCTCTGCTCGCCAGGTTTCATCCAAGGTTCTAAAGGTTCCTTGCATGTTCACTTCCTGTGGAATAACATTGGTTGCTCCGGCGGCTTCTACTTTTCCAATGGTCAATACCGATGGCATCAAGGGATTCGCTTTTCTGGATACCAATTGTTGTAAGGCCAAAATAACTTGTGCAGCCACTGGTACCGGGTCGTTACTTAGGTGAGGCATTGCACCATGGCCACCTTTGCCTTTGATCTTGATATAAATTTCGTCGGAACTGGCCATGTACAATCCACTTCTAAATCCGACTGTGCCTACCGGTAGAAAGGGCATTACATGTTGACCAATAATTTGCTGTGGTTTTGGATGCTCCAAAGCGCCATCCGCAATCATCAAACTGGCTCCGCCTGGTAGTAATTCTTCCCCGGGTTGAAACAGCAATTTTATGGTTCCTTCAAAATCATCTTTTACCTGGTTCAATAAAGTAGCTGCTCCCCACAAACAGGCAGAATGCACATCGTGACCGCAAGCATGCATTACCCCGGGATTTTGTGATGTATAGGGTTTATCATTCTCTTCCTGAATGGGCAATGCATCCATATCTGCCCGTAACGCAATCGTTTTTGATTCAGGATTTTTCCCTGAAATAGTTAGTGTAAATCCGGTTCCGGCTTTATTCTCAAACCTGCTAAGTCCCGATTTCTCGAGCCGAGATTTTAAGTAGGAAGATGTCTTAAACTCTTGAAAAGAAAGTTCTGGATTTTTATGGAGGTGCCTGCGTATGTGGAGCAATTCGTCCGCTAATTCAGCAGCTTTTTGCTTAATCAAACTTGCGCTAATCATAGCACAATGATACAAAACTTGAGAGCTTGAAGTCCTACTTGCTAATTATTCCTTTTGAAATTAAGTAGGGAATGACAAACAAAACAACTAACCAGGCTATTCCTTTAATTAGAAAAAACAGAAATCCCCAAATGCCTAAGCGTTTGATCCAAACCATCATTCCTTTCCGCTCTTTGTGCGGTATCGGACATTCCAATGGCTTCTCGATAGCTTTCTCCCTGAATTCCATACAGCAAATAAAACGGAAAATTTCAGGAAATGTTTAATGCGGTCGCGATTTCTGGGAGTTTAAACCAAATGCAGACGAGGTTTTGACAATCCAATTTGCGCTTATTCCTTGCCCTTAAACGAATAAACAATTACCTGTTTTTCCTTATCGTCTTTAAGAATGGCCAATTCATCCCCTTTGTCTGATAGGTAAAAATCCAAAACAGAAATGCTTGGCTTTTCGCAGGCTTGTTTCAAAATCGGATTCATCTGCAATTGTTTGATTCTGCTGTACATGTTGTTGTTGTCAACGCAAAAATTATCGAGATTCAATTGGTCGTAATTCCCCATTTGGAGCTGGTTGAAACTTATTTTTCCTTGTGCATCCAAGCAAACCAGCTGATTTAAAGCCTCTTCCTCAACTGAGGTTCTTGATTTTACCACACTAACTTCAGTGCGTGTTCCATTTACACGAACTACAGGAGGCAGGGGCATGGTAACGCCATCTTCTGAAATTAATCTGTAATTTTTCATGTTCACAATTGGAAGGGTATGTCTCCAGAATTGGGTCATTACGCTTGAATTTGGATCCATTCCATAACCGGAAATGAGCAAATGACTTACTCCGTTTTTCTTTATGATTGCGCTTACCACAAACAATTGCAATGCCGGATTGATGGCAACAGTGGCTTCCTTTCCAAACAGGTTTTCTCCTGGCTGAAGGATATTGTCGATGAGCAATTCCCTGAAAAGTGAGAATTGTTCGTCGTAAAAACTTAAATGATAGGAGAGGGAAGTGGGCTCGTATTCAGCGTTAGAACCTCGTTTGTAAAACAAGTAAAATCCGGAATAGGCGCTCAGAAATGTCCAATTGCCTTTTGATTTCATATTTATTAATGGATTGTTGCTGCTGGCCGGAAAATCAAGCTCAACAAAATAATTCTGGTTTTTATTCAACAAATCCAATTCATACAAATGGGTTTCTCCTCGTGAGTCAATTACCTCCAACAACATTCGGTTATTGGGAGTTATCCAGCTACGTTCAATTTGGGCATGACTCAACCCTATTTCAGACAAATCTACTTTTTTGCTGGCCCATTCCCTGCCAATATAATCCATGAGTCTGAGGTTGTAAATGTTAACTTCACGGTCGTTTACCAAAATGTAGTTTTTATTGGCCATCATGGTGAGTTCGCCATTGGCAACCATTTTAAAAGCAGCTTTCTTTTGCAAATCCCGGCTGTAATAAAAGAAGTTTTGCTGAACATTGTTGATTTTGGTGGTTCCTGAAATATCTTCTTTGTGCTTGTTATACATCAACACAAATCCATATTCACCCAAATCAAACAAGTCGTGACAAAACAAACCCAATGCTTTGGAATCGATTACGCTTTTGGTTTGGGAGTGAACCTGAAACGTAAACAGGCATAGGCTCATAAAGCAGAAAATCAACAGCTTCTTCATCATTCTCAAATATGCCTATTTTTTTCTTTTCGGCTTCAAACCTACAGGCAGAATTTTAAACAGGTTAAGTATTCTGTTTGAATAACTGTACAAACTACTTTTTTGTTAATTTTTTCTCAAGTAAAAAGGAAGTGATTGCAAAATTGGCATACCTACCTATTTTTACAGTGATGAAAAAACTTTACATATCCTGCTTGCTGGCACTAGGAGTTCTTAGTACTGTCAAGGCCGAATTCAAGGTTGAAACCCTTAACATTACCGTAAACGCAGCAACTCCAAGTGCTGATGTAGGCGTTAGCATATTTATGGCACCTTTGTTCAAAGCGAATTACTTCCCAGTTCAAGGTGCATTTTCATTCACTGGTCTGCTTAATGCTGATATCAATACAAGCGTATTATCTGAATCCATTGGTGGTGGAAATTATACGCCAACCAAAGTTTACAACAACCGCTCGTTTGAACGTGTTAATGGATTTAACAGACAGCCTGTTTGGTTAATGCACAATGGACTTGAGTTTACCAGTAAATTCAAAGGAACAGGTAACCAGTACATTGGCGTTCGTTTTATTCTCCAAATGACTGGAGATACGTTGTTTGGTTGGTACTTGGTGAATTTGAATGCAGCCGGTGATGAACTTAAAATCCTAAAAGTGGGTTACGACGACGAAGGATTAAGCGTAACAACCGGAACTGAAGGAGAGAACGCACCTACAACTGGTATTGGTGAAGAACTTGCCAATGACTTGAAAATTTTTCCAAATCCTGTTGTTCAAAACATCAACCTTTCTTCAGAACTAAAAAATGCCAGCTTCTCTATCTATTCTCTGGATGGAAGAGTGATGCAATCGGGTTCAGTTGAAGGCGGAGTTATTCCTGTTGATCAATTGAAATCTGCTGTTTACGTACTTGAAATAGCTTCAGGTTCACAGGTTATGCGCAAAAAATTTGTGAAAGATTAAGCTAGACCATTTTAAGTTAAACTGAAGGATATTCAGGAAGGAATCAACTCTTAACCTAATCTTCTTCAAAGTTTAATGCATAAAAAAAGCGGATGACCTTCAAAATCATCCGCTTTTTTTATGCATTGGATTAGCCTCTTTTTAATTTCCAATTGCTTTGCGCTGAGGATTCTTGAGCTTGCTTTTGCTTGTTTTCTTTTTGCATGAAAAAGTTTCCTGCAGCAAAGGCTCCCGCATCATGCAATTCAGGATGATGCTTCTTCAGCATTTCGGGTTCATAGTATTTCTCGATGAATTTGGTATCAAAATGCCCACCTCTGAAGGCTTCGTGATTCATGACAAAAGTTCCAAATGGCAATGTTGTTTCAATGCCGGTTATTTGGTAATCGGAAATGGCACGAAGCATGCGATTAATGGCTTCTTCACGAGTAGCTCCAAAGGTAATCAGCTTGGCAATCATTGGGTCGTATTGAATTGGAATTTCCATTCCGGCTTCAAATGAATCATCAACCCGAACCCCATAACCCTGTGGGGTTTTATAGGTCTTCAATTTGCCAATATCGGGTAAGAAATTGTTCGCTGGATCTTCTGCGCAAACGCGAAGCTCAATGGCATGCCCATGTATTTTTAAATCCTCTTGGCTGAAGCTTAGTTTTTCGCCGCGGGCAATCAATATTTGCTCTTTTACCAAATCAAGACCGGTAATTTGTTCGGTAACCGGATGCTCAACCTGCAAGCGCGTGTTCATTTCCAGGAAATAGAAGTTCAGGTTTTCATCGGCAAGAAATTCCACCGTTCCTGCGCCATAATAGTTGCAGGCTTTGGCAACATTAACTGCCGCTTCTCCCATGCGTTTTCTGACTTCTGGAGTTAAGCAGCTGGATGGTGCTTCTTCCACCAATTTTTGGTGGCGACGCTGAATGCTGCATTCGCGTTCAAACAAATAAACCACATTGCCATGCATGTCGCCCAGAATCTGGATTTCAATATGTTTAGGTGACCCCACGTATTTTTCAATAAATACGCTATCGTCGCCAAAAGCGCTTCTGGCTTCACCTTGTGCAAGTTTAATGGCTTCCTCAAAATCTTCGGCTTTTTCAACCACACGCATTCCCTTTCCGCCGCCACCTGCAGAAGCTTTGATTAAAACCGGATAGCCAATTTCTGAAGCAATTTTCTTGCCCAATTCAATATCGGTTAAAGCCTCTTTGGTTCCCGGAACTAAAGGAACGTCAAAACCGGTAACGGCTTGTTTGGCGCTGATTTTATCGCCCATTTTTTCCATGGATTCGGCAGATGGACCAATAAAAATCAATCCAGCTGCTTTCACCTTACGCGCAAAATCCGCATTCTCACTCAAAAATCCATAGCCGGGGTGAATGGCATCGGCACCGGTTTGTTTCGCTACTTCAATTATTTTATCGCCCAACAAATAACTTTGATTGCTGGGCGGAGGACCAATACAAACTGCTTCATCAGCATAACGCACATGCAGGGCTTTGCGGTCCGCCTCACTAAATACAGCAACGGTTTTAATTCCCATTTCTTTGGCGGTGCGCATTACCCTCAGGGCAATTTCTCCGCGATTGGCTATCAGAATTTTTTTCATGTTCAGTGTTATGCCGCAAGATAGAAAACGGCGCTCAAAAATAGTCGGATTGTAGCTTCAATAAACAGGATTCTTTTTCTTGTTTTCCATTGTGGAAAAATCAAGAATCGGCCATTTTTGGCTTTATGCCTGCAAAGCAGCTATTTTGCACATCTTGAAGGCATCAGATCAAATCCTCCGCTTTACACTTAAAGAGCTGCGTTCCGAATGGAGGCAACGCTACACCATTAATGGTATTCTACTCCAGGTTTTTGCTTCAGTAATGATTGTTTACCTGGCTGTTCGTATGCTTGGTGACCCGGCATGGAATGCCATTTTCTGGATAATTCTCCTCTTCCTTTCCATCAATGCCATTGCCAAAAGCTTTATTGGCGATAGTCGAGGTAAAAACCTTTATTACCATGCGCTAATGAAGCCGGTAAATCTTATGCTGGCTCGTATTATTTACAATTCCTTGCTCAATATCCTATTGGCATTAGTGAGTTTAGGATTTTATAGCTTGCTCATGGGCAATCCGGTTGCTTTTCAAGGCTATTATTTGCTGCTTACCATTTTGGGAAGCATAGGCTTTGCGGCTACGTTTACGCTTCTTTCTGCTCTAGCATCAAAAGGAGGAAGTAGCAATTTGTTGATGCCGGTGTTGAGTTTGCCCATCATTATTCCTTTGCTGCTTATTTTAATCAAGGCCTGCAAGCGCGCTATGGATGGAATTGACCCGGAGCAGCTGCTTAGCGATATGCTGGTATTGTTTTTGCTTGATGCAATGGTCATTGGTTTGGCTTATATGTTGTTCCCTTCCGTTTGGAAAGATTAATTTGTCGGTTATGAAAAAACTGCATCTTTTATTTTATGGCTTGTTGGTTCTTGCTAGATTTGGTTTTGCTCAATTGCCTAATCCCAATGCGGTTTTCGACCCTCGTGTAAAAACGGTTCAGTTGATGAAAAACGGTACCGACGACCGGTATCCGATTATTGCTTTGGAAGGAAACGAACAGCTGAAACTAAGTTTCGATATGCTTGGTCCTGAAAGCGAAAATCTACAGTACACCTTAGTGCTCTGTGATGCAGGTTGGAATCCGGTGAAGAACAATCAAAACGAATACCTGCGAGGTATGAATTTTGATAACATTACTGATTTTCGATTTTCAACCAATACCTACACCAAATACGTGCATTACAACCTCATTTTTCCGAACGAAAACATGAAGCCGGTTTGGTCGGGAAACTATTTGTTGAAGGTGTTTCGCAATTTTGATGAAAATGATTTGTTGCTGGTGCGTAGGCTTATGGTGATGAAACGCAGTGCCGAAATTGAAGCCACCGCAAAACCTGCAACTCTGGCAGAATTTAGGTACACCAAGCAAGAATTGCAGTTTAGTGTGGGGTATAATCCCAGTCAGATTGTAAATCCATTGCAAGATGTAAAGGTGGTACTCATTCAAAATAACCGTTGGGAAAATGCCATTACCGGATTACCTCCCTTGTTTGCTAGTAATAACAAACTTGATTATTCCTACATGGACAAAACCTTGTTTCCGGGTGGAAACGAGTTTCGTTTTTTCGATATCCGCAACCTTAGGCAATTCTCGCAAAATGTGCGCAGCAAACGCACGGATTCTGTTTGGCATGTGCTCCTCAATATTGATGAAAGTCGCGCCGCAACGCAGTATTTTCAATATGCCGATTACAATGGCAAGCAGGTAATTGCCAACAAAGAGGGCAACAACTCAGATATTGATGGCGATTACGCTTGGACCAATTTTTACCTCTCGGCCTTGTTTGGCATTCAACCCGGACAAGAGGTGTACGTGGTGGGAGAATTTACCGATTGGCGCTGTTTGCCTGAATACAAGATGAGCTACAATAAAAACCGCCAGCGTTACGATTTGGAAGTTCCATTGAAACAAGGTCGTTTTGAATATGCCTATGCGGTTTTGGATGATCAAGGTAAACCCGACTTAAGCGCCATTGAAGGCAGTCATTTTCAAACTGAAAACGAGTACCTCATTTTGGTGTACACCCGCAATCTACAATTTGGCTACGATGAGTTAATTGCAGCTCGACGATTGAATTCAACCACGCCTTAGAATCAGGATTCTCAAGATGTTTGAATTTCAGAATAGTGTGTTGGGGGCAATTTTATTTTTGATTTAATTTTTCCTCAAACAATTTTTTTGATTGTAGTAGCCCATAACCAATGATTGTTTGAAGAGGTTTGTTTCATTTTGAAAATGAATTGCTGTCAATCAGTTATCCATGCAGCATTTCTTGTATTTTTTTCCACTTCCGCATGGACATAAATCATTTCTTCCAATGCTCGGTTCATTTTTCACAATAGGCATAAAATCGAGCCCTGGAAGAATTTTATTCTTCGGCTTACTGTTTTTATGATTCAATTCCCACTTTAACCATTCTGGCGGTGTTTTATGGGAAAGATAGGTTTCTACATTTTTCGATGAAATACTGGAATCGATTCCAAAGGTATCGTTGAATAGACTTTTTTCAGTAGGATCTTCAGCAAAGTTGTTTGTTTTCGGCCAGTCAAATACAAACAACATGTGCCATAGATTGGAATTTGAATACCTTATCATTGCATTTCTCAAATAAGTAATTTTTGCTATCATTTTTTCATGATGCTCGGTTGACAACAATCCATACTTATGAAGGAAAGTAAAAACATATTCAAGGCCCCAAACCTTGCCAAAGATTTCCAGTTCATTTGACCCCAAATGAATATCCAAATTATCCCAAAAATACTTGTCTAATATTTTTGAATGAACATTAAACCAGTTTTCAATTCCTTTTTCTTTACCGAATAGTTCAGTTGAGGAAACAAAGTTCCAAATCCGTTCAGAAAAAATAAATGGCAATTGGTAGGTATGGTACATGTATTTTAAAAAGTGAATATTCAAAATCAGAAAAAATTCATTATCATCATTTTGGATACTTTCTTCAATAGCAGTAATTGAGAACTCTTCTTTTAAATACTGTAGTGATCGGTTTAGTATGGATTTATCATCTTCAAAACCCAATGTTACCAATTGTTTAAACAGCTCATCCTCATTTGTTTGGTTTCCTTTTAGATTTTCTTCATAAAAGTTTTGAAGCAGACTTACATGGATGGTGCTTATTAAAGGATAAGCCGGGAATCCGTAGAGTTTATCCGAGTCAACAATTGGCTTCCAGATGCTGTTGGCATAACTAATGGCGAGTTCATAGTAGCCATGATAAATAAGTTGATACAGTAAGCGAATTGTAAATGTTTCTATTCCTGAAACCGGATTTTGCTGTACAATGGCAATTCTTGCTTTAATTTGCTCAATATCCTTTGTGTAGAAAAAATAATTGCTTAAATCTTGTTCAATAAACTCATACTTTTCAAGATAATTTTCGGGATATTTTTCCTTATACCAAGATACAAAATTAAGGACATCCTGAACCTTGTTTGTTCGAATTAATTCATCACTAAAATCTTCAAAAATATCTATCCAATCAATATTCACTTCAGGGAAATACTGCATTAGCCACTGGAGGAAAATGCTCTGCTCCTTTACATCATTTTCAAGGTTCTCAAATAGATAATCATATACATCATCGGCATTTTTTTCATACCAGTTAATTGCTTCGTAGGGTTTCATTTACTTTTTCCGTTTTTCGGGTTAAAAATAGAGTAGGAAATCCATAATTCTCAAAATAAAACGTGGATATGCTAAATAATACTCGAGATTCAGTTTGGAAAAAATAGTGACAGAATTTTGCCTGCTGAAATCTGTTGAATCAATTCCAAAAGGTTTAATTCAAAAACCAATTACCTAAAATTGCTTATTCAACACGTGGTAATCAATTTTTTCCATGTAAGGGAAATAGGGAAGGGTTTCAATCATTTCCCGGGTTCTCGCTTCATCAACCTCCTGGAAAATGAGAACAGCTTCCTTTTTGGAAACCGAAATGAAAAAGCTTTCCAATACGTTTTCTTGTTTCCAACGGTTTACAAATTCCATTTCTTGTTGTGGAAGTCCTGGTGTGCTTTTGATGGTTTCTATGCCGCTGTCTGATAGACTGATGAGAACTAAAATTCTAGTCATGATTTAAGATTTGGTGATAAGAAAGAATAACCTGCCGATTTTTGAGGTAAAACTTGTATTAATCTTGGATAAATGCAAATTTCAATGCGAAAGTACAAGTGAATTGGGTATAAAACTTGGTTTCTCTACTTGAGCATCCTAAACTATTGAACTTTTGGATACCTGTCAAAACTCTAATCAGGTTTACAAGGCATATTCCCTTGTTTGAATGTGTCGCAATTCCTTAAGTTTTTTGCTCAGTACTTTGAACGATTCAACGGTAGGGGTTGAGAAATAGCTGGTTATGCAGGTCTGACTAGTTTTTGCTATTTTTCCATTTTATAGTTCTAATGCAAATTACTACCCAACGTTGTATTTTATGGAATGCTGATGAGCAACTGCTCAACCTAGCCATCAGCAATGAAACGGCATTTACAGAGTTGCTGAATGTGAAACCGGCCAGAAACTGGAATCAGTTCGGAACTGAAATTTTTAGTTATGTTTTAGAAAAAATCAAAACCAATCCACAGGAACAAATTTGGTGGGCCTGGTTTCCAATTCATTCCGATTCCAAGTCTTTAATTGGAACCTGTGGGTTTAAAGGTCCGCCGAATGCACACGGAGAACTTGAGATTGGATATGAAATTGCCCCTGATTTTAGAAACCGTGGTTTGGCAACCGAAATAGCCGCTGCTTTGGTTGAATTTGCCAGGGAACAAAAACAAGTTAACCGGGTAATTGCTCATACCTTGGCCGATGACCCAATTTCGGCTGCTGTACTCAAAAAGGTCGGGTTCCGCTTTTCCTCTGAATTGGATGACCCGGAGGATGGCCGGGTGAAGCGCTGGGAATTTGATTTTTAGTGAGGTAAATTATGTAGCTTATTTGATGAAAAAGATTCTAAAACATGTTGCTTTGATTGGCTTTCTTGGAAGTCTTTATGGATGTTTTGATCGGTGTGAAGAAATGCGAAAATTGAAATTACATGAAACTGAAAAATTAGCAATTCCATATTCCCTTAATCAGAAAAGTCGATTTGTTCACCTCCAATACAACGATACGTTTTGGATGATTTGCGATGCTGATCAATTCTACTTTGATAAATTATTTAGACCAAATTCAGAAGGTCGATGTGAAGATGGTTACCAGGTTGAGCGAAGAATCGTTAACCTCAAAAGTAAGTACATGACTATCCATTTTAATGTTGGAATGGATTGGGATGATATTAGTTACTGGAATTATAATTCCAAGTTTAGTTTTTGGATTGATGGGGACAAATCCCAAAGTTCTTTTCCTTTTTCAATAAATTACTATGATAGTTTAACGTTTCCCGGTATGGTTTATTCAGATTCAGGAATTGTGCATGGAGTCTTATTCAATAAGGTTTATACATTCTCTTTTTACCACAAAAATCAAAACGCAGAACTATTTTATACCTTTAAAGATGGTTTGGTTGCAATAAAGGGAATCTCAAATTTTAACATCGTAAAAGTTGATTGAGCCTACAAGTTTCTTCAACCCATTCAATTCAAACTCCCCAACTAACTAGGAAATTCCTTCTAAGGCTTTTTCTAGCTTGTCCAATAAATCTGAAATTGATTCCTGTTTTAATGTGCCTACCGAAACCCTGTACCAATCTGTACCTGGTGCGCAGCCAAATGCAGTAAATGGAACAACTGCTAGTTTTGCAGCATTCAATAGGTAATCGGTAATGTCTTGGGTGGTTTCAATAAGTTCACCATCCGGTTTTCTTTTGCCTTTCAAGGCAAATTGAACCGACAAGTAAATGGCCCCTTCAGGTTGAATGCAATTCACCGGAAATCCTTTCTTCTTCAAGTTCTCAATTCCCAAAGAAAGTGTATTTAGCCTGTTGTGAAGTTTTTCCTGAATATCATGCACATACAAATCCATCGCATCCCTTTCATTCAAAAATGCAGCCGTTGCCACTTGTTCTGCACGTGGGGCCCAAGCTCCAATATGGCCTATTATCGACTTCATGCGGTTGATGATTGGAGCAGGGCCCAACGACCAGCCAACCCGCACTCCGGTTGCTGCAAGCGATTTTGAAATACCATCCACAAAAACAGTAAATGGCTTTAGTTCCGGCACTAGCTGCAAAGGATTTATGTGTTCGATGCCTTCTACTCGAAGCATCCAATAAATCTGATCAAAAAGTAAGTAGAGAGGTTTTTGATTTCTGTTTCTGCGTTTGTTTTCTTCCAAAACCAATTCGCAAATTTCAAGCAATTGCTCTTTTCTAAAGGTAGTTCCGGTTGGATTTAAAGGCGAGCAAAGAGCTAGAATTACTGCATTTTTCAAATGTGGCTTGAGTTCTGCCGCAGTAGGCAAAAATCCATCCTCTGGTCGCGTTTGTATTTCCCGTTTTACCGCTCCACTCAGGTGGCAATAGTGATTATTATTCCAACTTGGAACCGGATAAATGACTTCATCGCCCGGATCTACCAAGGTTTGGTAAATTGCATGAATGATGGGGCGTCCACCTCCGGCAATCAACAATTCATCATCGCCAAACGAAATGCCTTGTTTACTTTCAATAAAGGATTGAACTGCTTTTTTCAATTCCGGAACACCATCTGCGGGTGGATAATTCGTTTCACCTTTGGTGTAGGCTTCAATGATTAAATCCCGCAATCGCTCTGGAATGGGGAAAATACTTGGGTCAAAATCGCCAATGGTAAGGTTGTATATCGATTGTCCTTCGCGAATTCGTTTGGTAATTTCAGCGCCTAATTTGATGATTTCCGAGCCAATCAGGTTGGCTGCCATGGTTGAAACCTCTTGCATGGGTCCAATTTAGCCAATTCTTAATCAAAAAAGAATCTCCAGCGTCTTATCTTCGCAGCTTATATGATTGCATTAACGGATATTGGTTTTGAATTTGGCGGACGCTTTTTGTACCGGAACGCCAATTGGCATATTAAGCCCAACGAACGCATTGGGTTAATTGGTTTGAATGGTACTGGAAAGTCAACCTTACTTCGAATTATCAATGGTGAATATTCGCTTACGGAAGGCTCAATGAGCAAGCCCCGCGACCTTACCATTGGGTTTTTGAATCAGGACCAATTGAGTTTTGATTCCCACGAATCAATTCTGAATGTGGCGTTAACTGCCTTTGCCGGAGCGCTAAAATTGGAAAAGGAAATTGAAGAAATCATTCAAAAGCTGGAAACCGACCATAGCGATGAAGTGCTTCAAGCTTTGAGCGATAAACAAGAGGCTTTTGAACAATTGGATGGTTACAATATTCACCACAAGACTGAAAAGATTTTAGAAGGTTTGGGGTTCACCACAGCGCAGCTTCAACAACCTTTCAATAAATTTTCAGGTGGTTGGCGTATGCGGGTGCTGTTGGCAAAAATGCTACTTCAGGAGCCCAATTTGCTGATGCTTGACGAACCTACCAACCACTTGGATATGCCATCCATCCAGTGGCTTGAGGAGTATTTGAAAAGCTACCAGGGAACAGTAATTGTAGTTTCACACGATAGGTATTTCTTAGATCGCATGGTGACCAAAATTGTTGAGGTTTCGATGAATAAAATTTTCGAATACCCGGGAAACTATTCATTCTACATCGAAAACAAAGCCGAACGCATGGAGCTTCAACAGCGTGCATTCGACAACCAGCAACAGTTTATCAAGGATCAGGAAAAGCTCATCAATCGATTCAAAGCAAAAGCATCTAAAGCTGCAATGGCGCAAAGCCGTATGAAGATGTTGGACCGAATTGAAAAAATTGACGCTCCGGAAGACGATAATCGCCAAATCAATATTCAATTCAGAATTGGTCAGCAACCTGGTCGCTATTTGAGTGAAATAAGCGGCCTTAGCAAATCCTTTCCTGATGTGCGTATTCTGAACAATGCCGAAGCCAAAATTGAACGTGGAGATAAGATAGCCTTGATTGGTGCGAATGGAAAGGGTAAATCAACCATCTTGAGGATGCTAGCCGGTACGGAGCCTTATGAGGGAGAAATAAAAGCCGGATACAATGTACGCCAGGCTTTTTACGCCCAGCACCAATTGGAATCGCTTAATCTAAACAACGAAATTCTCCAGGAGCTTCAAGAGTTTGGTTCAGACCGTTCTGAAACGGAATTGCGTACCATTTTGGGTTGCTTTTTGTTTGAAGGTGATGAGGTTTTTAAACGGATTAAAGTTCTGAGTGGGGGAGAGAAAGCCCGGGTAGCTTTGGCGAAAACCTTATTAACTGAGGCCAACTTCTTGCTCCTCGACGAGCCTACCAACCACTTGGATATGCGCAGTATCAATATCTTGATTCAGGCTTTACAAGGTTATGAAGGCAGTTTTGTGGTTGTTTCCCACGACCGTTTCTTTGTTTCTCAAATTGCGAATAAAATCTGGTGGATTGAAAACGAAGAAATCAAAGAATATCCGGGAACCTTTGATGAATATGAATACTGGAGGCAGAAACGCGAAGAAGAATTGAAACGTAATCCTGCACCAAAAGCTGCACCAGCGCCTAAAAAAGTGGTGGAAGAAAAGGTAGAATCTGCCGCTTCAACCAAACAGGTTAGCAACAATTACATTCAAAAACTGAAAAAGAATTTTGAAGAGTATGAGAAAAAAGTTGTTGCTACGAAAGCAAAAATTCAGGAGCTGGAGCAGGATTTCTCAAAACCAGAAATTTCTTCAGATGCCAAGAAAGTAGAGGAACTCACGCGTTTCTACGAAGCCGAGAAAAAGGCTTTGGTTCACCTGGAAAAAGAGATGGAAGCCATTCTGGAAGAACTCATTGAATTAGAAGCTTAATCCAATTCCAATACATACAAAAAAAGCGGCCCGAAATTCGAGCCGCTTTTTTTATTTAGATTCTGCTAGCACTTTTTTCGCATTGGCATTTTCAGGATCCAGTTCAAGTACTTTTTTGTAATACTCTTTCACCTTTGATTTGCTTTCTGGTAATTTTTCCCGAACCAGGTAAAAATAACCTAAGTAACTGTAAGCATTGATGAGGTCTTTCTTCCATTTGTCTTTGTTGGCTTCGTATTTAGCAGGATCCGCAGTTTGAAGCTCAATGTATTTATCCATGATGGCTTTTGGAGAATCAGTTTTAGATTCAGGATCTAAAGCAGATAAACTCATTCCTCTCCAATAGTAAGCGTCTGCATAATCAGGCTTCATTTCATTCACCTTAGCAAAGGCAGAATCAGCCAGTGCGTAAGATTTTCCAAAGTAATAGGCTTTACCCATCAGGTAGTAATCACCAGCATTAACTTTAGTTGAAAGGCTGATGTACTTTTTGTAAGTATCACCTGCATCATTAAAGCGTTTTAGCTTGTTGTAAACCTTTGCAATATCTGGATAGATATCGTATTCATCCGGATTCATTTCAAGGGCTTTGTTCAAATGCACCAATGCCAAGGAGTCTTTTCCGGGAATCTTTGATTCCAAACGACCCAGGTATTGGTAATCCAAAACACCAATGTTTTTAGGGTCGGTTTTCTTCATGTAGAATTCTAATGCTTCCAAACCCTGTTTTGCTTTTTCTACGTCGTTTTTGGTGCTGATTACCTCATAGGTTGCATAGGCACGTAAGCGATACAACAGCAGGTTTTCTTTTTCGGTTTGTTGAATCTCTTCAATTTTTTCAAGAGCAGTTTCATAATCTTTGCTCAGGAATAAAATGCGCGCAAAACGAATTTGGTTGGCAGAACTAGGTTCTGAATTAGCCAGGTAATTGGAATAGGCTTCTTTTGCTTTTGCAAAGTTTCTTTTTGCATAATAAAGTTCAGCCTGGTATTTCCATGCCGGAGCATAATTAGGGTCTTTTTCAAAAGCACGGTTCAAATCGTTTTGTGCAGCTTCAAAGTTTTTTACACGTAACCAAATTACGGCAACACGGCTATACGCTTTTGGATTATTGGGTTCAATAGCAATGGCTCTTTCGTAAAAAGTAGCAGCATTTCCGCCATCATTTTTTTCCAGGTAAACATCACCACCAGCAACCAGCAAATCGTAGTCTTTTTTGTTTTGCTCGTATCCCATTTGAATCAGGTTTTCTGCTTCTACAAGCATTTTATCCTGAGCTACATTCACCATAGAATTGGCAACAATGTGGATAGCATGAATATCTGTGTAAGTGCCAGAGCGAGTTCTTGAAAAGGAGAGGGCTTTATCGAAAAGCGTTTTAGCATCGAATTTCTTCCCTTCCATCAAACGTAATTCCCCCAAACCGGCATAGTTACTTGGGCTGGCAGGCGCAATTTTAGTTCCCTGGTTGTAGCTCATCTCTGCCGAATCGTTCTGAATCAAGTTAATGTAAGCCTGTCCTAGGTAGTAATAATTATCGCCGTTGGTTGGGTCTTTCTTGATTAACTCCTTAAAAATGTTTCGGGCTTGTTCGTATTTTTCGAAATCCATTGCACGCAAGCCTTCTTTCAAAGATTGTGCGCTAACTTGTAGAGCTCCTGCGGCAAGTAAAACTGCCATCAGGATTCTGTTATTCCATTTACTTTTCATACTCATTCTGTTTTAATTTCTACTGTTCGAACGGGTGCCTTGGTTGGAACCAGTCCTGCTTTCAAAATAATGCGCTGGCCTTGGTCACCGGATACAAAGGCTACAAAGCCCGTGCCAAGTCCGGTTCTGGCTTCACGACTTACCATATATACTTCTCTCCAAAACGGATATTGCCTCAAATGAATATTCCCCTGAATAGGTTTCCAGGTTATTGCCTTAACTCGTTCATTTTTAGGTTGAATATCAGCTACTTTAATCTTCTTCATAAAATACCTTACCAAGGTATCATCCGGGTCTGAAATCCAGCTAACACCAATAATTCCGATGCTATTGGGATTTTGTTCCACATGGTTAATTACTTCCGGATTGGTCTTCAAAGCATAACAGTTTTTACCCAAATCTGACGAAATGCCGAGGCTGTCTTTCAACATGCGTATGGCACCACTTTTAGGACTATCGAATACAACCTGGATGGGGCGACTGGTTGATTTGGGGTTGACCTGATTCCAATTGGAAATTGAACCATCCAAGATGCCTTTGATTTGATCAACGGTAAACAGTGTATCTTTTGATTGAGGATGCAGTATAAATCCAATGGCATCCAAAGCGATTTTTGTTGACCTTGATCTGGAAATTTTTTGTGATTTTAATTCATCCTCTTCAGCCTTGGTCATGGTTCTTGTAATAATGGCAAGACGGGCTGAATCTTGAAGCACCATTTTCATGGCATCCACTTCAGAGGTATAAACAATGTTCAAATCAGCTTTTGGATAGAGCTGCTCAAAAACGGCTTCTTCCGCCTCAATAATTGGTTTTAAACTTTCATCGCAACTAATGGTAATACTTCCCGATGAGCTGGTATCTACCTCTTGAACCTTATTTTCAGTACCTCCACATGCAACAAGCATGCTAAGAATAACACAAAGCGATGTAGTTCTGATCATGGTTTTAATAGTCGAATTAGTCTTAAGATTCCGTAAAGAAATAATCCTGAACAGACAAGCAATTTAGCAGTATCTCCAAGATTCTGCAAAACGGGATAGAAATAAAATAAAACACCAGCTGACATGTAGAAAAAGGCCATTATCAGGCTAAAATAGCGAAGCAGATTTTTTACACGACCATCTCGCTTTTCGCGGATTTCTTCTAATTGAGGATTCATTTTTTTAAATAAAATAGCCTGAACCGGAATTGGTTTGATTGTTCCGTTTCAGCGGAAGATTCAAAACAAGACCTGTTCAGGCCGAAAAGATTAGTTCAGTTGGAAGCGAATAGGAAGTGTAAACTTCACATATACGGGTTTACCATTTTGCTTACCTGGTGTCCAGGGCGGCATTGATTTTACAACTCGGATAGCTTCTTCATCCAAACCCCAACCCAATTTTTTACCTACTTGTTCAATTTGGGAGATTTTACCATCTGCACCAACAACGAAACTCAGGATTACCTTTCCTTCTATGGAGTTTTCGCGAGCGAGAGGTGGGTACTGAATGTTTTTGCTAAGGTATTTGTAAAGCTCCTCGGCACCGCCACTAAATTCAGGCATCTGCTCGGCAAATGTCATGATTTCAGGAGCAGCATCTCCGTCTCCTGCAGGACCTTCAATCAAGCTTTGGTCAACACCATCGGGGTCACCCTCAACGGTTGCAACGCCTGCATCTTTGTCCTTCATTTCTTCCTGAGCCGGTGGTGGTTCATCATCTGGAACTTCCTGGTCGGGTTTAATTTCCGGAGGAGTGAACTTTACCGTACTCTTCAATGGAGGAGGAGGTTCGGTTGCCGGTGGTGGCGGTTCATTTTTGTCAATCGGAGGTGGTTCTTCCAAGGTGTTTACCTCGGTTACCTTCACTTCGTTTTCCTTCGGAATTTTAGATTTGATGTAGTTAACAATTACCGGTGCTGAAATAGCTGAAGTAAAAAGGAGAATGGATAACAAAATACCTTTCAGGGTATTTTCGTCGCCCTTTTTCCTCAAAACATAGGCACCATAGGCGTGGTTTCTTCCTTCAAAAACAAGGTCAACCCACTTATTATCAAAAATATCCAATTTTGCCATGTTCTTACTTATTAATTGTAGCCATTGCAGTTTTGATTAATTCACGTTCAATATCGGTGATATCCACAATGGCATATCGTCCTATATTGCAAATCAGCATTTCATCAAGGATATCAACCAGGTTTTTGTATTTGGCCTTGTCATCGGCCTTAATAACTACAATCAAACCGTCTTTGTTATTCTTGATAGCGGAGATATTCGCACGCATAGTTGCCTCATCAATTTTGTTCATCCGATACATTTCTTTATAGATCGGAATGGAGTCAAAGTTTTTGTAGCCACCTTTTTCGAATAGTTCTCTGTTTTTGCCAAGAAGGGTTGCACGGATTCCACCTTTGCTGAAATCTGTAATTACAGGTGTTTCAGGTTCGCCGGTGGTCTCGTTGATGAAATAGTAAACGATTTTATTGTTCTCGGTAAGCAATACAGTGATTGCTTGAGAGGCTTTTACTTTCGTTTTGTCTTTTTCAGTGATCTGTTCATCCTTCACCGGCATGTTAATCTCCATGGTTTTGGGCTTGTTCATGGACGTGGTGAGCATAAAGAACGTAATCAGAAGGAATCCAAGGTCAACCATCGGGGTGAAATCCACCCTGGTCGACATTTTCTTGCCTTTTGGTTTACCGCCCTTTTTATGGCCACCGCCGCCGCCTTCTATTTCTGCCATAGTTTATTTGATTATTCTGCCGACTCGGTCGTCAGATTGGTGATAAAATTAAAACGATTCACTTTTTTCTCCTGAAGGGTTGAAATCACTTGTTTTACAACTGGGTAGTTGGTCTCTTGGTCTCCCTTGATTGCTACCCTAACATTGTTGTTAACCAAACGCGATTGCCATACCCAGTCGGCTAATTCGTTATTCAACGAATCTGCTGGAATTCCATTCTGTTTGAATTGGCCCCTTTCATCAACTTTCAGCGCCAGCAATTGCTTCAATTGACTTAGTGGAACTCCAAAACTCGACATCAAAGAGAAGCTTTTAACTTCCTCGGGTGTGAATTTTATTTGTTTGAGTTCCCCCATTTTGTTAATCAATTGTTCCTTGTATTGCTGTCCTTCCATAGCGAAGAATACACGTCCATCGTTAGCGATGGTGATTGTCATGATATCAACGTCTGGAAGTGGCACTTCTGCTACTGATGAAGGCGCATTTACCTGCACCGGTTCATCCGGTTTGAACTGCGTAGCGAGCATAAAGAAGGTAAGGAGCAGGAAGGCAACGTCTGTCATCGCCGTCATGTCCACCGAGGTGCTCTTACGCGGTACTTTAACCTTTGGCATAGTGTTTTATTATAATGATGGCTTTCGCCAAAAAATGTTGAATGAAATTATTTGTGTTTTTCAGCAAATGTCTGAACAATGCTAAATCCAGCTTCATCGATAGTGTAAGTGATTTTATCGATTTTGGTGGTGAACACATTGTACATGATGATTGCGATAGCTGAGTTAGCAATACCTAAAGCTGTATTGATAAGTGCCTCAGAGATACCATTAGCAAGACCAACTGAGTCTGGAGCTCCGCCAGTTCCCAAAGCTGAGAACGCACGAATCATACCCAATACAGTTCCCAAAAGGGCGATCAACGTTGAAACTGAAGCCATGGTAGCAATAATTACCAAGTTCTTTTCAAGCATTGGAAGCTCAAGTGTTGTTGCTTCTTCCAATTCTTTTTGAATTGCAAGAATTTTTTGGTCTTTGTCCATACCGGAAAGGTTTTCCATTTCCTTGTATTTCTCTAAAGTAGTTTTTACTACGTTAGCTACTGAACCCATTTGCCTATCACATTCTGCAATAGCTGCATCAACGTTACCAGCAGTTAAGTGCCCTTGTACTTTACGAACAAATGCTTCTGCACGACCTTTACCTTGAGCCTTACCAATTGTTAAGAAACGCTCGATAGAGAAAGTGATACTCATCAATACCAAGGAAAGAAGGATAGGTACGATGAATCCACCTTTATAAATCAAACCTAAAACGTGACCTACGCCTTCCGGAACCGGATGGTTGTTTGGGTCACCACCTTCAAAGTTTGATGAATTTCCAAGTACGAATTTGTAAATCAGGATACCGGTGATTACCAGAATCGGAATAGCGAAAGAAGCGAACTGACTTTTCAAAGCGCTTTCTTTTTTCGGAGCTGCTACCTTGTTCATGTGATTTTATTTTGGATTGTTAGTTGATTACAAAAAAAGTCTTTTTTAGAGAATATGCAAGTGATGCTATGTAATGGAATTGTTACTTCGCAAACGTTTTCGGAGAATTTATAGCAATAAATCGGTTAATAGAGATGGAACTATTCCCCAAATTAAACTAAGCGCAGTACATACCCACATTACTAATTGGTAAGACAACGGATTTTCAATTTGGGTTTCATCGGGTTGCTTGCCGTACATGGCCATAATTACCTTGAAGTAATAATATACACCTATCATTGAGTTGATAACTGCCAGTAAGACAATGTAAAACAAACCGCTTTCGAAGGCTTTGGTGAACAAATAAAATTTACCAAAAAATCCTGCAAATGGAGGAATACCTGCCATTCCTATCATAGCCATCGTTAATCCAGCAGCCATTACTGGATTCTTCTTTCCCAATCCGTTGAAAGCCGATAACAATTCTGAACCAGTTGATTTGAAAACGGGAAGGGCAACTGAAAATGCTGCCAATCCTGCAACCGCATAAGCGGCAGAATAGTAAAATAAAGTTGAAGATACATGTGATTTTGCACTCAATACAATCAACAACATGTAACCTGCATGCGAAATTCCAGAGTAGGCCATCAGCCTTTTGAAATTGTCTTGGGCTAATGCCGATAAGTTACCTGTTAGTAAGGTTAAAATGGCCACTACATACAGCATTTGATCGGTTTGAGGAGTACCATTGTTGAATCCAATGGTAACTAGGCGATACAAAGCTGCAAAGCCTGCTATCTTAACCAATGTGCTCATGAAGGCAGTAATCAAGGCAGGAGCTCCTTCATATACATCAGGCGCCCAAAAATGAAAGGGTGCTGCACTTACTTTGAACAACATGGCAAAGCCAATCAAAATTACCCCTGTAATAAACATGGGTGGCAAAGTGCTATTTTCTGAGATGAATGAAGAAATCAAACTCAAATGGAATGAATGCACTGAGCCGTAAACCAAAGCGATACCGAACAACAAAATGGCTGAGGCAAATGAGCCCATCAGAAAATATTTGAAACCGGCCTCGTTTGAGCGTGTATCAAACCGCTTACTGCCTGCAAGCGCATAGAGAGCAATACTTAAGGTTTCAATTCCAAGAAACATCATCACCAGATTATTAAAGCTCATCATCATCATGGCACCGGCAGTGATAAAAATGAGAATTGTAACATAATCACTGATGTGATTTTCGTCGTTGGTGTAGTATTCTCCTGCCATCACCAAAATTATCATGGTAATGAATAGTGCAAGGCCGGAGAAAGCAACACTAAAGTTGCTTACGCCTAACATATCATTAAAATGGGTAGAAGGTTGGTTCCAATCCTGAAGGTTCAAACCAAAAATAACTGCTAAACCAATTACAGCAAGTGGAACAATGAATTTACGAAGGTTTAACACCTCCATAAGCATGGTCGTAAATCCAAGTACAGATGTATAAATAAGAGTATTCACAAGCGTTTACTTTAAGAGGTTGTCAATAGCCGGTTGAGTTAATTCAAGAATTGGTGCCGGAAAAACACCAGTAAGAATAATCAATCCTCCAATTAGGATGAGTACCAGTTTTTCATTCCAATGAAGTGGCGGGAAGCTGCTAATGTGTTCAGAATCCGGACCCGACATTACATTTTGGAACATGCGCAACATATAAACAGCGCCCAAAATAATGGTTAAGCCTGCAAAAACACTCAACCAGGTATTGTATTCAAAAACACCATAGAGCAAAAGAAACTCTCCGATAAAACCATTGGTTAATGGCAATGCCACAGAGCCTAGAACTACAATCAAAAAGAGACTTGAAAATAGTCTGTTTTGATTTCTGATTCCTCCCAAATTCGAGATTTGAAGGGTACCTGTCCGGCTTAGAATAATATCAGCACAGAAGAACAAACCAACCACGTTAATGCCATGAGCAAACATTTGTGCTAGGCTACCTTGCAATCCTTGTTGTGTGAAAGAGAACACACCGGCTGCAATGAGTCCAACGTGTGCAATAGAGGAATACGCAAACAAGCGTTTCAAATCAGTTTGCATGATAGCAATGATTGAAGCGTAAACAATACCAATTACAGATAGTGTAATTACAACCGCTTGCCATTCTTTAAATCCATCTGGAACAATAGGAAGAAGCCATTTAATTAGGGAATAGGTTCCCATTTTCAGCATAATACCGGATAACAACATAGTTCCCTGGGTTGGTGCAGATTTATAGGTATCGGGCTGCCAAGTATGGAATGGGAAAATTGGAATCTTGATAGCAAAAGCGGCAAAAAGCAACCAGAATAACCAGGTTTGATTGCAGCTGCATGTTTTGAATTGTGTCAAGGTGTTCCAATCCAACGAATGTTGCGGACTTGAAAGGTATAAAAACACAAATCCAAACAGCATCAATAAGCTTCCTACCAAGGTGTAAATGAAAAACTTGATGGTAACTTTTCCGCGATTCTCATCACCCCAATTGAAGGCAATGAAGTAAATTGGAATCAAAGCAAGTTCCCAGAAAATGTAATACACGAATGCATCCATGGAAAGGAATACTCCATTTAAGGCGAATTGCATGAATAGCATCAGGGCATAAAAAATATGTGGCCTTTTGGTTTCGCGGTTGAATCCGGAAAGTACAATCAATGGAAGCAGCAAGTTGGTGAGCATTACCATAAGCAAGCTAATTCCATCAACACCAAAGTGAATATTGATAACAGGACTCTTCACCCAGGCCTGAGTGAATTCAAATGCAGCTCCACCATTTGCTTTAAAAATGGTATAAGCATATCCTGTAACCAGGAGTTGAATGAGTGTGAAAACAAGTGCCAACGCACGGGCAGCTTTCCCCTTTGCAAATAGAATCAAAAGGGAAGCAAAAAGCGGTATGAACAACAATTCTAAACTCAACATCACAATACGATTTGGAAGAGAAGGAACAATACCATGCTAATTACCATGGCGAAAACATAGAATCCGGTATTTCCGGTTTGAATTAAGCGGTAGGTTCTGCCTGTAACATCAACCAGAATTGCACTCAAATTCACAATCAGATCAATGATGAGCTTATCAAACAAAACCAAGAATAAGTCACTAAGCACTTTGATTGGGTTAACAATCAATTTATCATAGAGCTCATCCACATAAAACTTATTAGCAACCACTTTGGAGAAGCCACTAAGTTGCTCATCTGGCTCAGGTAATGTTTTGTTTTTCATGTACATCGTCCATGCAAAACCAATACTTACAAAGGCAGCAATCGTAGCAATTCCCATCAACATCCATTCTGTGGCATGGGAAGGATGTGCGTGTTCAGCTACCAATGTATGTCCTTGCTCAAATACGGGATTCAAAAAGCTTCTAAAGGTGTGAGTATCGCTGAATACAGCCGGAAGTCCAATAAATCCGCCAATCACCGATAGCACTGCAAGTACCATTAATGGCAACGTGATGGTAATTGGTGATTCATGCAAATGGTGGCGTTGCTCTTCTGTACCTCTGAATGAACCAAAGAAAGTAAGGAATACCAGTCGGAACATGTAGAAGGCAGTTACCATTGAACTTAGACTTAATAAAATCCAAGCTACTTTGTTTCCTTCAAATGCATTGGCCAAGATTTCGTCTTTGGAGAAGAATCCTGCAAATGGAGGAATACCTGAAATAGCTAATGAGCCAATCAGAAAGGTGAATCCAGTGATTTTCGTAAACTTGAGCAAACCGCCCATTTTACGGATATCCTGTTCTCCGCCCATTGCATGAATTACACTACCAGCACCTAAAAACAATAACGCTTTAAAGAATGCGTGTGTTACTACATGAAACATGCCGCTTTCAAAAGCACCAAGTCCCAAAGCCGCAAACATCATTCCCAGCTGTGATACAGTAGAGTAGGCCAGAATCTTTTTGATGTCGTTTTGTTTGATGCCGATTACAGCTGCAAAAACGGAAGTTGCTATACCTATCCAAAGAATAACATCTAAGGTAGGCGGCGCTTGAATAAACAAAATATTAGACCTAGAAACCATGTAGATACCCGCAGTTACCATGGTAGCAGCGTGAATCAATGCAGATACAGGTGTTGGACCGGCCATTGCATCCGGCAACCAAGTGTATAATGGCAATTGAGCACTTTTTCCACTCGCACCAACAAACAACAAAAGCGTGGTCAGAATCAATAAACCGGAGCCTTTTTCCATACTCATGGCTGCGTTGTTTACTGTATCAAAATCAAGTCCACCGAAGTAAAACAGTAGCAAGAACATGGCAAGTAAGAATCCAAGGTCACCAATTCGGTTCATTACAAATGCTTTCTTAGCAGCGTCGTTGTAAGCCGGATTTTTATGCCAAAATCCAATTAAGAGGTAGGAGCATAAACCCACACCTTCCCAACCAATGAACATTACCAAATACGAATTACCCATAACGAGTAACAGCATGAAGAATACGAAGAGATTCAGGTACGAGAAAAATCGTGCAAACCCTTCATCATCGTGCATGTAGCCAATTGAGTATAAGTGAATAAAGAAACCAATTCCGGTAATGAAAAGCAACATTACCAAGGTGAGTTGATCAACCAGGAAACCGAAACTAAGGCTTGTACCTGCAAATTTTATCCATTCGTAGAGGTCAAAATTCAATTTTCCTTCTGAACCAATACCATTGAAAAGTACAAGGGATGAAACGAATGAACCCAAAATCATTAAACTTCCTATCCAACCGCTCAAATGGCCTAGTTTTTTTCCAAACAAGGAAATCAAAATAAAGCCTAACAGCGGGAGAGCTGGAATCAATAGCGCTGGAGCTATCATAGCTGAAAGTGCTGAAATAGTTTGTTCCATACTACCACTTTAATTTATTAAGGACATTGATATCAATACTGCCAATACTTCTGTAAATACTTACCATCAAGGCAAGTCCTACTGCAACTTCAGCGGCAGCCACAACCATGATAAAGAACACAAATACTTGTCCATCTACATTACCTGAATAGGCAGAAATACTAACAAGTAAAAGATTAACTGCATTCAACATGAGTTCCACACACATCAAAATAATCAAGGCATTGCGTCTGAATAAAACGCCAATAACCCCTATCGAAAAGAGTACTGTGCTTAAGAGCAAGTACCAGTTTTGGGTAGCTTCCGGAGTTTGAAGGAGATTTGTCATTAGTGTTTTTCTTTTTTAGCTAATACAACGGCTGCAATCATGGCTGATACAAACAGGATTGATGAAATCTCGAAGGGTAGGAGAAAATCCTGGAATAACTTCAAACCTACATGCTGAACATAACCAAGTTCTGAAGGCGCGGGAGATTGGTAGGCTGCTAGCTTTTCTGCGCGAATGGATGCAAGAAGAGTTAACATCAACAAACCGCCTGAAATTACAGCAGCAATTTTGGTCATATTGGTTTTGTGAGGCTCTGTGGTTTTGTTCAGGTTCAATAACATTACGGTGAAGAGCATAAGCACCATAATGGCACCTGCATAAACAATGATGTGAATAATGGCCAGAAATTGCGCATTTAGCATCACATAATGGCCAGCAATACTAAAAAAGCAAACAATTAGTGAAAGCACGCTGTAGATTGGACTTCTTGAGAAAACAACAAAAAGTGCAGACACTACAGATAGTGCCGAAAGCAGGTAAAATATCAGGGATGAGTCCATGGGTTATTTTTATTTACCGGGATTGTTTACAATTGAATATTCCTTTTTGCGCTTGCTTACATCAATTCGCTCATCCACTTTTTCAACAAGTACGTCTTTTCCAAAAACAAAGCTTCCTCGGGTGTACTCTGAAGGAACGATTCTATCTGTTAGGTAAATGGCGTCTTTCGGACAAGCTTCCTCACAGAGTCCGCAATAGATGCATCGCAACATGTTGATTTCATATTTGGCTGCATACTTTTCTTCTCTGTAAAGATTCTCTTCACCTTTTTTACGTTCTGCGGCATCAATGGTGATAGCTTCTGCAGGACAAGCAACGGCACATAAACCACAAGCTGTGCAGTTTTCACGGCCCAACTCATCGCGCTTCAAAACGTGCATGCCACGGTAAACCGGAGCAAACTCACGTTGAACTTCAGGATATTTTACAGTTGCCTTTTTGCGGAAAAGGTGTTTTATAGTGATAGCCATTCCGGAGAAAACTGCTGGTAAATAGAGCTTTTCTATCCAGTTCATCTCCCTTTGAACAACTACTTTCGAACGGTTTGTTAATTGCATATGGTGATGGTTTGCTATGAATTAAAAAATGTCAAAATTCCTCCAGTAACCAACATGTTTAAAATGGCCAGAGGCAATAATACCTGCCAGCCAAGGCGCATGAGCTGGTCGTAACGGAATCTTGGTATTGTCCAACGAACCCACATAAATACAAAAATGAAGAAGAAGATTTTTGTAAACAGAGCTCCTACGGAAATCAAACTAACTACATTGGTGGGCAATACAGTTGCCAGGTAATCCAATCCCGGAAAATTATATCCTCCAAAGTATAGGGTTGAAATGATGGCTGACGAAATAAACATGTTGATGTATTCTGCAAACAGGAACAAGCCCAGTTTCATTGAACTGTACTCTGTATGATAACCACCAATCAATTCGGATTCTGATTCCGGTAAATCAAATGGTGTACGGTTGGCTTCAGCAAATGCACAAACTAGGAAAATAATAAAACCTACAGGTTGATAGAGAATATTCCAATTCCATCCTTTTTGTCCCTCAACAATGGCATTCAAACTCAATGAACCATCAGTCAGCAGGAGAATTGAAATGATGCTCATGCCCATGGCCAATTCATACGAAATCATTTGGCTTGATGCACGAATAGCACCCAATAATGCATATTTATTATTTGATGCCCAGCCGCCAATCATGATTCCATACACACCAAGGGAGAGCACTCCCATAATGTAGAGAATACCAATATTGATATCAGCAACTTGCAGGTTGTAGGTTACACCACCAAATTCCATGGGTCTTCCCCAAGGAATAATTGCGCTGGTCATAAGTGCTGTAACCATGAACATGCTTGGCCCTAAAATGAAAAGCCATTTGTCGGAAACGTTTGGAATGATTTCTTCTTTAAGAAACATTTTCACACCATCGGCAATGGGCTGCAACAAACCGTAAGGTCCTGCGCGGTCAGGACCAATCCTGTCTTGAAGAAATGCGGCTACTTTCCTTTCTGCATAAGTGGAGTAGGCTGCAATTCCCAAACTAATCAGGAACATGATTGCAACAAGGATAATTTTGAAGATAATGGGTTCCATTATTTATTTCCCTCCCCTGATTCCAATGGTTTAATGGTATTGATTGTAAGCTCTCTCGGCTTTTTGAATACTTCGTAATGGTTCGCTGAAATTACAGAATGTCTGCTAACCTGACGAGGCCCTTCAATTGTCCAATCATTGGTTTGCTTTTTCTCGAAACGGCAGGTATTGCAAATAAATTCCTCAACTTCACCCCATTGGTCTTTACGACCAGTTACGCGCAGCACATCTTCGCCTTTGTACCACAGCACAACTTTACCCGAACATTTTTCGCAATTGCGGTGGGCGTTAACAGGTTTTGTAAACCAAACACGGCTTTTGAAGCGGAAAGTTTTGTCGGTTAAAGCACCAACCGGACAAACATCAATCACGTTTCCAGAGAAATCATTGTCGATTGCTTTCTCAATGTACGTTGAAATTTCGGCGTGATCACCTCTGTTTATTACGCCATGCACCCTGCCATCTGTAACTTGATCAGCTGTTTTTACACAACGGTAGCAAAGGATACAGCGGTTCATGTGCAATTGAACATAGGGACCAATATCGATTTTATCAAAAGTTCTGCGCTCGAAATCTGTCCGGGTTTTTGCGGAACCGTGCTCGTAAGAGAGGTCTTGCAGGTGGCATTCTCCGGCCTGGTCGCAAACCGGACAATCCAAAGGATGGTTCAAAAGCAAGAACTCCACAACACCTTTTCTGGCATCGCCAACTTTCTCGGAAGTGTTGTTCTTTACTTCCATTCCATCCATTACAGTAGTTCTGCAGGAAGCTACCAGTTTTGGCATTGGACGAGGGTCTTTTTCAGAACCTTTACTCACCTCAACCAAACAGGTGCGGCAATAGCCACCACTTGTTTTAAGTTTACTGTAGTAGCACATGGTTGGAGGCGCAACGTCCGGACCAATCATTCGTGCGGCTTGCAGAATTGTAGTGCCATCGGCAACCTCAATTGTTCTTCCGTCTATAGTTACTTTTGCCATAGGTTTATTGGCTATTCGTTTTTAGGGTTCAGGTTTAGTGATTGATTAAATCGTAATGCCTGATTTTTTTAATTTGTGATGAATTCTTAACGTATTCTTCAAATTCAGCTCTAAAATGTCTGATGGCCGAAGCAACCGGCCAAGCAGCTGCATCTCCTAACGGACAAATGGTATTGCCTTCAATTTTCTTCTGAATTTCCCAAAGCAAATCCACGTCTTCCAAGGTTCCATGTCCATCCAGAATTTTGTGGATGATTTTCTCCATCCAGCCTGTTCCTTCACGACATGGGCTGCATTGTCCGCAACTTTCGTGGTGGTAGAAACGCGCAAAAGTGTGCAAGTTTTCAACGATACTGGTGTCTTCATCCATTACAATAAATCCACCCGAACCTAACATTGTACCTGTTGCAAATCCGCCATCAGCAAGACTTTCGTAAGTCATTAAGCGTTTTTCACCAGCAGCTGTGGTAATAATAAGATCAGCGGGTAAAACCGGAACCGAAGAACCTCCGGCAACAACGGCTTTTAGTTTTTTGCCGTTGATAATACCTCCGCAGTATTCATCGCTGTAAATAAAATCTTCAACGGTAATACCCATTTCAATTTCGTAAACACCGGGCTTGTTGATGTGCCCGGAGGCTGAAATGAGTTTAGTTCCAGTTGATTTCCCCACACCAATTGCAGCGTAGGCATCACCACCGCCATTCACAATTGGAACAACAGCTGAAATGGTTTCAACATTGTTAACTACTGTTGGACATCCGTACAAACCGGCAATAGCAGGGAATGGAGGTTTGATACGCGGATTTCCGCGCTTTCCTTCCAAAGATTCAAGCAATGCGGTTTCTTCACCACAGATATAGGCTCCTCCACCCACTTGAACGTACAAGTCAAGGTCGTATCCAGAGCCTTGAATGTTTTTTCCTAACCAGCCATTGGCATAGGCCTCAGAAATGGCTTTTTCAAGAATTTGGGCTACGTAGTAATATTCACCACGGATATAAATATAGGAGGTATGTGCACCTAATGCATAGCTAGAGGTAATCATACCTTCTACCAGAATATGGGGTATTCTGGACATTAAGTATCTGTCTTTAAACGTTCCCGGTTCTGATTCGTCGGCGTTGCAAACCAAATAGCGCGGAACACCTTCAGGTTTTGCCAGAAAACTCCATTTCATTCCTGTAGGAAATCCGGCACCACCGCGTCCACGTAAACCTGATTTTTTTACTTCTTCCAGAACCTCTTCCGGTTTCATGGTTTTTAGTGCCTTTTCAACCGAGGCATAACCTCCATGTTGCCTGTACACCTGATAAGATTGTATACCAGGAATATGGTCATTGGCCAGTAGCAGTTTTTTTCCCATGATTAATAATGATTTACGGTAACATCGTCAAGATAGGTTTTACGCTTTCCTTCCGATTTCAATTGGTCAAGTATGGAATCAACTTTCTGGAATGTCAAATTCTCATGAAACTGCGCTCCACACATCATCATTGGAGCTGTTCCGCATGAGCCTAAACATTCAACAGTTTTCAAGGTAAACATACCATCTGGGGTAGTTTCACCTTCTTTAATACCTAGTTTCTTTTCGATGTGTTCAACAATTTCGTTTGCGCCTCTAAGCCAGCAAGAGCTGGTGCGGCAAACTTCAAGCAGGCATTTACCTACCGGTTTTAGGTTGAACATTGAATAAAATGAAGCTACTTCATACACTTCAATGGGTTGAATGGAAAGCAATTCAGCAACATAATCCATTACTTCCGGACTTAACCAGCCATCAAACTCAGCCTGAGCCAGATGCAAAACCGGCAACAAGGCAGATTTTTGTTTTCCTTCCGGATAGCGACTGATCATTTTAGCGACCAATTCTAAAGCTTCATTGCTGAATTTTATTTCTTTGCTTGTACTCATTTCTTGGTTGATTATGCGTCGAGTTCACCTGCAATTACATTCATTGAGCTCATCACCACAATTGCGTCGCTTAGGGTTGAGCCTTTTATCATTTCAGGAAATGCCTGATAGTAGATGAAACAAGGACGTCTGAAATGGAGACGGAAAGGAGCCCTTCCACCATCACTAATCAAATAATATCCCAATTCACCGTTTCCGCCTTCAACTGAATGGTAAACCTCTCCAACCGGAACGTCGGTTTCGCCCATTACAATTTTGAAATGCCAAATCAGCGCTTCCATGTTGTTGTACACTTCCTCTTTTGGAGGAAGGAAAAACTCAGGAACGTCGGCGAAGAATTTACCTTCAGGCAGATTATTCAAAGCCTGTTCAATGATTCTTAAACTTTGTCTGATTTCTTCCTGACGAACCATAAAGCGGTCGTAAGTATCGCCATTGGTTCCTACCGGAATAATGAAATCAAAATCCTGATAAGATGAATAAGGGTTCATCACTCGAACATCGTAATCTACACCAGCAGCGCGCAGATTTGGACCTGTAAATCCGTAGTTTAAAGCACGTTCTGCACTAATTGCACCGGTACCAACTATGCGATCCATGAAAATCCGGTTTCTTTCAAGCAAGCGACAGAATTCATCAAATACAGCAGGGAATTCTTTCAAAAACGAGCGTATAGAAGCAATTACTTCCGGCGTGAAATCGCGTTCCATTCCGCCAATTCTGCCAATATTTGTGGTTAGGCGTGCACCGCAAATCGACTCATAGATATCGTAAATTTTCTCGCGCCATTGGAACACGTATGTGAATCCGGTAAGGGCACCTGTATCTACTCCAATTACAGAATTACAAACCAAGTGGTCGGCAATACGGGCAAGTTCCATTATGATTACACGCATGTAATCCACCCGTTTTGGGGTTTGAACGCCCAACAATTTCTCAACTGTCATGTGCCATCCCATGTTGTTGATAGGGGATGAGCAGTAATTCAGACGGTCGGTAAGCGGAGTGATTTGGTAATAAGGGCGATGTTCTGCAATTTTCTCGAATGCACGGTGGATATAACCAACGGTTTGTTCGGAATCTACAATAATCTCACCATCCATGGTGAGCACATTTTGGAAAATA
This sequence comes from Bacteroidia bacterium, assembly GCA_023151275.1. GTDB lineage: Bacteria > Bacteroidota > Bacteroidia > UKL13-3 > UKL13-3 > CAISCU01. The sequence goes on along the minus strand of JAKLJI010000002.1, from coordinate 59,334 downwards.
CCATGGGTTGCCGGGTGTGTTGGACCTAGGTTTAGGGTGGTATATTCCTTTTTATCTTCTGCTAAAATGCGGTTTTCTTCCATGGTGATTATCTCCCGAAATATGAATCGTTTTTATCAGTGCGGGTTTGATCCTCCAGCGGATATTCTTTTCGAAGCGGATGGTAATCCATTTCGTCAACATTCAGAATGCGCTTCAGATTTGGATGCCCATTGAAAATAATACCATAAAAATCGAAGGTTTCCCGCTCTTGCCAGTTGGCAGCTGAAAATACCGGAGTTAGGCTATCAACAAAAGGATGGTCTGCAGAAAGGAAACATTTGATGCGAATGCGCATATTGTTTTCCAAGCTATGCAGGTGATAGATGGAAGCAAGCTCAGCGCCTTTTTGATCAGGAAAATGGGCTCCGCAGATATCAGTTAAGAATTGGAACCTGAATTCTTCGTGGTTGTACAAGAACCGAACCAATTCAAGCAATTTTTCAGGGTTAATGTTTAGCGTCAGAAGTCCATTGGGTTCTTCTGCACCAAGAATGGCGTTTCCAAACTTGTCCTGAATTGCATTCAGCAAATGTCCGTTAGATAATTGTGCCATTATTGAATTCCGTAAGAGGCCATTAATGCTTGATATTCCGGAGAGTTCCGGCGGCGCAGCGACTCGTTTTTCACCAATTCCTGAATTTTGGTAATTCCATCTAAAATTTGTTCAGGACGTGGCGGGCAACCAGGCACGTAAACATCAACAGGAACAACTTTGTCGATTCCTTGTAATACGGAATAGGTATCAAAAATACCACCGCTGGATGCGCAGGCACCAACAGCAATAACCCAACGAGGTTCAGCCATTTGCAGATAAACCTGACGCACAACAGGGCCCATCTTTTTAGCGATGGTTCCCATTACCATTAACAAGTCTGCTTGTCTTGGCGAGAAACTCAAACGCTCAGAGCCAAATCTTGCCATGTCGTAGTTGGCGGCCATTGTCGCCATAAATTCAATTCCACAACAAGAGGTTGCAAAAGGAAGGGGCCAAATTGAATTAGCACGCGCCAAACCAACAGCTTTGTCAAGTGAAGTGGCGAAAAATCCTTCTCCCTGTAAGCCGGGAGGGGCTTGTGTGATGATGGGTGATGACATTGGTTTACTTATTTTTCCCATTGCAGGGCGCCTTTTTTGATAATGTAGGCAAATCCTAACAACAGGGTTCCAACGAACAATAACATTTCAACGAATCCAATAGTTCCGAGGGCTCTAAAATTTACAGCCCAAGGATACATGAATACCACTTCCACATCAAACAATACAAAAAGAATTGCTGTGAGGAAGTAACGAATTGAAAAAGGCATACGAGCGTTGCCTTCTGATTCAATTCCACATTCAAATACGGCAAGCTTATCGGAAGTTTTCCGTTTAGGACCCGCCCAGTGACTCACAATCATGGTGGTCACCACAAAGCCCATTGCTACCAAGAACTGGACAAAAATGGCTATGTAATCTGTTGGTGTTGACATAAGGTATTTGAAAAACCTCGCAAAAATAGATTTTTCAACCGTTTAAACAGGGGTTTTCTTTGCTATTTCACAGAAAAAACAAAGAGTTTATCAACACCCGTTAGGGGGAAAAATCAAAAACTTTTTAAAGGCTTAAATTACAGGGTTCTAGCTTGAAATACTTGTGCGAACACGCTGTGAAAATTCCCGAATACACATGCGTAATTCCTGGCCACTTGATGCTTTTAGCTCAAGAATTTCGATTGCGGCCAAAATATGGGTCATTTGTTCACAATCACTTTCTCCCGAAACGGGGAATGGAAGCGCTTTTTCTTCCATCAGGCATTCCTCTGCCTCACGCAATTGCTCAATAGTATAATTTTCAGCCAGTTGTTTGATGCAGGAAATTTGCATAATCAGCAAATTTAAAAACAGAATTGAAAAATGAGTTTAAAAAACTTGGCAACTTCTTACCTAGGCAAGAAGTTCCTTAATCATAGATTCGAGTGGCTCTTCCTTGGCAATAGAATCTCCTTTCAGCAGTGAGCCATCCTTAATGGTGGCGAAAAAAGGAAGATTTACAACTCCTCCAAACTTACGGGCCTGAGGATTTTCTTCTGCATTAACCTCAATAAAAACGATATCAGAATACTCTTCCTTGTTCGATATTTTGGTGTATTTTGGGGCGAATAATCTGCAAGAGCCACACCAATTTGCAAAATACTTTACAACTACTTTTTTGTTGGATGCGATTACTTGTGAAAACTCAGTATCTGTAACTTTTTGTACCATTTAAATCAAATTCTTATAGGCAGCTAACAAGCAATTCCTGCCTTTGTTTTGGGAGTTACTTAGATTAAACGATTTTAATCGCTAACTTATTTATTGATTTTCAGGAAGTTTTTTTGCCAGGTTCCAGAATTCGTCCAATTCATCCAGTTTCAAATCGGTCATTTTCAATCCTTTTTTGGCAACTTGTTCTTCAATAAACATAAATCTCCTTTTGAATTTCCCATTGGTGGCTTCCAGCGCATCATCGGGATTAATGCCACTTTTGCGGGCCAGATTTATCAGGGCAAAAAGGAAATCTCCGAATTCTTTTTCCGCTTTTTCTTTGTTTCCTGAGTTCCATTCAGCTTTTAGTTCTCCTAATTCTTCATCTACCTTTTCCCAGACCTGTTCCGAAGTTTCCCAATCAAACCCAACCTGAGCAGCTTTTTCCTGCATTCTGTAGGCCTTTACAATAGATGGAGTGCCTTTGGATACTCCACTCAAAACGGATTTATTGCCTTCTTTTAGTTTGATTTGTTCCCAGTTCTCTTTTACCTGTTCTGCTGTTTCTGCTTTTACATCGCCGTAAATATGCGGATGGCGTTGTACTAGTTTGTCGCAGAGGGAGTGAATCACATGACCGATATCAAAATCCTTGGTTTCACTTGCAATGCGAGCATAAAAAATAATATGTAGCAATACATCGCCCAATTCTTTTTTTAATTCGGTCATATTGCCTTCCAAAATGGCATCGCTCATTTCGTAGGTTTCTTCAATGGTTAAATGCCTTAAGCTTTCCAAGGTTTGCTTTTTGTCCCAGGGACATTTCTCCCGCAAATCATCCATAATATCCAGCAATCTGGAAAAGGCTTCAAGTTTTTGTGCTTTGGTATGCATAATTCAATTCGTGTACAAAGCTAATGCATTCTGGTATTCGGAACGGATTTGATTGCGCAATTCAGGAGGAGAAATCACTTCAACCCGACTTCCATACCCCAAAATAGCATTCGTTAATTCAAATCCAATCCAGCAGTGAATCTCTAAAATCATGAAGTTTTCATTTTCCTCAACAATTTCCTGACTCTGGTGCAAGGGCTGCGATTTAATGAACGGCGCTTCCGTTTTGTTGAATTTCAAGCGAATTTTCTTGGGCTTTTCCTGGGGTTGAACTGTGATTCCAAAGGAAAATTTGAAATAATCTTCGGCACTGAAATTTTGGGACAATTCAAATGATTCATTCAAAAGCTCAAGTTCCCGTATTCGGTCGAGAGAGAAAATACCTACTTCATTGCGGTCTTCGCGGAAGCCAATCACATACCAGCGGTGGCGGTATTGCTTAAGGACATAAGGGTGAAAAAAGTAGGATTTGGCGATATCGCTTTGAAAGCGTTGATAAACCAAAAGACAACGGGTTGTGGAGCGAATTGCCTCCAATAATGGCCCAAGAAAATCCATGCCGGCCTCACTTAAGCTTTTTTCTGCCTGAATCAGGTTTTGCCAATTTTTACTTTGGCCGACAGTTTTCATATAGGTTTCCATTTTTTCAACCGATTCAAGCAATTGCATTGCCGGGTCGAGGTTACCGAATTGTTTAAGTAAGGAGCATGCAAATTCAAGTGTATTCAAATCTTGCTCCTTAAGTGGAAAATTGTTGATGCTGTAATTCGGGTCGTCATAAAAATATCCTTTCTCCTTGCGCGAGTATTTTATGGGAGCCTCGTAGCGAAGCTCCTCATCAAACATCATGTCATACAAATCCTTTTCGATGGTTCTTCTGGATATTCTACCCAAATTCTCGCAGGCTTTAATCAAATCATACTTATTAGGATAGGGTTTATACCGGTTTCTAAGTGCTGCATCAATCAACCGATAGCGCATTAAGGCATTTTTATTTACTGGCATACTTGCAGATTAAAATAAGTTTATGCAATAATACCAATAAAATCAATAGTTTCAGCCCGCAAATAGATTGCGAGGTAAGGCCTGAATTTTGAATCATCAAATCAAAACAAGTTATGGCACACACTACATTTAGCACACTTATCGCTCCTGTAACCGTAGAACCTCGTCATTTATTGGCTAAAGCAAGTTCTGCCATGAAATGGAGCTTTTTTGAAAGCGCATTGCACCTTAGCAATTCGTACTTACTTTTTGCTCCAGGTCATATTGAGGCCCAGTTAATAAGAGCATATAGCTTATTGCATTTGGGAGAAGAACAAGAAGCACGCGAGCTTTTTACAAAATTGATGTACCGTTATCCGGGTTCTGTTTCCTGTTTACTTGGTTTGGCCGATTATTATCGGGTTGGAATGGATTATGACCTCGCCGAAGGCTTGTTTTTTCAGGCACTTGAAATGGCCTCGGATGAAAACACGAAATGTGATATTATCATCAGGCTTTCTGAATTGTATGTACTTAAAGGTGAATTAGAGCTGGCCTTAAAGACAATTGGAGAGGCCCTGGAAATGATGCCTTTTGAAGGAATGGCCCATTATCAGGAGGGATTAGTGCTTTTGAAAATGGGGAATTTTGAACATGCAAAACGCAGTTTTGATATCAGCATTCAACTCAATAAGGAGCATGCAGAATCGTATCGCCTTCGCGCCAGATGCTGGATGATGATGAATAAAGTAGAATATGGACTGCACGATATTAAGAAAGCCCAGCAATTTGAGCTTGAACGCTACAGAATATTGGAGGCTTTGGCCTAAGGAGATTCCCTGTTCTCATCGTGGTTGTTGTTGTTCAGGGTGATTGATGCCTGTTTGAAGCCTTTCAAACAGCAAGCAGCCGGAAGAGTTGTCTTTCGGCTGCTTATTTTTACAAATCCTTAATTAGTAGGTTTGAAGTCAGCCTTGTGCTTCGCACAAGGCGCAGACTTTTTCATTTATAGCCAACACTCAAACCTTCGCTTCGCTTCGGCTTGGTGTTGATTCAAATTGAATGGATTATGGTTTCACCATGATCCCAGGGTGGAGGGCTTCAAACCAAACAAAAGGCTGTTGTCTTCCGCTTCGCTCCAGCCAACGGCCTTTTTTGCGCTATCACCCTTTTAAGCTTCGTTGCGCTTCAGCTTGGTGTTTATTCAAATTGATTGGATTATGGTTTCACCATGATCCCAGGGTGGAGTGCTTCAGGTTTGAAGTCCGCCTTACGCTTCGCACCAGGCTTGGACTTTTTCATTATTAGCCAACACTCAAACCTTCGCTTCGGCTTGGTGTTAGCTAATAATGGAAAAGTCCGATTTTGCTTTGCAAAATCGGACTTCAAACCTGGCGGAGAGAGAGGGATTCGAACCCCCGGTCCTGTTACAGACAACGGTTTTCAAGACCGCCGCATTCGACCACTCTGCCATCTCTCCGGGTGCAAAAGTAGTATTCGCGGGCGTTAATCCAAATCCGAATCAAAAAAAAAGCGCCTCTTTGCTAAGAGACGCTTTCTTTTTGGTTCAAATGGCTGTTATTCAACAACTATTTTTTTAGCAAATTTTTGTCCATCAATGTTCATGTGAATCAAATACAATCCTGAATTCAGGTTGAATGCAGATTTATTCAATTCAATTTCTTGTGTTCCGGCTGTTTGAATGCCATTAAACAGGTTTCCGATTTCCTTTCCTGTAATATCCATCAACTTGATTTCAACCTGATGCGCTTCTGATAATTCGTAGCTCAAGGTTGTGAAGTTTGAGAAAGGATTTGGCTGAATTTTGAAACCAATTTGGTTCGCAATTTGCTCATTCACGCCAGTTTTAATTCCTAAACGCACATTATCGAGGTAGAAGTTGTTTCCACCCATGTATTTGAATTCAATTTTGAAGCGAACGTTTGGCTGACTTGGAATTTGATTTCCTTCAATTTTTACTTCTTTCCATTTTGATTGATCAGCTGGAACAAAGTTTACGGTTGTTGGTAATGCTGCGCTTGTTCCTGAACCGATGGTTGAAATTTGAGCTGAAGAAATGGTTGCTCTTGAAATCCAGGTTTTTCCGCAATCGGTTGAGGTGTAAACACGCAATTCTTCGCGGGTGTTTCCTCCACCAATCGTTGCTGGAAGTGTAGCTTGTGCAAAGGCATAGTTGAACGAGAAGTATCCTGTTGTAATTCCACTGAAATCGTAACTTGGTGAAATCAATGAATTCAAAGTTCCAACTCCTGAGTTTACATTAAATTGGTCTTTTGGATACAACATTGAAGCATTCTGGTTGAATGAAGTTGCGGTTGTTCTTACAAATACGTTTTTAGGGATTTCGTATTCAAATCTCCAGCCTTTTTCATACCAGTTGTTTTGATACCACCAATCTGCATTGTAATAACCGTTTCCGTTATCAGCAGAAGTAGGAAGGATGGTGATGTATTCTTTTTGAGTGGTTTTGCTGGTTCCGTTAGGACCAGTAACTTCCAAGCTTACTTCATAAGTTCCAGGGTTATCGTATTTCACCTGACCTGGATTTTTTGACAAAGAAGATGCAGGAGAACCACCTGGGAAGCTCCAACTCCAAGTGCTTATTGAGCTGTTGTATGAATTATCGGTAAATGAAACGGTATTTCCGGCACATGTTGTTCTGGTGCTGGCGCTAAATGAAGCAATAGGAGCACAGGCTGTAGGTCCGCCATTAACACCGGTTGCAATCAGGTTTTCTTCAGACCATAACGTTTTGCGGTAGTTTTGAAGTACAAAGTGCATACGAGTGATTTGTTCTTTGGTAAACATGTTTGATGCACAGTTGCCAATGAAATAGTCCATGTAGTTTTCCTGCATGTCTGGCAAATCAGGAATCTCGTTGGTACAGGTATTGAAACGTTTGTCGCTGCAACGATTTCTTAATGGTTCGTTTGAAGTTGCTTCAAAAACAGTAGGAGGAGTATCAAGGATCTCATCTCCATCTAGTCCGCAGTTTTCGCCCTGAGTTTGGAAGGGATGGTATAAGCCCAACCAGTGACCTGTTTCGTGAGTAACTGTGGTAACATTTGGTGTTTGGCCTGCTGAAGAGGTTCCAATGTTTCCGAATTCATTGTGAATTACAATGATACCATCTGTTGAAGCACCGTTGTTAAAGCCCATTGGGAATTGAGCATAACCTGCAATACCAACTGTGTTTCCGCGGTTAATGGCACGTACAACCCACATGTTGAAGTATTTTTTTGTATCCCAAACGCTAAGACGTTTCAAATCATCATTGCCTTTGGCGGTTAATGGAGTTTGAACACGCACGATTCCGTTTGTGCAATTTCCGTTGGGGTCGAGTTTGGCTAAGCGAAATTCAATTTCAGCATCTCCTGCCAATTGCTTAAAGCTGTAGAATACCCCATTGAATGTGTCTTGTCTGCGGTTTACAGTATCCGAATTTAGGTTACGGAAACTCTTGTTCAAAAAGTTAATTTCACTTTGAATTTGAGCATCTGAAATGTTTTCTGAACCGTAATTGTGCATTACATGCACCACAACCGGAATGATGTATTTAGGAGCACCATTCTTCTTGAGGTTATTTTCGTAACGGTAGGTTTTCTTGAATTCTTTAAATTCCTGGTCGAATTTGGCGCGTGCTGCCAACAGCTCAGGACTTGCTTTGGCTTGGTCTTCAAAGTGCTGATCGGTTCCGCAACTGTTCACTTTTTGTTGTGAAAAGGCCGGAAGACTTAGAATAGCGCATGATGCTGCCAGTAAAAACTTCTTCATACGTTCGTTTATAGTTTGGTGGGCAAAATAGTAAATTATTTTCTGAAGTCAACCGATTTTGAACCCGGGTTGTACCAGTTCAGGCTTTTGTTCCCAAACTTCCAAGTTTTTAAGTTGCCCAGCATCAATTTCAAACCGTAAAGCGGTACAAACTTTGTGAAACCCATGTTTACCAGCGGCTCCGGGGTTCATGTGCATCATCCCCAATAAGGGGTCTCGCATCACTTTCAGGATATGGGAATGCCCAGAAATCATCAAATCAAACTGCTTATTTCTGACCACTTTTTTAAACAATGGACTGTACTTGCCGGGATAACCTCCAATATGGAGCATGCAAACCCGTAGTCCTTCAACTTCAAATTCTAAAACCTCAGGCATCCGGATTCGAAATTCTTGTCCATCAATATTGCCAAATACCGCCCTCAGCGGTTTAAACTTTTCCAACGCCTCCACCAATTCCAATGAACCCCAATCTCCGGCATGCCAGATTTCATCGCATTCTGAAAAGAAATTTTCAAGGGCCTTGGGAATTAATCCATGGGTATCACTCAATAATCCGATACGCTTCATGCCTGCAACTAAAGAAATCTTGTTCATTTTTTTCAATACAAGTTGTGTTTTTCAACCTGTTTCAACACTTTTAAAACCCGAAACTGAAATCCAAAAGGTTCGAAGGGTTGAGTTCGAAAAAAAGTTCATCTTTGCTTATTATCGCACCTAATCGAATCAAATGGTAACCTACATTCTTATTGGTATTACTTGCCTAATCAGCATACAGGCTTTTTCAAACCAAAATCTGTTGAATAAGTTGATTTTAAGTCCTTATCGCATAAAAAACAATGGAGAATGGATACGCATGTTGGGTTCAGGTTTTTTACATGCAGATTGGAATCATTTGCTGATTAATATGTTCGTGCTTTACATGTTCGGCACCCAGGTTGAACGTGAATACCAATTTGTTTTTGGGAATGCGGCTATTCCAATGTACCTGGCACTATATCTAAGTTCGATTGTTGCTGCAAATTCTTCTTCCTTTCTCAAGAATCAGAACAACTCATCTTATTTGTCGTTGGGTGCTTCAGGCGCTACATCAGCCATCGTCTTTGTGGATATTCTCTTTAATCCCATGCAATTGTTTTATGGAATTATTCCCGGCTTTATGTTTGGAATCCTTTACCTGGCTTATTGCCAATACGCTGCCAGGCAAAACGCAGACAGGATAAACCACGAAGCTCACTTTTATGGTGCCGTTTATGGCTTGCTCTTCACACTGGTTTTCAAACCCGGATTGTTAAAGTTCTTTTGGCATCAAATCTGGCCAAACTAAGGGCGAATCTTAAAATAAAAATCCGGCACGGATATCCCAAGGACTTCCAAAAGGATTGGTATTGTCGTACAAGACATTGTAAAGTCCCATAATATAAGCTCCTCCACCAGGGCTATATCCACCTCCCAGGTAAAGTTGATTTACCCAGGTTCTTTTTGTTTCGCCTGAGGCATTCAGAATCAAAGGAAAGTTTATGGGATTGTATTCAGCATGAAGAAATAAGCTTTCTCCCAATCCTTGCCGCACAAATGCTTGTGGACCATAAAAGCTTGCATTGTAACTAAATCCAGGATATTTCTGCGAAAAGTAAATATAGGTGAGTCCTGCGCCCAGCATGGTTTTTGGCTTCACCATATAACCAGCAATAGGCTGCAAAAACAACATGCCACCATTTGTACTTAGGCCTCCAGTAAAGTTGCCACCAAAACGCCATTTGCCATTTCCTAAGCGATTTTTGTAAGGGTCCTCGTATTTTTTCTCTTCGGCCGCTTGGTCCTCGTCAAGTGTTTTTAACTTGCGTTGAGCTAAGCTTGGAGTTGCAAGCATTAGCAATAGTCCTAAACCACTTAACAAGAGTGCGTATCTTTTCATGTTTCTTTTCATCGCGTTCAGCTTAAAGTACAGATTTGGCTTTCTGGGGCAAAAATAAATCAATTGGCAGCTAAAAATTCGCTAAGGGTTTCCTTAATTCGCATCACCAACGGAATTCTCATGACTAAAGTGCACAATTTCTCCGCAGGTCCGGCTATTTTGCCGCCATCTGCCATTCAGGAATCAATCGCAGCGCTGCAGAACTTTGCAGGCACTGGTTTATCGCTTATCGAAATCAGCCATCGCAGCAAGGAGTACGAGGCTGTAGTTGCAGAGGCTCAGGCTCTGGTTAAAGAATTACTCAATGTGGGTGATGATTACGATGCCGTTTTTCTTCAAGGTGGAGCTAGCCTTCAGTTCGACATGATTCCCATGAATTTCCTGGGCGATAATGAAACTGCTTCCTACCTGAATACAGGTGTTTGGGCTAAACGTGCCGTGAAAGAAGCCGGATTTTTTGGTAATGTGAATGTGGTTGCCAGCAGTGAGGACAAAAACTTTTCCTACATCCCTAAAGACTATGTTATTTCAGGAGATTCCAAGTATTTCCATTGCACTTCTAACAATACCATTTACGGAACCGAAATGTTCCATTTCCCAACATCACCGGTTCCGGTGGTTTGTGATATGAGTTCGGATATCTTCTCGCGTCCAATTAATGGAAACGATTTTGCTATGATATATGCAGGTGCTCAGAAAAATATGGGCCCAGCAGGAACTACCTTGGTGGTATTGAAAAAAGATGCCATCAAAAAGGCTAGCCGAAAAATTCCAACCATGCTCGATTATCAAATTCATATCGACAATGGTTCTATGTACAATACACCAAGTGTATTTGCCATTTTTGTTACGCTTCATACCTTGCGTTGGATAAAATCTGTGGGCCTAGAGGCCATGGAACAACGCAACAAAGCAAAAGCCGATTTACTCTATGCCGAAATCGATCGCAATGGCTTGTTCCGCGGAACAGTTGCTCCTGAAGACAGAAGTCGCATGAATGTAAATTTTGTGCTTAACAATCCTGAATTGGAAGCCGATTTCTTTGCTATGTGTAAAGCCGCAAATCTTAGCGGATTAAAAGGCCATAGGTCTGTAGGTGGCCTACGTGCTTCACTTTACAATGCCTTGGAAATAGAAAGTGTTCAGGCCTTGGTTGATGCCATGAAAGAATTTGAACGTATTAAAGGATAATTATTCAAATAAAATGATTAAGATTTTAGCAAACGACGGTATAGATAATAGCGGCAAGCTTATGCTTGAAGCTGCAGGATTTCAGGTTGATACTACCAAGATTCCTCAAGACCAATTGATAACTGCACTTAAGAATTACGATGCTGTTTTGGTGCGTTCTGCAACTAAAATTCGCAAAGATATTATTGAGGCTTGCCCCAATTTAAAATTAATCGGTAGAGGTGGAGTTGGCCTTGATAATATTGATGTGGATATTGCCAAACAAAAAGGAATTCGTGTAGTTAATACACCTGCATCATCTTCTGTAAGTGTGGCAGAATTGGTATTTGCGCACCTGTTCACGGCAACACGTTTTCTTCATCAAACCAACCGTGTAATGCCAACTGATGGCAATACCAAATTCGGTGATTTGAAGAAAATTGCCTCCAATGGTATCGAACTTCAAGGCAAAACCATGGGTATTTACGGATTTGGTCGCATTGGTCAGGAAGTGGCGAAAATTGCAATTGGCTTGGGTATGAAAGTGCTTGCCTTCGATCCTTATGTTAGCCAAGTTGAATTGATCCTCAATTTGCCAATGTTGGGAGCTCATTCCCGCGTTAAAGTTCCGGTTCAAACCGTTAGTGAACAGTCGGTAATTAGCCAAAGTGATTTCATTACCTTCCATATTCCTTTTAACGAGGGCGAAAAATCTCCTGTTGATGCAGCGATGATTTCACGCATGAAAAAAGGTGTTGGATTGGTGAATTGCTCGCGCGGTGGAGTTATTTCTGAAACTGATTTGCTTGCAGCTTTGCAATCAGGTCAGGTTGCTTTTGCCGGATTGGATGTGTTTGAAAAGGAACCTCCGGTGAACATGGAAATCTTGCAACATCCGCATGTTAGCCTTAGCCCGCATGTGGGTGGTTCAACCAAAGAAGCCCAGAACCGCATTTCAATTGAGTTGGCCGAAAAGGTTATCGAATTCTTCAAAAACGCTTGATAAGTCCTCATGGCTGTAATTAAACCGTTTGCGGCATTGCGTCCTTCTCGCGAAAAAGCGGGTCAGGTGTCTTGTCAACCTTTCGATTCCGGTTCAAAGGAACAGGCATCTCAAGAGGTGAAAAATAATACGTATTCTTACCTGCATGTGGTAAAACCTTATTTGCACTTCAAAGGCGAGAAGAAAAATCCGGACAAGCATTTTCCATCAGGTCTCGAATATTTGAATCGCTTTAAAGAAGAAGGTGTTTTAATCAAGGATGAAAAGCCCGCATTTTATATCTATAGAATGATTGTGGGTAGTCATGCATACACCGGAATTATCGCAGCTGCATCGGTTCAGGATTATTTGAACAATGCAATTCTAAAACACGAGAATACGCTTACCGAAAAGCAAAACGAAATTGCAGCCCATATCGAGTATTTCAATTCGCTGGGAAATCCTGTTCTGCTTACTTATCCCGATGATCAGGAAATTGATAAGGTAATTCAGAATTACATCAATCATCATATTCCGGAATATAATTTTATCAGTCCCGACCAAAAGAAACATAATCTTTGGGTGGTAAATCACCAGGAAGATATTGATTTGATTGAGGAACGCTTCTCCGGAATTCCATACCTCTACATTGCAGATGGACACCACAGAAGTGCAGGATCAGCTGCATATTGTGAGCGCAGAATTCAAAAAGATGGCCCAGGTTTTGGGGATGAAAGCTACAATTACTTTCCGGTGTGTTTGATTCCTTTTAGCAAGCTAACCATTTTTGAATACCACCGCCTGGTGCGCGATAAACTGGTTGCAACGCCTGCTTTTATGGAGCGCATTAAGCATTGGTTTGAAGTGGTTCCTTCCGGACATTTGCCGGTTCAACCTCTCAATAAAGGTGAGTTTGGAATTTATTTTCAAAACAAGGCATTTCTGCTAACCTTGCGCGAGGAGTATAAAGCTGATTTGAAAGGGTTGCTTGATACCTTGGATGTAAGTATTGTTGAACAATTTATTCTGCGGAATATTTTTGAAATAAACGACAGCAAAACCGATCACCGCCTATCGTTTATGGATGGTGGAAAGGGGATAGGTCACCTTCAGGAAGCCGTTGATAGCGGCGAATTTGATTTGGCAATTACCTTGTTTCCAACATCCATCGAAGAAGTGAAAGTAATTGCAGAAAATAACCTGATTATGCCACCTAAATCCACTTGGATTGAACCCAAAATCCGCACCGGGTTGCTCATTTTAGAGCATGGACCCGGTGAGAAGGTAGGCAACTAGTTTAGTACCAATTTCAAAAGCCATGGCAAAATTGTCATGGCTTTTTTGTGGGCGTTGCCCCGCGGCTAGCAAGTTACTCAGCAATTGTTCATTTCGTGTGGCCGCGTGGCCGGGTCATCCACTTGTACTACCCCGGTAAGCCTTGCCAGGCTGTAAGCAAAAGGCAGAGCTTCTTGGGTCGCTTGCCTTTTCCAACAGCCAAAGGCAGGCTTACCGGCGCGGTACCGTTCCTGCCCCTAACGCAAATTGACTCAAGATTTTCCTTTCTCAAAAACAGCCAAATGGGGTTCTTCCCTTTCAATAAAATGTTTCAGGTAATCAAATTTCTCGTAATCCCGATTTTTCTGCTTCTCTTGATTGAGCTCAATCAGTTCGTTTTTTACTTCAATTCTCAACCAATGTTCTGGACTTAAGTGCGAGAATGCACTTAATTTCAAAATCAAATTGGCATTTAATTTTCGTTCTCCAGTTAAGTACTTGTGCAAATTACTGTCTTGCATTTCAAACAGCTCTGCCAATCTCTTCTGCGTAATATTGAAAGTTTTGAGGTACAGTTTTACAAAGTCTATTACTTTTCGCTATACAGCTGAATTTTCGGTGGCTATGCAGTCTTTTATTTGAAATTTGATTGACAAAATTTCAATTTAAATTCTGCGCTCTTCAGGCTGCGGTTAAGTTAATTCATTAAGGGAAACCCTTTTCTCTTCATTCCAAATTTAACCGCTATGAATTTCTTTTTTTTAGGCGCTTTTAATTGAATTGTTCAGCAATTTTGAAGCAGTTTAAAAGCTGTTTCCAGGCGATATAATTTATCAAAAAATCAACTTTTTTTAATCCCGAATACAACGGCAGGATAAACCTAATCCACTGTATGCAGTTCCTCTGGCCACTTCGCCACCATTGTGATAAAGACTACGAACCCAAGCATATCCGGCAGTATTGCTCTCCGATGAACTCCACCATGTTCCGACGGTTCCAATTCCTGAAAAGGTTTCATCGGAGCGACGCACCCCACCCGGAAGTCCGGAAAAACCGCTACTATCTGTTGCGGCCAAATTGGGAGAATTCCAACCCGTTTTGCTTTTCATCTTGCCGCCTGCAAAAGGTTCCCCACCGCAAAACGTTATCAATTGATTCCATTCAGCATCACTTGGTAAATGCCAGCCTTGTGGACAAACCGAATAAGCCGTTTGCCAATCGTATAACCTACCGTATTTGGAACAATCTTCAGGGTTGTTTCCGTAACACCAACTACTCCAGTTATTTCTAATTTCAAAATTTAAGTTTTCTGCAAACCACCATTGTTCACCAATTTTTACAATTGCATATACTTGCCCATCCCTGGGGTCTGTAAAGGTGTTTTTTGGAGGGGGATTCTCGCTCCTTGTATCCTCGGTTATTCTTTTGCAGGAGCTAAAAACCAGAGCAATTACAAGGAATAACCCTGCAAATTTGGAAAGGGACCTGAATTTGTAATGTGCTTTGGTACTTTTCATCTGCTGTGCTTTTAATTGGAACCCTATTCTAAGGTAAGAATTGTAAGGCCTAATCCAAATTCTCTATTTTCTCCCGTTGGTAAATGATAAAATCACTAACAGGTGCTTCCAAACCATGCTGTTTCAGTTCGCGGGCAATTTGGCCCCGGTGGTAATTGCTGTGGTTTATCAGGTGAAAAAGAATATCACGCACCTGGTTTTGGAATTGTTTTCCATGGGTATTTGAATAGTGAATACATGCGTTTAAATCTACCTGTTCCAAAAGCTCCAAACTCATCTGCTGGTTTAATTCTGAAAGGGAACGTAAATTCTTCACAGGATGAACTTCCCAAACTCCAAATGAACTAGGTTTACTTAGTATTCGATGGTTCCAAATATGATGGGCATTCAATACATGACTCATCAACTTTTCAGCACTTTCAGAAAGCGTAGCAGGATTCCTTTCAAATGCTTTCAAAAACTGGCTGTTGCAATGCTGGTTGTAGGCAAATAATTCCTGGAAAAAGTCTTTCATGGGTGTTTAAAATGACCCATAAATGTAATAATTTCTTCAGAAAATGCTATTCCTGAGTTCTCCGATTCAATCTAAAAATGAAGTAGTCTAGCCTAATCGGCAAGGGCAACTTATCTATCAAATTTCTTTGTAGTTTGGGTATTACTTAAAGTAACCCTGAGGCTTAATGTTGCGGGATGCTGAGCATTATTCCTGCAGAAACGATTCCCGCTTCATCGATACTTTTTAGCTTCATCGAAGTGATTTCGTTCACCAGCATGGGATCATAATCTGTTTTTACCTTGATGTAATTTTCGGTAAAGCCGTACATGGTATTTCCATCGTTTTCAGCTTCCCAAAGTACCTTAAACTCGCCATTCAAATGCTGTTCGTAGAAATGCCTTTTCTTTTTATCACTCAATATTTGTAGCATTTTTACCCGATCAGTACGCTCGCCCATTCTCACTTTACCGGGCATTTTGTAGGCTGTGGTGTTTACTCGTTCGCTGTAAGGAAAAACATGAAGGTATGATATATCCAGTTCGTTTAGGAAGGTATAGGTTTTCAAAAATTCTTCCTGAGTTTCTCCCGGAAATCCAACAATTACATCCACCCCAATGCAGGCATGCGGCATTTTGGCTTTTATGCGTTCAACACGTGAGGCATACAATCTGCTCAGGTATTTTCGGCGCATCAGTTTTAGCAATTCATCTGAACCTGATTGAAGAGGAATATGAAAATGAGGAACGATGGTTTTCGACTCAGCTGCGAAATCAATTATTTCATCCGATAACAAATTGGGTTCAATGCTGCTAATGCGCAAGCGCTCTAATCCTTCAACCTGATCTAAGGCTTTTAGCAAGTCAAAGAAAGTTTCACCTGTCTGTGCGCCAAAATCACCGGTATTTACACCTGTTAGAACAATTTCTTTGGTGCCCTGGGCCACAATTTCATGTGCTTGTTTAACTACATTTTCTAGGGTATCCGACCTGCTTTTTCCTCGTGCTAATGGAATGGTGCAAAAGGAGCAAAAATAATCACAGCCGTCCTGAACCTTAAGGAAGGTGCGGGTTCTGTCGCCAATGGAGTAGGAGGCATGGTAATCTAAAACCTCTTTAATTTTTCCTTCGTGAATCTCTGCCTGTTCTTTCTTAATTCCTGTGCCGATATAATTTTTAATATTGAACTTTTCAGCCGCACCTAATACCAAATCCACACCCGGAATTCCTGCGATTTCTGCGGGTTTAAGTTGTGCATAGCAACCAATAACTGCTACAAAAGCCTGCGGATTATGGCGCAATGCTTCCTTTACCACCTTTTTGCATTTTCGGTCGGCATGATCGGTTACTGAACAGGTATTGATTACATACACATCTGCACCTTCCTGAAATTCAACCTTGCGATAGCCTTCTTCCATCAAAGAGCGACCAATGGTTGATGTTTCTGAAAAATTGAGTTTACAACCCAAGGTGTAAAAGGATACCGTTTTTTGCATGGGCTGCAAAGGTAATAAAATTCCCTTCTTTACAGGAAATGTGTGGTTTGATTAACCTGTTCATCTTCAATATCTTTCAATTCTATTTGCAATGCTTTTGTCGAAATAAAGATTTCGTACAGACTCAAACCCAGCGAAGCAAGGAGACTGAGTAAACTCATTGCAAACAACCCAAGCGGAAATTCCTTATTGCCGTAAAAAATAAAAGCCATACTCAGTACGCAGAAAAAGAAGCTGAACACACCTAAAGCTTGCATGTATTTTATCAAAACCAGGCGAAGACTCAAATTTGAGATTTGGGCACTTAAATGTGATTTTGTCCCTGAGTTTTGTTTGTATTGGGAGTTTAGGTTCCTAACCAAATTGGCCATGGCCAGAAACTTATTGGTATAGGCAAGCATCAAAAGCGATATCGCCGGAAATAACAAGGCAGGGGTGGTAATCGACAATTCCATAGAACAAACATCGCCATTCTTCCGAAGTTATTTCTGCCCAGAAATCATTTTGCTCACATTGTAAAAAATCGAGATTTTGGGAGTCTTCATTGCTTTTAATAACTTATTATGCAACTAAAGAGGGCCTAATCATTAACTTTACAAAAGAACTTTATTTATGCAAAGAATACTTACTTACTTGTTTTTTCTTATTGCTTTCAGTTCTTCTGCCCAAAACTGCGAAATAACTGTGTCCTCCAAAAAAGTTTGTATTGGCAATACCACCTTGTTTGGGGTGAAATTTGATGCAGGCCTAACGGTTAGCAGTTACTCTTGGAATTTTGGAAACTCGGCAACAAGTACACAGGCAACTCCTGTATATCAATACCCGCAGCGAGGTACATTCACGCCAAGCGTTACTGTGGTTTTTACCAATTCGCAATCATGTACCATCAATGGTCCGGAAATCAAAGTACTTGATTTGCCCAAAGCCGATTTTGTGACCACAACAAAGGATACCCAGTGTTTTGATGGCAATCAGGTATGTATAGAAGACCGCTCTTCGGTTGGACTTGACAATGCGCCCTTGAGTACACGTGTAATTTTATTTGGCGATGGAAACTCAAACATCACCCCACCGGGAACACCCAATCCCATTTGTCATTCATACAGTATTCCTCTGGGTGGGGCTTATGATTTGGTGCTTGAAGTGGTGGATACCAACGGTTGTTTAAGCCGAAAGGAAATGAAAGAAGGGGTTTTGGTTTGGCCCAAACTTCAGGAAGTTAGCTTTAGGACTGTTTATACTACTCAATGCAACGGAACCCCTGTTCAATTTATCAATACCTCAAAAATTCCTCAAGGTCAAGTTCGCAATTACATCTGGAATTTTGGTGATTTTACAACAGCCACCAGCCCTTGGACCAACTTTTCCCATACCTATACCGGAAATGGGAAGTTCAATGCCAAATTAACTGTATTTGATAGAAACGGTTGTAAAGGAGAATTTGAACTTACGCCAGCAGGAGAAAACTTTATAGTAGATAGCTTGATTTACCTGGATAAAGTTAGCAGTTGTTACCGAAACAATAATTTCACAATCAGCTCTCAGAATGGACCACCGGCTTCGGTTTTTTGGTCGATTTACCGCATTGGTGATACCATGCGTTACGATACTGCCGCCAATATCACTGCGCTAAGTATGAATTTTATTACCTGTGGGCAATACAGGGTAAAAATGTATGTTAACATGGGTGTCTGTAAAACGGTTACCGATACACTAATCGATGTACTTGGGCCCAAATCTGTAATTGAAGATTTTACAGACCCCATCAGAAACAGTTCTCAATGTGAAATTCACGATACTGTTTTCTTTCGAACACCTGTTAAAGATTATTCCTGTTTCTACAACAATCCGAACATTAACCGCCTTTGGGATTTTGATGATGGCTTTGCAGAGCCTTGCACCACCGATACAAAAAACGGAATCAATGTGGGACGAAATTGCAATTACTCTAAAGATTCCATCAACGTAAAACATGCCTATAAACCGGGTGAAGAAAAATGTTATTTCCCAAAATTAATTCTCACCGATATGGCTAGTGGATGCACTGATACCAGCACAGCGGCATTAAAATTAACCTATCCGGATGCTGGTTGGGATAGCCTTTCCAATCCTATCCGCAGAGGACTTTATTATACCGGAATTGCTTGCTTGGACAATCCTATAAAGTTTTGGTTTGATCAAACTTTGCCAAAATGTGGAAGGCAAAAGTTATGGATGAATTTTGATTCGGCTTGTGGGTGGCAAAATTTTGTTCAGCTCGATTCGTCGTTTAGTACCTACGAATTTACTTATAACAGTACCTGTAATCCTGATGGATGGGTTACAGTAGGTATCATAATCCAAAATGGTACAGATAAGAACGGAAATCCTTGCATTGATACCGCTTGGTACCACAATATGTTTAGGTTATTCCCGGTAAACCCGCAATTCCTAATTACTCGGCTAAATTCTGGTTGTGGACCCTGGTCAATCAAGTTAAGTATGGTTGATTCCATACAAGACAGCATTAAACGTGTTACCATAAATTTCAACAACCAGCAAACCATTACCTTAAATCTTGGACCCAATGAAAACACCATTCCTTCCCAGTATTTTACATTCACAACTCCGGGTTTAAAACGTGTAACGGTAAGTTTGGTAACAACAAGAAATTGCACGCGTAGTTCACAACAAACGCTTGGGTTCGGCTACACAGGTTATTTTACCCCTCAAAAAGAAATTGTTTGTTTGGCGGATACTTTTAAACCGGAGGCGCTAGTTTGGGATTTTGGTCCCGGTGGTGCGGTTTATTGGACTGAAGCACCACGCTTACAAAAGAACAAAGAGAAATATTATTGGGATTTTGGTGATGGTAAGGGATTCACAAATGAAGGATATTCTCCCGACTATGTTTACAAACAGATTGGCAATTACACCGTAAGGTTAGTCATGGAGGATTCATTGGGTTGTAGGGATACCTTCAGTTACAAGACAAAAATTAAAGTGGTTGATTTGCAGGCAGCCATCAAGCCCATGTTGCCAAGATACCTTTGCGCTCCGCAGATTCTGGCATTTCAGGATAGGTCTTTGATTTTAGATTCCTCCGCTATTAACAATGCTGCTCCCTATGATACTCTTGTAGCATGGCAATGGGATTTTGGTGAGAATAAGAATTCCATTTTCCTTCAAAATCCTGTTTACGATTACACGTCAAATGGAAATTTTACAGCCAGATTAATAGTCCGAAGTAGCAAAGGTTGTTTGGATACGGCATCTATTCCCATGTTTATTGATGGTCCTGCGCCTTCCTTCACCATGAGCGATACCTTGGGTTGTAGTCCATTCAAAGTGAATTTTACCAATACAACGGGCAAACAACTCATCAATTGGATTTGGTTTTTTAGGGATCCTCAAAACACAAGTTTCTCAACCCAGCGCGATACTGCTGTAAGTTTTACGTATACAACTCCTGGAATTTACAAGGTGTATTTGCTAGGAGAAGATACCTTGTTCGATCCAATTGCGGGCATTATGAAAACTTGCCGTTCTGTTTTTCCGGATAGTTTGAATCCGGCAGCACCGAGACGTCAATTACGTGTCTTACCTTCTGTAAAGGCAGAATTGATAGGCTTGGATACCATTTGTAAAGATGAAGAATTTGAATTAGTGGCTAGGTACAATGGGGTAATTCCCGGTTACAAATGGAACTTAGGTGATGGTACTTTGCTTAATCGAATTTGGCCAGATTCGCAGGTGGTTCATAGGTATTCAGATACAGGTGTATTTTTGGTAACTATGATGCCACAGGTAACGGGTGGGCAATGCGTGGATTCAAGCATGAAATACATCAAGGTTACCGGTGTAAAGGCAGATTTTGATTTTGATGAATCCAAGGCTCCTTCCTACCAATTCAATAACCTGTCCAAAGGTGCGGTAAGGTATGTTTGGGATTTTGGTCAACCCAGAGCTGGCCAGAATAATCGCAGTACCGAAGAAAATCCTTTTCATACCTATTTGGCTGATACCGGAATTTTCACCATTTGCTTATGGGCATTTAATGAGCAGGAATGTGTAGATAGTATTTGCAAAGAAACTCAACCCAAGGTTTGGATTTACATTCCGAATGTATTTACTCCCAATGGCGATGGAATCAATGACGCCTTTGATATTGATATGCAAGGAGGAAGGTTGTACGACCTCAAAATTTACAACCGTTGGGGAAATGTGGTTTTTGAAGGTAAACAGGACGGCATTGGAAACGATGGGGTAAACTGGAATGGCACCAATCGAAACAAAGGCGAAGATTGTCCTACAGGAGTGTATTATTTCGTTTTCAAATACCGCCTGAGCAATATGGATGCTCCCAAGGAGGTTCATAGCTCAGTTACGCTTTTGAGGGAAGAGTAATTTACTTAAGCAAAACGCTCCGGTCTGAGTACCTCAACTGTGCTTAGAAAACAGATGATGCTATACTTGCCAAAGTAATCACTGCTTAATTTCTCCATGATTTGAATGGCAACTTCCTCCTTTACCAGAGTTTCAATTTTAATGTTCCTTCCTTCCCAATCTGAAAAGTGTTTTCCATGAATTCCTTCGCCTTCCACTTCGCTTCGAGTATATCCTTTTGCACCAAGGCTCTTCAAGTCTTTGGTAATGCGATGCTCAATTGCATCTGTGGCCACAATGGTCAATAATTTAAATGGTACGAGGTTCATAGTTTAATTTGCGAATAGAGTTGCCAAATATGAATAATAGGGAATTCCTAGGGTAACGTTAAATGGAAATGCAATGGCTAACGAAGCGGTTAAGTAATAGCCCGGATTTGCTTCAGGTAAAGCCATTCGAATGGCGGCAGGTGCGGCAATATAGGAAGCACTTGCAGACAAAACACCAAATAAAGTTGCTCCTCCAATACTTAAACCAGTTTGAATTCCTAACCAAACTCCAATGCTTCCATTTAGGATTTGAATGAGTAAAGAAAAAATAACCAACTTGATTCCTGCCTGACGAATATCCGGAATTCTTCGACCAGTTACCAATCCAACTTCAAGCAAAAACAAGCAAAGTATTCCTTTGAAAGGAATCTCAAAAAATGAGTTTACCTGTTCAAATCCTTTTTTGCCAGTAAGCATGCCAATTACTAAACCTCCAATCAATAACAGGTTTCCTTTTCCAGTAAGCAATTCATGAAGAACTTGTTGCCGGCTTCCCCCTTGTCTTCCAGGTTCTTTGCTTGCGATATAGAGAGCAACCAATATGGCTGGGATTTCCATAATGGCTAAAATGGCGGGCATAAATCCTTCAAAACTGATTCCTTTTTGCTCCAGAAAAACCGAGGCCTGCGAAAAGGTAACTACGCTCACAGAGCCAAAATGGGCCGCCATGGCAGCAGCATTCAGATGGTCGAAACGGGCAACAAATTTTAAAATTAAAAAACTCCAAATAGGAATCATACTGCACATCATAATAGCACCGATTGCGGTTTTATAAACATCCTCAAAATGGGTTTCCGACAATTTTACTCCGCCTTTAATGCCAATGGCAAAAAGCAGGTAAATGGTTAAACTTTGATAGAGACTATCCGGGAATTTTAAATCACTTCGGACAAGGGTTGCAATGATGCCTAAAACAAAGGCAAGAACCATAGGCGAGGTGAAACTTGAAAATAGGGTACTTGACATAAATATGCAATTCACTCCTAAACAAGAATTTCAAAAAAAGGTTTTATTGGGTTAATATTTTACTTTTAGAGGATGAAAGTAATCGTTACAGGAGCCACAGGAATGGTAGGTGAGGGCGTGTTGTTGGTATGTTTGAATCATCCGGAAATTGAAGAAGTTTTGGTCATTTCCAGAAAATCAACAGGTAAAGTTCATTCCAAGCTAAAGGAGGCCATACTTCCTGATTTTTCAACTTTAGGCGCATTGAAGGACCAACTTACCAACTACGATGCTTGCTTTTTTTGTGCAGGGATTTCGTCTATTGGTCATACCGAAGAGTCGTTTTTTAGAGGGACGTATGAAATGGTGGTCCCCTTTGCACGCCAATTGAGTGAGATTAATCCAAAATCTACATTTATTTATGTGTCTGGTGCGGGGACTGATAGCTCTGAAATTGGAAAAGTAATGTGGGCTCGTGTAAAAGGAAAAACGGAAAATGCCTTGAGCAAATTGCCTTTTGCGAGTGTTCATAATTTCAGACCAGGCTTTATGAAGCCTGTAAAAGGACAAACCCAAATCAAGGGCTGGCTAAAATTAGCCTATGTGCTTTGGCCTTTGATGTATCTGTTTTTGTCTGCCTGGTCTTGTTCGCTTGAACAGGTTGCTTTGGCAATGATTCAACTCGCCAAAACTAAAAAGGATGTAAATCCTGTTGAGGTAAAGGATATGAAACGGCTTGCTGCTGAATCGGCCTAAAACGGATATCCAACTCCAAAATTGAAGATAGATTTATCCCAGAGCACTTTTGGGTCCGCGTATTCCGGAATCACATAGCGTTCAGATTCTACCTTTCGGGGATCCAAAACGGGTAATGACCAATCAACCCGAAATACCAGAAAGTCAAAGTTTAATCGCACGCCTGCACCTGTCCCGAGGGCCAATTGTTTTAAAAAGGTGTTCGGGTAAAATGTAGCCTCTTTTCTTCCATCATCCTTAATTCTCCAAATATTCCCAGCATCAACAAATAAAGCTCCTTCCAGGTATTTGTTGAAGATATTGAACCTGTATTCGGCATTGGCTTCCAATTTAAAATCCCCACTTCGGTCCAATTGGCCTTCAACATTGTAGGCACCTGGTCCCAATGAACGTGGCAAAAATGCACGAATACTGTTCGCCCCACCGTTAAAAAAGCGCTTATCAAAGGGAACAAAATCTGGCGAATTCCAGAAGGGAAGGGCTAATCCACCTGCAAAGCGAAATGCAAGTCTGTTGTTCACATCTAAAATATGGTTGTACCTTACATCCACATAACTTTTGATATAATTAAAGAAACGAACATTCAGTAATCCATAATAACCGCTATCGTTTTTTGAGACACCACTTGCCTTATAAACTAAATAGGGGATAATACCCGCGAGTTCTATCGCATCCCAACGAACAACATAATAATTCTGGTTTTTTCGATTGGTTTGAGATGTGTACAACAAGCCAAACCTGGAATCTGTGATGAGGTTATTGGCAAAAATATTTTGAAGATAAGGGTCGTTTTTGCTTTGTTGTTCTAAGCTGCTATTTGCAAAATCTGTTTTGATAAAACTAACCTCCAGGGGCGCAAAATTGTAGGTTACTCGTGCCTTGCTAACTTGGTAATTCAAACCAACCGTAAATACATTTCGTATCCAGGAAACATTTTGCTCATAAATGGCAGAGGCCACCAAAATTGTTTTATTCACCGAGCGGTCGAAATAGCGATCTAGTCTCGATAGTCCCATTAACCTTGGAAAAACAAGATTTGCGCTTAAACTCGATTCAAAACTGTTGAAAAAGGGCGTGGTTGGAATGCTAGGTCCCCGTTGGGCTTCCACTGAAATGCGGTAACGAAGCTGCAATACCTCGGCGCCATGGAAAATATTATTGATATTTGAACTTAGCATGGTTGCCAAGCCATAATTTCTGAATGAAGAACCTGTGACTAAGTTTGCTTGGTCGGAGGTAATCAACTGGGGTTCTATTGAAAAATCAAACTTCTTTGCCGGGGTGAGTTTAATGGTATAATTCAGCAAGGCCGAATCAGTTCCTTGATTCACTGGTGAGGCCGTAATGTTTACTGTTCTGAATACCTGAAGATCATTTAAACGCTGAAAGGTTCGGTTAGATCTTCTTTGACTAAACAGCCTATCTGGCTCAAGGAGAATAATAGGCTCAAGTACATTCGGTTTTAATAGAAATCCTCTTGTTTTTAAGGAGTAGGTGGGCGTTTTCTGTTCAACCCATTTTTCGGAACTATCACTCAAAAAACGGGCATTATCAATTTGTATTTGTACTGAATTTACCTTGTAAGGATGGTATCTGCCAAAGTTTTCCGGATTACGGATGTTTGGAGCAACAAAGGCCTTGAAGTTAGGAGCGAATGCGGTATCAATATCAAATTCAATGGCTTCTTTATTGAAATCAAAATAACCCTGATTCCGCATGAGGTCCGTTATACGTGTTTGTTCGTTGAGTAGATTTTCAAGTTTTAGTTGATTCCCTTCACGAATCAATGTTTCATCGGAATAAGACCGTAAAATGGAATCTAGTTTTTGATCAGCAACATGTATTTGAGAACTGTAAATGGTATAAGGCATTCCTAAAAAAACAGTGTAATGCACCTTTTTTCGGTGATTTTTTCCAGTAACCTCAAATTTTATTTCAGATTGATAGAATCCTTGTGTTTTAAGGTATGCCTTCATTCCTTTAATACTTGCGTAAATAAAGGAAGAGTCCAGTATTACCGGTGGGTCCCCAAGGTTATACCGCATAAAACGTTTGATTCTATTGTCCTTTTCGCCCGAACCAAGCAAGAAAAGCCGCATGCTTAAACGGTAAACACCTAGAATTTTTTTGTTTGGCTGCTGCTTTATCTGACTTTCTAAATCTCCTGAATAGAACCGAGATTGCTTTTTTTCATGAACACTTAGCTGGTTTTCGTAGAGAAAGGCTCCATTGTTGGAAGCATGTTTAGCTATATTGCAGGCGCTAAAACCCAACAGCAGAATTAGTGCTGTATACCCTTTTACTATGTTACCTAAGACCGAACTAAAATTTATCAAATCGCTTAAAGATAAAAAAAACAGGTACGCCGAGCGTTTATTTGTGACCGAAGGTAAGAAGCTTACGGGAGATTTGATAGCAGCAGGCGTTCTTCCGAATAAACTTTACGTCGTTCGTGGTCTGGAACTTGAAAATGAATTTGCCTCCTTACCCATTGCAATTGAAGAAGTAAGTAACTCGGAAATGGAACAAATGAGCAATCTTCAAAGTGCGAGGGATGTATTAGCTGTTTTCCCTTTTTTGGAAGAGAAACCCTACCAGGTTCCTGTTTCAGGCTTAGTTTTGGCGTTAGATACCATTCAGGATCCCGGAAATTTTGGAACCATCCTCCGTTTGGCGGATTGGTATGGAGTGAAAGCTGTAGTTTGTAGTTTGGAAACCGCCGACTTATACAATCCAAAAGTAATTCAAGCAACCATGGGTTCATTAGCCAGGGTTCAGGTGAATTACATGGACTTAGAGCTTTTTTTTGACGAGAATCGATTGCCGGTTTTTGGAGCCGTAATGGAAGGTGTTAATCCATCAGGATTTAAATGGAATGGTTCTGCAATTTTACTTATTGGAAATGAAGGTAAAGGAATTCGACCTACTCTCGATTCAAAGCTAACCAAACGCCTAAGCATTCCAAGATTTGGGTATGCAGAAAGCCTGAATGCAGCGGTGGCTACCGGAATTGTTTTGGATAATTTATTAAATCCTTAATCTGCCAATTCTTCCGTGCAAAAAAGGTGGCACACGAATTGATTATTTAACATGCCCTTAAAAAAGGTTCAAGGAAATGCGAAAAAAGTCAGAATCATTCATAATGAGTAATTTAATAAATGATGAATCCGATAATCAAGACTTCTTGTCTTTGATTAGTCATGAAGAAGAGGAGGAGCTTGATAACGGTGATTTGCCAGTTGAACTGCCAATTTTGCCGTTAAGAAACACAGTTTTGTTTCCGGGTGTCATAATCCCAATTACTGTGGGAAGGGAGTCCTCCATTCAATTGCTCAAAGAGATATACGATAAGGGAAATCGTGAAATTGGTGTGCTCACCCAAATTTCATCCGATGTTGAAAATCCCGGAAAAGAGGATTTATACCAAATTGGAACCTTTGCCATGATTGTAAGGCTCATCAAAATGCCTGATGGGAGCACAATGGCAGTAATTCAAGGTAAACAGCGTTTTAGATTAGGGGATATTGTTTCGAAAGAACCTTACCTCAGGGCAAAGGTTTTTACTTTTGAGGAATCTGTTTATCCGGGTGATGATGAATCAATGGCGATTGTTGAATCCATCAAGGAACTCTCCCAAAAAATAATTAGCCTGTCTCCTCATATGCCAAGTGAGGCAGCCATTGCAATCAAAAACATCAAAACCCCAAACTACCTGGTGCATTTCGTTGCTTCAAACTTGAACGCAGAGGTTAAAGTTAAACAGGAAATTCTTGAACTGGGAGATTTCAAACAGCGGGCCTCAAAGGTGCTTGAAGCGTTGAATCGTGATTTTCACTTTAGTGAACTCAAAGCACAAATTGAAAGCAAAGTGCGCGGAGATATGGACAAACAACAGCGCGACTATTTCCTGCATCAACAAATCAAAGCCATCCAGGAAGAATTGGGTGCTGAAAGTCCGGAACGTGAAATCGAAAACCTCCTAAAGGCGGGAGAATCCAAAAACTGGCCAGATTATGCCCTTGAAGCCTTTAAGAAGGAGATTGAAAAGCTGCGCAGAATCAATCCAATGGCCCCAGACCATTCCATTCAATTGAATTACCTGCAATTGTTACTCGATTTGCCTTGGAATGAAATAACCGAGGATAATTTCGACCTGAAACATGCTGAAAAAATTCTGAATGAAGACCATTTTGGACTTGAAAAGGTAAAAGAACGAATTCTCGAATACCTTGCAGTTATCAAGCTGAAAAATGATTTGAAGAGCCCGATTCTCTGCCTATATGGCCCTCCAGGTGTTGGAAAAACATCCTTGGGAAAATCAGTAGCCAGAGCCTTGGGGAGAAAATATGCACGCGTTGCTTTAGGTGGATTGCACGATGAGAGTGAAATACGCGGACACCGCAGAACTTATATTGGCGCAATGCCCGGAAGGATTATTCAAAACATCAAAAAGGTAAAAACGGGAAATCCTGTTTTTGTGCTGGATGAGATTGATAAAATGGGAAACAGCTTCCGCGGAGATCCTTCGAGTGCCTTACTTGAGGTGCTTGACCCAGAGCAAAATTCAAGCTTTTATGACAACTATGTTGAAATTGAATACGACCTAAGCAGGGTAATGTTCATTGCAACTGCCAATAGTTTGGATACCATTCAACCTGCCCTTCTCGACCGCATGGAAATCATTGAAATCAATGGTTATACCATCGAAGAAAAGATTCAAATTGCGCAGAAGTATTTAATTCCACGTCAGAAAACCAACCACGGCTTAAAAAAGACCGATTTTACCATTTCGGATGCAGTGCTTGAAAAAATCATCGAATCCTATACCCGCGAAAGTGGTGTGAGAGGTCTTGAAAAACAAGTCGCATCCATTGCGCGATACATAGCCAAAGAAAAGGTTATGAACGGCAAGTTTGATAAAAAAATAAGTCTGGAAGCGGCACATAAAATTCTGGGTTCTGGCAGGTTGGAAAAAGAAATGTATCAAGGAAATGAGATTGCCGGAGTGGTTACTGGCCTTGCTTGGACAAGTGTTGGTGGTGAAATCTTGTTTGTAGAAAGCCGCTTAACCCCAGGAAAAGGAAAATTAACATTAACCGGTCATTTAGGGGAGGTGATGAAAGAATCTGCAATTACTGCACTTACTTTCTTGAAAGCCCATGCTTCTTACTTGGATATTGATGCACGCGTTTTTGATAATTTTGATTTGCACATACACGTTCCAGCCGGAGCTGTTCCAAAAGATGGACCTTCGGCAGGTATAACCATGCTCACTTCATTGGCTTCTGTGTTTACCCAAAAGCGGGTGAAAGCGAATTTGGCCATGACTGGCGAAATCACTTTACGCGGAAAAGTGCTTCCAATTGGTGGGGTAAAAGAGAAAATATTGGCGGCCAAGCGTGCCGGAATTAGTGATATTATTCTCTGCGAAGCCAATAGAAAAGACATTGAAGACATTAAAGCAGATTACCTAAAGGATTTAAACTTCCATTATGTAAGCAATATGTTGCAGGTATTGGATATTGCATTAACCAAGGAGCCCGTAGAAAACCCGCTTGATTTAAGCATTCCGGAACCGGAAAAGAAAGCATAAATCAGAACTAAATTTTTTAAAAAGAGGCACTGATGAGGTGCCTTTTTTTTGTTTCTCTTAATTATCGAATCGAAGCTTTTTCAGAGCATCTGCCTTCCATTGGGCAATACTCACTACAAGAAGTGTCATGCTTCCTCCAAAAATTACAGATGGGATTGTTCCCAATAATTTGGCGGCTAAACCGCTCTCAAATGCCCCAATTTCATTGCTGGAACCGATGAACATGGTATTTACAGATGAAACGCGTCCTCGCATGTGATCGGGAGTTTGAAGTTGGAGAATATTAGAGCGAATTACTACACTTATTCCATCTAGGGCGCCACTCAGAAACAAAAAGAAAACAGATAGCCAAAATGATTCCGATAATGCAAATGCAATCATGCAAATGCCGAATCCGAATACTACGCGAATTAAAACCTTTCCCGGTAATTGAATAACGGGCAATACACCTATTAAACCCATCGAAATTACTGCTCCTAAAGAAGGTGCAGCCCTCAGAATGCCTAATCCTTCCGGTCCTGTATTCAAAATTTCATTGGCAAAAATGGGAAGTAAGGCGGTCACACCGCCAAAAAGAACAGAAAACAAATCGAGTGAAAGTGCAGATAAAATAACCTTGTTGGTATAAACAAACCGAATCCCTTCTTTCAACCTTAAGGATAGGGCTTCTTCGGGTTGAGGATGAGGTGTGAAATCTCCTTTTACACGTGATAAAAAGAACAAGCTCAAACTCATTAATCCGAGAATAAAGAGAAATGTTACCTGTATTCCCCAAAATCCGTAAATTAATCCGCCACTAGCCGGGCCAACTACCGCCGCAAATTGCCAAGTGGTGCTATTGAAAGTTCCTGCCTGGGCCAATTGTTCCCTGGGAACTAAACGTGGAATTAATGAGAACGAAGAAGGCGCATAAAATCCGCGAGCAATTCCGCTTAGAAAAATAAAAAAGTAAATCAATTTGACCCGAAAATCGGTGCTTAATTCAAGCAAACTTGAAGTGCTTGCAAACAACCCGGCACTGCTAAGTAATAAACCAATTAAGCACAGGAGCATAATATGCTTTTTGTTGCGGATATCGGCCAAATGACCCGCATAAAGTGCCACGCTTAGTGCCGGAATTGCCTCCGCCAAACCAATCAAGCCCAGCGAGAAGGCATTGTGCGTTAGGTCGTATAATTTCCAACCAATTATCACAGCCTGCATCTGAAAACCCAGCGTGATAAATAGACGTGTGGCTAAAAAGGAGCGAAAAGACGTGTTTTTAAAAAGAAGTTTTGCGGATTGAATTTGCATTAGTTACTCATAAATAGCCAGCGCCAAATTTCACGGTAGGTTGGTTTTTTACCAAAGGTCAAAATGCCAATTCTATAAATTCTAGAGGCAAGCCATACCGTAAAAATGAATCCTACTATCATACTTGCCATGGAGGCCAGAATTTGCCATTGCGGAACGCCAAAAGGAAGGCGAACCATCATCACAACCGGTGAAGTAAAAGGTATCATCGACAACCAAACTGAAAGCGAACTATTGGGTGAATTTACCACGCTTGATTGGGCCAGAACAAATGCAAAAATTAAGGGCATTGTAATAGGAAACATGAATTGCTGGGTATCTGTTTCGTTGTCAACTGCTGAACCAATGGCCGCAAAAAGAGAACCATAAAACAAATAGCCACTGATGAAAAAGAACAAAAACATTCCACCTATCAATAGAAAATTAAACTGTCCTAAATCTGCAATAAAGCCTCCCAAACCTCCAATAGATTCTTGTCCAGCTCCGGAAATTTGAGACTGCGTTTGGGCTTGGGCTATGATTTCGGGATTCACATCCAACAGGTTCATAACCAATTGCGATACAGGAGCACTTAACACCACCACCAAAACCACCCAAATTACAAACTGAGTTAATCCAACCATGGCAATGCCCATAATTTTTCCCATCATGAGCTGGAAAGGTCTAACAGATGATATGATTAATTCTACAATACGATTGGTTTTCTCTTCAATCACCCCGCGCATTACCTGGACTCCGTACAAGAAGATGAATAGGTAAATCAGAAATGCACCAATAAATCCAATAAAGGTTGTTACGCCTGAATTTCCTTTTTCAACTCCTGTATCTGTAATTTTTAGTGTTTTTAGTTGAACCGTGGTCTGGTTTATTTCATTCAAAAGGTCCTGATTAATTCCATTGGATGCAAGCTTTGAATTTCGAATAACCGATTGCATTTGTGTTTCAATATAATCCAAGGTTCCAAGGCTTGGTTGTTCAATACAAAGAATTTCAAGGGTTTTAATTTCTTTCAATTCTTCAGGAACCTCAATTACGGCATAATAAAGCCCTGCTTCAATGCGATCGATGGCCTCTTTGTGGGTAATTTCACGAAAATCAAAATGAATTGTTTTTGAGTTTTTTAATTGCTTGTTGAAATGATTACCCGCATCTACCACGCAGATTGTTTTTACAGAATCGGTAACATCTTTATTGATGCTGAAATAAAAAATAATACCATAAAACAATACGATTAACAGAGGAGATAGTAAAGTCATTACCAAGAACGACTTTTTCTTTACCCGCGTTAAGAATTCACGTTTACTTACCAGCCAGATTTTCTTCATGATTTTCAAGGTTACTAATACCAACAGTTTTAATAAAAATCTCTTCCATTGTCGGAAGCTTTTCACGGAATGAAATGGGTTCAATACCCTGGTTCATCAAATTCAACAAGAGTTCCCGGTTGCTGATATTTTGATTTGGAACGATTCCCACACAGCGTTTATCGCCCTCATTCCAAATTTCCTGAGCATCAAAGACAGGGTTTGAGCTGATGGTATTTCCGGTGTAAACCAATTCAAACAAATTGGATTTGTGTTCTTGCTTGATTTGATGTACTGGGCCATCCAATACTTTTTTTGATCGGTTGATTAAAGCAATATGGTCACATAACAGTTCAACAGAATCCATTCTATGGGTAGAAAAAATAATGGTTGCTCCTTCTTTTCTTAGGTTGAGAATTTCATCGGTCAGAACCTGTGCATTAATGGGGTCAAAGCCAGAAAAGGGTTCATCCAGAATTAATAATTTAGGTTGATGAATAACAGTTGCAATAAATTGAACTTTTTGTTGCATTCCTTTCGATAACTCCTCAACCTTTTTGTTCAGCCAGGTATGCACTTCAAACTTATCAATCCAATACTTAAGACGCGATTTAGCTTCTGAACTCTTCATTCCCTTAAGCTCAGCAAAATAAAGCAGCTGCTCGCCAACCTTCATTTTTTTATAAAGTCCGCGTTCTTCGGGCAAATAGCCGATTTGGAGCACATGGGATGAGTTTAATTTTTCTCCACCAAAAAGTATTTCTCCTTCATCCGCCTGTGTAATTTGTGTCAGGATTCGAATAAAACTAGTTTTTCCAGCACCATTTGGTCCCAATAGTCCAAAAATGGAACCTTCAGGAATGGCTAAACTTAAATTGTCAACCGCAAGGTGATTTTTATACCTTTTGGTCAGGTTATTTACCTGTATGATCATAATGCAAGATTATCATTTTTTTTGAGTGGAAGCATTCAATATGATGGCAGGTCCTTATTTTTGATGAAAGTTAACAGAAACCCCAAAAACTAAGGCTGTTTTGAACAATGGTCACACTTATGCGTAAAACCCTACCTTCACTTTTTGTATTTTGCCTTATTCTTTTTACAACCAAGCTTTTGGGTGCAGATAAGTTGGGCAAATTTAGTCCATTCCAAAGTTCGGCTGTAGCAAAATATGGAACAAAAGGGGGCTGGAGAGCCGGAATTTCAACTGGATTCAATTTCTATATTGGCTATCAAATGGATTATCAAATCACCAGAAACTTTGGCAAGGTAAATGAATTGCGCTTAGGCTATGGTCTTGGTGCTTATTATACCCTAAACAACAATTGGGAAATTGGTGGCGCCATCCGAACCGGAAAGTTTGAATCCTTGAAATCGAGCAATACCCAAGGAATTTTGGGTAGTTTTAATGAGGTTCAGGTTAATTTTAACAAGAGCCTAAATGACAATATTCTGCTTGATGTAGCACGAACTTCACTCAATGTTCAATTTGGCTTGGGTCTAATAAATTTTCAATCCCAATACGTTTATTTCGACCCAAGAACAAAATTGGTAACACTTGTGGCATCTAGCATTGGTTATGGGAATTCGGATATCGGAAGAGTAAGGAATGAGAACATAAAAAATCTTCCAGACCGAATTACCACCCTAACTGCCAATTTTGGATTGAGTTATGGCTATCGCCTTTCCGGTAATGTGGTTGGATATGCTGAGGCAACCTATGTGCAAACCTTTTCCAATAAATTCTCGGGAAACCTACTTATTTCAGAAACTAATCCTCCCGATGGTTTTTTATTCACAGGCGTTTCATTGTATGTCAATTTGGGTAAAAAGGTTGGTAGTTTCGGTAGAAACAGTTGCCCAAGGTGGTTTTAGGAATTTTTAACATTTACTAACGTTTTTAAGTTAAAATTAGGTAAAATTCATATTTTCGTGCCAAGCAGTTTGATTGGTGCGAAACAATATGAACTATATCTACCCTTTATTAATTCTCAGCTTCTGGGCTGAAACCTTGTTCGCACAGGGTAAAACTTCCTGGCGCTTTGGTGTTGGAACTGGGTACTCCTTTTATTACGGTACCCAAATGGATTATACCTTAACAAGCAATTTTGAAGGTCAAACTGAATTCAGAAACACCAAAAAGCTGGCTTTTTACAGACAGGTTTCTAGCAAATGGGAGTGGGGCTTATCAGCAAAAACGGGAAGTGTATTTACCATGAAATCTCAAAATACGCAAGGCCTAGAAGCTAGTTTTGATGAGTTTTCATTCCAGATGCAACGCAACCTGAAAGGGGATATTTTTTTAGATAAAGGCCCTTTTTGTATGAATGCAGAATTTGGCTTGGGTGTAATGCGTTACAGTGGTCATTATTTCACCTACGATTCGCTTAATAAGTTTCAAGATATTACTTCAATTGGATACGGTGCAACAGGAAATCCCGAAGCATTTACCCCGGATAAAGGATTTGCAATAACGGGTTTGATTGGCCTTAATTTTGGCTTCAAAATCACGCCAAACTTTGCACTTTATTTGGAGAATAACTTGAATCTAACAACTGCCAATCTTCCTGGAAATGGATACAGAAAGTGGTTTATTCCACCTGATTCGTATTGGTATTCAGGAATAGCTTTGTATTATAGACCAAAGTTCAAAACCTATTGCCCTCGGTTTTATTAAAAAAGGCGAACCATTTGGCCCGCCTCTATATTAGTTGAAGAACTCTTTCATTCGTTCAAAGAAATTTCGCTCGGATTGTTCCGGTTTTGGATGGAAGTTCTCAGAATCCCTGAACTTCTCCAGAATATTCTTTTCTTCGTTGCTTAACTTCTTTGGAGTCCAAACGTTCAATTGAACCAATTGGTCGCCAACGTACCTTGGGTTATTTACTTCCGGTAGTCCTTTGCCTTTCAAACGAAGGATTTTTCCAGATTGGGTTCCTGCATCTACTTTAAGTTTTACTTTGCCCGTTACAGTTGGAACCTCAATTTGAGTTCCTAATGCCGCATCCGCAAAATTGATAAAATGTTCGTAGATGATATTGTTACCGTCTCTTCTCAGAATTGGGTCTTTAATCTCTTCAAACAGCACATGTAAATCTCCAGGTATTCCGCCTCGTTCAGGGGCATTTCCTTTTCCTGAAATATTCATCTGCATGCCATCAGCAACACCTGCAGGAATTTTTACGGTAATGGTTTCTTCTCCTTCCATTCGACCGGTTCCTCTGCAAGAAGTACAATTGTTGGTGATTACATTTCCTTCGCCATTGCAGGTAGGACAGGTAGATGTGGTTGCCATCTGACCCAAAAAGGTTTGGGTAACTTTGCGAACTTGACCGGCTCCACCGCAGGTACCGCAGGTTTTGAATGAGGATTTATCTTTTGCACCACTTCCACTGCACGAAGAGCATGCAACCTGCTTGTTAACGCGAATTTTCTTTTCAACTCCTGTGGCAATCTCCTGTAAAGTAAGTTTTACTTTCACCCGAAGATTTGTTCCTACCCGTTGTCTGGTTCCTCGGCCTCTTCCGCCGCCACCGCCTCCAAAGAAGGATTCGAATGGATTTCCATCGCCAAAAATGTCTCCGAATTGGCTGAAAATATCATCCATATTCATGTGATGACCACCGCCACCCGGGCCACCCATGCGCTGATGTCCAAATCGGTCGTAATTTGCCTTTTTCTGAGGATCGCTTAATACCTCATAGGCCTCAGCTGCTTCTTTAAACTTATCTTCAGCAGATTTATCG
This sequence comes from Bacteroidia bacterium, assembly GCA_023151275.1. Classification (GTDB taxonomy): domain Bacteria; phylum Bacteroidota; class Bacteroidia; order UKL13-3; family UKL13-3; genus CAISCU01. The sequence goes on along the minus strand of JAKLJI010000002.1, from coordinate 24,216 downwards.
CCTGGGTTTTTGTCGGGGTGATACTTGATGGCCATCTGCCTGTAAGCCTTTTTTATCTCATCGGCGCTTGCAGAGCGACTTACACCAAGAACTTCGTAATAGTCTCTTTTTTCCATGGTTTTATTATTCTCCCACTACCACTTTGGCAAAGCGGATAACCTTTTCATTCAGAAAGTAACCTTTTTCTAGCGTATCAAACACCTTACCTTTCATCTCTTCAGATGGAGCTGGAATTTTGGTAATGGCCTCGTGGAATTCACTATCAAAATCTTTTCCGGTGCTTTCCATTTCCTTCAATCCTTTTTGGGTTAGGGTTGATTTCAATTTCTGGAATACCAATTCAATTCCGGTTTTTACTGCTTCAGGAACATCGTTTCCAAAGGATTTTTGAGCGCGTTCAAAATCATCTAAAACAGGCAACATGGCGAGTAGGGTTTCTTGGTTTGCCGTTTTCAATAATTCTGAACGTTCTTTGATGGTTCTGCGCTTGTAGTTGTCAAACTCAGCAAAAAGACGTAGGTATTTGTCTTGAACCTCTGTCAATTCGGCCTGTAGTTTGGCAGCTGAATCTTGAGCACCAGCGTTTTTGTCAGCTTGCTCGTTCAATATTTCCTCTGCAGCCTCTTTCAATTCCGCATCAGGGCCTTTCGCTTCTTCCTTAACTGTCAAATCCTCATGCAGGTTGTCGTCCGGTTGGTTCGTTGCTTCGTTCATTTTTAAAATTCTTTTTGCTTACTTGTTTCAAACTGCTTGCCAGCCCTCAAAAAATGACATACTGACACCATCAATTTGATTATTGTTCTCTTAAGATTTTCTCCAATTGTTGGGCATTCAAATTCATGGCCATTATTCGACCATAGGGGTCAAGTAGGAAATTACTTGGAATTTTTTCAACTCCTGCAAGTTTAAGCAAGGGCGTTTTCCAACCAATAAAATCACAAACAAATGCATTCCAAGGTAAGTTGTCCTTTTTTAGTGCAAGCTCATAATGCTTGGGAACCTCATCAATACTCACAGAGATGATGTAGAATTTTCTTCCTTTGGTAAATCGCTTTTCCCTGAATCGGCTGTAAACGGGTGTGAAACTTTGCTGCAATGTCCTGCTTTCTTCATTCCAGGATGCCCAGAAATGAATAAGTACAAAACTTCCTTTGTAATCGCTTAACTGACTTTGTTTTTGAAACTGGCCTTGAAAATTAAAACTTGGAAATTCATCACCAATCTTTAACGACTGTGCGAAATTCTCAGCCCAAAAGCCCAGCAAAACAAAGGTCAATAAAACGAATTTCGTCATTAGTCCATTCGGGTAATTTCCGCTCCAATTGCCTTAAGACGCTGATCAATGTACTGATAGCCTCTGTCTATTTGCTCGATATTGTGAATGGTACTGTTGCCTTGGGCCGCAAGTGCGGCAATCAACATAGATACTCCTGCACGGATATCCGGCGACGACATGGTAATTCCTCTAAGTTTAGTCTCCCGGTTTGAACCAATAACCACGGCACGATGGGGATCGCAAAGAATGATTTTTGCGCCCATGTCAATGAGGTTATCTACAAAGAATAAGCGACTTTCAAACATCCATTGGTGAATGAGAACCGAGCCTTTAGCTTGTGTTGCAGTTACCAAGGCTACAGAAATCAAATCAGGTGTGAATGCCGGCCAAATGCCATCCTTAATCGTAAGAATACTGCCGTCAATTAAAGTGTCAATTTTATAGGAAGGTTGTGCAGGAAGAAATATATCATCTCCCCTAAATTCCATTTCAATTCCCATGCGTTGGAACACTTTTGGAATTACTCCTAAATGAGGAATCGCACAGTTTTTGATGGTTATTTCAGATTGGGTTGTGGCTGCCAATCCTATAAAAGAACCAATTTCAATCATGTCGGGCAACATGCGGTGAGAGCAGCCTCCAAGTTTGTCAACTCCTTCAATGGTGAGTAGGTTCGATCCAATTCCGGTGATTTTTGCACCCATTGAGTTGAGCATGCGACACAATTGTTGCACATAAGGTTCGCATGCTGCATTGTAAATGGTGGTTGTTCCTTTGGCAAGGCAAGCAGCCATAACAATATTGGCAGTTCCGGTAACAGATGCTTCGTCAAGCACCATGTCTGTTCCTTTTAAATTGGATGCATTTATGCGGTAAAAGCGGTCGCTATGTTCATGTTCAAAACTGGCACCCAGCGCTTCAAATCCCCTCAAATGGGTATCTACCGGACGACGTCCGATTTTATCACCGCCCGGTTCAGGAATGTAGGCCTTTCCAAAACGTGCAAGCAACGGACCAATAATCATAATAGAGCCACGTAAGCTTGCACCTTTTTTCTTGAAATCATCACTGATTAAGTATTCCAGGTTGATATTCCTTGCTCTAAATGTATAGGCACCTTCTCCTGTTTTCCGGGTTTCAACGCCCAAATCTCCAAGCAATTCAATTAGCTTCATTACATCCCGAATTACCGGGATATTGCTGATATGCACTTCTTCTTCGGTAATTAAAACCGCAGATAATATTTGTAGGGCTTCATTTTTTGCACCTTGAGGGGTTATTTCTCCTTTAAGTGTTTTTCCGCCTGTTACTTTAAACGAACCCATGTCGATTATTTTCTCCTGAAATTAAAATGTAAAATTAAAGCCTGCTAGCAAATTAAAGCCATAAACAGGATAGTTGTACCACCTTTGGTAGCCGGTTGATGCCAAGTTGTTCAAATTTACAAAGGCTCCCAGGTTTTTGCGGTAGTGGTATTCCAATCCTAAACTCACATCGTTGAAGGGATCTAGTTTCACTTCTTCCTGTGAATTGGGTTTCTTAATTAGCGAATACCGTTTTCCCCAATAGGAATAATCTACGCGAATGGTGAATTTTTCTCCCATGTGGTATAAAGCATGGGCCTGGATTTCCAATTCAGGGCGACCAAAGGCTTTCGATAGGGTTGATAAGGTATAATTGTTTACAGCCACTTGAGTTCCAAACCGCCATTTATCGCCAATTCCATGCGTTAAACTAGCTACCAGTCTTGTTAGTGAGCCTTTTCCTGAATCATACAAGGCAAGTTGCGCATAGCTGCTTGAATCATATCCATAAAACAAATTGTTTTCCAATCGGCTTGAGCTGCTTTGCAAGGTAAATGCAGTCATTGGCCCCAATTGTCCTTTGAAACCACCAAAAATTTCAAATCGATTCACTGTTAAACCCGCCATGGGCGAATTCATAAATGGATTTTCAGAAGTGATAGACCTGAAGGTACGTATCAGTGGATTTCCGGTTAAACCTGCATACACAACAAGTTTCTTCGCTACCAAATGAAATCCTCCTTCTGCTTTTGGAAAGAAATAGCTGTTGGTGCCATTGCTATCGGTAGCAAAAAAAGTATTCAAACCTCCATGCAAGTAAAAATCCTTGTCATCCAGGCGAATCATGGGATTGAAATGAAAAAATCTTCTGTTGAATTCCATGCCCTGAAATTGGTATTGGTTGATTCGCAATCCTGCATCCAACTCGAAAGGAATTCCTTCAAAGGTTTTATTCAACCGTGTTTTTATTTGATAGTCGTTTTCGGCATCTTTTGCTTGATTCTGATACCTGTAAAAATTCAACTCGGTGTGGTGCTTAAAATCAGAACTGTCGCTGTGCGAAGAAGCTATTGCTCCTTTGATATCAAAGGTTTGATAAACGCGTTTTCCCAATTCTTCAGCGTTCTGAATGTCTTTGGGTGTGGCATACAATTGAACCCGATTTCTGTAATAATAGGCATCCAATGAATACACCTGTTTTTTCTGAAATGATTTTACATAACCATAAGCGGTATTGTTGCTAAAATTATTGAATTGCTCATTACCGGATGCCGACAAATGCTTGAGAAAAACACCGGCTTGAACCTTTCTGTTGCGAACAGTATTCAAATAAATTTCGCCCATGGGCATTGAATAATTTCCAAAGCCAACACGCATGTAATTGCCTTTCAGTTTAGGTAAAACCGAGGTTCCCATACTCAAAGGTTTGATAGTGTAAACATTGGGCTCGGAAGCTACCGCCTGAATTGCAACTTGGTCGTATTTGAACTCAGGTCTTTTCAATTCCGGTTTCTCCGGGTTGGGATTAACAGGAATTTTTAGGGCCTCAGATAATATAGGTTTGAACGTTTTTTCAACCTCAAATACTTTATTATCAATTAAGGTGTCTTTGAGTTGAGCATTTGCGTTTCCTGAGAACAACAAAACTCCCAGGTTCATAAGGATTATGAATTGAATTGGCCTGTTCATTTTATTTGTTCTCCTTTTTCTTAATGCGTTGTTCCACTTCATCCTTTTGTTTGTCTTTTTGAAGTTTTTCAAGTTCGATGACTTCATTCAATTTGGTGGTTGCCAATTGAGGAATCTCAGCACCTTCGTAATTGTCAATCAAACTTTGCAAGGTTGCTTTAGCTTGAAAAAAGTCGTTTTGTTTTACTAGGCAATCCGCTGTGAGAATGTATCCTTTTGCTACCCAATAATCAAAGGAACTAAACAAATCTGCCAACTCAAGACAGGCTTTCTGTGCCGATTTGTAGTCTTTCCGTTGGTAATGAATCCAGGCCAAATGGTATTTTGCTTCAGCGCCAATGATGTTTTTGGTTTCTTTTAATATACTTACAAATTCATGCTGGGCTGAATCCAATTTTCCCCTGTTCAGGTAATGTCTGCCAACTAAAATACGGGCTTCTAATCCCGGCTCTTTTTGCGCCAACCCCGAATTCAAGTATTTGATAGCAGCAGTTGTTGCCGAGTCGGTTTTGCCTTGAATGTTAGAGCTGCGCATTTGTCCCAACAAGGAAACCATCATATTGTCTTTGTTTGAGGCAATGCGTTCAAGAGCCGCATAATAAGTATAGGCGTTGTCGTAATTCTTTTTCATGTAATGGATTACCGCTGCTTGGCGTGTGCTCCACTCCGAGAAGTCACTGCGTAATCCATCGGCCACAAATTCATAGCAGGGTAGGGCAGCATCGTAATTTTTCAATTTGTATTCGCATTCAGCCCTGAAATAATTGGCCTTCAAAATGAAATAACCACCGGGAAACTTACTCATGTAATTGGCAAATGATTTGGCTGCTTTTGCTGTTTCTTTTGCCTTATACAAGTTAAATGCTGCCTCATAACTCAATGAATCCTGGGTGCTTGCTGATACTATGATGTTGGGTAGTACTTTTACAAATTCCAGGTACTTTTCACTTTCACCTTTGTTTACCAAAATATTCTTCACCAACATCAAGCCGTCTTTTGCTTCATCCGAACCGGGATTTTCAGTTATTAAAATTTTCAACTCCTTCAATGATTCTTCATCCTGTTGGTTGTTGAATAAACTCAAAGCCTTGCTCAATCTGGCTTTGCGGATATACTGACTTCTTGGATAATTTTTTATCAAAGATTCAAACTCGCGTATTGCACCTGGAAAATCCTCACTCAATAACAAGAGGTTGGCATTTTCATATACTGCATCATCAATGTAAATGGATTTGGGATAGCTTTGAATCAACTTCTTCAATACTTCGCCTTTTTGGGTGTACTTGTTTTGAACCCCAAGAATCAAAGATTTTTGATACAGTGCATAGTCTCCACCATTTAGGTCATAACTCACCACTTTATCGTAGTATTCAATGGCTTGTTCATACCTTCTTGAAATGAAATAACAATCTGCAACACGAATAAGAGCATCCGTAAAAATCTCAGGATTGCTGCGACTTGGATCCAGCTTGATATACTCTTTGTAGGCTTCAATAGCTATATCGTATTGTTCAAGTTTCAATTGGCTGTAGGCAGATTCATACCACGATAAGGGATAAAAGCGTGTGGTTTTAAACTCGTTGATGGTTCTTGCTTTTTGGTACCAGGTTAATGCTTCTGCATATTTTCCGTTTTTGTAAGCGAGTTCTCCAATCCAAAACCAGGATAAACCGGTGTAATACGGGTCTAAATTCATGGTTCCTGATCTGGCAAATAAATCGGAAGCCTCAGCAAATAAACTGTTTAAATAAAGTTCTTCAGCCCGGTAATACATTACTCGTTGCAACATCACCTTTTCGGGTTTGCCGGGGTTTGAAATGCTTTCTAAAATCTTTATCGCTTCTTTGAAATTTCGAGCATGTAATAAGAGGTTACTAAGGTTCGACCTAACCTCGTCTAGTTTTGATGATTTTGGGAATTGGTCAATAAACTTCGCATAGGCACTCATGGCATTGCCTTGCAGGTTCAATTCGTCCGATAATTTTGCGGTGTTCAGCAAAGCCAATTCTCCAGCTTCTGTAAGCGGACCAGCGGCATAACATTGGTCGAAGGCCTGAATGGCACTGGCTTTTTGATTGGTTCTTAAATAACAATCGGCAAGTATGAACAGGTAGCTTTGTTTGATAGTATCGTTCGGACTTTCAATTTTCAACAGATTTTGAATTGCGTCCTGGTAGCGTTCAGATTTGTAATAGGAATAAGCCAATTGGTAATAATCACTGTTCTTTGGAAGTACTGGCGCCTCTTTCATGAAGCTTTCCAAGTACGGAATGGCTTTGTTGTAATTCTTTAAGTGGAAATAGGATTGACCCAACATGCCTGCAACATCAACAGCAAGTTCTTTATTGGTTATGGTATCGCAATAGTTAACAACCTCCTGGTATTGCTTTCTTGAAAAGTAAATCTGCGCTACGTAAACCGATGAAAGCGGACCAAATGTTTTGTGGTACTTGATGCGGTTAAAGTGCTCAAGGGCTTCGTTAAAATCTCCGGATTGGTAGCATACATAAGCATAATAATAATTACTCGCGTCGTAGAACTTGCTCTTTTCGTCCTTGGTAAATTTAAATGCAGCCTGCGACTCCTTAAATTCATTGATTTTGAAATGGCAGTAACCTTTAGTAAAATAATACTCTTTACTTTCAGCATTACTTAAATAGTCAGGACTAACCTGATTCAGCCATTTTACAGCCTCTTTGTTGTTTTTGTTCCGATAATGAAATCGGCCCAATTGGTAGGCTGCAAGTTTGGCTTTTGGGTTTTCAGGATAGGCTTGAATTATTCCTAAGAGCATTTTCTCTGCATCCGGATTAAACAATTCCATGCCGGAAGTTGCAGCATAATACCTAGCGTTAATTTTTAGCTGAGGGTCTTTGGTGAAGGATTCAAACCAAAGAAAATGCTTTTGTGCCGCAGCATATTTTTCCTTGTCAAATAGCTCTAGCCCACGCTGGTAATAGCGCTGATCTTCTTCGTAAACAGCAGTTCGTTGAGCATTAGCCCATTTCGATTGAGCCAATCCCAGAATACAAAAGAAAAGCAATAACCTGAAGTTACGGAAATAATCCGGCTTTCGCTTTTGGTATGAATTAAAAGTGAATTTGCGCATAGTTCGGTAACGAAACTAGACGCGCAATGCTTACTTAAAAGCTCCAATTTATCCCCAAAGTGGGCATAATTGGGAGCTGGTTGATTCTTTTATAGTTCAGTCTATCGAAATAGAAAATGTTTTCCCTGTTTAGCAGGTTTGTGGCTGAGGCAATAATGCTCAACACATTGTGCTCTCCGAAAATAATCTTCTTGCTCAGGGATACATCCACACGGTGAAAGTATGGAAGTCTTCCGCTATTAACATCGGTGTAGGCAATTCCCATCTGACCATTGGCATTGGTGTAATTTGATGCTACACCGCCATTCAAAGGGATTTTTTCGAAGAATCCCTGGGTTTGCGTAAAAGGAAATCCTGAACCCAAATTGTAACGGGTATTCAAACTCCAGCTATTTTGTTTACCAAACTGGTAAGTGTAAACCAGATTGAAGTTGTGCCTTCTGTCGAAATGCGGGAAATAAGTAACCAATACATCTTTTTGAAGGAATCTGTCTACAAAAGTGAGGGAATAAACCGCCCAAATGTAAGTGCGTTTTTTCTCATACTTTACTCGGAAATCAGCTCCATAGGCACGTCCACTTTCTTTAATGATATCTGCTCGTTCCCAATAAGGTTTAGATTGATAGCGTTCGTTATCGTCGTAAATTTTATCGCGGTTAGTATTGGTAATTTGCGAGAAATTTTTGAAAAACACCTCTGAGTTCACTTCAACAAATCGACCCAAATCAAATTCAATACCGGCTACCAAATGCTCGGCGGTTTGTCTTTTGTAACCGGAACTTGTTCCATTTACTTTGCTTGGACTTGAAAGAAATCCATAAAATAAGTTCACCACGTCTTGGTCACTTACTGCGCTCATCAGGTTTTGGGAATAGGTTCCGGCAGCAAGTTTTAAGCGGATTGATGAACTTGCATTGTATTTTATACCTAAACGCGGCTCAATGCTCGATTCAGCCAATGAAGCGTAATAAATTGCACGCAATCCCGGTTCAATTACCAACCTGTCCCAAACCTTTTTATACTTCACAAATCCTTGAACTTCTGTGTTGTAATCTTTGGCTTCCAATCGTCTTCCGGCACTGTTCAAGTAATTAAAATCGGTAGCAAATCCAACTGCATCAAAACCGTATTTTACCTCGTCTTTGCCAAGGAAATTGGTGAAGTAGATGCTTCCATTAAAACCGTTGATGGAGCTTTCTCTGGGTAGCCCATCCGATTCTACTTGTTTCATGAGGTAATTGGAGTAGCCGAATGCAGCATTGATAATGGTGCTTGAACCATCAGGAATAACCAATAAATTTCCTCCAAATCCGCTCGAATTCCAATTGTACTTAGTTGTGCTGAAATTGGCATTGTCAGCAAAGTTGAAACCAAACAAATTCAAACGGCTTCCATTGGCCGTAATATGGCTGAATTTTCCATACAAATCCGAAAAAGAGTAGGGAAGACCGTAAGTAGGATCGGCGTTTGGATAGAAAGTAGAAGCTGTTTTATTCAAATAACTGGTTTTGTAAGATGCGATAATTGAAGAGCTTGAACCACCTTCGCTGAAGGCAGAAATTGGTCCTTCAAGCAAAACTTTGGCGGTGATTGGATTTGCGGAAATTTTTCCTCCAAACTGCTTCTTGTTTCCTTCCCGGGTGGTTACATCAATAATACCGGATATTCTACCTCCATATTGAGCATTGAAACCTCCGGCACTTACTTCTGCATTGCGAATGATATCGGCATCAAATACCGAAAACAAACCAATGGAGTGGAAGGGATTGTAAATAATCATTCCATCCATCATAACCTTGTTCATCACTGGGGGGCCGCCGCGCACATACAATTGTCCGCCTTGGTCACCACTAAAATTTACGCCGGGCAACACCTGTAAGTATTGAACCAAATCGGGTTCGCCACCAAAAGTAGGAAGCTGTTTAAGTTCTTTTTGGGTGATTACATTCGTTGAAATGTTCACGTTTTCCTTGGCCTTTTGCCTATCCGCTTTGATGGAAACCTCGCCCAATTGCGTGTTTTTTTGTTTCAGGTAAAGATTATGCGTCGCTATTCTTCCTGCACCAATTTCAACGGTCACTTTAGACGTGTCGTAGCCAATCGACCAACACATGAGGGTATATTTTCCAGGTTTTAATCGGTTGATGGAATAAAAACCATTGATATCTGTTGCTTTTCCAATCATCAACTCCTTCACTACCACATTGGTGAAAATGATAGGTTCGCCATTTGATTTGTCGTAAACAAAGCCCCTAACTTCTCCCGTTTGAGCATTTAACGATGTAATAACTAATAAGAATAAGCTGAGTAAAATGTAGATTTTTTTCATGCTGAGGGGCGAATATACACGCTTTGAGTTTAGGTGGATAGTTTATTTTTAGACCGAAAAGGTTGCACCGGCTTTTCAACCTCCCTTCAGATTAGTGGTTTTCACTTATGAAACAGCTATGAAATATGCCGCTTTCTCTGCTTTTTCAGGATTTTTCCTATTTTGCGGACTTGCATTACAATTCAGGCATGAAATTTCGCTTAAATCATAAGTTCTCATCAGGCATAGTCTTGTCCATTTTCCTGTTTTTTGCCGGAGTGTTTTTGGCAAATGCTCAAAATAGGATACTTCAAACCAGGGACTTAAGTCAGTTGAAGGTGAATTCTCTAAGCGATCAACAGATTAAATCCTTTGATTCCGACCTGAAATCAAAAGGTATATCCCTTGAAACGGCCGAGCAAGAATTGAAGAAACGTAACTTGCCCAATTCCGAAATTGAGGAATTGAAAAAACGGCTTAGTCTTCTTGAATCAAAAGGGACTTCAACCAAAAAGGTTGTTGAAAGCAGCAGAGAATCAGAAGAGTCGCTGAAATCTGAATTTGAATCGGCATTGAGTTATTTTCGTTCTCCCATCTTTGGTGCAGAACTCTTTTCAACCTCAAACCTGAGTTTTGAACCCAACCTTCGCATTGCAAGTCCTGCCAATTACCAATTGGGACCAGATGACGAGGTGATTGTTGATTTAAGTGGCTTTTCTGAAGAAACGCATGCCTTAAAAGTAAGTCCGGATGGCTTTATTCGTTTGCCTCTTTATGGACCGGTGCAGGTAAACGGCACCACCCTGGAAGCTGCTAAGGTGCGAATTCGCAACAAAATCGCTCAAAGTAATCCCAGTGTTGCCAATGGCCAAACGCAGGTTATGATTAGTTTGGGAAAAATCAGAAGTATCCGTGTTTATATTGTAGGTGAGGTGGTAAAGCCCGGAACCTATACATTACCATCACTTGCAGGCTTGTTCAATGCGTTGTATGCTTCGGGTGGACCTGGAGAGAACGGCTCATTCCGCGATGTGCAGTTGGTAAGAAACAACAAAGTTATTGCCCGCCTGGATGTGTATGATTTTTTGATGAAGGGCTATTCCAAAGCCGATATTCGTCTTCAAGACAATGACTTAATTCGAGTTGGCCCAATAAAAAACAGGGTTGAATTGAAAGGTTATGTAAATCGGGAAGGATTTTTTGAAATCAAACAAGGTGAGTCGTTAACCAATCTATTGGAATACGCAGGTGGATTTCAGTCAAATGCTTATAAGGAACGCATCAAAGTAGAACGCAAAGGAAACAAACAACAAAGCGTTGCAGATATTCCTTCTTCCTTGTTTGAATCATTTCAACCCAAAAATGGAGATATTTTCTTGATTGATAGTATTCTAAATCGTTACGAAAATCGGGTTCAAATTTCAGGTTCGGTATTTCGTCCAGGTTATTATGCTTTAAATGATAACCCTACAGTTAAAGCCTTAGTGAGCAGCGCTGAAGGAATTAAGGAAGATGCCTTTACTGGTAGGGCAATTATTTACCGCCTCAAAGACGACAATAGCCAAGAAATGATTTCGCTTGAATTGGATGCCTTGTTGGCTGGAAAGATTGCAGATATTCCATTGAGAAGAGAAGATAAGTTGATTATTGCCAGTAAGTTGGAGATGATGGAGAACCGGTATGTGCAAATCACCGGTCAGGTTTTGTATCCGGGTTGGTATCCTTATGCTGAATCCATGAAACTGGAAGATCTGATTGTAGCCGCAGGTGGTTTGAAAGAAGCGGCAGAATTGAATCGCGTTTTAGTTGCCAGAAGGGTTGACGATGCCGACCGCAAAAAATTAGAAACCCGCATTGCAGATGTTACCTTGCATGAGGTAGATATTAATTTGAAAGACAAATCAAATTACATGCTGAAACCATTTGATATGGTAACGGTATTTGCTCGTCCGGGATACTTGAAGCAAAAAACAGTATTTATTGAAGGAGAAGTGTTGTATCCGGGAACTTACGCCTTGGAAAGCAGCCGACAACGCATTTCGGATATAGTAGAAAAATCTGGTGGATTGACAGCAACCAGTTTTCCGGAAGGAGCCATTTTGATAAGACGTCGCGATAATTCATTAACCGGAAACATTATCCTTGAAAATAAGCTTAGAGCGCTACGCAAGCAATCTAAAGACACCGCCGATTTGGCGCGTTTGATTGCGGAAGAACGCGCAAGAACCAGCGAGGTTGTAGGTATTGATTTGAAAAAGATTATTGAGAAAAAAGGCTCCAAATACGATTTGTTATTGAACGATTCGGATATTGTACGAATTCCTTATTTGCGTCAAACTGTTTCAGTTTCGGGAGAAATTTTGTTTCCAGCGCGCTTGCGTTTTGAAAAAGGCGATGGATTTAGAAGTTATATTTCCAAATCGGGAGGTTATTCATCAAGAGCATTGCGCAGAAGGGCCTATGTAGTTTATCCGAACGGAACAGCAAAAGCTACCAAGAATTTCGTTCTGTTTAAGGTTTATCCCAAAGTGTTGCCAGGGAGTGAATTGGTGGTGCCAACCCGCGATGAAACGCGGAGATTATCTACAATTGAAATAATAACGATGGCCACCACCTTAACCAGTACATTGGTAATAATTTCCAATTTCATAAAGTAAAATGGTTAAAGGTTCTCAATTTACGCTTGATACATTAAAGAAACAGGTACTAAACTGGCTAGCCTTCGTAAGTAAGGCAAAGTTATGGATTGTATTTGTTGCTATTACCGGTTTAATAGGTGGATTCTTATTTGCTTATCTAAGCAAACCTTATTATGAGTCGCGGCTAACATTTATTATCAATGAGTCTAAACCCAATGTGAGTTCAGGATTGGGGGCAATTGTGGGACAATTAGGATTAGGCTCTTTCGTAAATCCAACTATTACAGACGAGCGAATAATTTTCCTTGCAGGAACCAAGAGAATACAAGGTCAGGCTTTATTGAAGAAAATGGAGTCAGGTGAAAGTATTGCCAACTCCTTACTGAAATTTTATAAACTTGATGCGGCTTTCAAAAATGATACGGCAATGAATGGGTTTACAGAATTTCATTCAACGGATATTAGGAAACTTGATTACCAAGAAGCAATCGCGATGAAATCTCTTCTCGAAATACTGACTAGGGCAAATTTGATAAAAGTAGAATCAGTAAAAAAGAAGGCTACTTCATTTGTTGGTAATACTTCAACCGGAGTAATGGAGTTGGTTTTCAAACATAAAGATGAAAAAGTTTCTAGGGCTTTTGTATTGGCCTTGTACGATGAAATTAGCAATTTCTACATCCGAGCAATGGCTAAAAGTCAACAAGAACAATTCGATTTAATTTCAAATAAGGTTGATTCGGTTAAACAGTTACTGGAGCTACTTGAATCTGAGAAAGCTTTAGCTATTGACCAGGGATTGGGATTGATTAGAACCCAGGGTAGATTAAGAGAAAGTAGGTTAAGAAGAGATGTTGAAGTTTTGTCCATTATGTATGGTGAGTTATTAAAGAACAAAGAATTGACAAAATACAACCTTGAACAGCAAAAGCCTGTTTTTGAATTGGTTGACTTACCTGAATTTCCTTTAGATAAAATTGAAAAATCAAAGCTCGCCTTTTCGCTTGCCGGTGGTATCGCATCTACTTTTTTATTGATTTTAGGATTGACTTTTTTATTTATTGTCAGGTACAGATTTTTTGATTCTGTTTGAAAAACTTCCTATTAAATCGCATTCTAAGTCGATTTAGTCACGAAAGAAGTCGAACCACCGTGATTAATATCGGAAGTGCCTTTTTTCTGAAAGGAATGGTTGCCATATTGACTCTTTGGTTGGTGCCATTAACCTTAAAGTGTTTAGATAAATCCAATTTTGGTTTATGGATGAATATCTCAACTTTAATTTCTTGGTTTTACCTTTTGGATATTGGTTTAGCACATGGTTTCAGAAGTAAATTTACACGCTCAATTTCATTGGGCCATGAAAGGGAAGCAAAGCAATTGGTTAGTACTACCTATGCCATGGTTCTGGGAATTTGCATGCTGAGTGCTATCCTCTTTTTTGCAATTACTCCTCATATTAATTGGCTCAAGATTTTAAACGTCTCCGCGCTAGAAAAAAATCAACTTGACATTATACTTTCAATTTTGTTTTATGGATTTCTGGCGAAATTGGTTTTATCAGTGATTAGCTCCGTTTTATTGGCTTCCCACAAGGTTTATTTAAGTAATTTGATAGATTTTTTCACCTATTTAATTATTTTCATTGCAACCTGGTTTATTTCCTTGGACAATGAAAATAATTTAGAGCGAATAGCATGGGTAAACTCTTTTTCTCCTGTTTTGGTTCTGTTCGTTTTTACACTATTACTTTTCGGTACTAAGTTTAAGCCATTTAGACCCTCGCCTAAGGAAATAAAATTCAATCATCTTAAAGGAATTTTTTCAAAAGGATTGCAATTTTTTATTATTCAGATTTCTGGTTTGTTGTTGTTTTCAACAGGTAATTTTCTGGTTTCTTATTTTTTTGGAAATGAAAGTGTAGCAGATTATTCCGTTTTATCCAAGTATTTTGGTGTACCCATGATAGGTTTTAATGTAGTAATGGTGCCTTTTTGGGCTGGATTTGCTGATGCCTATCACAAAAACGATATTCCTTGGATTAATTCGATAATTAGAAAATTGCTAACCTTATGGTCGTTTCTCGTAGTTGGATTGATTGCAATGGGTATTCTTGCACCATGGATAATACCCATTTGGGCCGGTGATTCTGTAATTGTAAGCCAACCCTTGCTCTGGATGAATGCCGCTTTTGTAGCAATTTCTGCGTGGAATACCATTTTCGCCTTTTTTATTAATGGAACTGAACATATTCGTTTGCAAATGATTACTTCTGTGGTTGTTTCAATTTTTAATATTCCATTGGCATTCCTACTCGTGAAGGGGTTTGATTTTGGACCGGAAGGAGTCTTGTTAGCCACCTTAATTTCAATTTTTCCTGCAACCATCTTGTTTCCAGCTCAGGTAAAGTTGCTCGTAAATAAAAAAGCTAAAGGAATCTGGTTAAAATAGGCAGATTGTGTTTAATTCGTAGTTCATAGGTCAATTGAATAGTCCATGTCAGAAATTAAAATACCTGTATACCAGCCAAGTCTTTCGGGTCGTGAAAAAGAATATGTAAACGAATGTCTTGATTCATCGTGGATCTCCTCAAAAGGAAAATTTCTACCACTTTTTGAAAAGGGATTTGCAAATTACATCGGAGTGAAACATGCCACAGGTGTTTGCAATGGAACTGTTGCTTTGCATTTGGCTTTGCTTGCCTTAGGAATTGGAGAAGAGGATGAGGTTATTGTACCAACCTTAACCTATATAGCCTCTGTAAATGCAATAAAGTATGCAGGTGCAACGCCTGTATTTGCTGATAGCCTTTCAGATACTTGGCAGTTGGACCCTGCAGATTTGGAGTCAAGAATCACACCGAAAACCAAAGCAATAATGGCTGTCCATCTCTATGGTCATCCCTGTGAAATGGATGAAATAGTTTCGGTTTGTAAAAGACATAATTTGTATCTGATAGAGGACTGTGCAGAAGCAATTGGTACCTATTACAAAGGAAAACATGTGGGTACTTTTGGCGATATTTCTACCTTTTCATTTTACGGGAACAAGACCATAACAACAGGTGAAGGAGGAATGGTGGTAAGTAATGATGATACCTTAATGGATAGGGCTAATCATTTCAAAGGTCAAGGGCTTGCAAAATATAGGCAGTATTGGCATGATGTAATCGGATACAACTACCGAATGACAAATATCTGCGCCGCAATTGGATTGGCACAACTTGAACAGGTTGATGAGTTTTTGAAAAGGAAACGTCAGGTTGCCAATTGGTATAAGGAGTTTATTCAAAATCCTGAAATTCAGATTCATCAAGAAAAGTCAGATTGTGTTCATAGCTATTGGATGGTTTCTATCTTAACTAAAAACTCTGAATCTAGAGATAAATTAAGGGAAGAACTAGCCAACCAGGGTGTTGAGACCAGACCGGTTTTTTATCCGGTTCATACCATGCCCATGTATAGTCAGAATTTTCAAAAATTTAAAGTTGCAGAAGATATTGGTTGGAGAGGCATAAATCTGCCAAGCTACCCCGGACTTTCCGAAGGGCAAGTAAAAATGATTTGTGATGTGATTAATAAATTCAACTAACCATGAATTTTATTCTGGGATCTAGTGGGCAAGCTCGCGAAAGCGAATGGATTCTAAGAGCATCCGGACAAGCCAAACCGGATCATTTCGTAGGAAGAGATTTTGTTGGATCTCAGATACATGGTATTGAAGTAATTTCCGAAGAACGATTCAAAGAACTAATCACCCATGGCAACCATAAAGTTTGGATAGGAATTGGAAATCCAAAACTCAGAGCAAAACTAGGTCAAGAAATTAGTAAATTTTCTGGTGTTGAATTTCCCGACGCCATTCATCCTTCTGCTTTTTACGATTACGAATATTGTCAATTTGGACATGGATTATTATTAGCACCTGGTGTTATTGTAACCACCGATGTAAGCATTGGTAACCATGTACATTTGAATGTGAAAAGTTATGTTGGACATGAATCTGTAATTGGAGATTTTACAACAATCTCACCAGCTGTTCACATTGCTGGAAATGTGAAAATTGGCAAGCGCGTTTTTATGGGAATTGGCGCATGTACCGTAGAGCGGATTTCAATTTGTGATGATGCGGTTATTGGAGCTGGAGCCGTTATAACTAAATCAATTGTTGAGCCAGGCACCTATGTTGGTGTGCCTGCCAAAAGAATAAGCTAATGGGGATAAAAATCGGCATAAATACAAGTGGTTTTATCCTTTGGGGTGGTGGTGTAGATTTTATCCGAATTATCTTAAAAGGATTGATGGCAGTTAAGGAGCGTCATGGCTTAGAAATTGAAGTATTCATAACTCAACCCAAACAAGATAATTCATTAAAACCAGTCCTAAGAAGAGTTATTTGGAAGTTAGTTAAATTAAAACGGTTTAAACCTGTTCCTCCCCCTGATATTTCAAAATTAGAAGAGGTGTTTTTCCTTGAAACGCATATAAGACCAATTTTTTGCAGAAATCAAGAAGAGTTTTTAGATAAATCCAAATCTCTAGATATCATTTTCCCTTTTTTTGAGCTGGCTCCTAAAGGATTTTCTAAACCTTGGCTAGGATATATTTATGATTTTCAGCATAAGTATTATCCAGGGTTCTTCAATAAAAAAGAATCTTTACTGAGAGATGCATTTTTCCATAAAATGCTTACCCTTTCCAAAGCTTTAATTGTCAATTCAAAAGCGGTAGCCTCGGATGCAAAAAAGTTTTTCCCTTCAGCGAGTGCGAGAGTTTATGCAATGCCCTTTTGCCCCCTTGCTGATGATAACTCCAAACTTGATGCTATTGATATTTCTGAGTACAAATTACCCACTAATTATTTTTTGATTTCGAATCAGTTCTGGATTCATAAAGACCATAAAACAGCCTTTTTGGCTTTTGCCGAATTTATTACCCAGAATCCGGAATTGAATTTCAAACTGGTATGTACAGGCGCTCAGCATGATTACAGGAATCCTGGTTATCTGGATGAATTGATTGGTCTAATCAATCAGTTGGGATTATCAGAGAAAGTAATTCTATTGGGCTTCATTCCTAAAAGTCATCAGAGAAAAATAATGTGGAATGCTAGAGCTCTGGTTCAACCAACCTTGTTTGAAGGAGGACCTGGCGGCGGTTCCGTTTTTGAGGCGGTTTCTATGGGGATTCCTGTTGTAATGAGCGATATACCTGTGAATCTTGAAATTCAAGGAAATAACGAAGTGTATTTTAAAACCGGGGATTCTCAAAGTCTTGCTCAGGCTTTAAAACAGGTACTTAACTTATCTAAGCTTCCAATTCAAGAAGTTGAAAAGAGAAACAAAGAAAGACAGATTGCACTTGGTGATTTTTTGGTTAAAGTGATTCAAAGCCAATTAATTGATGTATGATGGGAGAACCAAGTAAGCT
Organism: Bacteroidia bacterium; assembly: GCA_023151275.1. GTDB lineage: Bacteria > Bacteroidota > Bacteroidia > UKL13-3 > UKL13-3 > CAISCU01. The sequence continues at coordinate 6,462 of JAKLJI010000002.1, read as the reverse complement.
GGAAAAATTTCTCAATTACCTGGTTGGTGTGGTTTTAATTACCAATTTGTATTTGCTAACGGGCCTTTTCAGGGTACCTTACCTTTTTATTTTAATGCTATGTTTGGGTGTCTCTAGTTATTACCTGGTAAGGCGATTTAATCCGGAGCGTTTTTTTATTACAACGATTTCCTGGATTTCTGTTTTTTATTTTTCCCTTTCTATTGTCTTTTTTGTAATCGAATGGTTGGTTCATGGCGCTTCACCTAAAATTAATGATTTGGTTAGGGTGCTGATTTACTTGATATATTTCTCCTGGACATTTTTCATGTTTCCTGATTTTGAATCAGCCAGAAAGTTCCTATATAAATTGGTTTTAATTGCAGCAGGAGTTTTAATTGTTCAGGGTATTCTTGAATCGTCTCAACCCATTTTGTTTGCTTTGCTGCTTTCAGAAAACGTAAGTAAGAATTTGAATCGAGTAGGAGGAACCCTAATTGATGCCAATACTTTTGCTAATACATTATTGATTTTACTTGTTCTTGCTTGGTTATTCAGACCCCCAAAAAGCTCCATTTTTCAAAATGTTATGGGTATCGTATTTTGGGTATTCGCACTTTACTTGCTTGAACTTTCTGGGTCTAGGCAGGGTTTGGTAATTGCTTTACTTTATGGGGCATACCGAATTTATCTAAGGATGAAGTTTGAATTTTGGAAAATCTATTTAGTCATAGCTGGTGTATTTGTATTGGGAATAATAGCTTCCATGCCCATGATGATGGAATATTTTAGGGAGAATCCTAATTCATCGGTGGCCAGGTTGTTTTTTGCCAAGGAAAATTCAAAATCCTCAAACAGCGACCACGAAAGGAAAAATAGTTTGGATGCTGGTTTCAGATTTATTGAAAATAATGGGTATGTGTTAGGTCCAGGTTCTCTTGCATTTGATGATTCCTGGGGAGATTTCACCCAATGGGGAATTCACGTACCACACAATTGTTTTGTGTTTTTGTGGGGGCAATATGGAATTGCTACTCTCTTGTTCGCCTGGTTTTTATGGATAAGTTTTCGGCGTTCTTACTTCTCCGGCTCTTGGATTGTATTTGTTTTGTTTTTTGTTCAATTCAATCTTCAACCCAATAGCATTTACTATAGCTTACAGCCACTTTGTTTAATAGCAATTGATTTGGTTTGGTACTTTAGGGTAAATCAGCCTACTTTTAAGCTTGCTTTAGATGAGAATGCAACCCATTGAACTTCCAAGAATCACTGTTGTTTCTGTCTCCTTCAAACAAAGTTTGGATGAAACAATTCGCACGCTAGAAAGTGTAAAAAAGCTGGTTTATCCAAATCTTGAATACTTAATTGTTCAAAAGGGCGATGGACTCCAGTACCAGGAAATTTTTCAGGCATGTAAATCGTGCATCTCATCTGTTATCTACGGCAATGATCAAGGACCTTACGATGCTATGAACAAAGCCTTGCAGGTGGCTTCAGGAGATTGGATTTGGTTTATGAATATGGGTGATGCTTTTCCGGATAGGCCTGAAATCTTAACAGAAGTTTTCGCAAGGCCCATACCCGAACAGATAAAGATTTTATATGGCCATACCCAAGTACGAATTAAGGAAACAAGTTTTATTAGAAGGTATTCTGCTCAACTTGAACAAAATTTGGTGAACGGCTTGTTGAATTTGAATCATCAATCCATGGTTTGTAGGGTGGAAACCTTGAGGGATTTTGGTGGGTTTCATTACAAAGATTTTCCAATTAAAGCAGATGCTCATTTTTTTAATTCTTTGTATTACAAGAATGGGGTAGGAGCCTTCCTGTTTTTTGATTTTGTTTTTGGAGTTTACGCTGAAACAGGAATTTCTTCTCAAAGTTCTAATTTTACCTCCATGTTTGAGGAGGATAAGAGACTTTTGATGCTTTTTAATTCAAACCTCATTCCCCATTTAGAGTTGACATTTAAAGCAAAAAGTAGAAAAGCTAAATGGCTAACCTTATTGAGTAAAATCCCATTTGCACTTTTGGTTTATCGGAAATTAAAATACTCTCATCTTTCCTAACTTATGTTCAGTGTAATTATTCCGTTATACAATAAAAGATCATATATCGCTAGAGCCGTAAAATCGGTTCTTGCTCAGAGTTGTAGGGATTTTGAACTATTAATTGTAGATAACAATTCAAATGATGATAGCTTAAAAGAACTTGAATCAATTATTGATTCGAGGATAAAAGTCTTATTTGAAACAAGGCAGGGTGTTTCATTTGCCCGAAATAAAGGTGCATCCGAGGCAAAATTCCAATATTTGGTCTTTTTAGATGCTGATGATGAGTTTTTGCCACACCATTTGGCAGAATTGAAAGAAATGATTGAAGCCTTTCCGGATGGAGGAGCTTATGCAGATTCCTACCATATTGTAACCAGAACAGGTAGAAAAAGAGAACGCAAAATCATTCAAACACAGGAGGAAGGAAGATTCTTTAAGTTGGTTGATTTTCCTTTGAATTATATCGCTGCAGATATGCCTGTTACTTCTTATAACATGGCCTGTTCTAAAGCCTTTTTCCAAAGTCTTGGTGGTTTTCCCGTTGATCTTTCTTATGGAGAGGATACAGTTTTGTTTTTGAAAATGTTTCTAAATAAACCGGTTTATATTAGTCAAAGACCTGGTGCAATTTATTGGAGAAATGCCGAAAATAGATCGGATGTTCCTGAAAGATTACTTCAGGAATTGCCAGTAATTGGGGTGCTTGAAAAAATTGCTGCCAAAACAGAAGATAAAGGACTCTCAGAAGGGATAATGGCTATGGCAGCAAAAAACCTCTTTTTGGTTGGCCTTTCCAATATGTTAGTAGGAAAGACTAAAGAGGCTAACGCATTTTTTCTTGACCCTAGAATGGATTATTATTCACGTCCAAATCAGTTGCTTCTTTTAAAGGTAATTTCGAGTTTCCCTGTACCTATAGCGAAATTCCTGTTTTCATTAATCTTAAAAGTTAAGCAGGTTAATTGATGCGAATTCTATTCATACAATCAACCTTAGAAAGAGGCGGGATTACCAGTCAACTTATCTGCCTAATTCCTGAATTAATCAAATTAGGTCATGAACCATCAATTCTAACTTTATCAACTGAACCAATTGATTCCGAAGAAAAGTTTTTCGAAAACTTGGGCGTGCCGGTTTATAAACTTGGAATCAAACGCTGTTGGCCAACTTTTGCAATTGGCATCTTGTTCAAAAGAATACTCAGGCAAATTAATCCAGATATAATTCAAACTTCTACGCTTCGTCCAACCGTTTTTTCCTCCAAATTTGGTGTTGGATTTAAACGTGTTGGTGTGTTGCAAAGTGATATTATTGAAAATTATTGCGATACCTATGGCAGCTTTTTAGGAAGAAAATTTGCAGATGCCGAGTTTAAGGCTTTTAAAAAATTGGAAGGGCAAGTTGTGGTTTCTAGGTTTCTAAGGGACAAATTTGGCTCCAGGCTTGGCCAAAATCTACATATTATCCCAAATGGAATTCCCAAACCAACTGTTAATCCTTATCCTAACCTGAATGAAGAGAAAACCTATTTTTTAGTTGCAGGACTTCTTATTCCAAGAAAGAATCCGGAATTAATCATCAATGCCTTTTTAAAGTCTAAGTGGAGTAAAACTGCCCAATTGCGCATGGCAGGTAAAGGGCCATTGCTTGAATCACTAATAGAAAAATACAAAGAATTTCCTCAAATTCATTTTTGTGGTCAGCTGAACTCCGATGAGCTTGGCAAGGAGAGAAGCATGGCCAGTCTCTATATTTCTGCCTCTTTATCAGAGGGCTTGCCTTTTTCTGTAATTGAGGCCTTGGCTTGGAAATTACCTTGTTTGCTTTCGGATATTCCTCCGCATACTGAACTTGCAGCATTAAATGATAAGGGAGTTAGCTTGTTTAAAAGTAATTCCGAAACCGATTTAATTGAACGATTAGATGCGCTTGAACTAGCAGGAAACAAGGTAGAATTACGTTTTCCAGATGCTGAAAATATGGCCAAAAGCTATTTTAATCTATACCAAAGCTTGCTGGATAATTCCTAAATTTACTTTATTTGAAGGCAATGTCAGAAAATCAGCCAATTCAACTTACTGCTTCTTTGGTTTTATTTCATAATCCGCCACGGCAGATTCATGAACTAATTCAGATGTTTCAGGCAATTCCTGTCCGAAAAAAAATGATACTTGTCGATAATTCAAGTGACGATTCTTTGCGGAGTTTGACAACTGATTTTAATGACATCGAATACCTAAAAAGTCCTAGCAACCTCGGCTACGGCAAAGCGCACAATATTGCTATTCAGAGGTCTTTGCAGGATTCTCAGTACCATTTGGTGCTTAACCCAGACATCGAGTTCAATGCGGAGGCTTTGGTGAAACTTATTCAATACCTTGATTCGCATCCGAATGTGGGATTGATTATGCCCAAAATCACGTATCCCGACGGTGAAACCCAATACCTCTGCAAGCAATTGCCGGGGCCTTCCGATTTAATTTTTAGGCGTTTTGTTCCCGGTTTTTTGAAAGGTATCATGGAAAAACGCATGAACCAGTACGAGTTAAAACACCGCGATTACAACCAAATTATGCAGGTTGCCAACCTCTCTGGTTGTTTTATGCTGATGCGCTGCGATGCCTTAAAATACACGGGTTTATTTGATGAAGGCTTTTTCATGTATTTGGAAGATACCGATTTAAGTCGGCGCATCAATCAACAATACCAAACCATTTATTATCCCGAGGTGAGCATTGTTCACCACTACCAAAAGGGCTCTTATAAAAATCCGAAACTTCTTTGGTACCATATCAATTCGGCTATCCGCTATTTCAACAAATGGGGCTGGTTCTTCGATCCGGGCAGAAAAACCATTAATCAGGTAATGCCATGAAGGTTTCTATTATCACAGCCGTTTTCTCCAATAAGCGTTTCTTGCCGGATGCTATTTCGTCGGTGCTTGAACAAACCTATTCCGATATCGAATACATTATTGTGGATGGTGGCTCCAAAGATGGTACGGTTGAGTTGGTTGAATCTTATGGCAAGCAAATCGATCTGTTTATTTCTGAGCCCGACGATGGGGTTTATTTTGCGCTGAATAAAGGCATTGCCAAAGCAACAGGAGATATCATCGCCTTGCTGCATTCAGATGATTTTTACATGAATAATCGGGTGATTTCTCAGGTGGTGGAGGCGTTTGAGCAAACCTCTTGCGATGCGCTCTATGCCAATTTGTATTACATCTCCAATTCCAATCCGGATAGAATTGTAAGAACCTGGGATGCCGGTGTTTATCACGATAGAAGTTATTATCGCGGATTTATGCCTCCTCATCCCGTATTTTTTGTAAAACGGGAGATTTATGAGAAATACGGGGCTTTCAATACCAGTTTACGCTTTGCTGCCGACTATGAATTGATGTTGCGTCTGATGTTGAAACATAAAATCAAGGTGCATTATTTACCCAAGTATTTTGTAAGGATGCGCACAGGAGGAAAAAGTAACCGAACCCTATGGAACCGTATTCAAGCCAATATTGAAGATCGTAAGGCCTGGAAAATTAATGGTCTGAATCCTCGTTGGTACACCTTGTTGTTGAAGCCGCTTATTAAGATTTTTCAGTACAGGATAGTTTCTCAGAGTTTAAGGTAGGTAGTCGTCCCTCAAAAAGTCAATTTTGGTTTTCTTGAGCAAATTGAATTCTGTTACGATACATAAAAGACCATAGAGTCAGTTCCAATATATATATAGAAAGTTTGAGAAGTCAATACACCACCCCTTCAAGCGGATGAACCGCTTGAAGTTGTAGGCTGCAGCTGCTAGAAGGATGTTTATTTGGTCTCCCTTAAGTCCCTTCAAGTAGTTTCTTCCAACCCGATGATCTTGCTTTAAGTGACCTATTACTGGCTCTATGCTACTTCGTCGTCTCTTGTCTTTTTGATGCTTCCTCCTGAGGTATTGACTTATTTTTGTCCTTTTAAACTTGTCTGGAGTTACAATTTCTGTAGAATTTATTTTTGATCGACCCCGGTATCCTAAATCAAGAATTATTTTCCGAGGTTCTTTTCCAATCAATTTTTGGTACTGATTTAACGCCTCATCAAGAGTATTCCCATCGTAAATATTTTTGTCAAAACTTAATGCCCCTCCAATTACTCCTGTTGTTTTAGTTCTTAATATTGAAACCCACACCCGTCCAAAACGTTCGGAAACAGAAAATAGAATCCTGATTTGATGCGGGTTTCGACATCAAAGAAAGCACTTTTAGAAAATAATCCCCCCCTTAATTTAAAATAGGGTTAGTTGTAAATCCAATTTATCAATTTCATCGTCATCTAAAAAGGGTTTATCGAGCCATTTTTTAAGGTCAATTTTCACAAATAGATTCAAGCGGATAAATGCTATCAAGTTTGAGAGGTGCCAAGGGTGCTTTGCCTCCTTT
>JAKLJI010000029.1:3435-37695 GCA_023151275.1 Bacteroidia bacterium | reverse complement strand
TGAAGGAATAGAAGATTTACAACTTTTCGATAAAGTTGAATTTGTTGACTCCCTTTTCAAAAACTAAACTCTTGAAAACAAAAGCTCTAAAAAGAAATAAGGTTAATATCGTAACCTTGGGTTGCTCTAAGAACAGCGTAGATAGCGAGGTTTTGTACAGTCAGCTAAAGGCCAATAAGGTAGATGTTGTGCACGAATCTACCGAAGATGATGCCAATATTGTGGTTATCAATACCTGTGGATTTATTGATAATGCCAAAGAAGAAAGTATCAATACAATCATTCGCTGGGCAGAGGCAAAACAAGCGGGTCAAATTGAACAGCTTTTCGTAACCGGCTGTCTTTCTCAACGCTACAAACCGGAACTTGAAAAGGAAATTCCCGAGGTAGACCAGTATTTTGGAACTACCCATTTGCCTCAATTGCTTAAAAGTTTGGGTGCCGATTACAAACATGAGCTTATTGGCGAAAGGCAGCTTACTACGCCTTCTCATTTTGCATACCTCAAAATTTCAGAGGGCTGTGATAGGCCGTGTTCCTTCTGCGCAATTCCAATTATGCGCGGAAAACATGTCTCAAAACCCATTGAAGAAATTGAAAAGGAAGTTCGTTTCCTCGTAAAAAATGGCACCAAGGAAATCCTGATTATCGCTCAGGATAGTACCTATTATGGACTCGATATCTATGGGGAGCGAAAACTGGCAACCTTGCTTCAGCATATTTCCGCAATTGAAGGAGTAGAATGGGTTCGTTTGCATTATGCATACCCAAGCCAGTTTCCGGAAGATGCTCTCGATGTTATGGCTTCAAGTCCAAACATCTGCAAATACATTGATATTCCCTTGCAACATGTAAGTGATGCCATGCTCAAAACCATGCGCAGGGGCATTACCGAAAAAAGAACCCGCGATTTGGTGAAAACCATCCGCGAAAAGGTTCCTGGAATAGCTATTCGTACTACACTTATCGTTGGACACCCCGGCGAAACGGAAGAGGATTTTGAAGCCCTTTGCCGGTTTGTTGAAGATTGTCAGTTTGAACGATTGGGTGTATTTACGTACAGCCATGAAGACGGAACACATTCCGGAACCATGGAGGATAGCGTTCCTCAAGAAGTGAAAGAGGAAAGAGCGGCTCGGGTAATGGAAATTCAACAAGCTATTTCTGCTAAGCTAAACAAACAAAGAGTGGGGCAGGTGGTTAAAGTTTTATTCGACCGCAAAGAAGGAGATTATTTCATTGGCCGAACCGAATGGGATAGCCCGGAGGTGGATAATGAAGTACTTGTAAAAGCCGATTCCAATTACGTGCGTGTTGGCGATTTTGCCATGGTGAAAATTGATTCAGCTGAGGACTTCGACTTGTACGGTACGGTGCAATAACACTATGATAAACCGCATTGATCCCTTTTCTGTTGGCTTGCTAAATAAGCTTTGCTACGATTACATTCAGGAGTCAGATTTTCTGCAATTTGCCTACAACCGAAGCCATAAGCTTGAGTCGTATCCGGCACAAATTGCCGAGAAGAAAAAGAACTATCCAGCTTACCATCGCATGCAGCTTGTAAATGCAATGCGAACAAAATACCAGGAACTGGGCATTTCTGAAAAGCAGGCTCCCAAGGTTTTCCAAAACCTGAAAGCGCTGGAATCAGAGAATACATTTACCGTAACAACGGGTCATCAACTTGTGCTTTTTGGAGGTCCCTTGTTTACCACCTACAAAATTCTTACTGCCGTGAAATTGGCAGAGGAATTGTCAGCCCAGTCCACAGAAAACAAGGTTGTTCCTGTTTTATGGTTGGCTTCCGAAGACCACGATTTTGAGGAAATCGCCCGCTTTTTTGTAAAAGATACCTGGCTCAATTGGGAACTACCGCATCAAGGTGAAGCAGTTGGTAGGTTGCGTATCGCTAACTTGGAGCCACTCATTCAACAAGTTCAAGAGCTATTACCTGATAACCATGCCTCCCGCCGATTGATTCAGCTTATTAAATCTTGTTACAAAGAGGGTGAATTATTGGCCAACGCAAGTTTTCGCTTTTTTCATGAGTACTTCAAAGATTTAGGTCTTTTGGTACTCGATCCTGACAATGCAGAATTGAAGTCGCTTTTCAGGCCAATCATGGAAAAAGACCTAGCCACAAGTACACATTTCCAAGTCCAGCAGGAAGGCGATAAACAATTAGCTGCACATTACGACTTGCAAATCAATGCAAGAGCCTGCAATTTGTTTTTGCTTGATGAAGCTGGAAAACGAAATTTACTAAAGAAGGACAGCTCCGGCAACAGCTTTAGCCTATCCGATTCAGACCAAAATTTTGACCTAAATAACCTGCTTGAAATCCTTAAATCGAATCCTGAGCGATTTAGCCCGAATGTAAATCTTCGTCCACTTTACCAAGAGTGCGTATTGCCTAATTTGGCTTATGTGGGTGGACCCGCCGAAATTGCTTACTGGCTTCAACTCAAGCCACTGTTTGATGCCAATGCCCTATGCTATCCCATTCCGGTGTTGCGCCACATGCAGGTCATATTCCCTCCGGGCTTGAATAAGCGTTTGGAAGAAATGCAGCTAAATCCCCAAGATATATTGTTACCGCTTTCAAAGCTTGAGGCTTTGTTCTATGAAAAACAAGGTGACACTGAGGTACCCCTGCTAGCAGAACAAATTTTGGAAAGCTGGCAGCGGATTTATGAGGAAATGACCAAAGTGGATGGCGAACTCTCACACGAAACACTTCAAGACAAACTTGAAGACAAGCAGGAGTTAAAGGAGCTTGTGAAAAAATACCAACAGCTCAGAAGAAAGAAGCATGAGTCAAAACTCCTTAAGTTGGAAGGTTGGCGCAAAGAGCTGTTCCCCGGAGGAATTCTTCAGGAGCGTAACCTTATTCTTCCCGAAATGGAGGCGCTATACGATAGCTTCTGGGCCGCAAGAATCCTAGACTTTGTGAAGCCCTTTGAGAAGGGAATGCTGCTTGAGTTTTGTTAATAAAGCGAAACTAAAACTTGGCAAAGTAAAACCCAGACGACACTATCATCCTCACTCCAACAGGTAGACATTATGCAATAAGAGGAAGCACTTCATTCCCTTCATCCCTTCATTGTTAACTTATCTTCCGTGTCAAGCAAAATCCTTCATGGCCTTCATTCCTTCATGGTTAAAGCTCACACTATCAGGAAATGCTTCGGCATAACTGTGGAGAAAACTCTTCATTCCCTTCATCCCTTCATCCCTTCATGGCCTTCATTCCTTCATGGTGAAAATTCACTCCATCAGGGAAAGCGTCTTGGAATCTATATAAGCACTTCATTCCCTTCATCCCTTCATGGTTAACTTCTCTTCCGTGTCAAGCAAAATCCTTCATGGCCTTCATTCCTTCATGGTGAAAATTCACTCCATCAGGGAAAGCGTCTTGCAATCTACGTAAGCACTTCATTCCCTTCATTCCTTCATGGTAAAAAATAACCACAATCTTCATCGCTTTAGGCAAGCATAATGCAATAGGAGGAAACTCTTCATTCCCTTCATTCCTTCATGGTAAAATAATAACCACAATCCTTACCGCTTTAGGCAAGCATTATACAATAAGAGGAAACTCTTCATTCCCTTCATCCATTCTTGGTTAAAAAAAAAAGCTGCCCACAAGAGCAGCTTTTTCTTATTAAACCTTTCTGAATACTAAAGATAAGTTCAAATAATCACCTGGTGATTACAAATTGCTTCCTGATTTTTTGACCAGCAACTTCCGCTACCAAAACATACACACCATCTTTGAAATCCTGAACCAAAATGGTGGGTTCTTGGCCTGAAGTTTTACCGCTGTAATGCAGTTTTCCCATTAGGTCGTAAACCTGGATAGGACAGCTGTCAGGTAAGCCGGAAAGCCTAATTTCATCGCGAGCCGGATTGGGAAATAAGCCAAATGAAAATCCATTTGGTCCCATGCCTTGCAATCCAACCGTGTTCAATTCAAAGGGTTCTGATAGGTTTGAGCAGTTGGAATTATCACTTACCCTGACACGATACGAGCCGGTTTGCTGAGCCATAAAAGTGCGAGAAACAGCTCCAGGAATATCCAGGTTGTTAAGCTTCCATTGGTAGCTAACGAAAACTTGGGTACTCAATTCGGCACCGTTTTGAACAATACTCGGTTGTGGCAGTGGCTTTACTTCTAAATTCAAAACAACCACGCTATCGCATCCTCCACTTGCTACTAAGGTATCGCGGTAGGTTCCAGCAGCAGAAATATCCCGATTGTTAAAGCGGTACGATTGTCCATTGCAAATTGAAGCATTTACAACTTGTTGCAACTGGTTTGAGAAAATTACCGTGAGTAAAATGGTCGAATCGCAACCAAGTGCATTGGGAAGCTGGAACTCATAATCTCCGGGGTTTCTAATTGTATCTCCTCTAAACACAACAGGCTTACCAAAACAACTCCTCAGCGTATGAACAAAAAGCGTATTTGCATTCACCTTCACAATTGAGCTTGCTGAATTGGAACATCCATTATTGCTGATTTGAAGACGGATAGTATCTGTCTGAACCGGATTTAAAAGCCAAGATGTTCCACCTGACCTATTTCCATGATGCTTGGATTGCCAGCTATAGGTTGAGAAGTTAACTGTATTAGCGGTAAATGCTACCGCCTTTCCGGAGCAAATGGTAGTGTCACTTGGCGTCAATTGAACCTTGATTTCCGGGTTTACCGTTACGGTCCTGGCCGTTTTTGGACTACTGCAACCTTCAAAATTTCTTGCATAATAAAAGGTAGTGGTTGTGTCTAGAATTGGTGTCCTTAAGGTGTCACCAACAAAAATTGGAGTGCTTGAAGTAGGTGAATTGAACCAATGAATGCTGCCGGGCCTATTGGTACTGGCTGTAAATAAGGTGCTGTTTTGATAGCAAACCTGAGTTGAACCGCTTACCCCAACACCTGATGTCATAGATGAAATAGTTATGACATTCGATTTAAGAACACAACTGGTTAAGGTATCAATACCCACAAAGCCACCGGGAACATTGTTGTAAATACTGGTTAGGTTTTGTACCTGAATGCTACCGGTAAATTCACATCCATTTGCACTTCTAATGCGAATATTGAGCGTGCCACTTGATGGACATATCCAATTGGTAGTGGAGGTAACTCCACTAGCATTGATTGGAACATTCGGTGTTCCGGGTTGTCCGTTAAGCGACCACGACCAAAAGGCAGGGTATTGCAAATTGGTAAAACTTTGGAAGTCGTAATAGTAGCAACCCGCACCAGAACCAGCAGGAATTTGAGTTCGCCTTGCCATGGCTGTTACATTCCCACAGGTGTTTGTTGTGTTTGTAAAACTAGCCTGATAGGTCCCGCACGAAGCTGGAATGGCAAAAGTGCCTCCCGCGTTGCCGCTTGCAATAACTTCGCCATTGCGGTATAGAGTATAGGAATCAAATGAGTTTAAAGCGCGAATGCTATCGTTTGCCAAACTGATACTTGCCAATGGAACAGTGTTCACAGGAAATTGCACAGTTGTTGCTGAAGACGCACAAGCACCAGAGCCTCTTCTAACCAGAAATGTTCCATTGCGCGGCAATACCAGTCGGGCAGAATCTCCCCATCCCAGAACCTGGTCAGTGGTAGAGTACCAAATCAAAGGAACCTGGTCAATGTTTGATGCTTTTACGCTAACTGTGTCACCCGGACATAAAGGCGTACTTCCGGTTTGCGTAAGGTTTGAAGGCGTAAATCCGCTCACCCAATCAAATGACTTTACCTGAATAGCCAGGCTAGACAGGCAGCTTGACTTGGCTGTTACCCAAAATACAGTATCCGAGCTGATGCCGGGAGTACGGAAATTCTTTCCACTGCCAAGAATATTCTTGCCCAATTGCCAGAAGATACTCGATGGATTGGCAGATGTTTCAACACTTAAATCGGTAGGATGCGCAAAAACACGTTTACAAGCATACAAAAGGTAAGCAGGGGTAGTATTTACCAGATCGCTGTTTCCATTCACTTGCAAGGAAACGGGAATGCGGGATGAAATACTTTGTGGTCCACAACCGGTGCTCACCTCCGCATAAAAAGTGGTATTGGTAGTTAATTCCGGAGTGAAAAAGTAAGAGCCAGTATCCAACAGTGTGCCGCCACTTGATGTATTGTACCAGCGGATAATTCCCTGATTGGATTGGGCCTGAAGCAAAACCCGAGAACCTGAACAGGCAGGAACGCTAAGGTCTGAAACTAAGGTTGGCGGGTTTGGGTTGATTAGTGGAGTTACATTTACCACAATCGCCAAACGAGCAGAAACACAACCGGCAGTATCACTTTCTGCGTAGAAGGTATCAGTTTCCTGAAGCTCAGGTGTAGTGAATTGAAGCCCGGTATCTATTGCAGTTCCTCCTGTTGGAACCGTGTACCAATTAATGCTACGTTTTCCATTCACCGAAAGTGTGGTGCTTTGTCCTGCACAAATGCTTAAATTCTGAACTGGCGTGGTATTTACAGGCACCGGATTGCAAACACCTGTGTAAATACCTGTTATTTCAGCAGCACTCAGGGCTCTGTTGTAAATGGCCAAATCGTCAATTTGAAAGCTGCCAAAATAGGCGTTACCTGGTGAATAGCCTATTTTGCTCACCGGGTTGCTTCCCGTGTTCACAGCAATTGCATTGTTTAATGCCAAAACTCCATTTACATAAACTAAAATGTTTGTTCCTGTATAGCATGCTGCCACATGCACCCAATTGGTTGAATAGGGCCTGTTGATGGTAAGTTCTGTAGTACCATTGAAGAATATTAACCTCCCAATTGACCCATCGTAAGCCAAGGCATAACAAGCACTTGGGCTTCCATAGTTGAAGAGAGAATGAATGGTCTGCGCATTGCTTTTGTACCAAAATGTAACGGTTCTGGCACTGCTTCCTCCCGGTAAATTAGGTATTCCGGCTGAGGAACTAGCCTGACTTGAACTTAAAATGTTGAGCGCACTAGAGGCCGCATTGTTTCTGTCGGTTGAATACGCTGCACTAGCAATACCACTTAAGGTATGGCCATTGGTGCCGGCCAGGGTTGAGTTGAATGTGAACCTGTTTATTAGGCCATTGCTTGGAAACTGAGCCTGAGCCCAGATACATAAGCATAGCATCATAAACAAACTAAACTGTTTTTTCATGGTGATTACGTTTGCTTCAAAGTTGAAGCCTGATAGCTTTTCTCTTTGAATGGATTAACAAACAGCCATTCCGGCTTAACCACAGCTCCGAATTGGTTTACCTATCCAGAATTTGGGTTGATAGAATCAGAGAACAGAATCCATAAGCTTCAGAAGTAAAGATCAGATTCATGTTTCAGAATAAGTCCGAACTACATAGTTGAATTGTCATGAGGACGATAACGCAAAAGAAATTAGCTTTTCAGAAGCACGAGATCATGCATCTATTTGGGGAGTGAGGGAAAGGAGTTTGCATGAATTAACAGGCATTTTAGAAAGTAGTAGATATTCATATACGAATAAGAATTTGTATCCATTTTAACAGGATAATAGAATAGTTTCACAACCTGTTTTTCTACTCAAAAAATGCATAGTAAGTAGCGTTCAAAATTTGACAAATTCAGAATCCAATTCCGAATTTGTCAAATTTTTATCCTCTGGATTTCTTAGTTCTTTATTCGTTCAATCTCTTTCCAGTTAAGGAGTTGAGTTGAATCAAATTCGGCCGTTTTTCCGGTGAACACAACATAGGCATCTTGAACCTGAGGGTTGATTTTTTTCCAGTATCGAATGCCCTTTACGTAGTCGCTGGTAAATGTTGAGGCAGTTTTAATTTCTAGTGGAACTACCTGCCCCGATTGTTCCATCAGTACATCAATTTCATTGCCTGTTCTATCGCGCCAGAAGTAGAGGTTGTTGCGTTGACCATTGTTGAAGCGCGTTTTAATGAGTTCAAGAATAATCAGGTTTTCAAACAAGGCACCGCGCAACGGGTGCGTATTTACATGCGATTCAGTTTCCAGTTCAAGCAGTGAGCAGCATAACCCGGTATCGTAAAAATACAGCTTGGGCATTTGGGTAAGCCGCTTACCCAGGTTATTGTAGAAAGGTTGCAAACGAAAAGCAATAAAACTGGCTTCCAGAATACCAAACCAACTTAGAATAGTTTTCTGGTCAACACCGGTATCATTGCTTATGGAGGAGTAATTAATTTCTTGTCCAACCCGTGTAGCACAAACCTTGAGGAAGCGCTGAAACATGGCCAGATTGGAAATGTTTTTGATTTGTCTTACATCCCTTTCAACGTAAGTGAGCAGGTAATTGGGGTAGTAATCGGTGGGCTTAATCTTCTTGTCGTACAAGCGCGGGTATCCACCATTCAGGATAAGTTTGTTCAAGGTAGGAATTCCGTTTTTTCCTGACTTAAGTTCCCCCAAGCTAAATGGGAGCAGATGGATAAATGCAATACGACCGGCTAAGGTTTGGGTGATGGTATCAAGTAGCAGTAAATTCTGGGAGCCGGTAATAATAAACAAGCCTACCTTATTGGGTTGCGCATCAATAATACCCTGCATATAGGATAAAAGTTGAGGCACACGTTGAATTTCATCAAATATGGCACCTTTGGAATATGCGCTAAGAAAGGCCCTGGGGTCTTTGGTAGCCAATAGTACATTGTCTTGATTTTCGAAGCTGATATAAGGCTTTTTAGGAAAGAGTTCTTGGGCAAGGGTAGTTTTACCCGACTGTCGTGGACCCAGTAAACCCACAGCCGGAAATTTCCTTGCGAGGTATTTTATCTTAACAGCAGCAGCCCGTTGTATCATAATGCAAAGCTATTGATTATTTGACAAATTCGGAATCTGATTCCGAATTTGTCAAGTTTTTATCTTGTTAATAATCTGTAAAACAGATATATGTAATTTTCGTGTTTTTTTAATTTTAATATAGTTAAAGGTCACCACAGTCCGGTTCAAGCGGTATGAAACTAAGGGGGCATTTAGGCTCTGAGATTCAGCGAAAAGCTGCCGGAATATTATCCATTGAAAAAGATGAAAGCAACAACATAAGCGCTGTGAAAGCGCTAAAAGTGAGAGATGGTAGTCCATTAGATGTGCCTTTGATTCAATTGGGTTGGGATAAAGAGCTTAACCGACATGTTTATTTGGGAGAAGAGACCAAGGAAGAAAAAGAGAACCGCAAACTGGAAGATTTGGATGTCATGGCCAGGGATTTATTTGGCTCCAAAAGCAGTTATACCTAACCGGAGCTGGCAAATGCCATCATGGAAATGTTGTATGTGAAAGATAGACAAGCCAAAGATTAGATCAAACTCATGAAAGACCACGGAATTATTGAGAAAACAGGCCCGAATTCCACAGAATTCCGGCGGGTTTCCGCACCATTCTGAGTTTTTCAGTCCTTTTCAACGAATTTACCAGTTTCAACCCCCATTTTTCTGGTAATAGCCTCACTGAGAAGTTCGTGGGGCTTTTGTTTGTAGATAAATTCCTTTATATTATTGAATTGAAATTGTGAGTTATCGTTTTACTTGAATATTTCGCTTACAGTAGTATATTTTAACCTTAATTACGTTAGATATAATTTTTCAAATGGCACTTCCGATTAATATTGAAGAGTTAGTACACGGCAATACAATTGAATGGGAACGGCTTGAGTTTAAACTAGGCTGGAATCCAGAAGATGTAATTCATTCTATTTGCGCGTTTGCCAACGACCTGCATAATTGGGGTGGTGGTTACATAATTATTGGTATTGCTGAAAATGACGGACAACCCATTTTTCCTCCTGCTGGGTTACAATATGAGCAAGTAGATGCCATTCAAAAGAAAATTATTGAGCTTGGAAATAAAGTTCAGCCAAATTATTTCCCAATTGTGCAACCATATATTTTGCAAGAGAAACAAATTTTAGTTTTATGGTGTCCTGCTGGAGATAATCGTATTTATACAGCTCCATCCTCCTTAGGTGCTAATGGTGGTGCGCGGGAAGCCTATGTGCGCGTTGGGTCAAACAGTATAATTGCCAGAGGCGAAATATTAAGGCGCTTACAAGAGCTAACTGCACGTGTTCCATTTGACGATCGTATAAATAATCAGGCAAGTATTCAGGATTTGGATTTAGGACTGATTCAAGCGTATCTCCAAGAAGTAAAAAGTGGCTTATTTGAAGAAAGTAAAACTATGTCGTTTGAAGATTGATGTAGATCCATGTTTATAGCAAAAGGATCAAATGAAAATCTGCGACCAGTAAATGTTGGATTACTTTTTTTTGCAAAGAGCCTGAACGATTTTTCAATCGAGCTTGGATTGAACTGGTTTGGCATAATGACAATTCAAGCACGAACTATAAAGAATATTATTTTAAGGGGCCCTTACAAAAGCAGTTGCGTGATACTTTATCTTTTTTTCAAACCAATATAATTGCCGAACAAGTAGTAAAAGTTGCAAACAAGGCGGAAGCCAACAGATTTTATAATTTCCCTTATTCAGCAGTTGAAGAGGCGCTTTCTAACGCTGTGTATCATAAAAGTTATGAATTGGGAAGCCCAATTGAAACACAGGTATGGCCCGATAAAATTGAAATATTAAGTTTTCCAGGCCCAGTTCCTCCTGTAAATACAACAGTTTTAAAAACCCACAGACGAATTGTAGCCAGGGAGTATAGAAATAGACGCATTGGTGATTTTCTTAAAGAATTACATTTAACCGAAGGTAGAGGTACTGGATTTCCAACAATTTATAAAGCAATGGCTGATAACGGTTCCCCTGTTCCTTCTTTTGATACCGATGAAACCAGCACCTATGTACTAGCTACTTTGCCTGCCCACGATGGTATGAGTAACGGAGCTAGTAACGGAGTAAATGTCCCTGTTTTCAAAGACTTAGAAGATATTTTAGATTTTGGTAACGGAGCTAGTAACGGAGCTAGTAACGGAGTTGGAAATTTGGCTATAGATATAATTAATACAGAGGTTCACGATAGAGTTTATGAAATTTTAGAAATTCTAAGCGTTCGAATGAAAAGGAGTGAATTGTTTGAAAAAATGGATTTAAGCAACCAAACAAAAAATAGGGCTAAATACCTTGACCCATTAATAGAAAATGGTTGGGTTGAAATGGCATTTCCCGAAGAAAGAACGCATCCAAATCAAACCTACCAGATAACAGCGGCTGGAAATAGAATTTTAAAATTATTAAGTAACAGAAACTAAAAAATAATATCCAAATCACATGCGTCGTCGTAGTGCTTCAGGCTCTATTGAGTCCAACAGATAGATACTGCGCTTTGGAAGCAGTTTGCGCGATTTGGATATTGAACCGGCTAACTGGTCATACAAGGAATACTACACATCCCGGAAAAACTCCCAGTTTCTATGTTGATTGCAATAGGATAACGAAGATTTCTTCATGGCCTTCTTAACCCCATGATGATTCAGATTCCCTGTGGCTAAACGCATTCCATTACAGACATCATTCAGGCTATTGGACTGCGAAAACTGACAAAAACCATGGTAACAAAGTGTGACCAGGTATCATTTCCCTTACAATGTTTGTTGGATTGATATTTATCTACCAGCCTGGTCAAAATTTCTCGAGAAACGAATTGGAAAATTTGGGCAAAAAGAGTGATATTCACGATGGAGTTGGTTTGTTTTTTTGTTGTAAATCAAACATGCCGGATTCTTCCGGAACCAACTCCTTTTTTTATGCCCTAATTTTTAAACGTCTTGGACGGATGTGCTAAAATCATATCTCTAGTGCAATCATACAGATATGTATGATTGCACTATTGCACTGGTGATTTTGCGCCGAAAAATTGAAAATATTATAGCCAAACTAAAAGTTTAACTTATTAAAATTGAGCACATGCCAAGCACGCAAAGTTGGATGGTATTTACTTAAGCTTTTATCCTGTTTGATAGAGCTGTTTTGATGAGCTTAATGAAATAAGAAGAAGAAAAAAGTGAAAGAGTAGAGAAGAAGAGCAACACTAAAATTTACTCTTACTCTTTCTTCCTACTCTTTCTTTTTCTCGTGGAGCTGCAGGGAGTTGAACCCTGGTCCGGAAGTGGATTGGTCGCGCTTTCTACATGCTTAGCGAAGCATTGATTTCAGCCAAAGCAGGCCGCTTCTCTTGCCAACTTTAGCCTAAGTTACCAAAATACTGTTAAATGCCGGTAACCCACAACTAACAGATCCTGTTTGATGACAGTACTAGTGGTAGCGCAACAAGACAAACACTACCGTACTGAAGGCCAGCTTAATCGTCCTGATTAAGCAGCCATAGCGAAGTTAGACTCGCCAGTTAGAAGTTTAAGGATTGAGATTAAAGTGCCAACACACTCAACGCACTGCATGCTTACACGCCTTTGCGCACCCCGTCAATACCGGTCAGCCCCAAATGTCAAATAACAATGTAGTGCAAAGATAATGCTCTTTTAGTTGTTTTTTGGTTTTTCTGGTGCACGAAGGTTGATTTGGGTTTATTGGTTTTGAGTGGGGAATTTTTATTTTAGTCTCCTAGGAATACCTCAAAAATCAAAAAGCATGAAAAAGTTCTTATTTAATTTTCTGGGAAATCTGGGTTTCGGGGAATGGATGCTTATACTCTTTCCTTTGGCTTTAGTTGTGCTGATCATTTTTTTAGCGTTGCGTTATTTTGGGAAAAAGAACTAGTTCAACTTATTCAACTTACAGCTTCATGCATTGGTAAGGTTGGAATGGTTTGTTAGTTGGATTTGGACCAGGGATTGAAGCGGTAACCCACAGGCCGGGTTGCGGTGGGTGTTGCGCTGCAAAAGCGACCTAAGAAGCTCTTTGCAGTGCTTACAGCCACCTGCAAATCCGGGCGAGGATTACAAGCGGAAAGCCCGGTGCGCCCGGTGGAAACGAATTTTGAATTGGCAGGGCTTTGCATTACCGGGCACAGGGCCCCTACAGATGCATTTGTTGTTCCATAAAAAAAGCCTGCTGTTGGGCAGGCCTTTTGGGTGTTAGATGTATTGAATTAATTGAATTCCATGAGGTAGGCTTTGATGAATGGGTCGAGGTTGCCATCCATTACGCCGATGGTATCGGAGGTTTCTACGCCGGTGCGTAAGTCTTTTACGAGTTTGTAGGGGTGAAAAACGTAGTTGCGGATTTGAGAGCCCCATTCGATTTTCTTTTTACCGGCTTCAATTTTAGCGCGTTCGTCGTTACGTTTGCGCAGTTCGAGTTCGTACAACTGCGATTTGAGCATTTTCAAAGCGCGTTCGCGGTTGGCACTTTGCGAGCGTTCAACCTGGCATACAATGACAATTCCGGTTGGTTTGTGGGTAAGCTGCACCTTGGTTTCTACCTTGTTTACATTTTGTCCGCCTGCACCACCTGAGCGTGAGGTTTGAATTTCGATATCCGCGTCTTTTACTTCAATTTCAATGGAATCGTCAACAATAGGATAGCAGTAAACGGAAGCAAAGGACGTATGGCGACGGGCATTGGAATCGAAGGGTGAAATGCGCACCATGCGGTGAACGCCGTTTTCACCTTTGAGGTAGCCGTAGGCAAAATCGCCTTCAACTTCAATGGAGCAGGATTTTATACCGGCACCATCACCCGCTTGTTCATCCAAAACAGCGGCTTTCAGACCGTGTTTATCTGCATACATCAGGTACATGCGCATGAGCATTTCTGCCCAATCCTGACTTTCTGTACCACCTGCCCCGGAGTTGATTTGAATGACACAGTTCATTTGGTCTTCCTCTGAACTGAGCATGTTTTTGAATTCCAATTCTTCAACGGCCTGAAGCACATCCTGGTAATTGGCCTCCAGCTCGTCTTCAGTTCCTTCTCCGGCTTGAAAAAACTCATACAAAACGGAGAGGTCGTCTACTTTGCCAGTGCAGGCTTCGTAGGCATCGGTCCAGATTTTCTTTTGTTTGGTAGCTTTTAAAATTTGCTCGGCTTTTTTGGGGTCGTCCCAAAATCCGGGCTGACGGCTCATGGCCTCTTCTTCTTGGATATCGAGTAGCTTGCTATCGATGTCAAAGATACCTCCTCAGGGCATCTACCCTAAATCTCAGGTCTTTCAACTGATCGTTTGTCATGCCGCAAAACTAGGCAATTTCAGGGGTTAAGCCAAACCAGCAATAAATCAGACCGTTGAAGGAAGAATGCAACCCTTGGGGGTATTCTACGCATCCTTTAATCGAACCCTTTCTTATGTTTGTGCTATGGTGAAATTTGAATTTCGTTTTCTTGTTGCCTTGGTAGGACTCTTGATTGTTGCAGTTCCGCAGGCTTATGCGCAGCAAAACAAGGATATTTTTACGCCCAATGGCCAGGTGCCCATGTATCAAAACAATGTTCTTATTGAACTCTTTAGTTCGGAAGGATGCAGTTCTTGTCCCTTTGCTGATGCGTTTATGCAGGAAGTGATTCACTTGAGTGATAGTTCGCAAACGCCGGTTTACGTAATTGATTACCACGTGGATTATTGGAATAAATCGGGTTGGGTTGATCCGTATTCGGATTCGATGTATTCGAAGCGGCAGTTGGCTTATTGCAAAGTGCACAATGAACCCAGCTACTATACGCCAATGGCTTTGGTAAATGGCGGAAAGCCTAAAGCGGGTTCGGATAAAAAGCGGATAGGGGTTGAGATTACCCAAAATCTGGCCAGGCCCACACCCAATTTTATGCGCTTGAAAATTTCTGCCATTCCCGGAGAGGATAGTCTGATTGTTGGATATAAAGCCTGGGGGCCATTGGATTCGCTCGATTTTCATGCTGTTTTGGTGCAGAAAAGTATTCAGTCTGAAATTACAGCGGGGGAGAACAAAGACCGGGTTTTGCACCATAGCAATGTGGTGCGCAGAATGGCAAGCTTATCGGTTAGTAAAGATGATGATTACCTAAAAATCTATGTTCATCCTACGATTAATCTGGATAATTACCGCTTGATTGGCTTTCTTCAGCACCGCGGCAGCATGCGGGTTGTAGCGGTGGATCAGTTGGTGTTTAAGCCTTGATTTGATGATATAATACACACAAAAAAAGCCGGAATTAACCGGCTTTTTTTGTGTTGAATTATTGCTTATTCCTGGCTTGATAACTTTTCCTGCAGGGCTTTTAGTTCTTTTAACAAAAGCTCGGAGTTCTGTTTTTTTGTTTGTTCAATTTCTTTGATCCATTTGTTGAGGAAGCGTTCGGTTTTTAAAGGAAGGTCTTTGTCGCTGCTTTGTTGTACATAGGATTTTAACAGCGATAGGCCATTCATGGTTTCTTGTCCTTCAAGCGTTGATAGGTAATCGCAGAAGTTTCTGAAAATGGCATGTCGGTAAAGTCCAAACTTCCCTAAAACCGATTTGAAATAATTGAGTTTTTGTGGGGTTCTTTTTCCTGCATAAATGTCTGATAGGGTTTCTTGCAATTCGCCGCTAGGTTCATGCTCTAAACGACTAGCAAAGAGCAATGCGGTATCTGCATGCAAGGAGGCCAACAGTCCAATAGCCGTTGAAACCACTTGATAGGAGGAGTCGTTGAGTGCGAAGATTAATTCAGGCAATTGTGACTTTCCTTGTCCACCTAAGGCAACCAGTGCCTCTGCGCGAACCCTACTTTCTTTATCGGTGCGTGCAAGATTTTGCAAATCTGAGACTAGCAAATCGTTGAGTGAGCTATGGTGCAAACAGAGGTTGATGGCTTGAAGTCGTGTTGTCCATTCCGGGCTATGAAGCAAAGATTTGATTAATTCTCCCGCATGAGTTTTTACCTTTTCCCCATCGCGATTGGCGAGTTCTTTTGCTGCGCGAAGAAAAGCACCGTAGGCAATTTGATTGGAGCCTAATTGTGTTAGCCAGGCCTGCATGGATTTTTTTTCAAAAAGCTGTCCGGGAAGGGCAGCATTTTCATCTACACAAACACTTAACAAGCCCTCAATTTTGATTTCCTGTTCCATGTAACGGGTTTCAGAAACCAGACAAAAAACAGAGTCGGGGAGGTTTTCTCGGAAGGCACGGACGGAAATGGGCAAGTGGAAAATGCCCATGCTGCTATCTTGAATTTGTTTGATTACAAGTTTGAAGGACCTTTCGTTTGTAGCTTCCAAATGTTCAATATCCAAAATCGGGTGTCCTCCGCTAAGAAACCAGCGGTCGAAAAATGCGGTCAAATCTCTTCCTGATGCTTCTTCAAATGCGTGCCTGAGGTCATGAATATCGCAGGCTTTGAATGCATGTGTTGTAAGGTAGAAACGAATTCCTCTAAAGAAGGCAGAGTCGCCTAATTGATAACGCAGGTAATGCAGAATGCGCGCGCCTTTTTGGTAGCTGAGCACATCAAAAAGTTCATCTGGATCACGGTATCTGTAGCGAATAGGTGGGGTTTTGTGTTTGTGTTTTGAGCGGATGTAAGCATTCAGGCTTCGTTCAAAATGGTAACCGGCGGTGCGGTATCCAAATTCATGTTCGTTCCACAGGTATTCACCATAGCTGGCAAAACTTTCGTTGAGTGGGAGCTGGCTCCAGCTGCGGGCTGTAACCAAATCGCCAAACCAATGGTGAAAAAGCTCGTGTACGATGATATCATCCTGTGGTTTATCGAGATGCTCACGGTCTGAGTGTTGAACGCCTTCGTAATGCAAAACCGCGCTTGTATTTTCCATGGCTCCGCTCACAAAATCGCGAGCAACCACCTGTGAGAACTTTTCCCAGGGATAAGCAACTCCGGTAAGTTGCGAGAAAAACTCAATCATGCGAGGGGTTTTGCCAAAGATGGTTCGTGCATATCGATGGTAATCGGGTTCGAGGTAATACGAAACTTCCTTTCCTCTCCAGCTGTCTTTGGTGATTTTAAAATCGCCAACGGCTAACATGGATAGATAGGTTGAATGAGGCAGATTTTGTTTCCAATAATCGGTTTTAAACCCTTTTGTAGCAGGTTTGGATGAAATGAGAAGGCCATTGCTAAGGCTCACCCAGTTTTCGGGTATGGTAATAAAAAACTCGGATGTGTGTTTTTCGGCAGGTTCATCAATGGTTGGAAACCAGCAGGAATTGTGACGTGTTTCTCCTTGAGTCCAAATTTGGGTAGGTTTATTGGGGTCTTTTCCATCCGGATTGATGAAATAAAGCCCTTTGTTATCGGTGATTGCTTTTCCGCCCTGGCCTTTGATTTGATTGGGTTTGGCAATGTAATCGATATACACCACGAAGGTATCGTATTCCGATTTTGTAGCGGCTAAGTTTATCTGAATTACCTGGTCTTTGTAGCTGTAATTCAGGTTGACCGTGTCTTTGCCTTTTAGTTCTGCAACATGCAGCAATTCAAAACCCTGAGCATCCAAGTGGACATTAGTAATTGGGTCTGCAAAGGGTTTGAGTTTTAATGTGGCTTTACCTGCCACAGTTTGGTTGCTTAGGTTGAAGTTTAATTCCAATCGGGTATGCAGCAAATCGGCCATGCGGTTAGCCATGGGCTGAAATGGCACGGGTTTGGCTGAATTTGAAGCTTTTATCACAACATCTTCCAGGATTACTTTTTCAAGTATTTTCTGTTCTTTTGAATCCGAAGATTTGGTTAACTTGCATCCGCCTGAAAGAATTAACGGAATAAATAAAATAGCTAGTTTTCTCATGGCACTTACCCCCGCAATAAACTAAAAATTTAGCGATGCTGAACATTCAAGTAAACGATCAACACATTCAGTTTGACCTGAAAAAAGGTCAGGTACTCTTAAACGGACAACTTACCGAAGCGGATATTGTGCGCTTGGAGCCCAATAAATTCCACATGATTCTGAACAGGCAATCGCTAAATATTGAATTGCTGGAGAAGGATGAAAGTGGGAAAAATATGACTATCCTGGTGAATGGGAACAAGCAAACCGTTCAAATTCGCGATGAATATGATGCGCTATTGAGTCAGTTAGGCTTAGATAAATTGATGACCCATAAAGCCAACAATGTGAAGGCTCCAATGCCGGGATTGGTATTGCGGATAATGGCCAACGTTGGAGATTCAATTAAAAAGGGCGACGCCTTGCTGGTGTTGGAAGCGATGAAGATGGAGAATGTAATTAAAGCGGATGGGGAAGGGGTGATTAAGCGCATTGCTGTGGAGCCCAGACAGGCGGTTGAGAAGAATGCTGTCTTAATTGAACTCGAATAGCGAATAAGCGCAAATGGAAGCTTGTGGTTAATTAGATTTGATAGTTTTTTAGACTAATAAAAGGTAACACATAAAACACAAGCAAGCGGGTTTCCTCCGGCTTTACATGAATGGGGGGAGATTCTAAAAACGAAAGAAGGGCGCCGCTTGCGGCGCCCTTCTTTCGTTCAAAACTCAACTTTATTAATAGATGTTCTCGCTGTTTCTATAACCTGAATTGGGTAGATACCAATCTCCGAATAGACTTCCTCCGGATTGCACCCAACTTGCAAACTTGGTATATGCTGAGTTGATATCTGCTTTTTCAACCGGGTAACTGAAATTCGCAGGGGTTTGAATGGCCCATGGTAAACGATTTGTTTTACTAACATAGGTGTCGCCACTTTGTACATTGCTTCCATCTCTACCTGTTCCAAAAGCGGTAGGACTTGCGAGGTCTGTAGGTTGTTTGCCCGGAAGGTGGATTTCATATCCTCTTCCCATACTTCCATTCCAAATAAAAGGATTGTAAACGCCTAAGCCAAATTGAGAAAGTGATGGTCCATTGCTGATATCAAATGAAATGGAATAGTTTTTGGCAGCACTTGTCGCTCCGCCACGTATTGTATTCCAGCTTACCATTTCCTGGCGCATGTTTTGGAAAAGAACCAAAACTGCTTTGTTTTGCCCAGCCTCAAGAGTAGCACCTGAAACGTTACTAACCTTAGAACGCTCAACCGGGAATTGGATTCCAAATCCATTTTGGAATGCTCCGCCTGTTGCTCTTAAAGTGGTATTACCCTCCACGCGAACAACTTTATTTTGGGCATTGGTGATTACATTGTATGAATAGTTCATTACAACATCATTCAAGTCGTAATCTCCTGTTGATGGCCATTGGTCTTCAAATGCAACAGAACCGGTACCTGTGTAATTGTTAAAGGCTTTGTTGGGATCTGTAGGGTAATCATCTTCGGTATCATCTACCCCGTCTTCATCAGTATCTGTAACGGGTGGCAACGGTGTTATATCTTCATCATCAATGGCATTAAAAGGGTTTGATGTAGTATAGAACATAACATCATTAAAGTCGTGATCGCAATTGTTTAAATCTCTTTTGATGTCTTCAAATCCCATTACAATACGATGATTTGCGGCATCATTCAATAAAACCATATGTTGTTTTAATGAAGGGTTTGTTTCGGGGTTGAATTGCTTTTCGCCAAATACTGTCCAAAGACCATTTGTTACGCCATTGAATCCTTCAGAATTTCCTTTCCATCCATTAGCTGCAATGCCATATCCGATTACAGTTCCGGCAGGAAATACGCCAAGTTTCACTTTATGTCCGGGCAGTAATCCGCCGCCTGAACCGGAGAACGAAGTGTTTGGAAATACCACGGTATAATTGCTTATAGCTTCAAGACTAGCAGGAGGATTGTTTTCATTGTAGGTATAATAGAACAAGGCGTTTTTGTAGGAAGCTCCTTCGCTTACAAAAGTTACAAATACTTCAGCGAGTTGAGTAACTTTAATTACACGAATTCCATTTTCTGCAAGTAAAGGGGAGTTTGAAGGTATTGCTCTTCCACTTGGAAGTGCTGTGTTTATTTGTGCCAAAAGTGTGCTTGAAATAAAATCATTTGGTGTTTCTAAATAATTGGGAACTCCACCATCTGTGCCACTTGTCCATGTTCTTGATGAAGGCAAAACATTGAATTTGTTTCCTGAGCTTTTTCCCAATGCTGTTGGAATTGGTTCTTTTGATTGTACCGTGTTAAGTGGTGCTGGTTTTGAGCCACCTAAGCGCGCAATTGCTGTATTACCCGAAATGTGGACTAAAATATCTTCCGGAATACCTTTGTATGAACTGTTTATTACAATTTCGTTTTGGAAGGCAGGTACTTCAATGCTTGCGTTGAATTCACCATTCGCATCCAAGGCGCCGCTTAATACTACTTTTCCCCCATTAACATATCCATCATTCATTAAGTAAATGCTTGCGCCTTTTACAGCCTCATCTTTACTATCCTTCAACTGAATATTTACCTGAATGGTCTTAGTTGTCGCCCAATTAAATCCGGCAGGTACCTTAAGGTCGCTCATGGATTTTACTTCAGAAAAAACGGAAGTTTCCTGAGAGTTTTCGTATTTTTCTACCAATCCTTTTTTGCAAGATGCTAGTCCAATAATGGTTAGAGCGGCAATAATTTTAACGTTCATTTTTCTTGTTGAGTTTTGGTAGTTAACAAGAAAAAATCGGACCATTTTTTACAAGTATATGAAAATCATAATTTTGTAGTTTTATCGAAGAGCCATTTTGTTTTAAATTGGGCCTAATTCTCAAAATGGGTCAATGATTTAATTTTGGAATGATGTTGTTTTGCCTCCTTAGTTGAATGGACTTAAACAAAAAAAAGCGCCGGCTTGCCGGCGCTTTTTCTATGAAGTGAAAGTTATGAATTAGTTCATGTAAGCTTCAATAGGCAAACACGCACAAATTAGATTTCTATCACCATGTGTATTGTTAACCCTTCCAACGGTTGGCCAGAATTTAGCGGCTTTTACATAAGGCAATGGATATACGGCTTGTTGACGGCTGTAAGCATGTTCCCAGGTATCTGCTGTGACCATATCTGCGGTATGCGGCGCATTTTTCAGCATGTTGTCCTTTTTATCTGCAGTACCGTTTTCAATGGCTCTCACTTCCTCCATGATGGCTAACATGGCATCACAGAACCTGTCGAGTTCAGCTTTGGGCTCACTTTCAGTTGGCTCAATCATGATGGTACCTGCAACTGGGAAGCTCATAGTAGGTGCGTGGAAGCCATAATCCATCAAGCGTTTTGCGATGTCTTCTGCTTCAACACCGGTGCTTCCTTTGAATACGCGGGTATCCAGAATCATTTCGTGGGCGCAGCGTCCTTTGCTTCCTACGTACAAGATTTGATAATCTTTTTCAAGACGGGCTTTGATGTAGTTTGCATTTAAGATGGCATACTTGGTAGCGTTTTCCAATCCTTCAGTGCCCATCATGCGGATATAAGCGTAAGAGATAAGCAGAATAGATGCACTTCCCCAAGGGGCCGCAGAAACAGCTGTCATGGATTGGTTTCCACCTTCCATATCAACCACGCTGTGTCCAGGAAGGAAAGGAACTAAATGAGCAGCAACGCCAATTGGTCCCATACCAGGGCCACCACCACCATGAGGAATGCAGAATGTTTTATGCAGGTTCAAGTGACAAACGTCGGCTCCAATGTTGGCAGGACTGGTTAAACCAACCTGGGCATTCATATTGGCTCCATCCATGTACACCTGACCACCGTTTTGGTGAATCAAATCACAAACCTCTGTAATTTGCTCTTCAAAGATTCCATAGGTGGAAGGATAGGTTATCATCAAACAAGCCAAGTTGTCTTTGTGTTCAATGGCTTTAGCACGCAAGTCCTCAATATCTACATACCCATTTTCAAGGGTTTTTGTAACTACCACTTTCATACCGGCCATGGCCGCACTAGCAGGGTTTGTTCCGTGTGCCGATGAAGGAATCAAAGCAATATTTCTGTGTGATTCACCTTTGGCTTTGAAGTACTCGCGAATCACCATCAAACCAGCGTATTCGCCTTGAGCACCTGCATTGGGTTGTAAGCTAATACCTGCAAATCCTGTTACTTCTTTGAGTGCATGGGTAAGTTCTTTGAAGATTTGAGTATATCCTTCAGCCTGATTTCTTGGAATGAATGGATGCAATAAGCCAAAGCCAGGCATGGTTACAGGAACCATTTCGCTAGTAGCGTTTAGCTTCATGGTACAAGAGCCCAGTGGAATCATGGAATGGCAAAGTGAAAGGTCTTTAGCTTCCAATGATTTGATATACCTGAGCATTTCGTGCTCGCTGTGGTAAGAATTGAACACAGGATGTGTCATGAAATCTGAAGTACGGGTCATGCTTTCAGGCACGCTTAATGATACTTCTGCAAGTTGTTCAACCAATACCGCTTTACCACAGATTACTGAAGCTAATTTTGAAAGTTGCTCAGCTGTATGTGTTTCATCAACAGAAATCCGGATATGCGTTGCATCTACTTTTGCAATGTTGATTTCGGCAGCAAGGCAAGCCTCGTAAATTTTTGAAGCATCGGCCACTTCAAAGGTTAAGGTGTCGAAGTAATGCGCATTGCTAAGCTTAATGCCATTGCCTTGAAGGGCTTTTGCAAATTGTGTAGCAAGTCCATGAACACGGCCTGCAATTCCTTTTAAACCTTTTGGTCCATGGTAAACTCCATACATGGAAGCCATGATAGAAAGCAGAACCTGCGCCGTACAGATATTGGAAGTAGCTTTTTCGCGCTTGATATGTTGTTCGCGGGTTTGAAGCGCCATGCGCAATGCACGGTTGCCTTGGGAATCAATTGACACACCAATAAGACGACCTGGCATTTGACGTTTGTAGGCGTCTTTGGTTGCAAAATATCCGGCATGTGGTCCGCCATATCCCATAGGAACACCAAAACGTTGAGCCGAACCAACCACTACATCCGCACCCCATTGTCCGGGAGGTGTAAGTAATGTAAGGCCAAGCAAATCGGCAGCAACAGCAACCATTACACCAGCGGCTTTTGCCTTTTCCATAAACGCTGAATAGTCGAATACCTGACCATTTCCGGCGGGGTATTGAATCAAGGCGCCGAAATAAGTATCGTCAAACTGAACAGTTTCGTGGTTTCCAATTACCAATTCCACGCCAATGGGCTCGGTGCGGGTTTTGAGTACATCAATGGTTTGCGGGAAGCACAGTTCTGAAACGAAGAATTTGGTAGCCGATTCTTTTTTGGTTTCGGCATGAAGCATATGCATAGCCTCGGCTGCGGCAGTTCCTTCATCCAGCAAGGAGGCATTTGCAATCTCCATACCGGTAAGGTCGATAATCATGGTTTGGTAATTGAGCAAAGCTTCCAGGCGACCCTGCGCAATTTCGGCCTGATAAGGCGTGTAGGCGGTGTACCATCCCGGATTTTCGAGGATGTTTCTCAGGATAACTCCGGGAGTATAGGTGCCGTAATAACCCTGACCCAGGTAATTGGTGTACAGTTTGTTTTTAGAAGCCACCTCTGCCAGGAATGTTAACAGCTCCTGTTCTGACATGGCTGCCGGAAGGTTCATGCGATTTTTTAACCGGATATGGGAAGGAATAGTCTCATCAATCAATTGATCCAGACTATCCACACCAATGGTTTTCAGCATGGCTTCCGTTTCGTTGGCCATGGGGGAAATGTGACGGTATATGAACTCGTCGCGGTGGTTGGCTTTGGTTTGCATATTAAACGTAATGACTTTGTTTCTAAATTGCCTGCGAATTTAAGTTTCTGCTTGATTGAGGTTTCTGATTTTATTCAGATTCTTTGCACCGGAAAAGTGCTAATTAAGAAAACAGGTTTCCAATTCCGGGCATCATGGTTCCCATCATGGAACGCATTTCGGCAGCCGAGATTCCTTCGGCCTGACTAACTGCCCGGTTAATTGCAGCTTGAAGGAGTTCCTCAACTTCCTCCTTGTTCTCTGGTTTCAATAATTCGGGAGCAATTTCAATGGCAGTAACTTCTTTATTACCATTGGCGCGCACCTTTACCTTTCCTCCATCTGCAACGCCCTCAACTTCAATGGCTGCCAGTTTTTGCTTCATTTCTTCAGCCATTTTTTTGGCTTCTGCTAATTTTCCAAACATGGTGTTTTTTTCGCGCGAATATACAGGAAAATACCAGGTTCAGGTTTGAAACGTGGACTTGGATTTTCTGTTCGCAGCTTTGAGTGATTTAACAGGATGGGAAGTGGAATCGTTTTGATGGCAATGTCATTTTTTGAGTTGGAATCAGCCAGGAGTTTTATTTCTTGTACGAATCAACTTGGTGAACCAGGACTATGGCTCACAGCAATGGCTTTTTGGAAATAGGAACGATTGGGATTTCAAAGCCTTTGGCTAATCTGAATTGTTGTTCAAAATCAGCAGGGTTGAAAGATGGCCCTTTCTATTCAAAAAAAACCTAAGCTTTCCTGCCCATCCTCAGACCGAAATTTTACTTGAATAACCAGGGGAAATGGATAGTTTCGAATTTCTATCATCCATCCCAAATTTTTTAATTATGAAGCCTACCAAAATTTCTTTGCTCCTGTTCTCCGTAATGCTATTGGCGTCTTGCACACACCGGATCCTTGATTTTACGCTCATTTCCTCCAAGAATGTTGACTTTTCAAAAGCCTCTACTTTTGTACGAGGAAAGCAACGGGTTGAAGGCATTGACAAAGTGCATTGGATTATTATCATACCTACCGGAAACGTAACCGTAAAAGAGGCACTAGATAAAGCCATTGAATCAACACCCGGCTGTGTGGCCCTGTTGGATGGAGTGGTGTATTCCAACCTGTGGTGGATTCCTTACATTTACGGTCAGGAAAGTATTACTGTGGAGGGATTGCCCTTGATTGACCCAAGCCTGGTGAGAGAGAATCAGGAAATGCCAGCTTATGGAAAATTGGAATTGAATAAAAAAGGAGAAATTGTTTCTAAGGTTGAAATTAGTCAGGCAGAATTTGAACGCATGAAGGAGAAGATTGCAGGCGCTGCGGTAAAGCCGGAATTTTCGCAAAGTCCACAGATTTATCCGGGGTATTCAGCAGGCTTGCAAAATTGATTTTTGTTAGCTGTGACTAAAGTCACCGTTCAATAGCCGACCAAGGGTTTACATTTGATTTGTTAATAACGAAAAGAATGAAAGCCAATATGGGAAACACAGACAGAATTATCCGGGTGATAGTTGCTGTTCTATTTGCAGGTTTGTATTTCGGAGGAATTGTAGAAGGCACAGTTGGGTTGATTTTGCTTATTCTGGGAGCTGTATTTGTACTAACCAGCTTGGTAAGTTTTTGTCCGCTTTACCTTCCTTTTGGATTAAACACTTGCAAAAAGGCCTGAACGAAGGACTTGAAATTTACTCAAAAAAAAACGGCAAATCAGTTTGCCGTTTTTTTTTGAGGAGATTCCAGGCTTTGTTATCAGTTAAAGGCGTTTATTCCCAACGTATTTGCCGGTTTGGGTTTGAGTCTGCCAGATTGAATACAGACTTGCGTGTGCGTATTTCCCGGTGAAAGCCAGAATTTTGAAAGCTTAACACCAGACCCTAAATTGAATCAGGATTCATGCCAATTTCCTTTCCTTGACATATCTCTGCCTGAGGGGCGGAAGTGTTACCCCGCGCAGGTTTTTGCTTAGGCCTGTGTGCGCGTGGCGGCGACCGGAGGAAGCCCGCCTAAGCCACTACAGGCCTTGCAAAAACCAAGGGGAGTAAAAACGAACGACCCGGGCTTTTGGCCGCACCGGTTTTGAGGGGAGCAGGTTTTTCATTGCCAAAAGCCAGGCCCAAATTGAACCCCAAGTTCCAGGTGAAAAGGGATGTTAATTTTTTATCAATGTGTTGATTTTTTGCCAAATCAAGCTTCATTCCGTGTAATTTGCAATTCCAGAAAATTTCAATGAAATCCGTAATATTTTACTACCCGTTTCTTCTTAGTGCGCTTTTTTTTCCTTCTTTTTCGTTCTCTCAATTGGCCGGTACTCCTGGTTTTTCAGTTGTTGAAACCACCGCCAGTGCTGAAGTGAATGAGCCACTAAATTCCCCACAAGTTAAAACCTGTCAATGGATTTTAGGTCCTTCCTGTTTTTTTGCCGGGGGAAGTGCATCGGGGACGCCTGCTGCTGTGGGAAGGATCAGCAGTCTTTTTCTTCAATTGGGAACTACTGCAAATTCAGGAGCCATTTATTCAGATTTTTCGGTAAAACTTGCTCAGCCGTTTTCCCTTTCATTTCAATCAGATTTACCCTTAGGTGAATTTCAATCGGGATTGACTCAGGTTTTCTATGCCGAAACCTTTATTCCTGTTGGTGCTGTTTCGGGAACTTATATTCAATTGCCCTTGCAGGCAGACTTTGTTTATGATCCTTCCCGGCCCTTGGTGATTGAAATTTCGAGTTCAGGTGGCCTGGGAAATACCCTGCGGCACAATCAAGGCTCCGGAATAAAAAGGCTGTTTAATCAAGGAATGTCTGGTGGTTCAGAGTCGTTAAGGGTGGGCGTAAATCTTTCAAGCGCCTTTACCAATGATATCGCACCCATTGGTTTGGTTTCCCCACTTGGTTATTGTTCGGGCCCACAAGCAATACAAGCGCGGATTCGAAACTGTGGCAGCAATTCTGTTAGTGGATTTACCCTGAACTGGTCTTTAAACGGGGTTGTAAAAACTCCCTTGGTGGTATCCGGAAATTTAACCACAAGTTCCCGGGAGGTAACTATTTTGTTGGGCAATGAGAACTTTGGAAGCACTGCTGCATTGTTGAAAATCTGGACAACACTTCCCAATGGGCAAAGCGATAATAACCGCCACAACGACACCTTGCAGCACTGGATTCAACCGGCATTATCCGGAACTTATACCCTGAATCCCAATGCAAGTGGACCTTTAAATTTCCGGAGTCTGACAGAAGCCTTTCTGGCTTTGCAAAAACAGGGAGTTTGCGGTCCGGTGAGGGTTGAAGTAGCCCCCGGCACTTACCAAGGCCCATTTGTTTTAGGCGAAATCCCGGGAGCATCACCAGGTAATACCGTTGTTTTCGATGGGATTGATGCGCAAAATTGCATTCTTGAATCAAAATCCTCGGGTGGTGTAGTGGTGTTGAATGGGACAGATTATGTGCAATTCAGGAATTTTACCATTCGGAATCTGCTCGGTATTAATCCGGCGGGGATAGCATTGGTAGGACAGGTTAGAGCAGCCTTAATTAATAAAAATAAATTTGAATTACCTGTTTTGGGAGCTTCGGGTTCTATTGCTTTTGGTGTAATTGCAACCGGTACTCCTTCAGGAATTACACTAACAGCCGGAGATCCTGATTCTGTTTGGGTTGACAGCAATTCGATTACAGGGGGATTTTATGGAGTTGCTATTATGGGTATGGGAAATTCAGCGAAAAATGCAGGAATTAAAGTGAGAGGAAATTCCATGAAATCAATACAATTCCGGGGAATTCACCTGAGTTATATTCTTCAACCATTGGATGTAATTGGAAATACCATTGAATTGATTCCTGATAATGCGGCCTCCACCGGAATTCATTTTGAAGGCAATGCATCGGTTAATACCACAACACCTCATCAACTTATACGAAATACAATTTTGAATTTTTCGAATTCCGGAATTTATTGTGTAAATTCCTTAACAGGAACCTCAACAGCTCCCATGCGGGTAATTGGGAATGTGTTGAATAGTTCAACTGGTTCCGCGAATTATCTGGTTTCTTTTGGAATTTATATTACGTCATCGGTAAACGGAGCTGTAGATATTTACCACAATACCGTTGCAATGAATGGCATGAGCAGTTCAGCTACTGATGCGGCACTGTTTACGTTTGGCTGGACGAATATCAAATTACGGAATAATATTTTTGCTGTATTTAATGGAAATTACACGCCGGTTTATATTGCCAATCCTCCAGGTACAAATACCCTAAATAACAATGTATATTACAATGCCGCGGGAGGGAATTCTAATTTAATTTTCAGAGGGAGTTACTACAACGCAACGAATTTTAAGCAAGCATCGGTAGGAGGGGATTCTTCTTCCAACTTACTTCCTGCTTTTGTAAGACGATTGCCTGTTGCAAATTCTGATTTGCATGTATTGGACGATTGTCATGGAAAGGGAACCAATTTAAAGGCCTTTGTTCCTTTGGATATGGATGCAGATAGTTTTCAAACCAATCCAAGTATTGGTGCCGACCAATTTAAAGCAGCTGCCGGTCCGAATTTGCGGATTACCCGTTTGTTGAAACCAACTACCACCATTCCTGCCAGTTCAGATGTTGAGTTTGAAGTTTTGAACTTCGGGACTGTTTCGGTTACCAATTACCAAGCCTCCTACCGGAATAATCTGAATCCGGTTCAAAGTATTACCCGAGTGGTAAACTTACCGGTTTGCGCGTTGGATACGGCCCGGTTTACCGGGGGAATGCAAATTAACCTGGGAACACGAAACCGGATTGTGGCCTACACATCCCAACCCAATAACTTACAAGATGTTCAGGCTTCCAATGATACGCTGGCAACTATGTTGTTCGGACCTTTGAATGGGGTGTACACAGTTGGCGGAGTTACACCCGATTTTGAAACCGTTCAGCAGGCGGCACAAGCCTTATCAGCAGGTGTAAGCGGGCCGGTAACATTTGATATTCGTCCGGGTACGTATATTGGACAGGTTATAATTACCGGGCAAATTCCCGGAGCCAGTTCCATAAACCGAATTGTATTTGAAGGAAATGATGCCGCTACACGTAGCTTGTTACATACAGGTAGAGCGCCAGTGGTAGTGGTAACCAATGCCAAATACCTCAGCTTCAGAAACCTGAGTCTGGTGAGTCAGAGTTCAGGGTTTGCCTGTGGCATAGGCCTTGTTTCTCCTACATCGATTGCAGCCGTAAGCGGAATCCGAATAAAGAATTGCCGCTTTATTTTACCCTTGCTAACGAGTACAAATTCCGCGGGTTTTGGGGTATTGATGACCTCTGTTGCTGGCGCCACCGATATAGGTGCCACCGGGGCTGATTCCGTAGAGATAGACAGCAATTACTTTTTCGGTGGAGGATATGGTGTGTATCTTTCGGGCAGCAGTTCAAACTCCTATAACAGGGGTATGTTTGTGAGGTCGAATGTTTTTGAGAAAATAAACAATACCGGAATTTCTTTCATTAGTGTATTTCCACCCATACGGATTCTGAAAAACAGAATTCAGATGCAGGTAGAACAAAATGGCTTGAATGGAATTTCACTTATTCTTTGCACCAATTCCAATACAACTACTCCATCAGATGTCTCCGGGAATTTTATTGATGGTTTTACACAAGCAGGAATAATTTTAACCAATCCGGTAGCGGCAAGTTCAACCGCGAGAATCCGTGTAAGCAATAATCTGGTACTTGGAAATCGTACAGGGGTTGGAACTGGCGGAAACTATGGAATTACCCTTTCACAAAATGCCAATTGCAATGCCGATGTGGTTAACAATACGGTGGCCATGTTTGCAGCATCAACTACCAATACTGCTTTCGGTTGTTTCCTG
This sequence comes from Bacteroidia bacterium, assembly GCA_023151275.1. Lineage (GTDB taxonomy): Bacteria > Bacteroidota > Bacteroidia > UKL13-3 > UKL13-3 > CAISCU01. The sequence continues at coordinate 8,387 of JAKLJI010000029.1, read as the reverse complement.
AATTCCGGTTCAACAAATACATTTTTGAAGAACAATGTTTTTGTAGTTTTTGGTGGAGCTTATGTACCCGTCTATCAAAGCACAGCAATTACCTCGTCGTTGATTAATTCCAACCTGTATTACAATTATACGAATCCCCAAACAGGAGCATTAATTTTCAGGAATTCTACCTATTACAATCCCACCAATTATAAAACTTCCCAAGCTGCGGGAGGAAGTTTGAGTTACAATCAGGCTCCACCGTTTAAATCTTCGACAGATTTTAGTTTGATAAGCAGTTGCCTGAGAGGCGAAAACCTGAGCGGTCTGGTCCCTTTGGATATTCGTGATACCCTTCGGGCAAGTCTACCCACAGTAGGTGCTTATGAATATCCGGCTTCGGCTTTGGATATTCTTCCTGTAAGGGTTGTTGGGCCTGTTTTTCCAATTCAACCCGGAACACAAACCTTATCGGTACTTGTGAGAAACAATGGAAAAACACCGGTTAACAATTTCAATCTGAGTTATCAATTGCAGGGGTTTGGCATGATTACACAACAGGTAAACCAAACTTTGAATGCATGTGATACTGCGATCATTTCCTTCACTGTCCCCATTCAGCTGGTATCGGGCAGCAACCCGCTTCGCATTTTTACCAGCTCACCCAATAGTGTGCAGGATGGGTTTCCAGAAAACGACACCCTGCATGTTGCCCTTGCAAGCCCTTTGATTGGTGATTATATCCTGGGAAAAAGTCCGGCTGATTTCTCAGGTTTTAACGAAGCATGGCAAGCCCTGCAAAGTCGAGGTGCAGCAGGAAAAGTGCGCTTTTTAGCTAAAACCGGAACCTATATTGAATCATTGGTACTTGGCAATTACCCGGGAAGAGACAGTGCTCAGGTAAGCATTACTTTCAGCTCCCTGGCACAGCATGCAGATTCGGTAAGACTTATCAGCAACAATCAAGGAGCAACCAATCCGGCTGTTGTAGATTTTAAACATGGCGCCTTCGGAATCAATGTCGAAAAAATAAGTGTAGAAAATGTAGCGGCATCAACCAACCAGTTGAGTGCATGCATTCAATTTGAGGGATTGGTAAACCGCGATACCATTCGGGATTGCAAGCTGATTGCCCGCGTTTTTGATCCCGTACTTAATCCAACCCTGCAAAGCGCGCTGGTATATAGTCAGCAAGGTTATGGCCATGGAATATGTATCCAAAATACCTGGATGTCCGGCTCCAATTTGGGGATTTCCATATCTGGAACAGCCTCCAATTATTACAGGGGTTTAAACCTAGAGGGGAATACCATCAACCATGCACGATCAGCACCCTTGAGTACATTAAGATTTACACGAAATTCAAGCCTGAAAAGCAACCAGTTTTACCATACACCTACTCAGCCGGGAACAGGCATCATGGATTTTCAAAACAACGATTCAGGATTTGTTTTTGTTGGCAATACAATATTGGGAGGCACCAATGCTTTAGTCATTCGCTTCCAAAACATGCAAGGATTGGCAGCCAATCCTGCATTGCTTGCCAACAACAAATTTGCAAGTCTGGATTCTCTGCTTATTCAATTAGGGCCACAGCTTGTTTCGGGATTGAAGTTTTACCACAATACCCTGGTACTTGGCAAAGGCAGTTTGTTGGTTAATGGAACATCCGGAAATGGCATCCAACTAAAAAACAATATCATTTTTGGCAGTAAACCCCAGGTTTATCAATTGCCAAGCCCCTTAGCCCAAAATTTTCAATCTGATTTTAACAATGTGTTCTCGCCTTTCAGCAGCAGTCCATACCAGGTGCTCGGAGTTTCAAAAAACCTGTATGAAATACGCAATGGAAACGGATTGGAATTGAATTCAATCAGCCATTGGCCGGGTTGGGAAAACACAAGCGCTGCCCTGTTGAACCTGAGCGATTCTGCTAGTTGGACGGTGAATGGGCGTGGCACGCATTTGAGTGAGGTGACGGAAGATATTCATGGTAATCCCCGCCCTATGAATCCTGCTCAGGGAGTTCCCGATTTGGGCGCAGAAGAACTAGAACCCAATTGCAATGCTCCTTTTTGTTTAGCTGTACCCCAGAACCCGGTTGCAGGCCAGACCCAGCATTTTTTATTGGGCCAGGATACCGTAGCACGCATTGCCTGGGCCAACGGCAATCCGGTTCCTTCAAGTCTGGTCTTGCGTCCTTATAGCGGAAGAAAGCCTCCCCATCTGGATACGGCTTCAACCTTTATGTATTACTACCTCGATATGCAAGGCGATACCGGAGCCTGGAATTATAGCCTTCACCTGAAAATCAAACCGGAATGGCGGGGTACCATTTTGAACTATGGAACAAACCTGAAGCTGGCACGTTACAGCATGCCGGGAGGCTGGCAGGTTTATCCGGGCTTGCAAAGCAACTTGCAAAGTGGATTGAACCTGTTGAGTGCTTCAAGTCTAAGCAAGGGGAAATCGCTGTTTACGGGTGCCGATGAATTGTCGCCATTGCCTGTAAGTTTACTGAGTTTTGAAGGAAGCGTGCACGAAAAAGATGTTCAGTTAAGCTGGACAAGTGGGATGGAGGAGAATCTGGACCGCTATGAGGTAGAGAGTTCCGTAGATGGGATTGAATTTGAAAAACTTGGCCAGGTTGCTGCCCGGGGAAACAGCAGGCAGCTTCTTGATTACTATTTTCTTCATGCCGCTGCGTTTGATAGCCGGTTGATTCGCTATTACCGCTTGAAAATGGTAGATTGGGATGGAAGTTTTGCCTATTCAAAAACCATTCGCCTGCATGCAGGTGAATCACCGGAAAGAACGGTTGAGGTTTTTCCGAATCCTTTTACAAACAGCCTGGCAATTCAGGGCTTGCCCAAAGGAATCTATGCGATGGAGTTGATTGACGCTTCAGGAAAGCAGGTATGGACAGCTATGCAACAGCTTGAACAGGAGGGGATTTGTTGGCTTCACTTACCCGATAAGTTGGAAAAAGGCATTTATGTGCTTCAGGTAAAAGGAGATTTGATTTATCGGTTCAAGTTGCTGAACCCGGCCGAATAAGGAGAAATAACAAGTTTTTTCAGTTGCTTGAATGGATCTTCTGTATTCTGATTATGGCCATGCGAGCATTCCCTGCTCGGGATGAAAAGCAACATAACCTGAAGTAAGCTCCACACGGGGCTTAGAAGGTAGGATTGCATTAGAACTAATGGCACTTGCTTTAATAATTGAGCCCGCAAGCTAAATGGATAGGTAAAGCTAAAATTTCTTCGAACCCCATGGAGGAAATTTTACTGGAACCCCAAGTTTAAGCTTCAATCAACACTCCCGAGAAATTCGGGAAAACCGCAGCCGGAAGAAGGGTTTTGGTTGAGTATTATTTGTTGGCAGTAGTACTTAGGGCCTGCTGTTAAATTCAGATCTGCATTAGATTCGAGGATAAGCCTGGTGGATAGTACTCCTGTACAGCCATCCAGGCTTATCCGAAGAAGATGATGCGGAGCTGGATTAGCGTTCTGGAAAAAATGCTGCATTGTAAATTCCAATTTTACCCAAAAGAATCGTTTCAAAACCTTGCAGAAGAATTCAATATTTCCGGGCTTGAATCGGCTCAATCAATAAATTACGCGTTAATCAGCAGACCCTACCTACACTAAAGACGAAGATTAAATGTCAAGAACAATTCTAAGATTCTCCTGGAGTTTAGCTTGTTGTTCTTTGGTTAGCTGTCCAAGTCTGGTGATAAGTCTTTTGTTATCAATAGCACGTAATTGGTCAACAAGAACATCGCTCAATTTGTCGAGTTGATTCTTTTTTAAATGAACTCTTAAAAGTTCACTTTCTGGTTGAACATTTGTCGTAATAGGACAAATTAAAGTTGATAAATGTGTCTCATTTAATAAGTCAGTCTGAACAATAACAACAGGTCGAGTCTTTCCGGGTTCAGTTCCTCTGGTAGGATTTAGGTCAGCAAGCCAAATGTCATATTGTTTAATTTTCATCTAAGAACTTTTCAAATTCATGTAAAACCTCTAATGAGTTCTTGCTAGTAAGTAAAGACTCTTTTTCAAGTTGTTTTTTTAATAATCTTTTCTTGTTTACACGATTGTAAATACGAACAGCCTCGTTAATGTATCTGTTTCTAGCAAGATTTAGTTTAGATGTAATTTCTTCAGCTTCTTCAAAAATGTCGTCATCCAATTTTAATGATAATGTTTTCATGATTTGACAAATGTATATATAAATAGTATATACTTCATGTCTGTGCTTGTAAATTTTCGAGCGTCAATGTGGTATTACTGCTAACGGTTTGGCGCTTGGTGGTAATTTAATAATCTGAAATAATGACTCCATATGTTTAGGTTAATTGCAATGTGTTTGCTTTTGGAAGCAAAACACATGTAAAACCTGCAAACAATTCAATCCAAGGGGGTCAATATGTGTCGGAATGACATCTTGTTGGATACAAAACTATTCTGCTGCAGCCTGAAGGTTAAATCATTAATAGGTGGCCTAGTTTGCTCCAGAATGAGTGGCCTACTTTACCCCAGAATCACTGGCCTAGTTTGCTCCAGAATAGTCACAATGTCCTTGTTGCAAAACCGGCAAGATGATACGCATCCAGAGTTTCAGTGCCAATGCTCCACCGATACTAGAAAAGACCCAAGCAGCACCCACAATCTAATTTTTTTGCATGCAGCATGCGAACAGGCGGAGCTATGCATATACTCCAGCAAAAACCAAAGAAAACCTCGCTACGGAGCTAAAAATGGCTAAGAAAAGCAAGATTACAAAAGCAATAATGGCAGCTACATTAAAAATTGAGCCCGCAAAAAACAAGAAAAGGTAACACTACAACTTATTCAAACCCCATAGAGAAAATTTTACTGCGCCTAAGCTGGAAGGCAAACCGAAAGCTTCATTCAACACAAGCTTAAATCGAAGCCGGAAGAAGGGCTTCGTTTAAGCCTTATTTG
>JAKLJI010000029.1:0-3426 GCA_023151275.1 Bacteroidia bacterium | reverse complement strand
TGGAAGGCAAACCGAAAGCTTCATTCAACACAAGCTTAAATCGAAGCCGGAAGAAGGGCTTCGTTTAAGCCTTATTTGTTAGGTGCTGCCCTTCTTTTCTGTCTTGTTGTTGTCTGACCATTTTACTGTTGTCTTGGTGCGATGGCTTGGTGGCTCTTTTGCAAAACTTGGCTTTAGCGTGGGCTTTTGCGGTTTTGCAAATGTGCCACCAAATGCGTTGGCTATTTCAATGCGATGTCAGTCAATATTTGCTTTATGTTTAAATGTTTTGCGTCTTGAATTTTCTTTGAATGTTCTGCTACTAATTCAATCCAGTCAAAAAGCTTATTTTTCTCGCTTGTCTTTGTTTCCCAATATTCGGATAGTTCAAAAGCAGATGTATTAAAAATTGTCTCAACGATACTTGGAACGTTGTCGAATAAATTCAAAAATATTCTCGGGACTTTTTTATATGTTTTTTTACCAACTAAATAATCACTTTTACCGCCTGCTGTAAACAAATCACGAACATTCGGGCAAACAACCGCTTCTCTGGTAACTAGCCAAATTGCAAGTCGTCCAAACTTATCACTACTATTTCCGAAGAGTTCGGGGAAATAAGTCATTGCTCTATTTTTGAGCTCTTGTTTTTCGTTAAGCGATAAATTATTCCAAATTCTGATTACAATGTTGCTCGGCTTACTATTGTTTTCAGCATCCATCCACCAAAGTTCTTCGCCTGGCTTTAGTTTGCTTTTGTAATAATCAACTATTGGTCTGATTGGATTTTCTTTTTTTCGTAAGGTATCATAAGGCATTTTGATTTTATCGAAAATGGTATTCCCTTCTTCCAAATTCATATCAATCAAATACCTTGGCGAATGCGTTACTACAACTTCTGATAAGACTTCTTCATAAGGGCGACAACGAAATTCTATTGGGCTTGCCAGCTTTGCAAATAGCATAAAAATTCTTTCTACATTATCAACTCTAGTGCTTTCTAAAACGCTATTTCCTGTTGTTTTCCAATGATTTTGAGTTGTTGTTTTTACTTCTATGCCGTAATACTTTTTAGCGACAATATCAGGAAATTTTTGACCACCAATAAGCTCTATTGAATTTTCAAATGCAGTTCCAACCGCTAAATCGGTCATTACATCTTTTACATATGGCTCAAGATTTCTGCCTAAAAGGGTAGATACCTTCTTTGAAGAACTTTTAGCGTGAACATTTAGTTCAGAGATTGTTGAGTTTAACAACAAGTCAAAATCTTTTCTGTTTGGGTCTGGATTTACTGAAACTATCATTTTTATTTTTTAAAATATAAGTCCCAAACTTCTTCAATTCGTTTTGCCAAATTGTAAGCTAAAAGTGGTGGAACTGCGTTACCAATTATTTTATATGCTTGTGATGGACTAACTAAAAAAGAACCCTTTCTTCCATTTTTATTTTCTATTACAAAGTCATAGTCTGGTGGAAAAGTTTGAATTAAAGCACATTCTCGAACTGTTAACCTTCTTTCCTTTAATCCTTTGTTCAGTTCATTTTCTATTTGTCCGCCATTCTTTTTTGAAAGTCTTCTAAACTCAATGTTGCCGTGATGTTCCGAGCGAATTGTAGGTGAAATGCTTGAAAGTTTTATTTCTGTTTGTCCTTGACAATGTTTACCCATAAATTTTGCTTTAGAGTAAAATCGTTGAGATAAATCTTGGGTGTGTTCAGGTTCATCTAAGTGTTTGAATACATCCTTTAGTTGAACAAAATGCTTTAAATTTTCTCCTTCAATAGTATATGAATGTGTCGGATTGGGATAAGGATTATAAAGCTCCGTAACCGTTTCTTTTTCCAGTTCCGCTAAAGCAGATTTTTTTAAAGCAGATTTTTTAATTCCAATAAAAATTACTCTCTCTCTCGATTGAGGAACACCAAAATCCGCAGAGTGTAATACTTGCGGGTCAAGGACAATATACCCGTTACCGTTTGCCGATGAAAAGTCATTTTGAATAATTGATTTTACATCTCCAAGGTTAACTAAACCCTTCACGTTTTCTGCAATAAAAATTTTGGGTTGAGTTATTTCAATAACTTCTTTCATCCACATATAAAGCTGTCCACGAGTTTCAATTGAAGCTGTTTTGTTTTCAATTAATTCACCTTTATGATTTTTATGTGAATTGAACCCGTTTCGTTTGCCTGCGACACTGAAGTCTTGACACGGAAAGCCACCAGTAACAACATCAACTTCTTCAGGAAATACATTTACTCCATTACGATACATTTTTACTAGGTCAACAATACTTTCTTTGTAAAAATCTTCTGCATTGTGTCCACGTTTTGAAAAATAATTTACCCAAGCATTTCGTGCATCAGTGAATATGTCATTGGCAAAAACAGTCTTAAACTTTGTTTTCTTTAGTTGAACAAAACCGTTTTTGAGTTTTTTGTCAATAAAATGTGGGGTTAGAATTTCATTTACTGATGCTTGCAAAACAGAAAACCCACCTTCAAAACCTAAGTCCATACCGCCACATCCCGAAAAAAGAGAAAGCACATTCAATGTTTCTTTCTTTGCATCTTTAGATGTTCTTAATGAGGGTTTGGGATAGTAAAAAATATCCAATTGCGGTTCTTGTACTTCGCTTGTTTCTGTTTCTATAGTTCCTGTCCGCATACTTAACTTTTTACAAGATTAGACTTTAAATATTTTACCTTTTGTTCTGCTGCTTTCAAGACTTTACTTGCACAATCTTCATCAACAATTTCGTAAGCGATTTTTTCACTCATAAATTGAATGAGTAAGTCTTCCTTGTCGAGTTTAAGGATTTCAGCAAGTTTAATTATGTTGTCTTTCGTTGGCTTGCGTTCATTTCTTTCAATTTTACTTAAAATAGCTTGGTCTATGTCGAGATAGGAAGCAACTTGTCTAAGCAGTAAGCCTAGACTTTCTCTTTTAGCTCTGATAATTTGTCCAACTGTTTCCATATGAATTCTTTTACTTGACATCATTTGTCAAATGTAAATCGTCATTTTGAATTTAGCAACTGTCTGTTTGGTTATTTATTAACAATTGTCTTTTAGTCTGGGGTGGAGGGTGGGCTTGGGTGCGTTTGGGCAAAATTAAATGTGCTGTTTTGTGTCGGCTTGTGTTTGGGAAAACAGCTCTTTTAATTTTGTGAAGCGTTGGTGTTTTTGTCTGTATTTTTCTGTTCGTTGTTGTCGCTTGTGACGTCTTTTAGGGTTGCACCTAACGTTCTGCCAGCTTTGCGTTCGTGCTGGTATTTGGAAAACGAATGCTTAACATTTAATCTAAAGTTCAAATGAGTACAGAAGTTCAAAACACAACGTCCAGCCAGCATGACGCAAAACTGCTTGTTGAACTGAACCTTCGGTAGTTTTATGTGGGTAGATAAGCTTAAATTCATTGGTTCCAAATTAATTATTTTATGG
>JAKLJI010000028.1 GCA_023151275.1 Bacteroidia bacterium | reverse complement strand
TACTTCCAGAAGATAAAGACCCATTTTGGCCAAAGCATGTTTGATCAATTGGTAACCGAATTTGCGCAACAAAGCAATTTGTATGTAGATGAAATCAAAGTGGACGAATGGCATATCTACGGATCAAGCAGATTAGGCGTTTACGAAGCCAACAGAACCATTAGCAAGCGCATAGCCCGCGACCTAAACAACGACAATCAAATCACCACCAACGAATACGTAATTGAAACCCCTGAAGAAGTGATGTACCTGTACAGCAACTACCAACTAGAACGCGGAGCCAAGCGCTATGAACTAGCAAATCACTTGGGCAATGTGTTAACTGTTGTATCAGATAAAAAGACAGCCAACTTCACAGGAACTACATTTATTAACTTCACAGCAGAGCGTATATCTGCAACAGATTATTCTCCCTTTGGAGCCTCGCTGGCTGGAAGAACTTGGCAGGGTAGTGAATATCGTTACGGGTTTAACGGTAAGGAAAAAGATAACGAAATATATGGCGATGGAAATGCTTATAACTTTGAAGCTCGAATACAAGACCCAAGGTTAGGTGGACGATTTTTAAGCTTAGACCCCTTAGCTGCAAAATATCCTGGCATCTCTCCTTACGCATATTGTCTAAACAACCCGTTAATTTACGTTGACAAAGATGGAAGGGATGCTATTCTAATTGTTTTTCCTGATTATAAAATAGACCCTGAAATAAAAGTTGGAAAATGGAAAGCTCCAAAAATAGGTGGCTTGGGTCATGCTGGAGTTTTAATTATAAATAATAAAACTGGAGCAGCAACCTATTACGAATATGGAAGATATCCTACAAAAGATGGTACTAAGGGGCGTGTAAGAAAGTATGACGTTGGGAAAATCACTTTTGATAAAGATGGTAATGCGACAGAAGAAAGTGTCAATAAAGCAATGGGCATTATATCTCAAAAGTCAGGACAGGGAGGAAATATTGAAGGGGCATACATAAAAAGTGATAAGTACAAAGAAATGAAGGCATATGCTGATGGTAAATACAATGAAAGTAACCCAGGGAATAAAGACTATGATAAGGATAGAGAACCTTATACATTGACAGAAAATAACTGCGGAACTTTTGCTGCTGATTGTATTAATCAAGACCCTACAGTTGACCAACCATCAATAAGCAATCCTACACCTACAAATATTGTTGACGAATATCAGGAAGAAGGAAATGCTCCTGTTACTTATGATGCTAAAGCTAAAAAGACAACTATCGGTAAAGGTGATGAAAGTGACGCTAAGAAGCCTGCACCTAAAAAGAAATAAGTAAGATGAAGCGAGGTGTAAAAATTGGTTTATTGATTTTAGGATTAGTGATGTTCGGTATTGTACTTACGTGGTTTATAATACGAGTACCTAATACATCAGAACCTAGTAGGCATAGAAGTGTTCCTAAATATGCGGTGTGGAGTGGCGGTGTGGATGGTGGTTTTTGGTTTGATTATATAGAAAGTAAAACTCAAAATAAAGTTCATCTAAAAATATTTAATGATTATAGTGGTGAATTAGTTTTGGATGCAGATTTCTTGGGAACAGACACATGTCTTATTCCACAAGGCAGAAAAGTACTTGACAGTATCAATTATTTTGAATTTGACAAAATAGTTTTGCTTAACGGATGTGAGTTAAAAGTGGTTTATCCAGCTTACGGTGGTACGTACTGGGAAATGGAACAAGAGAAACAAAGTCCAAAAGCCCTGAATTAATCGGGGCTTTTGCTTTATCCAATCTGTTGCACCAAATCTTTGAACTTCTTTTTTGAAAGAGCTAAATCAATCACCTGTAAAAGCCCTGAAAAATTTTTGTGTTGAACACGAGAACAAGCACATATCAAAGCCAAATCAATTTTTTTGTAAAGCCCTTACAAAATCAGGAAAGCCCGTCTAAAAACTGTGCTAATGCTTACACGTTTTGGTTTCAATGGTAAAGAACTAGACCAAGAAGGAATGGGTGGCGGAGGAAGTACTTATGATTATGGATTTAGGGTTTATAATCCTAATCTGGGTAAATTTTTAAGTGTAGATCCACTAACCCGTTTTTTTCCTTTTTATTCATCTTACCAATATGCAGGAAACAAACCAATTGTGGCAGTAGATTTAGATGGCTTGGAGGATGTTTGGTATCAGTATATCGAGCAACCAGACCATTCATTTCTTTTAGTTTCTACAGAGTTGGAGGTAAATGAAGCAACCAGGACATTATTAACAACTAATACAGGAGAAGAGATTCCTAAAGAAGGAGTTGTTTATACCGTACTAAGGTTGGATAACAAAGTTGAATTGTTACATGTTACACAAGTTGCTCCAGCCATAGGTGAAAAAGTTAAAGCATTTAATCCCGACCTTTGGATTTATGAAACTTTAGGAGGAAATACTTACCAAGAAATTTACCCAAATGTTTTGCAACGCGCAGGTGTTGAAGTTTCTGGGGAATTGAACGCAATTTTGAAAGAGTTTACAAATGGTTCAGTTGAAACTGGAGGAGAAGCATCACTACAATTGTACGGGAGATCAGAAACGGGTTTAGACTATAAAGCTGAATTAGTGAGCCAAACAACAATTTCATTAAGTTCTTCAATTTCGGAGACCAAACTTTATGAAGGTTTTTCTTTTTCCATGTTTTTCGATTTTTCAGGTGATATTAAAGATGATTACACATTCAAAGTAAAAGAGCATGAATTTACGGTTGAGCCATTTGTAAAATATAACTCAGGATTTGGTCCATTTGTGGAGTACAATTATGCTACCTTAGAACTTAAAGTTGGTGTAAATACGGAAATAAATCCTAGCGGTCAAGGAGGAGTTAAATTGAAAACTCCATTTATAGAACCAATAACTAATGATCCTTTCTTAAAAAACCAGAATAGCAAATGAAACATAATAGGAGAAAATTGGGTTTTTACCTTGGTCTATTTTTTATTTTGATTTCAATTTGGTCTATTTTGGATAGTTATTTAAATATGAGAAATTATGAATCAAATTATACTTCAAGAGCAAAAGGAATTGTAACCGGTTGGGTAAGTATGGGAAGGTACAATGGGTATTTTGTATGGTGGGAGGATTCTACAGGTATAAAACGATGTATAGGAAATAGAAATAATATCGGCATATATGAACGTGGTGATTTTTTATTTATCAAATATAATCCTAAAAGTCCATGGGAAGCTGTAATAGATGTTCCTCAGGAAACCACAATTCCATTTAATAGCTCTATTTATTTTTTTATTTTTAGTGTAATTGTCACATTTATTGCATGGCCAAGAAATAAATATAAGGATAGGGTAATATCGTTTTTAAGACTTCCTCCAAGAAGATTTTATGGTCCAGATGAATTATAACAACGAATACATTATTTAAACCCCGGAGGAAGCGATGTACCTATTCAGCAGCTACCAACTAGAACGCGGAGCCAAAAGGTATGAACTAGCAAACCATTTGGGGAATGTACTAACAGTAATCTCCGATAAAAAGACAGCCAACTTCATAGGAACTACTTTCACTAACTTCACAGCAGAACGTATATCCGCAACAGATTATTCACCCTTTGGTGCACCGTTGGCGGGTAGAACTTGGAATGGTGGGGAGTATAGGTTTAATGGGAAAGAAAATGATAATGAGGTTAAAGGGTTTGCAAATATTATTGATTTTGGAGAAAGAATTTTAGATAGCAGATTAGGGAAATTTTTGTCAATCGACCCATTGGCCAAAAAAATTCCAATGTTTTCACCTTTTCAGTGGTACTAGTCAATTTCAAGTTTTCGCGCCTTTATTACTAAACTTTAGAATTAGGTTATACCTTGATAAACGTTGAGGAAAATACTAACTTGCACTAAAGTGTTAAACAAAATGGAGGAGATTATATTCTTGGTTGAGGAAAGTGATGAAGGTGGGTATATAGCCAAAGGAATTGGGGTGTCTATTTTTTCCGAAGCGGAAACCGAAAGCTTGCTGAAAGAATCGGTAAAGGATGCAGTGCGTTGCCATTTTGACGATGACAAAAAACGGCTAATCAGGCTTCATTGGGTAAAGGATGAAGTGCTTGCCCTATGAAATTACCACGCGATCTTGCTGCCCAAGAACTAATTAGGGCATGTAAAAAGTTGGGATATATCGAAACTAGACAAACTGGAAGTCACATCCGACTAACAACTCAAGAGAATGGACAGCATCATATTACCATTCCCAATCATAAGCCTATTAAATTGGGAACTCTTTCTGCTATTCTTACAGATATAGGTAGTCACTTTAACCTGAGCAAAGAGGATGTAGCAAAGGCTTTATTTTGAAAGATTAAAGCCTTCTTAAAGTTGCCATGCAAGGCTAAATGGAATTAGTGCCTTTGAAAATGCAGTAATTAATTTCACGGCTTATTCCAAACATGCTTCCGGCAGCCCATTGGCTTCTGCTGATTTGAAACTTACCAATCAATTGAGCTATGTTACCGATACCAAAGCCTCCGGGAACCATGCTGATGATATCGACAACCAGAGCAATAGTTTTAATTACCAGTACGATGAAATAGGAAACCTGACCAAAGACATCAGTGAGGAAATAGAAAAAATTGAATGGACGGTTTATGGGAAGATACAACGGATAACGCGCACTGCCACAAGCACCAAACCCGATTTGGAATTTGAATATACCCCGGATGGACATAGGGCAGTAAAGATTATTATTCCAAAGAATAGCACCATGCGAACCTATACGTATTATGTAAGGGATGCGCAGGGAAATATTATGGCCACCTATAGCAGACAGTTCCAAAAGACCATAGACTATGCCAACCTCTCGTACACCCAAGTGAACACCAAGCTTACGGAAAAAACCAGTCCCGAAAGCTTTGCCTGGTTTGTGGCCAATGCACATGCAAGTGGAGCAACTGGACTTAAGAATGCGCTTAAAAACGATATACTTTCCGGCACAGCGGCCACCGATTGGTTCTTGAACCATCCCAGTTTAAATCCGGAGTTGATATTGAATCAAGAATCAGATTTAGCAGATCGGGTTTGGTCCAATTACAATAAGGTTGAAGTTTTGAAAATAATTCAAGGATCAGGAAGCCTGAATTTGAAACAAATTTGCATTTGTATGAAGTCTAGGAGAGGTGATCCCAATTCCCCCAATTATAAAACATTTATGGAGCATGTTTTGTCTAAATCAAAACTTCGCAGTCTGTTTTTAGCGTATTTAAGTGCAAACAAACCTGGTTTGTATAGTGATTTCTTTTCTAAATTGGGTATTGCCACTGTTGATTTACAAACAGATTTAGATAATTTGATTACCAGGATAAATACAAATGGCGTTGCAGCAGTGGGGAACGATTTATTGGCGGCAAACCAATATGTAGATTGTGATGATTACATTATCAGCTATCAGGATTATTTGAATAATTATTGGGATGAACAAACAGAGGAGGAACTTTCGCAAATAGAAGACTTCAACGAGATATTCCAGAACACCAACGAAGACAATTTTAATTTTAGCTGCGAGGAGCTTGGATTATCTTATCTATTCAGCCTCCTAAATTCCCAAAATACTGCTACCTTGCGTAGTACCATGATAGCGCAAGTTCAAGGCACAGGAATAAGCACAGAGCAACAAAAAAAGAACTGGTTAATCAACTGGTATTTTGAAAACGACCCGACGAGTTCCATTTATTTGGCAACGCTAAGAAATCCGGCATTGGTGGCTAGCTACCAAACAAGCCCGGGGATGCTTTATGGCTCACCCTTTGCAAAAGGCATGGAAAATTACTTTCAGAAGATAAAGGTCCACTTTGGACAAAGCATGTTTGATCAACTGCTAACCGAATTTGCGCAACAAAGCAATTTGTATGTAGATGAAATCAAGGTGGACGAATGGCATATTTACGGAAGTGCGAGATTAGGCCTTTACGAAGCCAACAGAACCATTAGCAAACGTGTTGCAAGAGACCTAAACAACGACAACCAAATCACGAACAACGAATACCTAACTGAAACCCCGGAAGAAGTAATGTACCTGTACAGCAGCTACCAACTGGAACGCGGAGCCAAAAGGTATGAACTAGCAAATCATTTGGGCAATGTACTAACTGCAATCTCCGATAAAAAGACAGCCAACTTCACAGGCAGCACATTCACTAACTTCACAGCAGAGCGAATATCAGCCACAGATTATTCACCCTTTGGTGCATCGCTGGCTGGAAGGAGTTGGAATGGTGGGGAGTATAGGTATGGGTTTAATACCCAAGAACGCGATGATGAAATAGCTGGTGTTGGAAATATAATGACCGCACAGTTCTGGGAGTATGATAGCAGATTGGGAAGAAGATGGAATGTTGATCCTGTTAAAAAACATTGGGAGTCACCATACGCTACTTTTGCAAATAACCCAATTTATTATCGTGATCCTGAAGGATTAGATGTGATAAATGGAGATGAGTTAAGACGGCAAGACAGTGAAAAGAGAGTGGTAGAACTTGCTTCTAAGCAAAAAAGTTTAGAGTCTTTACTTGGCACGAATAGAAAGGATTTCAAAAGAAATGGTGGTGATGATTGGAAAAAGCGATGGAAAGAATACAAACAGGTTAAGAGTGATTTAAGAAATGAAAGAGAGTTATTAAGTATTTATACGAGGAACTCGAGAATAACTGCGGCGAAAATTGAATTGTGGAAGAAGGAATCGCCCGATGTTTTTAAAACTGTCAACGAACTTAAAAACGAATACGGTGAAAAGGTGGATTTCATGCTGGGCATAAGTTCGACTATAAAGGACGAAGGTGCGTTTGGAAAAAATATAATTGAATTCTCATTGCTACATACCTATAACAATCAGACTGGGGAATCTGTCCTTTCTCATATTAGACCCAACAGTCCAGAGTTCGGTCCTAATAAAGTTACCATCTTTATTCATCCAGATACAAGAATTAGTGAGATTGATCCCGAGACTGGTGGTTATTCCCTAAATCATGAAGCCGGACACTTTATTTGGTTTGGTGGACATACCTCCAAATATTATAAATACATTCAGTCTCTAAACGAAGCGAGCCTAAATGGAGGTCACAATCATGATGATGTTTCCGGGCAATTTGCTCTTGCCTGGGAACGCTTAAAAAATTAGAGATATATGAAGAAATATTTATTAAACTTATTAATGATAATCTCATTGATTTCATGCTCAAACAGGTCGAGATATAACCATGTAATCAAACCAAGATTAAACAGTCTTGACCAGTATTACAATTTTGAACAAATGACGAAGAAAACGTTTGGAAGCGAAAAAATCCTTAACAACCATGGAAAGGCGGAAAAATTGGCATTCTCTAAGAAGGTCATTATTTTTCAGAATAAATATGACAAAAGAGTTGTGATTTTTAGAAATTTCGCAAAAAAGGATCAATCATATGAAGTAATTGTTTGTGATTCTAATTGGTCTGTTCTTTCATATTTTGTTCATGCAGGTGAGATTTATTAAGGGTTGATTTATGAAATTTACGGGGTTTCCTCTATTATCGGCTTTAACAGGAAAGAGCAGTTCTTTGAAAATAACAGTATTTGATGGATTTGGTGATTCTAAAAACCTGCGCAGGGGTATATAGATACGGGTTTAATACCCAAGAGCGTGATGATGAAATAGCAGGAGTTGGTAACATCATGACCGCCGAGTTTTGAGAGTATGATACAAGATTAGGAAGAAGATGGAATTTGGATCCGATTGTATATGGTTGGCAGGGTGGTTATGTTGTATTTAATAATAATTTATGAATAAATTTATTTTTATATTGATTCTTTTTATGCCAATTTTTGTTTTCTCTCAGAGTCCCGAATTGTTTTCGATACCAAATAGAGTTGAGAGATTGGTTGTCAAATCAATAGGGAAAGATTTATCTGATACTAATTTATGCCATTATGCAAAGATTGCTGAAAATGGAAGTTTTACAATTTTGTCCTTTTATGATTATGATTGTAATAATGATTCTTCCAATGTGGTATTAAAAGTATTAAATAGGTCAATCTGGTATCTTAATATTGCTAACAGGGCGGTCTTAATAAAGCCACAATTAGAAGCTGGTAATGTTTATTTTTCTACCACTTCAAGGCCTAAATTTCGTGTAAAATATAGATGGATTTTTAAGAGGTTAGGTTTGATACATGTTATTCGGTTTTAACTTATTTTTTGTTGATTTATTGAAAAGGGGCCTTGTGAATAAAGTGTTTTCAAAATATTTTGATTATCATAATCTTAAAAAACTTTTGGGAGCAAAAAATGAGTTCTTGGTTTGAGGAGGGTTTCTGTTCTTGAGAACGTAATTAATGAAAGTATTCCTCAATTTTTTTTAAGGAGATGGTTTGTAAACATATTATCAATTTAGTAGAGGTGAACACTAAATCTATTCAGCCTTCTAAATTCCCAAAATACCACTACCTTGCGTAATACCATGATAGCGCAAGTTCAAGGGACAGGAATAAGCACAGAGCAACAAAAAAAGAACTGGTTAATCAACTGGTATTTTGAAAACGACCCCATGGGCTCAATCTATTTGGCCACATTGAGAAATCCGGCCTTGGTGGCAAGTTACCAAACAAGCCCCGGTATGTTTTACGGTACGCCCTTTTGCAACAGGGTTGGAGAATTGATTTCAGCTATTAGGATTAGCTGTAAACTTGCAATCTTAGAATATCTGTGGTACTTTTGGGTATGACATCCCTTGAAACAATTAAAAGCAGGCTAGTTAAGCATAAAAAGGACCTTTCTGAAAGGTATGGCTTAATGAATATTGCAATTTTTGGTTCTTATGCAAGGAATCAACAAACTCCCGACAGCGATATTGATATTTTAGTGGAGTTTAACAAGCCAATAGGGATGGAGTTTATTGACTTGGCAGAAGAACTTGAGAAAATTCTTTCCCAGAAAGTTGATTTGGTCTCCAAACGAGGTTTAAAGGAGAGTCACTTTAGGGCAATTCAAGATGAAATAAGCTATGTCTAAGAGAGAGCCTCATTTATTATTTCAAGATATTCTTGAGTCAATAGAAAAAATCAAGATCTATACGGAGGGAATGACTTTTGAATCATTTGATAACGACGATAAAACTATTGATGCTGTAATACGAAATTTTGAAATAATTGGAGAAGCATCGAATCGGATACCCGATGAAATAAAAGATAAATATCCGGAAGTAAATTGGCATCGAATCAGAGGTTTTAGAAATCGAATTGTGCATGATTATATGGGTGTTGATTTAGAAATTATCTGGGAAATTATTCAAAATAATTTAGGTGAGCTTCATAAACAAATCCTAGAAATAGTTGAAAAAAATTAGCGTCAATCTTATGACACTCCTTTTTATCCAACATAGGCCACACACAAATGCAATCAATCCAAACTTAAGCTTTTGATAAGGCAGTTTTTTATAATAGGCATAGCTTTAGCTACGTAGGGTCTGCTGTTAAATTCAGATCTGCATTAGATTCGAGGATAAGCCTGGCAGATAGTACTTTCGTACAGCTGTCCAGGCTTATCCGAAGAAGATGATGCGGAGCTGGATTAGCGTTCTGGAAAGCATACTGCAAAGTAAAATCCAATTTTACCTAGTAGAATCGTTTCAAAACCTTGCAGAAGAATTCATTTTTTCTGGGCTAGAATCTGCTCAATCAATAAATTACGCGTTAATCAGCAGACCCTACGTAGATACCTTCCAATCCTTATGATCACCAGTGAAATCAACATGGAATGCTCCTTTGTAAAAATAAGGAACCATTTTGGCCAAAGCATGTTTGATCAATTGCTAACCGAATTTGCGCAACAAAGGAATTTGTATGTAGATGAAATTAAGGTGGACGAATGGCATATCTATGGCTCAAGCAGATTAGGAGTTTATGAAGCTAATAGAAATAAACAAGTTAGTCCTTGTTCACCGCTAGAATTTGAACCTCAGAACTATTCGCTAAGCCTACTTATTGGATGGTTGAAGGAGAAGAAATCCACTTGGAGTAAGCAAGGATGCATGAAGGGGGGAAGAGGGTATTTTCAAAGACCAGCTACCAACAAATCTTGTTGGAAAAGCAACAGGAACAGGTAAACAGGGTTCATCCGCTGGGTTGATTTTATTATCGGATTTTTCTAAATTTGAAGTATAAAGATTATTGCAATGACTACGGTAGCAGAGAGAAAAAAAATAGCAGAATGGGTTCTGAATACCAAAGATGAAGTGTTATTGGATAAAGTAAAAGAGCTTACCCTTGCTAAGGCAAAAGCAATAAAGAATTTCATTGCGGATTACAACAGTGAAATTGATGAGGCTGTTGAAAGAGTTCGAAGTGGTAAATTTTCTACTTACGATGAGGTAGAAGCCGTGCTTAATAAATGGGAAAGCAAATAAGACAAATCCGTTGGGATGAAAGAGCTCTTCAAAGCTTCGTTGATATACTAGATCATATTAAACAGAATTCCCCGATCAATGCTAAAAGGGTCAAAACGAGGATTATGAATTTGATTAAGTCTATTCCAGTTAATCCCGAAATGTACAGAGAGGATGAACTCAAGAGTAATAACGATGGGACATACAGAGTATTCAGCAGAGATAGTATTAGGGTATCATACAAAATAGAACCGGATGCAATCATCATAACAAGGTTTAGACATTCAAGCCAAGATCCAATCACCTATTAGATTATGTCCTAAAATAAGAAAGTATAAAAGGATGTTTTGCGATACACGGCATCCTTATTTTTGTGCATTGCTCATACCATTATTCTATAAAGTGACCGTATTGAACGAGCGGAATCGTTAATACAATGCAAGGGTTCAGGTGCTGATGCTAAATCTGAAGAAAGGGGCGGATAAAATTGAGAGTCAATGAACAGAAACAACTATTAAGGCTTAAACCTGGGCTAAGTTGCCATTAGACAGCGAAGCCCATTATTGGATGTAATCAGTGGTAGTAAAGGTTTTACTATTACCTACTCAGAGCTTGGAATGAATAAATCAATTGGAAGCTTTCCCCTTTGAAGAATCAACGAGATATTCCAGAACACCAACGAAGACAATTTTAATTTTAGCTGCGAGGAGCTTGGATTATCTTATCTATTCAGCCTCCTAAATTCCCAAAATACCACTACCTTGAGTAGTACCATGATAGCGCAAGTTCAAGGCACAGGAATAAGCACAGAGCAACAAAAAAAGAACTGGCTGATAAACTGGTATTTTGAAAACGATTTCACGAGTTCTATTTATTTGTCAACGCTAAGAAATCCGGCCTTGGTGGCAAGCTACCAAACCAGCCCGGGTAATCTTTATGGAACGCCCTTTGCAACTGGCATGGAGAATTACTTCCAGAAGATAAAGACCCATTTTGGCCAAAGCATGTTTGATCAACTAGTAACTGAATTTGCGCAACAAAGCAATTTGTACGTAGATGAAATCAAGGTGGACGAATGGCATATCTACGGAAGTGCAAGATTAGGATTTTACGAAGCCAACAGAACCATTAGCAAGCGCATAGCAAGAGACCTAAACAACGACAACCAAATCACCAACAACGAATACGTAATTGAAACCCCGGAAGAAGTAACTTATTTGTATAGGTCCTACCAATTAGAACGTGGCGCCAAGCGATATGAACTAGCAAATCATTTAGGGAATGTATTAACTGTGATCTCCGATAAAAAGACAGCCAACTTCACTGGAACTACCTTTACCCACTTCACAGCAGAGCGAATATCAGCAACAGATTATTCACCCTTTGGGTCGCCGCTAGCTGGAAGAACTTGGAATGGTGGGGAGTATAGGTTTGGGTTTAATACCATGGAGAAAGACAATGAAATTAACGGCACCGGAAACGCCTATGATTTTGGAGCTAGGATTTATTATTCAAATCTTGGTAGATTTTTATCAATTGACCCTAAGTCATTTCAATTTTTGTCCATCTCTCCGTATTGTTTTGCGGGAAATTCACCATTAAAATTAATCGATGAAAATGGGGAGGGTCCAAAAGATAGAGTTTTAGCTGCTAGACAAATGAAAGGTATTGCATATTCACAAGAGCCACCGCACTAAAAGGGACAAGTCAGGAGATTCTTTGCTATATGGTTTACTTAAATCGGAATGGGTTTGAGGGGGAAATGCTTGACATCCCAAAATAAGTTTGCTCAATTAATTGAATTGCGAACAAACAAGAAGGGCCATCGGTTTTCCGATGGCCCTTCTTGTTTTAAAAAAGTGACTCAATTAATCAATCACTAAGCGTTTGTTGATTTCAGAAAAGTCTGTTTTCAAACGAATCAGGTAAATGCCTTTTTCCAATTGATGTACAGGTAAACTTCTGTTTCCGCTTGCCATTTCCCATTTGGCAACTTGTTGTCCATTTAAGTTGTACACCTCAACCGAATAGGCTTCAGAACTGCTGCTTTCAATATGAAGCTGGTCTTTTGCAGGATTTGGATAGATGCTGTATATATCCATAAGAATGATTTTTACAATTCCGGTTGCTTTGTCCCTTACCAAACGAATTCCAAATGTCTGTTCAGCATTTCTGCTTTCAGCTCCTCTGCCGGCTCTAACTGTCCAGAATAAGTTTATTGAATCACCTTCAGCAAGCCCATTGCTTGCAAGTAAGTCATCTATGGCGCCAAGTGTTAAGGTTAAGGATGTTGCCTTTCCAGCATTGTTCGATGGTAAGCTGCTCAACACAGGGGTCATTGTTTGGTTAGCACTCAATAACCAGGTATAGTCTGCATTACTGGTTGATGCACTCCAGGTTATATCAACCGGAGTATTATCACCTGATTTTGTTACAAGCCTTAGGTTGTTTGCAGGACTTATCAGATTGAAGGCTGTCAAGGGATTTGCGCGTACAATACGAACACGGAAATCTTGACTTGCTTTTAAGGAATCCATTGGATTGAGGTAAGCAAAAACGGTCCAAATCAAATCTAGAGAATCCCCTTTGGCAATGCCCTTGCTGGCAAGCACAGCATCAACAATTCCTGATGTTAAACTTAATAGGGTATCAGAGCCTGATTTATCGGAAGGAATACTTAGTAAGGCTTGTTCAAAGTTTCCAGCTGAGGTTTTTGCCATCCATTTGTAAGCCAGCGCAAGGCTCGATTTGTTCCAGCTGATTTGCACAGGTGTTCCACTTCCTTCTTCAACGGTTAAGCGGTTATTGTCGCTAGGAGCAATCAAACTGAATGAACCAAGCACAGGTTTGCGAACCAAGGTTAAATTGAAGCTTTGAGTTGCGTCCAACGAATCGTTTGATGCACCATACGCACGAACAGTCCATTTGGTTAAAATGCTATCTCCAGGTTTTAATCCCGTTGAGGCAAGAAAGGCGTCAATGCCTGAAACAGGTAATGTAAGGCTGGTATCTGTTCCATTGTTGGTTGATGGAAGACTTAACAAAGCAGGATTGAAATTTCCGCTTGCTGCATCAATCATCCATTTATAAGCAATGGCATGTTGAGATTTGGTCCAATTGATTTGTACCGTTGATTGGTTTGAAGCTTCTGCAACTAAGCGACTGTTATTTGCCGGTGTTACTAAGCTGAAAGCCCCCAATGTGAATACATCGGCTGTGATGTCTTTTTTGCGAATGGCATACAATTGGTATCCGGTTGTACAGCCTGAAGCAGGTGACGAACAAAATTGAGCCAGTATGCCTTCAAAGGTGAAGGTTTGCTTTGGAATGGCCAAGGCCGGGGCGTCATCCAATTCAGTATCTGCCGCGGCAATTACACGAAGAACAACAGTGTCTCCAACAGTGGTTCCATCAAATACTGTGTAGTTAGCACTTGCCGCAAAATTACCTTGTTGTACCGAACGAAGTCCTGTAATTTTTACCAACCTGCTTTCAAAAACTTCAGGATTGGCAAGCAGTTGTTTTACGCTGAGCTGAATGGGGTTGATGGTTTTTCCAGAGCCCAATTTAATCACCGTATTGGTTGATGTATAAGCACCGGAATTCAATTGTAGTTGGGCATAGTTGTTGAATTCATTTCGAGCTGCGATTACTTCAACACTATCGCCTTCTGCAAGTGCACCGGAGGCAATGGCATCTACGAGTGCTCCTGTTGATTGACGCACGCCAATACCGGCATTCTGGTCCTGAATATAAATGAATCGTCCATAAGCTCGGTTAACTATACCGCGTACCCGAACCAATGTTGGAGCTGCGGTAGCTCTGGCTTCAGCAATGCTGATTGCAGGATTCGTTTCAGGGAAAATGCCATCTTTACGCGCATTCAGCAATTGAATGCGGGTGTCACCCAATAGTGAGGTGTCGCGAATGGAATAAGGGTTGCTTGTATGTTTCGCCAACATATACTCGGCAAAGGCATCCTGCTCCGAGCCAATGGCTGCAAAGCTTGCCAGCATGGCATCTTTCAATGCCGTATCAAGATTGATACGGTTAAATCCATTGGCAGGGAATGGATAATTATCGCCTCCACCTGCAAGGAAATCAAGTGTTACCACTTTAAAGGTACGGCTTGTATCTCCATACAACTGGCCATTACGAACGATAGTATCTCTGCGTACATTGTTGCTGTCGAGCACCACCATCGACCAAATTTTTGAACCACTTGCTTTGGTAGTATCGTAACTGAATTGAATACCTCCAACCTGTGGGAACTGACCAGGTGTTTGATTTGGCCTTGTGGCAGCAATACCATGTTCAACCAATCGCTTCAATCCTGCTGCATTTACAGTAAGAATAGACAATTTGTTGTTAAAGCGTAATGAATTCTCAATATCAAGCTGGCTAATATCACCGCGGCTTTTGTTTGCTGATGCATTTGGAGCAGTAGGCAACAAACTAACTGAACTTCCAACCGCAAATACTTCGCCAATAGCTGAACGAATTCCTCCTCCGTTTTTGATGGATACTGTAACGCCTGGGTCAACTCTGCGGGCCATCCACAGGTTGGCATCAGCGGATAAATTACCTAGATTGGTTTCTTCGGTACGTGCAAAATTCCTGCGGCCTTCAAGAAAGACATTAGCCTTGCCAAATTTGTTACCGTCTTTGGCAATAATTACATTTTGAATGGCGTTGGTGAGTTGTTTTACCAAAGCACCTTTTGTTCCGGTAGCAAAGGCCGCATTGTAATCACCGTACAAACTGCTTACCATCAAACTGTCTGTTGCATAAGCTCCATTAATCTGGCTGTTTAACAAGGAAGGAATTAGTTTTCCGGTACTGTCAAAATCAACTACAAATCGACCAATATATTTCCATTCCGAAGCGGTATTCAAAATGGCTACAGGCTCGTTATCGGCGTTTTGTGTCAATACCGGATACGATTTAACCGCACTATGTCCTGGTCTGAGTCTGTCGTTTGAGTCGGCAAGAAGGGTATGAGAACCTCCTGCAATAATGATGTCAACTCCCTTCAACAGAGGGGCTAATGCTTCTTCAAGTGATAACTGCTGCAAGTGACTTAATAAGATAATTTTGTTGATGCCTTCTCCTATGCGCATCGAATCGATAACGGGTTGCAGAATGGCAGCAAGGGCAGGCATATCATCTTGATTTGGACCAGTTACCGTGGTGGCTCCCGGTGATGATATCTTGGCCAAAATCTGAGTGGTTGCTCCAACTAAACCTATTTTTTGTCCATTCAAGGTAACAATGGCTGAAGGTGCAATGCCTTTCTTTTGAGTGTTTGTTGTAATGGTTGATTTTGTTTTGAAGGAGTCAACATGCAAGCGCTGATTGGTAAACAGATAGCTTAAGTTCGCATCATTGCTAAAATTCAGGTTAGCGCTTAGGAATGGAAATTGAGCGCCTATCCAGCGTTTGTCGTTGCCATTGTTGCGGATATCAACTCCAATAATGCTGTTCATTTCAGAGGTTCCTAAGTCGAATTCATGGTTGCCCATGGCTGATGCATGAAAACCGAGAATGTTCATCACAGCAATGTCAGGGCGACCAATGGCTGCGCGAAGGGCTTGTGTTCCTCCAAAATAAGAAGAGGCAGTAGCGCGCAAAGGCGCTTGTAAACTGGCATCCTCGCCGGCCGACATAAATGGTCCCGGTAAATAGTTGTCGCCTGAGGATAACTTGAGGGTGTTTACATGCTCGTCTTCCAACTTGTCCATAACAGCTGCATAGTTTGGAATATCCGTTACTGCTTCCAAACTCGATTCCATATCTGATGAATGCAATACCTGAAGTTGAAAGTCAGAACGGGTATTCAATTGAATAATGCTCACTGTGCCGGATACTTCATTGGATACCAACAGTAAGTTTTTGCCATTCGGACTTTGTGAAGCCGGAATAAAGGTTACAGATTCAGGGCCAAGGTCACCAACTGCATTCAGGTTGGCTTGAGAGGGACTCACGCTTAGATTCCGGGTATTGATATACTCCACAAAATAAGGGTTCAAGGGATTGGTAACATTGTACATCATTACTCCACCAATGCGTTCCAGAACGATAAAGCAATAGGTGCTGTCGCCAATTTTACCAAGGGTCAATCCTTCTGGTTCTGGTCCCTTGTCATCGCTTCTGTTTTTAAGTGTATTGTTTGTATGCGATGCGTTGAAATTGTTGGGATACTTTTGGGCAAAAT
Organism: Bacteroidia bacterium; assembly: GCA_023151275.1. Classification (GTDB taxonomy): domain Bacteria; phylum Bacteroidota; class Bacteroidia; order UKL13-3; family UKL13-3; genus CAISCU01. The sequence continues at coordinate 21,933 of JAKLJI010000028.1, read as the reverse complement.
ACTGTTCAAACTGGTCTTTTGAATCCCATACCAGTGCACCTGTTGTGGCATTCCAAACCGAGAAAGAACGTCCGCCAAAACAGAATGCAGAGTCCATTTTACCGTCGTTATCAAAATCTCCAAAGCGATTGGAAACCGTTAAGCGCCCCAAGGCTGAATTGGCTTTCAAAGCAGCAACAGCGGCAGCTCCGCCAAACTTGGCGGTATCAAGAACATAAGCACTGTTTCCAAATCGAATTTCTTCAACATTGGCTGCACCCCAATCCGCGCGTGCATCTCCTTCGTTGGCTGTGAATAAAAATCCATTGGAATAGGCAATGGCATCCGGATTGTAAATGCCAAAAAGCGGATAGTTGGCAATGTTTATGGTACTACCATTGTCGGATGCATCTAGGCCATTGCCGGGCAGGTTGTGGTTTTTAAAGCCCAGTGGAATTAAGCGACGAACCACTGCGCTGTCGATGCTGATTTCGGCTATGCAATTGTTTTCCTGGCAAGTGGCCCAGGCGGTTTTGTTGTCGGGAGAAATGGTGATGTACTCAGGCTCCAAATCCTCTGCTACAGTTGAATACCTTAGGAAATTTCCTCCTGATTGAATGCGACCGAAAATGCGAATACTCTTGTCAAGCACTGCATTGTTAAAACCTGTAAATGTTGCATGACTTACCTGTGCTTGAGATAGAGATGCAACACCGTTTGAAATGTCAATAATAGATACTGAGCCTTCCGGGTCAATGGTATAGCCTACATTGGGCTCTCCTTCGTTGGCAACCAGTACCTTTTTTCCGTCCGGAGTAAAGGTGAGCATGTCGGCATTGGGACCTGCTTTTACCTTGTTGATGAAATTGCCATTCACGTCAAAAAATACAATGGAGCTGGGATTGGTTTTTCCATTGCTATCGATGACAGCCGTGGCTACCAGCCCATTTTTGCAGGCAACAGAGGTTAAGTCTATGCCATAAGGTTTGATGGAAATAAAAGCAGTTTGAACCGGGTTGGCCGGATTGGAAATGTCAACAATGCGAAGACTGGTGTCGGGACCGTTGATTACAAACATGCGTTTGGATGCCGGGTCATAGGCTGCAATTTCAGAAGCAGCTTTGTCGTAATACCCTGTTGAATAGCGTCCCAGAAACTGGGCCGTCAATTGGGCTTTGCCTGCTTTGGGGAATGCTCCAAAGGCAAGCAAACAAGCGAAAAAGAAAAGGTTGGAAACAGGTTTCATCATGAATGATAAATTTGTCCAAAGCACGTGAGCCATTGCTAAGAAAAGGTTAAGCAAGCTTTATGAAATGCTTAGGCAAACATTAGCTTTGCGTTTCGGGTTAATAAACTATGTCATCACATCATGTTGTTCGCGATAAGCAGGAACCTGCTTTGATTATTGCCAATGGAGCTTCTTGTTCCAACGAGTTATTGGGCCAATTGCTGGAATGGAGTCCGGTGGTTTTGGTGCTCGATGGCGCTGTAGATCGCGTGCTTGAGCTGGGGATTAAGATTGATATTTTGGCTGGTGATTTCGATCGCAACCGCAATCCCGAAGCTATCCTGGCTTATCAGCAGGTTGAAATAGTTGCTTTGCCCGATCAAAACAAAACCGACCTTGAAAAGGGAATCGAATTGTTAATTGAGCGCGGACATCAATCCATCAATGTCATTTGGGCAACTGGACTTCGTGCCGACCATACCTTGAACAATATTGCGCTATTGCCAAGATACCGCGACTTGGCCGATATTGTGATTTTGGATGATTACTCCAGAATATTTTTGCTCAAGCGTTCTTACACCAAATGGTACACCAAGGGAACACCTTTGTCCTTAATGCCCTTGGGCAAGGTAGAAGGCATTGAAACCAGTGGCTTGAAGTATAACCTCAAGCAGGAAAGTCTGGAACTGGGCTACAGAACAGGTAGTTCAAATGAAGCCTTAGAAGATGGCCAGGTACATATCAAACACCAACAAGGCGACCTGCTGTTGATGGAATGCTGGGATTAGGAAAGACTATTGAAATTGCCCTGAATTGGGAGCAGTTTTTGTGACAACACTGTTGACATTTGTGTGCTAAAATTTATCCTCATCCAAGAGTACTAGGGCAACTAACTGTTCCATTTTAAAGCTGTTAAACAGCTAACACCAATCAATCCTCCTCTTTTATGGGCTTCGGAATCTCATACAATTCCCGAGCGTAATGCTTGTAGCGTTCGTTGAATTCAAGTATGGTAAAAAACACCTCTCCTTTGAAATACAAATTGGGATAGAGGGTTGATTTTAGACTGAAATCTTGCGGATTCATTTCCTGAAAATTCAGTTCATAGCCCAAGGTCTCGCAATAGTACAAACGGTTAAACTCAGCTAACCACTCTTCCATGTCTATCTTATTCATGTTCCGAAAACGGTTCAATGCATACTCCGCTTGCGGGGCCAGTTCAAGTTCCTCCAGCAACAGCTCCATGTTGAAGTAGAGTGTTCTAAAAGGTTTTGGTTTGGAATAATTTGTTTTCTGCTCGGCTTCCTCATACAACGCTTGATGTCGGCTTAACCAATTTTGTAAGACATCCAAGTCCATCACCACGGGCTCATCCCGAACCAATTCTTCATAAGCTTTCTGATACTGCTGAACCTCGAGTAGGTACTCCACAGAGGGTTTGAAATCCTTCAATTCATCATCACCAAAACACAAGTAAAATGTGTTCCTCTCCTCCACATAGTAGGGTGGCTTTTTGGCCAATTTTAGTTCGATAATTCTGGAATCTTTTTCCAAGATATCAATCACCAACCAATCACTGTCATTGAACCAGGAAATCCGGTACCTGTTTTTTGCGGAACTGACTTTCTTAATGCAAATGGCATGCGGACTTCCGGCAAGCTTAACCTGATTGAAAATGTATAGTAAAGCCTCCAGGAAGGTGGCTTTGCTTACCCCGAAATAGCTTGCTTCTTCATTCAATTGTATTTGTGCTCAGTTTTCCATTATTTCAGTTGTTTTAAACGTTTATTCCCAAGTAAGGATTTCATCTGTGTAATTGCGATTTTATTGAGTTGAGTAAGTCTTTCAGACTGTGATAAACCTTGGTGAATCAATACTGCATTGATGCTTTCAAGGTTTGATAACACAACCAATTGCTCTATGGTTGCATCGTCACGAATATTTCCTTGAACATTGTTTTTTTTATCTCTCCATTGTTTGGCAGTCATACCAAATAAAGCCATGTTTAGCATATCAGCTTCATCAGCATAGGTGAAATTTAGTTTCTCCTTAGGTAATGCAGGCGGAATAAGGTGTTCTTTAATAGCATCAGTATGTATGCGATAATTGACTTTGGCAAGGGTTCTTTGCAGGTTCCATTCCAGTTTATTCCTATTTGTTTCGGCTTCTTTTAATCGCTGAAATTCCTTGATTAGGTAAATCTGAAATTCCGGGCTTAACCACATAGCAAAGTGAAAGGCAATGTCCTTATGGGCAAAGGTTCCTCCGTAACGACCTGGTTTTACTAGCATCCCAGTAGCATTTGTTCTTTCAATCCATTGGCCAACAGACATGATGAATCGGTTTACCCCGGCCTCTTTTTCAATTACCCCGAATTCGGGGTAATTGAATTCGGAATTGTTGATTTTTTACCAAGTTCCAAGGTATTCGAGTGTGTTTTTATTCGTAATCCATTTTCCGATTAAACCGCTGCCTTCATTTAAATTTACTGTCATATCGGTAAGGCAAATAAAGTCGTTTTCCTCTTTTTCGATAATAGTAATTTCAGCGTCTTTTACCTGTATTTTTCTTCCTTTTGCCATAGTTGAAATTTTATCTTTTGAAACTCCTCGAGTTTGATGGGTTAATATAAAGCTTTACGCTAAACAATCTTACGGTTTATCAGGTCCTTGTGCCATCTTAATGCATGCTCAAATGGGAAAGCTCGATTTCTACGATGTTTATTGGAGGGCTGATGGGTGGTCCTTTTGACAGTTTAATTTTGACCTAATCCAAGAGAACCCTGGCAACTAATAGTTCTATTTTCATTGCTATTGAATACTTAGCTCCAATCAATCCTCCTCTTTTATGGGCTTTGGAATCTCGTACAATTCCCGAGCGTAATGCTTGTAGCGTTCGTTGAATTCAAGAATAGTAAAAAACACCTCTCCTTTGAAATACAAATTGGGATAGAGGGTTGATTTTAGACTGAAATCTTGCGGATTCATTTCCTGAAAATTCAGTTCATAGCCCAAGGTCTCGCAATAGTACAAACGGTTAAACTCAGCTAACCACTCTTCCATGTCTATCTTATTCATGTTCCGAAAACGGTTCAATGCATACTCCGCTTGCGGTGCCAGTTCAAGTTCCTCCAGCAACAGCTCCATGTTGAAGTAGAGTGTTCTAAAAGGTTTTGGTTTGGAATAATTTGTTTTCTGCTCGGCTTCCTCATACAACGCTTGATGTCGGCTTAACCAATTTTGTAAGACATCCAAGTCCATCACCACGGGCTCATCCCGAACCAATTCTTCATAAGCTTTCTGATACTGCTGAACCTCGAGTAGGTACTCCACAGAGGGTTTGAAATCCTTCAATTCATCATCACCAAAACACAAGTAAAATGTGTTCCTCTCCTCCACATAGTAGGGTGGCTTTTTGGCCAATTTTAGTTCGATAATTCTGGAATCTTTTTCCAAGATATCAATCACCAACCAATCACTGTCATTGAACCAGGAAATCCGGTACCTGTTTTTTGCGGAACTGACTTTCTTAATGCAAATGGCATGCGGACTTCCGGCAAGCTTAACCTGATTGAAAATGTATGTTAAAGCTTCCAAGAAGGTGGCTTTGCTTACCCCGAAATAGCTGGCTTCTTCATCCAAGAGCAAGTCCAGCATCTCCAGGTCTCTGCGCTCCAAATAATACAAGAAGGCTTCGGTTGGATTGGAAAGTTCAGCAGGACTTTGTTTCATGGTAGGCTTGGCTTAGAAGCTTTTGATTTTTTTGTCTCCTTGATAAAAACTTGGACACTCCATCGGCTGAATGATTTTCTTGTTGGGATTGAAGTCAAATGCCTCCTTTAGTCCAAATCCTTTGCAGAAAGAGTTAAACGATTTCAAGATTATTCCAATTTCAAATGAACTGGTTCGGCCTCTTATCATTTTACCTCTTCCATTGTTTTCATATGCGAAATAAAAGGATAAAGATTGGACTGGTTGATACATTAATCCAACGGATGCAAAGAACATGCTTACGTCCTTTGTAAATTGTGAATGCACAGGACTTGATGCCCCTAAGATCATTGTAAGTTTGTTTTCAATGAGCAGCTCCTGATTAATCGCGAAAAGGTAATTGTTGTTTTGAAAGTCTGCCCGCAGACTAGTCCTATGATACAGCTTAGTGTTACGTCCGTAAGTAACTGAGCCGTGAACGCTTATTCGCCTTTTGAGTGTAAATTCTGTCAGTAATCCAATTTCTGGTTCAATTAAATTAAAACCACTAATGCCTAACATGAATTGTGGTTTGCCATTTTTGTACCTATTGTATTTTATCCCAGCATCGATGTTTGGAGTAGTAGAGGTTTCCCTTGCTTTTTGATCGTAAAAAGAAGGTTGTGTTATTCCAAGCATAGGGTCTAATTGGTCCGGAAACGTGAATTCATTCCAATCAATGACTTGGTGCACAAAGCCTGGCCTTATTCCAAAAAATAGGGAGTTGTTGTCATTCAGGGCAACACCATAAGCTAGATTTATTCCTGCTCTTGTCCTACTGTAAAGGCCGTCTCCTTGTACTTCATTATTAAGAAGGACTCCCAGGCCAATGTTTTTAATAAAACATGGGCTAAAATCAACGGCCGCACTTGTATAATTAAAAGGTCCTCGAACGGGAAAGAAGGAGGTGCGTTTTGCAAAGGCTAAATGCAAACTTCCGGGGCCGGAATGTCCTCCATAGGCAGGATTCAGTTCCAGTTTTTGATTCTGAAACTGAATAAGCATAGGGTCTTGTGCTTGCAAGCTAAAAGCATAAAACAGCAGGCATAAATGGATTAACTTCTTCATCGGATTAGCGTTACATTTCCTACTTTAACTTTTTTGCTGGCTCCCGGAAATAGCATTCCATCCCAGGCTTGTTCATTGGTAAACACCGCTTCTATGGTCCAGATATATGAGCCCTGATCCAGGGATACTCCGCTGTCTTTGTGCCTGCCGTCCCATCCTTTTGCCGGACTTCCATCTGCTAGTTCGGTTGACTCAAACACCAATTCTCCCCATTTGGTAAAGATGCGCAAATGATAGGTTTTGATTTCTTTTCCTACCGGTTTGAATTCCCTTACTTCAGCTATGCCATGATCAGGTGTGAAGGCATTCGGAACAAATAAGCCATACTTGTAAGCAGGTAAGCAAATGCGTTGTACGAGCAATGTGTCACAGCCATAATCGGACAGAATCGATGCGCTTACATTGAAGCAAGAGTCGTTGTACCCATACGTGTACTTGTGCATTACCTGATTGCCTTGCGATTCAGAGCCATCACCAAAATTCCAACTTACTCGTTTGCCATGTGTGCCTGTATAAGCAAAGCTTACGGTGCGTACTGGCTTTTCTGTACTGTCAACTTGAATGAGCATTGAAGGCCTCGGTTTCGGATGCACCTTCACCGTTTTTGATGCAGTTAAACTGTCCAAACAAACACTGCCTGCATAGGCTATCAACCTTACCCGGTATTCGCCCGAATCCAAGTAGCGATGACTTGGATTTTCCTGCTGCGAGCTGTCTCCATCGCCAAAATACCAGGTGAAGCGCTTGCCTCTTAAACTTTGATTGTTGAACTGAACGCTTTCTCCTTCACACAAATCTTCCGGTGTGAAATCAAATGCAGCTACCGGTTTGTCTAGTATGGCGAAACTGTCAATGGCCGAGTCCTTGCACAGGAAGCCGTTCGTAGCAATCAAACGGATGGCATAGCTGCCTAGTCCTGAATAAAATTTGCGTTCGTTGATGGAACTTGAACTGCTTCCATCGTGAAATTGCCAGAGGTATGTATTCGCTCCCGGACTGGTATTGGTAAAGTTAACCCAAGCTGGTCCATTGCAGGTGTCTCTCGGACTCATAACAAACGATGCATCCGGAGCAGGATATACCGTGATTATTTTTTGTGCCGTATCCGAACAGCCTGCAGCACTTGTGGCTACCAAGCGTATGCTGAAGCTGCCGGCTTGATTGAAGTAATGGCTTACTGAATTTCCGTTTCCAAAACTACCATCCCCAAAATCCCATTGCAGGAATGCCGGAGTTTGAGTTGTGCCCATGAAATGGAAACCTTCATTTTGACAGGCTCTGCTGGTATCTGCAATTATTGTCGCACCGGGCAATGGATTGATGAGTAGCGTATCCCAAAGCGTTTTCGTACAGGAATTCAATGCCGATACCATCACGGCTTTGATGATTTTGATTCCGGATGTTGTGTAGCGATGTGTAGGATTTTGTTGGAAGGAGGAATCTCCATCCCCAAAATACCAAATCAATGTGCCCGGGTCTGTTAAGGTAGCGCTGAATTGCACAGGTTCTTCCATGCAAGCTGCTTTGCTTTGTTTGGCGATGCTAAAGGCCGGACTTGGATACACCTGAATGAGTACCGAACTGGTATCAAAACTACAGTTGTTGTTTACAAATTGCGATACGCGGTAAATGCCCGGCTGCGTAAAGGTATGGCTTGGATTTTTTGCCGTGCTGCCTGTTCCATCCCCAAAATTCCAACTCAGGTTTTGTCCGCCGCTTGAGTAGTCGGTGAACCGAACCGTAAGTGCATCACAACCGTTTTGAACATCTGCGGTAAAGAACGAGTTCACGGTATTAGGCATCACTTTGATGCGTTTGAAACTGCTATCGCTTCCGCAAATATTGCTTACTACCAACTTAATCAAATACACTGTTGGTGTATCAAGGGTGCGGTACACCAAAGAATCCGGATTGGGGTTTCTGCGTGTGCTGATATAGCCGTTTCCAAAGTCCCAATTGTAGGTTTGTGGAACGCCATAGCTGAGGTTGAGTACCGTTACGGCCAAGGGTGAACATCCCGAATCTGTATTGGTAAGGAAATAGGAAGTTGGTAAAGGCAATACACGAACGGTATCCAAAATACTAAAGCTTCCGCACACATTGCTTATGGTATGGCGTATGTAATAGAAGGTATCTGTGACAGCACTTTGCAGGTAGGTTTGCTCCGGTATTTGAAAACTTGAATAGGTGTTTCCATTGCCCATGTTCCAATAGAATTGTGCCCTGAATGTATCGGTGCTTAGGTTGGTAAAACTTACTTTCATCGGACTACATCCTACCGAATCGCTCTTGGTAATTTGAACCCGGGCTGGGGTTTGAACAAGCACATAAGCCGAATCAAAGCTTTCACGGCAATCGTTCTTTGCCCGCAAGGTTATTTTGTAATACCCTTCTTGATTGTATGGATGGCGAATGGCACTGTCTGATGTGGTAATTAGTTGTTGTCCATCGCCAAAATCCCAGTAAAAGGTATCAACGCTACCATAGGATTTGTTTTGAATGAGCAGCGATGCCGGATTTAGTTTAGATGAACACAATTGGGTATCGGGAAGAACAATATCGGCATAGGCACCACTTTGAACAAAAATGGATTTATAAACGGTGTCTTTGCATCCGTCTGCCGATTGGATAATTAGTCGCGAAGTATAGCTGGTGTCCTGCCATTTGGAGCCCAAATAGGTATGGCTTGAACTGTCATTGCTGCTGATAACAATCGCGCTTCCATCTCCAAAGTTCCAATTCAAACTGGCAGGCTTTTTCACAATGGAATTGCTGCTAAAGTTGATGTGCAATGGGGCACAACCGCTGCTCGTATCCACCACAAATCTGGCTATGGGTTTAGGATGTACCGTAACGGTTTTGCTAATTGAATCTAAGCAACCTTCATTGCTTCTCACAATCAATCGCAGGGCATAAATTGAATCCAGATTGCCACGGTGCACGGGGTAGCTAATGCCTGTACTTGATGCGCTTGGGTTGTTCACAGTTCCTTGCTGACTTAAATCTTTCCAGGTATAGCTAGTGCCAAAACTTGAATTGCTAGTGGCTATGCTGCTGAATGGTCCACAGCCATTTCCCGGATTAAACACAAATGAGGCAATGGGTCGGCTAGGTATGCGTAAGGCTTTGCTGATGCTGTCAATACATCCAAAATTGGAGGCTACTTTCAAACGCACCCAATACACATTTGAATTGCCCGATTGATTGTCGGTAAATTGAAAGCTATTGCTTGCAGATGCAGTATCGTTGAGCAGACTAATTCCTGTTGGTCCGGCTACCCAGCGGTAAGTGGATGGGTTAATGGGTGGTTGATTGCCTGAACTGATAGTGGCCAATACAGGAGATGGATAACAATTCACCGAATCGCTTAACTGGAAATCGGGATTAGGCAATGGCTTAATTACAATGCTTTTGATAAGCGAGTCTTTACAACCTGTTCCTCCTGCAAGGGTTATCAGTTTGATGAATACCGTTGTATCAAGGTTTCCAGAATTGGTAAAGCTAAAGCTGGGGTTGCTTTGATTACTGCTTTGCGCGCTGCTTCCAAATTGCCAGGTATAGGCTAAACCACTTGTGGGAGTAGATAAGTTGGTAAACTGAACCGTTTTGCCGCTGCAGCTCACGCTGTCAATGGCGATGAAATTCGGCTTTGGATTTTCAATGGTATAAAACCAAAGCGACATGCTATCGTGCTTACAGCCATTTTTGCTCAACACTTTTAGTTTAATCAAAACGCTATCCGCTTGATTGGCTAAATTAAATCCCGGAAATGTGCTACCTGAACCCAAGTAACTTTGATTGGCATACCATTCGTAACTGCTATTGGCCTCCGGGAAAATGCTTGTGCTGATAATGCTGCTCGTGATTTGGAAGGGCGCACAACTGATGCTGATGCTTCTGCTGAATTGTGCTTTGGCATCGGGGCGTACACGAATGTCTTTGCTTGTGCTATCCTTACAACCATGCTGACTGGTAACAATCAAACGTACCGCATAAATGCTATCCACCACGCCACTGTTTCGGAATGTGTCAGCTGCATGTTTGCTAAAAATTTGCTTGCCCAGGTAGCTCCAGTTCCAGGTCATGCTGTTTGAGTCTTCTCCATTTCTTGGGTCTGAGTTATTGATGAATTCCATCCTTCTAGGTCCGCAACTATCAAGGGCATTACTGCTGAAGCTGGCAATGGGTTTCGGATATACGGTAACTGTTTTGCCGATGGAATCACGGCAATTACCTGTTGAGCTTATGGCCAATAAAGTTATCCGGTAGTTAAGTGAATCGGCGCTGCCGTTTAATGGGAAGCTGAAGCTGGGTGAAGTTGCGTTGGGATTGCTAATGCTTACTCCTGAAGGTTGTGATGTCCATTGGAAGCTTGCCCCAACATTGCTTGTGGTATTGCTTGAATTCACCAGCACGGGTCCGCAAGTAGGATTGGGTAAATTGAAACCTGCCAAGGGTCTTCGTAATCCGGTAAAACTTCGGAATGTATCTGCTGAACATCCATCCAAGCTGGTTACGCGTAACCTGAGGGTATAGCTGCTATCACTTGTTCCTTGGTTATCAGGCAATGCAAATTGGGGTTCGCGTAAGGTGCTGTCGGATGCCTGAAGCAAAGATTGTGTTGGACTCATTCTGCTCCAATTCCATGTGGCGAAACTTCCTTTGTGTTGGCTGCTATTAACAACGCTCACAACAGATTTTGCACATGCTTGCGGACTTATCGAAAATGCTGCCAATGGCTTCGGATAAACAGTGAGCGGCTTGATCAAGGTATCTCGACAACCTGTCCCAGCGGTTACCACCAAGCGTACAAAGTAGGTAGTATCTTTGGTAAAACTGGTATTGATAAAGTTTTGGCTTGGATTGATTGTGGTGCTTGTTGCTCCATTGCCAAAGTTCCAGGAATGATTAACTCCGACGGTACTTTGACTTGTCAGATTTATGTTCAAAGGATGGCAACCTACCGAATCACTCAGGCTAAATAAAGCTTTCGGATTTTCAATGGTTCTGAACATGCGAGTTAAGGTATCCGGTTTACATCCGTGTACATTCGAGGTAATGAGTCGGTAGTACACCGTGTCGTTGGGTTGATTGAGCGTATGGCTTGGAATACTTGTTCCGCTGGATGTGCTCAGGATGTTATGTGCTTTGTCTAAAATATGCCAGGTATAGGTATCGTTGGCAATAGGGTATTGGTTCAAACTAATCACCGAACTGCCAATGGCAAAGGGTGCACAATTGGAAATGACACTAGCCGAGAAATCAGCTTTAGGGAATGGATACACCGTCACGGTATTGCTGAGTGTATCCTTGCAACCCCATTTGCTTGTGGCAATTAATCGAACGGTGTATAAGCTATCAATTATGCCACCTCGGTTGAAGAAGGTTCTGCTTTGATCTCGGTTGGTATCAGCAGCTAATCCACCAAAGGTCCAACTGAAGCTCATCTCGTTGATACTTTCTCCATTTTTGGGGTTTGATGCATTGGTAAATGTTACCGGAAGCGGTGAACATCCTGCTGCATTGGGCGATAAGGTAAACGCTGCTTGTGGTTTAGGATACACAATCAAATTGGCAATTGCGGTATCTCTACAGCCTAGGTCGCCGGTATTCCGTGTGGCAATCAGTTGCAATTGATAACTGATTTGTGCATTGCTGGTGTTCACCGGCAGATTCACTTGTGGATTTGCCGCTGTTGGCGTAACAATGCTCACGTTGCCTGTTGGATTCACCGACCACAAATACGTACTCGCAACATTCGATGTCGTGTTCAGGATAGAGTAGGAGGCAGGTCCGCAATTGATAGCCGCACCGGTATTGAATTGGGCCAATGGCCTTCTTAAATGGACAATCGTTTTACTGATACTATCCGAGCAACCCTGATTGGTAACCTGAATCAGTTTAACAGTATAGGTAATGTCTGTATTGCCTTGGTTTTCGGGGAATATGGCTTGAGTGTTTGCAGCTGTTGTACTGCCCAAAATGGCATTACTCATTCCACCATTATTGCTTAGGCTCCAAACTAAACTGGCCAGATTTGCTGAAGGATTGCTTGTAGCTGAAAGCAGGATTGTATCCAAGGCACAAGCACGCACAGGTAAAATAAAACCCGGGTCGGGTTTGGGTTGCACCATAATAAGCAATGTATCAGTTCCATTGCAACCGCTTCCAGCCGTAAAGGAATAAATCAGTTGCTTGGTGCCCGCGCCGGCCGTACTTGGGTTAAATAATCCACCGCTGCTTACCCCTGGTCCCGACCATGTGCCGCCTGCCGGATTGAAGCCACTGAGTTGCACCGCAGGACTGTTTTGGCAAATGCTGAAATTGCTTCCGGCATCCACTACCGGTGGAGCTATTACCGTAAAGTTTAATGTGTCGCGATTTGTGCAGCCATTGCTATTCGTGTAGGTATAGATTAGCGAATAGGTTCCCAAAGCATATTGTGTAGGGTCAATGCTGTCAGCCACTATGGGTTGAGGTCCAGACCAAGTTCCCGACAAAGGATTGCCAAGCAGTTTGAATTTAGGCTGGTTATTGCATTTGATAATATCGGCCCCGGCTTGCACCACAGGTAGCGGATACACAGTATGCGTAACGGAATTGCTTATGCTTTGCTGTGCGCCTGAGCAAACATTACTTGTTACCAATCTTCTAAATTGGGTGGTTTGACTCAAGGCTCCGGGTGCATAGTTTTGCAGCGTATCTGCACCGCCTGCGTTTACCCAAGTACCTCCGCTAAAGCGTTGCCATTGGTACTTAAATGTGCCATCGCCTCCTGTTGGGGAGGAGCCTGTAATTGGGTTGGATGTGTTTCCTATGCAATAGGCTTGATCTGCTGATATGCTATTTCCCCCAATAGAAGGTAGCACTGTAATCTTTACACTGCTTGAAATATGAACACAGGTTCCTGAGCGGGTAATTCTTCTGAACCAGGTGCTGCTGCTTAATGCTCCCGGACTATAATTGGATAAGGTAGCGCCGTTTATGTTCGTATAGATAATGTTGTTGGTGCTTTGCTCCCATTGATAGGTATAGGTCCCGGTTCCTCCGCTTGTTGCCAAACCCGTAAGTGTGGCTGCTGTTTGGCCCTGGCAAATGGTTTGTTCGCTGCCAATACTGCTTTGCAGTGGCGGATAAATACTCACCTTGGCAGTATCAACTTTTGATGGACATTTTCCATTCGATACCCTCCAGGTGAAGTAATAATCGCCTTGAAGTAAATTGGAAATTGGCGTGCTAAGCAATTGGGGTGAGCTTACACTTGAACTGCTTGGTCCCGATAAAAATTGCCAGTTTCCATTGCCAATGGATATGGCCTGAGCGCGAACGAATCCTGTTATAGGTATGCCGGCTGTAAGCAAGCAAAAGCTGGTATCAAATGCCAAAGCATTGGAGGGCTGTTGGTCAACCAATATCCGCACACTGTCTGAAATTGCACTCGGACATACCCCATTTTTAACGAGTACCTTGTACCAGGTAGTGTTACTTAGATTTGAAAAGGTATAGTTGCTTTGATTGGCTGTTCCACTAATGTTTGTCCAGCTTCCCAGTGGATTGCTTGCACTTTGCCAACTTTGAATTTGGCCCCTGCTGCCGGATAGCGTAAGATTGCCGCTATTGGTTCCGGTGCATACGGTATCCCAAGCACTCAAGGTTCCTCCCAAGGAGATTGAATCAATTTGAACGGTTACCTCCGGTGTGGTAACTGAACCACATGCCCCACCTGCTCCGGTATTGATTACCACACGGTATTTGGTGGTTTGAGTTAGACCGCTTTGAGGCAATATGGCATTGGTGTTTGCAATTGGGTCGAAACTTGTAAATGGAGCAACACTTTTTTCCCAGCGCACAATGGTTCCACTGCTGCCTGAAAGTTGTAAGTTGAATGCATTGTTGCCACTGCAAAAAGGTCCCATACTGCCAATGGTTCCGGGTATGGGTCCTGGAATAATCGTTACCTCATGTTGAACACTATCGCCTGAACAATTCCCAATGCGTGGCGTGATAAAATAACGCACAACAGCATTTGTACTTCCATTGTTAAAAAGGGTTTGTGAAATGGGGCCAAGGGTGTCGGTGGTTTTGGAATAAAAGCCAAAGGTTGAGCTGCCTGAAACTAAGGTTGCGTTATACCGGTAAAGCGTGTTTGTTACATTGCTGCTCAAGTTTATGGAGGTAGATGAGCCACTGCAAATGGTGCTTGTACTACTTACAGATAAAGCGGGTTTGGGTTGAACCGTAACATCAATCAAAACTGGTGCACTGGGGCAGAACGCAGGTGCCGGACTCGTGGTGCTTAAGCTATAGCGAATGAGTGCCGGTGTAGTGCCTGTATTCGTAAGGGTTTGATTGATGGGGATACTTGTTCCTCCGCCAAACCCGGTGGCTGTGCCAGAAATGAGTTGTGCTGTATAAGCAAAACTACTTCCCGCAACAGAGGAACTTGCATTAAGACCCAATTGGGTTCCGCTGCAAAGGGTTTGATTGGAAGCGCTGACTACCGGTGTGGGTGAAACCCGAATTTGGATTAAGGTATCCGGAGAATTGCATCCATTGGCACTCGCACGAATGGTGTATCGAACGGTATCGACAGTCGAATTGGACGAGTTGATAAGCGTGTGCAGAATGGGTCCAGGAGCCGGAGTTGGATTGTTGCTAAAGCCTGACACCAATGAGGCTTTTGAATTGGCTGTCCAGGTGAATAAGGCTCCTGAAACAGTTGAATTCAAAGGCAGGCTTAATGTTGCACCCGAGCAAATAGCTTGTGCAATGGCTTGCACCTTGGGTATGGGGTAAACCGTAACTACCACCGAGCTTGAATCGCCAAAGCAATTGGTGCTCGATTGTGAGGCTGCAATCTTGTAAGTCACTGTTTCGGTAGTTGAGCCTGAATTGAAAAGGGTTTGGTTGATAGGTCCACTAACCGGACTGCTGCTGTTGCTGAATCCCGAAATATTAGGAGAGCTTGGGTAAGCTCGCCAGCCATATAAAACGCCACCGGCCAGGTTATGGCTTAGGGTGATTTGAGCCGTACCTCCCGAACAGAATGCAGGGTTGAGGGAGTTTGCAGTTACAATAGGTTTTGGGTTGATGGTAATGTTTTGCGTATCGGGGTTTGAAACTCCGCAGGCATTGGTGGCAGTTAGGATTAAGCGATACGTGATAGGAAGATTGGTAGTGTTTGTAAACTGAATGGTTGGAAAAGGACTGGATGCATTTCCGCTTACAAAGCTGTATCCACTTGCAGGACTAATGCTCCACGCGTATGAATTGATAGGACTAAAGCTGGAATCATACGTAGCAACATGAGCTGGGTTTGAGGAAGAGAAGGAAAGGCTTTGCGGACCGCAATAAATGATATCCGGTCGAAGTCCAACCACGGGAATATCGCGGATGATGATGAGTGTGTCTTTGAAGAAATTTCCCGGACAGGTATTGCTGATGCGCAAGCGAATGATGTATCGACCCTTTTGAAGAAATTGGAAGCTGGGGTTGAGGCTGTTTGAATCGGTACCGTTGGCAAAAATAAAACGAGTACCCGGAAGCACAGGAGTAGAGCCTGTTGTGCTGCTATCGCGAATTGTCCAGGTATACACCGGAGTTGCGCAACTGCTCAAGGTATTGGAAGTATTGGCAGCCGAAACCAGGGTAGGCTTACAATTGGAAGAAGGAGAAACGTTTAAGGTAAAAGAGGGAATGGGTATGGGTTGAACGCAGATGGTTTGTATTGCAGAATCTGCAAAGCATCTGCTTAGATTTCCTCCTGAATTAGATCTGACAATTCTAAGTTTTATTTGATAATTACCAGGTTGTTGGAAACTCAAACTGAGATTATTGGAACCATTAATAGCTGTGGGTGAAGGAGCGAGTTGTCCTGAAAGTAAAGTCCAACCTGTTGCTGGAGTGATGAACCAGTATTTTTCAAAATTTGAAAAGCAGGTTGAGCCTATAAAGTAATTTCCAATTGAGGTATTATTGATAGATACATTTGTATTTGTACAAATAGTGTTTGATGGATTTATTGTAAATGATGCAACCGGTTTTTGGGAAGGCCTCGCTGTAAAAGTAGTCGGATACGGTTGGCATGGATTTTTTGGAGTAAACTTAATTGTAAAAGAATTTGAGGGTGGAATACTACAGGATGAAACGGTGAATGTGTGAGAAATGCTAGTTGGCAAGGTAGATTGGGTAAAGTTTTGGATGGGAGAACCGTCATTTACCTCGAAAGTATAAGTTGTTCCTGGTGGATTTGAATTTGTTGTACTTGTGTCGACTTGCCATGTAATCGTATAAGGTACACAATCATTAATATTTGGAATAGTTGTTAAATTGCCTGAAGGAGAGTTTCCATTAAAAAATTGATAGGTTTTTGTGAACTGACAGCCATTGACTGCTGTAGCCGTTAGATTGATGTTAAAAAGGCCAAGTTGGGTGTAAAGATGGCTTGTGGTAACAAAATTGGGTAGGATTGTATTGGCTGTTCCATCTCCCCAGTTTATGGAATAACTCGTAATACTTGAGGACGTAGTCGATGTGTTTCCAATTACGAAGTTAAAGTTTGGAGACTGCATCGTAACAGAGCAGTCACCAATAAATAGGTTTTGTGAATGATCAAATGTTGCTGTTGATGTAACGTTTGCGGTATCGAATAAAGGATTTGGATTCTGCTTTACAGTCACAATGTTTGTGGTACTTGCTTTGCAACCTTGTCCATCGGTGACGGTAAGTGCAACCGTGTAATTTACCGAACCTCCTCCGGGTGGTGGTGAAAAGCTTACACCAGGGAAGCAAAGGGTTGATGTTCCCGGCGAACCTGGATTGGTTCCGAAATCCCAATTGCAGCTCAGACTACCTACTCCAGTTGATGTATTCGAGAAAAGAACTACAGCACCTGCACAAGCATTGTTGTTGGTAAACGTAAAACTCACCGTTGGAATGGAAATGCTGAAGGAACTCGAGGTGTCCATCCATGGGGGGCTATTGTTACTTTTGATTCGGATGCGGTAATTGGAACCGGCAGGAATGCCTGAGAAAGAACAGGTGATGGTATCGGAGCCTCCGCTTAAAGAGCTTATTGAACCAATACTAGGTGGGATTGGGTTAAAGATTCCTGCTGCATCCGAAAGCTCAGCGATAATTGGGGCAGTTGGAGCGTTTAGGGTATCGTAGGTAAATACAAGTTGGAAGCTTTGGTTGTTGCAGCGGTTTCCAAGGAAGCTATGGATTTTAAACCCTTGTGAAAACAGACTATGCGATGTCGAAAGGAAAAGCAAAAGCAAAGCAAAATGCAGCTTGCCTTTTTTTAGAAAAGGAGAAAATAAAGAAAGTAGAAAAGGGTAGAAATGCTTCATACACTTAAACTAGGCGGGTTAAATGTCCTGCAAATGTAAATTATTCTGCCCATAAGGCCGTTGAACCTGCATAAAATCAGGTAACTGGTGTCAATTATAGCGCAAGTGGACATGCGCTCTCAATTTCAAGAATTGAGCCAAAACACTGAGAGGTCTGAAGAAATTTGTGCCAAATTCTGAAAGGCCAGTATTTGTAAGGAGTTTCAGCCTTGAGATATACGCCTGCAAGGTTCCAAGAAGAAAAAGACTGTTCAATCCGACTCCTGAATCATACAATTAATCGACGCAGGCTTTCTCCTAATTGGGCTTTAGCAATGCACTTTGTCTTCCTTACGTAAACCCGCGTTAGGGATAGCAACGGATATCCTTTTTTGCAGGTCGGGAAGGTGCTTGGGCCTGCAAAAAAGATAGCAGTGGATAGCCCGGCCCGGCTGGAAATTAGGCTTGTGCTTTATGCTATTTTCATAGCCGGGCAACGCCCAAAAATCCTACATGTGATTTTTGTTTCTATTTTAAATCAAGCGCTTTTGTAGCGGCGACGCTTGTTTTTGGTTCCAACTCTGTTTAGTTTCGGGTAGCCATTGAAATAACTAGTATTATGAGTTGTTTTTGTTATTGCCGCTTCCGGAAGTTTTCGGTTTCTGATTTTCAGTATTCCTCTTTTGCCGGTTGTTTGTTATTAGCATTCATCCATCACTTCTTTTTCTTGTTCATGCTACCCCGCTTTGTCGGTTTAATGCATGGCTAGTTACTCCATTGGGGCATTGGTTGGAAAGGCTGTTCGCGAGGGCAGGTACCTGGCTATAACTTACAAGAACCAGGAGAATATTATCACGCCCTTTTGGATTCGTATCCTCGATATTCTTCCCAACGATAGGTTGAAGGTTGATATGTTTAATGTTACCAAGGAAGAGCCTTTGCTGAATAAGAAGATTTACTTTTCGCGCATTCAATCGGCTGAAGTCTTACGGTTTTCGCATTATGAGCCGGGTCCTTATTTGTTAAAGAAGCTTGAGAGCGACCCATCGCTGGAGCCTTATGGTTTGCATGTAAATCACAACCGCATTCTTACTTATTACCTCGAATGCTACAGGGCAAATTGCGACCCTTTTCTATATCAACAGTACCTAATCCCGGGAATTGATTTGCATACCTTACAAGCTACAAACCCCTATGTATTGGATAGTGCGCAGCAGAAGAAACTCATTGCCGAAATTTACCAAAATGATTATCCGCGCTACCAGGATTATGAGCTTGCACTTTGTGAGTTTTCCATTGACCTGGAATCCAGAGGGAAGTTTGTGGTTGCTTACCGGAAGATGAGTTTCGACCCGGTGAGCAGAACCCTGGTTGTGGGCAATAAGGTTCGCTTCAATCCAAGTTTTTATATCCAAGGGGTCAAGCATGCCTTGTCGTATTACAGTGAAATGACTCAGGTTGATTTTGAGAACTGGTACCTCGCAAACAAGGTAGATGTGATACAACATTTGCAGGCACAGTTTCGCAGGGGAGAGCTTGCCAATACGCGTCCGGAACTTGTGGTGCTGGGCTACAGGCAATTTGATCTTTCACGCATTTACAACCAGATTGAACAGGAATTGAATGCCGGAACCTTGCAGATACCCTTGAAGGCTTTGTTTCAGAACATGTCGTCGCTGGATACCCGCAACCGTACCAAACCCAATATTGTATTGTACGATGATCAGGTAAACCGCGATCAGCTTCGTACCATTTACAATGCCTTGAAGTATCCTGTTACTTATGTTCAAGGGCCGCCAGGAACCGGAAAAACACAAACCATTTTGAACATAGTGGTGAACTGTTTTACGAGCAATAAAACCTTGTTGATTAGCTCGAATAACAATGTGCCGATAGATGGAATTTTAGCCAAGTTGAAGTTAGGTACTTACAAGAACAAGCCCATTCTGTTTCCAATCCTTCGGTTAGGCAATAAGGCTTATACTCAGGAGGCATTAGAAACCATCCGTAAGTATGCTGCATTTGAGTCGAAAGATATTCCACGAGAGAACTTGCTTTCGCAATTGAAAGAGAAATCGAAAGCTAGGAATCGCTTGCTGGATGAACGTTTGGAGAGCATTGAGTCGCGTTTGGAACTGGAGCAGAATCTTGAATTTGTAGAAGGATTGATTGCAAAAGGAAGCTATCATTTGCTGGAAAAAGAACGCAGCAAATTGTTGGAAGAATTGCAAGCGCTTCCACCTGTTTCGGAGGAAAGTCTTAAAGGCATATTTGAAGTGATTGAGGGCAATCATTCGTTGTTGCAGTTCTTTTATTTTGAATCCCTGAAATGCATTAAGCGCCTTCGTGGTAAAGAGTTTCAGCCCTTGATGGATATCCTGAAAATTGAGTTTGAAGACGAGCAAATCAAAGCATTCAATTCCTGGTTGGGTGTGGATGCCAATTTAGAATTGTTGCTTAAGGTTTTTCCTGTGATTTTAACTACGAATATTTCCGCGCATCGCCTGGGGCATTCTTACAAGTTTGATTTGTTGGTAATAGATGAAGCGGGACAATGTGATATTCCAACCAGTTTGGTTCCCATTTCCAAGTGCAGGAACATGGTTTTGATTGGAGATACCAACCAGCTCAAGCCGATTATTTTGTTGGATGAGTTTCGGAATGAAGAGCTCATGAAAAAGCTGGATATACAGGAGGAGTACAATTACCGGGAGAATTCGATTCTTTCTGTTTTTAAGCGGATTGATAATATCTCACGAAATATTTTATTGAGTTACCATTACCGCTGTGGACGAAAAATAATCAATTACAGCAACCAACGCTTTTACGAGAATAAGCTGAATATTGAAGCCATTCAGAAACTGGGAAATTTGAAATTGCTTAAGGTTTCTAATCACAACCAGAAAGCCAAGAATTCACAACTCGAGGAAGCCATAGAGATTGTGCGGTATATTCAGGAAAGCAAGTTAACCGATGTGTTTATTCTGACGCCATTTCGGAATCAGGAAGAAGTGCTCAACCATTATCTGAAAGAAGCCAAAGCATTTGGTCGGGTTGATGATTCGGTTCAATGCGGCACCATTCACAAGGTTCAGGGTCAGGAAAATAAAACGATTGTAATTTCTACTGCTTTGGCTACCAATAGCAGCAAACGCACGTACAACTGGATTAAAAACAACAGTGAATTGATTAATGTTGGAGTAACCCGCGCCAAGGAAAATTTGATTGTGGTTTGCGATACCAAAGCCATTGCAACGCTCTCGAACAGGGACGATGATTTGTATGCGTTGATTGAATACGTGGCTAAGAACGGAGAGGTAAAAGTAGCTCAAAGTGCGGCGACAAAATTCACCATTGGCTTTTCAAACGACTCCTACTTTGAGAATGAGTTTTACAAGACCATGCAACATTATTGCACCATCAAACAGGTTCGCTTTGAACGCAATGTGAAGCTGGTTTCCTTATTCCCGGAAGAGCTGAATAATCCTTCCTTGAATAAAAAAGAATTTGATGGGGTATTGTATGAAGGCAAGCAGCCCAAAGTGGTGTTTGAGTTGAATGGCATTGAACATTACAAAGACAAAAAGCGTATGAACTCAGATCGGATCAAATCGGAGTACTTGAACGCAAAAGGCATTCAACTGCTCTTGATTCCCAATCCGTATGTAAAGCATTACGAGTTTATCCGGGAGTTAATTGGCCGCTTCCACGCCTTGGAGCAGACTCGTTTGTTTTGATGAGTAAAGCACAGTGAGCAGTTACTTTTATGAATTAGCTCGGGCATCCTGTTTTCATAAGTCTTGAATGGATACAGTTTTATTTCAAAACTTGTGGTGTTTGAAATTAAATGATCTGAAGCGGATCTCAGCTTTACAGGATAAATAGTGGTTGATTTAATCTCCTCGACCCAGAATGGGTCACAGGTTTATAGGCCAGTTTGATAATTGATTGAATGCAATTCCACGACCCTGAAGGGGTCACAGGTTTATAGAATAAATAGGGGTTGATTTAATCTCTTCGACCCAGAATGGGTCACAGGTTTATAGGCCAGTTTGATAATTGATTGAATGCAATTCCACGACCCAGAATGGGTCACACGTTTATAGAATAAATAGGGGTTGATTTAATCTCTTCGACCCAGAAGGGGTCACAGGTTTATAGGACAATTATTGATTGGGTATATGCCCACGACCCAGAATGGGTCGCAGGTTTATAGACCAGTTTGATAATTGATTGAATGCAATTCCACGACCCTGAAGGGGTCACAGTTTTATAGAATAAATAGGGGTTGATTTATTCTCTTCGACCCAGAATGGGTCACAGGTTTATAGGCCAGTTTGATAATTGATTGAATGCAATTCCACGACCCAGAATGGGTCACACGTTTATAGAATAAATAGGGGTTGATTTAATCTCTTCGACCCAGAAGGGGTCACAGGTTTATAGGACAATTATTGATTGGGTATATGCCCACGACCCAGAATGGGTCGCAGGTTTATAGACCAGTTTGATAATTGATTGAATGCAATTCCACGACCCTGAAGGGGTCACAGGTTTATAGAATAAATAGGGGTTGATT
>JAKLJI010000027.1 GCA_023151275.1 Bacteroidia bacterium | reverse complement strand
AGAATATGAGTTCATATTTTGTAAATAGTGCAGTAAAATTTGCCCCAGGTAATTTAGCAACAGTTCAAAGTGCTCAAAACCTATACGGCGGCAATTATGGTGGATTAGAAAACTATTTCACTTATATTCGAAATTACTTTGGTCAAGGATTATACGACCAAATAACAGCCGGTTTTATGCAGCAAAGCAGTGTGTATACAGACAGTTTAAGATTGGAGGAATGGCATATGTATGGTAGTTCTAGAATTGGTATTTACCAAACCAATAAAGCCATGGCCCAACGCACAGTGCGTATAGAAAATGGAGTTACTACCCAATTAAGCAATACCCATATAGAACAACTAAGCCTAAGCCGTTTTTACACAGAACGTGGTTCTAAACGTTATGAGCTTACAAACCACCTGGGTAATGTGTTGACTGTTGTTACTGATAAGAAGATGCCTGTTTGTTCAGGAACAAGTGTAAGTTATTTCATAGCAGATGTTGTAAGTGCCACAGATTATTCACCGTTTGGAGCTCCGTTGGCAGAGAGAACTTGGCAGGGTGGGGAATATCGATATGGGTTTAATGGCAAAGAAAAGGATAATGAGACCTACGGCACCGGAGATGCTTATGATTTTGGAGCGAGGATTTATGATAGCAGGTTGGGTAGGTGGATGAGTGTTGATCCACAAACTTCAACACAGCCATATGTGAGTCCATTTAGAGCATTCGCTAATAACCCAATAGTTTATGCTGATCCTGATGGAGAAAGAGAGTATATAACAATATTAATAAAAGAAAAAGATGGTAGTACAACTATGATGAAAGTGTTGGTAAGTAAAAAGGTTATGACAGATGGGGTAAAGCATCAAATAGATGGATTAAATCCAGCTAGTTTATTTTATGACAATGAAGTTAGATATTATGATTTTGAGACAGTTGTAAACTATAACAGAAAAGAGGATGGAACCTTAGAATTTGTGAGCCAATCATCACCACAATTAATTAAGGACAACAATAATGACGAAATAGAAGATGTTCAATTAAGGGAGTATGGTGATTATTTTGATTTGCCAAAGGAAGGTTCAAATATTACAAAATATGATTATTTGGATCTAGAAGGAGAAGGGGGCTATATGGGATCAGGAATAATGTTTTATAGTGGGACAGGTGGGGTATCACCAACAAAATGGAAAGTAAAAGAGGATGGAGATGTGGTTGCAACTGATATTGAAAATGTATTGATAGCGTTTGGCGCTTTAAAAGGGCCAAGTACTCCAAAAATTAAAGAACTTCTTGGTACTGCTGATTTCATTTCTACAATAAATGGCATGGAAGAAGCTAGAAGAAATATCCAAAAAGAAAATGTTAAAAGTTATCAATTTAAATGTATGGTTTGTGGTACATTAACAAATGATACAAGTGCTACACAAGCAAAAGATAAAAATGTACATCAAGACTTCCAAATAAATCCACAATATGAAAAGAAGAAATAATATATTTATAATATCAATCATTTTTGTTTTTTTTATATCCTGTATAAAATCTAAAGATATAGTATATGTTAATAAAAATGGAGATAAATGGATAAGAGAATATTTTCCTAATTCTAAAATGTTAAAAGTAGAAGGAAAGTATAGAAATGATACCATTCCTGTTGGTATTAAAAGAGCTTATACCATAAACGGGTTAATATACTTTGAAGTTAGATTCAATGATTTAGGCGAAAAACAAGGCATTTTCAGAGAGTTTAATGATGATTTTCCTAATGGCAATTACTTGATCACAGAGGGTCAATATTATAAAGATAAACCTATCGGTTGGTGGAGATTTTATTCAACAAAGGGAGTTTTAAATTTAATGATGGAATTGGATTCAAATTCAAAAGTAATTTATTATGTTAGATTTGATTCAAAAGGACATTATTTAAATGATTCAATAGGCGAATTTAGTTGCGATACTGCATTTTTATATTAATAAAGAAATTAACCTCAACAAGTCAATCTCTCATATTAGTGTATTGAGGTTATATGTTTAATAGAAGCAGGTTTTCTGAGATTAAAGAAGTTTGGTATATTCCCACCGTTCAATGGGAATGAGAAGTTCTTTGAAAAATACAGATAGCGTTGGCCTTCCGCTTAATATTAGCTGCACAGGGGTCTACCGCTACGATTTCTATGGTAATTCCTAATTTATTTTTTGCGTTCTCTGACGCCCTTCGGTTGTCTCCTCGGATTTCCTATTTGAAGCCGCGCAAACCTTGCTAAGAGAGCTTCAAACAGGAAACCCAAGGGATACTTTTTCTGTAAGAGAATATTGAAATTCTTTAGTATACATTCGGTTATCTCTTACACAGGCGAAAACTCTTGCAACCAATTTTGACCGTATTGCATTTAATATGGTCATGCCATTTTTACCTTCTTCTTTTTTTCGTTTGTAGTAAAGTGAATACTCAGAATTAGGGATTTTAAGGACCGTAAGAGCTGCCATGTGTAAAAGAGTCTTTACTTCTTTATTTGCTTTCTGAGAAACTCTAGGAGCAGTCTTCAATGATTTGCCGGATTGCTGTTCAAATGGTGCGATTCCTGCATAACAATTATATTTTTTAGGGCAGCTAAAATCTTTAAATTGATTGGTTGTGATTATCAATGCAACAGCTGTTAGCTGGCCAATTCCATCAACTGAGGTTACTAATTTATATACCCTGTTTAGCTCCTCGTCTGACCTAATAATTTCAATAATTTTTAGTTCAATGAGTTCAATTTCTTTCGTAAAAAACAGGCATCAAATGAATAGCAATTATGCACCATTAATGAGGGCATTTGTAGTGGATTCAGCAAGTTTAATGAATTTATTTTTGGCTTTGTCCTGGCAGTAAAAAACTTAATTGGTTTGTTACAGCTCCTTTTTTTATCCTATTAGTTTGCAAGGTTTTTATATAAATTCTTGCTTTCCTTGCAAACTATTTCACTATCTTTTCCCACAAAAGGTGCATAAACACTACATCTAGACCCTTTTTGAGGGTTGACTAGATACTACATTCCACATATGGCTGAAAGCCCTTTAACGGTGTCCTGTTTTTAGTAATGATAAAATAAATTTCGAGGAACATTATCCATTGAAATCTAATGATTCAAGCAGTTTTCCTTTTGGGTGAATTTATTCGGAATCTAATCTAGTAAGTATGTAAAACCGGGTTACGTAAGTTGAACGTAGAGAAAATTCTTACTATTAAAGTTTGGAATTTTTTTTGTTCGTCATTTAATTCTCTCCCTTTTCCAATCGATGTTTTCTTTTAATTTCCGGGCAGGCATCCCTCCCATCAGAATATTACTTTCTGAAAAGGATTTCGTAACTACGGCTCTGCTCGCAACAACTGAATTATCTGCAATTTGAACCCCTTTCAGAATGGATACATGCGATGCCACCCATACATGGTTGCCAATGCTGATGTTTTGTGCCGGATTAATTCGTTCACGTGTTGTTTTGTCGATAATGGAGTGAGAATCTCCGGTTCTCAAATCTATATCATACGCAAACATGCAATCTCGGCCAATTTCGATTTTGGAGTTTGATTCAGTAACGGCCAGGTGAGCATCTTCAATGGTTGTATTATCTCCAATGGTGGCTACACAATGGTTGTCTTCAACCCAAATGTGGCCGCTGTTGTTAAACCTGACGCCTTTTCCAAGAACCACTTTGTTGCTATTGCCACGAATGTAAAACGTGAGGCCATTCAAAAAGCAGGAGGCATGGATTTCAATGCAATTATTATCTCCCTGAATATCAAATTTGCAGTTTTTTAGTAAAGCGGATTTTTCAATTTGTAAGGAATTGTTTTTTCCTTTTATCGTCTTTACCGCAATGAATTGCCTGAGTTTTCTCCAGCTTTTCAGCATACGCAGGTATTTTAAAAGAACAGGATTGTTTTTTACCAATTCCTTCAGGTGTGCTTTCATGAGGTCTGCTTAATGGTTTCGTTAAAAGGCATTCAAATCAAATCAATCCAATTTACTTTTTTTCGCTTTTATCATGCAGGTTGTTGAAATCTGGTAGTGTAGAAACAGATGTGTGAATCAATCCCATCAAATCCCGAAATTAGTGCTTGCAACGTATTCGAAACCGTAGTGTACCGAATGATTTGATTGGATAGAATTGGGAGAACAAATCAGTTGTTTGCTGAAAAATGGCGGCTTTATTCAATCGTCGCAATTACTTTCAATTCAATGGCAATGGGGGTTGGCAGGCAATTGATTTCTATGGTTGTTCTGCAAGGAGGGTTCTCGCCGAAATACTCGGCCCATAGCTTGTTGTAAATTGGAAAATCATCCTTCATATTGGTAAGAAATACCGTTACATCAACCATATTCTCCCAGGAGCTTCCACTGTCTTCCAGAATGTACCGGATGTTTTGAAATACAGAACGACACTGGGTTGCAATATCATAAGAAACAATTTTTCCTTGTTCGTCCAATTCAACTCCGGGGATTTTTTTGGTGCCACGTTCACGAGGGCCAACTCCCGACAAAAACAACAAATTACCCACCCTGCGCGCATGGGGATACAAACCTACCGGCTCCGGCGCTTTTGATGAATGAACGGCTTTTTCCTGATTATCCATGTTGCGAATATACTTTCAATTCCTAAATGGCAATTACCTTTTTTGATTCACTTACCTGCATCCATTTACCGGAGAGTTCCCGAATCTGGTCGCGTAAAACTTCACGTAATTTCTGTTTTACAAAGGGACGATAACTTACCAAACTGATTTCCCGTACCGGCTCGGGGGAAGAAAAGGAACGCACCTGGTGTTTTCGCTCTGAAGCCAAATCCAGACTTGCCAGACGAGGAATGATGGTAATGCCTTTGTTCACTTCAACAATCCGGATTAAACTTTCAATACTTCCTGCTTCGTAATGCAAACTTCGGTTCAGTTCTTTTTTCTGAAGCTCGCATAGGTTCACCATCTGACTTCTCAGGCAATGCCCTTCTTCCAATAACCACAAGCGGTTAATGTCTAAATCGCCGGGTAACAGGTAATTTTTTTTGAGCACTTGCTCCTCTTTGGAAACAAAAACATCAAAGGGTTCGTAAAAAAGGACCTCCTCAGTAAACTCAGTTTGATTCAATGGTGTTGCCATTAAGCCTAAATCTAGCTGGTCTTTTTGAAGTTGTTCCAGAATTTCAGCGGTGCTTATTTCAACCAGTTTCAGGCTGATATCCGGATAGGCATTCATAAACTCTGCAAGAAACCTGGGTAGCAGATAAGGGGCAAGCGTTGGGATAATGCCTAGCCTGATTTCACCCTTGATTTCATTTTTTAAGCCCATTGGCATTTCCTTTAATCGGGAAGCTTCGGCAAGCACTTTCCGGGCTTGAGGAATGATAATTTCACCAGCAAGGGTGACACTTACCGGTTGCTTGCTTCGGTCGAATAGCTGAACCCCCAATTCTTCTTCCAGCTTTTTTACCATCATGCTCAAGGTGGCTTGGGTTACAAAACAGGCTTCGGCAGCCCTGGCAAAATGCCTGTAGGTATCAATGGCTACAATGTATTCCAGTTGTTGCAGGTTCATGCTGTTAGATGTTTTCTATGCGAATATAGAAATATTCAGTTTGATTGAACAAGCAGGTGTGCACAACTTTGCATCATCAATTTCAATCAAAAACTAAAAATACTATGCAAAACAGAATCTTATCCATCGGGAACATGTTTCCCGATTTCAACAAAAAAGCGGTAGTGTCAACCGAAAAAGGGAAAGAGTTTGCCGATATCAATTCTATTGAACTGCGCGCAAAAGGGGAGTGGATGGTGATGTTCTGGTGGCCAAAGGATTTTACCTTTGTTTGTCCAACCGAGATTGCCGAGTTCAACAAGCGCTATATGGATTTTCGCGACCGTGACACCTTGTTGTTAGGGGCATCAACCGATACTGAATTTGTTCACCTGGCCTGGAGAAACAACCACAACGACCTTAAAGAATTGCGTTTCCCAATGATTGCCGATACCTCAAAATCATTGGCTGATGATCTTGGAATTCTTTCGGCTGAAGAAAAGGTGGCTTATCGTGCAACATTCATTGTCGACCCTGAAGGGGTTATTCGTTGGGTTTCGGTAAACGATTTGAATGTGGGCCGGAATGTAGATGAGGTTTTGCGTGTGCTTGATGCCTTGCAAACCGACGAATTATGTCCTTGCAATTGGGTTAAAGGAGAAGAAACCAATCAAGCCTAAGTATGAAAGCAGTTGCAAACGAAACCTTGGCAGGTTTACTCGAATTATTGGCCTTAACCGAAAGTAGTCCGGCTTTGAATGCCCAGGCAGTAACAGAAAGCCGCTACCTGCGCGATTTAAAGGTGAACCTGGGAAATGCGTTTGGGTATTCCACCCTAAGCAAAAAAGAAAGTTATTTGTTGGCACTTGCAGTTGCCATAAACGAAAAAAGCCCGGCCTTGGTTGATGCGTTTACCAGGCTCGCATCCGATGCGGGTGCCAGCCAGGAAGAAATTGCTGAAACCTTTGCCTGTGTTAGTTTATTAAATGCCAACAATGTGTTCTACCGGTTCAGGCATTTCACCAAAAAAGAGTTCTACCAAAACACTCCTGCGGGAATTAAAATGAGTATCATGATGAATCCCGTTTTGGGCAAGGAATTTTTTGAATTGATGAGTCTTATGGTATCGGCACTCAACGGTTGCGAAATGTGTGTAAATGCCCACGAAGCCTCGGTAATGAAACTGGGGTCTGGCGAGCAACGCATTTACGATACCATCCGGTTGTCGGCCATAGTTCGCTCATTTACCAGTCTTTATTTCTAAAACCATTCAATTACCGGTGCAATTTGTTGTGCCGGTAATTATTAACCTAATAAAAATGACAAGCAATTACATTGGCATAGATGCCCAAAAAGCAGCCGAATTAAATTCAAAATTAAATGCATTACTTTCGGCTTATCAGGTATTTTACATGAATGTCAGGGGATTTCACTGGAACATTACCGGCGAAAAATTCTTTGAATTACATGTAAAATTTGAAGAGATTTACGACAATACCTTGCTGAAAATTGATGAAATAGCAGAGCGCATTTTAACCCTTGGTGGTACGCCTATTCACGGATTTAGCGATTATCTCCGGCACTCGGAAATTGCAGAAATTACCAATTGCAGCAATGGAAAAGAAGCCGTTCAGCATGTACTGGAAGGATTTGGCGTCTTGATTAGGCAACAACGTCAGCTTCTTGAATTGGCAGCAGATGCGCGTGATGAAGCCACCAATGCACTCATGAGTGATTATATCCGTGAGCAGGAAAAATTGGTTTGGATGTTCAGCGCCTACCTCAGGTAAACAAAACAGAAGGGAAGGAATTCAATCGTTCCAAGCTCCAGCTTATTAGCCAATTCAAGATTCGATTTTTGGGGTTGCCCTGCTCGGAAAATCTGTGAAAAACGGAAAATTTGTAACGCAGGGCCGGGCTATTCCTTCCAATCTTTTTTGTTTTGCCAACGCTACCTCCAGCCCACCAAAAAAGGATTTCCAGTGCTATCCCTAACCCAATTGATTGCGTAGGTCAACCAAGATTCTCAAAAGGTGAATTTGCTCCGAATTAAATCAAAAAAATGCACAAAATAGCAAAGGCATAAGCTAAATCCATTTCAGCAGGTAGTGGAGTACTATGGCTCTGTGGATTCAAAGAACCAAATGGATAAGACCCCCAGATTTGTAAGTTTTTCGCTGGGGGTAGGAGAAACTTAAAATTCACATTGAACCTGAATTTTCTGATTTTTCAGTTTATCTAAAAGGTAATACCGATGCGAAAATCCTACAAGGATCATAACTTTTTTTGTTGGATTTTGATTAATATGTTCAATGCTGTTTTTAGCGAGGCTATTGTTTCGTTGGTTCATTTCAAAATCAACATATAACTCAAAGTTTTTTCGTATTGAAACCGAATCGCCTTTAGCATCTTTCAGTTTAGTTGTTTCAAATAGGTCATATTTATCGGCAATTTCCTTTAGTTTAAAATATTTAAAATAGTTCAGGCTGTCGGAAATTACATCTACCTTGGTTTGATTTATTTCTCTCAAGGTTTTTGTTTTGTACAGCGTCGCAATGCTGTCGTAATAAAATAATTGTTCAATAGCAGCTTTCTCGGTTTGGTTTAATTTATGGGTAGCAATAAGGGTGTTTAAAATCTGGCCAAATTCATTTGTAATTTCAGGAAAAACGCCAAGTTGTTGTCTGATTTCCTCTCTGCCTTCAAGTTCTATGGGTCTGATGTTTACTTGTGGAAAATTCATTTTATACCGAACGCTTGCTATCATTTCATTTCCTTCAAATAAAGTCCTGTAGGTAAAGTCCTCATAAAAAAAGGATGAGTCAAGTTCCATCAAAATAAGATCAGGCTTATACCTGATTAAAAGGGAGTAAATTGAGTCGGCATTAAAACTGTTGGTCTTATTGTGGACAGTACCTACTAAAAAAACCTTAGGTTCAGTTTGTTTAGGAATTCCGCAACCCAAGAAAAGGAGGCCCGCCAAAATTAACAGATAAGTGGTAGTTTGTTTTGTCATAGTAAACTGTTGGGGTTTCAAAAATAGTACCTAATATAAGGCTTGGGTAGGTGCAAGATTCGACTGAAAAATCGCTTGCCCCATCCAATTGGGTAAAAGTATAAAAAGGACCCAGCTTGTACAAGCTGAAAGATGGTAAATTTGGCGAAACAAAAGTGAAATGTGGCTAGAGGATAATTCTTCCAATTTCCTGAAAGTAGTTCGATTAAGAAACTGGGTAGGGATCGTTCGAGTATTAACAAGGTCTGCCGTTAAATTCTAATCTGCATTATAAATCTGGCGGATAGTATTTCCATACAGCCGATCATGCTTATCCGAAGAAGATGATGCCGAGCTGGATTTGCGTTCTTAAAAGCATGCTTCATAGTTAAATCCAATTTTGTCCAAGGGAATTGTTTCAAAACCGTTCAGAAGAATTCATTTTTTCCGGGTTAGAATCCGCTCGAGCAATAAATTATGCGTTAATCAGCAGACCCTACTTAATAGGATTTCCCAAAACATGAAATTTACTTTGAGATTTAATATTAAGCTTCTGAGTAAGAGTTTGCAGGGTTGTTTAGCTGAAAGGTTTGCTGTTTAAATTGCAGTGCATCAAAAATTTCGAGTTGATGTTTCAAGCAAGTATTTTCTTCAGTAAGGAAACGGATAATTTCGGTTGTAATGAGTGAGCTTACCCAGAATAAAACAGGTGGAAATATTCCAGTTTCCGTGCAGGTAAAACTCTCACTTTTTTGCAAATAGTCAGAAAGGTTGAGTTTGCTGCCGGGTATCTGCGCCATTACCAATCCTTTCCAACCGGATGCAGCCGCATAAAATAAAGGTTTCCGGCCTTGTAAGCAGCTTTGTGAAATTGCAATTCTACTGCCCAGGTCATCGCATGTGTCTATCACTAAATCCGCTTCCTGAATATAGGAGTTTCCTTGAGGCAGACTGAAATAGTTTGTAATTCCTTCAATGGTTATGTTTGGATTTTGCTTGTTTAGTTTTTCGGATAAAATTGTGGCTTTCATTTTTCTCAATTCATCAGAATTGTATTGAAATTGCCGGTGAAGATTTTCTTCGGCAACCACATCTCCATCCATAAGGCTAAGTTTCCCGATTCCCATGGCAGCAAGTGTTGTGGCAATTGGTGTTCCCAGGCCACCGCAGCCAATGATAAGAACTTTCGCCTGACTAAGTTTTTCCTGCTTACTTGCTCCAAATTCCGGTAGCTGTATTTGCCTGCTATACCTCATAAACCGCTTCTTATTTGATTTACGATAGTTTGGTCGCTGATTTTTGTATCAGCAGCTAGTAAAATGGCCTTTGAGATGATGAGGGAAAGAATTCGATCTCCTTCAAAGGGTAAATAAACGGTATCTTCCTCCCTTATTTTTTTACCATCAGGAACAATACATAAATACTGGTCGTTGGGCTCCATAAGAATGTTTGATGAGCCAATATGAATTTTATAGGTTCTCAACTTGCCTCTGACTTTGAGAAAATTTCCCTCAAAATTGCAAAGCCCCGCTATTTTTAATCTTGGTATCAATTGCTCCAACAATTGTTTCCTGTTTTTCGACAATTCGCCTAAATCACCAAATGCATAGTTGTGCCAATAATTGGAATAGGCTTGAAGTCCACCACTGTCTTGCCAATTGGGATCATTCCCAACACTGGAAACTCCAACAAATAAATCAACATCTCGCATAATTTCGGAAAAAATGCGAACCGGTATTTGCTCTAAGGGAATAGCTTCTAAATTAGTTCTATGTGTAAATCTTACCTGATCGGTACTTAAATAATTCCAAATTCCACTTTCATTTAATTGGTCTTCCTGGTCAACTGCACTGGTCCAAAATTCAGCACTAAAATTGTATTCCGGCAGCTGAATACTTGCAATTCCATCATAACCACCATCCCAGGCACCCAATAGGTTGGCAGTCCAGCCTCTGCCTTTAGCCAATGTGACAAATTGATGTTGCCTTAGCAGATGTGCCGCCATTCGGTTACTATATGAATTTGTATTCCGTTCAGCATCGGTTAACAAATAGATTTCGCGAAAAGCCTGCTTAAATGGTTGTTGCAATTGAAGTCGAAAAATTAAGTTTCGCCAGGCAAGGACGCTTGCCAATTCAGATTCACTTGGATGCCAAAGTTGTACTTCTTGAAAATCTGCGGTTTTATAAATGTTTCCTAAATTATCTCTCCATTCACCTTCGTAAAATAACACATCCCTATGCACTCCAATTGACATGAAATTCCAGATGCACCTCCTGGCAATCCACCCCAAAATTCCATGTTTCAAGTAGTTTTCTTTGAAATAATCCATGCTTATGATGGAAGTGCTTCGCATTTTCAAATCAAAGCGCTCTTTTTGAACGTGTGAAGTAGATGCTATTTGCTTAGTTAAGGCTTTAAGTTGAACCAACTTTTCAGCCTGGTATTCTTTCACAGTTTGAGGTATAGATACCTGAACCTTTCCTTCCGGGTTAGTCCAGGTTATCTCGCATTTTCCTGGTTTCTCAATTTGAATTGTGGCTGTAAACTCGCCCAGGAAAAAGTCTTTCTTACCATCTACAAGATTGAAACCTTCGCAGGCCATGTCTTCCAGTTCAGATATACTCAAGCCTCGACTGGAAGCATTTTCATTCAAGTATTTATTTATTAGTTTTTTGATGCTTATTACTTTTATTTTAGTACTTAAGCGACTTAATTCAGCAATACCTTGAAACCCTTTTTGATTTGCAAGAACAAATACACAAGCATTTCCTAAAGCAGTCGCGGTGGGCCCTTTCTGAGGTATTTTTTTATACGAGCGTTCGGCTAATTTACTCAGGAGACTGGTGGTTTTGTGGTCGTTGAACCTGACCATTAGCCAAACAAGTGATTTCATGTAGTCCAGGTTTTGTGGACTAGATAGGCAGGTTTCCACAAAAATTTGTTGGGTTTCTCCCCATTGGTGATTTACCTCACGTGTTTGATTAGGGAGGGCAATTAAATGCTCCATCCATTTATGCATTTCTTCCCTGAACCCATCCACCTTTAGCTTATCAATCCAATCACCTGATTTTTTTAAATACTTCTCACTCGGTTTTGAACCTGTTGCCAGGGCGGCACTTGAAATGAGTTGGAACCAAATACCGCGGGTTTCAGTCAACATTGATTTCAAGGATTCATTCACAAATCCTCCGAATGCATCGGAATCCGGGAAATACCAATCACGTTCCCCGGGGTCATTTAGTAGAAAATCAATTTTGTCAACCAATTTGAGTATTTGTTTCTCCTCGTTTCTTTGGTATTGATTCAATAGGGATTGTCTGAATCTTTTTAGTTCCTGAATCAATTCTTCATTTAAACCTGATTTCTTTGTTTTAGGCTTGATGGTAGTTATAAAGTATGAAATCCCCCAGTCGTTTAATTGGGATGAACTAAGTTGCTCAAGGTTTATCATTTCCTGCAACCAAGCCTGGATAAAATCATCTGAAAGCTCAGGTTTTGAAGATAGATAATGTTTGATGAAAGCTGATTTGACAGACCTTAGGTAGTGGCTTCTTTGAATGGAATCACTATTTTTTTTAAATGTAATTGCCTCCTCAAAATAAGTTTTCAGGCAGAATAATAGAAACTTTTGTTTTATCTGATTGTCCCAAACTTCAAATTCTTTTAAGATTGATGTTGTTTCAAGTTTGAAAAAATACCAGGAGATTTCTGCTTTTTCAGATTCGCGAATTGTTTCTTGGATAAGCCTGTTAAAAGATTGGATTTCACCATCAAAATAATTAATTACTTTTTTAACTAATTTAGTTAACATCCTAGCCTCCAATCAAAGGTGTTAGACGTATAAATTGAATACTCGATTTAGATTTTATTTCGAGCTTGGTTTGCAGTTCATCAATTTGAATTCCATCAACCAAAACAAAAAAACGAGTTGACTTGAAGGCTTGAATTGCTTCTTCTATGGCTTTTTTTCGGTCGATTTTAGGAAGCGACATCTCTTTTTTATCCTGATTCAGAATTTGTTCCATAAGTTTTGGAGAAACCTGCAATTGAGATTCCTTTTCCTGCAATTGTTTCTCAACTTTGGCAATAATTAAATCCTCGAGAGTAATCCTTTTTTCATTCCAGTCAAAAAGCCATTCCGAAATTATTTTCCCATCTAAAAGTTCTTCTTTAACTGCAATTTTAACCATTACCTTACTCTCCTGTATAAACGCTCTGCTAAATCAAATTTCCCTTTACTTTCAACTCTTAACCAATAGCCTCCAAGTCCAACAAGAATACCTAATATGATTTTCCAAAGTCCTTTTTCCCAGGAGAAAAAAACAAGTTCATCTGCACCTGGCTGGTTGCTAATTGAATATTCTTGTGCAATACCGGATACCAGCAAAACAAATGCAAATCCAAACCAATACGTATAGCCAGTAGAAACATCCGGCTTGAATGAGATTTTTAATTCCCATTCTTTACTCAGGTTTTTTTCTTTGCATAAATCCCTAAACTCTTGAGCCAAAGGTTTAATTTGTTGTGTAATCAAGGGATTTCCGGTTTTAAACCCTTTCATCCACAAACCCATCAGAAAAACCAATTCTCTTTCATCTCCCGAGTACCAATAAATTTTTCGAATGATTTTCCCTTCCTCCGGCAAGCCGCAATCCTCCAGTTCTTCGGATAGTTTATATAAATTATTTTTGAATTCTTTGCGTGCCATTATGCCGGGTTTCGCCAAAACGAGTATAGTAAAATTATTGGTCTTGTACGCGTTTTATTGTGTTTAATTTGTGTTTTTGGAATCAATTAAGAGATTTCTTTCTCCAACCGGGTGAGAAAATAATGAACTTAAAATTGCCCAATCCATTCAACTTAAACCTAGCTTAGGATCTAGGAGGTAACCAATGGCTCAACCAAAAGAAAAAGGGGCTATTAGGGTCTCCATCCTCTCAGAAATTCTTCTGTCTTCATTCGCTTCTTTGATTCAGGTTGTATTTCAAGCAATTCAATCCATTGATCTTTGCATTTCACAAGAATTCGTTTTCCTGATTCAATAAATAGTTCACCTGAATTCATTTGTTTTTCGCAGGTTACCAATGATGATTTTAACACTTTCATGGGTTTTCCATAGAACAAAAACCATGCAGCAGGGTAGGGACTCATTCCGCGAATGAAATTATATACCTCTTGTCCTGGTTTGCTGAAATCAATCTGGCAAGTTTCTTTAAAAATTTTAGGTGCGAATTTTCCATTATCATCGCCTTGTGGTTCTCCTGTTGTTTTTCCATTCTCAATTAAATCAACAGATTCCACAATTGCTTTTGCCCCCAGTTCCATCAAACAATCATGCAATTCTCCGGCATCCATTTCATCTCCAATTGGAAATTCTTTTCGAAGTAAAATATCTCCGGTATCGATCTCGTGTTTTAAAAAAAAGGTACTTACTCCGGTAACCTTTTCTCCCTTTATTATTGCCCAATTGATGGGTGCAGCTCCCCTGTAATCCGGAAGTAAAGAGGCATGCAGATTCATTGTTCCAAGTGGTGGCATATTCCAAACTACCTCAGGTAGCATCCGAAAAGCTATTACCAGTTGCAGCTCAGCGTGGTAACTTTTTAATTCACTTAAGAATTCAGGATTTTTGAGCTTTTCCGGCTGAAGAACAGGAATGTCAAACTTCAAGGCCACTTGTTTTACAGCAGATTGCTGAAGATTCATTCCTCTTCCAGCTGGTTTATCGGGTGCAGTAACTACTGCAACTATGTTTTTTCCGGCTTTGATTAAGTGTTCAAGCGAGTGAGAAGCAAATTCAGGTGTTCCAAAAAATACAATACGCATGGTCCAAAGTTAATTCAAATTCTAATCTCAATTTCCATAAGCCCATTTATAGTCAATAGCAATTCGTGGACCCGGCTTGATAAATGGAGCCAAATAATCGGCATATACATCACAATTGCTGGTGATTTCGCTCAGCCTCTCCAAATCATCTGCATGTGGACAAAGGCTTTTCAAAAGTCCTTCTTCCTGATGCCATTCAAGCTTTTTGGCTCGATAAATGATATAGGCCATGTTCATGCGAATGAGGGCCGATAACCTTACATCCTTGCTGTACTTTAGTGCATTTTTATAAAAAGGAAGCGCATCTGTGCCATATACAAATTCTTTATTCACTTCCAGAATAAGATCGTTTTCTGAATCATAACCTGAATAATGATTTGATACCATTGGCCAGGAATTACCTTCATGACTCATGTTCAAGCGGGCGTTTCCAAGGTAAAACCAAAGTTCTGCCTGATTGGGATTGTCCTTTAATGAGGCCTCCCAACTTAGGTATTGTTTCAAAAAATCCCGTTTGTTGTATCGAGTTGGATGCGATGTTGTCGTTCTAAAAATGAATGGGTCATTATCGATATAACTAAATGGTTCCTTGCTTAATTCTTCATCCGAAAACTGACTGTACCAAACATAGGCCTCTTTCATTTTTCTTTCCCGAACCAGATGCATTCCATAGTAATCCTTGATTTGGTAAATTGGGTAGAAATCTACTTTTCGCCAGGAATCACAAAATTGTTGAGGCTTAGAGCAAACAAACTTTTCAAAATCTGTTTTAGGTTCTTGTTCTATTCGTTTAATGATTTCAAAAAGACATTTGACACTAGCGTTTTTATAGAAGTCTTCCTCGTAATACCATTTCGTACCACTGATTAAATCTGTTTGGGCGGTCATTAAAAACCCCAAAGCTTCGGTGTCACGATGTTTTCTATATATCATGCCACAGGTTCTCCAAACCTGAGCAATTGCTCTTGTTGGGTTTTCAAGAAAATGAGTATGGGATAATCTCTGGGTTAATTCCATTAATTTCTTTTCGGTTTCAACACTTCTCCCATGAGCCAATTGGAAGTCAAGAATCACCTCAAACAATTCAATTTGAATTTGCATTTTGGGTTCTTTTGCTTGATTTTTCAGTAGGTGAATGGCCTGTTTTGCTTCTTTGGGTTTTTCGAGTAAAAGAGTGCAATACACTTCCAACATGCTTAGAAATACCTTATCTGATTCAGGTAAAGCCTGTTTCAATTGCTTAATCCAATTGCTGAATTCAACCAGGTAGTGCTTATCGTTTCGGTGGTTTTCTAAAAAATTGAGTTGCAACTCCTCATCCCAATAACTGTATTCAACCACATCTTGACCTGCAATTGGTTTAGTGAGAATCCAGTTTTCTATTTTATTCAGTTCCCTTAAAATAAGGAAATTCAAATCGCGATTGGTTGGGTCTAATTGATAAATGCGTTTAAGGATTGGAAGGGAATGTCCCGGATTTTTTAATTCAATTAATACCAATGCACTTGCCTGTTTCTTAGCATCCGGGCTGGCTTTTGCCTGTTCTTCTAGAAAGGCCTTGTCAATCAATCGTGCAGTTCGGGAACGTTTATCCAATGCAAATCTAAAACACTCAAACAAAGCTTCATTCCCCTTGAATTGTGCTACATAATGAAAAGCCGAATAGTATAGCCAGTCTTTTTTACCATGAACAAAATAATTTTCCCAGATCGTTAATGCTTCTTGTTTTGGAAGGTCATTTCGAGAAGTTTCTTCTTGTTGTTGGACATATTGATAATAGCTATCTACAATTTTCCAATACGCATATCTTCGTTTTACCCAAGGATTTTTAACGGTAACCAGGATTGAATCCAGGTTTGATTTATGATGATTTTGAGTTGATATCGTAAAGTCTAACCAATAGTTGTTAGGCAAACTTCCTTTGTAATGTTGGTCTTTGGCAAATTCCAAATACTTTGCCAATTCCGGGTTGTTTTTCCAGGCATAGGCAAGTGCAGGGTTATTGATTCGCCACTGATCTTTGTGTTGTTGAAACTCCTGATTTCCCAATTGATAAAGGAAAAAGTAAAGGTCGTTTTTGTTAATTCCACTTCCCTCAAATTGAGTCATCCATTCCACCAGATTTTCTTTGTCGCCCTGACTAAGTTGATTCTCAAAAAACTCGCTTGAATGCGTTACAAAATCCAGGTCATATACAAAGGGAAAAAGTTCGGTAATAGGCAATAAATCAGGAAAGACATGGTTAACCTGAACCGCTGAATTCATTGGGTAGTCAATGCAATTCTGCGCCTGAAAGGGAATGCCAAGCGTACTAATTAGCAGCAGGATAGAGCATTTCAAGGCTTTCATGACTATTCAATTGATTGCGGGTTAATGGATTCAAACTGAAAATTGAGAGCGAATAGGTTGAGCTATTTTTTGCTTCATCCACCAATTTCAAAGCCTCTTTTAATTCCTTCATGCCACAAGATTCTAACTTAAGAACTTGACCTTTCCGGATATAATTTCCTTCCAACACGGTATCTCTTTCCGATTTAAAAATACCGGGTCGTTTAATCTCACAAAATTCGGATAATGATTTTGAATCCTGATTGCGCAACAAGGAAACAAATTGCCTGTTGTTGAATAATACAGTCCATTGAAAAGAAGGCAATATAAAGTCGAGTGGCAGAGGATATTTTTCCTGTCCTTTTAAGTAACTTAGTCCAAGCTGGTAATCAAAAATTGAGTTTTCCTCCCTGAATATCTTCGGCGACTCAAAGTTATACAGCATTAATGCGGCCTTATCTACCGGCGGTACGCCCATTGTTTTGCGGTATTTGTAGGCAAACAAGCGAAGGGTTACTGAAACTTTAAATGAGTGTTTTTTTGACTTAAGCTTTTTCAGAAAATTAAAATAGGCATCACGGGTAGTTTGGGTCCAGTCGCAATCAATTTGGACTTCTTTTGTTTCCGCCGGAATGCGCTCTCGAATTTTTGCTGCCAGCATTTCCACTTCCTGAGCATTGGCCTGCTCAAATACCTGATTGGTAATAAAAACAACCGGCACTTGTTCGAAAAAATCCTCGTACTTGGGTTCACCTGGACCAGTTTCCGGATAAATTCCAAGTTGGGCACTCCAATCAATGTCGTATAGCTTGTAATAAATCGTGCTTGCCTTTGATTTTTTTAACAAAGGAATATAGTCTGAGAAGTTGTCTTCGTCGTGCCAATTGGCATTGGTTTTCCACCAATAATAGCCAAGTTTTGAATGGCTTGATGGCTTACTGCACGATAACAGCAGCAATAGTCCCAACAATAGGGCAGGGGTTTTCATGGTATTAAAAGCTAAAGATTTATTGAATTTGAGCTCTTCGCAAACGGTCATTGATGGTTAAACCCAATCCCATTTCAGGAAATTTTTCAGCAATTATCAATTCGGGTTTCATTGCATCTGCTTTACGAATTGTAGCATAAAGGGCTGCTGCGGCCTCATCCAGGTTTCCATTGGGTGACAAAACTAGCTGTCGTTCTTTTGGAATTTCTGCAACCCATTCAGAAAATCGGATACACACCAATTGCTCGGAATCGAAGATATTCAGGTAATCTGCAGCATTGCCAATCACCAATTTTGAGGAAGGTGCATAATGCCTGCTTAGCATACCTGGAGCCATTGGATTCTCATTGTTCAGGATATTGAATTCAGGGCGGAATCCGAGTTCTGCTTCAATTTCATGAATGCTTAATCCTCCCAATCTTAACAACCTGGGGTTTTCATGAACACATGAAATAATGGTCGATTCAAGGCCAACCTTACATTCGCCACCATCTAGGATATAGGGAATTTTATTTCCCAATTGTTCATCTACGTGCTTGGCAGTGGTTGGACTAACGGAGCCTGATAAATTTGCGCTGGGCGCCGCTAATGGGAAATCTAGCCTTTCAAGCAAAGCCAATGCAAGCGGATGAGCGGGGATACGAATGGCAACAGAGGGATGTCCGGCAGTTACCATATCTGGAATTTGGCTTGATTTTGGGACCACCAAGGTTAATGGCCCCGGCCAAAATTTTCGGGCGAGTTGAAGGGCAGTTGCTGATAATTCAATTCCCCAGGATTCCAGTTTTTGAATGGAATTGGTATGAATAATGAGTGGGTTAAACGAAGGCCTGCCCTTTACGGCATATATTTTAGATACCGCCTCTTCAAGAAAAGCATTGGCTGCCAATCCATAGACAGTTTCTGTTGGAATGGCAACCAATTCTCCTTTTCTAAGCCATTGTTCGGCAATAGCACTATCAGAGCCAATCATGGTACTTATTCGTTCTCGCTCCGGCGCAAATTATATTTGTCGATTTTGTTGTAGAGGTGGCTTCGCTGAATATCAATTTCTTGAGCAGTTTTAGCCACATTCCAGCCGTTTTTTTTCAATTTCTCTTCAATGAAAATTCGCTCAACGTATTCTTTAAATTCCTGCAAGGTGCTGAAACGCTCGTAAATCGATTTTTCTTCGTCCCTCGCATTGATTGGATTGGCAAATTTCTGGATATCTTCAACGGTAATGCGATTTTGACCCAGAATTACCAAACGCTCAACAATGTTCCGCAGTTCACGAATATTGCCACTGAAATTCAGTTTTTTCAATTCTTCAAGCGACTGAGGAAGGAAGGATTTTTTGCCCAGGCTATTGTCTTCACAAATTTCTTTGATAAACTTTTCCGCAAGCAAAGGAATATCATCGCGTCTTTCGTTCAGCGAAGGAACATGAATGAGGATAACACTCAAGCGGTGATAAAGGTCCATCCTGAAATTACCTTTTTCTATTTCCTTGAGTAGGTTTTTATTGGTAGCCGCAATAACCCTTACATCCACCTCTATGTCCTTGTCGCCGCCAACGCGGGTTATCTTATTTTCTTGCAATGCACGAAGCACTTTTGCTTGAGCCGATAAGCTCATATCACCCACTTCGTCTAAAAACAAGGTACCACCGTTGGCCTGTTCAAATTTGCCAACACGTTGTTTAATGGCCGAGGTAAATGCACCCTTTTCATGACCAAAAAGTTCACTTTCAATAAGTTCGGAAGGAATAGCAGCACAATTTACCTCAATTAAAGGTGATTTTGCACGATTGCTTCTTTCGTGAATCCAACGGGCAACCAGTTCTTTGCCGGTTCCATTTTCTCCTGTAACCAAAACACGGGCATCTGTTGGGGCAACTTTCTCAATGGTATCCTGAATGTTTTGAATTGCAGGTGTATTGCCAATGATTTCGCGCGTTTTTCCAACTTTACGTCGCAAAACGCGGGTTTCAACTACCAATGCCGATTTATCTAAAGCGTTGCGAACGGTAACAAGTAGTTTATTTAATTCAGGCGGTTTTACAATAAAATCGAAGGCGCCTTTCTTGGTCGCCTCAACTGCCATTTCCACATTGCCATGTCCACTGATCATAATAAAGGGCAGATCCTCATCCAGTTCATGAGCTTTTGAAAGCAGTTCCATGCCATCCATTTTGGGCATCTTGACATCGCAAATGACTAGATTATACTCTTCATTTTCAATTTGTTGAAGAGCTTCTTCTCCATTTCCAGCCTCTTCAACCTGATGACTTTCATACTCCAGAATGTCTCTTAACGACGCTCGGATTGCTTTGTCATCATCCACAATTAATACCTTAGCCATTGATTTAGTCTTGTTTGGATTGTAAAAGTCACATTTTCGCAGTACTTTTAAACTAGTGTTGATATTTAGTTGATTAAATGCAAGGCGCTTTTTTTGATTCCATATTGAAGCAAGAATTTGGGGTTCCGGTTCATACCTACGGCAGATACATGGTGGGTGGTGGATCGGTAAACCAAGCATATAAATTGGTGAC
Source organism: Bacteroidia bacterium (assembly GCA_023151275.1). Taxonomy (GTDB): domain Bacteria; phylum Bacteroidota; class Bacteroidia; order UKL13-3; family UKL13-3; genus CAISCU01. Next base: position 18,378 of record JAKLJI010000027.1, on the reverse strand, counting down.
GGAGCGCGGAACATTTTTTGTGAAACTCAATCACGAATCAGGCTTGCACCGCATTTTTGAAAAGGAAATTCATGGTTTAAAGGAACTTGAAAGAGCTGGTGAGTTAGAAGTTGCAAAGCCGGTTGGGTCAGGGGTTTTTAATAAAACGAATTACCTCATTGAGGAATGGATTGAACAAGGTCCAGCAGACCAGAATTTTTGGGAGGAATTTGGATTTAAACTGGCCAAACTCCACAAGCATTCCAATACCTATTTTGGATTTGCGGAGGATAATTTCATTGGAACATTACCACAAATCAACTCACGGAGCAGCTCCTGGTCTGAATTTTTCATTCACAATCGACTTGAACCTCTTGTGAGGTCTGCCGCCAATCGTATTCTTATTGACGCACCTCATTTAAAGAAATTTAACGAGTACCTAAAAATTGCCGAATCCGTTTTTCCGGTTGAATCGCCGGCTTTGCTCCATGGTGATTTGTGGACGGGTAATTTGTTGCGAAATGATCAAGGTGAGCCGGTTTTGATAGATCCGGCTGTTTATTACGGACATCGCGAGATGGATTTAGCCATGACCTTTTTTGTAGGTAATTTCCCGGAACCGTTTTATTCAGCTTATGTTCAGGAGTTTCCTCTTGCAGAGGATTGGAAGTACCGAATGGACTTTGGTTTGATGTATTACCAATTGGTACATTTACATTTATACGGACATTCCTATTTAAATCAAATTTACGCCAACTTAAATCGCTGGACTTGACTTTGTATGTCTTTTTCGTATCTTTACATAAGAAAACAAGCAAATAGCGTAAAGATATGAATCAACAAATTAACTCTAAAGCCTTGATTGTCATGATGGGATCTGGCTTTTTATTTTGTATGCTGATGATTTTAATCGTGGCAACCGGCTTTGAAATTGATTTGGGTAGCGCCATCGAAAAAGAGATAAAATTTGACATGATTGAACTTTTTAGGAGCGCCAAGAGATAGTTCAAACTTGCCACTTATCATTTTTTGTAAGTGATGTTGTTAATTTCAAGCCAAAAAATATAAAATTCGTTAGGCGTTAATTTGAAATCATTGGGAGATTTTTCAAAACGTTTAAGGGCAAGAGGCTATTTCAAACTGTCATTTGGAATAGCCTTTTATTGTAATAAAAAAGGGAGATCAACCGAAGTTAACCTCCCTGCAAAACCATAAGCCGGGTTCTGTAAGCCAATTTTGGCCGGCCATCATTTCTCTAGGATTTACGTTGCCGCAAATCTCAAGCGGTCTACCCACTCCGGTAACCTTTCGGTAGCAGACGAGCAGCCTGATCCGGAGCCTATTTGACCTTGCAACCCATAAGGTTTACCATGCGTTTTTCATCACTGAAAAACCGGTGGGCTCTTACTCCACCTTTTCACCCTTACCAAGGTACAAGTACCTTGGCGGTTTGTTTTCTGTGGCACTGGCTGTACACCTGTTGGTGCCCTGTCTGTTAGGCAGTATGGTGCTCTGTGTTGCCCGGACTTTCCTCTTTTTTGCAAAAGCGACAGCCGATTTTGCTTTGCAAAGGTAGGTCTATTCCTGCCACAAGTTTTCCTGATTTTTTAAATAAGCCCAGGTTTCATATTGCGAACGAAGTGCAAGACTATCCTTAGAACCCACTTTGTGACTATCATACACCCCATCAATGATTCTGGCTTTCTGATTGTCGTTAAGCTGAAGCTGAAGGATATCCATAATTCGTTCCTTTAACTTGGAATCAACAATAGGAAATGCAATTTCTATGCGATTTACCAGGTTTCTGGTCATCCAATCTGCCGATGAAAGGTAGATCAAATTTTTTCCGGCAGCGTGAAACTGAAATACACGCGCATGCTCCAAATACCTGTCGATAATGCTGATGATTGAAATGTTTGGATTGTCAGGAACCAAACAGCAAATTCCTCTAACAATGAGTTTTATTTTCACTCCTGCTCTTGATGCATCTACAAGTTTTCGAATAATATCGACGTCAACAAGGGAATTCATCTTTGCGACAATTCCAGATGACCGTCCAGCCAGAGCCTCACGCATTTCAAAATCAATGAGGTTGAGGAATTGCTTTTTCATGAAATCTGGAGCAACCAACAAATGTTTGTAACCACTTCTTTTTAGGTTGCTAAACAGCATATCCGTAACCATTTCCAATTCCTCGCACAACTCTTGATTGCGGGTAAAGAGCGCAAAATCACTGTAAAGACGAGCTGTTACGCCATTGTAATTTCCAGTTGAAAGGTGGGCATATTTTCTCGTTTTATCGCCCTCTTTTCGGTGAATCAGGCAAAGTTTGCAATGTACCTTTTGGCCTGGTTTTCCAAAATAAACCTGTGCACCAGCCTCCTGAAGTTGTGTTGTCCAGTATATATTTGATTCCTCATCAAACCTTGCCTGTAACTCCATCAAAACAATTACCTTTTTCCCATTTTTGATGGCATTAATTAAGGCATTCACCACATTACTATTTCTGGCAACCCGGTACAAGGTAATCCTTATGCTTGTAACCTGAGGGTCAATCGCGGCTTCACGCAACAAACGAATCAGGTAATCAAAAGATTGATAGGGGTGATGCAAGAGTAAATCACTTTTGGTGATTTCATCAAACATGGTTTTTGCCCTATCTAGGCGTTTCACAGGAATTTGCGGCAAGGATTCAAAGTAATCCTCCGGCTTACCCACTTTTGGAAAATCCATGAAATCCTTGAAGTTATGGTACCGGCCCCCGGGAATGAGATTAACGTGCTTTAGCTCAAGCTTTCTAATAAGCAACTCAAGCATTTCTTTGGGCATTTGTTCATCAAACACAAAACGCGTTGGATTACCCTTTGAGCGCTGTTTCAGACTTTTTTGAATTTTATCAAGAAGGGTTACTGAATAGTCGCTTTCCTCCTGACTAATGGTGAACTCAGCATCACGCGTTAGTTTTATGATGTAGGCATCGTATTGGTCGTAATCAAAAATAGAAAACACAGCTGGCAAATAGGCACGGATGATGTTTTCCAGTAAGATAATATGCTTTTCATCTCCACTTTCCGGCAAAATATGAAAGCGGCCAACAATTCCGGTTGGAACTTCAATAATAGCATGCTTTGGAGGCAATTTCCCATCTCTTCGCTCCATGCGAACTGCTAGGTAAATGCTTCTATCTCTTAAATGCGGAGGATTTTTTGAATCATCAATTAAAACAGGAAACAATTGTGGCAAAACGTTGGCTCGAAAGTACTCCCAAGTTAAGTCCAATTGCTTTTCGCTCAGGTCTTTCTCTTCTTTCAGGAAAATCTTTTTTCTGTTTAGCTCCGGGATTATTTGATTTTGATAAACTTGGGTAAATCGCTCTTGTAGTGATACTACCTTTTGTTGTATTTCGGAGAGAATTTCATCTGGTGAACTTTGAAATTCGCTTATTGGTTTTTTGGGGCTAATTCGTTGGATGCGACGGATTTGAGCCACACGTACCCTGAAAAATTCATCGAGGTTGGAAGAGAAAATAGCCAGGAATTTCAAACGTTCCATTAACGGAGTTTGGGAATTTTCGGCCTCCTGCAATACTCTTTCATTGAAATTCAGCCAGCTGATTTCCCTATCTTTTATCAAATATCCCTTTCTATCCTGTATCATTTTAATGCTCCGCAAACTTGAGGTAATTCAAGTTAAGTTATTGTTAAATCCTTTAGAAGCCTCAATATATATCCAAATTTATTGGCATTCCAGCAATTTGTCCTTCATGGGTGAAAATTGTGAATAAGCAGTTTACCGGATAAACTAACTTGTGAATATGGAAAGAATTAAGGTTGGGACGATTGACGAATACCTTGCATTGGTTGATGAACCCGGAAAATCCATTGCACAAAAATTCAGGAATTTCCTCAAAGAGCTACTTCCTGATGCGCAAGAAGTTATAAGCTATGGAATGCCTGCGTTTAAAACAACAGAGGTATTGGTTTATTTTGCAGTGAATAAAAAGCACCTTGGGTTTTATCCAACGGGTAGAGGCATTGAGGCTTTTGCCCCAAAACTTTCCCAACTGGGTTTAACCTTTAGTAAGGGTGCAATTCAATTTCCTTATGAAAAAGAAATTCCCTTTGAATTGGTGAAGGAAATCGCCATTTTCCGAAAAGAACATACAAAAGTTAAAGCCCCCAAAAAGAAATAAGATTGATATGGCCCATTTTATGGTTGAAATGTTTCTCCCTGATACCATTGATCAGGAATTTATTCAGATGATCCCTTCGCATCGGCTGTTTATAGACCAGCTGATTGCAGATGGACGCATATTAACCTACACCATAAATCAAGATAGAACAAAAGGTTGGATTATTTTTGATGCAGAAGAAGCAGAAGAAGTTTTAGATTTTGTGCAACAATTTCCCATTCACCGCTTTATCACGCTTGAAATTCACCCCTTAATGATTCACGATGGTGAGGCGTTCCGATTCCCCAAGCTTCATTTCAATTGATATTTAATCAAATGAATTTGATAGAATAAACAATCGGACAAACCATTTTTAACATTGCACCAACCCCACAGTATTTTTCTTCAGAAAGCTCCACCGCCTTTTTTACTTTTTCTTGATCTTCCTCGGCGACTCTAATTCTGTAGGTCAATCGAATTTCAGAATAAACTTTAGGATGTTCATCGGTTAAATCGCCTTCAGTTTCCATGGAAAAGTCGCTGAAATTTACCCGCATCTTTTCAAGAATTGAAACTACATCCATTCCTGAGCAGGCGGCTAGCGCGCTTAATAGGAGCGGTTTTGGTCTTGGTCCTGAATCTCCATCCACGTCATCCATAACGAATTCATGGTTATTTACCAGACTGGTAAATTTCATGCCTTTGTTGTGAAAAGTTTCAGCTTTATGAAGGGTTCCCATGTTCAGTCGTTTTTTTCTTTTCCTTTTTAAATCCATCACCAGCCAAAATGCCCATGATAAAACCATAAGCACTGCTTCTCCAAGGGTTTGAAGTAATTGCACAGGTGCCATCCTTACATCCAACAAAGTACCAATAGGCAAGGCCTGCAAGGGCTCCAATGGCTCCGCCAATTAAGGCAAATCTGTATTTTTTAATGAGTTCCAAGCTTGAATTTATTGCGGAATCACCAAAGCAAAGCCATGTTCCCTGATTTTTGAAATGCCGCCCCGAATATTTTTTATCCGGTTGAAACCATGCTTTTTCAGAATAGAAGCGGCCATCATACTTCGATATCCACCAGCGCAGTGAATGAGGTAAGTTTGTTCAGGATCAAGGTTATTGATTTTTGATTCCAGTTTCGACAAAGGTAGCAATTCTGCACCATCAATAATACCTGTATTCCATTCCGAAGGATTTCGAACATCTATCACTTTTGAGGTCTCAATTCCGAGTTCTTCGTTCAGGTTTGCTGCATCAATACTTGCAATGGTTTCTACCTGCTTGCCTGCTTTCAGCCAGGTTTCAAATCCACCATCCAAGTATCCGAAAACGCGTTCAAATCCAACTCGTGCAAGCCTAAGGATAGCCTCTTGTTCTTTGCCTTCATCAGCAATTAGAATGAGCGGAGTTCCAAAATCTATCAAGGTTCCAACCCAGACTGCATATTGCCCGTTCAAACCAATATTAATAGAACCTGGTACAAATCCTTTTTCAAATTCGTCCGGGTTTCTTGTGTCGAGTACTACGGTACCTTTTTGTTGTTCTTGAAGGAGTTGGTCAACGCGTAGTGCAATGGCATTTTTGCTGAGCACCTCATTAATATCTTGATACCCATTTTTGTTGATAGCCGCATCCATGAAGAAATATTTTGGCGGTTCATCCAACCCATTGGCAACCAAGTTTACAAACTCCTCTTTTCCTCCGCAATTCAAGGTTGGATTTGTTTTTCGCTGGGCTCCAATCGTGGTTTGCGTTTCTTTTCCAATGTTTTTGCCGCATGCAGAACCTGCACCATGGCCTGGATAAACAATGAGATCATCCTCAAGTACAAGTAGTTTGGATTGAATTGAATCGTAAAGCATACCTGCCAAATCTTCTTTACTTAGGTCTGATTTTACCGCCAAATCTGGTCTGCCTACATCACCGGCAAACAAGGTATCACCCGTAAAAACAGCTTGGTTTTTACCGTTTTCATCTTTTAATAATAAACAACATGACTCAAGCGTATGGCCAGGAGTATGCAGCAATTGAATGAAAATTGCGCCCAGTTGGAATACTTCCATGTCCTGCGCTTCGTAAATGGGATATGCTGCTTTTGCACCCGGACCATAAACAATTTCAGCCCCGGTTTTTCGCTGAATATCCAAATGCCCGGAAACAAAATCAGCATGGAAATGGGTTTCAAATACATAACGGATTTTCGCATTCCGGCCCTCCGCCAAATCCAGGTAAGGTTGGGTGTCGCGAAGGGGATCAATTATTGCTGCTTCACCTTCACTTTCAATGTAATATGCTGCTTCTGCCAGGCAGTTGGTATAGAGTTGTTGGATGTACATGGTTTTTCTTGCTAAGAAGGATAAAATTGGCCCGAGTATCCTTGATATTTGTCAAGCTGTTGAATGATTGATGTCAATAGGATAGGCCGTTCACAAACCAAAAATCAGAGATTATCCGCTTTAGGAAAAGGGTTTCGGTGTGATTTTCTTAATTTGCGGCGAAATGAGGTTAGGATTTGACGCCAAAAGGGCTTTTCACAATGCAACTGGTTTGGGGAATTATTCCAGACGCTTGCTGGCTTCCTATTCTCGCCAATTTTCAGAAGACCAACTGTACCTTTACCACCACAAGGAAAACCAATTGTATTGGAAGATTCCACATGGTGGAAATTTACACGAACGTTTTCCATCCGGTAAATGGAAGTTGTTTTCATCGTTATGGCGAAGTGGTGGTATTGTTAACGATTTGAGGAAGGATGGCATCAAGCTATTTCATGGTCTAAGCAATGAGATTCCTTCCGGCTTAACAAAGTCCGGAATTCGCTCGGTGTTATCGGTTCACGATTTAATTTTTATTCGTTATCCCGAATTGTACAATCAAATCGACCGAAGAATTTACTTGAAAAAAATGCGCACATCTTTGGCTGAAGCAGATTTGGTGTTGGCTTGCAGCAATCAAACCGCAGAAGATTTGCAAGAATTTTTGGGAGTAAAATCAGACCGAATAAAAACCCTTTACCAGGATTGCGACGAATTGTTCCGAATTGAAAAGTCGCCTGAATTTATCCAAGCTGTATTGCATGCACATCAAATTCAAGGGCCTTATTTAGTGTGTGTTGGAACACTTGAAAAAAGGAAAAATCAACTCAACTTACTTAGAGCCTTTCATCAGGCTGCAATTCCAGATTTGAAATTGGTGTTTGTGGGCAAGAAAGGGGATTTATTTCCGGAAATGCAAGCTTTTGTAAACAGCAGTAAGCTTCAGAACAAGGTTGTTTTTTTGGAGAGAATTTCGGCCAAAGAATTACCTGCTTTGTTTCAAGGTGCAATTGCGGCTGCCTATGTGAGTCATTTTGAAGGTTTCGGCATTCCTGTTCTGGAAGCCATGCGCAGTAAAATACCTGTGCTAGTGGCCAAAACATCCAGTTTGATTGAAGTTGGGGGTGAAGCGGTATATTATTGTCATCCAAATTCAATTGAAGAGATGGTTACAGGCATTCAGGAATTGGTTTTTAATGAAGGCATTCGTCATCACCACATTCAAAAAGGTATTTTGCAAGCCGAAAAGTTCAACGCCGAACAATTGAGTAAAGATTTGCATCAACACTATTCTACCTTATTATGACCGATTTTCCCGTTTTTTCATTGGATGAGCCTGCAATTGCTCAATTGGCAGAGGTAGCTAAACAAACCAATTTGGAGGCATATTTGGTTGGCGGTTTTGTGCGCGATAAGATTTTGGGAAGGGAATCCAAAGACATTGATGTAGTTGTGATTGGTGACGGAATAGAATTTGCTCAGCAATTTCAAAAACGCTTTTACCCGGATAGAGAAGTGGCCGTTTTCAAGAATTTTGGAACAGCCATGCTGAAGGCAAAAGACTGTGAAGTTGAATTTGTTGGAGCAAGGAAAGAAAGTTATTCCCGCGATAGTCGTAAGCCAACAGTTAGTCCGGGTACCCTCCGAGAGGATCAGGAACGCCGGGATTTTACTGTAAATGCATTGGGCATTAGTTTGAATCCTGAAAATTTTGGTCAGTTAATCGACCCCTTTGATGGCCTAAAGGATATGGAAGCTAAGGTGTTGAGAACACCACTCAACCCGGATATTACCTTTGATGACGACCCATTGCGAATGATTCGCGCTATCCGTTTTTCAGCTCAGCTTGGATTTAGCATTCATCCTGAAACTTTTGAGGCTATTCGCAAATTCAAGGACCGAATTAAAATTGTTTCCGCCGAGCGAATCGCAGAAGAACTCAATAAAATAATGCTAAGTCCAAAACCCTCAATTGGGTGGATGCACTTGCATAAGTCTGGATTGTTAAAACTCATTTTGCCCGAATTGGAAGCCATGAAAGGGGTAGAAGTGGTTCAAGGAAAAGCACATAAAGACAATTTCTTACATACTCTTCAGGTAATCGATCAAGGTGCAGAAGAAACAAATGAATTGTGGTTACGATGGGCAATATTGTTGCATGATATAGGAAAACCTCCCTGCAAACGGTTTATTCCGGGTGAGGGTTGGACCTTTCATGGACATGAAGACAAAGGTTCGCGCATGGTATCCCGTATTTTTTCTCGGCTAAAAATGCCGCTTAACGAAAAGCTGCGTTATGTGGAAAAGCTGGTAGCTATGCATCATCGGCCAAAATCTTTAGCTGAAGATGGGGTAACGGATTCTGCAATTCGCCGTTTGATTGTTGATGCCGGGGACGAACTGGATGATTTGTTTATCCTTTGTCGTGCCGATATGACCACAAAGCATCCCGACAAACTTGCCAAATACAGAAGAAATTTGGAACGAGTTAGGGAGTTGATGCGGGAAGTGGAAGAGCGAGATGCCCTACGCAATTGGCAACCTCCGGTAAGTGGTGAAGATATTATGGCTTATTTTGGAATTGGACCTTCGCGTCAGGTTGGACAAATTAAAGTAGCTATACGTGAGGCTATTTTGGATGGAAATATTCCGAATTCACGCGAGGCTGCCATGCAATTGATGCAGGAATTAGGAGCTTCGTTAGGACTCGAAGGGAAATAAATTCCATTTTTTTCACCTATTTCCATAGGGAACAAAGGAATAGTAAGCATTTGGCCAGATATTCATGAAGTTTCCTGTTATCAAGCATCTTTATTGGAGCTATTTTTTAAAAGTTTGATTTAGGTTTGAATTTTATGCAAATTCGCCTCCGAACAAAACGACCATGGCAGTTTATAAGTTTAAAGTTTACTTTGAAGATTACGAAGACATCTACCGGGTGATTGAAATCAAATCAACCCAGACCTTTCTCGATTTTCACCATGCAATTCTTGAATCGATAAAATTCGATAACAAGCAACTAGCATCGTTCTATATGAGTAACGATGCTTGGAAAAAGGGTCAGGAAATAACCTTGGAGGATATGACTGAAAATCCGGATAACCCAATTCCGGTTATGGCCAAGGCAAAATTGTCTTCCTATATCAACGATCCACATCAAAAGATACTCTATGTATATGATTTCATTGAGTGCTGGACCATGTACATAGAACTTACTGGTATCAGCACAACTGAAAATCCTAAAATTACCTATCCTGCCTGCACCAAATCTGTTGGTTTAGCACCCAAGCAATACGATAAAATTCAGCGTTTTGGAATCGTTGATGACAACGAGTTTGATGAAATTACCAAAAACTACCTGAATCGTTCTGACGAAGTTCCCGGAGAAATTTCGGATGAAGAAGCCGATGAATTTGGCTTGTTTGATAATGGAGAAGGAGAAGATGGAGAGCAATCATCCGGATCGGGCTTTGATGAGGAGACTTTCTAAACACAAGTATGGAGTTAAACCTTAAAAGGCCTTTGGTGGTATTCGATCTTGAAACCACTGGAATTAGTATTTCTACCGACCGAATTGTTGAAATAGCTTTGATTAAAATTCATCCCGATGGAAAAGAAGAATCACGGGTGATGAAGATAAATCCGGGTATGCCGATTCCTCCTGAATCAACTGCTATTCATGGAATTTCTGATGCTGATGTAGCCAATGCCCCAAAGTTTGAAGAGGTGGCAAGGGAATTGGCTGAATTCATGAAGAATTGCGATTTTGCCGGATTCAACAGCAATAAGTTTGATTTTCCCCTTTTGGTTGAAGAATACCTGAGAGCTGGAATCGACTTTGATGTGGAGAATCGGAAGTTTATTGATGCTCAGCGGATTTTCCATGTAATGGAGCCAAGAAATCTGGCAGCAGCATACAAATTCTATTGCGATAAATCGCTTGAAAATGCGCATTCTGCAGAAGCAGATACACGGGCCACTTTGGAGGTTTTAAAGGCTCAGATTGATAAATACGAGCAATTGAAAAACGATGTTGATTACCTGCATTCGTTTTCTGGCCAAAGCAAAAACGTTGACCTAGCCGGAAGAATGGTCTACAATGATCAAGGGAAAGAGGTTTTTAATTTCGGTAAGCATCGTGGCAAATTGGTTGAGCAGGTTTTGAAACAAGACCAAGGCTATTACCAATGGATGATGGACGGTGACTTTTCGAGAGATACAAAAAGGCGATTAACTCAAATCAAGCTTAGAACAAAATTTGGCTAATCTGTAAGCAATTCCTTTTATCGGATAATGGTTACTGTTCCTTTTTTTGCATGTGTTGAACCATCCCAACCCGAAAAATCAACCTGGTAGAAATATACATCACTCGCCAATTCTTTGCTTCTTCTTTCGCCCTCAAATCCTTCTTTTTTATTTCGACTTTCCCAAATCAATTCGCCCCAACGGTTGTAAAGCCGCAAATGGTAATCCTTTACAAACAAATGAACGGAATGCAATTCATCGTTTAGTTTATCGCCATTTGGGGTAAAAGCATTGGGCATTTCCAAAAAGGGCGGATGCACCAATTCAATGCGGTTTGATTGACTGACTAAACCCGATTTACCGGGTGCATCAAAGGCCAAAATTCTGTAGGCATATAAACCCATATCCGGATTCAAATAAGGGTCGCTAAAATCTTCAAACTTGAACACAGATTGGCCAATTATACTATCCGAATAATTGCCGGGTTCTTCTTTTACAATTTCGTAGCGGTCTAGTCCCTTCTGGAAATAGGGGTAATTCATCCAGTACAATTCATTGGATTTAATTGGAACCGTTTGTCCTTGCAAAACCATTGTGCAGGCCTCTTTTCCAGCTTTTCCCACCAATCCGCAATCATTGGTTTGGTAAACTTTATAGCAATAAGATACTGAATTTACATCCACTTTTTCATCGCGAAACTGGGTGTCGGAAGCATTTCCAATGAGAGAAAGCAATTTGTAATCTTGCAGTCCTCTTCCTTCTCTTTTATACAATTCATACCTCCAAAAGGTGGAAGGGTTTGCTTTTTCCCAATGGATTTGAACTGAATTATCAGTGTTCACCGTTGCAAGTTGAATTGAAACAGGAGGTGGGAGTTCGCCCAAATCTCCGGTGCATGCAGGTTTGGAGGTATCTCCTAAGCTATTGCAAATGTCTTGAGTTAGAATTCTGTAGCAATAATTATTTTCGAAGTTAAAGGGTTTGGTTATGGAAAATGTATTGATGGAAAATGAACTGTTGCTGGTAACAGTTTCCCAATCAGACCCATTTATGCTTTCAAGTAAAATCCAGTTTTTACTCCAGGTGTTGGGTGTCAATGCAGACCAACGTATTTCAAGATTTTCATCTGAATACCGCCTTGGACAAGAAAGCGTTGGCGGTGGTATTGAAGGGTATGGGCTTAGGAATATCCGAATTAATTTTGTCTTTCTTCTAGGTGAGGGACATTGATTGTCGTACAACAATATGGAAAGGGTAAAAGTATCACCTATTCCTGAAGTGCAATCAGTTATCCAACGAGCCCAAAAGTCGGCATACCCTTGATTGCCTATTCCACCAATAATCAGGTTTTTGTTAGGAAGCGTGGTGTTCCATTGAAGGAAAACAGAATCCATTGGGTCTGTATCGGTAAACCGATAATTGAGAAACAGGGTGTCGTTGGGAAAAAGCGTGATGAACTCCGGTTCAAGGCTACTAAACCCGATGTCTGTTAAGGTATCATCTTTGTTGATTGAACAAATTTTGCGTGAAGTATCACTTGGTAACCTACAGGTATTTAATGAAAACAGGTGAAAGCAATAATTGAGGTTGATGTGGTTCAATGCTGTTGGGTCGCGATAAGTGTTTGTAGAGTTTACAGCTGCACTGTCAAACAGAACAAAAGGATTTCCAGGTGATGACCGTAGAATGGTGTAGTTGAGTAATTTGCTGATATCAGCCGGTGGATTCCATTTTAATTCCACAGTATTGTCGTTGATCGCCCTTAGGCAATGCGGATAAGGAGGCTCAGGCGGATAAGAGCGCACTACAATTTTGATAACCCCTTTGGTGATTCTCGGTTCCGGACAGGCATTGTCTGTAAATAGCAGGTTGATAACCAGGGTGTCCAAGTTGGCAAAACGACAATCGGCCTTCCAATTGAGCGTAATTTCATACCTGCCGGGGACAGATTTTTCATTGCTAAGAATTGCAGGATTGCTCGATAAATTGAGCAAAGTTCCGGTTATGGTGGCGTCCATGATGTCCATTCCGGCATCAGTAGCAACAATCTTGAATTCCAGATTTTCATTGGCTTCGATTGTTATTACCGTATCCTTGAATTCAGGCGGGGATAAATAGGTTCTCAAATCGAATTTGAACATGGCCAGATTACATCCCCCTTGAAGCGGGTTATTTGGACGTTTTCCGGGGTTTGTTCTTGACCAGGCACTTAGTGTTGTTGGGAAATCGGAATAACCGCCACAACCTGCGCAAACGCTTTGGTAAACAATTCCATTTTTGTCGAAGTGGGAAGTTCCACCATCAACGTGTTCGGCACTTGTTGAGCCACCAATGAAGGTTCCAAAGAGTAAGCGTTCCATTTTAGGAGCAAAAACGGCCAGGTAAAAATCGGAGCCATCAGTTGATTTTTGGAATGCGTCGCTGGTAACCGGCATGTTGAATAAATCATTCAAGCCCGAATGGTAATTGTAATTTACAGAACCTCCCCAGCCGCTCACATAGATGCGGTCGCAATTATCAACAAGAAAAGCAGAAGGAGATAAGGCCGGCTCGTTAATATATGAACCAAAGTAATTGTATTGGTCAATCCAGGTCAAACTTCGTGTTTGCGTCATCACAAAATGCTTACCATTGGCTTGATTGTATCCGCCAGCACTTGTGTTAGAAGTGGTATTCGTTTGGCCTAAGATATACAGGTAGTTTTTATCTACCTGTCCGGCTTGTACAAAAAAACCTTGTTCGTTTCCTGTTGTCCCAAAAATGGATAATGCTTGTTGGGTTCCTGTTCCCGATGAATAGCGACCAACAATAATATCAATTCCACCCCTGTAATTGTTGAAGGTGGTTGGGAGGTTAGGACTGGTTGTTCCTCCCACGAGGTAAAGTTCATTTAACCAATTCAGTGTGAGACCGTACAGGGCATCTGCACCAGAACCTCCCAAATAACTTGAAAATGCCAGACTTGAAAGGCTGGAATTCATTTTGAAATAGGCGCCATCCTGGTCACCTCCACCATAGGTTAATTGGCTTCCATTTAAAACGGGATATCCTTGCGTGTGGCTGGAATGTGTACAAGTGGCCACATACACATTGCTCAAGGCATCGCAAATAATTTCGCTTCTGAAATTATCGGCATAGTTATAGGGTAAAGGATTGCTTTGACCAGCATAACTGATATTGGTCTTGCCATTGATGCCGTCGTCTTTGCTTCCTCCAAAATAGGTAGATGATAAAAGGCTTGAACCATTGGATGAAAATCGGGCAATGAAAATATCGTATTGGCCATTGTGTGAGGTGTCGAATGCATTGCTTGAAACCGGAAAATCTGTTGAAGTGGTAGTTCCCATCACATACAATTCCCCCGATGAGTTTACGGTCATGGAATGGGGTTGCTCGTTTCCAGTGCCACCCAGAAAGGTTGCATAAAGTAAGTTGCTACCATCCGAGCTGAATTTGCAAATAAATACATCCCTGGGGAATCCTTCATTGGTTGTGGCACCAGCATAGCTAACATCAAATGCGCCTGCTGTTACCGGGAAATTTGCTGCATAAACTGTTCCTGCTCCATAGGCATTTCCTGCAGCATCGTAAGTAGCTGAGAATCCAAAATTATCGGCATTGCTACCTATAAAGGTTCCAAATACAATGCTTGGGTCAATGATTAGCGGCAATCGGCTAGTGTAACCACCAAGTTCATACGACAACTCGTTTCCATTTAAGCGGTAAGCAGATTTAATTTCCCGCATATTTCCGCCTGCTTCCTGAAACACCAAGGGCTTACCTTCCTTGATCTCACCAAAATCAGTTTTTACATGCAATTCCTCCGATTCCAGTTTTAAAGCATTTGCGCCTTGGTAATTCAAACGGATAAGATTTGGGTCTGCTCCGGGACTCACAATGAAGTTCAACTTCAACTCATTTTGCTTACCTATAAGCTCCAGGTCAATACCATTGTAAATATTTTTTAGGGTTATTTTTCGATAGGCTTTTACATCAGAAGCCCAAAACTCTTTTGGTCCCAAAAAATAGTTGTAATGAAAAGTTTCCTGTTCTGATTTTTGAACTTCAAGGTTACGATTGATTGGACCAAAATCAACTTTTACAGCTTGAAAATGCAGTTTATTTATTGCTTTGCCATGTTGAATTTCATGCATTGCATGCCTATCTTCGAAGAGATAGGTGAGTGTATTTTTCTCGATGAAAAGCCTACCACCCGGAATTTCAGCCATGAACAAAACCGAACTCTTCCATTGGCCTTTGTTTTCAATGAAATGAATTTGAGGCGTTCGCATGCTGGTTCCAGCCGCCAAATAAATTGGCAACGTGGCTCCGAGAAGTAGAAATAGCAAACGCAGATTTTTCACAAAGTATAAAGATACAAAATGTTAGACAAAAAACGACCTCATTTAGTTGCCTTAACCGGCGCGGGCATGAGTGCCGAAAGTGGATTGCAAACTTTTAGGGACGCCGATGGACTCTGGGAAGGCTACAATGTTTACGATGTTGCGACTCCAGAGGCTTGGCAGAAAAATCCACAATTGGTTCAGGAATTTTACAATGCAAGACGGAAAGCAGTGCTGGAAGCAAATCCCAATCAAGGTCATATTTTACTTAGGGAACTGGAACATGATTTTGACGTAGATATCATCACCCAAAATATCGATAACCTGCATGAACGTGCTGGTTCCAATAAGGTACTTCATTTACATGGTGAAATTACGTTTGCCAGAAGTTCTGTAGATCCCGATTTGCTTTACAAAATCGACGGTTGGGAGCTCAAGATGGGCCAAAAATGCAAACTAGGTTCACAATTGCGGCCGCATGTGGTTTGGTTTGGAGAATCGGTACCCATGATTGAGCCTGCTGCACGTTTAAGTAGCGATGCAGATATTTATGTGGTAATCGGAACCAGCCTTCAGGTTTACCCTGCGGCAGGTTTGTTAAATTATGTTCCAAAAGATGTTCCTGTGTTTTTAATCGACCCAAAACCCATTTCTATTACCCGGAAAGGAGTTGTGCATATTCAAGAAAAAGCAGCTGAGGGAGTTCGTATTTTAAAAGAACAATTGAAAACCTTTCTTTAGGTTTAGGATGTTTTCAGTCCTTGAGCTTTCCATTGTTTTTTTATGAATTTGATGGCCCAATCGTAATGGCTAGATGTTGCAGAAACGAGATAAGAACCTAGTGTTGAAGTGCCTGTCCATGCATAAACCTTTTTTGTGAATAGTTCTTCATCACTGTGTTTTTCAATGATGCGCATCATGGATTGGTGTGAGGCGAAAAACAGGCGCTTGGCTTCATTTAGTTCTGTTGTTGTGTAAATGGATTGAATGCGTCGATTCAGTTCCGGCGTATCTTTCCAACTGTATCCTGCTGCTGGCATAACAGGTTTTCCGCCATGCATTCCGGTTTCATACCAATCCAAGAACAGGAGTTGCCAATGCCTCAAATGGCAAACCACATCTCTAACCGACCGATTCAAACTATTCCCTTGAAATTCACGTTCCTGAATTTCCAGGGTTTGATTACCAATTAGCTCAAACAAGTCTTCAAATTTTTGACTTGCCTGACTTTCCAATTCAATTTTAGAGGCTGGTCTTGGCATGATTACTTTTCAAGCACTTCATACATATCCATTCTGCGATCTTTCCAGTTCAATACTGTTCCGGTATTACGGGCACGTTCCAAGGCCGCTAAGTCCAAATCAGCAATTACTACAGTTTCAATATTGGTATTGCATTCGCCGGCAATGGCATCGGGTGGAAAGGCAAAATCACTTGGCGTGTAAATACCGGATTGTGCATAGTTGATGTCCATGTTATCTACAGAAGGAATATTTCCGATGGTTCCGGCTGTAGCCACAAAAATTTGGTTTTCAACGGCTCTTGCCTGCGCACAGATTTTTACCCTCAAGTGTCCATGCTTTTCATCGGTACTGAAAGGAACAAAAAGAATTTTAGCTCCTTTGTTGCATGCGATGCGGGCCATTTCAGGAAACTCCACATCGTAACATACATTGATGGCAATCTTGCCACAATCGGTATTGAATACTTTTATTTCATTTCCAGGTTTTACACCCCACCATTTTGATTCATTGGAAGTGATGTGAATCTTGTATTGTTTTTCGAAGGTTCCATCGCGCTTGAAGAGGTACGAGATATTAAACAAGTTATCGTCTTCTACCTGCAAATGAGTACCCGCAATGATGTTGATATTGTACTCCATTGAAAGCCGACTGAACAATTCAATATAATCTTCCGTGTATTCATCCAATTTACGGATAGAATCTTCCGGACTCATGCTCTTGTATTCGTGAAGCGAAAGCAGCTGGGTGGTGAATAGTTCAGGGAATAAAACGAAATCCGATTTGTAATTGGAAGCCACATCGGTAAAATATTCGCATTGCTGGGCAAACTCCTTAAAGCCTCTGATTTTCCGAAGTTCATACTGAATGCAACAGATGCGAACTTTCTTCATCAATACATTTCGCTCCCGGGTTTCCGGAATATAATCCAGGTTAATCCATTCAAGCAAAAGCGCATACCCTTCAGATTCTTTGTCCTCAGGTAGGTAATCTTTAATTATGCGGGTGATGTTGAATCCCTGACTCAGTTGAAAGGTAACAACAGGGTCTTTGATCTTTTTGTCGATTACCCTTTTCACATAAGCTCTGATTCCAAAATTGTCGCTATGCTTGTGGAAGTTAGGAACTCGACCTCCAATGAGAATGCGCTGAAGGTTACGTTCGATAGCCAAGGTTTTACGCATTTCATACAAGCGACGTCCAATTTTCAATCCTTGGTAATCGGGATGCACCATCACTTCAATTCCATACAAAGTATCGCCTTCGTCTTCGTGGTTCGTAATAAATCCATTGTCGCAAATTTCTTTCCAACTGTGGTCATCATCGTATTCATCCCAACTAATAATCAAGCTACTTGCTGAACCTACAATTTTTCCTTCGTATTCAATAACCTGCATGCCTTCCGAGAATAGTTTAAACTGGCTGTCAAGCATGGCGTAAGTCCACGGTTCGTTGTTAGGAAAGCAAATTCTCGACAATTCAATTATTTCCTGAAAATCGTGTCGGTCTGCAGTTCGCTCTATTAATTTAGGTTTTCTTGATGGTCTTGTTTTCATGTATTGAAAGTAGAAAATTCCGGATTGAATTTAATCTGCAAGTTAAGGAATAATGGCTGAGTTCAGGCGAAATATTCAAGTCTGATTAGAAGAATTAGGGCATAAAAAAAGCTGCCGAAGCAGCTTTTCATTATTTTAGGTTGTGAAATACATTGGTAACGTCATCATCATCGTTCAAACGATCGAGTAATTTTTCAAATTCTGCTTCTTGCTCCTCATTCAGCTCAACATGAGTTGTAGGAATGCGTTGCAATTCGGCGTTCAGGATTTCAATTCCTCGCTCTTCCAGACCTTTCTGCATGGCACCAAACTCGGTGAATGGAACAGATATCATCAAATTGCCTTCTCCGTCGTCTTCCAATTCTTCCATTCCATAATCAATCATCTCCAATTCAAACTCTTCCGGATTGATTCCCGCAGATGGTATCCTGAAAATTCCTTTGCGTTCAAATAGAAATTCCAGTGAGCCCGAGTTCATCATCTGACCACCAGTTTTGTTGAAATGTGCTCTCAAATTAGCTATGGTAC
>JAKLJI010000026.1 GCA_023151275.1 Bacteroidia bacterium | reverse complement strand
TAGCCTTCATTCCCTTCATCCCTTCATGGTTAATTCCAAAAAGGCTATGGCTGGAAAACAGCTATGGCGATGGCCTTTAATGCTATCGAATTGGATAGCTTTGGGGAATTGCCAACTTAGAACTCAACTTGACTAGGTCTAGCCTTCATTCCCTTCATCCCTTCATGGTTAATTCCAAAAAGGCTATGGCTGGAAAACAGCTATGGCGAAGGCCTTAGTTGCTATCTAATTGGATAGCTTTGGGGAATTACCAACTTAGAGCTCAACTTGACTAGGTCAAGCCTTCATTCCCTTCATCACTTCATGGTTAATTCCAAAAAGGCTATGGCTGGAAAACAGCTATGGCGATGGCCTTAGATGCTATCAAATTGGATAGCTTTAGGGAATTACCAACTTAGAGTTCAACTTGACTAGGTCTAGCCTTCATTCCCTTCATCCTTTCATGGTTAATTCCAAAAAGGCTATGGCTGGAAAACAGCTATGGCGATGGCAGAAAATGCTATCAAATTGGATAGCTTTTGGGGAATTACCAACTTAGAGCTCAACTTGACTAGGTCTAGCCTTCATTCCCTTCAAGGTTAACCCAAATTAGGCGAGGGATGAAAGCTCCACTTAGGTTGTTTAAAGTCATTGAATCTAACCCTTTCAATGTGGACCTTGCTTACAAAATAGTTGGCCATGCGAGCAACAAGATCAACTCTTAAAACCATTCACTTCCTACTTGGCTTGATTCTACTAGTTTCAATTCTAAAATCCAACCCCTTAGCTGCACAGCAATCCAAGATACGTGCAGGTCTTGAACTCGATTTACTACCCTACGCAACTGGGGGCTATTTCGCATGTGGCTTTGTTGGAATCGAACAATTCAGAGTACGAGCTTTGACAGCATCGGTAAACAAACCAAATTGGAGCATCAACAACAATTACCGAAACAACCATATTCAAGCCTATGCATTGGTACTTGATATTTACCAAAACAAAGATTGGAAAGGTTGGTGGCTAGGAGGAGGCATTGTGTATTGGCAAAGTAATATTCAAAGCAAAGAGCTCCTAGAGACTGCACATTTCTCCAATTTTCTGTTAAACGGAAGTTTGGGATATCAGATTCCACTTGGTAAGCATTTTTATGCAAGTCCCTGGGCGGGAATTAGCCTTCGCGTTGCCGGAAATAAAAATGTACCCGTTGATCAATACCACTACACTCTTCCCTTTATCAACCCGGAAGCCTCACTAAAATTAGGCTATAGATGGCCATGAAAACCCATGAAAAATATTAACCCCTGTTAAGGAGTTTAAAAATTAATAACTACAGCGAAAGCCAAACCTAGTAACAAGTGAATAGCCTTCTACCGCTATTGTATTTCAAAATTCTAGAAGCATTCACGCTAAAAAATTTGGTTTTCAAACATGGTACAATAAAGCAAGCATCCAAGATTTCACCTGCCTTCATAAACCGCCCCGGAAGTTGGAGTTTCGTGAAGCTCAACTTTACAAAGCATAGGCAAGGAAGGCTTTACCTGCTCCCACAACCAAATGGCGATTCGCTCGCAGGTAGGATTTTCTAAGCCGGGGATGTTATTCATTAACTTATGGTCGATGCGCTTGATGGTGGGTTCCAAAACCTGCTTCAAATCTCCAAAATCCATTACCCAACCCAATTCCGGATTTAACTCCCCTTCAAAATAAAAAATCACCCGATAAGTATGCCCATGAATCTCTTTGCATTTATGGCCATCAGGAACATTGGGCAAGAAATGAGCCGAATCGAAGGTAAACTGTTTGAAGATTTGCATACACCAAATTTTGCTGCAAGTTAATACGGATTTCCGGTCTCACCTTGATTTGAATCATGGTTTTACGCTTATCACATAATTCCAGGGGGATGGAGCTTTTGGCTCCATATTCTTTAAAGGATTCAATGGGTTGGGTTGATTGAAAAACAAAATTGAATACAAAGTAGATAGGAAAGAAAAAAAATCAAACACAACCCATCTCCCGCAAAATCCATAAACAAGAACTTGAGTCACTCACTCAGATAAACAGGCCGTAACTCATTCGGAGTTCTTCCGAATGGCCTTACGGCAATTGAATTGCGCTTCCCGAAAAACACCATTCCCCAACTCAAAATAACAACAATAAAAACCATAGTATAATGTGATTTTCTCTGTTCAAACAAAGAAAACGACTAACTTTGATATCTAAATCACATTATAATGTTAGTTGAGCATTTGGGACAAATCATAAAAACGCGAAGAAAGGAACTGAGTATTACCCAACCGCATTTGGCAGAATTGGCGCAAATAAGCACCAATACACTTTATAAGTTGGAAAGAGGCCAAGGAAATCCTTCCTTGGAGGTAGTTAACAAACTGTTGGAGGTTCTAGGCATGGAACTTATGGTAGTAATTAAAAAGAAATACTAAGTGAATGAGGAAAGCGGAAGTATATTTCAATAAAATATTGGCAGGAGAACTCGTGGAAGAAAATCAAAATCAGTTTGTCTTTCGATATACAGATAGCTATTACCGTGATTCCAATTTGCCGGCTATCAGTTTAACCATTCCTAAAACAAAACAAGAATATCGGAGTGACTCCATCTTCCCTTTCTTTAGCAACATGATTGCAGAAGGAACTAACCTTGAGATTCAAAGTCGCTATTTAAAAATTGATGAACAAGATACCATACGCTTACTTGGCGCTACCGCCGGAACTGATACAATTGGTGCAGTAACGCTCAAACTAATAGATTAGCAATGATTCTGAACAAGCTAAACTTTTGTCCATGCACCTTGTCGGAGGGTTTTGACAGCTACAGTCCTGCGGCTTTACGCTTACTTTTTAACCGAAAAAAAGTAAGTCCTATTTTAGATTTTAATGCGCCCAAACTAGACAAAGAGGTTGCTGAAAAATTAAGACAAAACAGCAAAAGCATTTCAATAAGCGGAGTACAATTTAAACAATCTTTGGTACTTGAAAACAATAAACTCAGGCTAACAGAACCAGGGGAACAAGGAATGTACATCCTTAAACCCATTCCATTCCGCCCGGCCTTTGGAAGAGAAGAAGAGTTGCCGGCTAACGAACATCTAACCATGCAAATTGCTAAACAAGCCTTTGGCATTCCAATTGCAGAATGTGCCTTGGTTTTCTTTAAGAATGGAGAACCGGCATACATTACCAAACGCTTTGACTATGCAAAAAATGGATTGAAAATTGCCCAGGAAGATTTTGCAACAATTACCGGAAAGTCGAAAGAAAAAATGGGTGGAACTTATAAAAACAGTGGCAGCTATGAAGAGATTGCACAATACATGAAATTACACGTGGCAGCCTATGCTGTTGAAGTTGAAAAATACTATGAACGGATAATTTTCAATTATTTATTCTGCAATGGGGATGCACACTTAAAAAACTTTTCCCTACAGCAAAACCACCGTGGAGATTATTTACTTAGCCCTGCATACGATTTAATCAATACTTCTATTCATATTCCAACCGACAGTTTCTTTGCCTTGGAAGATGGTCTGTTCTCGAACAATTACGAATCGGAAAGCTTTAAATCCTTGGGCTTTTATGCCTATGATGATTTTTATGAATTCGGATTAAAAATAGGAATGATAGAAAGTCGTGTGAAGCAGTTACTAACAAAATACCGAACAAAGAATGAGCAGGCAATCGTGCTCATTCAAAATTCGTTTTTATCGCCGCCCGTAAAGGACCTTTATTCCAATCATTACTTTGATCGCTTGAAGATGTTGAACATTTCATTTGCCAAAAAAGTATGAAAAGGATAAAACAGGTAAAGCAAAATCGCGGAACGAATCTCTCACGTGAGGGACAGCAGCGGTACCCCACAGAACCTGCGGCCAAGCTAATGCCCCTGAGCAAAAGCGACCCTAGAAGCTCTTTGCTTAGGGTGCATTAGCCAACGCAGGGGCGAGGAGTACAAGCGGATGGCCCGGCCCGGCTGTGCATGTAAATTTGAAATGAAACCAAATGAAATTACAGCCGGGACACGCCCAAAACTCAAATAAGATTTGCTAATTGGTCAAGAAATTCATCTCTGCTAATTTCCCTTGCCCCCATGCTCTTGAGGTGATTAGTGCTTTGCTGGCAATCTATCAATTCTATGCCCTCTTGCATGCAATGGTAAGCCAGAAAAATGAGCGCGGCCTTGCTTGAATTGCTCACTTTTGAGAACATACTTTCTCCAAAAAACACCTTCCCCATTCCTACTCCATAAAGCCCTCCAACCAGTTCATTGGCATCGCTCCATACTTCCACCGAGTGGGCATAACCTTGCTCGTGCAATACCAAGTAAGCTTGAATAATATCCTCGCTAATCCAGGTTCCATCGTCGCGACGCAGGTCTCGGCAACTACGAATTACTGCTTCAAAATCGGAATTGAGTGAATAGCTGAAGGTTTGTTTTTTGAGGACCTGCTTCATGCTTGAACTCACCTTTATCTCTTTGGGAAATAGCACCAGACGTGGATTTGGCGACCACCACAAAATGGGTTCATCTTCATTGTACCAGGGAAAAATTCCATTGGCATAGGCGGTTAACAGCGTATCTACCGATAAATCACCGCCTACGGCCAGGAGTCCATCTTCGTTGGCCAAAGAGGGATGCGGAAACTGATTGCCCTGAATAAAATACATGCGTCAAAAATACAAAGGCTTAGCTTTGTGTGATGGAAGGAAATCCGGAAATTTTATTGAGCCTTGTAAAAAACAAAATGCCTTTTGGCAAATACCAAGGCAGATTGCTTTGCGATTTACCCGTAAGCTATTTGGAATGGTTTGCGCGCAAAGGATTTCCGGATGGCAAGCTGGGCATGCAATTGCGCACCATCCACGAAATAAAAATCAACGGTCTGGAAGACTTGTTAACTCCACTAAAAAAGGGCTGATAACGTTCCCTTTACAGCTTTAGTATACCTAAAAAAATGAGTGACAGAGATGTAACAAATTAACACTGACCACCGTTTAAGGAGCATCAATAAATTGCTCATGAAACCCCTTTACACCCTCTTCCTGGTCTTTTGGCTTACACAAGGCTGGGCACAAGAACAGCGAACCATTCGCATTCATTTTAAATCGGAAGAATTTGGTTTAGACCAGGAAGACCGAAGGATTCTGGATGCACTAAGTAAGCAACTCAACACCCGAAACTATTACGAACTTAGCATAAATGGACATACCGATCATGATGCGTCTAATGCATACAACAAGGCGCTTTCGGGACAACGTGCAAACATGGTAAAAAACTACCTGATAGAAAATGGCATTCCTGCCGAACGACTTCGCGTGAACTGGCAGGGAGAAACAAAACCGCTGGTATCGAATGCCCGTGAACAAGGCAAACAAAAAAACCGGAGAGTTGATATCGTGGTTACCGAATATCAACTCAAGAGTATCAGCGACCTGGTAGAGCAGACTACCCCTGCATCTATCCAGGTTTATACGGTTGATTCCAGAAAGGCTAATATAGTAACTGCACAAGAAGGAACAAGATTTAAGATTCCGGAAAATGCTTTTTGCTTTGAAGATGGAACCTTATACACCGGGATAGTGGAGTTGGAAGTAAAAGAAATCTTGAGCACCTTGGCTGCCATTCAGCACAATGCTTCAACGGTAAGCGATGGAAAACCTTTGGAAAGTGGAGGCATGTTTAGTTTTGAAGCTCGTGCAGAAGGAAAGCGACTTGAACTAAGGCCCGGAAAAAACGTAGACGTTGAAATGCCGAGTAGCTATTTGAAATCGGGCATGACTCTATTTACACCAGTTAAGAATACCAATGGCGTAACGGAATGGAAAAATACAGGTCAGGAATTTGCCATTCGCCCCTCCTCTGCGGTTCAACTACCTACTTATCGCCTCGACAGCAAATACCTGCGGAGTTTAATGGTAATTGTAGATAGCAATAAAGAAAAACATACCGAAATAAACTGGACCTACAAATTCCCCAAAGCACCTCTTCCACCTGCAATTGGAGTAAAACCCAAACCTTACAACCCACCTGTTCGAAGAGCTTTATTTTCAAGACTTGAGAACATTTTTCTACCGGAATGGATAAAAGAAAACAGGTATCAGGCAGAACTTTCGCGGAGGAACAAACTGTATCAATCGAAACTGGATAGGTACAATCGAAATGTAGAAAACTACCAACGACTAATTGCAAAATACAAAGCAGATTCTGCGGCCTTTGAAGAGCGGGAATTGGAAAAATTCAGAACCTGGCTGGCCCAAAAGGAACTTGAAGTAGAAAAACGAATAAAGCCTTACCATGCCAAAAACCTAAATTTTGCACTTGAGTATTTTGCCACAAATAGCGAGAAGGACGGACTTACTGCTCCGACCCCACTTGCATTGTTTAAACACCTGAGCAATATCAAACGTAGGGATTCCGAATGGATTCACCGGTTAACTGTCGCCTATCAATCCATTCAAAAACTTGAAAATAAAAGTCTAACCCAAGTTATGAATAAGTGCAAAGGCCAATTGAGCTTCATATTATTTACTGAACCCAATCGGGAGGATTTTGAATGGTTTGAAAATCCATTGGCCATGGACCTGCTGGATAGGGAACCTAAATTATTAACAATGTTCAGTAATGCCGAAATTGAAATTCGGAAAAAAAGAATTGAGGCCGGATTCGCAAGCAATGAAGATATTGAAAAAGTGTATGGTATCAGCATAGGAAAAACCGGATTGTACAATTGCGATAAATTCAGCAATATCCCTCCAACCCAAATGGCAGGTTTTCGGATGGAAACCAAAGGAAGCACTCAGGTTTATTTTAAAGTTCCCGGAATAAATTCCTTGATATATGCCTATTGCAACGGAGCTGTGGCTTATTGTTCACTGCCTAAAAACATGGATATCACCATGATTATCATGAGTATTCATCCTGAAATGGGACCAACATTTGAAAAGAAAACCATTAAGCTGAGTCAAAACTTGAATTATTCCTATCAGCCCAAACCCATTTTATTGGCCGAATTAAAAAAAGAACTTGCCTCTCTTTAATTATCAACCTGAATACCAGACACAAACCATCAACTCAAGAAATTTTCTCATAAATACTTTGGCAATATCAGAGTTTACCCTACTTTTGCAGTCCCAAATCGCGGAGTGGAGCAGTGGTAGCTCGTTGGGCTCATAACCCAAAGGTCGTCGGTTCGAGTCCGGCCTCCGCAACTAGAGAAAAGCCCTTGAAAGGGCTTTTTTTATGCCCTAAAGTGTTCAATTAAAAGGGATTTCCACCTTTGAGCTGACGAAAAACTGATTCAAACTGCAAAATAAAATTGCTAATTTGCTTCATGTTTCAAAATTTCCGGGAACGCTTACAAGGATTCGGCTTACTATTAGGCGGAATTTTGATTCTGTTAACCGGACTCTTTCTCTTGTTTTGGGGAAATGAACAAGATGCATTCACCCGAATTTTCCTAAGTCCAGATTTCGAAATTAGACTAAGCAGCACCCAACAATTGGCATTAGGTGGCCTATGTTTTGCATCCATCATTGTATTATTTGGAAGGAAACCTGGGGCCCACTAAGAAGAAGCAACCGCTTTTCCCTTTCTTTGCAGTATGTCATTTAAATCCGGATTCGTATCAATCATCGGCAAACCCAATGTGGGCAAATCAACTTTACTAAATGCCATTTTGGGCGAGAAATTATCCATTGCCACTCAGAAGGCACAAACTACCCGGCACCGGATAAAGGGCATTTACAACACACCTGCCTGCCAAATTGTATTCTCAGATACCCCGGGAATTATCCAGCCACGCTACAAACTGCAAGGCAGCATGATGAAGTTTGTGAATGAGAGCTTAGCTGATTCTGACCTGGTTTTGTTTATGTCTGATTTTGAATCCTACAACGAAGAAGAAGACCTGATTGAGAAGCTTAAATTGATTGAAACACCCATGATTATGGTTCTCAATAAAATTGATGAACATAGCCAGGAAGAAGTAGCAAGCAAATTGGCTTTTTGGGAGGAGAAAAAAATATTTTCACGAATTATACCGGCCTCAGCCTCCAACAAATTCAATACCGACACCCTTGTAAACTGCATTTTAGAGTACCTGCCGGAGGGCGCACCTTTTTACGATCAGGATCAACTTACAGATAAATCGGAACGCTTTGTAGCATCGGAAATCATTCGCGAAAAAATAATGCTACGCTACAAGGAAGAAGTTCCGTATTCTGTTCAGGTTGAGATTGAAAGCTTCAAAGAAGATCCGGATATCATTCGTATCTCTGCTTTGATTTATGTTATGCGTGACTCCCAAAAACAAATTCTCATTGGGAAAGGTGGTATCGCAATTAAAAACATGGGCATAGCTGCAAGACGGGATTTGGAGAAATTTTTCAGAAAAAAAATATTTCTTCAAACCTATGTAAAAGTAAAAGAGGACTGGCGCGATAACGACTATTTGCTGAAGCAGTTTGGGTACGAAAGCGAATAAGAGCGCACATTGATTCGAGCTTAAATTTCGGGATACCAATTGAATTGCCTAACTTTGCGGGCTAATTTTTTGAAACTGTGGGAAATATTGTTGCCATTGTTGGAAGACCGAACGTGGGTAAATCTACCCTCTTCAACCGTATTATGGGCGACCGTAAAGCCATTGTAGATGATTTCAGCGGAGTAACACGCGACCGTCATTATGGAAAAGCAGAATGGCAAACCCGTGAATTTGTATTAATTGATACGGGCGGATACGTACCGGATAGTGAGGATCTTTTTGAAGCTGCAATTCGTCAGCAGGTAAAAATTGCCATACAAGAAGCCGATTTGCTATTGTTCATGGTAGATGCCCAAACTGGTGTTACCGATTTAGATAGCACCTTCGCCGATTTACTACGCAGAAGCAAAAAACCTGTTTTATTGGTTGCCAATAAGGTAGATAATTTTGAAAGCTCGTTAAATGCAGCAGAATTTTACAGTCTGGGCTTTAAGGAATTGCATGAAATTTCTTCGGCATCAGGAAGTGGTACCGGAGATTTGCTGGATGAAATAATCAAACTACTTCCGGCAGAAGATTTGGTTGAAACCGAAGAAGTGGCCCTACCTAAAATTGCAGTTCTTGGCCGACCAAATGTTGGCAAATCCTCGTTGGTGAATGCCCTTCTGGGTGAAGACCGAAACATTGTGACTGAAATTGCCGGAACAACACGGGATGCCATTCACTCCCATTACAATTTGTATGGCAAAGAATTGATTCTTGTGGATACCGCGGGAATTCGCAGGAAGAAGAAGGTAGAAGAGGATATTGAGTTTTATTCTGTAATGCGCTCTATTCGTGCCCTGGAAGACTGTGATGTGGCTGTTTTGGTTATTGATGCCAATGTTGGATTGGATCAACAAGACCTTAACCTTGTAAACTTAGCCGTAAAAAACTCGAAAGGCTTAATGGTTGTGGTAAACAAATGGGACCTGGTTGAAAAAGACACCAAAACTGCCAGAACCTTTGAACTTGCCATTCGTGAGCGACTTCGTCCATTTGATGATGTTCCCGTATTGTTCATTTCGGCCATAGAAAAGCAAAGGATATTTAAAGTAGTTGAAGATGCACTGAAAGTTTACGAGAACAGAAGTCGGAGAATTGCCACCCATGAGTTGAATGATTTCTTCAAAAATGTGATTGATGCATATCCACCACCATCGGTGAAAGGCAAGTTTGTAAAAATCAAATACATCACACAATTGCCAGGGAAAACCCCAAAATTTGCTATGTTTTGCAACCTTCCGCAATACATCAACGACAGCTACAAGCGCTATTTGGAGAACAAGTTGAGGGAAAACTATGATTTTAACGGAGTTCCAATTCAGATTTTTTTCAGAAAAAAATAAAAAACTGTTGACATTTTTTTTCTGACTTGTATATTTGCAACGAATTTTAGAAATCAAATAACAAAAAGCAAAATGAAAAAAGTATTATCAATCCTTGCCGCTTCTGCTATGTTGGCTATCGTAGCTTGCGGTGGTGAAACCAAACCTGCTGAAGCTCCTGCTACTGAAGCTCCTGCTACTGAAGAAGTTGCTGTTGACACTGCTGCTATGGCTGTAGACACTACTGCTATGCCAATGGACACAACTGCTGCTCCTGCTAACTAATTTCACCAATTAGGACGGAAAAAGCTGTCAACCGGAGGTTGGCAGCTTTTTTTTTCATTTGTCCTGAAAATTTGAAAATCCACTTGCGATAACGAATAATATTCCTATCTTCGCAGTCCTTAAAAAAACTAAAGGTCATGGCACAACCAACTTTTAACCCGTCGATCAGAAAAAGAAGAAATAAGCATGGATTCCGTGAAAGAATGGCTAGTGAGTCCGGCAGGAAAGTGTTAGCTGCGCGCAGAGCCCGTGGCCGCAAAAAACTTACTGTATCCGACGAAAAACGTCACAAGAAATAATTGGCCCATTTCCATTTATTTCAAAACAATATTATCCGCCTCTGGCGGATTTTTTTTTAGATGGCTGGACAGGAATTTCCAAAATCAGAAAAACTCTGCAACAGGTACCTGATTGCCGATTTGTTTAAAAAGGGAAATCCCTATTTGAATGCTGGCCCGGTGAGGTTTAGTTGGATTGGGAATGACCAATTGCCCGTTCCTTGCCAGGTTCTTTTTTTAGTGCCCAAAAGAAGGTACAAACGAAGCCATACCCGAAACCGCATAAAAAGACAATTGCGCGAACTTTACCGCTTGAATAAATCCCTGCTTGTTACGGAACTGGAAAGCCAAAACAAACACCTTGTCCTGATGATTTCCTATTCAGGACCTGAAAATCTTAACTTTGCAGAAACTAAGCAGCACTTTCTGCATAATCTGAACCGACTTGTTGAACGTATTCAAAAAAGCAATCAGCCTACCCTTTCTGCTGACCATTAAACTGTATCAATGGTTTATTTCGCCTTTGTTACCCAATGCATGCCGGTACACCCCTACCTGCAGTGAATATGCTATTCAGGCATTTCAAAAATACAATCTCATTAAAGCCTTTTGGCTGAGTTTAAAACGAATTTCGAGCTGTGGCCCCTGGGGTGGCCATGGACATGACCCTTTACCTTAACCAACATCATGCTTCATATTCAAGGATTTACATTCAATCATTTTCAGGAAAACACCTATGTGTTATGGGATGAAACCGGTTCATGCATGGTGGTTGACCCGGGATGCTATTTCCCTGAGGAAAAGGAACAATTGAAATCCTTTATTGAAGAAAATAAGCTGAAACCGGAATTGCTCGTAAACACCCATTGCCATATTGACCATGTGCTTGGAAATGACTTTGTGATTGATACCTGGAAACTTCCGCTCCATCTTCACCAGGGAGAGTTAAAAACCTATACGGGCAATAGCGCATTTGCTGCCATGTTTGGCATCCCCAAGCCACAAGTTCCTGAAAACCTGATTTTTCTGGAACCCAACTCGAAAATCAAATTTGGCAATACCTCTTTCCAAGTGCTTTTCACACCGGGACACTCCGTTGCATCCGTTTCTTTTTACCAGAAAGAAAGCAAAATTTTGCTGGCTGGAGATGTTTTATTCAAGCAAAGCATTGGACGAACGGATTTACCCGGTGGCAATCACCAGCAATTGATTGACAGTATCAAGCAGGTACTTTTCAAACTACCGGACGAGTGCATTGTCTTTTCAGGCCACGGACCTTCCACTACACTTGGAGAAGAAAAGCTGAATAACCCCTACCTTCGCTAGTATGGATTGGCAAATAATTGTAGTTGGTGTGATAGTTGGATTGGCAGCGGCCTATTTGATAAAACGGGCAATTCCTTCCAAAAAAAGTAGTTCTTGTAACAAAGCCGATTGCGGCTGCCATTGAGCATTTACCCCAATTAGGTAAAAAAATAGCCAACCCATTAAGCCGGCTATTAGTAAGTTAAGACTGCGAGGATGTTGCTTTTAGATTTTCAAGCATCACCTGAGTCATTTTATCTAAATCAAACTCCGGTTTCCAGCCCCAATGTTCACGAGCTTCTGAATCATCAATGCTTTGTGGCCAACTATCTGCAATTGCTTGCCTGTAATCGGGGGCGTAATTGATGGTAAATTCAGGAATGTACTTCCGGATACTTGCAGCAATTTCTTCCGGATCAAAGCTCATTCCGGCAATATTGTAAGAGCTTCTGATTTTCACCAATTCCGCGGGAGCTTCCATTAAACTGATTGTGGCACGAATGGCATCATCCATATACATCATCGGAAGAATTGTCCCAGCCTTCAGGAATGAAGTATAGGTTTTGCTTTTTAATGCCTCGTGATAGATATGTACGGCATAATCTGTGGTTCCACCACCCGGTGCACTTTTCCAGCCAATTAATCCGGGGTAGCGAATGCTTCTTACATCAACCCCGTACTTCTGATGGTAGTATTCACAAAAACGCTCTCCAGCTTGTTTACTAATGCCATAAATGGTATTGGGTTCCATTACGGTATATTGGGGAGTATTGGCCCTTGGAGTGCTTGGACCAAATACTGCAATGGAGCTTGGCCAGTACACTTTCTTAATCAAACCTTCTTTAGCTGCATCCAGGATATGAAACAAGCCGTTCATGTTTAAATCCCAAGCAAACTTAGGATTCTTCTCAGCCGTGGCACTTAACAACGCTGCCAGCAGATAAACCTGTGTGATTTGGTGCTTCTTGATAATCTCCAGAAAACGGTTTTTATCCAAAACATCCAACAACTCAAACGGCCCCTCTTGAAAATCCAATTTCCTGAGATCGCTGCAAATCACATTGTCATATCCAACATGTTGGCGCAGGCTTGCTGCAAGTTCAAGGCCAATCTGGCCATTCGAACCTATAATGAGAATTTTTTCCGTACCCATGATTAAGTTTGTCTTCAAACGTATAAAAAATTAGGGTTCTTTCTATTGATGTTTTACCTTGAATTTTCCACCTAAGGAACCCTTTAATTCAACATAAGGCGTATCCTCAGGTGCTATCCAAATCAATTTGGAGGTATCAATGCCCATGGCTCCTAACCTGTTTTTGAAGGTGTACGACCATCCGGCATCAATTGAATACGAATCCTCATGTCCCTTCAGCATCTCAATTTGCCTTTTTAGCTCTGAAGCTTTTGCATATTGACTATTAAAAATCACCGGCAAAATACGATAGGTATTAAATGCCAAAAGTAATACCAATAGATAGGCAGGCCATTTCCAGCCCTTAACATTTAGAACAAGTGCAATTGGATAGAACGCCAGCAACCAAAGCCAGGGAACATATCTAAAAATCCAAGCTTCGGGAATGAGCAAAACAAAAATCCAAAGCACACCAAAACCCAATGCCTGATTGAGTTTTTGTCTCCTATCAATGCCACCCAAAAACAGCCAGAAAATAAAAAGGAGCTGCGACAAGGTAAATGCTTCGGCAAACAATGGGCCCATTCCCGATAAATCAGGCAAGCCATCTCCGTAAACTCCCAAACCTGAAAATTCAAAAATGGATTTCAATTGTGCATTGGCCGGATGCCTTATCCAACCCGACTCAGCCCACAATGAAAACGCAAATTTGAAAACACGATTCTTACCAACAAAATTGCCCGGGTAATTGTCCTCCTTGAAAAAATCAGGTTTGCTTACCGGATACAAAGGATGGCCCTTCTCCTGCCAATTGGTAATATAAGGATGCCAATCGGCAAGGATTAAAGCCAAGCCTGCAAAAAGAAGAAGGCCAAGTGCACGTTTTTTGATTTGCTCCTTTTCAATGCCTTTAAAACCGGCTGCAAATGCCAAAAGGCCAATAAGAAGTCCAACCAAAGCCGCACTAAATTTTAGGTTCAATAATCCAAAACAAGCCGCAAGAATCAAAAACAGAAAAGACGCTGACCTATCCTTGAAATAAGCGAACAAATGCAAAAGGGCTAAGGAGCTTAGCGAGGCAACGGGTCCATCTGCATAAAAGGAAAACAGGTTTTGCGTTGCCACCGGATTTAAGGCTAAAATCAAAGCCCCTACCCAGGCCCAAAAATCATTCAGGTTGAAACCCTTTTTCAATAAAAAAGGTGCACTCAGGAACACACTCAAAATCAGAAAGAGATTAAAGCCTTTACCAGCTTCAATACTTGTAAAAAGTTGATACGCAAGTGCACCTATGGCCCAATGCCCTTTTGGAAAATGGTTGATATAATCTGCACAGTAAGCTGTCTTTGATTCTTCCACCGAACCGGAATAGGGATTCCATCCGGATACAAATTGGTAAACCCCATCGTGGTGGTACCAAATGGCATCAAAAAAAAGTTCCTGGCTCCAGGTTCCTATCCATAAACATGAGAGGGCAAGCAATGGAGGCAGAATGGCATAGCCAACTGATTCAACACTTGTGCAGGATTCTTTACGAAAAAACAACCAAGAAGCTAGGCCAAAAATCACAAGGCCAGTAAAACTCCAAACAGGCAATGGAAAATTCAAGCGAAGCGAAATCAAAGCTCCGGCCATCAAACCAACATATAAAAGCAATGCGCTGGAACCTACACGAAATGCAATCAACTTGGGGTCAATCCTGTTCATTATCGCTCTCCTCCTCAGGTTTTCCTTTTGGGCTCATTAACAGGTCTTTTCCCTTAATCCAATCGCTTGTGAAATTGCACCATTCACAATCCTCTTTGCCACAACCCTGGGTAAACTCTCTGGCTTTAATCTTCTTGTACACTTCAATTACCTGCCTTTTCACAATCTCCAAATCACCGGGAAGTATAGTCACTTTCTCTTTGTGAAAATGCCCATCTTGTTGATCGGGCTCTACAAAATCAAATTCCGCACTCTCCATCTCCCAATCTTTGGTTGGATCATTGTCCATGAGCAATTTGTAGAAAACAGCCTGTCGCCAATAATCTCCACCATACAAATCTTCAAATGCCGGTTCCTTTCCTTTGGCAATGGCTTCTTCTACTTTGGCTTCATCGGGGCGACCAAATTTCTTTAATGCCTTTTTGTAGTTCCCCGTTTTGTAATCCACTACATTAACCTTTTTACCATCAAATTCAAGCTTATCCAGTTTCCCATTCATGGGAACACCGCCAACTACAACATTGCGATAACTGCGCTCAATGCTGGTAACTTTGTTCCAGAAACTGATGTACTTGGTATAAAAATCAGAAAGAATTTTTTCGCCATATTCCATTTTGCGTTTAAAAGCTTCAGGCATAAAACTGTCTTGATGCTTGCGCATAAACCAGGCAAAATCGCGCAGCAATTGAGTAGAATCATGGAACTGCCTTTCCGGATTTTCATTCATTTTTTTGAACAACATCTCAAGTGCATAATGCACAGCAGAACCAAAAGTTAATGGTCCGCTTTTGGCAGCAGGAACCTTAATGAAGTTATTAAAATAGAACGATAAAGGACAATGCAAATAAGCGTTGAGGTGGGTAACACTAAGTGTATACTTTTCAAGCAAACTTTCAATATATGGAGTATCAAGAAGGTTGGCAGGCAATGCCTCCTTTTCCTCGCGGTACACTTCTTCCAAAAAGTCACCTAATGCTGCTTCGTCTAGCCGAATAAGCTCCTCTTTTACTTTTCCACTTTCTTTCAGTTCTTCAACAAATAAGCTAGCTTCAAGTTCCTTGCCTTTTAAATCCTGTTGTTGCCAGCAAACCAATAATTGCTTACGAGCCCGTGTTATGGCTACATAAAACAAACGTCGTGCTTCCTCAAAATCGTTTTCAGTAGAAGTTACCAAGTTATCAGGCATTTTATATTTACCTGAATTGCGTTGCGAATCCCATCTGCTACTGTTGGCACCAAGGATAAAAACTACATCAAACTCCAATCCTTTAGAAGAATGCGCTGTAATTAAATTCACACCGTTTTCACTGTAATAGACCCGTTCAGCAGGCAACGAAATTTCTTGCTCAATCATCAAATCAAGCATTGCTGTTAAGGAATGCAGAGTATGTGAAGGCTTGCGTGCACATGAAGCTTTTACAAAACCAAAAAAAGTATTGATTAATTCCATTTGCCAGCTTTGGTCTGATTTGCCCAAGGCTTCAGTTAAAAATCCGCAGCGGTTAATAATATCCTGAATCAATTCCTGAACAGTAACATTATGAACAGCTTCAATCAACTCCTGAATTAATTTACTAAAATGCTTCCAGGCTTTCACATCTTTAACAGGTTCAAAAAGACTTTCAGCTCTACGTTGGGCAAGCTTTGCAATCTCATCTCTCCAAGAGGTTCTTCGCTCCTCAAAATTCTCTTTGGCTACTTTCACGGCAAGCTCTGCCAACTCTGAAAGAGGAATTCGGAATTCATCGTAATGCAAAATTTCAAACAGGAAATGCTCGCCACTATGCGGCTTCTTTGTTTCTGCACTCAGGTAGCGCATCAACCCAATAATTTTCCGAATTACGGGTTGAAGCAATACATTTTCACGTTTCCGTGTATTTATGCCAACCCCTTTATGCTTTAGAAATTGAATAAGCATATCAGCCTGACTGTGGTTGCGGTACAAAACCGCAATTTCACTCAAAGGAGTTCCGGCTTGTTGAAGTTCGAGAATTTTTCCACCCACAAAAGCGGCTTCATGCACTGGATTGATGCAGGCATAAATAGTTGGCCGTGGGTTTTGCAAAGCTGCATTGGGACCTTTAGCAAGAAATTGCTTATCGGGTAAAACCCGCTGCTCATTTCGGCTAATAAGAGAGGCCGATGCATCGAGAATCAATTGTGTGCTCCGGTAATTTTCATCCAGACTTATCATTTCCATCTTGCCCTTGAATTGCTTTTCAAAGGCCTGTACATTCTCCACACTAGCACCCTGGAACCTGTAAATACTCTGGTCATCATCTCCCACTGCAAAAATATTGGGTTCATCCCAATAGGAAATCAGCAATTGCAATAGGTCGTTTTGTGAACCACTGGTATCTTGAAACTCATCCACTAACATGTACAAGTACTTTTCCTGATAAGTAGCAAGCAATCCGGGATTGGTTTTGAATGCATGAATAACCCAGAGAATCATATCTGAAAAATCATAGCGTTTCAACTCCGCCAATCGCGAATCATATTCTTTGAGCAACAAGGCTGCGGCTTTAAGTAATTCCATCTTCCCGAGTTCCGCATTCAGCTTATCCTCATTCAAATCTCCCTTCTTATACTTGGTGCCGTCCTTACGCGTTCCGGCGCGTTTGTACTCATACTCATCGCGGTTGGGCAAATCTTTCTCGTAGGCCTCCACTTTTTCAATCAAATACTCAGCAGTCCAATCTTCCCGCTTCATGGTTTCAAATAGAGCTTTCATGCGTCCTGCCTCAAAGTACTCTTCACCGGTGTAGCGCTTGAGGGGATGATTCTTGGGTAAATCATCAATAATTCCATGCAGAACAGTTATTTGCTCCAATTCATCAATCGGCTCCAGGTTTCTGAATCCAAAAACATCCAAGTTCTCCTGAATAACCATATTGCAAAACGAATGGAAGGTATGAATGCCTATTCTGTATGCATCTGGGCCCATGAATGAAACTAACCTTTTGCGCATGGCAATGGTACCTGCATCCGTATAGGTAAGGCACAAAATATTCTCAGGAAGACAATCGGTTTGAACCAGAATATTCGCGATACGAGCCGCAAGAATCTGGGTCTTTCCAGTACCGGGCCCAGCAATTACCAAAACCGGTCCTTCAATGGTATCAACAGCCTTTTTTTGACTGGCATTCAGGCTATTTAAAATCTCCCTGAACTGTTTTTCATAATGTTCCCTGAGCTTCATAAGAGGCTCAAGTTAATGGCTTTCTAAAAGAGTTGGGCGATAAATTATCCTCTTTTGCGCAACATAACTGTGGCATAAGCGACAATACCTTCTTCACGGCCAATAAAGCCTAGTTTCTCGTTGGTTGTTGCCTTTACAGAAACATTGTCGAGCTCCGTTGCACACAGACTTGAAATGGTTTCACGCATGGCAAGTGCATGTGGCATGATTTTGGGCTTCTCGCAAACTACACAGCAATCCAGGTTGTTTACTTCGTATCCTTTTTCCTGGATAAGTTCCATGCATCGCGCGAGAATTTTCTTGCTATCAATGCCTTCAATCGACTTATCTGTATTTGGAAAATGTTGCCCGATATCACCCAAAGCCAATGCCCCAAGAATTGCATCCGAAACAGCATGTAACAAAACATCTGCATCGCTATGCCCTAAAATACCCTTCTGTGCATCAATGCGAACACCACCTAAAATAAAAGGCCGTCCTTCAACCAGTTGATGGACATCAAATCCAAAGCCAATTCTATACATTATTCAGCAATAAAATCTTCTTTCTTCTTTTCCTCTTTTTGACTTGCAAATGCATCAAAATCAAACAGGAAAGAAAAACGAAGAGTATTGTTTAATGGGTGATTTTGTTTCAGAGCAACCAAGTAACTTAAATCCAGACCGAAAACGCTGAATTTGAATCCGGTTCCAAAGGTGAGGTAATTTCTGTTTCCTTTGGTTGGACTTTCATGAAAGTATCCGGCACGGATTGCAAACTGCTTGTCGTACCAGTATTCCATACCCATGGAATAATTGATTTCCCGAAGTTCTTCTTTGAATCCACCCGGCGCATCATAGAAGGATTGAAGCATGCCTTGAATAACTGGAACATTGGGATCCATCCCCTCAAGGATAACAGGCTGACCACCCGAAAGCACAACACGTCCTGCAGAATCGGTTTGATAAACCGGATTGGTAGGCACTAAAAGCTTTGTGATATCCGCAGCGAGAGCAATGGTATTGTATTGGTCGATTTCAATTTGTCCGTAAGTTCCCAAGCGAAGGTTGATTGGAATGAAGTTTTCATACTGCTGACTGGTGTATGAAATCTTTGCTCCGATATTTGTAATCGCAGCACCGAAGCCATAGTTCAGGCGATACGATTTATCTTCATACTTCACCTTGGTTTTATTTTGATAGTAAGCAGTGATATCACCTGCGAATGAATTACCTGCACCCACTGGGGTTTGACTTTGATTAAACCCTCCGGCTAGATCGGAGCGGATATACCGGAATGCAATACCTAAAGAGAAGTTTTTGGATAATTTAGAGGCATAACCCAAATCCAATGCGAGTTCATTTGGGGTGTAGTTTCCGGTACTGTTTCCAAACTGGTCGGTAAAATTGATTTGACCCAGCGAAAAATACCTCAAGGAGCCTGCAACAACAGATTGCTCATTGATTTTTCCGTAAACCGATAAATATCCCAAATTAATATCCGGCACCAATTGTTTCAACCAAGGCGTATAATTTAAAGTAACTGCACCGGGCCTATCGTTGAAGGGAAATTTGGCCATATTCCAATGTAAGGCATTCGGATCATTGGGGGTTGCGGCACCAACATCACCCATTCCACCGGCACGAGAATCCGGTGTAATCATCAAAAAAGGTACCGCTGTTGTGATGGTATTTTGACGGCCATCCAATCCTGTCTTCGAACCTCCAACTGTAACCTGGGCGGCAAGCGGAGTAATCACTCCCGAAAAAACGGTGACAAGGCTCAAGGCCAGAATCGATTTATTCACTTTATACATATCTCTCCTCAACAAAAATAAGGTTCAACTTAACTTATGCAAGAATCACAACAAAACCCTTTAATTGAAAATGACCAGTTTCTGAAATTGCTCTGCCGGCTTATCAGCAGTTGATTTCAGACGAACCTTGTACACATAAACTCCTGTGCCTATGCGATCTCCATAGTCATCATTCCCATTCCAACTCAATTCCTGAAAATGATTTCCAGTTGCAACTCCTTCCCAATTCAAGGTCTTAACCAACTGACCAGTAACGGTAAATACTTGAATTAGTACTGAAATCATTTGGCCTGCCTGGTTGTGGTCGAAATGAAAAACGGTATTCCTGGTAAATGGATTGGGGTAATTTAATACATGCTGCAACTCGGGCTTAGATTGTGGTCTTACCTCAAAATCCAGACTTGCTTCTGCCGGATTATTGAATGCATCAAATGCTCTGAATTTTAGGCTGTGCTTGCCCGGACTTAAACCCCTGAACTGATAACGCACTTCACCACTTTGGTAGGAATTGAGAGTAGCCTGGTAATAATCGTTCAATACAATACTCTTTGCTGCTTCATTATTTAACACCAGCGTTAAATCCCGACCAATTCCTCTTCCAGTTGTATTTATTCCATTGTCATCAAACAATTTGCCGATAAATGTTGGATTCTCATCAGTTATTCCTCCATTTACAAATTTCTCATCATTCATAAACAAGTTCAATACCGGACCATTTTTATCTAATCCTACCGAATCTCCGGTTCCACCTACAATCAGGCTTTTGTTGAAGCCTGTTGCATCTGTGCTGGAACTGAAGGCGTAA
Source organism: Bacteroidia bacterium (assembly GCA_023151275.1). Classification (GTDB taxonomy): domain Bacteria; phylum Bacteroidota; class Bacteroidia; order UKL13-3; family UKL13-3; genus CAISCU01. The sequence goes on along the minus strand of JAKLJI010000026.1, from coordinate 19,889 downwards.
GCGGAAAATTTGCCTAATCCATACTGGTAACTGATGTCTTTGGGAATGATGAAACTAAAGCTAAAATTGCCATTGCTTACGGTGGCCCTTCCACGGTACAATACATTGTTTTGCATGGCAAACTCCATCATGTAACTCTGGGCAGGATTGTTGACCAAAGTTTTATAAGTTTCTGCTTTATCAAACAAAACAGGAAAAACCTCACCATTAAAATCAGTTAACACATTGCCCAATCTATCAGTAACTTTTCCTGTTATGGTAACTTTCTCAAGGGCTTTCAAGGTATCAGAAAAACTTTCAAAAGGTTTTCCATTTACACTTACAGGAATAATGCGATTTCTGGGGTAAGCAAGGCTTAAAAATGGGTCTCCTAAAAAAGTAAAGTTTCGGGTATTCTTATTTAGGTAGGCATTCTTAGTTTTCATGGATACCGTTCCCAGAGATGGCGGATTTACCTGTGAAGCAGAATCAAAACCTGCATTGCGGAAAAACATATCGTTCAAAATTTCATTCTGACCGGAATACACGAGACGAACAGTTGTAAACAAGCCTATTCCTCCTCCTTTGGTACTTAACAAAACCTGCTCTCCAGCTGAAACCCTACCCGGGTCATCAAACCTACTAAACTCACAGGTTGCGGTAATAAATAAAGCCAGTTTGTCCTTATTAGTCCAGGAATTAATATCCTCAATTCCTAATACCCGTTCAGCTGTTAGACCAACCTCTCCGCCATGTCCGGTGTAGTTATAAATCAAACATCCTTTTTCAATTGCGTTATTTAAGGCCTTATTTGCTTCGGGATAGCGTGCCCCTCCAGAGGTTGATTCCCGCTGGTAGGCATCCAAAAATATTTTTTGAATATTGTATTCCGGGAATCGGGTGCCGACCGTATTTGCCAAATTGTTAGATTGGTTTTGGTGGATATTGAAGTCCTCATCGTCGGCCATAAACACCATCCGATTTCTCCAATCACCGAAGGCACTTGACTGGGTGTAAGAAATCAATTTTTCAACCAAGGCATCGGCTTCTGAAGAACTTGAAACCGGTAGGCGCCCAAGTCCAATATCCATCAATTCCCCGGCATCTGAACCCATATCCCAGCGTCCTTCTCCCTCATCCAAAAAGCCAATAAAATCATCACTGCAATAGGATTCCGTTGGATCAAAAGATTCAAAACTTTCAAAAACGGGAATAAAATTGGAGTTTGATTTGATGCGGTATTTGTAATCGTAAGAAGCCCTGCCCATTAATAAAACTTGTTTCAATTGTTTTCCTCCTGAAGAAGAACGTTCGTAAAACATTCTCAGAAAATCACGAATAGCAGAAATATCCTGGGAGCCGGAGCCGAACTCATTGTAAATATCTGTAACATTCACCACATGAATGGTTTGTCCGGATCTCTCCCTGTGAAATTTTGCCAACTTTTCTGCGGCCACAAGAAAATCAGGATATGAAATGATGATTCCTTCTGCAAGTGGCAAGCCATGTAGATTTTGGTTCTGAATTTTTCCAACACTTTTAGGCTGAAGGAAATTGCTTCCATCAAAAGCAGAAAAAGTTCTCAAGCTATCTGATTTGGCCAAAAACGAAAAGGTATTACCCGTTAAAGAGCCACTAATTTCAAATGGCTCAACCGGATTACTCACATCCCAAATACGCAAAGCTCTGGAACTGTTGATTGAATACCTAGTAACATTACCCGCACCAACTGAGTTCTTATCCCTTACCAAAAAATTCCCGGAAATATTCCTGAGATTAACGCGTGCACTTAACTCAAAAAAATCAAGCCAGCCTATGCTGCCACTTGCTGGTTTGTTGTACGTGTAAGTTACCTGAAGGTTTGAAGCATTTGTTGTAAAACTTGCAGCATTGTAGTTCAATCCTGAAGTGAAAGGTTTATCGTAACCGCCTACAATGCCTATCATACTGTGACTTAGAACGGGAGTTCCATTCACAATCACATTAAAAGTACTGGGAACTATAGACCTCGAAGTAACTGAGGAAACAAGTCGCAATGGCTCAGCAGTTTGCAATTCCTGAATACTCAAACTAAAGCTTTGGGTAAGTACCCTATCAAATTCTTCTCCCAGCCAAACCTTTCCTGACTTTGTCAAATTAACACGCTCATTTTCGTACAAATAAGTAAAGTCGCCACTGGTTGTACTTCGGTTCTCAGTTAAGGATTCCGAAACAGTAGAAATTCGTTTTCCCGGTGCAGAGCCTACATGGAGAAAATAATATGTGGTATCACTAAAGAAATTGTACTGGTGTGAATAGGTTCCGCTTTGCGCATTAAAGGTCCAACGGTCGGTTTGCGACTGTCCATAGAAAAGTAAAAAATCGCTGGTATTGAACCTCCCATCCTGCTCGCCTTGCACAAAAACAGGAATTTCATGTAAGTCATCGTATCTGAAATCTGAAACCGGAGCAGGAACCATTCCGGCACCATTGCCATATAATTTAAGGTGTTGTGGATTGATTTGATCTGGATTGATGCCCAAGTTTTTGAGAAAATTGTAATCAATCCGATGAATTCCATTTTGTGTGGTGGCTATTTTATACCAATCACCTGAGGCAAGCACCGAATTTGACGCAAAGCTTTTTTTACGAAGATTGCCTGATGATTTCGCTTTCGTTACAATTTTCAGGTCAAAGCTTTCCAAGAGTTCCGCGCCAGCAGCATTTTGTGCCAAGGCTTGAATCTTAATAAATACTTTATTTTTCTTACGCTCAGTATGAACCGAAAATTTCAGGGTCAATTCTGAAGGAAGGGAACTTAGGAGGGCACGATTTCCAACAGGCTGACGTTTAGTGTCTTTCCTTAACCAATCTACACTCATGAGCTCGTCGCTACCAATTTCTACCCACATAGCCACCCAATCTGGGCCGTGGAGGTGGTCTAAGGGACTTACTGATTTAATAATTGGCAAAACATCTGTACCCTCTGAATGCCAGGAAATCTTTCCCGAAACCTGCAATTCTGCGGCACTAACAGGTGTAACAGAACCCAGTACCCAACATAAAATTGTAAGTATTAAGTTCTTTTTGAGGGAATGCCCTTTAAAATTTTGCATACTAAAATTCAAAATTCTTATTATTGAAAATTCGTTAATGGGGTTAAAACGCAAACAAATTAAAACAAATTGTGCTGTGGTTTGAAACATTGTTAGCGGAAACCTTATAATTGCAAACCTTAAAAAATTGAGTCTTTCATAAAAAGATGGCCAAATTGAATTCATTTCTGAAAAAAACGCTTCAGGTAAGCCTGTTGTTTTTGGCCGTACACGGAAGTTCAGTTTTTGCTCAGGATCCTCAGTTTTCGCAGTTCTACGCTAACCCGATTTATATTAATCCTGCATTCGCCGGAACTCAAACTGTAGGCAGAATTGTGACCAATGTCCGCCAACAATGGCCAGGAATTCCCGGTTCATTCCGAACAGGAACAATTAGTTATGATGAACATTTTGATGCCATCAATGGTGGTTTTGGAGTTCAAGCCATGTTTGATGAGCAAGGAATTGGCACATTAAGAACAGTTAGTTTGAACTTGATGTATTCCTACCAGATTCCAATCACGCGTAAGTTTACGATGCGCGCTGCGGTTCAGGCAGGTATTACTCAAAAATCGGTTGATTTCTCCAAACTCACTTGGTACGACCAAATTGTTCTAGCTACGGGTTTTGTTAATCCACCGAGCGAAGGTGTTTACTTGCAAGGCGGAAATCTTAACCCATCCATATACCTTACAAATTTTGCTGCTGGTATTACAGGATACAGCAAGAATTTTTATTTTGGACTTGCAGCTCACAATATCTTCGAACCTACTCAAGACTTTTTTGCCACGGCAGATGTGGAGCGCCCAAATATCATTCCAAGACGGTTTACAGGAAATGTGGGTTTGGTAATTCCATTGGTTGAAAGTAGAAATCCCAAGTACCAATCAAACCTATACCCGAACGTGGTGGTAAAATCTCAAAGGCAGTTTCAACAACTTAATTTGGGTCTTTATGCAAGCAGGGGTTCATTCCTGGCAGGTTTATACTACCGCGCAAATATGCAAAATTCTGATGCCGCCATCATTTTACTTGGAATTCGTACTCCAAAAGTGCGCATAGGGTATTCATACGACGCCACTTTAAGTGAAGCTCGTCCGGGAGCTGCAAATTCGCATGAAGTTTCATTTGCCTTTGAACTCAATAAAAAGGTGCGCAAGAAAACAGTTCGCGCCATGAGATGTCCTGATTTTTAAGGCTTTTTTTTCGATAGTGTTTTCAAAAAGATTTTTCTAACTTGCAAACTCCTGTTTTTAAGATGAATCTTATCGAACGGGAAATCAGGGCAATGAAAAAAATTTACACCTTTCTGTTTTTGTTGATTGGTTCTGCGTCGAGTTTACTCGCACAAGACCCCCAACTAAGTCAATACTACGCAGCATCCTTGTACACCAACCCAGCGATGGCGGGTGCTTCCCGAAATATTAGACTTGCCGTTTCAGGCAGGTCACAATACACCGGCTTAAGCAACAATTACCGAACAGCAGTTGCAGGACTTGATGCATACGTACCGTCACTGAATTCAGGATTTGGAGTTGTTGCCATGCAAGACGTAGCAGGAGATGGCTTTTTAACTACCAGTTCGGTGTCGGGAATCTACTCATTCAACGCGCGCTTAAATCGCGACTGGGGATTTAACGCAGCCCTTCAAGGAGGCTTGGTTCAAAAGCGTTTTGATGCATCCAAGTTCATTTTTGAAGACATGATAGATCCTGTAAGGGGAGCCGTTTTGCCTACTGCAGAGGTAATTCCGGTTGAAAACAGGTCGTTTGCCAATTTTGGATTCGGAACCTTAATTTTCAGCAACCGCATGTTTGCAGGTATTGCAATGCATAATTTATTGGAGCCAAATCAGTCGTTCTTCTATCAAAATGCAGACTCCTCTTCCCTTCGTCTTCCCAGACGCTACACCGTTCACGGTGGATTCAATATTTATCTAAACCAAACGCGCTACGAAGAAGACCGGATTATTCTTTCTCCGAATATCCTGTTCATGCAGCAAAGGAATTTCTATCAGATGAACGTTGGTTTCTACGTTAAACAAAAAGCTCTCACTTTGGGCGCTTGGTTCCGTCAAACCTCGCGAAATGCAGATGCTGCTATCTTTATGGTGGGCATGCGTTTCCCGAATTTTAAACTTGGATACAGTTACGATGCTGTAATTTCAAAGGCAGCTACTGCGGCAGTTGGATCTCATGAGCTATCTATTGTACTGGAAATCAAGCCAGACTACAAAGGTCGTCGTCGTTCGAGCAAGACATTGAGATGCCCAGACTTATAAAATCTTTGAATAGACTTTTTTTAGTGAAATTCCGTTATATTTGAAAATTCCATCTCTGGACACTGTTGATAAGTTCGTTCAGAATGAAACAATAATAGAAGTAAACAATAGCATCTGAAATGAAAATACGTTCAAAAGCGCTGTTATTCTCACTGGCAGGAGCCCTTGCAATCTGGGGAACTTCCTGCAATCGTGCAGGAAAATCAAGCACCACCGGTTGGAAATACAACGATGCCAAATGGGGTGGCTTTGAAAAACACAAATTCAAGGACCAGGAAACTGGACCAGGTTTGGTGTTTATTGAAGGTGGTACATTTACCATGGGTCTTGCCGAGCAAGATTTGACATTCGACCACAATTCATACAAGCGTCGTATTTCGGTGAGCAGTTTCTACATGGACGAAACTGAAGTAACCAATTTCCATTACTTGGAATATTTGCATTGGCTGATGCGTCAGTATGCTGATAATCCTGTAGTTTATACCAAGGCCCTTCCAGATACTTTGGTATGGAGAGATAAGCTTTCTTACAACGAGCCTTATGTATTGTACTATTTGCGTCACCCTGCCTATAGGGATTATCCAGTTGTAGGTGTTAACTGGGTTCAGGCGGCTGAGTATTGCAAATGGCGTACCGACCGTGTTAATGAAATGATCATGGTTCGTGAAGGTCTAATCAACCTTGATATTCAAAAACAAACAGGTGATCAAAACTTCAATACTGAAGCTTATTTGCTTGGTTTGTACACGCCTTCTGTTAAGAAAGAACTTCGTGATTATGCTCCAGGTGGAAAAACCCGTGGTGTGCGCATGGAAGATGGTATCTTATTACCAAGCTACCGCCTGCCAACTGAAGCAGAATGGGAATATGCAGCAGGTGCCTACCGCTCAGCTTCATTCAATGAAAACATTGATGCTAAACGTATCTATCCTTGGAATGGCTTAACACTTCGTCGCAGTGATACTGAAAAATCACGTGGACGTATGTATGCCAACTATACCCGTGGACGTGGTGACGGAGCCGGTATTGCAGGTAACCTGAACGACGGAGCTCTTTACACCCACAAAGTAAAAGACAAAAAATTCCTTCCTAACGATTTCGGTTTGTTCCACATGTCGGGTAACGTGAGCGAATGGACAAATGATGTTTATCGTCCACTTTCTTTGGAAGACAATACCAGCTTTAACCCTTATCGCGGTAACGTGTATAAGAAATACAAAACTGATGCAGATGGATACATCTCTGAAAAAGACAGCTTGGGTCGTTTGATTTACGTGGATGTAACTGAAGAAGAAAACATCAAACGTCGCAACTACCAAAGAGCCGACAATATTGGATTCAAAGACGAACTTACCTATACCGATATTGAGCAGAAATACGATTACGGTGCAAGTACATTGATTGACAATGCCGCTCGTGTTTACAAAGGAGGTTCGTGGGCAGATCGCGCATACTGGTTGAGTCCTGGAACTCGTAGGTATTTGGATCAGGAACAATCTACAGCAACTGTTGGTTTCCGTTGTGTAATGGACCGCGTTGGAGAGATGACCAAAAAAGGAAAATAATTCGATTGATATCTATAAAAAAAGCTGCTTCAAAGGCAGCTTTTTTTATGCGCTAAACTTAATGAGACTTTTACTCAATCCAATCTAAAAGGCTTTCCAGTTTCATTCCCCGAGAGCCTTTCAAGAACACAAGCCTATTTGTTAAAGGATAGTTTTGAAGTTCATTCGCAACCTCTTCTGTACTGGCAAACTTTCGGAAATCAGATTGCGTGGCAGAGAAAGCCTTGCCAACCAACCAAAATTCTGCCTGCTTGAATTGCAAGCACCAATCGGCCAATGCTTGATGTTCTTGGGCCTCGTAAGCACCCATTTCAAACATATCACCAAGAATTAACAGCTTATTGGATTGCGGCATGCCCATAAAATTACGAATACTCAACTCCATGCTGCTGGGGTTTGCATTGTAAGCATCAAGAAAAATGGTATTCTGTTTCTTTTGTATCCATTGCGAACGCAGATTAGCAGGTTGATAAGAGGAAACCCCCTTAGATAATTCCGTACTGTTCAACCCAAAATGATGACCAATACAAATAGACGCAGTGATATTATCAAAATTATAGTCCCCACTTAAAATACTCTCCGTAGTTTCTCCATTCATGCTAAAGCGAATTGTGGGTTGGAGAATCTCTGCAAGTAAGCTAAAATCAGCATTGATAGGAATTCTACCTGGTGAAATCCCGGAATAGGTAATACGCTTATCAACTTGTGCAGATTCATGCATTAAGGTATCATCATAGGCATTCACAAAAGCGGTTCCTTTGTGTTTGGCCAAATAAGAATACAATTCACTGTTTGAGCGAATCACACCTTCAATAGAACCAAATCCCTCCAAATGATCTTTACCATTATTGGTAACAATGCCGTAGTCGGGTAATGCAATTTCACAAAGCAGGGCATTTTCACCTTCGTGGTTAGCACCCATTTCAATTACAGCTATGTTGTGGCTTTCATCAAGCATTAACAAGGTTAGCGGAAGCCCAATATGGTTATTGAAATTTCCCGGAGTAGCCAATACCTTGAAACGGGTTGACAACACTGATTTGATTAGCTCTTTGGTTGTGGTTTTTCCATTTGAACCAACAATTGCGATTACTGGAATCCCTAATTGCTGGCGGTGGTGGGAAGCGAGTTGTTGTAATGTTGATAATACATCATCCACTTTCAGGTAACGCTCATCCAAAGCCTCACCTTCATCAATAACCACATAAGTAGCACCTAGCTCAAGTGCTTTTGAAGCGAAGGCATTTCCATTAAAACTTGGTCCTTTAAGGGCAAAGAACATACAACCAGGTGTGATCTTCCGGGTATCCGTACTTACAGAACCCGAATTTAGGAATTTGGAATAAAGACTATTGATATCAATCATTAGGTAACATTTAACACAATTATCAGCAGGCAAATTCGCTATTTTTACATAAATTTTTGAGTATGAGACCGCTTATTTTACTCCTTGCATGCATTGCTTTTCTACCCGACCTTACTGCCCAAACTGTTCGATTTCAAAGAAGTTTCCCTGCCGTTGTAAAAAAAGAGGGGAACCAAGACACCCTAAAATACAGTTTTGCTGGAGGACTGAACGCGCCACAGATCTCAGAAATTGACTTGAACGGCGACAATAAAAAAGACATTTTCATTTTCGATCGCGCGGGTGCAAAGGTGAGCTGCTTTCTTAGAAACACAGACAACACCTTCACATTTGCTCCTCACTATGCTGCGCAATTTCCGAACCTAATTTACTGGGCTTTATTGCGCGATTACGATGGTGATGGCAAAGAAGATATTTTTACCGAGGTGGATTACAATGCCACTCCAGAACCCGATAAATCCATTTGGTCGCAAGGTGTAAGAGTATTAAGAAACGTTTCCGGTAGCGATGGAAAACTCAAGTTTTACCAATGGAGAAATCAGGTTTTTGATACAGGCAGTGCAACCCTTCCTCCGAACAATATAGCCATTCAAAACCTGGATATTCCTGCATTTGAAGACATGGACAATGATGGAGATTTGGATATTGTTTACATGGGCTATGGAAAAAACACCTTTTCCTATGCGCAGAATGTGAGCGTCGAATCCGGCTTCAAAAAAGACTCACTTCTTTTTGTTTTTCGTGATGATTGTTGGGGATATACCTATTACAAAGTAAATACGCATGGTTTCCAGCTTCAGGACAATTCCAATTGCTACAAAAACTACAAAACCAAAAAGCACAATGGAAGCACCATCGCCTTGTTTGATTCGGACAACGACGGAGATAAAGATATTCTCTACGGAGACGTTGGTTTCAAAGACATTATTTTTTTGAGAAACGGCAAAACCCAAAATTCGCTGGGAAGAGATTCTATCAGTGAAGAAAATTTAAACTTCCCAACTTCACAAAACAGAGCGGGAGAAGATATTTTCCCGGCATCTTATTTCGTAGATATAGATGGCGATGGAAAGAAGGATTTGATAGTTGCACCTAATGCGGATGTTGCAGCAAAAAACAAGAACATGGTAAACTACTACCGCAATACAGGCACAACACAAGTTCCCCAATTCACCTACCAAAACAATAGCTTGTTTGTTGGAGAGCAACTTGATTTAGGTGGAGGTGCAAAACCTATCTTGGTAGATGTTGACAACGATTCAGACTTGGATTTGGTAATTGCCACCCAGGGTGAATTCACCCAAACCCAAAACAACAACGATAGGCTTGTACTGTATCGAAACGACCTGGTTTCAGGAAAGGCGAACTATGTTTTGGCGGATACCAATTTTCTTGGAATCAACCTGAACAGCTCCAATCCTATCTTTTCAATTCACCCCAGCTTTGGCGACCTTACCGGTGATGGAAAAGCTGATTTACTGATAGGTGATGGAAATGGAAAATTGCATTTCTATGAGAATACCGGCTCAAGTGGAATCACTTCATTCACCAAGAAAAGCTCCGATTATTTTTCGATGTATGGAGGAACCTTTATCACTCCACAATTGGTGGATATGAACAAAGATGGCAAGCTGGATATTGTTGCCGGACGTAAAAACGGCAGCTTGGTTTATTTTGAAAACAAAGGCAGTTTAACCGAGCCCAATTTTAATTCAAGTCCCGATATTGACTCCATTGGCAAAGTAAGCTCAGCCGAAAAATCGGTAAGCGGAACTTTTGTTTTTTATTTTGATGGTTACTCAAACCCAACAGTTGTTGACATTGACAAAGACGGAACCTATGAACTTTTCCTGGGAGGAGACGATGGAAGCTTGAAATTCTTTACCAACTTTGATTTGAACCCGGGCAGAAAATGTCCGGAAATCACCAAAGCCTATTACGAAACCAGCGGGGATGAAGGTTTCAACCTGCGTTTTGGCCGAAAATCTGCGGCGGCAATTGGAGATGTGAACGGAGATGGCCAACTGGACTTATTTGTTGGAAATACTCGCGGAGGAATTGAAGTATTCGGCATTAGTTCGAATGGTATTGTGAGTTCGGTTGCAGAGAACTTGAAAGAAAATTATTTCATGAATGCCTATCCAATTCCGGTGGATGATATCCTGCAAATTGATGCAGAGGCAATTTTGATGGGCGCTACCTGTGAAATTCTCGACATTAGCGGAAAGCAACTGATGCAATTCAAGTTGAGCAATTACCAACAATCCATTTCCGTCGCTCATTTGCCGGCAGGCTTCTATACCTTAAGGGTTTTTCCAGACCAGGCAGAGCCACTCGTTCGTAAAATCATTAAGAACTAATGAACCAATAGGTTAAGCCCCGTCACTTTGCGATTTGACGGGGTTTTTTATTTTTGCTCCACCAATAACCAAAACCATGTACGGAGGATTACAGGATCAACTCAAAAAAGAATTAGCCGAAATTGAATCAGCAGGTCTTTATAAACAAGAACGCATTATTGCTTCTCCGCAAGGTGCTGAAGTAAAACTTAGCGATGGCAAGGATGTACTTATTTTCTGTGCCAACAATTACCTGGGGTTGTCGAGCCATCCACGTGTTTTGGAAGCTGCTAAACAAAGCATTGACAGCCATGGCTATGGCATGAGTTCTGTACGCTTTATTTGTGGAACTCAGGACATTCACAAAACCCTTGAAAAGAAAATTGCTGAATTCCTGGGTACAGAAGACACTATTTTGTATGCAGCTGCCTTTGATGCCAATGGTGGAGTTTTTGAACCTCTTTTTAATGAAGAAGATGCCATAATTAGCGATGCCTTGAACCATGCTTCTATTATTGATGGAGTGCGCCTTTGCAAAGCAGAACGCCATAGGTACGAGCACAACAACATGGCGGATTTAGAAGAAAAGCTTAAAGTAACGCAACATTGCAGAAACCGCATCATTGTAACGGATAGCGTATTCTCGATGGATGGAACCATTGCACAATTGGACCATATTGTAGCCTTAGCCGAAAAGTACAATGCGCTTATCATGATAGATGAGTGCCACTCGAGTGGATTCATGGGAAAAACCGGACGTGGAACCCATGAATTCAGAAATGTGATGGGTAAAATTGATATCATCACCGGCACATTAGGTAAAGCCTTGGGTGGAGCCATGGGTGGATTCACTTCGGGAAGAAAAGAAATTATTGATATGCTTCGTCAGCGTTCAAGACCTTACCTTTTCTCAAATACACTTGCTCCTTCTATTGTAGGAGCCAGCATTGCGGTTCTGGATATGCTTACCGAAACCACTGCATTGCGTGATAAGCTGTGGGACAATACACAGTATTTCAGAAGTAAGATGACCGAAGCCGGTTTCGACATTAAACCGGGAGAACATCCGATTGTACCTGTGATGTTGTATGATGCCAAGTTATCTCAGGATTTTGCAGCAGCATTGTTGGAAGAAGGAATCTTTGTGGTTGGTTTCTATTATCCGGTAGTTCCAAAAGGACAAGCACGTATTCGTGTGCAGGTAAGTGCAGCACATGAGCGTGAACATCTTGACCGTGCTATTGAAGCCTTTATAAAAGTTGGAAAACAATTGGGTGTGATTAACTAATTGTTAACTGAACCCAAATTCATAGAATACAAAAACAATTTGAGAAAAGGCCGCTGCTCGCATGCAGCGGCCTTTTGTCGTTTGGTAAGCAGCCGGAATCCATTAGAAAGCCTTTCTGCTTAACATTCGCTTAACGCAGGGCTAACATTCACTTTACTTAAGATTAACCTAGCATTAACCTCCGGCCCGAATAGCCGCTCTACTTTTGTGGCAGATCAAAACTGCTATGAATTTCAGCAACAAACACGTTATTAAGTTTTTCATGATTATGCTCCTGACGGCATTTGCTGCTCAGGCACAAACCGGAAAAATTGCCGGTAAGATAATCGACCAAAAAACAGGAGAAGAAATCCTAGGGGCTACTGTGGTAATTGAAGGCACCAGCTTTGGAGCCGCTACCGATTATGAAGGCAAGTTCAGCATAAACAATGTAAAACCAGGTAAATACAACCTGATTATTTCATTCATCTCCTACCAAAAGAAAACCATCTCCGGTGTTGAAGTAAAAGCCAACGAAGTAACGCAGGTAAACACTTCTTTATCAGAAAGCAAAAGAGATTTGAATGAAGTTGTTATTACCGGTGAACTTAAAAAAGAAAATGCTTCCGCCTTATTGATTCAGCAAAAACGAAATATCTCCATTTCGGATGGGGTATCTGCTGATATGATCAAGCGTACTCCCGATGCCACAACCTCTGATGTGATGAAGCGTGTGAGTGGAACATCCATACAGGATAACAAATTCGCTATCATTCGCGGTTTGAACGACCGCTACAATGTAGCCTATATCAATGGTGCACCACTGCCTTCAACCGAAAGCGACCGTAAAGCATTCTCCTTCGATATTTTCCCTTCGGGCATGATTGACAATATGGTAATCACAAAAAGTGCATCTCCTGATTTACCGGGTGATTTTGCAGGTGGTTTGATTACCATCAATACCAAAGATATTCCTGAAAAACGTTTTGTAAGCGCATCTTTAAGTGGTAGCTCACATAGCTTGACAACCGGTAAAGCCGGCTTCTCTTACGAAGGTGGAAACACCGATTGGTTGGGCATTGACGATGGAAAAAGAGCACTTCCTTCAGGCATTCCTGCTCGTGGAGAATTCAATAACCAAAGCAACGAGCAATTTGTAAACTCGGCCAAGCAGTTCAATAGTTCCTGGGCAACCGAGCGTATTGCTGCACTTCCTGTAAACAGCTCATTTCAGGTATCGGGAGGAAACTCTTACAAAATGGGTAAAAACAACGAGTTTGGATTTATTGTATCCGGTTCACATAGCAACTCTTACAGGAACAGTTATGTGGAGCGTAACAGCTTCAATAACCCCATGGGTAAAATTGACAACCAAATCAAAAATTCATACATGGACTCCATCACCAAACGCGAAGTATTGGCAGGAGCTATGTTAAATATGGGTTTGAAATTGGGTAACAAGCATAAAATCTCTTTCAAAAATTCCTACATCGTTAACTCAGAAGACAATACCATTCTACGTTCAGGAAACGATGATTACTTAACCGAGTCATTGCCTTTGATGCGTGGAACCTTTTACAACTACTCTGAGAGTCGTTTGCTTACCCAACAATTAATTGGAGACCACTTTATCAATAGCCTGAAAATAAAAGCCAATTGGGTATTGAACAACAACATTATTCAACGCAATATTCCAGACTTTAGAAGATTCACAACTACAGCTAACTTAATTGATCCGGGAGCAAACGATGGTGTTTACACCAACTACGCAGCCCGCATATCAAGTAGCAATCCCGACATTACTCAGATGGGACGTTTCTTCTCAAAATTGGATGAAACCATTCGCTCTGCCGCCATCAACTTATCTATTCCTGCAGACCGCATAAAAATCAAAGGTGTAAAAACCAGTTTCAAAACCGGAGCACTTTATCAAGTCAGAAGTAGGGATTTTGAGGCACGCGCCTTTGCCCCAATCCTGAATCAAAACACACCCGGCCGCCAAGCGATCTTGGAAGCTTCTCTCGACACCTTGTTTGCTGCAAGCAGATACACTAACAATTTCTTCTTCAAAGAAGACTTCCGCGCACAGGACGTGTACTCGGCAAGTTCAAAACTTGCAGCGGCTTACTTGATGGCCGATCAAAAAATTGGTGCACGCATACGCATGAGCTATGGTGTTCGCTTGGAAAGCTACCGCCAACAATTGAACTCATTTGAATTGAACAGCAATCCTCCAAAGCCTTTGAAAGTAGATACTGTATTCAACGACATTTTACCGTCTTTGAACTTTACCTATGAGTTGAACGAAAAAACAAACCTGCGTTTCTCTGCAAGCCGTTCAGTTGCTCGTCCTGAGTTTCGTGAAATTGCTCCTTTCCAGTTTTATGACTTTAACCTAAACAGCGTGGTAACCGGAAATCCGGCATTGGTTAGAACCCGTATTGACAACTACGATGTACGTTATGAATTTTATCCTGGAGAAGGACAAATGATTTCGGCATCTGCATTCTATAAAAAGTTTACCAACCCCATTGAAGTGGTATATGAATTCCCGGGCTCTGATTTGGTACAAGGTTATTCAAGTGATGCCAAAGCAAACAACTATGGTTTTGAAATTGAATTGCGTAAGAACTTTGACTTTGTTGACAAATGGATGAGTACTGATTGGGCAAAAAGATTCTCAGTAACCTTTAACTACGCTTATATCCTTTCTAAAGTTGAATTGAATCAGGCTGTATCGATTGCAGGCAATCGTCCATTACAAGGACAATCGCCCTATATTTTAAACGGAAGCTTCCAATACTACAATGAAAAAAGCAACCTAGCCTTTGCATTGTTCATTAACCGCATTGGACGTCGCATTGCTTTTGTAAGAGAGAAAAATGGTTTAGCTCCAGATATGTGGGAGAATCCAAGAACTGTGATTGATTTGTCAATTTCAAAACGTTTCTACAACAAGTTTGAAGCAAAACTGGGAATTGGAGATTTGCTTGCTCAAGATTTGGTATTCTACCAAGACAACAACGAGAATGGCAAATTGGATAACTTCAACAAGGCTGCACTATTGAATCCTGCTACATCAACAGCAGAAAAAACGAATATGGACAATGTGATTTTCCGCTACAAAATGGGTTATACCATTTCAGCAGGTGTTAGCTACAAGTTTTAATTCATAAACTACTCGTTAATCAGGAAGCCAGTCAGCACATGACTGGCTTTTTGTTTGCCTGGTAACTTGACTTATCCCGGAACATATTTAGTACGTTTAATGGGTTGAAGAATTTACCCATAGTACGTTGCGTGAGGGATGGAAGTGGATACCCGCCGTGGCCTATGCCTTGCTGCATGCAGCGCAGGGCCGGCGACCGCAGGAAGCCCGGACAGGCGCTTGCATGCAGCTGGCTTAGGCCACGGGGAGTAGGAACAAACAGCCCGGCCGCTTGCGAAACGTTTTTTTGACGAAATGAGGAATTGACCTAAGCAAGCGGCACGCCCCATAAAACCAGTTGGCATGCAAGATATCCATGATTAAAAATGAGTTACAGTTGAAGCGGAATGGTGAATGTTTAACAAGGATGCTGAAAGAAGGTTTCCTTACTTTAGCTTTATGTCATTATGCTTTGAAAAGCCTTGAAAAATCAGGTGCTCAATTAACCTTATCATAACATTAAGTTAAGATTGGCAAAACAGGCAGTAGGTTATTTCGAATCAAATTTTCAATCATGAAAAAACCTGTTTTACTCATTCTTTTATTTGTAATGATTGCACTCCAGGGATTCTCACAAAAAGTGAGAACACTAAGTGGAAGCATTACCTCGAACACCACACTTTTTAACGACACCACCTATATCCTGGATGGATATGTGTTTGTTAAAAACAATGCAACCTTAAGCATTCAGCCCGGCACGTTGATTCAGGGTAAAAAAGGAACCAAAGCTACGTTGATTGTTACACGCAACGGACGCATTGAAGCCAATGGTACTGCAAGCATGCCAATTGTTATGACCTCTGACCAAAGCGCAGGCAATCGTACCAAAGGAGATTGGGGAGGATTGGTAATTCTTGGAAAAGCAATTATTAACAGACCAACCGATTGCTCATCGTGCGCGGGCGCAGCTGTTGCTGCTAACGAAACCGGTATTCAGAATGCCATTGAAGGCGACTTAGACAATGCCAACGGTGATGGCCTTTATGGCGGAACAGATAACAGCCACAGCTCTGGAACCTTGCGATATGTACGTGTTGAATTTGCAGGAACAGTAATTACTCCCGGCAATGAAATTAACGGAATTACATTTGGCGGTGTGGGTAATGGAACCAAAATTGAATATGTTCAGGTTTCTTTTGCCGACGACGATGCCTTTGAATGGTTTGGTGGAACAGTAGATGCCAAACACCTGGTTTCATACCGCAACGTAGATGATGACTTTGATACCGATTTTGGTTTTACCGGTAAAGTACAATTTGGTATTGCCCTGCGCGATTCATCTTTGTATGATATTGGTTCTGGTCCAACCACCAATGGTTTTGAATCTGACAATGATGCATCGGGTACAGAATCACAACCCTATACCAATCCTACTTTCTCTAACATGACCATTCTTGGTCCATTGGCCAACGGAACCGCATTGTCTTATTCCAACTCCTTCCAGAATGGTGCACGTATTCGTAGAAACTCTTCTAACTCCATTTACAACTCCATTTTTATGGGTTGGAATGATGGTGTATTTATTGATGGTGCACGCAGTGGAAACAAGTTTATCAACGATACGCTTTCCTTCAAAAACAACTTACTCGCGGGTAACCTACGTGCAGTAAACAATAGCTCTGCTCCGGCAGGTGGTTCTGTCAGAACCAAAATTATGAACCAAAACGACTCCTTGCTATCATCAGTAGGCGTATTAGCAGATCCATTTAACTATACCAATCCTAACTTCTCTGCACTGAGCAATTCTGCCAGCACAGGTGCATCTTTTGCTGATGCTCGTGTTGCAGACCCATTCTTTACACAAACTACTTTCCGCGGTGCAGTTGGAACCGATAACTGGACAGCTTGCTGGTGTAATTTCAACCCCAACACTACAACGTATTCAAGTCCTATCAACCTGATGCCTGTAAGCTTTAATGCAGGTAAAGATTCGAGCATTTGTGCTGGTAAAACCGTAACGCTTGGACAAACACTTGCTGGTCCTTACAAATTTAGCTGGGCACCTGCAACAGGCCTTTCAAATGCCAATGCTGCACGTCCGGTTGCTAGTCCAACAGCAACCACAACTTACGTTGTAACAGTAACTGATTCCATCACCGGATGTTCTTTAAAAGATACTGTAGTAATTAATGTAACTCCAAATCCAACAGTAGATTTCACATCAAGCCTTGGAAGCAACGGACAAGTTAACTTTACCAATGCCAGCAGCAACGCATCATCATACAGCTGGAACTTTGGAGATGGCAACACATCAACTTCACAAAACCCAAGTAATACGTATGCAGCAAATGGTGTATATGCAGTTACCTTAACTGCATTCAACGGTTCATGCAGCGCATCCGTAAAGAAATCAATCAATGTATCAGGCGTTGCTTCACCAGTTAGAGCATTTACCGGCGACATTACCAGCAATACAACCTTCTACAAAGACAGTATCTACATTATCAATGGATATACCTTTGTTAAAAACAACGCTACCTTAACCATTCAACCTGGAACCATTATCAAAGGTGGAGCCAATAAAGCAACCCTAATCATTACCCGTAACGGTAGAATTGATGCCCAAGGAAGCAAGAACTCTCCAATTGTATTTACCTCTGCTAAACCTGCAGGACAACGTGCAAAAGGCGATTGGGGTGGAGTAATCATTTTAGGTAAAGCGGTAATTAACCGTCCTACCGATTGTTCAACTTGTCCGGGAGCCGCAGTTGCTGCAAATGAAGATGGAATTCAGGCAGCCATTGAAGGTGATCTTGACAATGCATCTGGTGATGCCTTGTATGGAGGTACAGACAACAACCACAGCTCAGGAACATTTAGCTATGTACGTATTGAATTTGCCGGCACTGTAATCACACCAGGCAACGAGATCAATGGTTTAACCATGGGTGCTTTAGGTAAAGGTACAAAGCTTGACCATATTCAGGTATCGTTTGCAGACGACGATGCATTTGAATGGTTTGGCGGAAATGTAGATGCCAAAAACCTGATTTCTTACCGCAACGTTGACGATGACTTTGACGTAGACTTTGGCTTCTCAGGTAAGGTACAATTTGGTATTGCACTACGCGACTCATCTTTGTACGATATTGGTTCTGGTCCAACAACCAACGGATTTGAATCGGATAACGACGGAAGCGGAACAGAAGCAAAACCTTTCACCGATCCTACTTTCTCTAACATGACCATTTTGGGACCATTGGCCAATGGAACACCGCTTTCATATAGCAACTCTTTCCAAAATGGAGCTCGCTTGAGAAGAAACTCATCAACATCAATCTTTAACTCGGTATTCATGGGTTGGAACGATGCAGTATTTATTGATGGAGCACGCTCAGGAAACAAATTGATGAACGATACCTTGTTCTTCAAAAACAATGTACTTGCAGGTAACCTGCGTGCAGTTAACAACAGCTCTGCTCCTACTTCACAAGCCCGTGGCAAAATCATGGCCGACAACGATTCGATTTTCTCATCTGCCGGAGTATTGGTGAATCCATTCAACTACAACCAACCCGATTTCAGAGCCCTTGCTGCATCAGTAGTTAGCGGTGCAAACTATACAGGAACAAAAATCAGCGATCCTTTCTTTGCTCAGGTTCCATTTAAAGGAGCTGTTGGCCCGCATGCAGATAGCAACTGGACCAATTGCTGGTCGAACTATGACCCACAAAACAGCGATTACAATTCATCACCTATTGTGAATCCTGCTGCAGAAGCCAACTTCACTTTTGCAACAAGCATGAACAATACCAAAGTTAGCTTTACCAATAGCTCGAGCTTTAGCAAACATGTACTATGGAACTTTGGAACCTCAGCAACTGATACTACATCAAATCCAAATCCTGAATTTACTTTCCCTGGAAATGGCACGTATGCAGTAACCTTGATTGCCTTCAGTCCTTGCGGAAACAACATGATTACCAAAAATGTTACCGTAAACGACACAACCTTGAATCCTGTTCCATCATTTACCTGGACACGCAAAGCTGGAACGCTTGAGGTAAGCTTCACCAATACTACAGTTAGCAAAGGACAAACACTTAGCTATACCTGGAACTTTGGCGATGGTGATTCATCTGATGCAACAAATCCTGTTCATACTTACAAAGCCAATGGTGTTTATACCGTTAAACTAACAGCTAAAAACACCGAAGGATTAACCTACAGCACCGAGCAGGAAATTAATGTTACAACGGTTGGAAACAGGGAAATGAACAAGCAGTTGAACGCTGTACAGGTTTATCCAAATCCTGCTACCAATAACGTAACTGTTTCTTTTGAGCTTAACACAACCGAGAACTTAAGCATTAGCATCTTGGATGCAACCGGTAAAGAGTTGATGAGCGAAAACAGAAATCAGGTGAATGCAGGTTCGTATGAAATTGACCTGAGCACAGAAAGCCTATCACAAGGCATTTACATCATCCGTTTGCAAAGTGGAAACAGCACCAGCAATAGCCGTTTGATGATTGTAAAATAATATTCCGAAACACAGCTTGTTGAATAAATAAGCTCTGTTTTGATCGACAGAATGGGCCTCCTGCGGGAGGCCTTTTTCTTTTTATAGGGTTGGAAAAATATGCGGGTCAATATTGGTTTTTAGATGTCCAATCCGGTTCGGGTACAAGAAATTCAATCAATAACCCAATAGTTAAACAAACCTTTAATCCATTTCGTATCAATTAATTTCATGAACTAACATATTGGTCTATAAACCTGCGATCCATTCTGGGTCGTGGAGATTAAATCAACCCCTATTTATTCTATAAACGTGTGACCCATTCTGGGTCAATGAATGGAATAAACA
>JAKLJI010000025.1 GCA_023151275.1 Bacteroidia bacterium | reverse complement strand
GTTGAAAATTGGTATGAATACATCAATGAGCCAACTATTGCTGATGCTATACTCGATAGAATCGTACCAAAAGCACACCGTTTTGACTTAAAAGGCGACTCCCTAAGAAATAAAAAATAACACTACTATTGTATTGATTTTTGCAGCGCCTTTTAGTGGTACACTTTCATCCGGAATCACTGGTACAGTTCATCCGGAATATTCAATTAGCAAAGGTTTGGAAATTGTTTATCGGAACTACCCAGTGTAATTGCCAATTAGCTAAATGAAAAGAAAACTCTACTGCGGCAGGTGCAGCTTTTGGCAGGTCACTAGTGGATATTCTCAAGAGACGGTTACCCTCAGACCTCCATTGATGAACTATGGGAACTGATTAATGGGTTTCACCCTTTAGGGTAGGAGAAAAAATGTTTTAAAGGTCTGGTAATTAATATATTATGATTAATGTTGTTCGGTTTGCGAAAATATTTACACGTTTGCGTTTGCTAATAATCGCACGTTTATGTTTGCTAGTATTATCACGAATTGGTTTATTAAGATTAGCAAAGGAAAGATCGGTTTATTTATAAAAATTATAATACTATGGCCACACCTAATGAACGATTTGCAGAAGCCCTTGCATTTCTAAAAAATGTACAGGATAAGGGGGTAGTGGGTATTCATACTGACGAAATACCGAATACAAAATACAGACAGTTACTTGTAAAAAAGGGTTTTCTGCGTGAAGTGACTAAGGGTTGGTATGTTGCTACAAATCCTAACGAAAGAGATGGAGAAACCACCGCTTGGTATAGCTCATATTGGGAGTTCGTTGCACAGTTTTTGGAGCGTAAATATGGAGATAACTGGTGTCTATCTGCTGATCAATCATTGCTTCTTCATGCAGGCAACCGGGCAGTACCACACCAGTTAATCGTAAGATCTTCGCAAGGGAATAACAAACCGACTCCATTACCACACAATACGTCACTGTTTAACCTAAAGACGGATATTCCTCCGGTAGAACAAATAGAAGTGCATGAAGGCATTCGCAGGTATAATCTTCAATCAGCACTTATTTATAGTACCGGAGCGGTTTATACTTATAATGCAATAGATGCCCGAACTGTTCTTGCTTTAATAAGGGATGCTTCGGAATTGTTGCCTACACTGTTGGAAAAAGGACACACGACATTAGCTGGCCGATTAGCTGGGGCTTTTCGAAACATTCATCAAGAAAGAATAGCGGATCAGATCCTAGAAACATTCAAACAGGCAGATTATGATATTCGTGAAGAAGACCCATTCGAGTATCGGTTGAATATTAAGTTATCCTCCCGCGAACGTTCACCATATGCAAATCGCATTCGTCTGATGTGGATGGAGATGCGTGAGAAAGTAATTGTTAATTTCCCGAAGGCTCCTGGACTTCCTGAAGACCGTGACGCATTTTTAAAAGCTATTGATGATATATATATATCACCGATGCTTATCACTCACTGTCCATTGAACGTTATAAAGTAACACCTGAATTAATCGCGAAAGTAAGTTCGGGTAAGTGGAACGCGAAAGAAAATGAGGAAGATAGGAAACAAAGAGATGCAATGGCTGCAAGAGGTTATTGGCAAACGTTCCAATTAGTTAAGGATTCAATAAGTGCAATTCTTGCGGGTGAAAATGCCGGGAAGCGGGTATGGAATGATCACCCAAGATGGTTCAGGGAATTGTTTGATCCAAGTGTAGCAGTGGGGTTGCTAAAGCCATCTGATTTAGCTGGGTATCGGAGCGATCAGGTTTACATAAGTAATTCCAAGCATGTGCCATTAAATGTAGAAGGAATGCGAGACGCCATGCCTATACTTTTTGAACTGTTGGAAGAAGAACAGGAAGCGTCAGTAAGGGTGGTACTTGGACATTTCATTTTTGTATTTATTCACCCTTATATGGATGGCAATGGACGTATAGGCCGTTTTTTGATGAATGCAATGTTAGCTTCCGGAGGATATTCTTGGACTGTTATTCCTGTTGAAAAGCGTGATGAATATATGCAGGCACTTGAGAGTGCTAGTGTGGAGCAGAACATTGAGCCATTTGCTAAGTTTTTAGGGCATCTAGTAAACGACCGATTAACCGGTAAAGGAGGGGCTGAACTGCCTAAGTAGTCCGCCCTCAAAAAGGGGCTAACTCTAGTGTTTATGCACCCCTTGCTGGAAAAGATTATGGTTTAGTTTGCAAGAAGATGAAGAAATTGGTTAAAAACCTTGCAAACTACTAGGATAAAAAAGGGAGCAGTTTATAACCAGATGAGCTTCTTGTTACCTGGTTTAGCGGAACAGCTTGATTCAATACCTGAGTCAATTGAATAAGGTAAACCAAGCTGCCTATCCGAAATTCATGAATAAAGTGCAAATTAGTCCGGTAAATGCCCAATCAGATGCAGCGGCCTTGGAAGCATGGATTGTTAGCAAAGGTTTGGATAGTGTTTTCCGGAATTTCCCAATGTAATTGCCAACTGGCTGAATGAAAAGAAAATTCCACTTAGGCAGGTGCAGCTTCTTTCAGGTCGCGAATGGATTTCCTCAAGAGACGGTTGCCCTCAGACCACCATTGATGAATTGGGAACTGATAAATAGGTTTCATCCGCTATAATAATCAGAGTATGCATGGTAACAAGTATTTTTGAAGAAATGTTAAGAAAAGAAGAAGTAGAAAACTATAGTGGTAATAGCTTAAACCTTCATAAGTATGTACCTCCTTTGCGCAAAGGATTTTACAAGGTGCTTAATATTTCTGTATCAGGAGATGCTCCTAAAAACTTCATTTCCGTTTACAGATTCGGGAAAGGAGTTCACAAGTGCAATTGCAGGACATGGCCAAAATTTATTGCTAAGGTTGGCCAAAAGTGGTATCCGATTGAATCGGTCACAGAACATCTTCTTAATGCTATTGGAGAAGAATTAGGTTTGACAATGGCCGCATCGGAACTCGTCATGGCTGGTTCACAACTCAGATTTTTAAGCAAATATTTTCTGAGTAAAGACGAGATTTTAGTTCATGGTGCCGAAATTTTTGATGGCTACATATACCAGAAGAATGAACTAGAGCAGATGGAAGAGGATGGTTTGGCAAGAAAGTTTTTCACCTTTCAGTTTGCTGAAAATGCAATCAGATCGAGGTTTCCGGAGGAAGCAGATAGTATTTTCGCTGGATTTGTAAAAATGCTTATTTTTGACTCAATTACAGGGAATAATGACCGACATTTTTACAATTGGGGCGTTATAAAGCATATAAGTAATAAAAAAAGACCTACATTCGCACCCATTTATGATTCAGCACGTGGATTGTTTTGGAATAATACAGAGGAGAAGATTATTGCTTGGAGCAGTGATCCAAAAAGGTTACCTGAGCATATAAAAAAATATGCGGAAGGGTCAAAACCAAAAACGGGTTGGGAAGGTTTAGAAGAATTAAATCATTTTCAACTGATAGAGAAAATATTTTCAACAGGTGGTCGTTATAAAGGAATCTGTAAGGAATTAATTAATTCGAATAATAAGCAGAAAATACTTAACTTAGTGGATGATAAGTTTAGTAACGTGTACTCGAAGGATCGAAAAGAGCTAATAAAACGATGTTTAGATTATCGCTTTGAGAGACTAATTGCAATTGTAACGAATTGATAAAAAAGAAACAATGCTAAACTGGATAACAAAATTTTTAAAAAATGAGGAACAAGAATCAAAACTGATTGTTCCATTAAGTGCTAGTGCGAAATTTGAACTCAAGTACGGAGCATTGCCTATCGGGTACCTAAAAGTTGCAGATGGTAAGTGGACTTTTACTTATTCTGAGGACTTCAGGTCGCAAGATAGTATTGACGTCTTAACTGACTTTCCTGATAAGAATAGGGTCTATCAATCGGACAACTTATGGCCGTTTTTTGCTCACCGTATTCCTGGACTTGGTCAACCACAAATTCGCTCTATCATGGAGAAAGAAAATATCAATGAAAATAACGAGGTTGATTTACTCAAGAGGTTTGGGAGGAAAACCATCGCAAATCCATTTGAACTTGCAACAAGTTATTGATTAACGAATTTTTGTATTTCAAAGCCTTGAAAAATCAAGGCTTTTTTTTATTCGTACAACAATAAAAAGTAGTCAAATAACCCTCGTCATTGAACCTAGTTTATTCCATAACTAGTCCCCTATCAAAAAGGGGCTAGCTCCAGTGTTTATGCACCCCTTGTGGGAAAAGATAGTGAATTAGTTTGCAAGAAAATGAAGAAATTGGATAAAAACCTTGCAAACTACTAGGATAAAAAAGGGTGCAGTTTATAACCAGATGAGCTTTTCTTAGCTGGTTAAGCGGAGCAGCTTGATTCAATACCTGGGGCAATTGAATAACATAAACCACTAGGTTAATATGGCATTCATGAATAAAGTGCAAATTAGTCCGGTAAATGCCCAATCAGATGCAGCGGCCTTAAAAGCATTTATTTTAACCCTTGATTTGGAAAGCGTTTTCCGGAATTACCCAGTGTAATTGCCATTTTGCTAAATGAAAAGAAAATTCCCCTACGGCAGGTGCAGCTTTTGGCAGGTTACAAATGGATATTCTCGGGCCGCTTACCCTCAGAACACCATTGATGAACAAGGGGGATTATTAGGTTTTATCCGATGGGCTAATCTTATTTTCGGATTTTCCTTAAATTTGAGATAGAAAATTTATTCCGATGACTACTTTAGCAGAAAGAAAGAAAATAGCAGAATGGGTGCTGAACACCAAAGATGAAGTATTGTTGGATAAGGTAAAAGAACTTACCCTTGCTAAGTCAAAAGCAGCAAAGAATTTCATAGCTGATTACAACCGGGAAATTGACGAGGGAGTTGAAAGAGTTAGAAGCGGTAAATTTTCAACTCACGAAGAAGTTGAGGTCTTCCTTAATACATGGGAAAGCAAATAAGGCAAATCCGTTGGGATGATAGTGCTCTTCAGAGCTTCGTTGATCTATTGGATAATATTAAGCAGAATTCCCCAGCCAACGCCAAAAGGGTCAAAACAAGGATTATGAATTTGATTAAGGCGCTTCCGGCTAATCCAGAAATGTACAAAGAGGATGAACTCAAGAGTGAAAACGATGGTTCCTATAGAGTTTTTAACAGAGATAGCATTAGGGTATCCTACAAAATAGAACGGAAAGTTATCATCATTGCAAGGGTTAGACATTCAAGCCAGGAGCCAATCTCATATTAAATGGAATTAGTAGGCTTTTTTGATACGTTGTAAATCTAGGTTTTGCCTTTGAATTTTGCGTAGGCGAATATATTTGAGTTCAGGACCTATGATCCCCAATTGGGCCGCAGCTGGCAAGCCGATTCATTGATGCAGTATGCATCGTTTTGCTTCAAATGAGCTCATTGTTTTTTACACATGAAAGCGTTATCTCATTTGCCTTCATTACAAAGTCTAATTGAACAATCAGGGTTTAATGCCTACTTTTGAATTATGCTAACTAAGGAAAACTTGGCCCAATTTTCAACTCATTTATTTTGGGATACCACTGTTGCTGAGGTGCTAAAGCTGGATAATCCGTTGCCATTTTTAGTACAGCGGGTTTTGGAATACGGACAAATTCAAGATTGGTTTTACCTGAAAGACTTAATCGGCGTAGCAGGGATCACCCAAGTAGCAAAAAGCATCAAGACTTTAGAGTATAAATCGGCCAAGCTAGTCGCTACCGTTTCGAATGAACCCATAGAAAATTTTGCATGTTATACTACGCGACAATTGAACCCCAACTTCTGGAACTCCTGAATAAGCTAATGGCTATTGAAGAGTTTAAAGAACTAAGACTGGTTGGAGGAACAGGTTTAGCTCTTTAATATGGTCATCGAAAATCGGTTGATATCGATCTTTTTGGAAGGATTGATATTGGCTTTGATGACCTGTCCGATTTGATAAAAGGCTGTGGCAAAGCAATTCAATTAAAGCGTTCTGAAAAGATTACTATTTTCAGCATCGATGGCATAAAGGTAGATTTCGTGTACTATTCTTTTCCTTGGCTCCGCCCGGTTTTGGAGGAGGATGGAATACGCTGGCTCGGCCTGAAGATATTGCTGCTATGAAGATATCAGCCATCACAGGAAGGGGAACGAAAAAGGATTTTATTGATTTGTACGAATTGTTAAATCAGTATCCATTGCATGAAATTCTTGGCTTTTATCAAAGTAAGTATTCTGATGGTTCAATTTATCTGGCTCTAAAAAGTTTAAATTACTTCGACGATGCAGAAAACAGCCCCATGCCCGAACTGTTAAAACCGGCCTCTTGGTCTGCCGTAAAGAACAAAATTGAACAGGAATTAATTCGTTACTTAAACTAATATCTTTTGGTTTCCTAGGGCTTGATCATTGTTGCTTACATTTTTCGCAAGTCTAAATGTGGCAAGCTTTCTATAAACAAAAAGAATTTTATAGCATATTATCTAGCTAACAAAGCAAGCCTTTGGCATTTTTAGAATGATTTTGCCAGGCATCAGAAGCTTTATCGAAAATTGAGAGAAGCATTCAATTTTCAAAACAACTCTTTGGGATGCAGCTTGATGATGTCTTGCCAACGCAATCCGTTAGGAGAGATAAGGTAGGAACGGTGCGGATTGAATTTTTTGGCGAAGAGGCTTAGGCCTCGGCCTTCCTGGTTTCCAGTTTTTACTTCAATGGCAATGAATTGACCCTTGTAGCTTAGCACATAATCCACTTCTTCATCGCCTTCGCGGTAATAAGTGAGTTCAAATCCTTCGTCCTTATAGCTTAAGAAATGTGTGCCGACAGCCGATTCTACTATTCTTCCCCAAATTTCAGGCTTGGCTTTGGCTTCTTCCCAATTCAAATTGCTGTAACAATTCATAAGTGCATTGTTATACACCTGAAACCGCGGACTTGAGCTTCGAATCCTAACTTTTTCTCCGGCAAATTTGGGAAGTCCGCCAAGTAGTCCTGCACTTCCCAGCAGGTTTAGGTAATGCGCCAAGGTAGTGGTATTGCCGGCATCTTGCAGCTGTCCCATGAGTTTGGTGTACGAAAGTAGCTGCCCGGAATACACCGATCCCAATTCAAACAGCTTGCGTAGCAAGGCCGGCTTATCAATGCGTGTAAGCTGAAGAATATCTCTCGAAATGGCCGTTTCAATCAAGGATTCGCGCACATAGGCTTTCCAACGCTGTTCGTCTTTTATCAAATGCGCAGCCCCGGGATAGGAACCAAACCAGGCATATTCCTCTTCTGTAAATCCAAAAGCTTCTTCCATTTCCTTGTATCTCCAATGCGGAATTGCCGTTAGTTCAAACCTTCCAGCCAGGGATTCGGTTAATCCTTGCTGCAGCAACAAACGGGATGAGCCCAACAAAATAAGCCGGATGGGCTGGTTGTTGTTCCGGTCTTCATCCCAGAGTTGTTTTACCTTTTCGCTCCATTGCTCCAGTTTCTGAATTTCATCAATTACCAATAAGCTTGGTCTTCCTGCTTGCTTTTGTTCAATACGGGCCTGATTCCAGATGTTTTCCAGCCAGGTATGGTTGCCGGCTGCAACTGCATCAGCACTAAAGTAGTTTCCTGCTTGCTTTGCTTGGTCCAACAGTTGCCTAACCAGGGTTGTTTTTCCCACTTGCCTGGGTCCGGCCAGCACTTGAATGAACTGAACAGGTTCATCTAGCCTTTTTGCCAGTAGCTGTAAATGTGCTCTTTGGATTTTCTTCATCTCCAGGTAATCAATTGATTACAAATTTACTCAATAAGTTGAGTATTTTTACTCAACGTACTGAGTAAATTTACTCAGTATATTGAGTAAATTTATTTTCTGGTTTTAAGATTCTGATTGTTAGTTTTTTATAATTATGTTGAGGTGCATTTTAGGGATTGGAACTATCTGGTAACTTGATAATTCTGTTTCGCCAACTCACCCTGAGCTAGAATGGCGATAGTTGGGTTCGCAAATTGAGTAATTGCCAGAATTCACGCTAATCTCATTTTGAATTCTTGAAATAAAGGGAAATTTTCAGTTTCTGCCTTACTATCAATTACTTGTAGTTAAAATTTTGCGATAATGTCAAGTTTAAGCTTTACTATCTAGGTTGTTTTGTCAAGTTTTAGCTTTACATTAAATTTTAATTTGTCAAGTAATAGGTTTACTTTTGGTGTGCAACTTCAATCTAAAGTTTTGCTTTATGGGAAAGAAATCGCTTCAACTACACCAGCTCAACAGCAAGATGCTGGGCTTTGCCTCTCTCAACCAGGTGGCAATACCTCCAACCGGATGGATAAAAGCTATCCGAACTGCTCTTGGTATGACCATGCAGCAGCTGGGAAGGCGCTTGCAGGTGTCAAAGCAGGGAGTAATGGATATGGAAAGGCGGGAAAAAGAGGGTTCAATTAGCATAAAATCGCTAAGGGAAATTGCACGAGCAATGGATATGCAGTTGGTGTATGGTTTTGTGCCCAATGATGGTTCGCTTGATGCCCTTATTGAAAAACGGGCCAAAGAGTTGGCTACCCAAATTGTTTTGCGTACAGCCAATACTATGAAGCTTGAAGATCAAGCCAATTCAAATGAGCGACTTGAAGAAGCCATTGAAGAGAGGGCAGCTGCGCTTCGAAACGAAATGCCTAAGCTATTATGGGATTAGAATTAGATTACTTCAGAGGTCAAACTCCCCTTGATGAAGAAGAAAAAGAAGGGTTGCTTATTCCTACCATTGCAACTCGCAGTGAGTTGGACGAGTTTGAGCAACAGAATATTGAGCATGCGATACAGTGGTCAATTGGCAGTTCCTTCAACCTAGGAACTGTTCTTACTGAGGATTTTGTTCGGAAAGTACATAGGCGCATGTTTGATGAGGTCTGGTCATGGGCTGGTGAATTTAGAAAGACCAACAAGAATATTGGCGTTGATAGATGGCAAATTCCACTAGCATTGAGGCTTTTACTTGAGGATATAAAATACTGGCATGAAAACGGGACTTACCCTCCTGATGAACTTGTTCCTCGGTTCAAACATCGTTTGGTAAGTATCCATTGTTTCGCAAATGGCAATGGCCGACATAGTCGCCTAATGGCCGATATTCTAATTGAGAAGATTTATAAGCTACCTGTTTTTACCTGGGGTAGTGCAACCCTTTCCAATAATGATGATGCACGAAGCACTTACCTGTTGGCAGTAAAAGCTGCGGATAAGGGTGATTACAGCTTGTTGTTGGCGTTTGGCCGTTCTTAAGTAGATTTATGAGTTGAATTTAGTATTTACTTAAGCCCAATTAACTGATTTGAAATTCGTATTTGTCTTTTGCGGACAAAAACCAAAAGGCCGGTTACCCGGCCTTTTAGTTTAATCGTTATTGAATTCAAACTGATTGGTTTTGTTTAACCCAATGCGGATGGGTTTGTCTTTGTTTACACTGCCTGCGAGTATGCTTTTCGATAGCTCGTTTAGTATGCGTTTTTGCATCACCCGCTTTAAAGGTCTTGCTCCGTAAATGGGGTCGTATCCCAATTGTGCCAGCCAATCCAAGGCTTCGTCGCTGGCTTCAAGTGAAATGCCTTGTTCTTCCAATTGCTTTTTCAAGCCCTCAAACTGAATGTCAACAATGTTTCTCACATCTTCCCGTGAGAGCGGTGTGAACATGATTACTTCATCAATCCGATTCAGAAATTCAGGTCTAATGCTGCGCTTCAATTGCTCCATCACACCCAGTTTTGCCTCAGCTATCAATTCATCCTTATTGGTTTCTGTTAGCAATTCAAACTTTTCCTGAATAAGTTGAGAGCCCATGTTGCTGGTCATGATGATGATGGTATTCCTGAAATTGGCGGTCCTACCTTTGTTGTCGGTTAAGCGTCCATCATCCAAAACTTGAAGTAGGATATTGAACACATCCGGATGGGCTTTCTCAATTTCATCAAGCAAAACCACACTGTATGGTCTTCTGCGAATGGCTTCGGTAAGTTGTCCGCTTTCTTCATACCCCACATACCCCGGAGGCGCTCCAATCAATCGGCTAACGGTATGTTTTTCCTGGTATTCGCTCATGTCAATCCGAACCATAGCTTGTTCCTGGTTGAATAGAAACTCAGCCAAAGCGCGTGCCAGTTCTGTTT
The DNA here is from genome assembly GCA_023151275.1 of Bacteroidia bacterium. GTDB lineage: Bacteria > Bacteroidota > Bacteroidia > UKL13-3 > UKL13-3 > CAISCU01. Next base: position 36,249 of record JAKLJI010000025.1, on the reverse strand, counting down.
TTCCAACTCCGGTTGTTCCCAGGAAGATAAAGCTTCCAATGGGACGTTTGGGGTCGTTTAATCCGGCTCTACTTCTGCGAATGGCATCGCTAATTGCAGAGATAGCTTCTTCCTGACCCACCACACGTTTATGCAATTCATCTTCCAGAGTTAGAAGTTTCTCGCGTTCACTTTGCAACATGCGACTCACAGGAATGCCGGTCCAGCGGCTCACTACGCCAGCAATGTCTTCGCTATCTACTTCCTCCTTTACCATACTTTTGCCGGCTTGTTGCTCTTGCAATTTTTGGTTCAGACTTTCAATCCGGGCTTCGGTTTCTTTGATTTTGCCGTATCTGATTTCGGCTACTTTGCCGAAGTCGCCGGCTCTTTCAGCTTGTTCTGCTTCCAGTTTCAGGTGCTCAATTTCTTGTTTGGCAGTTTGAATGCCTTCCACCACATCCTTTTCGGATTTCCACTGTGCACGCAAGGTGTTTCGTTCACTTTGCAGGTTGGCTATTTCTTCGCTGAGTTCATCTACTTTATCCGAATCACCTTCCCGTTTGATAGCCTCGCGTTCAATTTCCAATTGCATGATTTTTCTATCCAATTGGTCAATTTCTTCCGGAACGGAATCCATTTCCAAACGCAATTTTGAAGCGGCTTCATCCACCAGGTCAATGGCCTTATCCGGAAGGAAACGGTCGCTGATATAGCGTTGCGATAATTCCACCGCAGCGATAATTGCTTCGTCTTTGATGCGCACTTTGTGGTGCACTTCATAGCGTTCTTTTAGTCCCCGCAAGATGGAAATGGCCGCTTCGGTATCGGGTTCATCCACATACACTTTTTGGAAACGACGTTCTAGGGCTTTGTCCTTTTCAATGTAGCGTTGGTATTCGGCCAATGTAGTTGCACCAATAGCACGCAGCTCGCCACGCGCCAGGGCCGGCTTTAGGATATTGGCGGCATCCATGGCTCCTTCCGAACCACCACCTGCACCTACCAGGGTATGAATTTCATCAATAAAAAGAACGATATCCCCATCGCTACCAATTACCTCTTTCACCACGGCTTTAAGTCGTTCTTCAAACTCGCCTTTGTATTTGGCACCGGCAACCAATGCTCCCATATCGAGCGAAAAGATGCGTTTGCTTTTTAGGTTTTCCGGAACATCTCCGCTCACAATGCGGTGGGCTAAACCTTCTGCAATGGCTGTTTTACCCACGCCAGGTTCACCTATTAAAACCGGATTGTTTTTGGTTCTGCGCGATAAGATTTGCAGTACGCGACGAATTTCTTCATCCCTTCCAATTACTGGGTCTAGTTTACCTGCCCTAGCTAGATCGTTCAGGTTTTTGGCGTATTTGTTCAATGCTTGGTAACTGGCTTCAGCATCTGCGCTATTTACTTTTTGGTCGCCACGTAATTCTTTTATTGCCGCTTTGAGTGCTTTTTCTTCCAAGCCTGAGTCCTTCAGCAAGGTTGCAATGGAATCGCGCCCTTTTACCAAGGCAAGCAGCAGGTGTTCTAGACTTACGTATTCGTCTCCACTTTCTTTTAAATTTTGCTGAGCTTGAATAAGAATTTGGTTGGCATCATTGCTCAGGTAAAGCTGATTATTTCCGCTCACTTTAGGCAAGCTTCTCAGTTTGCTTTCAATGCCTTCCTGAATGCGTTTTACATTCGCTCCGGTTTTTTTTAGCAGGTAATTGCTTACCTGTTCATCTGCTTCAAGTACACCTTTCAACAGGTGCACGGTTTCTATGGCCGAATGGCTTGAACCCAGCGAAAATTGCTGTGCCAATTGAATGGCTTCCTGGGCTTTGATGGTGAATTGATTTAAGTTCATGGTGTTGTTTCTTGCTTGCTTGATAACCGCAATAGAAACACCAATCCGCAGTTTCGGTAAAATTGGCCGAAACTGCGGTTGCTGCTGGACAAACTGGCTGGAGTTGGATTAAATTTATCAAGCCAATCTGCAATTTTGGCTATTACCTGCGTTTTGAATTGTAACCCACTGAAAGTCCAATGCGGAAGCCTTCTTTGGTGGGAATGGTGCTATAAAAGTTCAAGGGAATATTCATTCTTCCTGATTTGATGGTTTTACCAACGGCAATAATCAAGGCGGAGGAGATTGCAAATTCGCCACGACTATCCAAACGGGTGGTTTCTTTGTAATCGGTAATGTTCATGCGTTTTAAATCGGCAAGGCTATAATATACACCATTTACTTCGGCACCTTTTAATTTGGTGGTGGTTGCAATGCTCGGGCCAATGGCAATTTCCCAACCGGAATTGTTGTTGCGGAATCCATTCAGGAAAGTTAAGGACGGAATAAACAATTGTTGGTCGATTCCGGTAACCATAGGAATCAGTTCAAACAAGGCTTGAAAATTGCCTTCATTCAGGTATTGTTTTTCAAACTGATAACCGAATTGGAACATGGCCGGGCTAACTTCAAAACCTCCATCCTGGGTGCTTGCGCGTAAGATGGAAGCATCTTTTCCAAAGGAGTAAGTATATCCAAAGCGCGGACCGGATAAGTTGACCACATTTTTGTTCGGATTGTTTAATGCATTTTCATAATCCGCTTTCTTGGTAAGGTGGTTAAACAATTCCTCATTCACAGGTAAACCAAACATCTTTTTAATACTTTCACTAATCATAGACTGCACTTCAAGCGGAAGATTCAAGTATTCCTGCACAAAAGTTTTTTCGATACTTTGCTCTTTCACATTGATTAAGCGCAGACTCAGGATAATGTTGTTGGGATAGCTTTCAACGCTACCGGTAAGCATGTATTCACTGCCTACTTTTTCACCAATTTCAACCAGGCAAATTTTGCCATAGCAATTGGTTACGTTCAGGTTGTTCTTTTCAATCAAATAGGCAATATCGTATCTATCGGTTACATCGTACTTGTCAAGTTTTTCCATTTCTAAACGAACCAGATTTCCCATTTGTTGAGCATCTAAATTAAACCCTTTACTATCTACGTTTAATATAGTTAATTTAGGTTTCTTAACAGCCTGAGAAGAGCTTGTTAAACCGATTAGCATGCAGCAAAGCAACACTAGCATTTTACTTGATTTTTTGATGAAGTTTTTCATGGCGTTTAACTAATTTGATGATTCAAAGGTGGCGCCTTGAAAATCCTTGTCCCAATTGCTTTTCACGTATTTTTATGCATGAATTGCAGGGATTGAAATTTAACCTTCAAAGCCCAGTTTCATGCAGCAAAATTTGCATAAAATGAAACTCGGATTTAACGAGTTGCGGCATTTGCAAAAAATAGAGTTGTGGTTGATGAAGATTCACGAAAAAAATCCCGCTTTTGGGGCGGGATTTTGAAGGGAAAATTCAAGGTCTTTAAGAATAATTTCCTGGTGCTTTATAATCCTTGAATGATTTTACCCTTTGGATACCTGATTTCGTAGGTGAAAACAATCTTTTTGGTTTCTTTGGCTCCCAGTTTTAATTTCCAATTAAGGATACCACTCAGTTCATCCAGTTCGCCTTTGTCCTCATCAAGTAATTTTACCTTGATTACGTCGGGTGCTTGACTTACCGGAATTTGGTCTTGTACATCAATGCGTACCGGAATGTTTTTTGAGTTTCGCACAATCAGTTCTATGCTTCGGGTTTCAATCACCTCTTGTTCAATCACCTTCACCTTCGATTTTTCTTTGATTTTTTTGCGAGTTAATCCAATGCTGCGGTCGCGACCCAGGTTTAGCTGCAAGGTATCGTTCACTCCACTTGCATTCAGGAGCAATTCCCCGCTGTACATGCCATCAAAATGAACACGAGCTTTTCCGGGGATGAGGTTTAAATCTTCCCAACCAGTTACAGAGGCCATAAGATAAGCATCCGGGCTAAGTTTGGGAACAGCGGCAAAATGTAATTTCATCGGAATCTGCTTTTTATTCACCATTACTTTGTGGCTTCGTCCATCGCTGTTAATGCCGATATTCATGTTAATTTCATATTCGGTGCGAATAAGGTTTTCTCGCACCTCCACATATTCATCCAAAGTTGGAGCATCGGGAACAGCTGCCCCGCCTTCGTTATCGGTGTTCAAATCTTCTCTGGCCGATTCGTGCACAACCTGGGGTTTTTGAAGGGGAACATTGGCATTGGATAGCGCATTAACTTTTAGTTTTTGTTGAAAGTATTGGACAAAAGAGAGATACCAAATGCTAAGTTCTGGTTTGATGTTTTTTTCATAGGCATGCGAGGTGCTTAAGGTAAGTTTCACATTTTTCCAATCGATGCCGCTGCTTTGGGTAATGGAGGCGAAGTAACTCAATTCAATTTCCGATTTTCCGGATTCAGCTTTCAAATCGTACAAAGGAATCCAGGACGCATTTTGAACCAGGTAATTGAAGCGTAAATCGGCTTGAACGGGAGCTTCGGCATAGAGGTTGATAATCACTTGGTGGGCAGGTTGAATGTCTTCCTGGGGTTGATCTTCTGCGCCGGATTGCAGGTTTTGCAGCTCTTCAAGCCGTATGGTAAGCCTGTTGGTTTCTTTGTCGATTGCTGCTTTCCGGCGTTGGAGTTTAAGCTCTTGCTCAAGAATGGAATTCAGGCGCTCGTGAAGCATATTTAAGGATGCTTGCAACAAAGGAAGGGAGTCCCTGCTCGTTTGCCCATTCATTAATCGGTTGCCCATCAATAGTTTCTTTTCTGCTGAAAGTACTTCTTGTTTGTTGGTAATTTCTTTTTGAAGGAATCCCATTTCTTCCAGTGAATCTTCAACCAGCTTTATTTTGAAATCGTAGCGTTTTACAGGCTTAGGAGTTTCGCGGTAGCGCACCCGGTGTTGAATATCGAGCACCACGGCCTGTTTGCAAGAAGCCTGAATGGATGCAGCATCGAGGAATTGGGAAACATTTTCAAAAACCAATTCATTGTTTCCCGGCAATAGGTGGACAGATTCGCTATAAAATAGCTGAGCCCCACTTAAGAATACCGTAACCTTATCGAGTTTGGCTTTTGGGGCTTTGGCCTGACCGAAGCTCAGAATGCCTTGCAAACCGAGCAGGAAGAAAAGGACTGCTTTTTTCATTGTATCTTCGTTTGCCCATGGGATGCATGCGGTAAGAGTTTTCCATAAATCTTTGAAAAGAAATTTTCTATTGGCTTGAATTTGAGTAAACTAAAAGATGAAGAATTGCTAAGCGATTTTTTCGAAAGACGTGATAAGCGGCTTTTGGGAGAGTTGTTTCTTCGGCATAAGCTGATGGTTTTTTCGGTTGCTATGAAGTACCTCAAGCATCAGGAACAGGCAGAAGATGCAGTGATGAATCTGTTTGAAAGATTATTCGATATCCAGCCCAAAGCACCGGTATTGCAGGTTAAACCCTGGCTGTACACCCTGATAAAAAATAGTTGTTTGATGGAGCTAAGAAGCAAGTCTAACGGAAATGTAAGCCTTGGAGATGAACTTTTTTTTGAATCGGTTATGGAAAATGAGTCCATTTTGCATCTACCTGATGAAGGGAATAAAAAAGAAGAAATCCTCCAGGCTATGGAACGTGAATTGGAAAACTTGAATGCTTTTCAAAAGGCATGCGTAAGGCAGTTTTACCTGGAGGGGAAAAGTTATGAAGAAATATCAAGGCTAAATCGCATAAGCCTGAATGAGGTGAAGAGCCATATTCAAAATGGAAAGCGAAACCTGCGTATCCGTTTGCAGGAAAGTGGAAACGGATGGATGATTGCTTTTTTGATATGGATAAGTTCACATGCCTAAGTGATGCAGAATGGGAAAGCTATCATTCGGGTAATTTAAGCGAACCTGAAAAGCTGAAATGCGAGGAGCATATTGCTTCCTGTGAAATTTGCAGGGATATGAAAGAGGGATTGCTCTTGTTGAATAAGGGTCAGGTTCAAGAAAGTTTAAGTCGGATTGATAAAGCAATTGCATCTAAAATTCAACCCCGAAAGGCGGCTATTGAACCTCTTTGGATTTACAGTGCTGCCGCTGTTTTGTTGGCGGCATTAGCAGGTTTGTTGCTATTGGTTGAACCCAAACAAGAATTAGCTGAACTTCAAAATCAACCCCAGCCGCAGCTGGAAGCAATCCAGGAAAGGCCTCAATCGGATAGCGATATTCCGAAGCAAAATCAAGGTAAACAGAAAATGCAAAATTCCACTATCCAGCCCAAGGATAATCCACCTGCTGTTGATAAGCAAGAAGTTGTTCCTTCAACAGAGGAAGCAACTATCCCAACTCAGGTTGAAGAGCTTGATGCCGCAACGCCAACTTGGGTTGAATCTGAAACAGCAGCAAAAGCTCCAGCCGCAGTTAAAGAAGATGCAAGTGCTGCTGCCGAAGGGAAGGACGAAACGGGAGTAGGTTCAGCTCTGGAGAAAGTGGCAAAAAAAGTTATGGATAAGCCGAGTTCTGCACCAACCACCAAAGGAAAAATATTACCTGCGGCATCCAATGCCATGCAGAATAACCAATCCAATCAAAGCCTAGAGGATGTGAATACAAACTCAACTAAACAACTGGATACGCAGATAATCCGTTTGCATACCTACAAAGCAAACAATGCCCATTTGCAGTGCAGGACATTGGCTGATAGTTTGCTTCAATTGCCGGGTTATACGTATCAAGCCAACCGAATTGCTTTGCTAAAAGGCTTAAGTTATTTGGATGAAGGCAAAAAAGATTCAGCTTTCTGGTGGTTGAAAACCTTTAAATGGGAGGGCGGAAAATCAACTAGAGAATACAAATTGCTCCGGGAGGCGATTCAAAAATAAGCATGGCTTTTGGGTTGACTGCCCTGTTGAATAGCGCCTGGATTTTGGACCTGATATGCCTGATGAAAATCCGGTAATTTTTTGGCTTGGGTAATTGTTATTTTAAATATAATTGATTATCAATGTTTTATGTTTTTTCAGACTAGCAAAACTTGCAAAAAGAGCAAGTTTTGCTAGTTGTTGGCTTACTTTTGTTGCATGGCAAGTTTCACAAATCGTGCTGAATATCTCCGGAAATTGTTTTCGTACAAAGACAAAGACCTCATTAAAGTAGTGAGTGGTTTGCGAAGGTCTGGTAAGTCAACCTTATTTGAATTGTATAAAGGTGAATTGCTAAAATCGGGAATTGGAAAGCGTCAGATTCAGTTTTACAATTTTGAATTGCCGGAGAACTACCTCAACAAAACTTGGGACAGTATTTATTTCGACATCAAGAAAAAGTTGCAGGTTGACAAAGCCAACTATGTTTTTTTGGATGAGGTTCAGAATATTCCACTTTTTGAGAAACTGGTTGACGGTTTGTTTGCAACGCCTAATGTAGATGTTTACATAACGGGCTCTAATGCGTTTTTATTAAGCAATGAGTTAGCTACCCTGTTAAGTGGTCGATACATTGAAATTTCAATTCTGCCATTTTCATTCAAGGAGTATTTAATGGCAAGAACTATAAATGTGAGCAATAACTACCTCAATTACGAAGCATTGTTTTTTGATTATGTGAATGAAACCTCTTTGCCTAAAGGAGTAGAGTTACGCGAAAGTGGTTTTGATAAAATCTATGAATACCTGAATGCTATTTACACTACCATTATTCAAAAAGATATTACCCAACGTTATCAGATAACAGATAAACGCGCATTTGAAAACATCGTAAAATTTGTGGCCTCGAATATTGGAAGTGCTCTTTCTCCAAGTAATATCTCAAAAACATTAAAACAAGACGGACAAACTGTGCATCACAATACGGTTGAGAACTACCTTGAGCATTTGGTTGCCAGCTTTGTATTTTACAAGGTAAATCGATTTGATATCAAGGGCAAAAAACAACTTGTCACCCAAGAGAAGTATTACCTGGTTGATCCCGGCTTGCTCAATATACTGGTTGGTAAAGAGCGAACAACAGACAGAGGCCATATTTTGGAAAATGTAGTGTACTTGGAATTGCTCAGACGTGGTTATAAAATTTGGGTAGGTGCAAATCGAGCAGGCGAAGTTGATTTTGTTTGTAAAACTCCTGCCGGAGGAATTGAGTACTATCAGGTTGCCTGGCAGGTAACAGATGAAAATACGAATAAACGTGAATTTGGGGCCTTGGAAAAAATAGCGGATAATTATCCTAAGTTTCTGCTGTCAACAGACTCCTTCACACAGGATAGAAGCGGAATACAACATTTAAATGTATTCAACTGGTTGTTGAAGTCAGATAAGTAGATAGCTGGTTCATGGCTTCATTCCATCAAGTTGGAAGGTCCGGGGTTACTCGGTGGCGATTTCCTATATTTGCCACATGTCAATTGGAATCCCACCGCGTGCGGAAGTAATTTATGAGCAACAATATCCGCAAGGGCAGGTAATGGGCCGGTGTTTGTTGGTACTTGCACGTTTGGGTTGGAAATTAATTCCACAAGACAACGATTCCTTTCGGGCGGTAATTGGCCAGGTTGAAACCAATCAATTTCACATGTTCAGGCTTTGGTATAGCCACGGAACGTTGAAACTACGTGTTGATTTGGGCTCGGGTGCTTTTTGGGACAACAATTCTTGTTCTGAATACTTAAAACGTTTTTGTTCCGATTTTCAAACTCATTCAACTGATGAAGAGCTTACAGATGCTTTGTTGGCTTATGAATCCTATTTAGATGAGTTGCAGGCTATGCTTGAGCAAGAGCGCATTGAATACGAGAAATTGGAGCGTGATGCCCGAGAGCGCGGTCCCCAACCTTTTTGGAAAGAATTTCTTAGATTTTTTACTCCCCAAGAAGCTTATTTTTTTAGTCCCATTATCATGGGATTGAATATTCTGGTTTTCGTTGTGTTGAGTTTTATGGGTGTTTCGGTCCTCGATCCGCAAGCCGATTTGCTCCTAAAATACGGAGGAAATTTCAGACCAGCCATTTTAGAAGGAGAGTGGTGGCGCTTGTTCACTTCAACCTTCATGCATGCCGGAATTATTCACCTCGCCATGAATCTTTTTGCTTTTTTTATGGTGGGTCCCCAGTTGGAATTATTTCTGGGTAAATGGCGCTTCCTGTTGGCTTATGTTTTTTGTGGCATCATGGCCAGCCTAAGCAGTACTTGGTTTCATAGCATGACAGTTGGAGTTGGAGCTTCAGGAGCAATTTTTGGGTTGTATGGCATTTTTCTTGGTCTCCTAAGTACACGGTTAATTGATCCCTCCATGCGCAAGCGCATGTTATCCGGAATAGGTGCATTTGTTTTTTATAACCTGCTTTTTGGGTTAAGTCCGGGCATCGATAATTCTGCGCATACGGGCGGATTAATTAGTGGGTTTATCCTGGGATTACTGTTCTTTTTTTACCTCAGGTTTCCCTATAACCGTTTTTATAAATGGGCTTTGCCCTTGCTTGTTGCAATTCCACTTTTGCTGTTCGGTTTTAAAACCGTGGCAGCTTTGCCCGAGGTATTGAGTTTATACGATAAAAAAAGCGAAGCATTCAGCAAGCAAGAAGAGCAAGTGTTGCAGTACATGAACAAGATGTCTCAGTTAAGTCAGGACGAAGGTTTGTTGCTTTTGCAAAACAAGATAATTCCCGGATGGGAGCGCTGTGTGCACCTGAATGAAGAGATTCTGGAGTTGGATTTGGAACACCGACTCAAAGAGCGGGAAGTGTTGGTAGGCATGTATTGCAAAACCCGACTTGCCCTGGCCAAAGAAACGTACAAGCAAGGTGGTGGAAAGAAATCCAGGCAAAACCAACTCATAGATTTTTACAGCAACCGTGCCGATTCGTTGTTGAAAATCATTCAGGAATACTAAATGCATAAAGAGTTGGGCATGCGCCAGCCTATCAAGAGCAGGTTCCAAAACAAGATTCCGTTCCGGCCGGCGCCGGGCTTTGCGCTTGTAATCCTCGCAGCCAAACCAGGTGGCTGTAAGTCGGCCAAAGAGCTTCTAAGGTCGCTTTTGGCCGCCAACATCCACCCTGTTCGGCTGCTGTGGGTTACCGCTTCAATCCCTCATGCGCCACGTACATCCCGAAAATTCAATCTGTTTATTGTTTGCCTGTTAAAAAATTCAGGTCTTGACTAACTAAAAGTTTAGTTTGCTTTCTAAATTTTCATCACAAAAAAGGGAGTTTACTGTCTTCTCTATAAACAACCCGCGACAATAAACTCCCATCCCATCTCCGCATTCCCTTGTTTGCACACTCAAAGGTCGCTTTTCAAATCTTAATAAACTCCCAACGTGGGTTAATATTCTCCTTATTTATTGTTAGAAATGTCTTAAAACAAGGATGTTGAAAAGGATTAATCAAGCTGTTTTTTGCTAGTCTTCGCGCAGGTTGGTATCTATTTTTTGTAATGAGGAACTGAGTTTATTCAACTCAAAATAGTATCCAATTTGCAGAAAATCTCTGCCTGTTTCATCATTAATCCGGTAATCAAATTGATGCAAATATCCCACCTGAACACTGGCCATTTTACTCGCCCGAAATCCAATGCCAAATTGAATTCGATTGCGTTCAAAATACGGCTCACGGTCGGTAAAGAACAATTCATTGCTCAGGTGAAGTGTTACCTTTTTTGCGGGATTGTTAGCGGATAATGTAACCGGAATGCTTAGTCCCAACCGGTAACGAAATCTGTTTCTGTAGCCAGAACTGGTAAAGCGTGATTCGGAGCGGTAACGCTGTTCAATGTTTAGTTTTCCCACCAAATGGTGCAGGCTCAGTTGTGGCCAAATTCTAACCTCATTGTTGTTTTTTGGCAGAATAAAATTTCCACCTTCACGGTAGGTTTGGTAGGAGCCGGCACCAAGTGTGAGTTTTATTTCAGGATGGAGTTGATAAACCGCGGCGGCTTTGTATTCGTAGTAATGAAATTGGTTGTAGAAATGCAGCGACCGCAACTGGGCTTCACCAAGTACACTCCAATTTTTGCTAAGTTGGGCTTTCAATTGCAGCGTGTTCCATGAACCAAGCCCCGTGTATTGCGCAATTAGATGGTTGCCATGTGCAATCATGCAACAAATAAAAAAGAAAGAGCGAATGCCAATTTGAAGCTGAATGCGCATATATGCAATTGAATTTAAGGGGAGATAAGTCGTATTTAATTACAAATGGAAAGGGTTTAAGTTTTAGTACCCTAAATAGGTATTGGCTATTTTGTTTGAATATTTAATCCGAATTAATCTGTTAGGCGATTGCTATTTCGATAACTCCACGCTATGGCTTTTGTGAACGTAAATAATTTTCATTTTTGAGCTATTGGCTTTTCACGATTTATAGGTTTTGAGTCTGTGTATTCACACCTTTTTATTAAACCGATATGCAATTGAACTTCATCATGTGGGCGAATGGGCAAGGAATTTGGCTTTTCAGGGGCAAGGCATAATCCACTGGTTTAGTAAGTGTATAGGCGTTTCGCAGGTATTGGGGTAGTTTAAGATGGTTAAACGTTTTCCAGATAAACCCTTCCTTAACCAAAATTAGTTAGGAAGATTATCTCTTTGAAAATAACTTAAGCACAATCCTTTTACCTGACAAAGCTTTCAGTTGAATTCAAATAGGAAAATATTAGGCAACCCAAACTAAATTTCACTTACACATTTACTCCAAACAAATAACCTACCAAGGCCGATAAGCCCATGGCAAGTGTTCCCCAGATTACAATCCGAACAACGGCCTTGCCCATACTTGAACCTCCTGTTTTTGCTGAAACAGCTCCTAATACGATAAGAGATACTATAGTAAAGCCATACAGAAAATATTCCATGCTTGTTACAGGTGCAAAAAAGGTGACCAATAAAGGCAATACTCCACCTGCTGTAAATGCCGCTCCTGAAGCTAATGCAGCTTGTATGGGATTGGCTTGGCTAATTTCATTGATGCCCAATTCGTCGCGAATATGAGTGCCCAAGGCATCAAATTCGGTGAGCTCCTTCGCAACCTGTAGGGCTGTTTCCTTCTTCAAGCCGCGCTTTTCATAAATTTCAGCAAGTATTTTTAACTCCAATTCCGGCATACTTTCAAGTTCTATCTTCTCGCGTTCGATGTCGGCCTTCTCGGTATCGGTTTGTGAACTTACGGAAACATATTCACCTGCCGCCATAGATAAGGCTCCGGCTACAAGTCCTGCAAGTGTTGCCAATAAAATGGGGTCGCGGGTGGTGCTTGCAGTGGCTACACCAATGGCTAAACTCGAAATGGAAATAATGCCATCATTGGCTCCCAATACAGCTGCTCTTAACCAATTGCTGCGGTGTATGTAATGGCTGTCGAGGTAATTGTCGATTGTTATTGATTCTTTGTTTTCCATGCTGTTCATCGGGATTTTAAACGAATTATTAATTTAAGGGCTTAGGTGCCGATTCTGTTAATTTTAATTTGGCACGCTACCTTTTTTTGTTGGTTGTTGTGAATAAATGGATACTGAACGAAGATACAATTTCTTTGCTTGGATTTAGCCTTATTAAGGCATATTGAAACTTGTAAAATGTAATTTGATTTGATTGCATGTAGTTTTGGCTATTGGCTTTTTAACAAGGAATATAGGATTGCTCATAGCTGTAATTTAAAAACCACCAGTATCTTTACCCACATGAAAAAAGTGCATTATCAAATTCAAATTCAGGCACCGCTTGAACTTGTTTACCAACAAATGCTTGGTTTGAAGGATAAGTCAACCTATGAACAGTGGACAGCCTTCTTCAATCCTACTTCAACCTATGAAGGAAATTGGGAAAAGGGTAGTAAAATGCTGTTTATTGGCACCGATGAGCATGGTGAAAAAGGAGGCATGGTTTCTGAAATTGCAGAACATATTCCCAATCGCTTTGTATCCATTCGCCATTATGGACTTATGCAATCTGGTAAAGAAATCATTGATGGACCTGAAGTAGAAAAATGGGCCAATGGATTTGAAAATTATTCCTTTGAAGCGGTAGATGGTACCACCGAGGTTAGGGTTGATTTAGATACCGTGGAGGACTTTGTAGATTACATGAACGAGCATTATCCCAAGGCATTGGAGAAGTTGAAAACGATTTGCGAACAGCGCTAAATCCGGATTAAGCTTTCAGTTGAATGGCAACATGCGCAATTGTGGGAGATTGGTGCGAATACGTGTAGCGCTTGTAAGTTGGTGCAGCCCTTGCAAAAGGGATTGAAGCGGTACCCCGTATGGCGATGGCGCATGGCCTGTTTGTACAGGCAGGCGACCACAGGAAGCCCTGCATGTGCATTACAGGCCAAAGCTAGCGACAACGGAGTACAAGCAAAAAGCCCGGGCCTGCCTAGACAACTCGTTCATTTACATGTAAGCCTTCACAAGGCGGGCTTTGCCCAAATCAATATCTAATTGGCTTGAGCAATTCGCTTGAACAATTGTGGCCAATGGTCGAAATTGTAATCCTTGCCCATGCGAACAATGATGATGTTTTTTTCGGGATAGCAATAAATGTATTGTCCCAAAATTCCTTCGGCAAAATAATCGCCAGATGCCACCACGGCGGCGCGACTTAAGCTTCCATTGGGCTTGCGCACATTTATCATGTAATGTGCTTGATTGGGTTGAACCTGGTTGGAGTCAAGCATAGCTTGCGTATGCCACCACTGATACGAATACACAAAGTAGTTCTCGGGAAAGGCTTGCGTAGATTGCTTCACCCATTCGCGAGATACCAATTGATTTCCATTCCAATTGCCCTGGTTCAACATCAATTTACCCAGTTTGGCAAAGTCAACCATACGCGCATTGAGGCAACAAAAAGCTTTAATTTCCTTGTGCCGTTTGCTGTCGATGCTCCAACTTGCCGGAAATTCCATGCCCATTTTTGTCCATAAGTTTTCTTCCAAATATTTTTCAAGCGATTGTCCAGTGGCTCGCTCAATAATCATTCCAAGCAATTGGGTGTTCAAACTGATGTATTCAAACTCTTTATTGGGTTCGGTTTTAATCTTTTGTTTTTTGATGTACTTGCGAAGATTGGTTCCGTAGTAATACTTGGCCACATCGCCAAAGGGATTAAAATAACTTTCGTTGTATTGAATTCCACTCCGCATATTCAGTACATCAAGGATACGAATCTTGCCAAACCTGGATGAGTCAAGTTCTTTCAAGTAATTGGTAATTGGCTCTTCAACACTTTTAATTTTTCCCTGGTCAATGGCAATTCCAATCAAAACCGAAACAAAGGATTTGGCAACCGAGAAAGAAGGAATAACCCGATTACGCTCCTCCTTAGGATTTTCCCAACGGTACAAAATGGAATCATTGCGAATAACCAAAAATCCCAGACTCTGTGTTTTTGTGAGAAAATCCTCAAAGCTTAAGGGCTTGTTCTTGTAGGAAATTTCACTGGGCAAATTGGCATGAAACAACTTGGTTTCTGCAAAACGAAAGCTCTTTTCAGGAGCTTGAATGGGCAGACTGGCAAATTTCTTATGGTCATTTGCATCTGCAAAATTCCAAAAAAAGAATCGACCAATATGGCAAGAGCTGAGTAGGCTTATTCCAAGAATAAGTGCAGAAATGCGAAGTACATGCATGTTGGGAATTTAGGGTGTAAGCCTGCAAACTGCAAGTCATTTCGTGCGCAGCTGTGAATTGATTTTCTGCAGCTTTCAATCCTTCAATGCACAAGCATTTGCAGAGAGAAATCCGAATTAATTCGCTGAATGCCTGTAAAATTGCCTATCTTCGCCGACCTTTTATGATTTCAGTTTCAAACCTTTCGCTCCGCTATGGAAAGCGGACCCTCTTTGAAGAGGTAGATGTTAAATTTACACCCGGCAATTGTTACGGTATTATTGGAGCCAATGGCGCCGGAAAATCAACCTTCCTTAAAATCCTTGCAGGAGAAATAGACCCAACAACCGGACATGTGTCCATTACTCCCGGTGAGCGGATGTCGGTATTGCGCCAGAACCACTTTGCGTTTGACGAGTTTACCGTTTTGCATACTGTTATGATGGGCAATACAGAATTGTTCAAAATAATGGAAGAGAAAGATGCCCTCTATGCTAAGCCCGATTTCTCGGAAGAAGATGGCATTCGTGCGGCTAATCTGGAAGAAAAATTTGCCGAAATGGATGGCTGGAATGCAGAAAGCAATGCCGCTTCCATGTTAAGTGGTTTGGGTGTGAGCGAAGATAAGCATGGTTTGCTCATGAAAGAAATGAATGGTAAAGAGAAGGTGCGCGTATTGCTTGCCCAGGCATTATTTGGCAATCCCGATATCCTTTTGCTCGACGAGCCTACCAACGACTTGGACGTGGATACCATTACCTGGTTAGAGAACTTTCTTGCTGATTTTGAAAACACAGTTATTGTTGTATCTCACGACCGTCACTTTTTGGATGCCGTTTGTACGCATATTGCCGATATTGACTTTGGAAAAATAAAACTCTATACCGGAAACTATACCTTCTGGTACGAAAGCTCGCAGTTGGCTTTGCGCCAGCGTTCAGACCAAAACAAAAAGATTGAAGACAAGCGCAAAGAATTGCAGGAATTTATTGAACGATTCTCTGCAAATGCTTCGAAATCACGTCAGGCAACCAGCCGTAAAAAGTTGCTTGAAAAACTTGTAGTAGATGATATTACTCCATCAACACGCAAGTATCCTGCCATTATTTATCGACCCAACCGCGAACCCGGTGACCAGATTTTGAAAGTTGAAGGCCTGCGTAAAACCGGTTCAGAAGGACAAGTGCTTTTCGATGATATTCATTTTATGCTGGGCAAAACAGATAAGGTTGCAGTATTATCGAAAGACCAATTGGCCATACGTGCCTTCTTTGATTTGTTAGCTGGTGAAGATATGCCAGAAGCCGGAACCATAGAGTGGGGGCAGACCATCACCCGTGCTTACTTGCCCAATGAAAATGGAGCTTACTTCAAAAACGATTACAACCTGGTTGATTGGTTAAGGCAATATTCTACCGAGAAAGATGAAACTTATATCCGTGGATTTTTAGGAAAAATGCTTTTCTCAGGTGAAGAAGTATTTAAACAATCCAATGTATTGTCGGGAGGCGAGAAAGTGCGCTGCATGCTAAGCCGCATGATGATGATGAACGCTAACTGCCTGCTGCTTGATGAGCCCACCAACCACTTGGATTTGGAATCGATTACAGCCTTAAACAATGCCTTGATTGAATGGAAGCACGTGGTCTTGTTTAGCTCGCATGACCATGCCTTAACCGAGTCCATTGCCAACCGCATTATCGAATTAACCCCATCCGGAGTTATCGATAAACGCATGAGCTTCGATGAATACATCAACGATGAAAGCATCAAGGAGCAACGCGCTAAAATGTATTCCAAAGTACAACCTGCATAAACGCACATTCCAATAAACAATGGGTCTGTTTGGGCGAAACCCCGGGCAGGCCCATTTTCGTTTCATGGCCAACCTTCGTTCCGCCCGGGGTCGGGCTTTGCGTCTGTACTCCTCGGCCACTTGCTCGGGTACTGTAGCTGCTGCAAAGAGCTTCTAAGGTCGCTTTTGCAGCAGCACAGTACCCCTTGGCAAAATCGATAAGCCTTCCAATTCCCAAGCCTAGCAAAGCAAGTGGCCTGTGGGGTACTGCCTGCAATCCCTTTCGCAAGTATCTCATTTCAAGGAAAGCAATCGCAAGCAAAAATCCATTTGTCCCTTTTACGGCTTTTTTAAGATGTAACTTTTCACAAAATGAGACGATGTTTGTATAAACCCTATTAACCATGAACTCATCAACCGAAAACAGAATTCGCGTAGAAGTACTCGTGAATGCAACTCCTGAAAAAGCTTGGAACTGTATGTTCAGCGGCGAACACATTGTAAACTGGAATTTTGCTTCCCCAGATTGGCATTGTCCACATGCCGAAACCGATATCCGTGTCGGGGGAAAAATTAGTTCCCGCATGGAAGCCCGCGATGGCCAATTTGGCTTCGATTTCAATTGCCTAATTGATTTAGTAGAAGCACCAAAACAACTCCACTACCACCTGGAAGATGGTCGTAAGGTGTTTATTACTTTTAACCAGGTTAACAACCAAACCCAGGTCATTGAAGAGTTTGATCCCGAAAATGAGAATCCGCACGAGATGCAACAAATGGGATGGCAAGCCATATTAACCAATTACAAAAACTACACTGAGGGAGTAAAGTAAAATGCGTATTCTAAAACGAATCGGGATTGCCCTGGCAGCCCTCATAGCCTTGGTGCTAATTGTTGCAGCATTTGTGCCGAAAGTTTATACCGTTAGCGTAACACAGCACATTAAAGCACCACAAGAAACAGTTTTTCTATATCTCAGTAAGTTTGCCAATCAGAAGCAGTATAGCATTTGGATGAAAATGGATCCTGCCTTGCAAGAAACAATTACGGGTAAGGATGGTCAATTAGGTGCCATTCAAACTTGGGATAGTAAGGTAGATGATGTGGGAGCAGGGGAGCAGGAAATCATTGAAATTAACTCCGAGAAAATTAAAGTTGAGATTCGCTTTAAGCGCCCCTTTGAAGGCAAGTTGCTTACATCAACAACCTGCAAACCCGTAGGAGCAGAAACGGATGTTACTATTGAATTTACCAGTGAAAGCAATTATCCTATGAATTTGCCCTCTTACCTGTTTGGTAAGTCGTATATGGAAAAATCCATTTCCACCAATCTTCAAAATGTGAAACAAATTTTAGAAAACTAACATGGCAACAGTAAGTACTTACTTGAATTTTAAGCGTGAAACAGAAGCAGCTTTCACCTTTTATAAAGAAGTTTTTGAAACTGAATTTGAAGGGAATGGCATCATGCGTTTTGGCGATATTCCTCCTTCTCCAGAGCATCCACCTATGGATGAAGCCGATTTGAATTTAGTAATGAATGTTGGAATTCGCATTCTGGGTGGCCATTTACTCATGGGCACAGACGCACCGGAAAGCATGGGATTTCAGTTGGTTCAAGGAAACAATTTTTACATCAATTTGCAACCCGATACCCGACAACATACCGAAACCTTATTCAACAAACTTGCAGAAGGTGGGGTAGTTGAGCAGGAATTGGCAGATATGTTTTGGGGAGATTACTACGGCAGTTTAACCGATAAATTTGGAGTACGATGGATGTTTAATTGTTCAGAAAAAGCAAATGGCTAATTCCCCTTATACCTGCTTGTGGTTTTCAAGCCAGGCAGAAGAAGCTGCGAAGTTTTATTGTTCGGTATTTCAAGATTCAAAGCTAATCTCAAGCAATCCCATGTTGTCGAGATTTGAATTGCGCGGTAGTCAATACATGGCCTTAAACGGAGCAGAAGATAAGCCATTCAATGAATCCTTCTCCATTGTTGTTGAATGCGATACCCAAGAGGAAATTGACCATTATTGGGAAGCATTTTCCAACCAAGGTACGCCCTTAATGTGTGGTTGGATACGCGATAAGTATGGGGTTTGTTGGCAAATAGTTCCTTCACGCTTAGCTGAATGGATGAGTGAACCTGAAAAAGGGAAACGTGTCATTGAGGCCTTCCTAAAAATGACCAAGTTCATAATTGCCGACCTTGAAAATGCCTGAAATTAAACCATGAAGGCATGTAGAACCATGAAGTAATTCTCTTCATTTCCTTCATACCTTCATGCTTCATTTTTCTGAAGTTAACAGGTTCAGTTGCAATCCATGAAAGCAAGTAGGCACTACAGCATTTCCTTCATACCTTCATGGTAAACTTTTCAGGAGATTTTATTTGTACATATCTAGGTGTAAAAAACATGAAGGCATGAAGAACCATGAAGTAATTCTCTTCATTCCTTTCATACCTTCATGGTTCATTATTCTAGATTTAACAAGTTTAATTGCAATCAATGAATGCAAGAAGTCACTGTGGCAATTCCTTCATTTCCTTCATACCTTCATGGTAAACTTTTCAGGAGATTTTATTTGTACATATCTAGGTGTAAAAAAAACATGAAGGCATGAAGAACCATGAAGTAATTCTCTTCATTCCTTTCATACCTTCATGATTCATTATTCTGAAGTTAATAATTTCAGTTTCAATCCATGAAAGCAAGAAGCCACTACCGGAATTCCTTCATTTCCTTCATACCTTCATGGTTCATTTTCTAGGAATGTAAATTGCCTGGTCCATTCATTTGAATATTTGATTGTAGAAAGTCCTATGACAATTCCTTCATACCCTTCATACCTTCATGGTTTATTTTTTTTTGAGTCATTTATTGAAGGTCTTAAAAGCACGAAGGGATGAAGGTTCTTGAAGTATTTCCCTTCATTTCCTTCATCCCTTCATGGTTCAATTATTTTTACTTCAGGATTATTAGTGCCTCACGGTGAATGAACTCCCCATCAGCATCTACCATTACCTGGTACTGTCCTTCTGCAAGTCCTGATGTTTCTACATGATAAGTGCCATCTGCTGAAAAACCAAAACTTTCATTCGCCACTTCCTGTCCTAATGTGTTCAAAATGCGCACACGAACCTTACGTGCCTGAACTTCTTTTATTCTCACATCAAAATGACCCGTGCTTGGATTTGGATACACCTGCACTGCTTTCACCGCCGCAACTTGCTGCTGTGTTCCAGTTGTCACGGCCGGACGAATATCTTCCATGTCGTTTCTGCCTGCAAATGGATCTCTTCCTGCATCAATCAGTGCTGAGTTAAAGCATGGCAGTGATTCAACAACAATATCCATGGTTGCAGTATCGCGGCATCCTTCAGCTCCTACACTAACAAGCATCACAGTATAGGTGCCTGGTCCTGCATATTTCTTGTTAAAGATAAAGCTGTTGCTACTATCCATGCTGCCGTCTCCAAAATACCAGTAGTGCTTCTTAATCCAACCCGAACCCATGTAATTGCTCTGGTTAAAGAAATTAAAGTTATTGCTGCTGATACACTGAATGGCACGATCGGTACTAAATCCTGCGCTTGGGCCGTGACCTGTTCCGGCTACATAAACCGATTTGGTTACAGAACTTGCACAACCGGATGGCGTAATGGCAGTTAATGTTACCAGGTAATTGCCTTCACTCGAAAAGCCTTTATTGGGGCTAAACTGACTACTGGTGTTTCCATCGCCAAAGTTCCAGATATAGCGGTTACCATTGCCTGAACTTAAATTTATGAATTCGATTTTGTTTGAGCATTTGCAATTGCAAGCATTGCTGTTCCAGGTAAAGTTGGCCAGTGCTGAATTGCTAGTCATGTTGATGCTCAC
Organism: Bacteroidia bacterium; assembly: GCA_023151275.1. Lineage (GTDB taxonomy): Bacteria > Bacteroidota > Bacteroidia > UKL13-3 > UKL13-3 > CAISCU01. The sequence goes on along the minus strand of JAKLJI010000025.1, from coordinate 16,099 downwards.
CGTTTGAGTGATTGTGTCTCTGCATCCTGCATTATTTGCCACAATCAACCTTGCCTGATAAGTACCATTAAGCGGATAAGTATAAATGCCATTGGCTGTTGTTGAAGTGTCGGCTTGACTTCCGGTATCTCCAAAATCCCAGCTATGGTTTACAGCATTTTTTGATTTGTTGATGAACATGGCTGTACCTGAACAGCTGCTCGACTGGTAACTGAAACTGGCTTCAGGAGCGTCCATTAGCTGAATCTCTGCATAAGCGGTATCAAAACAAGCACCATTGTCAACAATCAAACGAACAGAATGGAAACCGCTGCTTTGGTTTTCAAAACTTACTACAGGTCCCCAGGCAAGCTGAGTTCCATCAAAAATCCACCTAGCGTTTCCGGCATTGAGTGAGCTGTTGGTAAAGGTGATTTTATTGGTACAAGCTTCAATTTCTTTGCTTATGCGAGCATCGGGAAGGCTGCCAGCAATTCCATGTGGTGCATAAACAGGCAGGGTTAATGTATATGAGCAGCCCGGACCATTGTGTGCAGTTAAAGTTACCAAGTAAGTGCCTGCGGTTTGATAGGCATGTACAGGATTAGCTTCCTCACTTCCGGCACTTCCATCTCCAAAGTTCCAAGTGTACCAACCTCCAAACTCTGAGGCATTGGTAAACTGGATCGCACCTGAACAGCCAATAGTATCCCAGCCAAAGTTCAATACCGGTACCTGTGCATTGGTGGCCCATACTCCGGTTGAACTTGAATCGTGACAACCGTTGTTGGCCAAAGCAATATGCTTGATGAAGTAATAGCCCGGATTGCGGTAGCGATGCGTAAATGTTGCAGCATCAGAAGACGAAAGATCGCCCTCGCCAAATGTCCAGATATTTCCAATCGTATTCAACGAATTGTTGCTGATTTGAGCCGTCATACCACAAGCATTGTTTACGGCTATCAAGCTTTGGGCCGATTCTTTAACACGTACAGTTCTATAAGTTGTGTCGCTGCATCCGTTTGGACTGCGAGCAATCAAACGAACCACATAAGTTCCACTGCTCGCATACTGATGATTGTATGCAAATGTAACTGTATTGTTTTGCTGTCCATCGCCAAAATCCCAGAAATACTGATTTTTCCAGCCATTTCCATAGAAAGCCGAGTTGTTAATGAAATTGAATGAATTTCCGGCAAGACATTGTTCACCTTGCTCAGGTTCAAAACTCGCTACAGGACCATAAGAATCAGTAAGGACATTCACGGTTTGTGAAGCAGTGTCGCGACAGCCCGATGCCGATACTGCTACCAGACGGATGGTATAAGTGCCACTCAATGGAAGCGCAACTGAAATCTGATTAGGTGTTTGAACAGAGCCATCAGGCAACAACCAGAAAATTTGTGTTGCATTTGAACTGGTATTGGTTAATTGAACCCGAGTTACACAAGAGTTGCTTACAAGGGTTTTGTTGAATGAAGCCAGTGGTGCAATGGCAGCAGCAGGATTCAAGGTAACCGAAATAAAACTTGTATCTGAACATCCATAGAGATTGGCGGCAATTAAGCGCACAGAATAGGTGCCAGGGCTGCTGAAGGTATGTGAAACCTGAGAAGCGTTTGACGTATTCATTCCACCACTTGAAGGGTCACCGAAGTTCCAACTCAGGTTTTCTGCATAGTAAGAGTAGGACCGGAATTGAGCATTTAATCCGCAATTGTTTAAATCGTGTCCAATTACGGCAACTGGTTTAGGATGTACTGTAAAGCTGGAAAAGGATGTGTCGGTACATTCTCCATTTGAACGAGCAATTAGGCGAACGGTATAAGTTCCGGGTATCAGATAAGCTGTGTAATCAGGGTTATTGCCTGAACACAGGTATTTGCCCCAACTGCTGTCTTGGTTGTAAATTCCCCATTCGTAATAATCTGCGTATTGGGAAGTGTTGTTGAACTTGAAGTTTCCATCGCAATCCAATGCCTGAATGTTGAAATTAGCTATTGGTCCCGGACGAACACTAAGCGTTTTACTGAATGTATCCGAACAACCGAATTGATTGCTAACAACAAGTGTTACGGATTTTGAACCTGAACTTCCATAGGTATATGTTGGGGATTCTAGGGTACTCGTTCCGCTGCCAAAATTCCAGGAATAGGAAAGCCCTGCTTGGAATACTACATCCACCCAATAATTGCTTGATTGGAATGTTTGGTCAGGAAATCCGCCACCAATGCCATATTTGAATAAGCCATTTCCTCCGTCAATACCATGCTGCAATGCACTTAAGTTCCCGTTGGTAATTCCTGATCCATTGAAATACCAAGGTGTGAAAGCATAAGTGCCATTTGGTGAGTAGTACGAAACTACATAGGTCGTATTGGCATCAATATGAACAGGGCTGCTCAAGGTAGCAGTTTGCCAACCACTTGCAGAGGTGTTAATCGTGCCAAAGTTTACAGTTGCCAATAAGCTTCCATTTGATGTGTACAATTTACCTGTAAATGGACCTGTAGCACCTGCAAGTTTAAAGAAGCGTATTGCTGTAATTTTTCCGGCAATAGTACTGCGGAATTTCATTCCCAGTTCAACAGCTAATATGTCTAGGGTAACAGGAGTATCTCCGTTCTGACTCAAGGGCCAAATGCTTTCAGCCACTTGTCCGTTTTGTGAGAGGTTGGTAAAGCTAAAGCTGTTTGTTCCCAAGCATTGGTTGCTATCGTTTACGCTAAAGTTGGCAGTTGGTTTTGGATTATTACTCAATGCAATGGCATTGCTTGAATCCGAATAACATCCACCTGCATCTGCAATAATGAGCTGGTAAACGCCAGGTGTATTGGTTGAATAGCTTTGGTTAATTGCACCCGGAATTGCTACACCATTTCTATACCATTGGTAAGAAGTAGCCAGGGGGCCGGTAAATACTCCGGTTTCTCCCGGGCATAATAAACCATTTCCGCTAATTACCGGTGTTGGTGCATTGCATACATATCCGGCATCCAAACTTGGATTGTCTTTGGTAATTCCTGCAATATCCAAGTTCATGGTGAATGCCGGAGTAAAACCAGTTAAGGTGTCAAAGTCTGAATTGCCATCTGTTCCGGCTATACCATTTTGAAGTGTACCTATTTTGGTAGAAACCAGCGTAGGGAATTGAACTTTAAAATCACCACTTTCATAAATGGTAAATTTGTAATAGCCGGGATTACCTGAAAGGCTTGAGGTGGTAGTTGAATCAAAGCGTACAAAGCCGCTGCCATTGTCTTTCCACAATACCACTTTCACACCATTCAAACCGGCTGATGCTGGTTCATCCTGTACGCCATTTTCATTGATGTCGTACCAAACATAGTTGCCAATGGTACCTGAATAAAAATATCCGGCATCAATGGTTGGATTGTTTTTGGCAAGTCCTGAACCTAAAAGATTCATGGTTATTGCATTTGTAAAGCCTGTTCCTGTAAGGGCATCTGAGTTTCCATTTACACCAGCGGTGGTGGTTGCTGTGGTCAAGGTTTTTGTTCCAATGGCCATTGGGAATTGAACTTTGTACGTGCCGCTCTCTGTAATTTCAAAATTGTAATAACCCGGGTTTCCATTTACATCGTTGGCGGTTACCAATGTATCGATTGGAACATAACCGGCATTTGTGTTTTTCCAGAGAATAACTTGTTGTCCGTTAATTCCTCTACTTGCAGGTTCGTCCTGCAAACCGTTGTGATTTACATCCCACCAAACATAGTTACCCAATGAACCTACAGGATAATATCCGGCATCAATGGTGGTATTGTTTTTAAATTGTCCTGAACCATTGGCATCAATAAATACGAGACTGCTATGTCCACTTGTTGAATCGGCATCGTTATTCAAATCGGTTCTTTCTAAAATGCTGCGAACCGGACTCAAGCGCATGCCATTGTAAGTGGTTTCAAACTGAACGTAATAATTTCCGGTGGCCAGTTCGATAAACTTGTAATATCCGGGATTGCCAAAGAAATCATTCGCAGTCACGGTAGAATCCAATAGGATGTCATCCCCACCACCAATATAATTGTTTGGTCCCGGGCTGAATAGTTTAACCTTTACTCCATTTACACCAAATGATGCTGCTTCATCCTGAATACCATTTTTGTTTACATCAATCCAAGCATAGTTTCCTAACGAGCCCAATACGGGTGTACAGGTGGTGTACATGCCTACCATGATTGGTGTTGTTGGGAGCAATTGGCTATTGTTGTCGGCTCTACGCACCTGATACATGATGCTGTTGTTCATCAGTTTGTTCGTTGGAGTTCCAAGTGGAGCGCGCATTGGCCAGCTAAGTACAATACTATCCAAAGCCGCTAATACGGTTGAACGGGTAATTTTTATTCCTTTTACACTTGTAATATCAACAGGAGGTGTCGTTGTCCAACTTGGATTGGTGCAGCCTGCCGGATTGTAAGCCGGAGTAAAATCTGCATAACATGGATTAGGAGTGGTGGTGTAGTAAACGGTAGAGCCGGGGTCTGAAATCGTTACAGGGCCTACCAAATTGGCAAACCATTGCGAGCCACGAATATCTCCAATGAATGGGAAAACATCCACAAGTACCAAATCCTTGGCTGCAACATTCCCCAGGTTTTTAACCGTGATTTTGTAATTCACCGGTCCTGCTTCCTGGGCAATAGCGTTTGTGGGATAATACACATAATCCGGATTACAACCGCTTTGTCCTTTGAATGCCCGAAGGGCTACCGCCGAAATAACTGTTGTTCCAACATTGGATGTGTTTCCGTTGAATTGCCCATTGGCTGAGTTAAGGTTGATTTTGTTGTTGATGGTTGCTGGCGCTGTGCCCGGGGCTATCATCGCAGAAAACTTGATGGAGTAATTGTTGATTGGCGAAATGGTCCCCAAGTTCCAAACCAACACATTGCCATTTACTGTCGGTGTTACAGCCATGGCACTATTATTCATAAATACCTGGGAAGATCCTGCTACATAACTCAATCTTGAATCAAGCGTATCGGTAATTATCACACTGTGTGCATCGCGATTACCTCCCAAGGTTACCGTGTAAACATAGTTGATGGTATCTGAAGCACGCAGGCTGGATGCGCTGCTGGTAGTTTTGCTGCTGTATCCAAACACAGGTCGTGGACTTAAGATTTCCGCAGAGCCTGAACAATTCGAATAGCTATGACTTACACCCTGGTAATAGTAAAACCCGTTGGAGTTGTTTCTTACAAGGGTTCCATCGTCGCCTATGGATGAGGTATTGTAGGTTGTGCCTTCCACAATTGGGGAACCATCTTTTGCTCCTTCCGAAGCGCTGCGGGCATCTCCGCAATAACTCATGTCTTGCGAGCCTCCAATAGGCAGATTACCACTTACTTTAAATTGAACTGAAGTAATGTATTCGCCCGATGGAAGAGTTATGTTGATGTTTTGCGTTTGGCCGCTTAAAGCTGCAATGCTTAGGGAGTAATAGGTTCCGGCTGAAACGGAAGTGTTGAGGTTGGTGTTGTACCAAACATCAATGCGAGCTTGCGAAACACGGTTCAAACCATCATATACCGGTTTAATCCGAATTTGGTTCATGTCTATGGACTTATCAACCAAATAAGTTAAACGAACACTGTCCAATTCCGTATTGCCGGAATTGTACCATCCATTTTTGAAGGTATTGCAAGCTGTTTCTGCAAGAATATGTTTGCTTAACCAACTTGCCGTAGCAGCAGTTATGCTTCCTCCCGAGCAAGCTGCACCGGGGGTTGGAGTCTGAATGGCGAAGCAAGTTTGTCCATTACTACTGGAAGGTGCTGTTGTTCCAATTGGAAGTACAGGTACATTTCCAACTAGATGAGCTGTGTTGCATGAGGAGCTTCCGATAGCGAAATAAGGACTTACATGGCGAACACTTAAATAGGCCGATGAGCTATAGGTAGTGCTTAAATTGGTGCTCGTGAAGGTCCAAGTTACTGTTCGGTCTGAAGGATTATACACCGGAGTGCTGGTTCCACTAAATGCAGTTGCTTCAACAAATTCCATCCCAACAGGAAGCGTGTCAACAATAAATGCATTGCTCATGCGCAAGGCTCCGTTTGAACCGCTGGTGTTACCAATACTTATTTTGTAGATGGTGACATCATCAATAGCACCACCTGCATTCCGAACTTTTGAAACAGTGTATTTGTTGCTGGCAAGTGCAACGATGTTTAAGGTATCGCTATACACAGGCCCTGTTCCTCCATCCGCATTCAGGTTGTTGGAGGCATCAATGGAGGCAAATAAATCAGGGGAATAACCATGCGGTGTGGTTCCGTTGGTGTACCTGAATTTGATTTGCAATTGGCCCGTTGAACCTGCCGGAATTGGATTTACAAAAGTTACCGTAATCGCGTTGCTTCCTGAGTTGTAAGTAACCGATTGTACTTGCGATTCGTCGTATGCTACCGAGTTGCCAAAATTGTTCACATCAAAAGGAGTGAGGTTGGCTGGGAGAGCCATGTTTGCAACTACATTCGAGCCATTGCTTGTAAGGCTTGAAATTTGGTAATTCAGCGTATAGATAAACTGATTGCCGGTATTCACAGATGCGAGGTCTGTACTTGCAGAAAGGCTTAACTGCACTTGGGCAAATGCCTGACTTACGAACAAAAGGCAAGCGATTAACAGACTAGTTTTAAAGTTGTGGAGCTTTTTCATAATCTGGATTATTGGCAGTCTTTAATTACAAAAAAGCTAACCTGGCCGTGCTCATTCAGACCAATATCCAAACGGCAATGCGCTCCGGGGCCGCGCAGGTAGTAGCGCAATAGGCTTTGCTGGATTCTCAGGTCGGGTTCACCCAAAAGGTAAATGATCTCTTCTTCTGTGGTTGTGTTCGCGCCGATCATTGAAGTTGGAAGCGGTTCACGAGGTCCAAGTTCCGTTGGTAAAATGAGTCCTTGCAGTCGACTGAACGTGCTTGTTCTGTCCACTTGGGTTTGAGATTTGAACAGGTCGGAATACACCTGATTCTCATCTGAAAGTTTAGGACCAGTGCTTTGAGCACTTAGGGTTGAGGCTCCAACGAGCAGGAATAACCCTAAAATGAGTGGCCAGTAAAAGGACCTTGCATTTGGTTTCATGGTTTTTGATTTTGAACTATTAAATCAAACCCTGTTCCTAACTAGGATGGATTGGCGTTTACCGGGGGATTCGTTTATTTCAAAAGCAAAATGCTTATTCGAGTGGCGGGTCGAGAAAAAAAGAGGAGCTGTTCTGTTTTCCCAAAATGATTCAATTGAATGCAATAATGATTCAAAACGAACCATTTGATTTCAGGGGATGACGAAATAATGGAAAGGTAGATGCCCTTACGAAAACTTAAATCGGATTAGGCATTTGAACCTCGACAGGAGGGCCAAAAGCCAAGGAAATAGGTTTTTCATGAGCTAGGCATAATTCAGCGTTACGGTGAATGAGTGAAACTGGGTTTAGTACCAATTTCTCAGGCATTTGGGAGCCCAATAGCTGAATAATTGCATGATTCAGGATACAGGGCCTTAATCATTGGTCAAATGCGTATTTCGGATTAATTTCAGGAAACAAGAGGGTTAACTTCACCAAAAACAAAAAAGCCTTTACAATGCGGAGCATTTCGGTTTTTTTTACGAAGCTTTTTTGGTTAGATGCTTAATGTGTTTTTGCTTGATTTAGTCATTCCAATGGAAGAAGCAGTCGAATACTCTTGGTTTTCCAGCAATGAAATTACTTCCAAGGGTTAGGTCAAAATCCAAGGGTGTTTCTAATTCATCCTGCTTCAATAATTGATAGTTAAATTGGTTCAGGGTGAATTTTATTCTTTCCATATCGGTTTCCCATTTTGTTGTGTCGTAGGCATTGTTGTCCTCCGGGAATAGAAAGCCACTTGAGCCACTTACTTGCCTTCCATTTTCAGTGGTAACAGACCATTCAGAACCGCCGAAATACCAGAAAGGAGTTAGATTTGAGATGTACAGAAGTATTCCTTTGGTTTCTTTGCTAACACGATTTTTGGCTGTTGTGATTGTGCTATCGGAATTATCTCGCTTTGAAATTCGAACAGGAATATACGATGCAAAACCGCTTCCATAATAGTCAAAGTCTGGCTCAATAATTAAGCTTGGATTATCGCTTAGGCTTCCAACCAGTTTTCGGATATAGTTTATTACGTTTTCAATATTTCCCGTGTCGAAAGGATAAAAATCACCTGTAACTTTATCTTTTGCTAAGTCACGTAAAAAATCCGCTGAATACATGTACGAATTGTTTGGTTAATAATGGCGGGCTGATTGGCTGGACAAGTTGAGGGAGCTTAGTGAATAAGTTCCCGGTACAATTCGGGACTTGTGCGAGAACGTAGGAGTGATAGATCCCTGTGTTAATCGATTACCTGCAGTTATTCACATTTTTTAAGTTGTCTGAAATTGATAATTGTACCTGGCTTGCGTCAATACAGATTGAAATTAAACTTTGAATGTCAAAGGCCAAATATTCACTGCGATTGAAATACAGTCGTTTTTCATTCACAAAGGTCATTTCTATTTCATTCGTAAACCCGTTCAATTTCATACTTTTTAATTGACTTAAATTTCTATTTGTATTTCTAAAATCATTCAATATGAGCTTCTTTTCCTTAATAACCATTCCAATTGGTTTCAGTTTCATTGTTAAAACGATTGTAACAATGTCAAATATTACAACTGACCAGGATAATACTATTTGAAAGAAATTAATTCTATCATTGATAAAATAGCCGACAGATGGAATAAGTGCCAAGAGAATAAAAAGTGGTCGAACCATTTTTGTTTGTCGTCTGAGGATAAGGTCGCCTTCAATTTTAGTATTTGCAATACTATTGAATTCGTAGATCAAATAGCCAAAAAACAATACTGTCAAAACAATTACAAATGAATTCGAATAAGGTATGTCAACAAATGTTGTCAACATTAGAATTCCTAAGTAAATGGTTAGTATTATAAGCTGTCTTTTCATATTGGCGTGTAACGTTAGAGTGTAAAAAAAACTATCCACAATCTGCAAGATAAATATGGGTGTAAAATCGGAGAAAAGCAAGCTTTATTGGTGTTCATTTTGCCCCAAGCGAGCATTATGAAATCTATCACAGGCAGCAATTGGCGGCAATTGGAAATGGGTGTTTGGAGGAAAATATTGAACAGGATAACCCGATTAGATTTATTGAGGCGAGTATTGTTCATGGTAGGAGAACCATAGGATGAAATCTGAAAGCGTACAAAATCGTCCTCCCAATTTCCTAAGGCGAACTAGCGAAGATTTTAATTCACCCTGAGTCTTGACCCTATTATCGGCCAACACGTACTAGAACAAAAATGCCCCGACCAGTCAGCTGCGTCGGGGCTTTTTTTATGGGGCTTTTTCGTCTAATGCGTTAAATGTTAGTGGCTGCCATTCTATTCATTTGGTGGTAGATAGCCCTGCATTTTTATCTTTTCTAAATTGTCATTACCATTTGTGCGAATCTCCCAAGTCATTATATAGTCGGGGTCAATTACAACTTCTTTTGTTGCTCTTAAACTATACTTTCCTTTGTCAGCCTTATTTATTGTGTCTTTGTCGTATGGCAATTGAAAAATGGAATTGTCTTTCCTTTTTATTCTAATAAGTCCATCGTCTGTTAATTCAGATACAATGCCATGAGTTTGATACTGCTCAATCAATTCGCCTTCATTGTCAATAAAAGTTAGTCCAATTAGAAAAACTTTGCCTTGTAAAAATTCTTGCAGTTGTTCATATGTCATATTACATCGAATATAGTGTCTTTAAAAAACTGCCGTAACCGCCGATATCAATTAGTTCGTCTTTGTCTGATTTAATTGCAAGGCCAAACATATTACTGTCCTCGTCAAAGTATATTTTGTAGCCATTTCCGTCTTCAGTTTCTTCAAGCACAGTCCATAATTCATAAATATCCAATGAGTCTTTGGCATTTTTATATTTCTGTATTGTCGGTTTAATTAAACATTTTGTTAGGTCAAGTCCAAATACGTTTGTTAGGTCTGGCTCGACTTGTAATTCCGTCTTAATTAGTTCTTCTATTTCAGTTGAAGTCATTTCTTGTCTGTGTCGTTTTACGGTTGCCACTAACGTCAGAATCCCGAAGAATCGGGATGTGGTGAAAAAACCTATCCACAATCTGCAAGATAAATATGGGGGTAAGCCGGGAGAAAAGCAAGTTTGTGTAGTGTTAAATTTGTCTCAAGAAAGAGGTATGAATTATATCAAAGGCATCAATCGGCAGCAATTGGAAATTGGGTGTTTAGAGAAAGATGTTGAATAAGATAATCCCGTTAGATTTAATGAGGCCATTATTCAAATTAAAGAAGTTTAGCGGAGCTGCCATCAATGGCTTAGCAGCATTGGAAGTAGATTCCCCAACTATTGGCAGACAAGTAACAAACTCCTTGGTTCTGCTATCCATTCACAAGGAAGTCTTATTCCTGAACGGGAAATACATTGCCCATGCCTGTGATGCTAGAGTATCAAGTCCTTAGATTCCGCAATGCCTCTTGTGAGAAAGTAGAGGTTAAAATCCACTGCTTTACTCGATTATGCAACCTTCACTATTAATTTGTAGTTTCTATCAGTTCAAAAATCAAATCATTCAAAATATTCAAGTTACTCTCAATTGTTCCTTTCATGTACCTTTCATAGATATTTTTGTTATCAGGAGGATTTAGGTTCAAGTTGAGGCCTTTTTCTAGTGCTAATAACCTTAGAAATTCTCTTTGAGTTCTTCCGTTTCCTTCTCTGAATGGATGTAAATAATTAACACTATCTAATATCTCTGCTAATTTATTTGCTATTTCTTTTCGGTTTGTTTTATTTATTACTTTATATTCTGATATTAAATTATCAATATACTTGAATCCCATATTAAATCTTTCACCTTCAAAGAATGGTTTCCCATCTTTGCTAATATTGACAGTTCTAACTTTTCCAGCCCATTGGTAAACATCTTGAAATAGATGATGATGAATCACTAATAAAGAGCTTGAGTCTTTTATCTCTATCGGGTTTTCTAATAATTCTTCTATCCTTTTTGAAACTTTAAAACTCTCAAATGCAATTAGAATTTTTTCATCATCAATTTTTGGGATATTATGAAGTACTCCATTTTTGTTGGTATAAAATAATTCCGGGTCTAAATATTGATATTTATTTCCCATGGATTGCATATAGTTTTTTCAATAACTCTGAATCCGTTATAATACCTGAACTCCAATCAACGTAAAGTTGAATCAATTCTTTTGTTGGTTCGAAACCTTCGAACATATTTGACCCTATTGCATTTGCTGTATTTTCAAGCTTTGATAAGTCTGAAAACTTTACCCCAAGTAAGGTCAAGTTTTCTCGGTCTATCTCAATTTCATTGTACATTATTTCTCAGCTTAAAGGATGGTAAAGATAAGAAAAACTTCCAATCTGGATAGGTCTCTCTTTTGTGCAATTTAAATGTTGCAAAATCGCGCTACCTAAGTGAGTTTCAAGCATGCGTTTCCACGCAAATCATGCATTGGCGGGATCTTTAGACTTGATGCTTTCCCTTCTTACCCAAATCCAGTCTTTGTGGATTTACTTTGCCACTTAGCGTAGACACCGGTATCGGCCAACACGTAATAGAACAAAAAAGCCCTTACCATGCAGAGCATGTTGGGGCTTTTTTTGTGGGGATTTTTCGTCTATTGCGTTAAATGTTGTCGGCCGATTTTTTTTAATAGAAATAGTGGTATGTCCAACCATTACTGTCTGCAATTGTTTTTATGGTATTGTCTTCATTGTACTTATATTCTGTTATGGAAGGAGTTTCATATTTCCCGATATTCTCAATTTTTTTTACAAGGTTGTTGTTCTTATATTCATATTTTGTGATTGAGTCAAATTTTTTATCTCGAATGAACTCCTCTTCAATTAAGAGGTTATTTTGATATTTTTTATTTACAATTGATATCGTGTCACTCTTATTTCTAATCCATAAGCATTGCTTCTCATTATTGGCTGAATCATAACTATAAACTTCTTCAAAAATATAATCCCTACCGTTTTTTTCATTAAAGTGAATTGTTTCTATTCTTTTAATTAAATTTTTTTCAATTTGATAATTAGTAAAGCTTATGGTATCTCCATTGTTTTTAAAAATAATTTCACTTTTTATGAATGAGCCATCAAAGCTTACTATTTTTTTAAGATATCTATACTTTTTTTTGAAAGTACTTTTGAATATTTTTGATTTTAAGATTTCATTTGCATTATTTATTTGGCAAAATTTATCTGAATCATTAATTTTAGGCCTCATTTCATAAGAATAAGTTAATCTTCTATTTGTACTTTTTTCTTTTATAGTGTTTTCAATACTGAATCTCTCATTTGTAAGGTACGAAATATATTTTCGAAGAAAATTACCTTTGTAATCATAAACAGTTATGTTACATTTTCCATTGTAAAGATAACTTTTCAAGAAATGTCGTTTCCCCAATTTGTACTTTTCAATGGTTAAGGTGTCTTTCCCATTCAAACAAATAATCATGCTCAATTTTGGGTTTACCTGGCCATTTACTATTAAAGTGATTATTAGTGACAATAGTGTTATAATTAATTTCAACATAATTTTAAAATGGCTTATAAAGTTAGACTCTCGAAGGGTCTGAATGTGGTGATGAACCTGTCCACAATCTGCAAGATAAATATGGGGGTAAACCGGGAGAAAAGCAAGATTTATTGGTGTTCATTTTGTCTCATGAAAGCGGTACGAAATCTATCACAGGCAGTATTATGCTGCCAAGGAAATGTTTGTTTGGAACGATTTACCAGTAAAGAGAAAATCTCATCTTGAACCCAGACCCAAAGCCCTTCTCAATTTCCGAGGATGAAAAAGCAGAGGGTTTACTTACACCCATATTGTAGTGTCTAGTATCGGTCAACACGTAATAGAACAAAAAAACTGACATTGCTGAACCTGTCGGGGCTTTTTCGTCTATTACATTAAATTTTAGTAGCTGGGATATTTTACTATTTATTGGATCATTGGTCCTTTTCATTGTTATTTTATCGTGTAACTCACATTGCGTCCGCTTCCTTGTTTTTCAATTAATCCTTTGTTGAGCAACTCTGACAAAATGCGTTTTACAGTTGGTGCAGGTATCGCCAACTTTTCGGCAATTGCTCCCGACTGGATGTTCGGACGGTTTTGAATAATAGAATAAATTGATTTTTCTTTGGGCGAAAGCTGTGTTTCTATTCCACTTTTTTGCAAATTCGTCAGCAGTTGCGATTGGATATTTGACAAACAATTCAAGAAGAAATGTATCCAAATGCTTACGTCTTCGTTTGGGCGTTGTGCTTGACAACTTCTAAGCACTTGATAATATTCGTTTTTTCGGTTTTCTATTTCGTGTTCAAAACTCACGTATTGTATCCAATTATATCCGTTTTTGAGAAGCAAAAGTGTTGAAATTAAACGGCTTAACCTGCCGTTTCCGTCTTGAAATGGGTGAACGCTCAAGAAATCATAGACAAAAGTGGCTACTTTGATTAGTGTGTGTACTTCCGTTTCGGAATTATACCAATTGAGTAAAGCCCTTATGGCATCTTCGGTGGCCAATCCCGCTTCGGTTGTTTGAAAAAGGATTTGTCTTTTGCCGTCGGGAAATGTGGACTCAACCGCATTACTATGCAACTTATAATTGCCTTTATGCCATTCGTCTTTGGCACTGTATTTCATCAAACTGTTATGTAAACTTTTGATATGGCTTTCGGTAACGCCGATGTTTTCATAGGATTCCGAAATCAAGTCCAGTACTTCAAAATAACCTACTACCTCCTGCGAATCTCGGTCGGTTAGATTCTTAGTATCAATTTTTTGAAGCAACACATCAACTTCCTCATCACTCATTCTGTTTCCTTCAATACGGTTTGAAGCCCCAACGCTTCGCACGGTAGCAATGCTTTTCAGCTCTCTGAGGCTTAGTCTCTCTCTGCGTTCAATAGCAGTCCAATTTGCATCAAAACGGTCTATTTCACTGATTAATTTTATCAGCTTCCAATCAATTTTCAGTTTAAAATTGTAGACTTCGTTGTTCATTTTGATACGATTTGATACGCAAAGATGCGATTAAGTGTTGAAATCACAAATGCGATTTGATACGATTTGATACGTTTAGATTTGAATATGATACGAAAAGAGTCATTGCCTTCAGTCCTGCGGCTGTCGCGTTTCTGGTTGATCGGGCCTTGCTATTCAGGTCAGCCTTCGACAAAGAGTATCCACGCTCTGCAAGGTAAACATTGGGCTAAACCGGAAGAAAAGCAAGTTTGATTGGTGTTCATTTTGACTCGAGCAAGCGTTATGAAATCTATCTCAGGAAGCATCACCTGCAACTTGAAATTGGGTGTTTGGTTGAAGATGATAATACGGTTAGATTAGTGGAGCTATTATTTTTGAGAGAGATTAGCTTAATGCATTTCGAATCCGGAGTAAAAACGCATTTCCAAAATCCGAAAATGAAGAAGCAGAGGATTTACTTTGACCCTTAGCATAGAGCCCGGTATCGGCCAACACGTAATAGAACAAAAAAGTCCCCTGACAAGACCTGGGAAGCGATAGCTTCTTCAGGGCTTCGTAAGGGTTTCGTCTATTACGCTAAATGTTAGCGGTTCGTTGCTTTTCCCTTCTTCATTGATTTTGGCATATTATTCTACTGTTATTTTCAAAGAATGTGGAACTTCAACTAATCCGTTTGGACCTCTTGCTTTAATTTTAGTCAACATAAATCTGTCACCGCTCACAGCCGCATTAAAAGCTCGCTTAATTTCTTTTGTTAATTCTTGGCTAGTTCCCTGAAAATTCAATTCTGGGCCAATTTTGGGAGTAAATTGAATGGTATATTCTATTGGTGTAAATATAATTCCTTCAAACGGGAAATCCTGCAATAAACAATAAACAAATGTTGCGCTTCTAATTACTCCCTTTGAATATGTTCCACTTTCATGTATACTTCCTAAACCAGGTACGGGCATTGGTATTTCTCTTATTCGAAATTTATAATTAGCCTTCTCTAATAGTTTGCCGTACTTTTCTTTTACCGAAACTGATATTTGTAGTTCTCTTATTTGCCTGTTAAATTCATCCTTTGGAATAGAATCAATTTGAAGAATATATTCTGACGAGTTTGGTAACCACTCAAGTCTTCCTACAGAAGTTGACGCCTGAATATCTTTTTCTGAATAACCAGGAACAGAAATAGAAAGAATATTCTTGATACCAATAAAAACTACATTAAATCCAATCGATGCGACAGTTGCTTTCGATCCTCTATTAGATAGAATTATTGGTGATTTTTCCGTTACATTGTCAACTTCTTTTCTCTCAAACTGTTCTTCATTTAGCCATGTTGCTATCTCATTTGAGAAATAGTCTTCTTGCAATCTCTCAGTGGATAGAACAAATCTAAGTTTTGTCTTATATTTTCCTTTATAAATAGGAACCGGAAAACTCCAAAATTCATTAGTGTCTAAGGTTATATTGTAATAGCTATTTCCACAAGAACTATACACATGGTATTCAATTGGTTTCCATTTCCCATCAACATCGAGGGCCTCGGCAGTAAGGTTTAAGTTTCCTCCGCAAGTAATAAAAGTCATTGAAGAATCAGACTTATTAATCACATAAAGCTTGTGACAGAAATTACTGTCTTTGTTAATCGAAATTTGTTGAGTATCTAAAACTAAGTAGAAGCCATTCTTAATAAATTTATTACCTGTAATTTGGGGCTTGTTGTTTGTATGACCTGTTTCATCTGGGTTATTCGTCTCTTTGGTGCCGTATGCCTCATAATCACTGAGATGCAAGTCGTAAATAGAAAGGCTATCTGGTTTTTGATTTTTTATGGATGTCAACCTTGATTGTTGTGAGGTGTTCTGTGCATTAGCAAAAATTTGTATAAAAGAAAATATGATGGTCAATCCTAATCGATGGATTGAAATGAAATATGTATCTAAAATCACATCCGTCCAAGACGTTTTAAAAATTAGGGCATAAAAAAAGGAGTTGGTTCCGGAATAATCCGGTATGTTTGAT
>JAKLJI010000024.1 GCA_023151275.1 Bacteroidia bacterium | reverse complement strand
CTGTCTCGGATTACTCCAAAGTCCCAATACCCTTTGTCTTCAATGATCACCGTCCCCTTTTCAAAGACAACCTGCTCAAAACCTTTGCTATCATGAACCGCAGCCTCTGTAATATTAACCAAGTTCGGAAGCATCATTGCTTCATCCCATTGTGTATGTATTTTAATGCCGCCTTTAGCTGTTCGGAACTTTGCCCAATCGAACATACTTAGACACAGACTAATCGTGCTACTGTCACGAATAAGGATTGTGTGTGATTTAACCTCTTCAATTACCACTTGGTTCGAGTATTGGGTTAGGCTGTTTCCATAGTACTTGAGTAAATCATTAAATAACTGCTCGAACACTTGCCAGTTACGTTTCTTGTTACCATCACTCATAGTTGATTTAGCAGGACTTTGCTCTAAACCAAGGTCTGAAATAAATATTTCTGAAACACCAATACCAACCGAAATATCCTCTAAAGTGCTGCATTTACAAAGCTGTCCGAACAATAGGGCTACTAATTGGTCATATGTCTTGTATTTATGGCAATACTTATCACTTTGATATTTACTTACTGCTTTTTTTATGAGAAAGCGTGGAATTAAATCAATAACCTGACGAATTACAGGTTTATTATTATTTTTGTTTCTGCGGAAAAGGCTCATATTCTTGAGATGTCAGATACCTCAAAGGTTTGAGTTCTTTTCCGTATTTTCTATCTAAAGTTTCGGATAGTTGTGTTTCAATTTTATTTATTTTTTCCTTGCCAGTTCGCCTGATACGAACAAATTGGCGAATTTGACTGGGAACTGGGCTGTTTTTTTCGGACATGTTAAAATTATATCTTTAACAATAAACCGAATTAAATCATGAAAAAATCAAGATTCACGGAGGCTCAGATACTAGCGATCCTCAATGAACAAGAACAAGGTCAAAAAGTAGCAGAGATCTGCCGCAAACATGGTATCAGTGAACCCACCTTCCAAAATTGGAAGAAGAAGTATTCAGGAATGACTTTAGATGAACTTAAGCGTCTCAAACAACTTGAGGAAGAAAATTCTAGGCTTAAACGAGCTGTAGCCGAGCTAACATTAGACAATCAAATTCTTAAAGATATCAACTCAAAAAAGTGGTAACGCCCGGGGATAAGGAGCAGTGCCTTTCATATGTTTTATCAAGTTATATGGAAGTGTCACATGCTCGGGCGTGCAGGTTATTAGGGTGCTCCAGGAAAACCAAGTACTATAAGCATAAGATGCCAATCAAGGATAAACGGATAAAGGAGATTATTCAAAAGGCCATTGGCACTACTAGAAAAGGAAGGGTCAAAGTCATTAAACAAGTTCAAAAGGATTATCCGGAACTAGGAGTTAGCAAGATTCGCAGGGTTTATGAGCGGGAGGGATTTTCGTTGAGTAAAAAGCTCAGACGCAGAATCAAAGATAATCCTAAGAATCCTATTCAACTCCCATTAGCCAAGAATGAAGAATGGGCTATAGACTTCATGTCAGACTCACTAAATAGCGGGCGAAGAATCCGAACCTTGAATGTGATTGACCACTTTAACCGTGAATGCAAGGGGATAGAAATTGCAATTAACTTACCTGCAAGACGGGTAATTGAATATTTGGATATCCTCATCGAACGCCATGGAACACCAAAGCGTATTCGAACGGATAACGGTCCAGAATTTCGCTCCAAACTTTTCCAGTGTTGGCTTACTAAGAACAACATAGAATGGAGTAGAATTAGAAAAGGAAAACCGCAGGAGAATGCAATAGTTGAAAGGTTCAATAGAACATATAGAGAAGATGTACTGGATGCTTACGTGTTTAATACCATTGAAGATGCTCAAGAGGTAACAAATGGATTCATTGAAGAATACAATGAAATCAGGCCTCATCAGGCTCTAAATTATCAAACTCCCTCCTCATATGTTGCATAGGTTTTTGAAGGCATTACTCCTCCAGAAAATAAAAAAAACGGAGGTAGAAAGTATCCACCACCGTTTAATTTTCTGTCGGAGGAATCTATCACTGGCGAGTTGCTCCTCAGCAGAGCTCGCTTCCGTTTCGATTCAACAATGCAAAATTCAAAACCAAAAACTATATTTACAACTTGTCAAAAAAGCCAGCCATTTCCCCTTCCCCCCTCAGATTTTTTTACTGTACTATAATAGTTTTTATAACCGGTGCATTTAAACACCGCAGTATCGCCAGTTTCATTTACAAAACTTATTAGCTCATTTCCTGTATATGGAATCTGGCTAATATTACTGTCAGGTATGTTTTCATAAGTTATTTCATCTTGCTTATTGCATTCATAGCTTTTCCTACAAGAAAAAAGCACTATCACCATTGAAAAAATTAAGAATAGTTGTTTCATATTTTATGTACTGAGGGCTTAAAATTTTGTTTACTGGTTTTCACAAAGCCCAAAGCCTTGTATTTATAGATATTAAAGGTATTAGGCTTTGGTAAAACTGTTTCATTGAAAAGCCTTTAGAGAATCTAATTTACAAATTTTCGGCAATACCTGTATGTTTATTTTTGTTTTACAAAAGCCCGATTAATGAAGTACAAATTCATTTTCCGGGTTAAAATTTAGTCTGGTATTTGTTGCACCCGGTTTGTATAAAGGCTGAATAGTTTCCATTGCTCAGTTAGTGTTTTGGTTGGCGATTGTTAACCATTTAAACCCGGAATACGCATTTGCCCATCTATTACAGCCCAAAATGCCTGTGAAATTGGGCGTAAACTCAGTTTCCCTCACTCACCATAACGGTGCATTATGCCTTGCTCGTGAAACTGCCAATTTCTTTGGCCTTTTGGCCCTCATCACGAAGTTCAAATGCGTAATCCGGGTTAAAGGGCAATGGAAATTTTTGCTTTGCTAAAATAAATAGTACTAAGCACCAAGAGTTTGATGGTTTATGGAACTGTTGCGCCAGGGGGAGAAGCGGTACCGCACTTTAGGGAAAGCCTGCGGATGTGGCTGAGGGCAGGCGACCGGAGGAAGCCCTGACAGCAGCCTTACAGCCGCGGATTTTCCCTAAAGGGTAGTACAAGCGGATGCCCCGGCAGGGCCTGTATGCATGTGCAATTGGAAACCAAACTTTATAGGCCCTGGGCGCCCAAAATGAAGCTTGAATATTGACTATTCTGCTAGTTAAGAAGTGTGCCTAGTGGCAATCCGCAGGTTTTATCTTCACAAATCCAAAACCGGGTTTCGGTGCCAACAGGCTTGCTACTGAACAGGGGAATGCTACTTCCTGCTTTCACTTCAAAGCAAATCCTATTGGGTTTATAGTTCATGCGTAGCTTGCCTAGCTCTTTGGCTGCTTCCGGACCACTGCCCAATACCTGTTCAAATCCTTCTGATTGCAATAGCATTACCTGCATCCAGTTGGCAAATCCTCCGGGATACCTGGCAAATTTGCCTGCTACCAATCCCTGCATGGTTTCCAGCTTGTCTAAATAACTTTCATTTTCAAAATAATAGTGCAGTTTAAAAAGGCATCTGGCAAGTATTGAATTCGCTGATGGTATTACATCATCATTCACATCCAATTTGCGGGTTAACAATTCCGGTCGGTCTATGGGAGTAAAGGTGAAAAGCTGCCTGTTGGTATCGTAAAACCGATTTATGCACTGTTGCATCAAGCTATGGGCCTTATGGAGCAGATCGTCCCTGTAGCTCGCTTCGGCCACATGTATCAAGGCATCAATAAGGCAGGCAAAGTCTTCGGCAAAGCCTTCAATTTTCACCTCATTGCCTTTGGCAACCCGGTACAGCACCTCATTTACAAAAAATACCTCAAGAATTTTATCTGCTAAACTGCTCGCTTTGTCAATTAAATCGGGTCTGTTCATAGCCATGCCGGCCTCTGCATACCCTTTGGCCAATAAGGCATTCCAGCTGCAAAGCAGTTTGTCGTCGAGTCCCGGGCGAACCCGCTTATTTCTTGCTTCAAGTAAGCGAGCATGCACTGCATCAAGCTGCTCTTGAATGGCATTTAAGCTCATGCCGCAACGGGTTTGTAATTCGTGAAGCGTGTATGGGCAATGCAGTATGTTTTTGCCATGTTCCCAATTGCCATTTTCTTCAAGTGCATATACTTCTTTCACCAAGTCGAATTGAGCTCCACAAAGCTGTTTAAGCTCGGGCTCTGTCCAACAGTAGAACTTGCCTTCTTCTCCTTCAGAATCTGCATCCAGTGCTGAATAATAAAGTCCTGAATGGTCTTTGAGTTCTCGTTGAAGGAAACCATCCATGGAGTTTACAAGCTGTGCGTACAGGGGTTTGCGGTATGCCGACCAGGCTTTGCCATAAAGTCCAAGCAACTGAGCGTTGTCGTACAGCATTTTTTCAAAGTGTGGAACCTTCCAAAAACTATCTGTACTGTATCGGCAAAATCCGCCTCCAACCTGGTCGTAGGTGCCAGAAAGTGCCATACGGTCGAGGGTGATTTCAACGGCATCTTTAAAGCGTTGGTTGTTGAAGTAATGGCCATATTGCATAAAAAGGTCCCAGTTGGAGGGCATCATAAACTTGGGCGCCCAGGTGTATCCGCCCCAATTGAGGTCGAAATTTTCCTGCCATTTTTCCAGGGTTTCGCGGATGAGCAAATTGCCTTTTTCACTGTCGGCACTGTATTCAAATTGGTCGATACTTTTAACCCCACGTGCCAGTTTGGTCGCAAATTCCATGGCTTTTTCCGGCTCGTTTTCCCACAAATTGGTTAAGGCATTTAGTGTGGTTTCGAACTCGGTTTTGGGGAAATAGGTTCCTCCATGCAAGGGTCTTCCATCGGGTAGTGTAAACATGTTTAAAGGCCAGCCACCTCTGCCAGTGAGTAATTGCAGAGCATCCATGTACAATTGGTCAATATCTGGCCGCTCTTCACGGTCCACTTTTATGCAAACAAAATGCTTGTTCATGATGGCTGCCGTATCTTCCTTTTCAAAGCATTCGTGCTCCATCACATGGCACCAATGGCAAGCCGAATACCCAATGCTAACCAGAATTAATTTATTCTCTCGGCGGGCTTTTTGAAGTGCTTCTTCACCCCATTCGTACCAATCAACCGGGTTATAAGCATGTTGAAGGAGATACGGACTGCTGGCATGTATTAGCCGATTGGCTTTGGGAACCGATGTTTCCATGAATAAAATGTTTAAACAAAGAAAGCAATTACCTTTGAGCAATTGTTTTTCAGGTGAGAGAATCAGTTTTCAGGTTTAAGGAGTTTGCCCTAAGGCAGCGTGATTCGGCCCAGAAGGTGGGTACTGATAGCACAGTGCTTGGCAGTTGGATTGATTGTTCTGGTGCTGAATGCATTCTTGATATAGGCACCGGAACCGGTATTTTGGCCTTGATGCTTGCTCAGAAAAGTGAGGCAGGTATTGTGGCTTTGGAGCCGGAACCACTGGCAGCAAAGGAAGCCTTTTTCAATGTGCAACAATCGCCTTGGAATTCGCGTATTCAGGTCCTGCAACAAAGCTTGCAAGATTATCTTCAATCAAGTTCAGGCTCTTTTGATTTAATTGTTTGCAATCCTCCTTATTATCCCGATTCGGCGCATTATCAAATGAATGCCGGTAGTCGCCAACAGGCCCGACAAACCAGCACCTTGCCATTTGATGAGTTGCTTCGGGGCATTTCGCACGTGTTGCACCCGCATGGAAATGCCTGGTTGGTTCTACCTGTTCGGGAAGCAAAAGTGCTTGAAGAGATGGCGCTGCAAGTTGGGTTACATGTTAATACCCAGGTTGAAATTCTTCATATGAAAGATTCATCTCCAAAGCGAATGCTCTTGTGTTTGGGTAAAATCGCCAGGGTATGTCGGAAAGAACAACTCATTTTATACACCGATAATCAAATGCCAACTTCGGCATTTTATGGCATCAGCAAAGACTTTCTCTTATGGAAGCAGGTTGATGCATCCAAATTGGATTGAGGCTTTTGGATAGGTTGCTAAGCTTGAAAAATTTTAGGCCAAAACCTTATTCTGAAAAGCGCACTTCGTAACGTGCAAGTTCTTTCAGGATAGGTTCATAATACATGGGAGTAAGCGGAATCTTTACACCTTTGTCTTTTATCTCACCCTTCAAAATCAATCGAGCAGCAATGGCCATGGGCAATCCAACGGTTTTTGCCATAGCGGTATATACTTCATCTTCACCTTTAACCACAAGCGAACTATTGGCTTTGAAATTCTTCTTTCCCAATTTGTAGGTGATTTCATGTTTCATTACAATCATATCCAATTCACCTTTTTTAAGCTTCCATTTTTGTTGAAGAAGGTGTTGAAGAATTTGTGCAGGGCTTGCGTTTGGAATACCAATTGCAACAGGCTCAAGTAAGCCCAACCATTTAATTCGCTGAAATTCTTTGGATGATTGCTCTTTATTGAGGAAATGGCAAAGTTGCATTTCGAGGTTTTGATCATTTGCACCTGTTAACAAGGCACACATGAGCTGCCTGTAGGTCATGGTTTCGCTACCGGCAATTTTGTAGGTATCGTCTGTGAGTCCCAGTTTTACCAGGTTATTCCAGTTGCTGCTAAAATTCTTTTTACGTAAGGTTCCGCGCAATACCGTTTGTGCCGATTCAATTCCATACGGCTTAATGTAGCCTAAAGAATCGCGGTTGGCATAGCTTTCAAATTTTCCATAACCGGGCACCATTACCTCAATGGTTTGAGAAAAAATTCGGTTGGGTGGAATGAATTTTAATTGGCCATCTGCTAAGTATGTAGCTGTTGCCTGACCTGCCAAAACAACATTTCTGGGGTTCCAGGTAAATTTATAGTTCCAGGGATTGTCGTCGTACTCCGGAGCAACCAGACCACCGCAATACGAACGAAATGAAACAATTTCGCCGCCTTTGGCCTGAATTCTATGAATCATTTGCATGGCCGATAAGTGGTCGATGCCCGGATCTAATCCAATTTCGTTCAACAAAAGTACTCCGGCTTTTTGTGCGGCTTTATCAAGTGCCTGCATCTCTGCGCTTACATAAGAAGCCGTAATCATGTTCTTTCCCAGACGCAGACAATCTTTTGCCAAAGCAACATGAAGTGTGGGTGGTAGCAATGAAATAACCAGGTCTGCTTTAGAAACCAATTGTTCACGTTGTTCTTTGTTGTGAATATCGCAGGCAATAGCATTCGCATGCTTGCTTTTTCCGGCTCTTGCTTTTGCTGCTTCAAGTGAAGAATCGGCAATGGTTATAGACCAGTTTTCTTTAGGTGCAAATTGTATCAGGTAACGAAACAGGTAAGAAGAAGACAAGCCTGCTCCAAAAACAAGAATCGATTTCATGGGTTGTTCTTTGAGGGACGAAGCTAAGGCCAAAGTACAACCTGAGCAAGAGATTAAACCTGATTTTTACCGATTATGGAATCGTCAAACCTGCTTTCTGGCGAATATATTGGCATTTCTCCCGCCAACTATTAACTTGTCTGTTCTATGGAAAGTGTGAAACGTGAAGTGGAATTGAAGGAAGCAAAAAGTATCAGTGAACTTAGTACTTCCGACCGCGAATTGTTAGAAGCTGCAAAAGCCGCATTGGACGGGGCTTGGGCTCCTTACTCCCAATTTTATGTTGCCGCTGCGGTTCGTCTTGCCAATGGTGAACTTATTATTGGTAGCAACCAGGAAAATATGGCTTATCCAAGTGGTTTATGTGCCGAGCGAGTGGCCATTTTCTCTGCCGGAGCGCGATTTCCGGGTGTACCGGTTGAGGCTATTGCAGTAACAGCTAAAAGTCCAGGATTGCTTTTAGACAAGCCTGTTTTGTGTTGTGGAGCCTGTTTGCAAAGTCTGAGTGAATATGAAAAACGCTACCAACAACCCATGCACATGGTGCTGCAAGGCGATTCTGGTCCCGTATGGATAGCAGAAGGAACCAAAACTTTTCTGCCCTTTCAGTTTGATGGTGAGGCTTTGAAAAACGAGAACTAATGGAAATCAAAGCCAATTGGGTTGACCTGGAGAAGCGCAGGATTGTTCCTGTTAGCATGCGGGTGGAAGCGGGTAAAATTCATTCCTTTCAGGAGTTGGATCAATGGCAGGAATCTTTTTTGCTTCCCGGTTTTATTGATGCTCATGTGCATATTGAAAGCTCCTTGCTCATACCTTCTGAATTTGCGCGGATGGCCACCTTGCATGGTACCATTGCAACCGTTTCAGACCCGCATGAAATTGCCAATGTATGCGGCCTGGAAGGTGTTGAGCTCATGATTGAAAATGGGAAGAAAGTTCCTTTTTATTTTGCATTTGGTGCTCCAAGTTGTGTGCCTGCCACAGCTTTTGAAACGGCCGGTGCGGTACTTAACGATAAGGATATTGAGCAGTTATTGGCCAATAAGGATATTTATTACCTGGCCGAAATGATGAATTATCCAGGTGTGCTGTATGGTGATGAGCAGGTACATGCCAAACTTACCCATGCTCGCGAAGCCGGAAAGCCCATTGATGGCCATGCTCCGGGCCTTATGGGCAATGATGCTGTTAGCTATTTTAGTCACGGAATCAGTACCGACCATGAATGCTTTAGCCTGGAAGAAGGGAGGGAGAAAGCCCATTTAGGCGTGAATATTTTAATTCGGGAGGGGAGTGCTGCACGCAATTTTGAAGCTTTGATTCCTTTGCTGCGTGAGTTTCCTAATCAAATCATGTTTTGCAGTGATGATAAGCATCCCGACTCCTTGCTACTTGGGCATATCAATCAGTTGGTAGCAAGGGCCGTTAAAGATGGCTATGAATTGTTTGATGTTCTAACTGCAGCCTGTATCAACCCAAGAAAACACTATCAGTTGCCTTCAGGTGCTTTGAATATCGGAGATTCGGCAGATTTTATAGTGGTTGAAGATCTGCATGATTTTAAAGTAAAAGAAACCTGGATAAAAGGGATTTGTGTGGCACGCAATGGACAAAGCTTAATACCGCGTGTTGAGCAAACTCCCATCAATCAATTTGGATTGAAACAGGCGCCACCGGCAGCAGCTTTTGAGCTTCAGGCCAAACCTATCAACCGTGTAATTGGCTGCCTTGATGGAGAACTCATCACCTTAGATGAAACCCTTACCCGAGAGGAATTGCTAGCTCATCCGGATATTGCAACCCTGGTGGTATTGAATCGCTACAACGAGGCCCCACCCGCACTTGCTTTTATACGTGGAATGGGCATTCAGAAAGGAGCGATGGCTTCAACGGTTGCTCACGATAGCCACAATATTTTGGCGGTTGGAAAATCAGCAATGGATATTCAAGCTGCCATAGACGCATTGGTTCAAAACCAAGGAGGCTTGAGCCTTAGTTATGATGGCATTACCGAAGTGCTTCCCCTCAATATGGCCGGCTTAATGAGCACTGCCGACGCCTGGGAAGTGGCTGAGAAATATACCCAACTTGATAAGCTGAGTAAAACCCAATTGGGTTCAAGCCTGCGTGCACCCTATATGACGCTTTCATTTATGGCCTTGTTGGTTATTCCTTCCCTCAAGCTTAGCGACTTGGGATTGTTTGACGGAAAACGATTCGAATTCGTAAACCAAAACCAATAAATTCGCAGAACTTCAGGAAGTACAGACGTGAGTAAACGGAACAATGAAATTCTTCAGAAACTGGATGCTTTCATTCGAAAGTATTACAAAAATCAGCTGCTAAAAGGGGCCATACTCTTCTTGGGCTTGTTTCTGGTTTTGCTGTTGCTGGTAAGTGGATTGGAATACATAGGCCGTTACACTGCTACGGTTCGCACTGTACTCTTTTTTGGTTCACTCGGAATAACACTTGCAG
This sequence comes from Bacteroidia bacterium, assembly GCA_023151275.1. Lineage (GTDB taxonomy): Bacteria > Bacteroidota > Bacteroidia > UKL13-3 > UKL13-3 > CAISCU01. The sequence continues at coordinate 39,657 of JAKLJI010000024.1, read as the reverse complement.
GTTTAGTTTACTACATTATCATTCCCTTAAGTGGCTTATACCGCATTCGCAAAACCCTGAGTTATGCAGAGGCAGCCTATTTAATTGGAAGCCATTTCCCGGAGGTAAGCGATAAACTCCTTAATACCCTGCAATTGATGGAACAGGACGCGCCGGAAGGAACATTGCTGGCCGCTGCCATTGCCCAAAAATCACAGGAACTTAAACCCGTACCCTTTACTGCTGCTATTAAATTTAAAGCCAATTTAAGGTATGCAAAATGGGTTGCAATTCCGCTTGTTCTGCTGGTGCTTATCCTCATCCTTTCTCCCGATATTCTTGGCGATGGTGCAAGACGTGTGCTTTATTACAACAAGGAGTTCAAGCCCGAAGCGCCTTTCCGACTTTTGTTTGAATCCAAAAATCTGGAGGCCGAACAGTTTGGAAATTTTGTATTGAAACTTCGTGCCGAAGGAAAACAGGTGCCCGCGGAAGTGTACTTGTTGTTTGAAGGACAGAAGTACAAAATGGCCGGAGATGCACAACGAGGATTTTCCTACGAATGGAATAACCTACAACATTCCCTAGATTTTAATCTGGATGCTTCCGGTTTTGAATTTGGTCCATTTACCTTGAACGTAGCTGCCAAACCTCAATTGATGAATATCAGTGTGGCGGTAAATTATCCTGATTATTTGGGCATGAAAGACGAGGTGCTGAATAATCCGGGAGACCTGAAAGTGCCTGCTGGAACTCAAATTCAATGGGATATAACAGCTGCTCAAACGGAAAAACTACTCCTGCTATCGGCAACAGGAAAAGAAACAATTTCTGCAACCGACAATATCCATTTCAGTTTCAAAAAGCGCTTTTTGAATGCCATTCAATATCGCCTCAAAAGCATTGGTAGTTCCGGCAGCTTGGGAGATTCTCTTCAGTTTGATGTGCAGGTAATTCCGGATGCCTATCCGCAATTGGATGTGCAAGAACAACAGGATTCCATGAGCAGAAAACTCATCTATTTTTCAGGCAATGCTGAAGATGACCATGGCCTCAAAAAACTACGATTCTTCTGGCGCTACCTGAAATCAGACCAGGAAGAAAAAGTAAAGCGAGGTTTGAATGGAATCGATATTCCTTTTCAGCCTGGCAAGCTGAGTAATTTCAACCATACCTTCAATTTGTTTGAAGCCGGAGTTGAATCTGGTGATCAGCTGGAGTACTATTTTGAGGTATGGGACAATGATGGAATTCAAGGTTCAAAATCAACCCGAAGCAAAACCTTTTTGTTGAAAGCTCCTGATAGAAAAGAAATCCGCGAGGAATCGGCTGCTGGCGCAAAGGCCCTCGAAGAAAAAATGGAGGAAAGCCTGAAAGAGGCTCGCAATCTTCAGAAAGACCTCAAAGACTTGCAGCGTAAGCTTCAAAGCGATTCCAAACTGAATTGGGAAGAACAACGCAAAATGGAGAAGTTGCTTGAACGCCAAAAAGAGTTGAGTAAGAAAATAGAGGAGTTGAAGAAAGACTTCGACAAGAACCGTCGCATGGAGCAAGAGTTTAAAGAGGAGAGCAAGAAAATTCTTGAGAAGCAGGAACAACTCCGCAAGATGATGGATGAGGTGATGTCGGAGGAGATGAAGAAAATGATGAAGCAGCTGGATGAGATGATGAAGATGCAGAACAAAGACCGCATTCAGCAAGAGATGGAGAAGATGGAGCTTAACAACAAAGATGTTGAAAAGGAACTCGACCGTATGCTTGAGATGTACAAGGAAATGGAAGTTGAAAAGCGCATGGAAGAAAGTGTTAAGCAATTGGAAGACCTCAGCAAAAAACAACAAGACCTGGCAAATCAAACCCGCGATAAGAAGCAGAACACCGAGCAGCTGAAACAAAAGCAGGATGAATTGAACAAAGAGTTCAAGGAAACCAAAGAAGGCATGAAGGACATGCTGGAGAAGAATAAAGAATTAGAAGAACCGAAAGACCTGAAAGGTTTGGAAGAAAAGGCCAATGAAATCCAGAAAAAGATGGACGATGCCGGCAAGGAATTGGACAAAGGCAACGAGAAAAAATCTGCCGAGAAACAAGAAGATGCTGCTGAGGATATGGAGGAAATGGCCGAGCAGATGAAAGATAAAATGGAGAAGGAGGAAGAAGAGAAGCTTGAAATGAATGTGCAGGCCCTTCGCCAGATTCTCGACAATTTGCTTCAACTTTCAAACGACCAGGAAGACTTGATGGAGCGTTTCAAGACCATTACGGGCTACAATCCTCAGTATGTGAAAATGGGGCAGGAGCAGAAGATTCTCCGCGAGAATGCCCGTTTGGTGGAAGATAGCTTGCTTGCTCTAAGCAAAAATGCACCCGAGATAAGAGCCTTTGTAAACCGCGAGGTGAGCAAAATGAACGACCACATGGAACGTGCCATGAAAGGGTTTAGCACACGAAGCCAACCCGAAATTCGTGGACAACAGCAATATGCCATGAGTCGAATGAATAACCTGGCTTTGATGTTAGGTGATGTGCTTAAACAGATGCAAGATCAGCAACAGCAGCAAAAGGGGAAAAAGGGCAAAGGAAAACCAAGTCCGAAAAAAGGCCAGGGAAAGCCAAGCATGAGCAAGCTTAAGCAGATGCAGGATGAGTTAAACAAACAACTCAAAGAAGGCCAGAATAAAAACGGTTCAGGGGAGAAAGGAAAAATGAGCTCTGAACAATTTGCGCGCATGGCGGCACAACAAATGGCAATCCGCCAGCAATTGCAGAAAATGGCCTCCGAAATGGATGCACTTGAAAAAGAGCAAATGGGTGGCGGTAAGCAATTGGGCGACCTTCAAAAATTGATGGAACAAACCGAGAAGGAACTCTTCAACAAAAGACTTTCGCAGGAAACCATTATGCGGCAGCAGGATATTCTAACCCGCTTATTAGAACACGAGAAGGCAGAAAAGAAACAAGAGCAAGAGCAAAAGCGCGAATCGCAACAAGGAAAGCAAGGGCCAAAACCATCACCGGCCTATTTTGAACAAATGAACCGCAAGCAGCAACGCGAAACAGAGTTGTTGCAAACCCTACCGCCCGGAATGCAACCCTATTTCCGCGATAAAGCAAGGGAGTATCTGAACAAGGTTAACTAATTCTTTTTACCTGTCGGCTTCGATAATCACCACACAGAAAACTTTAATTTTTTTGCCCGATTGGATTCCCGAAGTTTGCCGCCCCATGCAATCCAAGGAAAAAATACTCCTCTACTTACTCGCTTCCATCAATTTCTGCAACATCGTCGATTTCATGATTATGATGCCTCTCGGGCCTCAACTCATGCGTCTTTTTCATATTGGTCCCTCCGAATTCAGCATGGTTGTTTCCAGCTATACCTTTAGCGCTTTTGCTTCCGGTATGCTTTCTTCTTTAATCATTGATCGCTTCGACCGGAAGAAGTCGCTTTTGGTTATGTACACCGGTTTTATTGTTGGCACAGCCTTATGTGGACTTGCTCCCAATTATTACCTGCTTATGGCAGCACGTGTATTTACCGGCATTTTTGGAGGAGTTATCGGCGCATCTGTATTGTCGATTGTGGGAGATGTTATTCCATTTGAGCGCCGCGGACATGCCATGGGAATTGTGATGTCGGCATTCTCCATTGCTTCCATTGTGGGCGTTCCTTTAGGTTTGTTTTTGGCATCTCATACGCCTTGGGGCTGGCAGGCTCCTTTTCTTTTCCTTGCCCTAGTAAGTTTGCCAATCCTTTTCATGGTGTACAAGTATCTTCCCAATATCAATGCGCACCTCAAGGTTACTACAAAGTCGAATGGCATTTTGGATGCGATTAAATCCATTTTAAGCGATAGAAATCAACGCAAGGCAATCTTTCTTTCCATGGTGATGATGTTGGGCCATTTTAGCATAATTCCATTCATCAGCCCAAGCATGGTGGCCAATGTGGGATTTAGCGAATCGCAGCTGCAATACATTTACCTGGTAGGAGGAGGGGCAACAGTATTTACCTCCCAATACATTGGCAAAATGGCCGATCGTTACGGGAAGTACCGCATCTTTTCCATTTTTGCCTTGTTGTGTGCCCTTCCGGTTTTCGCCATTACCAATATGCCGCCCGTTCACATTGCCTTGGCACTTTCGGTGGCTGCCGTATTCTTTGTCCTAATCTCAGGCCGAATGATTCCCATGCAAGCCATGGTTACCGCCGCCGTTAATCCCGCCTACCGCGGTAGTTTTATGAGCATTAACAGTTCACTTCAACAACTTATGGCAGGTTTGGGTTCCTTGCTTGCCGGCATGATTGTGGTGAAGGACCCTGCAAGTGGCCATCTTTTACATTACGAGTGGGTGGGCTATTTCTCAATCCTCATGAGCCTTGCTGCCATTGCCATTGCACGGAAATTGAAAGGCTTTGGAGGAGGCTCTTTTTAGGGCTTAATGAAAGAATAAAGCCTCCTTTTTGGTTATGGCATAAATCCGCTTATCTTTGCCCGGCAAATAATCATTCCTTATTTGCCATGTTTAACGATTCCCAAAAATTTTACGGTGAAGGACTTACGTACGACGACGTTCTTCTGTTACCAGCCTACTCAGAAGTGCTTCCCCGTGAAGTAAATACTTCAAGCCAACTTACCCGAAATATACGTATCAAAATTCCGATGCTCTCCGCAGCTATGGATACGGTAACCGAATCCCGTTTGGCCATTGCGCTTGCGCAACAAGGTGGGGTGGGAATCCTTCACAAAAACATGAGCATCGACAGACAAGCCGATGAGGTGCGTCGCGTAAAACGTAGCGAGAGTGGAATGATCATCGACCCGCTTACCTTGCACGAATCAGCCACACTCAAAGATGCTACCCGCATGATGAGTGAAAACAAAATCGGTGGAATTCCCATTGTAAACGACAATGGCAAATTGGTGGGAATACTTACCAACCGCGACTTACGCTTTGAAAAGGACATGAGCAAGCAGGTAAGTGAGGTAATGACTCGCGAAGGTTTGATTACTGCTCCCGAAGGCACAGACCTGCAAAAGGCTGAAACCATTCTTCAGGAATTTAAAATCGAAAAGCTTCCTGTTATTGATAAAGAGGGCAAACTTATTGGCCTTATCACCTACAAGGATATTCTCAAAATAAAAGATCATCCCATGGCTTGCAAAGACAAGCATGGTCGTTTGATTGTTGGCGCAGCTGTTGGTGTTTCAGCAGAAACTGAAAGTCGTATCAGTGCATTGGTGAAAGCCGGAGTTGATTTGGTAATCATTGATACTGCACATGGCCATTCCCGTGGTGTAATGAACGAAGTTGCACGCATCCGCAAGCAATTCACAAACATTGATATTGTTGCAGGAAACATAGCCACCGGAGATGCTGCCAAAGCCTTGGTAGATGTAGGTGTTGATGCCGTTAAAGTAGGTGTTGGTCCCGGTTCAATTTGTACCACACGAATCATTGCCGGCATCGGTGTTCCACAGCTTACTGCCGTTTACGATTCGGCAAAAGCCATCAAAGGCAGCGGTGTTCCCGTTATTGCCGATGGTGGAATTCGCTACAGCGGTGATGTGGTAAAAGCCCTCGCAGCAGGAGCAAGCACGGTTATGAGCGGTTCTATCTTTGCAGGTGTTGAAGAAAGCCCGGGCGAGACCGTAATTTACGAAGGACGTAAGTTCAAATCTTACCGCGGCATGGGCTCCATTGAAGCCATGAAAGAAGGAAGCAAAGACCGTTATTTCCAGGATGCCGAAGACGAAATTGCAAAATTGGTTCCCGAAGGCATTGTGGGCATTGTGCCTTACAAAGGGTATCTCAAAGAAGTTGTTTATCAGTTTGTTGGTGGACTAAGAGCCGGCATGGGATACTGCGGTTCAGCAACCGTTGAAGAATTGCAAGAGAAAGGTCGCTTCGTAAAAATAACTCCGGCCGGAGCCAAAGAAAGTCACGCACACGATATCACCATTACCAAAGAAGCGCCTAATTACAGTCGCAGTTAATTCATACGAATTCATTCTAACTAAAACCAAAAGCCGGCATCTCCATAAGATTGTCGGCTTTTTTTGGGCCTGGCTAAAAGGGCCGGAAGATTGGTTCCACTTCTCAATTTCGTGCAGCCCTTTTAGCCGGGTCATCCGCCTGTACTCCTCGGCTGGCGCATAAGTTTTGCAGGCTGCTGCCAGGGCTTCCTTTGGTCGCCTGCCTTCAGCCGCAAAGCTAATCCGCCATCCTGTGGGGTACTGTCTCCTGCCCCTCAGGCGGAGGGGGGCAGAAACTAACCAGGTAAGGTGTACTACTTCGCCAAATAGCCAATTTCAACCTCTTGTAGATTCCAGTAATCAGGTTGATTGATAAGAAAGTGCTCAGAAATTTTTTGAAAGCTAAGGTTTGATGATTTAAAACTTAAGCAGCAGTGGTAAAAGTCAAATTCATCATCAGTTAGACCAATTTTAACTCGGCAAAAAATGAGAATCATTCCTGAAATTAAAAGTGTATGCTCAAGGTGTATGGCATTGCCTTTAAAATCAGATAAAAATGTTTGGAAACTATCTATTTGATCATCAATACTAATGGTGTAATACTCATTTTTCTGAGGATGATCTAGGTATAATACATAATCAAAGAACTCTCTTTGTATGAATAATCTGCTCGTGGTAGTGAAGTTTCGTTTGCCCTTACTACTAAACATCGTGTTATGTTCTTCACCATTGCGTTGGATAAATCGCAGGGTGCTGTAATACTTTAAATTGGCTTTGCCCATTAGCATCCAACCAATTTCATCCTCTTGATAATCCAACAAAGTCTCAGAATTACCTAATTGCCAAGTAGGAATTTGATGCGCCTGAGCTAATCTTTTAAGTACCTTTTCGAGCTTGTTTTGGGTCTCAAATTCTATTAAGAGGTTCAGGCTATAAGCATCTAACAGTTCATCCTCATCCTTTAAACAAATCACATTTCTAAAAAACATTGATACCTCACAAAGAAAGATACAATGGCTGGGGGTGAGACATAAGTGTTGGAAGTCTAAAACAAAGGTAGTTTGATCATTATTGGTGGTATTGGTTGAATAATGAAACAAATATTTTACCTCAGATAAACCACCAATACCTGACCTGAGGGCAAATGTTAATTCGGCAAAATGGGGATGACCCCAAGACTCAAAAACTACCTTCTCATGCAGCTCATGGTAAATTCCAAAGTCTAACCATCCATCTGGTAAAAGATGGGTGGCTTCCTCATTAAATTTGGGTTTGAGTCTGATTTTACCTTGCCAGCGTTGCCCTTGTTTCATATTTAAATAAAAAATTATCCTAGATTAAATTTTATTTTCCAATCATTCAGCATATAGTTGTATTTGTTGGTGCCTTTAGGTACTCGGGCGGCCAAGCTTGGAGATACAAGTGGTATAATTTCTTGAATTTTATTAACCTCGTTTTTCCAGTCCTTTAGTTTTAAACCATTTCCCCATGTTGAAAATACTTGTATGTTGTTATTATTAGCTATTACTTGAAGAATAGAATCTGTTCTATATGTCCTATTTACAAACTTATTGATTATGGCAGTATCCTTATAACTCTTTCCTAAAATTTCATTTAATCTATTTGAGGGTGAATTAACCTGGTGTATCATATCCATGCAGGCTATTTTATGTAACTTTAGCTTGTTTAAAAAATCATCCTTCTTTGGGTCAAAATCCTCAGAAAATAGTTCTGATAAAATTCTCCATGTTTGATTTTTAGGCCTTCCGTAATAGTACTTTACTAATTCTCCTCCGTCAGGATTAAAGGTTCCTAAAAGTAAATACTTTACCTCCCAGTTAGGAGTGTAAAATGGTTGATTTGCTAATTGATGTTTTATGTTATTCATAAATTTGTTATTTGAATTATTATAAAGTTGAAATATTATTCCTCTACCTCACAGGTGTATAATTCTTAATAACTATCCCTTGATATTTTGCTTCCAGCATGGCTTTAGCATAAGACCATTGCGTAGCTTCAATGGTTTCTTTAAACAGTTTAGCTCCCTGTCCTGGCAAGTTAAATGAGACCATCCATTTATATGTCATTTGATTAAAATTAGAAGTGATAAATTAATTCTTGTCCTTGATAGTGGCTAGGGAATGTGGCATCAAACTTTGCTACCCCAATAAACATTTCGGCATCATCGTCTATGAGCTCTTCTACCATTTGAAATTGCATCAGAAAGCAATTTGAATTTACCACCATAAAATCAATGCCATAGGGTTGCAGGATGGCTTTCTTGTTATTGTTTCCTAATGAGGTAAATTCTACCTTTTCTTTGGTTGTAGACCCTGGAAATTCAAAATCAAATATCATGGTGGGCGTTTGCCCCAAATTAATTTCAATTGGCAAGGCAACTTCGTATGTTTCGTAAGTTTCTCCGAAGTACTTTAAAATGCGTTTTCCTTCATGTGGCATAAAATTTACATTTATTAATGAAAATTGATGGGTTTCAAGACTATTTTGTCGTATTAATTTAAGAATAGCAACTTTATTTTTAACTTCCAAGAAAATAATAAGTCCAAACTTCTGTGTACCATCTTTTATGCCCAAACAAATATGGCGCTCCTTGGGTGGTATCCTCACACACTCAGTAAAGGTTTTATCAAAACCCGTTTCCATTTGAATTAAAGCCTTCTCCTTAAGAACTTCCCAGTTTTGTGATGATCTTAATTTGGGATTCTCTAAAATCCACCTTTGCAAAACTGGAGTATCCAATTAAATTACCCGAAGCGATTTTTCGGTTTTCAGCCAAGTCCTGAAAGTTTCTGGTCTGTGAAAAGTAAAAACTGGTCTTGAACGTGGCTTTGGGTCACGAAAGTCTGTGAATCTTGTTACATCACCTGTGCTTTCATACACGAAAGGCAAAGGGTCGTTATTCAGATATTTGAGTTTGCTGTTAGCGTATTCGTTTGATTGTTCTTCAACGGTTGTCAGTCGGTGTCCTTCTTCTTCTCGCTTTGCTTCAATTACGCCAACTGGCTTCTTATCAATGAATAAAACATAATCTGTTTCTTTTCCGTCCTGGGTCAAATAGTAGCGAACAACAACACCAAGAGCCGCATTCAGGTTTATTTTGTCTTTGTCCTGAATAACCCAACCACAAGCTATCAATTGTTTGTCAATGTTATCTCTAGCTATTTGTTCCGGATCTTGATTCATTTGATAAGAATGCTTTCAATTTTTAGTTGGTTAAAATACGCAAAATAATGCTTGTTTTGGCTGTTTAACCTTAAATTGGCGATTAGCAAAATTTGCTCTATCGGTCTTAGTATACGCTTATCCTATCCTAAAAATCTGTTGCTTGGGGCTGCGGAAGGGTTTTAAAATGATGGCACAACTTGTTGGTAATTGCCTTTTGCCCTGCTGCCAAAAATAAGGGCTTGCTCAATCTCAAATTCCTTTTCAAGAATGAAGCAAATCAACTCCAACTCACCGGGTCTGATTACCAACTCAGTTCTCCTGGTGCTTTTGATGGAAGGTGAGTTGCAATTCCTTCAATATGGGGAAGTATTGAATCATTTCATTTGCTTTTTCTTCCTCGTAAATCTGATTTGTCAGGTTTCTGTCCTCCAACAAGTGCATCCATTCGTGTCCATGTTGAATCAAGCCAACTTCAAGGGCCTTTTTTAGTGCTGCTCTTGGTGATTTAACATCCTGAAACCCCTGTTCCCCCAGGTAATCTTTCAGCAATTTCCAGGCAAGTTCAAAACTCATTTCAAACAGTTGAATAATGCCGGCCTTTTGCACCATATCGGAATGTTCAATAGTTAGCGCAATTTTAAATGGCCCATTGCTTTAGAAAAGTTCTGCAACCTTTGTTGCCATCTTATTTCAATTGAACTCATGGTAACGCAAATTAGTAAATATGTAGGGCTTGCTGATTAACGCTCAATTTGCTGATTGAAAAGAATTTAAATCGTGGATGGAACATTCTTCTGCAAGGCTTTGAAACGGTTTTTGTAGATTTTACAGTCTTCGGCCTTGCGGCATTCTTTTTGATTCGCTAATCCAGCTCCGCATTATCTTCTTCGGATATGCCTGGACAGCTGTACCAAAGTACTATCTGCCAGCCTTATCCTCGAATCTAATGCAGATCTGAATTTAACAGCAAGCCCTATTTACTTGGAAAAATTTCTGGTGCATGCATGAAGAGTTGTTCATTCCTGCTGAAAACACAAGGTTAAGAGCTTATCAAGCTTCAATAGCTTCGTGATGAATCGGGTTTAACCCTTTTTCAATTCCTTCAAGCGTCCCTGATACAGTTGGATATAGCTTCTTTTGGTGCTTGAATCTAAGAAAGATGCTGCAACCAATTTTTCTACCGATTCCGATTTGGTTAGCATTAAGGTCATGCTGTCTTTGAATATTTTTGGGCTGATTCCGGCCAATTCTGCAAGCTTGGCAAATTGGACTCCAATTTTTCCTTTACTTAAATTTTTGGGCAATAGTCCATCTTCCAAGGCAAACTTGTTATCTTCTACGTGGATGCGACTATTGAGTAAATCATACGCAGGACTCAAGCGATAATCCCCAAAAGAAGTTTCAAGAATGGAGAAGTTCTTGAGATGGGCGTCCCCATTTGAGAACAGAAAATTAAACAGAAGCAGTTTAAATAATTTAGGGGCTTCTGTTTTATAGCTTGGTAAATGCCGCTGAAGCAAAACAAAAAGTTCCTGGTAATTGCCAAGGTACTTGTAGTGGTCTCCATGAGATTGAGGCGTTCTTTGGGCCAAGCTTGCCATGTTATCTTGAGCCCATTTTGTACCATCAGCTTTTACATCAAACCTTTTGGTGATATAGGCCGGTGAACCATCCTGAAAGAAAAGCAACGCATTTTCTGCCGTTTCAATGCCATATACCTGTCGTGCGAGTTGCATGGTTACATGCTCGTTTGTGGGCATCTGATTTCTTCTTTTTCCTGCACTTGGAATAGGTTTCAGAATATAAGTTCCTTGCTCTCCTTTTTGGGTTAGACGTAATTTATTTTTCTCCAGCAAAACTGAGAATTTTTCTTGTACCCCGGAGATGGAAATATGCTTTCGGTTTTCATCAAATTCCCTTGTGTTTCCGATTATGAAATCGGGTGAATCATAAGGTAAAATCGGGCTGACTTTTTTGCCCTGAAAAACCCTGTTTAATGCGGTTCTGCTGAAGCATGAAAAACCCTCAGCCAAGGTGCCGGGACAATGCGTAAATTGAGGCAACTTCATACTTATCCGATTTTAATAATCTTTATTGCACCAATGCAATCGTATTTGGCGCTCAACATCAACAAGCCAAAATCATCGTCCAAATCGATGCGGTTGAGTTGGCAGGCAACTTTCCGGTTTGAGCCCTCCGGAAGCAAGTTGTAAAAAAAAGGGAAAAGGTACTTTGATTGGAATTCCCTTTCCGACTTAGGTAGGCTTAAACTGATTGGGGGCTTATCTGAATTTGCAAGCCAGGTTTGGTTGTACCGGAACAAAAAGGAACCATCGTTTAGCTGGGTAAGAACTCCTGCTTCTTCTTCCTTGAATAGAACTTTTGCTGCCCTCATATATCCGATTTAGTTGCTTTTACTTTCAGGCAAAGCTCCATTCCCAAAACATCTGCAATTTTTTGGAGGGTAATGACCGTTGGATTTCCTTTTCCGCTCTCCACTTGTTTCAAGGTTCGGAGGCCAACTCCCGCTAGTTCTGCCAAATCATATTGTGTTACTTGAAGGGCTTCTCTGCGTTCTTTCAGGGTTTTAATAAGTTGATGAAAGTGCATTTTAATGCATGTTATGATGCAAAGTTAGTCGATTTGTTCTATTTTGTTAGTATAAAGTGCATTAAAAAGCACCTTGTGTCGGGTTGCTTTGTGCTAAGGTGAAGCTTTTCATCGGGACAATCCCTGAGTTTTGCAACCGATCTGGCTGTATTGTTTCCGTTTCAGGTTTAGTTCTTGGTTGTTTTTACCAAAAGCTGCAATTCCTAAAATCCATAGGAAGGGAAGTGTTCCTTCGGGTTTACAATGTTGTTTCCGTGTTAATATCTCGGACTATTAGTTTTTGAATCACCAGGCAATCAATCGATGTTCTCCACTTCCAAAAATGTTCTTTCGTTAAAATTGAGTGCAAACAAACTTCCCATACCTTCTCGTCCTTTGTAAACACAGCCACCATCCAGATTCACCGGACTTTGAAAGGGCTGTGAAAGGATAAACTCTCTGGATTTTGGAGTGTGCCCATGGATCAGGATTTTTCCATTTAAGTAGTTCAAATCAACAGGGAAATTTCTTATCCATAACATTGCTTCCTTATCAGTCAAGGGGTTTGGGGCAGCAAAATTCAGTCCGGCATGGGCCAAAATAAAGTGTTTGGTTTGAATGAAATGCTTGGTTCGTCTGAAAAAATTCCTGTATTTTTTATCCAGGTCCAGAATGGATTTGGCTCCAAAGCTTTGGAGTGCTTTATCGCCGCCATTGTTCAGCCAAAGCTCTTTGATGCGGGGATTGGATTCTGAATTTAACAGGAGTTGCTCGTGGTTACCGCGCAAGGTATGTATGGAATACCCCGAATTCCGGAGATGCAGAATGAAATCAATAACACCTTTGCTGTTTGGACCCCGGTCGATATAATCTCCAAGACAATAAATTTTATCGGATTTCCGAAGAGCAATAACATCTGTCAGGAGTTTTGTAAATGTTTTACAACAACCGTGGATGTCGCCTATGATAAAGACTCTTGGCATTGAGGTAAGTTGGTTAATATGTGATTAAATTGCTTTCAACTCGATTAATTTCTGCGGTTAATGGCAATTCCAGTTTAATGCTATTTTAGTCAAATATAGGGAAGCCATTTTTGTTCACCTCTGGATTGGGATGTAGAGTAACTTCAATGAGCATCTTCATTGGTTTGATGGAGATTTAGTGACTAGCTTAATTCTTGATCCCTCATCGCTGCCATTGGCAGCGGCGTTAGGGATGGGCGTGGAAAGCCTTTGGGTGGCAGGGCTTGCGGCTGTGTGCGCGTGCCGGCGACCTCAGAAGCCCGGCTAAGCCACTACAGCCGCTGCACTGGCATCCCAAAGCTTGGAACAACAGCCCGGCCTGTTGGCTTGCGTAAGTTGCAAGCTCACACGTGTTTTGATGCCAACAGGAACGCCCACATTGAAATTCTAAGCTGCAGGTAAAATCCCTTGAAGCGCAATCGGCGTGTCCGAATTCCCATTGTTTATTAGCCTTCCGTTGATTCGTTGATGGGGAAAAGCATTCTTCCCAGTTTTTTATTTTCTCTCAGCATTTACTGCTTGCTAACTTGTATTTTCGCTGAAATTCAATTTTATCGAATGGACGCCATCATTCCTTTAATCTCCCTTATTGCCCTGGAAACCATTCTGGGCATTGACAACATCATTTTTATTTCCATCCTTTCGGATAAATTGCCTGCTGAGCAAAAAGACAAATTGCGCTACTGGGGCATGGGCTTGGCCATGGTTATCCGACTGATTCTGTTAACTGCAATCTCGTGGATTCTTCAATTGGATCATACCTTGTTTACCGTGCTTGATATTGATTTTACCGGAAAGAGTTTAATTCTGCTTGGCGGTGGCTTGTTCCTGCTTTTCAAGAGTACCAAGGAAATTTATCACCAAACTGAAGAGCATGGCACACCTGATATCAAGCCCAAGAAGGCCAGTTTTGGCCAGCTTTTGCTGGAAGTGTTGGTGTTGGATCTGGTATTCTCCATCGACTCCATTATTACCGCAGTTGGTATGGTTGAAGAATTGTGGGTGATGTACACTGCGGTTGTAGTAACGGTTGTAATTATGCTTTTTGCATCCAAGCCCATAGCTTCTTTTATCAGTAAACATCCATCATTTAAGGTGCTGGCACTTTGTTTTTTGATGATGATTGGTGTTTCGTTGATGGCTGAAGGCTTGCATTTTGAAATTCCGAAAGGATACATCTACTTCTCGATGGCTTTTGCTTTCCTGGTGGATGTAATTCAAATGAAATCGCTCAAACAGGGCAAGAAATAAGCAATGCCGGCTGCCTTTGTTTTTGAAAAGCTGACGGAGGCGCAGCTGCAACATAAGCGTAAGTTGGCCGAAGCCCTGAAGGGTTTTGTGCCTGATACGGCCTTGGATCGCTGCACGGAACTAATTATGTATTACAAGCTACACCTGCATATTGAGGTGGAGCGTAAGGGCAGGTATGGTGATTACAGTCCGCATTCCGGGCATGGAAATCGCATTTCTGTTAATCACAATCTTTCGCAATTTGAGTTTTTAATCACCTTTGTGCATGAGTTGGCGCATCATACAGCGTACCTTAAGTACAAGCATGCGCATGATCCACATGGGGAGGAATGGAAGCAGGAGTTTCGCATCAACATGAAGCCTTTTCTGGATTCGGATGTGTTTCCATACGACCTGCGTGCTGCATTGGCCAGGCACATGATGAATCCCAAGTATTCGCAGTCGGCCGATGTAAAATTGCTGCAAGTACTCAAGAAATACGATAGCCGCAAACAGGATAAATTGCATGTAAACGATTTATTGGATGGTGTGGAGTTTGTGCTGAAAGAGCATCCTGAATCTTGGATGCGGCGGCTAAAGAAACTGCGTACCTACGCACTTTGTGAAAGTTTGGATGGCAAATACAAATACAGGGTTCACCTCATGGCAGAGGTGAAGGAAATGCGGTAGCGCTAAACCTTTACCTCAAGCGAATTAATTTGCGTTCGATTACCTGGTTATTGGTTACCAATACCAGTTGATAATAGCCTTCTTCAGGATAGCTTCGGTAATAGCCTACCGGAATTTCATGTACGCCGGGTGCGAGGCATGTTTCAGGCATCAACTGTGCTACCTGATTGCCTTGCGGGTCGTAAAGCCTTAGTTCAACCGATTGATCTTGCTTAAGTGCAAACCTGTAAATGGCATGAAATACCCGGTTGTGTTTGGGTTGATTTAATCTTTCTTTTTTGAGTAACTCATCCAGGCTGATTCCATGAAATACTGCAACCTGTTCCTGCAAGAGTCTTGTTATTTTGGGATCGGGATGGTAAATGGAACTAAGTGGATGGCTGTTGGATAGACACCACAAGGCATCTTGTGCCGCTGCATTGTTGTACAATTGGTTCTTATCGATGGTTTGAGCCATGGCCAACAGGGGGCCACTTGCCATACCAACCGGCCTAAAAGGGTCGTTGGGCCCGGGACCTCTATCGTGCGATTCAATGCACATGGCCCACAGGGGTTTTTGTAGTTGTTCTCCGGGTTTAAGTGCAAAGAATTGGGTTTTTGTTACAACCAGGTTTTGGGCATCCTGGTGTGAAGTATGGAGCAATTGTCCGGCGTGCACTACCAGTTCAATTTCATGGTTCATTCCATTTTTAACCAGCAGTTCTGCCCGTTGCCTGGAGGAAGAATGTCCTTTAAGTTTTAAAGAAATCCCCGGATGATGGAGGGCCTGTTGCAGACTTATTCGGGTTAGCGCAAAAGTAGCCTTGCTGCTGATGTCGGCTAGACATAGCAGGAAAATTATCCTGATAATCATGGGTGAAGGGTTTGCTAGCTAACGACTTTGCTTAAGCTTTTCTTATGTAAAGCCATTAAGCTTAAAGAACCTTAAGAAGAAGAAAGAGAAACAGAAAGGAGAAAGAGGAGAAGAAGAAGAAAGAGCAAGAGTAAGAGAAGAAAGAGGAAGAGAATGGAGGTGGGGAAGAGAGATAGGGTATTGAGTTTGCAAGCCATAAAAAAAGAGGCTGAGCAATTAAGCCAGCCTCTTTTACGGGATATAGGGAGTTTTCAGGGATTAGCTACAACCGGTTTGGGTTCCGCAGTTTAGGCATTTGTAACATGCACCACTACGGATGGTGATATGACCACAAGTTGGACAAGCAGGTGAATCACCCATGCGCTTGTTCATTTCACTTATTTGATCGGGCATGCCGGGTTCTGCGCTAATTACCGGTGCGGCAACAGGAACAGCTACGGGGCTTACCACTTCAACCGCGGGATTTGCAGGCTTGTAGAATCCGATTGGCATGGGTGTTACACCTTGGTTAACCGGATTTTTGGCAAGCTCTTGCTGTGCTTTGTGCATGTTAATGGCCATGTGCGAACGCTGCGCATCATTGGGTTGAACTTGCACAAAATCTTCTCTTCCCAGGTATTCAAATCCCAGCATACGGAAGATATAGTCGATAATGGAAGTAGCGCTCTTGATATTGTCGTGGCCTTGAACCATACCTGCCGGTTCAAAACGGGTGAACGTGAATTTATCTACATACTCTTCCAAAGGCACACCGTACTGAAGTCCGAGTGAAACTGCAATGGAGAAGCAGTTCATCAAACTACGTAAAGTGGCTCCTTCTTTGTGAAGGTCAACAAAGATTTCTCCTAATGTTCCATCTTCGTATTCTCCTGTGCGAACAAAGATGGTTTGTCCGCCTACGCTGGCTTTTTGTGTGAAGCCACTACGTTTTCCAGGCAATGTTTTACGGGCAACAACGCCGGCAAGTTTATGTTTGAATGTGGTATCGTGGGTACGAGTTAAAATTGCTTGTGCTGCTTCAAGCACCTGTTCTGGACTTAGTTCTCCAACAGGTTTGTGGGCATCCTGACCAAGAACGCTTTCAACAACTTCTTGCACATCTTCTTCGTCTTTCACATCCGATTTGTTGCTGAGTGGCTGAGAAAGTTTGCAACCGTCGCGGTAAAGGGCATTGGCTTTCAAGCCCAACTGCCAGCTCAAGTAATAACAATCTTTGATATCTTGAACGGTGGCTTCGTTTGGCAGGTTGATTGTTTTTGAAATGGCACCACTCAGGAATGGCTGTGCTGATGCCATCATACGAATATGACCTTGAGCTGCAATGTAACGAACGCCTTTATTTCCGCATTTGTTGGCGCAATCAAAAACAGGCAAGTGCTCATCTTTCAAGAACGGCGCACCTTCAACGGTCATTGTACCACAAACATAGTCATTGGCCTCATCGATTTCTTTTTTGGTAAAGCCAAGTTTACGTAAGAGGTTAAAATTATAGTTATTGTATTCTTCTGGAGTGAATCCTAAGCGTTTCAGGCAATCTTCTCCAAGTGTCCACACGTTGAATGCGAAACCAATTTCAAATGCACCAGCCGCAGCTTTATCTAATTTTTCAATTTCCTCATCGTTGAACCCACGGAACTTAAGTGTTTCAGGGTTGATATGTGGAGCACCTTTTAGGGTAGCATGACCTGTGGCGTATTTTTCAATCGCATTGATTTCTTCGGCTGAATAACCCAGGTTTTTCAATGCTTGTGGAACACTTTGGTTGATGATTTTGAAGTATCCACCGCCTGAAAGTTTTTTGAATTTTACCAAGGCGAAATCGGGTTCAATACCGGTTGTATCGCAATCCATTACCAAACCAATGGTTCCGGTTGGAGCAATTACTGTGGCTTGTGCGTTGCGGTATCCATATTCTTCACCCATTTGCAGGGCTTTATCCCAAGAAGCTGTTGCAGCTTGAAGCATGTAATCCGGACAGTATTTTGGATCAATTCCAACCGGTTTTACACTCAATCCTTCATACGCATCAGTAGCGTTGTAAGCTGCATAGCGGTGGTTGCGCATTACACGCAACATGTGTTGTTTGTTTTCTTCGTAGCGGGCAAATGCACCTAAGTATTTGGCCATTTCAGCAGATGTCTGATAGGCAACACCATTTAAAATAGCGGTGATTGCACCGGCATAAGCGAAAGCTTTTGGCGAGTCATAAGGAATGCCTGCAACCATTAACATTGAGCCCAGGTTCGCATAGCCTAGTCCCAAGGTGCGGTATTCGTATGAAAGTTGAGCAACTTCCTGAGAAGGGAACTGCGCCATAAGCACAGAAATCTCAAGAACGGTTGTCCATACTCGGGTTGAGTGCTCAAATCCTTTAACATCAAATTCCAATGTTTCAGGGTTGAAATACTTCATCAGGTTTAATGAAGCCAGGTTACATGCTGTATTGTCAAGGAACATGTACTCTGAGCAAGGATTAGAAGCGTTGATACGTCCACCTTCTGGGCAGGTATGCCATTCGTTGATGGTGGTATCGTATTGCACACCCGGATCTGCACAGGCCCAAGCGGCATCAGCAATCATATCCCAGATTTCGGAAGACGGAATAGTCTTCATGGTGCGGCCATCTGTGCGGGCTTTTAATTCCCAATCGCTTCCTTTTTCAAGAGCTTCGAAAAAGCTATGTGGAATACGAACTGAGTTGTTTGAGTTTTGTCCCGAAACAGTAGCGTATGCTTCGCCTTCGTAATCGCTTGGATATCCGGCTGCGATAAGCGCAGCTACTTTTTTCTCTTCGTCTTTTTTCCAATTAATGAACTCAACAATCTCAGGGTGGTCTAAATCAAGACAAACCATTTTGGCAGCACGGCGTGTGGTTCCACCTGATTTAATGGCACCGGCAGCGCGGTCCCCAATCTTTAAGAAGCTCATTAGTCCCGATGAACTTCCACCGCCACTTAATTTTTCAGAAGCACCGCGAATACGCGAAAAGTTTGTTCCTACCCCTGAACCGTATTTGAAGATACGCGCTTCACGAACCCAAAGGTCCATGATACCACCTTCGTTTACCAAATCATCATCAACAGAAAGAATAAAACAGGCATGCGGTTGTGGGCGCTCATAAGCTGAGGTTGAACGTTCGAGTTTTCCTGTTTTTGGATTCACAAAATAGTGACCTTGTGGCTTACCGGTAATTCCGTACGAAGAGTAAAGGCCGGTATTGAACCATTGAGGTGAGTTTGGAGCTGCATATTGCCCCATAATCATATAAACGAGCTCATCGTAGAAAACCTGAGCATCAGCGGAACTATCAAAATAGCCGTAATCTTCACCCCATTGTCTCCAACAATGGGCCATACGATGAGCTACTTGTTTCAAGCTGGTTTCACGACCCAGACTGCCATCGGGTTGTGGAACTCCGGCTTTTCGGAAATACTTCTGGGCAAGCACATCGGTAGCTACCTGGCTCCAGGATTTAGGTACTTCCACATTTTTCATTTCAAAAACCACACTGCCATTTGGGTTTTTGATTACTGAGGTTCTGTAGTCGTACTCGAACATGTCGAATACGCTAACCCCTTCGCGGGTGAAATGCCTCTCGAAGCGGAGGCCTTTCTGTTCATTTTTTTTGCTGCGGCTCATGGGACTTATGAGTGATTACGTTTAAGGTTGTTGGTGGAATAGGTCTTGTTTTCCAAAGTTTAGGGGGCAGCAATTCACAGAACAACCAGACATCTTATCTTAGTGTTCTTCGTCGAGAGGATGATAAGTGTTAAGGACAGGTAATCTGTAAAAAGGAGTTCCGGCTGACGAAAGAAATGCTGCGCGGTCAAACTTTAAAGAACAATTCCTAAAAAAACTCCTGCTTTTTTTGCCGGGTTTTTCATCAAAAGTCCCAAACAAACGAGGTTTATTCAAACTTCACTTTCAACACCTACCCCTGTTGATTCCTTCCAACCATTGTTTTTTTAAGCTTTCCCCCTGTTCATAACATAAGTTATTCACATTGTACCCCTTGCTACTTGCGGATTTCAGGGACTTAACAATTGCTTCATTTTCAGTTGATTGTCTTGAATATCGGACAGTTTTCCAAAAACTCTGGCTGTTCCTTGAGCTGGTGGGCCTGAGTTACAGACCAAAAGCAGGAGCTTGAATGAATTTCTATCAATTGGCCTGAAAAAAATCGCTTAAAAATTGTTTATTTGTTCAACCCAAAATCCAAGAATTGAAGAGTGGAGTTTTAAATCAGCTTACCCAATCTACCACCAAAAAGCTGGCGGTATTAATTGACCCGGATAGTCTGGACGGAACCCAGTCTGTTGACCGGGTGATAGACCGTTGCAATGAAGCTGGTGCAGACTTCATACTTGTTGGAGGAAGCTTAATCACCAATGGTTTTTGGGAAGAGTGCGTGAGCTATATTAAATCTCGTACCCGTATTCCGGTTGTTTTGTTTCCGGGAAACCTCATGCAAACTCATCCGGAAGCAGATGCCATTTTATTTTTGAGTATGATATCGGGCCGTAATCCGGATTTGTTAATTGGAAAACAGGTTTTAGCTGCACCCGGGTTGAAAAAATCTGGGGTGGAAGTGATTCCTACGGGTTACATGATTGTTGATGGCGGTAAGATTACCAGCGTAATGTACATGAGCAATACAACGCCCATACCGCACGATAAACCCAATATTGCATCAACCACTGCGCTGGCAGGAGAAATGCTGGGTTTACGCGTAATTTATATGGATTCGGGCAGCGGCGCCGACCGGCCTATTAGTCCGAAAATGATTCGTGAGGTTCGTAAAGCCGTTTGTGCTCCAATTTTTATTGGAGGAGGAATACGCACAAGTGCTCAAGCAAAGGAAGCCTGGTTGGCAGGAGCAGATGTGGTTGTGGTTGGAAATGCAATCGAACAGAATCCGGAGTTGATTTTTGATTTGTGTGCTACCCGCAGTCAATTGCTGGCTGAGAAGCAGGTGAACGCCTAGTTTCAAAAAAAACTTTCTTTATTCCGGAAATTTTTGACCATCAATTACTGGCTAAAATTCCCTTGAAATTGGGTGTAAGCTTGGGTTTTCTTGCGCACTGTAAAGTTTATAATGCTTTACTCAAGAAGAGCCAATTCAGTTGGATTTTTGGACCTCGTAACGAAGTTCAAATGCAGAATCAAGGTTTTCGGGAAATTTTGGTTTTGGGATGGCTTTGATGTTTTTAGGCTGACAAGAGATATGCCTTAGAAATCCATTTCCCTCGGGACCGAGTAGTAGTCCCGGGGAAAATTGGGTTTGTGTCAGACTGAAGTAATTCAGGCACGAAGGCTTGAATTCGTTATCATGGAATTTCGTTCGTTAAAAACTTCGTAGTGACAAAACTGAACTTGTCGAAGAGTTTTTAGTTCCCTGTCTGAATTTTAAAAAATCAAATTGGGTTTAACTAGTTAAGCCGAAAAAATGATACGATTCAAATTTGCGGTTAATTCCAACAATTCTTAAGTGAATTGAGTAAGTGGCGGATTGTATATATTAAAGGGAGTCGTTTGGGTCCGGAACGCCAAGTGAATCCATCTGTTTCATCAAGACTTTTTCTAGGGAGTCTTGTTTTTTCTGTTGATCCTCCATCAAATCGTTCACTGCCTTTTCTTCCTGTTCGGAAAGTTTGGGGTCAGATTCGCAGCTGGAAAAGGCAAATATTGCAAAGAATGCGGAAATAATTAAAGTCTTTTTCATAAAATAGCTTTCCCTCAAATATAAGAAGGAATCTCAAACCAAAAAGCTCCGAATAATAATCGGAATCAACGCAATACAAAGTTTTGACCCAGGTACACTTTTCGTACCATCTCGTCTTCGGCAAGTTCTCGGGCTGTTCCTGATTTCAAAATTTTACCTTCAAAAAGCAGGTAGGCTCTATCCACAATCGAAAGGGTTTCGTGAACGTTGTGGTCTGTAATTAAAATACCAATGTTTTTGTGCTTTAGTTTTGCAACTATCTGCTGAATATCTTCAACGGCAATGGGGTCAATTCCTGCAAAAGGTTCATCAAGCAAAATAAACTTTGGGTTTACAGCAAGTGCCCGGGCAATTTCGGTTCGTCTCCGTTCTCCTCCGCTTAGTACATTTCCCATGCTTTTACGTACTCGGTTCAGGCCAAACTCTTCCATCAGCGATTCAAGCTTTTCTTCTTGTTCTGCTTTTGCCATGGGAGTCATTTCAAGTACTGCACGAATATTGTCTTCAACAGAAAGTGTTCTGAAAATAGATGCTTCCTGAGCCAGGTAGCCTAATCCTTTTTGAGCCCTTTTGTACATGGGCAAATTGGTAATCTTTTCATTCTCCAGATACACCTCGCCTTCGTCGGGTTTTATCAAACCAACTGTCATGTAAAAGGTGGTAGTTTTACCTGCACCGTTGGGACCAAGTAAGCCCACGCATTCGCCTTGTTCCACCTCAATGGAAACTTGGTTTACTACAGTTCTTTTTTTGTACCGTTTGATGAGGTTCTCGCTGCGAAGTTTCATATATTGATTAATAAGCCCGGCCGCTATTGCCTTCCATGTAGTTGATAAAGGCTTTGTTTACCACCTTGTTTCCACCCGGTGTTGGGTAATTGCCACTGAAATACCAATCGCCCAAATGGTTAGGACAAGCTTGATGCAAACCTTCAATGGTTTGATAAATAACATCAACTTCCGCCGCAATATCTTCAGGAGTTACAATTTGAGCAATCTTGCGGCTGATTTCATCGTCTGTAAAATGCGCGTACAGACTCTGAACATGATTGACCATATCTTCCTTAGGCAGGTTTTCCTGAGCCTTGCATAACTCAAGTACCTCATGCAATCGGTATTCCAATCCTTTTTCTTTTAATAAGGCAACCATGGCTTGAAAGGCAACAAAATCCTTCATCCGGCTCATGTCGATACCATAACAATCGGGATAGCGAATTTGTGGGGAAGAGGATACAATGATGATTTTCTTGGGATGAAGTCTGTCGAGAATCCGGAGAATACTTGTTTTCAGGGTGGTGCCACGTACAATCGAATCATCAACTACAACCAATGTGTCTGTTTGGTTGTTAATCAATCCATACGTTACATCATACACGTGAGCTACCATATCTTCGCGATGAGCGTCATCGGTAATAAACGTGCGAAGCTTGGCATCTTTAATGGCAACACGTTCGCGTCTGGGGCGAACCGAAAGAATATCTTTTAGTTTTTCCGGATCAAAATTGCTGCCCAGTTTTTTGATTTCATTTACTTTCCAAGTGTCGAGTAAATCGTTGATGCCATCAATCATTCCATAAAAGGCAACGGCAGCTGTATTGGGAATATAGGAGAAAACCGTATTTCTAAAATCGTAGTTAACGGCTTCCATAACGCGCTGGCCGAGTAGGTAACCTAACTGTTTACGCTCTTTGTAAATTTCGCGGTCGTTGCCACGTGAGAAGTAGATGCGTTCAAAAGAACAGGATTTTTTCTCGCCTGCAGGAATAATATTGGTTTCGCTCACTTCACCTTTGCGGTTAATGATGAGTGCATTTCCCGGACCAAGTTCTTTAACATCTTTGTAAGCAATGTTAAATCCGGTCATAATTGCCGGTTTTTCACTGGTTACTACGCATATTTCATCGTTCTGGTAGTAAAAGCAGGGTCTGATTCCATTGGGGTCGCGCACCACAAAGGCATCTCCATGCCCCATAATTCCAGCCATTACATAACCTCCATCAGCATCTCTTAAGGAGCGCTTCAGAATGGTTTCTACATTTACATTTTCTGAGATTAATCGGGTAATATCCTGGTTATTGTATCCCTGATCCTTAAAGATGGCAAAATTGCGTTGAACTTCTTCATCCAGAAAATGGCCCATTTTTTCTAGCATGGTCACCGTATCGGCTTTTTCTCTGGGATGTTGTCCTAGTTCAATGAGCAACTCAAAAAGTTCATCCACATTGGTAAGGTTGAAGTTACCGGCCAACATCAGGTTTCGGCTCATCCAATTGTTTTCGCGGATAAAGGGATGACAAAGGTCTTTGCTATTGCCGCCGTGCGTGCCGTAGCGCAAGTGCCCCAGGTAAACCTCTCCAATAAATGGGGAGTGTTTTTTCACAAAAACGGGATCATTCAATTCCGATTTTGAGCCCGATTTGTTGATTTTATTGGAAACTTTTTCAAAAATCTCTGCGATTGCGCCGCTTCCGTTTGCCCGCTGTCTGAAAATGTAGGCTTCTCCCGGTTCCGGGTCGAGTTTTATTACACCCATTCCAGCGCCGTCTTGTCCGCGGTTGTGCTGCTTTTCCATAAGCAGGTACAACTTTTTCAAGCCGTAAAGTGAGGAGCCGTATTTTTCCTGAAAGTAGCTGAGGGGTTTGAGGAGGCGGATCATTGCAATACCGCACTCGTGTTTTATTGAGTCGCTCATAAAATGCGCCGCAAATTAAGCAAATTTATCCGAGTGCCTACTTGTACTCCTTAAGCACGTATTCAAGAACCTGCTTAAATGTGGCCGGGTCGCGGTAGCCGGGGTCCATAAAAATATTTCTTTTTCCCGGATTGATGAAGTAAGTGGTTGGAAAACCAGTTGATTCTCCGCGGTGCAATTGGGCATAAAATTCGCGTGGACCAAAGCTGAGGGAGTCAATTTTGTAAACGCGTCCTTCCAGTTCCGGATTGAACTTTACCACAATAAAATCTTTGTTCAGCAGGGCGATAATTTCGGGGTTTGAGTAGGTGTCTCTATCCATTTTTTTGCACCAGCCGCACCAATCGGTATAGGCATCAACCAATAAAATTTTCCCGGTTTTTTGGGCCAATGGATAGGCTTCGTTCCATTCGTACCATTTCAGTGTACCTTTTTCCTGAAAGCTGCTCAGGCTTAAGAAGGCAATAAGTCCAAGTATCAATCTAAACTTCATAGCGTTCTAATTCTCAATAATCGTACCGAAACAAAAATTAAAAAAAGAGTCGGATTTCGGTTTCAAGCCGGCTCAGAGGAATTTTCTCGAAGGGATGCGCCGTATCCGGTAATACCCAAAGACGTGCATCGGGCAACAGGGAGAACACTTTGAGGGTTTCGGCAACGCTGCTGGTTTTGTCACGGTCGCCAATGCCTAATAGAACAGGATGTTTAATTTCAGCGAGTTCAGCTTCGCTTAAAACCACGGTTTCGGCCAATTTTTTCATCATTTCACTAGTTCCGGCAAGTAGGTTTTTCCAGAGGTTCATGCCATGTTGCAAGATGAGGTTATTGGCATAGCCGGGAATTTTTTCCATCATTTTATCCGGGTCAAGCATGCCGGTTTCTTTGGCAGTGCTGATGGGATCCCAGTTGAATTTCACATTGAGCGTAAGGATTTTATTCACCCGATCAGGATGCTTGTGTGCAAAATACAAGGCCGCATATCCACCCATGCTAAAACCCATCAAGTGGGTACTGGTGATGTTTTCTTTGTTGAGGTAAGCCAGAATGGCCGAGGCAAATCCGTCAAATCCCAAACCACCGGGCGGAATTAGTTCTCCACCATGACCAGGAAGATTGATGGCATGGCAGGTAAAGCTATCGGAAAGCTTGGTCGTCAATTCTTGAAATTGCTGTTTGGAGCCCAATGCGCCGTGCAGAAAAAGTAAATGTGGTTTGCTCATGGTGCTGTTTAGATGCATAAAATTAGAATTTTTAGCCGATACCACAAGGGAACATGAAACTAAAAAGGAATTGCCGGGCGAAACATTACTTTTGCCGGGTATGATTCAATACAACCGTAAACATTATACCAATCAGGAAATAGCTGATTTGTATGCCGCTTTGGTAAAACCTCGCATGATTGAGGAAAAAATGCTCATTTTACTTCGTCAGGGAAAAGTGAGTAAGTGGTTTTCAGGCATTGGCCAGGAAGCCATCAGTATTGGTGTGGTAAAGGCTTTAGAGTCTGATGAATATATTCTTCCCTTGCACCGCAATTTAGGCGTATTTACCGGAAGAGGTATTCCGTTTAAGCGCCTGTTTTCGCAATGGCAGGGCAAAATGAATGGCTTTTCCAAAGGACGGGAACGTTCCTTCCATTTTGGCACCAATGAGTACCATATTGTAGGGATGATTTCTCACTTAGGGGCCATGCTGGGCGTTGCCGATGGCATATCGTTGGCGTCTTTGCTGAAGAATGAAAAGAAACTTAGTGTGGTTTTTAGTGGTGATGGTGGTGCCTCGGAAGGCGATTTCCATGAGGCTCTAAACACAGCTGCTGTTTGGCAATTACCGGTTATTTTTCTGATTGAGAACAATGGCTATGGCCTGTCAACTCCGTCCAACGAACAGTTTCGCTTCAAGAGCTTTGTGGATAAGGGAATAGGCTATGGTATGGAAGCCTATAAGATAGATGGAAACAATATTCTTGAGGTGTATGATACGGTAAAAAACTTGGCCGAATCTATACGCAACAAGCCTCGTCCGGTAATTTTGGAATGCATGACTTTCCGTATGCGCGGACACGAGGAGGCTTCAGGTACCAAATACGTACCGCAAGAGCTTTTCGAGATTTGGTCGAAGAAAGACCCGGTAAGCAATTTTGAACACTATGTGCAGGAGTTTGGCATTCTGGATGCTGAGCAAATTGCCGAGATACGTCGTCAAATCAAAGAGGACATTGACCAAAGCGTTGAGGAAGTGTTGAACGAACCGGAAATTGTACCGGATACAGCAACCGAGCTTGCTGATGTTTATATGCCATTTGCGTCGGCTTATGTTTCCTCCCATGGCGATTTGCAGCATGTTACGGTTGCACCCGCTTCGGAAGCAAAAACTCCCAAGCGCTTTGTAGATGCTATCAGCGATGGACTTCGTCAGGCTATGCGCAAACACGATAACCTGGTATTGATGGGCCAGGATATTGCCGAGTATGGAGGTGTTTTTAAAATTACTCAAGGTTTTGTAGAAGAGTTTGGCAAGGGTCGTGTGCGCAATACGCCACTTTGTGAAAGTGCGATTCTGGGTGCAGGTTATGGACTTGCCATCAAGGGTATGAAAGCCATGGTTGAAATGCAGTTTGCCGATTTTGTAAGTGTTGGATTTAACCAGATAGTGAATAATCTGGCCAAGAGCCATTACCGCTGGGGGCAAAATGCCGATGTGGTGGTGCGCATGCCAACAGGTGCCGGAGCCGGAGCAGGTCCATTTCATTCGCAAAGCAATGAAGCCTGGTTTTTTCATGTACCCGGCTTGAAGATTGTGTATCCATCAACTCCTTCGGATGCTAAAGGCTTGTTAACTGCTGCCATTGAAGATCCTAATCCGGTGATGTATTTTGAGCACAAGTTGTTGTACCGCGCAGTTGAATTGGAGGAGCCTGTTTACGATGACTATTATAGCTTGGCCATTGGTCCGGCACGTAAGGTGATAGAAGGTAGTGAAGTAAGTATAATTACTTATGGAGCCGGCGTGCATTGGGCAGTAAACCATGTAGAGAGAGAAGGAATTGATGCGGATATTATTGACCTGCGCAGTTTATTGCCTTGGGATAAAGAAGCAGTAGAGGCCAGTGTGAGAAAGACAGGCAAGGTGTTGATTTTGCATGAAGATACACTAACCGGAGGCATAGGAGCGGAGATTGCAGCACATATTGCACGTTACTGCTTTACCTGGCTTGACGCACCTGTTGTGCGCACCGGAAGTTTGGATAGCCCCGTACCTTTCAATACCGAACTGGAGCAGAATTTCTTGCCTAAAAAGCGCTTTGAACAGGACTTGGCTGAGCTGCTTGCCTACTAAAGGTAAGGGTTATTAGCCCTGAATAAATTTTAATAATAAGCCCCGTAGTTGAGAGAACTTCGGGGCTTTTTTGTGAGATGTTTTACAAGTTCAATTTGTAAATTCCTTTTTTGAAAGCAGGTGCAACATGGCGTAGATTGGACTTGTAACATGGGTTATGCCAAATTCGCGGAGAGCTGCTGGACCTTGTTCGTATAAAGAGGGATTTGATTGATAGGCTTCAATTCCCATCAACAAACGTTTATGAGAAATGAGAGTGTCTTTGCCCTTTTCTCGGGTTACATAAACACTTTTAGGTGTTTCACGAACATAGCCAAATGCATTTAGTCCACTAACTTGTGCAAGACCATTGGCTTTGAAGCGCTTTAGGATCTCGAGTAAGAGTTCTTCTGATTTTTTCATACGTATGCATGTTTAAATTTCTTTAATTGCTTTCACATAAACTGCCAGATAGAGGGCTATTTTTGGATATCAACGCTCAAGCCTGGTTTTTTTGGAAATATCATGGATGGACTTTTGGGAGCCTTCTATATTGGCCTTGTATAGCTTCTATTTCAAAGAGGAATAGTTTTAAATGGCCTAAAATCAGCTTTTTAAATAGTTTTATTTCTGATTTCTATTTCGTTTCTATTTTTTTTTGCCAATTGGTATTTACGGTAGGTTTTGCCTCCTGTATGTTCTAAAATGCCTGTTTTTACCATTTGATAAACGGCTTTGCGTACATCTGCTATTGTAATGTCACCTAATTTTAGTTGAATTTCATTAACTGTTAGATTGGGAGTGAAGCGCAACACTTCTTCAATAAGGGCCTTTAGCCGTGGCTGCTCAATAGTTTTAAGTGAGGGCTTTATATTTATCTTAGCATTTGCAATTAGTTTTGGATTAATTAAGTACTCTGTCCCCTTTTTGATTCCTCTTGTAATCAAGATTGACATTTCACATAGTCGATTAACGTATGACCGAAGCCTGTCTTCATCAGTAAGCTGTAACTCTTTTGTTAATTGAGTGGCTAGAATTTTCTTACTTCTGGAGATAATACCTAAAACAATAAATTCTTTTTGGGTAAGTTGGTAATGTTTGGAAATAAAATCGAGGATTAATATGGCCTCTTCGTCTAGAATTTTTGAATGTTGGGTAACTGAGGTTGAATTGTAATCCGATAAAGGGACAGGAAAAGCTTTAGCATCTCGGCTTGTAA
This sequence comes from Bacteroidia bacterium, assembly GCA_023151275.1. Taxonomy (GTDB): domain Bacteria; phylum Bacteroidota; class Bacteroidia; order UKL13-3; family UKL13-3; genus CAISCU01. The sequence goes on along the minus strand of JAKLJI010000024.1, from coordinate 11,180 downwards.
TTTCATAAATTAGATTGTACCCGGTTCCTTCTCCTTCCATAAGTTTTAAATCATGCAGAATTCGAATTAGGTGTGGATTCCGTCTATGTGTCGTATGTAAGATATTACTACTGGTAATGCCTAATGGCAATCCCCCTGGATTCGTAATTTCTAGTCTGTCATTAAATACCTTAATGAAAATATCTCCTGAAATGGTATAGCTTTTGTGAGCAATTGCATTAATTAATAATTCACGAATTAGTCGTTCATCATAATGCCGAATTTTATTTCTAAATAGTCCTTGAGGAAATTCATCAAAGTAGGTTAGCTCGATTGCTTGTTTTTCAATGTCAAGCAGCAACTCTTTTGGGTTTTTTGTGTAATCGTGCCAATTTTCTTTTCGTACTTTTTTTTCTAACTCATCATACACAATATATTGAACTGTTATGGGGTAGGCGAGTTTACTTCGTTGTGCGCTTGAACCAAGCCACAGGATGCCAAGGTTTGTAAGTTTACCTTGGTAAAGTAAATTATAATGCTCAATTATTTCTTGGTCTGAAAGTGCTTTTACTTGTTCTTTCACCCTATCTGAATTCCTAATTTCTTTTGTAAACCATTCAATATTGCTTTTAGGTATTTCAGTTAGACCAATATTTCTTAATTGAAGTTCCCATTGAAAGGCATCTTTTTCACTAGCTAGCCTAACAATATCTTCGCTTCGTGCTGGCAGAGATTGGTCGCCAACCCTAATGTATATTTTGCCATCAGCAGTAGTTGCTAGGGATTTTAAAGTAGACTGAATCGTAAAACTGAAGTATTCACCTCCATTTTCATCCGTAATTTTTTCATTTAAAATAAGTCCCACATTGAAGCAAAGCGAACGTAGCCTTGTAATGGTTTCGTTCATTAATTTGGTGTCAATTTTTTGTTGATTAGGTGGACTTTTTTCGCCGTCTTCAATACCAATGAATATTGTTCCCCCCTGAACATTAGCAAAAGAAACACGTGAAACTGCTAGTTCCCGGATTCCTTCAGTTTTAAGCTTCCCATGGCCATCAATTATTTTACTAAGACCCTTGTATTCAACGCTATTATTCTCAATCATACTTACTGCAATTTGGTGCAATTCCTATTCAAATCCTTTAATTATGCTTTAGAAGTTGCACAAGGTTCGAAATTCTTGATATTGAAACTTGAATTATTTTAATAGCTTGTATTTGATATTCAGTTATTTTGAAATGGAATTAATGATAGCAATTTTAGGAGTTGATTTACTTGAATTGGGAATTGTCCAGAATGAGCCATTACCTCCAGATTGATAGGCATGAGGCAGTTGTCCGTCGATTAATAAGTTCCGAAGTAGTTGGCCAGGAGTGTTCTTGCTGTCAGAAAGTAGTCTCGTATTTTCAAGCATTGCATTTGCTTCAACTAGGCCTAAGTTTTGTCGTCTAGTTCCCGTTAGGAAAGAGTATATGAAATTAATTTTTGTTTCAGTATCTGTCCTCATTTTCGACTTTTCTTTGGTGTTTAACATGTTGTTAAGTCATTGTTGCTAACCCTTGATTTGCGAATAAAGATAAGCTATTTGCTTACTTTCTGAAATTGACTAGAAGAGCAATTGATAAGAGAAGCTGAAGGAGAGTAAATGAATTCGTTTCAAGAGGGCTTCATTTTTTGCGGCCGATTCATGCCAGACGAATATTTTTCAAAGAGCACCCAAGCCTTAGGGGGAGCAGTGGTACCCCACAGGGCCGGGGCGGCAGGATGTGTGGCGGAGGCGGCGACCGGCAGCGAGCCCGCGTGCGCCACTACAGCCTGGCTGCCATCGGAGCGAGGAGTACAAACGGATACCCCGGCAGCCGGGAGCGTAAGTTATCAAAGGGCGTCTGATTTTGAAAGGCTGCAAGGCCCAAATACCCTCGGATATGTGTTCATAAAAAAAGCCCGGAACCTTGATGGAACCGGGCTTTTTATGCGAATGGATTTAGTTAGTTGAGTGCATTATCGATAGCGTCTTTTACCAATTGGGGAGTGAATGGTTTGCTGATGAAACCAAAGCTTTTGGCAGAGGCAATGCGTTTGAAGGTTTCGCTGTCTTTGTGATTGCCGGAGGTAAATACCACGCGGGTTTGATCGCCAATTAGGCTGCTGGTATCAATGCCATCCAGTTTTCCTTCCAAACCAATGTCCATAAGCACAAGGTCGAAGCGTTTTTCCTTTATCTGATTGATGGCATCCAGGCCATTGTTTACATGGGTAAGGTTGTTGTAGCCAAGCCCTTCAAGGATTTTTTTCAGGCTTTCGAGACTCATAGCATCGTCTTCTACAATCAGGATTGGGTTATTTTTCATACGTTGAAGTTTCTATCGCTGTGGCAATATAATTCAATTTTGAAGAATTCGTGTTAGGGTTTTGTGATAAATGTGCTAAGTGTTTCGGTATAATTTCTGAACCCCCAGGTCGCAGGCACTTCGCCATGGTCGGCACCATCTATGCGATGGGCTTCTTTGTAGCTTCCGGTATGGTTTTTAAACACCACTTCGCCATGTGTTTTAATTCCCAGGAACAAATCGTTTACGCCATGCATCCATAGCAAAGGTTGTTTAACTTGTTTAATTTCTTCGGCATTGTCGATTTTCAGGTTGGTGAAAAAGCTGGATGGCATATCCAATCCGGCTCCATCGGCAGCCATAACAGCAGCTGATGCAAAGGGTGCCTCAAGAATAAGTTTATGTGGAGTTAAGCTACGCGGCTTTGAACTTAGTTCGGTAGCGGCAGATGTGCCCATACTAAACCCGTACATGATTAAACGTTCATTGTTTAATCCTTCTTGTTTTAGCCAGTTTAGGCAAGCATCAACATCTTCGTACAAGCCTTCTTCGCTTGGGGTTCCTTCACTTAGGCCATAGCCGCGGTAATCCATATACAATACTCCGTAGCGATTCTTTCCGCCTACATGGGCCAGCAGTTTGGCGCGTTGCCAGTAAAAGTCCATATGCCATTTGTTGCCATGGCAATACACAATAACAGTATCTGTTGCAATGCGTGCGCGGTGGCCAATAAAGAATGCGCGAATGGAGTAATCGCGGTTTTCTTTTACGCTGTGCGATTTCAGGGTGAGGGGTAATACCAGCGAATCGGGGATATCGTAAGAGGCATCCAGTCTGAAATCTTGGGTCCCGGTGAATCCATCGCGTTTGTATTCACTGATTTTATCGGAGAGGTTGTACAGGTTTGAATCGAGCCTTAGGCAGGATGATAGAATAAGGCTGAATGCGAGATAGAGGAAATGTATCTTTTTCATATTAGAACCTCCTTGTTAAGCCCAGGTAAATGCCTAGTGCACCTTTGTTTTGTAATCCGATATAGTCAACCACATTGGGTTGAGTTGGAAGTCCCATACCCAGGTATTTTCCTTCCAGCGTATAACTGAATTTTTTGCGTTGGTATTGAAGTCCAAGTTGAGCATGAAACAAGGCTCTGTTGGGTTGTGTTTCTCCGTGAGCACGTTTGGATGCAAGTTCAAACCAGGTTGAGCTTCCGGCGTAAAGCAATAGCTTTTTTTGATAGAGTGATTGATAGGCATTCAGCGACAATTCGGGCCAGAGTTTTTTATTTCCTTCCCAGGTATCTACGGCGATGTTTAGCACAGGGTTTACGCTAATGCCAAAGCCGGCAGGATGGCTGTACAGTTCGCGGCAAATACCGATATCGGTTTGAATGACACCGAAAAGAAGAGCCGTTGTATGCAGGCTGCCAAAGGCTGTTATTTTATCGTTGATTCCACGCGCATAGGCAACACTGCTTAAAGGCATTGGAATAGGAGCTCCACCAAATTTAAGCAATGGACCTCCCAGATGCACGGATACCTGCTGTTCGCCCTTTTGGAGCGGCTTCACCACCCGTGTGGGGGCGCAGGCCTGGAGTAAAATAAGTCCCAGTATAAGGACCTTCAGGGGATTTGTTGTGTTCATACGGGAAGCAAGTTAAGCGGTGTATTTTTCAATACCCACATACTTGCAAAAAGCGCGGGATTTTGAGGATGAGTTTTATTTTTTGCAAAAGAAAAAGGCGAGACGAACGGGGAGATGCACGAAGCAATTTGGTTGTTTGATCGAATTGGTTAGTGCCGTTTGGGCGAATGGTTTTGAGGATATCCTCAAAGCTTTGCTCAACAATCAAGTTAAGGTTGTTTGAAGCAGCGCATAGAAACAGACGAAACCAGGATGAGCAGAATGCAGGCTTTTGAATGGCAAGATGCATTCAGATCATGTGTGTGCTTAGCCAAACAAATCCCGGTAAGGTTCCAAGAGAGCTTTTGAGTTGTTGCGTGGGTTTTTAACTGCCGGATGAATGGGATGAAACATCAACTCTTCGGAAGGATAGGGTTTGATAAGAGCTGCAACTTCTGCTTTGCTGCTTTGCGGATTTAACCAACTTGCGTAGTCTTCTTTATCGATAATCAATGGCATGCGGTGATGTGGAATCTGTTGCATCATGGCATTGGGAGCGGTTGTTATAATGCTAAAGGAGGCTTTGCCCTGATAGGGTTCCCAGATTGCACCCAACGCAAACACCTGCTTGTCGGTGCGCTGAACATAATGTGGCTTATCCAGTTTTTCGCGGGTGGTACCTTCAATAAATCCATTTACGGGCAATAGGCATCGCCTGCTTTGAATGGCATTCCGAAAGGCAGGCTTGCTAAATATGCCCAGTTCTCCCTGCCAGTTTGGGTCGTTATCCGGGTTTGAATCGCCCTCTGCACGGGCATTAAACAGGTACATGGGTTTTGCGGCCCAGGGCGGACATAAGCCAAACAGGCCTTTGCGTATCAGGCGTTTATTGCCTTCTGTCAGTACAATGGGCAGCAATGCTCCCGGTCCTGCATTGTAGTTCTCTGCATACGAATCGCTCTCAAAGCCCATGAATTCTTCAATGGATGCTACGGCATCGAAACTTTCTTCGATATCGGCATAAGAAAAAAAGGTGGTTACTCGTCCGCACATGGCCCGAAAATACGGGCTTTGTCAAATTGTCCTGCTTTTTTTCTTGCGGAATAAGCTTTTGTTTGATATTTTTATTATCACTTAAATGTTAAAATAATTAACAATCTGAATGAATCGTGTTGTTGCACATATGGACCTGGATACATTTTTTGTGTCGGTAGAACGGCTCAAAAATACGGCACTTGTAGGTAAGCCCATCATAGTTGGTGGCTTGTCCGACCGTGGTGTAGTTTCTGCGTGCAGTTACGAAACCCGGAAATTTGGAGTAAGCTCCGGCATGGCCATAAAAATGGCGCGGCGGCTTTGTCCCAATGCGGTATTTATCCGGGGTGATTTTGACCAATACAGCAGGTATTCTGCCACGGTTACTGAGATTATTAGCGAGCAGGCGCCTGTAGTTGAGAAGGCATCTATTGATGAGCATTACCTGGATTTAAGCGGCATGGATCGTTTTTTTGGTACTCAGAAATGGCTGCACGAATTGCGGACGCGCATTATTCGTGAAACAGGTTTGCCCATTTCATGCGGTTTATCGGTAAACAAAACCGTTTCTAAAATAGCCACAGGCGAGGCTAAGCCCAATGGCGAAAAAAATGTGGAGCTGCCTATGGTGAAGCCTTTTTTGAATCCGCTTTCTATCCGTAAAATTCCTGGGATAGGGGAGAAGGCCTATCATACCCTGCGCGATATGGGCATTGTGTACATTGGTACACTCAGCGCTATGCCTCAAAGTTTGATGCAGCAGGTGATGGGAGAAAATGGTCTGCATATTTGGGAAAAAGCCAACGGTATCGATATGCGTCCGGTTCAGCCTTACTCGGAGCGGAAATCGATTGGTGCCGAAGAAACCTTTGAGACAGATACGACCGATATGAAGCTGCTCCAAAGCACCCTCATTCGTATGGTTCAGGAAACCGCATTCGAAATGCGCAGTCAGAACCGCTTGTGTGGATGCGTTACGGTTAAGTTGCGCTATTCTGATTTTCAAACCCAGACTAAGCAAATCCGGATTCCTTATACCTCTTACGACCACAAGCTGCTTAAAACCGCACTCGACTTGTTTGAATCCTTGTATAACCGCCGCTTGCTGGTTCGCTTAATTGGGGTGAAGCTAAGCCATTTTGTATATGGCTCGCAGCAGATTGATTTGTTTGAAGACAGCCTTTCGATGGTGAACCTTTACCAGGCCATGGATAGTATTCGCAACTGGTATGGAAAAGAGGCCGTGTACCGGGCGGGAGCTATTCTTCCTGATGGTAAGAAAGGAAGGAGGCGCTTATGATTTGGAATGCACATTCTTACTATAGCTTGCATTACGGAACGCTTTCTGTTGAAGATTTGGTGAAGCGCGCGCAACAGGAAGGTCATAGTGCCTTGGGATTAACCGATATCAACTGCGGCACAGGTATTTTTGAGTTTGTTCGCAGCTGCCGTGAGGCTGGCATTCGACCCTTGGTTGGGATTGAGTTCCGGGATGCTGGAGGATTGGAGTTTTGTGCCCTTGCCAAGAATGCCAGTGGCCTTCGCGAAATCAACCGCATGCTGAGCCGTTTTCAGCTTGAGCAAATCTCCTATGCCAAGCAGATTGCTCAGCTTGAACATACGTATATCATCTATCCCTTCAGGCGCTTGCTTGAAGGGAATTTACATGAACTTGCTGCGCATGAATTGATAGGTATTGCCCTTCATGAACTCAACAAGCTTGCAGGAAATCGTTTTGAGGCTTACCGCAACAAGTTGGTTTTGCAGCATAGTGTTTGCTTTGGCGATCCTGCGGGTTACCTGCTTCATCAGCATTTGCGGGCTGTTGACCAGAATGTATTGCTGAGTAGGCTTCATCCCTCACAGCTTGCGCATTCAGGCGAGTATATGCTCTCCGAGGCCGACCTTATTCATGCCTGCCGTTATCATCCTTTTCTCTTGTACAATACCCGTTCCATGATGGAACGCTGTGAGTTTAATTTCGACTTCAAAACCCATAAGAACAAAAAGTATTATTCCAGCTCGGCATACGACGATAAGTTGCTGTTGGAGAAGCTGGCTTACGATGGCATGGCTTACCGCTACGGAACACGCAATGCGGTTGCCAAGGCGCGTGTGCGTAAGGAGTTGGACATTATTGATAAGCTGGGATTCTCTTCGTATTTTCTGATTACATGGGATATTATCCGCTATTCCATGTCGAAAGGATTTTACCATGTAGGGCGAGGCAGCGGGGCCAATAGTGTTGTGGCCTATTGCCTGCGCATTACAGATGTAGACCCCATTGAACTGGACCTATACTTTGAGCGCTTTCTAAACCCCCGCAGGAGTAGTCCACCTGATTTTGATATTGATTACAGCTGGAGGGAACGAGATGAGGTGCTGGATTACATATTCAAACGGTACGGCAAAGACCATACGGCCTTACTGGGCACCATCTCTACCTTCCGGGGCAGTTCGGTAGTACGCGAATTTGGCAAAGTATATGGCTTGCCCAAGAAAGAAATTGACTTGCTGGCAGATTATCCGCATAAGGCAGATCGCAGCGATCCTCTGGTTTCGCGCATTTTGAGCATGGGCGAACAGATACGTGATTTTCCCAATCATCGCTCCATTCATGCCGGTGGTGTGCTGATATCGGAATGCCCTATCTACGATTATTCCGCTTTGGATATGCCTCCCAAGGGCTTTCCAACGGTGCAGTGGGACATGTACACCGCCGAAGAAATTGGCTTTGAAAAGTTTGATATTCTCTCGCAACGCGGTATTGGCCATATTAAAGATGCCGCAGAGCTTATCTGGCAAAACAGAAGAGTGCGGGTTGATGTGCACGATGTGAAAGCCTTTAAACAAGACAAGCAAGTGAAGCAGCAGTTGAAAACAGGTGATAGCATCGGTTGCTTTTACATTGAAAGTCCGGGTATGCGGGGTTTGCTTACCAAGCTGCGTTGCGACGACTATATTCATCTGGTTGCTGCCAGTTCCATCATTCGTCCCGGCGTTGCTAAATCAGGTATGATGCGCGAATATATTTATCGCTTTCATCATCCCGATAAGTTTGAGTACATCCATCCGGTGATGAAAGAGCAGTTGCAGGAAACCTATGGGGTGATGGTTTTTCAGGAAGATGTATTGAAAGTATGCCATCATTTCGCCGGATTGGATTTGGCAGATGCCGATGTGTTGCGCAGGGCCATGAGTGGCAAGTACCGCTCTAAAGCCGAGTTTCAGCGTATCGTAGATAAATTCTTTGCCAACTGCGCCGAGCGTGGATATCCGGAATCCATTGCCAAAGAAGTATGGAGGCAGGTAGAAAGCTTTGCCGGCTATTCGTTCAGCAAAGCGCATTCTGCTTCATTTGCCGTGGAGAGTTTTCAGAGTTTATTCCTCAAGACGTATTATCCCATGGAGTTTATGGTTGCCGTGATTAACAATTTTGGAGGCTTTTATTCAACCTGGGTGTATGTGCGCGAGTTGATGAAAACAGGAGCACGTGTACATCTGCCTTGTATCAATCACAGCGAGTACCTCACCAATTTGGATGGAGAAGATGCCTGGCTTGGATTTATTCATGTTCAAAATCTGGAGAACGAAGTTATTCATCAACTGGTTGCAGAGCGAGAGGAGCATGGGCCTTACCTGAGTTTGCAAGATTTGCTTGCCCGGGTATCGATAGGCCTGGAGCAATTGATGATTCTGGTGAAGATAGGCGCACTTCGCTTTACCGGACTTGGCAAAAAGCAGTTGATGTGGGATGCCCATTTGCAGTTCAGGCAGCATCAGGAGCATGTTGGAGCAAGGGCGAGGGTACATGAGCAGCCGGCCTTGAGCGATATTTTTCTGCCCGTTCATTTGCATAAAATAACTGATTATACACTCCCTGCATTGGTACATGACCCGCTGGAAGATGTTTATGATGAAATAGAGTTCCTGGGATTTGCTCTTAGCCGTTCTGAATTTGATTTGCTGCAAACCAGCTTCAGAGGCGGCATTCGTGCAGCAGATATGAAGCGGCACAAAGGAGAAACAGTACGCATGCTGGGAGAATTAATTTGTACCAAATCTGTAAAGACCGTAAAAGGGGAATACATGTGCTTTGGCACATTCTACGATCCTGACTTTAACTTTTTTGATAGCACGCATTTTCCTCCTTCATTAAAGCAGTATCCACTTGAAGGGAGAGGGGTATATCTATTGGAGGGGAAGATTACCGAAGAGTTTGGGTACTTTACCATTGAAGTAAGCCGCTGCAGTAAGCTGGCGCGTAAACCGGATCCGAGGTATTGATTGTTTATGACTTCCGCCTGTTGATGCTGTCGCAGCTGGGATTTGCGGCTGCGGGTTGATTGGTTTATGGTTTTGAGTTTTGTTTGTTGATGGATTGCTTGTGCCCATTTGGGTGGGCTACCTGTTTATTCTGGAGCTAAAAGAGAAATCCTCAAAAAGAATACAAACAACCTGAATTTGTTTTAGTACAGAACTCAAGAATAGAAGGACTATTGCAGCGTACAACATTAAATACGATGAAGAAGACAGTTCTGATTACAGGTACCAGCAGTGGTATTGGAAGGGAAACCGCAAAGTTATTTCAGGCCAAGGACTGGAATGTTATTGCTACCATGAGAAGTCCGGAGCAAGAAAAGGAGTTAACTCAATTGGATAATGTTCTGGTTACAAAACTTGATGTGCTCGATTTAGATTCCATTCGTGATGCCGTTCACAGCGGAATTCAAGAATTTGGAAGCATTGATGTCTTGGTTAACAATGCAGGATATGGGGCATACGGACCTTTGGAATCGTTTAGTCGGGATAGAATTCTCAGGCAATTCAATACCAATGTTATTGGGCTGTTGGATGTAACTAAAGCGATCCTGCCTCATTTTAGGCAAAATCGTTCGGGCATAATCATCAATATTTCCTCGGTTGGCGGTAAGATTACTTTTCCTTTGGGAGCATTGTACCATGGAACCAAGTTTGCTGTTGAAGGTATTTCAGAATCGCTAAACTACGAAGTAGAGCAGTTTGGTGTCCAGGTTAAACTTGTTGAGCCGGGTATGATTGCAACCGATTTTGCCGGAAGATCATTTGATTTTAGCAACGATGAAAGCATGGTGGAATATCAGGCCATTGTTGGCTCATTGATGACAGCTTTGCCTTTAATGACTCAGAATGCATCACCTGCAAGTAGTGTTGCAGAGGTAATCGTTGAGGCCGCAACCGATGGTAAAAACCAATTGAGATACTTGGCTGGAGAAGATGCCAGATTGCTAATTGCAAATCGTCAGCAGGTTGATGATGCACAGTTTATTGCTGGAATTAAATCGCAGTTTGGACTTTAATTTGCAAGCGTATGAATCCGGTTATAAAGTATTTTACGGGAGAAAAAGCAGAAAGCTATTTGTTCATCGGAATGGGCCTTGTTGCATTGGTTATGGCGGTTTATTTTGTAGTGGTGCTTAAAACTTCTTTTTGGAAAGGAGTGGCTATTCCCTTTGCTCTTGTTGCTTGTCTTGAATTTGTTGTGGGTTATACCATTGTTACCAGAAGTCCCAAAGACATTCTTCGGGTAGAGAAATTTATTCAAACCGAGCCCCGGAAAATAGCTTCGGATGAAGTTCCCAGAATGACAAAAGTGATGAGCAATTTTGTATTATTCAGGTATGTGGAGATTGCTTTGATTATTTTGGGCATTGGCTTGATGTATAGTTCCATGCAGGATACCTTATGGCGGGGAATAGGTTTAGGTTTGTTTATTCAGGCCGGCATTGTATTGTGTTTGGATTTTTTTGCTGAAAGACGAGGATATATTTACCTTGAATACTTAAAGGAATTCACCGATCGATTATGAAAAGCTTGATCCATCTGCAAAGCATTAGCGACTTGCACAAGCTGTTTAATCTGGGCAATAGCCAGCATCCTCTAGTTACAGGTTTGGATTTTAGTCAGGTTACAGAATACGTAGAACAGCATTCCAAGCTATCCACGGATTTTTATTCGGTGATGTTTAAGAATTACTGCAAGAATACCCTGAAGTATGGCAGAAAAACGATCGACTTTCAAGATGGAAACTTGGTTTGTATTGCTCCTAATCAAACCATAGAGATTGATACGGAAGTAGAAGAGCGACCTGATAAGATGGGCTGGGGCTTGTTTTTTCATCCCGATTTAATCAGGTCAACTTCGCTGCAGGAGAAGCTGAAACAGTATAGCTTT
>JAKLJI010000023.1 GCA_023151275.1 Bacteroidia bacterium | reverse complement strand
AAATTGACGTCCCAATTGCGATTGGCCCCAAATTGACGTCCCATTGCGATTGGCCCCAAATTGACGTCCCCATTGCAATTGGCCCCAAATTGACGTCCCAATTGCCATCAACTTCTAATCGTTTATGAAATCTCCCCCCCCCGCCCAACGGCGGACCTCTGCACGTTGTTTTCATGAGATTAGCGGGCTTTTTGAATGGTAATCCAGACCTGCTGTCCTTGGTTAATGGCTCCATAAACCAATTCGCGCAGGCGGTTGAAAGCCGCCATGGAATTTCTTCCACAGCCAGGCCCCGACAAACTGCCCACCGGAGCAATGCAACCTTTTAATTCGCTTAAGGCATGGTTGGCAGGATGAATCAAGATTAAATTCCTGTTTCGAACGCCTACCAGGTGCAGGTGCTGACCAAAGCGCAGGCTGCTCCTGCGCTGCACACGGTAACGCCCTTCGGGTATGCACGATTTGCCGGGTAGGTTCATCAGGTCGGGACATTCAATGGTATAGGAAATGAAACTTGGCCCCGCATACAGTTCACCATTTGTTCCATCGCGGTAGTATTTCCGTTTCAATAGGAGTTCCATAGCGGCTTAATTTTGAGCGGGTAGCACTTCAATTACAGCCAAACTATTGCTCGAACCATTGCTCATGGGGTAAAATTGCCCATTAAGCTCCTGAGAAAAGGCAAGGCCAAATACCACAAGCAAGCCAGCAGTGCCAACCGGATTAAGGGTTAGTTCAATGCTCCGCGCTTGCCAGGTGCTTTCGCTGAGCTCTAGTTTTTCCGATTCATAAACTGCCACGTTAGGCTCCGTTAAATCGGGGTCAAAAACCAATACTCCTGCCAACCAATGCAGGTGGGTGGCTCCGCCGGGGGCTCCAATATCGGTTTTGGGTTGAATGGCAGGTAGCGATAGGGTGCAAGTAGCCGCGCTGCGGTCGATAGTGCAACTTAGGGGTTCGAGCAAGGTGCGCTCAAGTGGCGTTTTTTCGTTGAAGTTAAAGCCCTTCAGCAAGGCCAGGTCTCCAAACTTCACCCTTCTTTCGCCCCTGGCCCCGGCAGTATCGGTTTTAATAATCCCAAACAGTCCGCTGGTCAGTCGGTTTGATGCCCGCGGATCAGCAGTGTTTTGGAGCAATTTGCGCAGGTTTTGACGGATGTAGCGCGAGCTTTTGGCAACTTCGCCAAACTCCTTACCATTTTCACGTGTGCGTTTAAATGCAGGATCTTGTGCAATTCGTCGAGGGTCGATACCCCCTTTTTCGCGTGCAATAAATCCATTTTTGCTTTTGTAGAAGGAAATATCCCCGATAGTGCCTTCTAATTTGATAATACCAGCTTGTTTAGCCATTGTGTTGATTTTTTTAAGTGGGTGTTTCGCGAATCCCGGTACAAATCAAAGGCTGGTTTTTTGTCTAAAGAACTGGTTGTCATGTTTTTGCAGCTTATTTCAGCTTTTGTTCACAGTTTAGCAATCCTTTCAGCATTCAGCCTATTTTGGCCCTATTGGCAGCTTTTGACTTCGTGAGTCTTGCACAAGTGCTTGGAAATAAGTTGTTTGTTTAATGTTTTGGCTGAGCCGTATTTCCGCGCTTTTGCCCCAAGCTTGCATTTTTCCAATGGGGAGCAGCAACCTTTTTAGGGAATTCCCCAAATCATTGTGGGGTAAACAGTTGGGTTGAGGAGGTAGGAGTTTTCTCAAACCCGTATTATCCCGGATTACGCATTTGAACTTCGTCATGAGGGCCAAAAGGCCAAAGAAATTGGCAGTTTCACGAGCAAGGCATAATGAATCTTTATGACGAGTGAGGGAAACTGAGTTTACGCCCAATTTCAAAGGCATTTTGGGCAGTAATAGATGGTCAAATGCGTATTCCGGGATTATGCAATTGAACTTGGTCAGGAGGGCGAAGGGCCTAAGAGAATGCCTTTTCAAGAGCCAGGCCGAATGAACAGCTGTGGAAATAGGGTTTGTGCTCAATTTACGGCCACTTTCAAAGGCATTTGGGAACCAAATAGCCGAACAATTGCAGCAATTAAATTACTGGGCAGAAATCCGTGGTCGAATGCCTATTCCGGGAAAAAGAGAGGATTAAAAATCTGTAGGTGTAATGGAACTAGTTAGTAATGATTTTTTGAGGGACAAAAAAGGATTGGAAGTTGAATCTGCTCCGTCTAATTATATAGTCGTTCCTCAAATAGTCATTATTTAAGGTTTGAATTTCTCGTTCAAGCATAAAGTCGTCTTTAAAGCCTAGACTTCCATTTAATTACTTTTTGATGACATTTTACCTTTGTGGTATTTAGTTTTTTCTGCTGTAACTTTTGTAGCCAAAAGTCACCAAAAGCTTTTCCTGTTTCCCGGATTAACCGGGATCACCCTGCAGGCCAACCTCGGTCAAAATCCCTCCCTGCCTTTTTCCCGTAATAAGACGGGACATCCCTGCCCGCGGATTTTGCCCGCACGCATCCAAAGATTCCGCCCATGCGGAACTGCCATCCCAAGATCCCGACGATTCGGGAACAGGAAAGTTCCGACTCACAACTTAAGGGCGTCTTCATTTCTAGATTCTGGAATTCTATACCAATTGACAATAATTGTTGCATTCGAATTAAGGGGCAGTTTTTGTTAACTAATTTGCAAGGTTTTTTGTTATTCGATTAATTTCTTTGCAAACTAGTTGTAAAACTTTTTGACTGAGTAAAATGAAATTCAGTTGCTCGAAGACTTTTTGAGGGTAGATTTTATAGAGATGCACTGGATTGAAACGAAAAAGGAGAGTTAAATTCATTCCATGGTTTTTTTGGGGTCGACATTTTTAAGGAATACCCCAAAGGAAATAATTTTGACGAAATAGTGTAAGTTTTCACGACTTTTGGCATCCAATTTTTTCACCCAGGGTTTCAACCTAACCTGTCTCATTTTTTGCGATGGCCACATGCCATTATCATGCCTCTATCCTGCCTTTATCATGCCTTTATCTTACCTTGAAAGGGTGTGTAGGACAATTGTAAAAGAAACTAAATTTCATTTAAATTTTTTTGCAAATGTCCTGTCTTTTGGATACTTCTTTGAAAATTCCACAATTGGCGGTGCAAACTGAGTTTGAAAAATGAGGGAATGATGGCTTTTTGGTACCGAAAATTCAATGAACTATGGATAAAAAGCCAAAGAAACAAAATCAACCCATCATGCCGCTTTTTGAAGGTCGAAAAGTGGTTTGCGCTAAAGACGTTATGGTTTTAACCGGAAAATCGCTTCGCACGGCATACCGCATTTTAAAAGACATTCGGGTCAACTACAACAAAGCCAAACACCAGGTAATCACCGCGAAGGAATTAACAGAATACCTGGGCATTCGGGAATGAAATTGGATAGATGCAGCTATGGCTGTTGGCTATGGCGATGGCTTTTTAGGGGCTTGAACGATTTTCAATTCTGGGCCATTAGCTATTTGCTTTTGGCCTTTGGCCTGGTTGTCGAGTCCTAAAAAACGATTGAACTTGTTGAACGATGGCTATGCGATAGCTTGGGAATCGTGAACGATTAAAATTGATGCGCCCTTGGCCTTTTGATTCCTGAACGATATGAATTTCTGGGCCATTTGCTTTTGGCCGTTTGCCTATTTGTCGAGTCCTAAAAACGATTGAACTTGTTGAACGATGGCTATGCGATAGCTTGGGAAACGTGAACGATTAAAATTGATGAGCCCTTGGCCTTTGGATTCGTGAACGATTTGAATTTTTGGGCCATTTGCTTTTGGCAGTTTGCCCAACTGTCCGCCTCTGGCGGATTGGCTTTTCCAAAAATGGCCATAGCCATAGCCATTTGTGCTAGCTTTCGATTTTCGTGAACGATTTGAAACTCCGTGCCATTTGCTTTCGACTTTACGCAAATTCAGCCATAGCGATTGCCATTGGCTATCGCTGTGATTTCAAACCCGCCTCTGGCGGGTGACATTATTGTAGCATGTTGCCGAAAAAACATGGAAATTGAACCCCCATAAGGGGTGGCAGGATTTTAGTGGAAGAAATTAGCCTTTAGCTTGCCTGTCAAAAGACAATGGCTAAGTGCAATCCGCCAAAGGAGGGTTAAAATTAAAAACAGTTCCGAATCCAAAGCCATCGGCAATAGCCATCGCCATCGTTTGCCAAGCTCAATCGTTTTTTAGGACTCGACACAAAAGCCAATGGCAAAAGGCCAATAGCAAAAGTCTCACCCCTTAAAATCGTTCACGAATCCCCAGCCATCGCCAATAGCTATCGCCATAGCTCGCCTATTGAAATCGTTCACGAATCCCAAAGCCATCGCCAATAGCTATCGCCATAGCTCACCTATTGAAATCGTTCACGAATCCCTAGCCATCGCCAATAGCCATAGCCATCGTTCACCAAATAAAATCGTTCACGAATCCCCAGCCATCGCCAATAGCCATAGCCATAGCTCACCTATTGAAATCGTTCACGAATCCCCAGCCATCGCCAATAGCTATCGCCATAGCTCACCTATTAAAATCGTTCACGAATCCCCAGCCATAGCCAATAGCCATAGCCATAGCTCACCTATTGAAATCGTTCACGAATCCCCAGCCATCGCCAATAGCTTTCGCCATAGCTCGTCTATTAAAATCGTTCACGAATCCCTAGCCATCGCCAATAGCCATAGCTATCGTTCATCAATTTCAAATCGTTCACGTAAAAAATCTAAGCCCGCTTTTTAAACTTTTCCCGCCACTTACTCATTGCCCCCTTTTTTGGGACCGCTAACCAAAACTTTATTTGGATTGCTGTTTCTGGTTGAATATTATTGTATAGAAAAAGTACTCAATTTGAAGTCTTGCTTACTTTTTCCCATTTTGTTGCAGAACATTCTGTGACTCACCAAGCGAAGCTATGCTCGACGCCCTTATTACTTCTAAAACCCGTATCAAACTTCTCCTGAAGTTTTTCCTAAATGCCAACAATCAGGATTACCTGCGCAAGCTGGAATCGGATTTGGGCGACAATACGAATGCCATCCGCCAGGAATTGCTGAAAATGGAAGAGGCGGGCTTGCTCAAAAGTTTTAGCAAGGGCAACCGCAAGTATTTTCAATCCAATACCGCACATCCGCTTTTCCCCGATATTCACAGTATTCTGCTCAAAATTACGGGATTGGATGAATTGGTTAAGCGAGTTTTGAACAATGTAGGAGAGCTCGATTTGGTATACCTAAGCGGAGATCTGGCCAGAGGAATCAATTCAGAGCTAATCGACTTGATTTTGGTGGGAAATGTAAACCGGGATTATTTTCACAACCTGGTGGTAAAAGCCGAACAGTACATTCAAAAGAAAATTCGCTTTGTAGTCTTTTCCCCGGAGGAATTCGCTCTCAAGCAAAACCAGCTTTTGCAAGATAACGATTTACTAATCTGGAAAAAATAGGGTCGCGCTAAGGATCCTCCTTATGGAATTAGCTCAAGTTTATTTGCAATACCTCGCTATAAAATCTTAGAAAAATTTAGGAGGTTTTTTTAAGATGGCATTCGTGGTGGCCAGTTGAAAGAGTATCTTACAGTTTTCAGTCCAAAAAAATCAGCTTGTGCTATTGAAATTTCGGACTTCAATTTAAGTAGTGAATTAACCTCATCTAGTCTTTCTTAATTGGTTTAATAGTGAAAAGTCAAGAGAGTCTTACTTTGTTCTTTAAATCTTTTTGTAGTTAGATTTTGGAAAGAATAAATTCAAGAAAATATCAATTAATTGCCCAATTGCTTTGGGATACTACCCTTCAGGTTAATGATGTATTACCTGTTTTGGAAGGGAAGAAAGAAGCAGTTGGACATGTGGACAAGAAATTCCTCTTCAAAAGAAGTTTGGAGTCTTATTCTTGGTTTACCTTATTGGAATTGTTTTCAATTCAGGAAATAAGGCAGTTATTGAATAAGAGCCTTATTGGTCAAATTCGGTCTAGGTCTTTGCAAAAAAAATACATATTCATGTATGAATTTTTACAAAGGCCTGTTTAATCTTTAGAACGAATTCGCTTTGGTTGAATCAGTTAATTTGAATGCAAATTCAGTCCTTAACAACTATTGCAGACAAGAAATGCAGTTAAAAGCCATAGCCATAGCAAATAGCTATAGCTGGTTTTAAAAAGCAAAACCAGCTTTTGCAGGATAACAATTTATTAATCTGGAAAAAATAAGTATATGAGTAACACTAGAATCGCAGTCATTGGACTGGGCTATGTGGGTTTACCCCTAGCTGCTGCTTTTGCTGCCAAGTACCCGGTAGTGGGTTTTGATATCAACCAACAACGCGTTAGCGAATTGAATGCAGGGAATGATTTTACCCTGGAAGTGGATTCCGATACCTTGAAGGCGGTTTTAACAAACGCTCCTGAAACCAAGGGCCTGCTGTGTAGCACCCAATTGGATCATATTAAAACCTGCAACTACTACATTGTTACGGTTCCTACTCCAACCGATAAGCACAATCGCCCCGATTTAACTCCCTTGTACAAGGCCAGTGAAACCGTTGGAAAAGTGCTTAAAAAAGGCGATATCGTTGTGTACGAATCAACCGTGTATCCGGGTGTTACAGAAGATGAATGCATCCCCGTATTGGAACGTGTTTCCGGACTAAAATTTAATCTAGACTTTTTTGCAGGATATTCTCCCGAGCGTATCAATCCGGGCGATAAAGAACATACCGTTACCAAAATCTTGAAGGTTACTTCGGGGTCAACTCCAGAGGTAGCCGAAAAGGTGGACCAGCTCTACAAATCGGTTATCACTGCCGGTACTTTCAAGGCCACGAGCATCAAAGTAGCCGAGGCAGCCAAAGTGATTGAAAATTCACAGCGCGATATCAATATTGCTTTTGTGAACGAGCTTTCTAAAATCTTCAACAAATTGGGCATTGATACCAACGAGGTGTTGGATGCGGCAGGCACAAAATGGAACTTCCTGAAGTTTAAACCAGGTTTGGTGGGTGGTCATTGCATAGGCGTTGACCCCTATTACCTGGCTCAAAAGGCCCAGGAGGTGGGTTACCATCCAGAAATAATTCTTGCTGGACGTCGCCTAAACGATGGCATGGGTGCCTACGTGGCCGAGGAAGTGGTGAAATTGATGGTGAAAAAAGAAGTGCAAGTGAAAAATGCACGTTGTTTGGTGCTTGGTTTTACCTTCAAAGAAAACTGTCCCGATGTGCGCAATACCAAGGTAATCGATATCATCAAAGAATTAAACAATTACCATATCGAGCCAGTTATTTTCGACCCCTGGGCAAACCCTGCGGAGGTACAGCACGAATACGGTTGTTCGGTAGTGAATGAATTGCCTGCTGGTACTTTTGAAGCCGCTATTCTTGCGGTTTCGCACAAAGAATTTGCCGGTATCGATATCAAGAAACACCTCATTCCGAACGGAGTAATTTTTGATGTGAAGAGCTTTTTGCCGAAAGAAATTGTTGATGCACGCTTATGATTTCTTCGAATTTTTAACATATTAAAAGAGAATTATTTTGTACAATCCAGATTTATACAAAACTCCTTATCATAAGGAAAGTCTATCAGATAAAACCTTCTTAGTTACCGGTGGAGCAGGATTTATTGGAAGTAATTTGGTTGAATATTTATTAAAATATGGGGCCAAAAAAGTTCGGGTTTTGGACAATTTATCCAATGGATATTTTGAAAATATTAAAGAGTTTATTGATTTGCCAAGCTTCGAATTCGTCCAAGGTGATATTCGTGATTTAGAATCCTGTAGGAGGGCAGTTGCGGATATTGATTATATTTCCCACCAGGCCGCATTGGGCAGTGTACCTAGAAGTATCAATGATCCAATAACAACGAATGAAGTAAATATTGGTGGTTTCTTAAATATGCTTGTGGCCGCTAAGGATAGCCAGGTTTGCAAAAGGTTTGTTTATGCCGCCTCATCAAGTACTTATGGAGATAGTAAAGAATTACCAAAGGTGGAAGGGAGAGAAGGAAAACCATTGAGTCCCTATGCAGTTACCAAAGCACTGAACGAAATGTATGCGGAAGTATTTAGCAAGGTTTATGGATTCCATTCAATAGGTTTGCGATATTTTAATGTTTTTGGACCCAAACAAAACCCAAACAATCCTTATGCAGCAGTAATTCCTATATTTTGCAAACATTTTATCGAAGGAACACAACCTACTATTAATGGTGATGGGCTTACGAGCCGTGATTTTACCTTTGTGGAGAATGCTGTCCAAGCAAATATTAAAGCATTATTAAAGGAGAGTCTTATCAAAGAATCTGTAACCCAAACTCATGAAGTTTTCAATACAGCCTGTGGCGACCAAGTAAGTTTGAATGAAATGGTTACTCTTTTAAAAAAAATAAGTAATAAAAACATTGATGCAAAGTATGGTCTTGAAAGGGCAGGGGATGTGAAACATTCAAAAGCAAGTATTGAGAAAATAAAAATTGAGTTAGGTTACTATCCCTTATTTTCCTTTGAAGATGGTCTGAGGATAAGTTTTAATTGGTACAGAAAAAATAATCAATAAATTGTGAAGGATGTTTTTATAATAGCAGAAATTGCTCAGGCACACGAAGGAAGTCTAGGAATTGCTCATTCCTATATTGATGCGCTGGCTGATACAGGAGTTGATGCAATAAAATTTCAAACACATATTGCCGAGGCCGAAAGCAGTTCAGAGGAGAGATTTAGGATAAATTTCAGTTATCAAGATTCAACAAGGTTTGATTATTGGAAAAGAATGGAGTTTACTTTTGAACAATGGGTAGGGCTTCGAAATCATTGTATAGAAAAGGGAATGGAATTTATTTCATCCCCTTTTTCAATTGCAGCTGTGGAATTACTTGAAAAAACAGGAGTCAACCGATATAAAATTGGTTCTGGAGAACTTACGAATTACCTAATGCTTCATCATATTGGCCGCACTGGAAAACCAATTATTATTTCTTCAGGAATGAGTGATTGGAATGAATTGGACAAAACTATTGCGTTTCTTAGGGACTATAAAAACTCTCTAACTCTTCTCCAATGTACAACTGCATATCCAACCAAACCGATTGATTGGGGACTTAATGTTATTCAAAAGATGAGAGAAAGGTATAAAATTCCAATTGGCTTTTCTGACCATTCTGCCAGTATTGAAGCACCAATAGCTGCTGTGGCCTTAGGTGCGGAAGTGATAGAGTTTCATGTTGTTTTTCACAAGAATATGTTTGGTCCTGATTCTGTGGCATCATTGCCAATTGATTCAGTTAAAGGGGTGGTAAATGGAATCAGAAATGTTAGCAAATCATTGGCATCAGGTGATCTGAAAACAAATAGTGACAGATTCAGTGATTTGAGGACTTTGTTTGGGAAAAGTTTGGCTGTTAATAAATCCCTTGCTCCAGGCCACATAGTATCAATTAGTGATTTGGAATCAAAAAAGCCTTTTGGTTTAGGTATTTCTGCCAGTGATTATAATTTGGTGATTGGCAAAAGATTGAAAAATTCTAAAGAGAAATGGGATTTTTTGAAAAGAGAAGATTTTGAAATTGAGTAAAAAGCAATTTTAAATACCCAAGTAGTTAATTTAATTAATAAAAAATTGGTTAAGAAAAGAAAAATCTGTGTTGTTGTAACTGCTCGGCCAAGTTACAGCAGAATTAAAACTGCTCTAACTGCAATTGAGCAGCATCCAGAATTGGATTTACAATTAGTTGTTGCGGCTTCTGCATTATTAGATAGATATGGAACAGCTGTAAATTATATCGAAAAGGATGGATTTAAAATTGCAGGTAAAGTCTTTAATGTTCTAGAAGGAGAGAATCTTACTGCAGCTGCAAAAACAACTGGAATTGGAATCCTGGAACTTTCAACTCTATTTGACAATCTTAACCCAGATGTTGTTGTTACAGTGGCTGATAGGTTTGAAACAATGGCAACTGCTATTTCCGCAGCTTACATGAATATTCCTTTAGCTCACGTTCAAGGAGGAGAAGTTACCGGCAATATTGATGAGAAAGTGAGGCACTCAATAACCAAGCTGGCTGACATTCATTTTGTCGCCTCGCCGCTTGCATTGGAACGTGTAATAAAAATGGGCGAAAACCCTGAAAAAGTATTTTTGACTGGTTGTCCTTCTATTGATGTTGCTCAAAATGTAAAGGAATTTCCGAATTTGGATTTTGACCCTTTTGAAAAATACAAAGGTGTTGGTGCTAATTTAGATATTTCAAACGGATATGTAGTTGTAATGCAACATCCTGTTACTACGGAATATGGAGACAGCAGAAAGCATATTGAAGAAACACTTTATGCAATATCTGATTTAAAAATCCCAACGCTGTGGTTTTGGCCTAATGTTGATGCGGGGGCCGATGGGACATCAAAAGGTATTCGCTCTTTTCGGGAATATAAAGATGCATCCAATATTCATTTTTTTAAAAATATGGAGCCAACAGATTTTTTACGGATTTTGAAAAATAGTAAGTGTCTTATAGGTAATTCAAGCGTGGGTATAAGGGAGTGTGCATTTTTGGGTGTTCCAGTAGTTAATATTGGGAGTAGGCAAATAGGAAGAGAGAGAGCTAGAAATGTAATTGATACAGATTATAATCAAATTGAAATAAAAACTGCCATAAGTAAGCAAATTGAAAATGGGCATTACGAATCTGATGGTATTTATGGCAATGGTAATGCGGGTCAGAATATTGCAAATATATTGGCAAAAATTCCTTTGACTTTTCATAAAATATTAAACTATTGAAATATAAAATTCGAATTGCTGAGGAGCAAGATTTTTCTCCAAGAGTAATGGAATCTTTGAATAGGATTGCACTTGTTGATGTTGAGCCATGCATTGCCGATGATTTACCAATTATCTTTAATAATTATGATGTATTTTGGTTTAGGCTCGGTTTTAAAATTGACAAGTATCTGATTTTAAATTCCACTAGATTAAAAGTGATTGTAACACCAGTTACTGGAATTGACCATATTGATGAACTCGCCTGCAAGGAAAAAAATATTAAAATTTTATGTCTTAGAGGTGAATATGATTTTCTTAAAGAAGTTAGGGCAACTGCAGAACATACTTTCGCATTGGTTTTTGCTCTGTTAAGAAACATTCCTGAGGCAATTTTATCTGTGAAAAATGGAAGGTGGAATAGGGACTTATTCCGAGGTAGAGAGCTGTTTGGGAAGAAAGTAGGAATTGTTGGATTTGGAAGATTAGGGGAGATCGCAGCATTCTATTTTCATGCGTTTGGTTGTGAAGTGAAATATTTTGATATTGTCACTAAGTCTTCTGATTATGCAGTCGCTGCTAGCAGTCTTAATGAAATTGCCAGCTGTGATATTATTTCTATTCATGTTAATTATTCGCAGGATACCCATCATTTAATCGATAAAGAGTTTTTTGATTTATGTTCTCCTGGCACAATTTTTATCAATACTTCTCGTGGAGGAATTGTAAATGAAAAAGCGCTATTAAGTGCTTTGAAAAGTGGGAAACTTGCTGCAGCGGCATTGGATGTTATTCAAGATGAATTTAATTTTTCTTCCGCAAACGAACTGGTCGAATACAGTAAAACGAATTCCAACCTTCTTATTACCCCTCATATTGGTGGAAATACTTATGAATCATTTGAAAAAACGGAGTTTTTTCTTGCAAGTAAGTTAATTAACATGCTGGCAGATTTGGATTCATGAAGCCATTCTTGATTATTAAAATAAAATTTTGTACAAGAGTATTTAATTATTTTAATAATATTTCAATTTGAAAATTTAATATATTGATAGTTTAATCTGATACAAACGCATATAACTATATGAAAATTCTTGGAATTATTCCAGCTAGATCGGGGTCAAAAAGAATTCCTGGTAAAAATATTAAACCATTCAATGGAAAGCCCTTGATTTGGTATGCATTAAATGCAGCAGTTTCTTCTAAACTTTTAACACATTTGGTGGTGTCAAGTGATAGTCAGGATGTGCTAAATTTCGTTTCAAAATATTTCCCCCTTGTTACCTTAATAAATAGGCCTTCAGAATTAGCAGATGACCAATCTCCAGCAATAGATTATGTCATTCATTCGTTAGATTCCATAAAGGAAACTTTTGATTTGGTTGTAATTATTCAGCCAAGCTCCCCACTTTCTCTTACTGAGGATATTGATGGAACCATCCAGCTCTTATTAAACAATGATTTGGCTGATTCAGCGGTTTCGGTAATGAAGTTGGACCACTCCATTCATCCAATAAAAATGAAAACAATGGAGGATGAATTTCTTATTCCATTTTATGAGGAAGAAAAAGGAAGGATGGCTGCTCATGATTTACCAGAAATATTTGTTAGAAATGGTGCAGTTTATGCTAGTAGAATTGCCACAATTTTAAAGTCAAGGATTATTGGAAATAAATGTTTAGGTTATATTATGCCAAGGGAAAGGTCTATAGATATTAATGATCCCATTGATTTTGCTTTTGCTGAGTTTCTTACTATGCATTTCAAATAAGAGTTTTATATTTTTGTTTTTCTTACTTATTGACTTTTATTAATTTGTTAAATGAAAATTTGTTTTTTTAGTAGGCTTGAATTGACTAATCTATTTGGACGCCTTGATCATCATCTTCGAGCTGATTTTGATATCATTCATTTAGCTTATTCTGATCGGGAAGAGGACATATTAAAGGATAAATACAATATTAAAAATGTAGTGAATTTTAAAAGTTGTATTTCTAAAATTTTAGTGGATAATGAATATAATAATATTTCCTTAGATGAGATTGACAAATTATTTATTGAGCAGAGTGATGGAAGATTCTCATTGAATTCGTCGATAAGATATGATAGGTCTTTCCAATTTTTAAATTATTCCGATTGTTTAAAATTGTCAAAAGTTTATTATAAGTTTTGGATAGAGTTTATTTCCACAAACGGCGTGGATTTTTTATTGCATGAGCCTCCAGCAATTTTTATGACCCATGTTGCTTCCAATATTTGTAAATTTCTTGGTTGTAAGTATTTATCTCAAAGTCAAGTTAGTGCCTTGAATGAAAACGATTGGATATTTATTGAAGGAGATTCTGGTTTTCCAATTGAATGGGATATTTCTAGTTCGAATGATTCGGTTAATAAAAGGAATCTGATTGGAGATTTCATTATTAGATTTCGAAGTAATTATGATATCCTATTTAGTGATTTGATTCCAAAAAAAATGCATAAATCAGGAGTAATGCAATTTTCTTTATCTTTTTTATCATTGTTAAAAAGTGCCTTTTTAACTTCTATACAAAGTAAAGTAGATAAGATTGAATTAGTTGATCATTATGACCACTATCAGGAAAAGTTAAAAAAGCCATTTACTCTGTCATTATACAATATTTGGTATCGCTCTTTTAAGTTACGTTACCACCAAATGGGGGCTGATGAAAAATATTATTTCTATCCATTACATGCTGAGCCTGAAGCTGCAGTCTTATATCGTGGAGATGGAATTTATGAAGGACAAGTAAAGTTGATCGAGAATATTGCAGAGCAGCTTCCTCCTGGGATTAAATTGTTAATTAAGGATCATCCTCATAGAAGTGCATTTACGGATATGCTTTATTTAGACAGGTTATTTAGAATTCCTAATTTGGTGTTTGTGGATCCTAATATTTCAGGAAAGAGTATTATCAAAAATTCGTTGGGTGTAATTACAATCAGTGGAACAGCGGGTTTCGAGGCCATTCTTCTTAATAAACCTGTCTTTCTTCTTGGTCAAGCATTTTATATGTATTCAAAACGCGTCGTTAAGGTAAGAAATATTCGTGACCTTAGAGATAATATTTATAAAAGTTCTGCAGAAAATTATTTTGATGATGAAGAGTTATACGATTTTGTTTCAAAGTTCTTAAATGTTTGCCATAAGGGTTATGCTCTGTACTTCCCTGGGCACATACGAAAGATAAAAATTGACCATGAAGAAAATTGCAAAACAATAGCTGAGGGTGTTAAAGAATCCCTTTTAAAAATTGGTAGAAAAAACTAATTGAATCTAAATTTGACGAAACCAAATTTTTTAAAGAAAATTCTGGAAGAGAGAGTTTTTGTAAAGTACTTTGCATCAAGTGCAGTTCTATCTGTTATTGGGTTAGCCTCTGGTTTTTTTACTTATAGATTTATAAACCCTAATCTGCTTGGTGTTTTTTCATTGTTTTCAATTTTTGAAGTCTATTCTACATTCTCAAGGTTAGGAATAATTAATGGCCTTGGAAGAGAACTGCCTTTCCTTTTAGGAAATGGGAAATGTGAAGAAGGAGAAAAACTTGCTTCAGCAGCATTTGGATACTCTATCTATAGTAATTTAATATTACTTTTTGCTGCACCTGTTATTTTTTATTTTAATTCTTCACTGATTAGTTTTCAAAAGGAGTATTTGCTTTCATTTATTGTTGTCTTACTTAGAGTGGTTTTTAATTCTTATACATCTTTTTTAGCGGTGACCTTCAGAACCAGCAAAAGTTTTGAGGATTTAAGTAAGATTAATTATTTTTTGTCCCTGATTAGAGGTTTTTCTATAATTTTTATCTACTTTTTCGGTTTCTGGGGACTTTTGTTTAGAGAGTTTTTGCTAAGTTTTTGTGAAATGCTACTTATGCACAGATATAGGCCTTTGAGGGTTGATTGGATTTGGGATCCATCATCTTTAAGGGCGTTGTTTAAAATTGGATTTCCATTGTTTTTAGTTTCTTATTTGAATTCTTTTTCTGACACTATTCCACGATTGATAATCGCCAAATATGGTGATTTTAATCAATTGGGTTTGTTTTCTCCTATCATTATCGTTATTGGTTTGGTTGGAATGTTTCCAAAATCATTAAGTAATTATTTGTATCCAAAAATGTCATATGAATTTGGTCAATCTGGAAATAAAGATTTTATTTGGGATCTATGTTTAAGAAATTATTTTTTTTCTTTTATTATCTCTATTCCTTCTTTTCTTTTGGTTTTTTTCTTTTCGGATTACTTCGGATTATTTTTCCCAAAATACTCGGAAATTTCTGAATATTTGCGTGTTGTTTCCTTTGGGATTCTTTTTATTGGTTATAGATCAGGAAATGTTGTTTTTGCTGTATTAAAATCTTGGAAGACAAATATTTTGATTGCTCTTTCGAATATTGTATATTATTTTGTTTTTTTCTTTATTATTCAAGTTTATTCTAATGATATTCTTTTTATTGCCTCTTTATCTTTTGTTCTAGTTTCTATTTTTATGTTTTTTACCACTTTGTTTTTTTCTTATTTAGCTCTTCGTTCCTCATTATTTCATGTTTAAATTATATTACAGAATTACGCTGCTCATACTTTCGCTTGCCTACTTTTATCTTTTCAGGTTTGAATCTGGTTTGCTTGAAACCTTAAGTAATTATGCAAGTGCCTTGATTTTTATTTTAGGGATTTTTCTAATTTATTTTTGGAATGAACAAGGAGGATCAAAGTTTTTGACGGGTTCAATAAAAACAATTTTTACTTTTTGGATGCTTTTGGTTGGGTGGTTTCTTGTAGTACCTTTTATTTTGGTAAGATCTGGCAATGTTAACTTTGTGGAGGGAATGTATAGTGACTACCGATTTTTAATATTTAGCATTTTGCCATTTATTTTTATTTCAAATGAGGCTAATATCTATTATAACAAAATTTTTAAAGCGGTTTCCATTGTTGCTATTGTTTCTGGAGTTTTTTCAATATTAACAGTTGATAAAACTGTTGTTGATGCTTTTGAGAGGCAAACAGTTGGTGTTCCGTATTTTTTATGGTGGGTTGTTGTTTGCGTTTACCCATATATGTTTTTAAAAAGTTTTGTTTCCAAGCAGAAAAGTTATGGTTTAATTCTTTTTTCCATTCATATTATCTGCAGTTTATTGTTCTTGAAAAGATCTGGTATTACGGGGGCTTTTTCATATTTTATTATCATTTTGATTTTTTCAAACATAGGAGGCGCAAATAAAATTAAAATTTTTTCTGGTGTTGCTGTTTTGTTATTAGTAATAGTTTTACTTTTTGGGAATTATTTAGAACCATTGTATGCTCGATTCGAGAAAGATGCTTCCGATATTGAGAATTTTGATAGGTTGACTGAGCTTGATGAGTTTTTTAGTGGAGTTACTACATTCCAGATCCTCTCTGGTTTCGGTGCTAATAATTATATGAAGATGTATTATATTGGTGAATTTGATAATGAAGTTCGTGCTCTTCATATAGGATTTTATAATATTCTTTACAAAGGAGGGATCCTTTATCTTTTTTTTACAATTTTTCTTGCATACCAGATTTTAAAATTATTTCCTTATATTAAAAGAGATAATGAGATCTTGATAGGATTTGTAATGGGTGTTTACTTTATTTTGAGTTATTCTTTTGAAAATAGCTGGAGTTATATACCTTATCATTTTTTTAAGTTACTTCCAATTTATAGAGCTATTTATTTGAAGGATTTATTAAAGTCTGATTTACCAAAGCCAAGTTTTGTTTCATTGTGATTAATAAGATTGGAATTCTTACGTTTTGGGATTTTCCTGAGGGAATGGCTCCTACAACAAGAGTCCTAGCCTATTCTAAGGGTTTAGTCAAAAATGGGGTTGATGTTGAGATTTATTCCTTTCGAAGGATTTTCAAATCGGATTACCTAGCTGAATCAATTGAAATGAAAGGAGATATCCAGGGTGTAAAATATGCTTACATCCATGTATTTTCTGATTTAGGAAAGAATCTGAAATTAATCAGAATAATTGATGAGTTCATTCTCAGGCTTAAATTGATACTTATGGTTTTAGGTAGCCATTGGACTAAGCCATTCAATTTATTCATGTTCAGTTTTGACGATGTTCATTCCCTGGGGACCTACTGTCGTTTGTTTAAAATATTCACTTTCCCGAAATATTTTGTTGCAGATGAATTTCCAATCCCTATTCGGGATTTTATGAAGGAATCCGTCCCGGCAGATTTAATGGCCAGGTACACTAATTTCCAACGGTTCTTTCGCGGAAGGATTTTAATGTCCAATGCGCTCAAGGATTTTTATAACAGGAATAGTTTTGAACTGCCTACCTTTATTTTGAATACCATTGTTGATTCGGATAGATTCCAAAAGTTTCAAATAATCTCGGGACCGGATTATATCTGTTACATGGGAAATATGTCTTTGAAGAAAGACAATGTTGATAATATTATCAAGGCCTTTTCCCTGATTGCTCACAAATATCCTTTCCTTCAATTGCATTTGTATGGTCTTCCAAACGAAGAAGACAAGCAGATTCTAACTTCCCTCATTGGCAGGCTTAATCTGGAAGATAGAGTTTTTATCAAGGGAAAAATTGCCAATTCTTCTGTTCCTTCTGTTTTAAAATCAGCGAAGGTTTGTGTAAATTCTCAACCAATTACCAAGCGCGCTGAAGGAGGATTCCCAACCAAGTTGGGTGAGTATTTGTTAGCCGGTGTACCCTCGCTCTTTACGGATTCAGGAGATATCAGTGTTTTTGTAAAAAATGCTGAACATACATTTTTAGCCAAACCTGAAAATCCTGCTGATTATGCCGAAAAGCTTGATTTAATATTGTCAAACTATTCAGAAGCTCTTAAAGTTGCTGAGCAAGGTAGAGTTTTTATAGCTCGGAATTTTTCTGCCGAAGTTCAAACTGCTCAGTTATTGAATTTTTTTAATCAAAACTAAGTTGAACCATTTTCTTTTCCTTTCCAGGTCCAATCCCTTTCAATCCAACGGGGCAAGTGCAAATCGGACAAGAGGCTTGGTTGAAGGGTTGATTTCGCAAGGAGCAGCGATTGACTTCTACATTTGTGCTCCATTTTTTAGTAGCAAAGAGAAATCAAACTTTATAAACAATCAAGTTACATCCCAGGGGAAACTTAATTTAATTCAACTTTCATCCAAGGTTTTTGAATCCTCACTTTTTCATCGAGTTTATAGCTTTTTTTCTTATCCGGTTTCAAAATTTCTCTTTGCTCCTAAATTGGATAAGATTTTATCCGATTTTAATGGTGTTGTTTTCATCAATCCGGATTATTTTTTGATGAAAAGCCTCCATCAATTGAAAAAGAAAAACCCCAATCTAAAAATAGTTTGTGAGGTAAGTGAATATTTGGATTACTACAAATCACAGGAAGTACCAAGATGGTTATTGCCACAGTTGGTAAGAACCGAGCGATTTTTTGTTAAGGAATTTGTACATAACCTTTCAGGTTGTGTCCTTATGACGAAGGCCTTGTATAGATTCTTTGAAGATATGAATCTCCCCAATTGTCAGCTACTTCATCTACCCATGACAGTGGATTTATCTCGGTTCGTCAATGTTAAATCGTCCTCCCTTTGTTTCATTAAGCCGTACATTCTTTTTATAGGGGTAATGAGTAATGCAAAGGATGGAATTGACATTTTAATAGAAGCATTCAATGAAAATGCCCAAAAGTATCCTGATTATCGGTTGTTTTTGGTTGGACCTTGGCAATACGATACTCCCGGCCATTTGAAAAGGATCTCAGAATTAGGTTTGGAGCAAAGAGTTTTTTGGATTAATGAAGTTCATAGGGATGAAATTCCTGCGCTATTGATGGAAGCAAACCTGCTTGTTTTACCAAGACCTGATTCTAAGCAAGCGCAAGGTGGTTTTCCAACCAAGCTAGGGGAGTACCTTGCATCCGGAAAGCCAGTTTGTGCGACCTCAGTTGGTGAATTACCAGAGTATTTGACGGATGGCGAATCGGTATTTTTTGCAGAGCCAGGTTCGATTCCCTCTTTTGCAGATGCCATTGATCGTGCCTTGGGGAACTACCAAGCGGCCATTGCAATTGGTGAAAATGGAAAAAAAATAGCTGAAAAGTCATTCAATAAGGACATTCAGTCTCAATCACTGTATAACTTTTTGATTGATTTACATAGAAACAATCAATGTCAAAATAATTTATAAATTACCATGATACAAGGAAAGACCTTATTAATTACTGGAGGAACAGGCTCCTTTGGAAATGCAGTTTTGCAGCGGTTTTTGAATACAGAGCATTTTAGTGAAATTCGAATTTTCTCCCGTGACGAGAAGAAGCAGGATGACATGCGTAACCAGCTAAAAAGTCCTAAACTTCGCTTTTATATCGGTGACGTGCGTGATTACAATAGCGTTGAACCTGCAATGCGTGGTGTCGACTATGTATTTCATGCTGCTGCCCTTAAGCAGGTTCCGTCCTGTGAATTCTTCCCCATGCAAGCCGTTCGGACCAATGTGGAGGGTACCCAAAATGTGATAAAAGCTGCGGGGGTAAACAAAGTAAAAAAAGTAATTTGCCTCAGCACAGATAAAGCAGCGTATCCCATTAACGCTATGGGTATTTCTAAGGCCATGATGGAAAAGGTGGCAATTGCTGAAGCCAGAAATTTAACAGATACCGTAGTTTGCTTGACCCGTTATGGTAATGTTATGGCTTCCAGAGGCTCAGTTATTCCCTTGTTTATCCATCAAATAAAAAATGGGTTGCCATTGACAATTACTGATCCTGGAATGACTCGTTTTCTAATGAGCCTTCACGACGCTGTAGATTTGGTTTTATTTGCTTTTGAACATGGAAATTCAGGGGATTTATTTGTTAACAAAGCTCCGGCTGCAACCATTGGAGATTTAGCAAGTGCCGTACGTGAGCTAGCAAAAGCACAAAATGAAATAAAGATTATTGGTACACGCCATGGCGAAAAATTGTATGAAACCCTATGTACCAGAGAAGAGATGGTGAAAGCTGAGGATATGGGTGACTTTTTCAGGATTCCTGCCGACAACCGCGATTTGAATTATGCCATGTATTTCTCGGAAGGTGAGCAGGATGTTTCAAAAATTGAAGATTACCATTCCCACAACACCAATCGGTTGGATACAGAGGGAGTAAAAAACCTTATTAGTAAACTAGCTTTGGTTAGACGTGAATTGTTTGGTGAATCTGTTGAGGATTTTATTGTTTAATCTGAGGTGAAACCTATTTTGTATTCGGGACAAATCTTTGAAGATAATCGTGGAAAACTAATTGCTTTCAATGATTTTGATTTGACTCGGGTTTCCAGATTGTATATTATTCAACCCCATCAAGGTTTGATTAGAGCCTGGCAAGGGCATCGACTTGAAACAAAGTGGTTTTTTGTAACTAAGGGTTGCTTTGAAATTAAAATTGTTCCTGCCTCTGGAGAAAATGAATTCCAAAAGGAGAGAATGCAAACCTTTGTGATTTCCCATTCAGATTTTCAAGTTTTAGAAATTCCGGGGGGGCATTTAAACGGTTTTAGGGCGCTAGAGCCTGAAAGTAGCCTTCAAGTATTTTCTGAATTTAATCTTGAACAGGGTAAAGCGGATGACTTTAGAGTGGATATTCAAACGCTAATTTGGGACCAAGCCATTTAAAAAATACAAATTATTCAATGTTGAAATTATGAAAAAAATAGGCATAACAGGCCAAAATGGTTTTGTGGGGTATCATTTGTATCAAACCGTAAAATTGTTCCCTGAGGAATTTTCCTTGGTTGAATTCAAGAGAGATTTTTTTGAAGAGGAAAACCTTCTGGATGAATTTATGAATCAATGCGATGTAATTGTTCATCTGGCAGCTTTAAACAGACACAACGATCCTCAGGAAATTTACAATGTGAACACAACCTTGGTAAATAAATTGGTTGGTTCAGCCCAAAGAGTTAATAAGAAAGTTCACATTTTGATTTCTTCTTCCTCTCAGGAGGAAAGGGATAATTTGTATGGTAAATCAAAGAAGGATGGTCGTGAAAATTTGGCAAAATGGTCAAATGAAACTTCCAATCCTTTCACAGGATTAGTAATTCCGAATGTATTTGGTCCTTTTGGTAACCCTTATTACAATTCGGTTGTGGCAACTTTTTGCCACCAGGTTTCCAGAGGTGAAACTCCGAAAATTGAAGTCGACGGTGTAATAAATTTGATTTACGTTAGTGAATTGGTAAGGGAAATCATAGATGCTATTAGGTTGGAGAAGAATGAACACAACCTGATTGTTCCTGCAACAGCCAAAGCGAGCGTTTCTGAAATTCTAAATACCCTAAACAAGTTCAAAGAAATGTACCAGGATAAAGGTGAAATTCCCGAACTGAATTCCACATTCGAGTTAAACCTGTTCAATACATTCAGGTGTTACATGGATATAAAGAATTATTTTCCTAGACCCTACATTCAACACCAGGACCCCAGAGGCGCTTTTGTAGAAATTATTCGCCTTGGTATTGGGGGGCAGGTTTCTTTTTCTACTACTGTTCCGGGAATTACCAGAGGAAACCATTTTCATACCCGGAAAATTGAACGGTTTTCTGTAATCATGGGAAAAGCAAGAATTCAATTGAGGAAAATGGGTACTGATGAGGTATTGGAGTTCTTTCTTGATGGCGAAAAGCCATCCTATGTCGATATGCCTATTTGGTATACACACAACATAACAAATATTGGAGAAGAAATTCTCTACACAAATTTTTGGATAAATGAACCTTATAATCCATCTGATGCGGATACTTGGATGGAAAATGTAACAGTGTAAAAATGAAAAAAATTAAAGTAATGACGGTCGTTGGGACCCGTCCTGAAATTATCAGATTGTCCCGGGTTATGGCAAAGTTGGATGAGAGTCCGGCTATTGAACACATTACTGTGCATACCGGGCAGAATTACGATTTCGAATTAAACGAAATATTTTACGAAGACTTGGGGGTGCGTAAACCCGACTACTTTTTAAATGCTGCCGGCGCTACAGCAACCTCAACGGTTGGTCAAATATTAATCAATATCGACCCAATTCTGGAAGAGGTGAAACCCGATGCCTTTCTTGTTTTGGGGGATACCAATTCATGTTTATGCGCAATTCCTGCTAAAAAAAGACATATTCCTGTTTTTCATATGGAAGCGGGAAATAGATGCTTTGACCAACGTGTTCCTGAAGAAACCAACCGGAAAATCGTTGACCATGTAGCAGATATCAACCTTACCTATTCCGATATTGCACGCGAATATTTGTTAAGAGAAGGACTTTCTCCTGATAAGGTGATAAAAACCGGTTCCCCGATGTTTGAAGTGCTGAACCAGTATGCCGACCAAATCAAGAACTCAACAATATTGCAAAAGTTAGGCTTAGAAAAAGGGAAGTACTTTATTGTTTCTGCCCACAGGGAAGAAAATATAAGTAGTGACAGAAACTTTTTCAATTTGTTGACCGCATTAAATTCTATTGCAGAAAAGTATCAATTTCCAATTATTGTTAGCACCCATCCAAGAACAAGAAAGCGCCTGGAGTCTATGGAGAGACTGGGTTCTTCTATTCAGTTGAACCCTTTGATTCAATGGCAAAAACCAATGGGATTTTCAGATTACAATGCATTGCAAGT
Source organism: Bacteroidia bacterium (assembly GCA_023151275.1). Taxonomy (GTDB): domain Bacteria; phylum Bacteroidota; class Bacteroidia; order UKL13-3; family UKL13-3; genus CAISCU01. Next base: position 28,315 of record JAKLJI010000023.1, on the reverse strand, counting down.
GAATTCATTTGCAGTGTTATCTGATAGCGGTACAATAAGCGAAGAGTCCTCAATACTGAATTTTAGAGCTCTTAATATTCGCGAGGCGCATGAAAGACCTGAGGCGATGGAGGAAACATCTGTAATGATGGTGGGCCTAAATCCTGAAAGAATTCTTCAGGGCTTGGAACATGTTCAATTGCAGAAAATAGAAAATGCTCGCTCATTCAGGCCTGTGGCTGATTATTCAATGCCAAATGTGGGAGATAAAGTTGTTAGAATTATTATTTCTTATATTGACTATGTAAAAAGAGTTGTTTGGAGTGAAAATCATTAAGAATGTTTTCTAAAAAAGGAATTCGGTCATTTATTACAAATTTCCGTGGTTGGAGAACTGACAGGAAAATTGTTGTGTTTGAAAGCGATGATTGGGGAACCATTCGAAGTGTTGGTTCAAAGGATGTTATCGAGATTTATAAAAAATTTGGAATTCAGTTGAATGAGTACAATTTATTTGATTGTTTGGAACAAAATGAAGATTTGATTGAGCTTTTTGATCTCCTATCTGGATTTAAATCAAATGTTGATGGTAAACCTTCCAAATTTACAGCCAATTGTATTGTAAAGAATCCTGATTTTTCAAGTATTGAGAAAAATAGTTTCAAAAACTATTATTCTGAAGATGTTAGAGCTACTTTTCAAAATAGTGAAAAAAGTGACCAAGTATTTCAACTATGGAAGCAAGGGTTACAAGCAAATTTATTTATTCCTCAATTACACGGCCGTGAACATATTAATTCCAGAATTTGGTTGGAACATTTAAATATGGATAGTGTTGATAGACAGCTTTTTAATTATAGGATGTGGGGGGCTGTTGCAAAAAGCCAAGATGATTTTTATTACAGGAATTCGATGGCGGGCTTAAATTACCGAACTGAATCTGAGCAATTTGAGGTTGTTTCTGCAATTAAGGAATCAGTAGAATTGTTTTTTCAGTTGTTCGGTTTCTATTCAGATTCATATATTGCAAACAATTACATTTGGGATCCAACTTTGGAAAAAATTCTTTTTGAGAATAATGTTAAGTTTATCCAAGGGCAACCCAATCAATTGTTTACAACTTATTGGAGAGAAAAAACTGGGAGGAAAACGGAGAGACATTACCAAGGCCAAAGAAACTCCCTTGGACAAATGTATTTAATTAGAAACTGTTTTTTTGAGCCGGTAACAGACCAATTAAATTCTACCAATAGTATTAATCAATGTCTGTTTGAAATTAATGAAGCATTTAAGTACAAGAAGCCGGCAATTATTAGCACTCACCGGGTTAATTATATGGGTGGGATTTCAATGGATAATAGAATAAACGGTTTGAAAAAGTTATCTTCTTTACTAAAAAAAATTATTGAACAACACCCTGATGTCGAGTTTTTATCTAGTTCGGAATTGGGAAATTTAATTGCTAGAAATTAAAATGATTAAGCTTGGATTTGTAGGCGATTTTTGCCCCATCGGAAGAACAGAGAAGCTAAATTCTATACAAAAATTAAATGATGCTTATGGTGAAATTCTACCCTTGTTTGTGGCTAATGATCTTAACTTAATTAACCTTGAATGTCCATTAACTAATTCTGAGAACAGAATAAAAAAAACAGGACCCCATATCAAGGCTAAACCTGCAACAATTGAAATTCTAAATTATTTTAATTGTAAATTGGTTACAACGGCCAATAATCATTTTATGGATTTTGGAATCAAGGGTAGCAACGAGACCTATTCTGTTTTGGGAGGTAATAAGATAAATTGGATAGGTAGTGGGTCAAACATTGAGGAGGCCGCTAATTTTAGTATCCAATCTATAAAGGATATGAAGATCGCATTCTTTAATATGACCGAAACTGAATGGACTACTACCTCAGGGGCTGAGGCAGGCTGCAATCCATTGGATTTGCCGCGTGCCCTATTAACTATTAAGAAGGCAAAAGAATCTGGAGCCGATAAAGTGATAGCGATCTTACATGGTGGACATGAACATTATCCCTACCCAAGCCCAAGGATGAAAAGTCAATATCGGTTTATGATTGATGCGGGGGCGGATGCAGTTGTTTCTCACCATGCTCATATAATTTCTGGTTATGAAGTTTATAAAGGTTGTCCGATTTTTTATGGGCTCGGAAATTTTATTTTCGATTGGCCGGATTTGAGAAACTCAGATTGGAACAAAGGACTATTCCTAAACCTTTTTGTAGAACCTAATAAGCCAATAACTTTTAAATATACGTTTTTTCACCAAAACAATGAAAATGTAGGTGTTTTTCCTTTAAATGATGAAGAGTCTGCAAATGAGGAAATTAAATTAACTTTAATAAATGAGATAATTGCCGATGATGATAAATTGAATGATTACTTTGCAGAGTATTGTAAAAAAGAGGCATTGACCATGCTGCAGAGGTTACAACCATACAAAAGCAGAGTGATGACCGCTCTTTTCAGAAAGGGGCTATTGCCTGATTTGATGGGTAAGGAAAAACGAAAAATGATTAAAGCCATTGTTCAATGTGAAGCGCATAGAGATGTTTTGTTGAATACTTTAAAGCATCACATTTAAAACGTATGTGCGGTCTTGCAGGGTATTATTATTTTAACGGAATTTCGGAGACCAATTCTTCTTTAATCTCTGAAATGCTTGTTTTACAAAAACACAGGGGGCCTGATGATTCAGGGGTACTTGGAATAAATTCTGCAAGCAATGTTTTGGAGGAGGCCTCAACTGGTCCCCATTACCAGTTTTCAAACAATCCGGATTTGGTATTTGGTTTCAATCGACTAAGTATTCTGGATCTGAGCTTGAACGGTCATCAGCCCATGGTTCATGAACCATCCAAAGTGGCCTTGATGTTGAATGGGGAGGTTTACAATGCTTTTGACTATAAAGATGATTTAATCCATAAGGGATACCGGTTTAAAGGCAAGAGTGATACGGAGGTAGTTCTTTACCTGTATTTGGAGTACGGCATAGAAGGGATGCTAGGTAGGTTAAATGGAATGTTTGCAATTTGTATATTCGACGGTAGGAATCAAAAGCTGTATTTAATTCGGGATAGGTTTGGAATAAAACCTTTGTATGTGTTTTCTTCATCAGATAAAATCTTTTTTTCTTCGGAAATAAAATCATTTATTCCCGCTGGGATAAAGTTAGAGCTAAATCAAACTCTTCTATCGGAGTTCCTATTATTCAGAAATTTAATAAATAGAACCCTGTTTAAAGGAATTCGAAATGTTGAACCGGGCACTTTTTTAACCATAGACAGAACTGGAAACATAAATGAAACAAGGTATTACGATCTTTGCCAAGAAGGGAATAAAGATTCCCAGTCAATTGGTGCCCAGGAGTGGAAAGACTATTTAAGTAAAGCTGTAAAGTCGCAGCTAATTAGTGATGTTAAGTTGGGCTGCCAGCTATCAGGTGGAGTGGATTCTTCAGTAGTTACAGCCATTTCTTCGAATTACCTTCCTAAGGGATTTCTTGAAACTGTTTCGGTAGATTTTGAGACCAAAGCATTTTCAGAAAAAAACTATATTGACCATGTTGTTAATAATTACAGCTTGGTCTCACACCAGTTTACATTGAATTCCGAAATGTATTTTGGCCTGATTGATTCTTCTATTTGGCATTTCGAGCAACCCTTGAACCACCCCAATACAATCGGCATTAAATTACTAAGTAAAAATGCAAGGGAGTTTTTAACCGTGCTTTTAAGTGGGGAGGGCGCAGACGAACTTCTTGGAGGGTATGATAGATTCCTGCAAAGGAGTTTTCTCGAATTATCCTATGATTTATTTTTAGGCACGAAAAGAAATCACAGAAAATTCTCAAAATGGCTTAGTATTTGGTCTAATGCGGATGGCAGGTATTTACTGAGTTCTTCTTTTGGTTCTTATAACTCCTTAAGTCAATTGTACCCCATCTTCTCCTACGATTCAGCAATGGAGTCTCGTTATGAGTATTGGAAAAGAGTAACAGGGTCAGCATCTGAAAAAAGGAGAAAATATGAATTATTAACCTTTCTTCCCGACCTATTGGTAAGGCAAGATAAAATGTCGATGGCGCATTCAATTGAAAACAGAGTTCCTTTCTTGGACCATGAATTGGTAAGTGCAAGTTTTAGACTTTCAGACGCTCAAATTTTTGGGAAAAGGAACAATCAAAAGTCTGGTAAACTGATATTGAAGGATTATTGTTCTGAACTTCTGGGGGAAGAATTTGCCTACAGAAGAAAAATGGGCTTCAGTATCCCGATGCGTGCCTTCTTTACCACTGCACATTTCAAAGAAAGGTGGGATTCAGAATTGCTGCCCGCAATCAAATCGAGAGGTATTTTTGAATTTGCCGCGGTTCAGAACTGGATGCAAAAACCTCAATCTCTTACACCCGATAAAATTGATGCGATTTGGCTAATGACCGGTTTTGAAATTTGGGCTAGAAAATTTTTGGATGGAAAATGATTGCAATTCATAAAAGCGATATTGGATTTTACCCTCGCTGGGTTAAATACTGTGAGGAATCAAAAATTCCTTTTAAGATAGTAGATTGCCACAAAACCGATATCGTTCAACAATTAGAAGGATGCAAGGTGCTTCTCTGGCACCATTGGCAAGTAAATTACAAGGATTTGTTGAAAGCCAAAAGGGTTTTATTTGCCCTTGAGCATGCTGGTATGAAAGTCTTTCCAAATTTTAAGTCAAGTTGGCATTTTGATGATAAAATAGCTCAGAAATACCTGCTTGAAGCTTTGGGTTTACCTTTGGTAAGGTCTTATCATTTTGTTGATAAAATGGAGGCATTGGATTGGGTAAATAATACCGAATTTCCCAAGGTTTTCAAGCTTAAAGGTGGGGCTGGCTCTGCAAATGTAAAATTGGTTAGGGACAAGCAAAATGCCATTCGTTTAATCAATCAGGCTTTTTCAAAGGGCTTTTCCGGATACGACAGCTTTGAAGCTCTGAAGGAACGATTTGGAAAATTTAAACAAGGAAAAGAAAGCTTTTTGGGAGTTTTGAAAAGTGTTTATAGGGTATTTAATCCTCCATATTATGCAAAAATGATGGGAAGAATTAAATATGAAATATATTTTCAAGATTTTATTCCAAATAATGATTCAGATATCCGAGTTATTGTTGTCGGAAACAAAGCCTTTGCAATAAAAAGAATGGTTCGAAGCAATGATTTTCGTGCATCGGGAAGCGGAAATATTCTTTACGATATCAAGTTATTCAATGAATCATTAATAAAAAGTTCTTTTGAATATAGCAAAAGTTTGGGGGCTCAGGCGGTGGCATTTGATTATGTTTTTCAAGATGGAAAAGCTCAAATAGTTGAAATTTCCTATGGATTTGCAATTCAAGGATATGATCAATGTGAAGGATATTGGGATGAAAATTTGAATTTTTTTCCAGGTAGCTTTGATTCCACAAAATGGATTATTGATGATATAATTAACGAATTGAAAATTGGAAAATAAAAATTCGAGAAAAATTCTAATTATCAACAATGGATTGGCAGGTGGTGGAATTGAGCGTGCATCCACCAGTCTTGCAAATCACTTTTTTGATTTGGGATACAAGGTATCTGTCTTAGCTCTATACCAAAGAAAAGTGGTTTTTCAACTTCGTGAAGGTATATGTTTCGTTGAGCCTGATTTTTTAAGAGAAAACAATAACAGAGCTTCATACATCTATAAAATGATCAGGTTTGTAAGAAGAGAAGTAATTAAAGTGGATCCAAATTCAATTTTAGCTTTTGGAGAATGGACAAATCCCTATGTTTTAATCGCCTTGACTGGTTTAAAATACCCGGTCTTTGTTTCAGACCGAATGAACCCATTAGCCAAATTGCCATTGGCCAGTGAAATCTTAAAGCGAATTACTTATCCAAGGGCCAATGGAATTATTGCTCAAACAAATTTCGCAAAACGAGTTTTGCAAAAAAAAACAGGTGCAAAGCAAATTTTCGTGATAAATAATCCCGTTAATATCATTGAACCTACCAATGACCCCTTGGAAAATGGGATTGTGACAGTTGGAAGATTATCCCCTGAAAAAGGACACAAGTTCCTTATTGAGGCTTTCTCAAAGTTGAAGAATTTCAAGCAGTGGAAGCTTTCTTTGGTTGGAGATGGACCCGAAAGAGGTAAATTGGTCCAACAAGCAAGAGAACTTAATATTGAGCATCAGGTCGAATTTCTGGGTCATTTAACTAATTTCTCCAAACCCCTCACTCAGGCTTCCATTTTTGTGCTACCCTCCTTGAAAGAAGGTTTTCCCAATGCATTGATTGAAGCTATGGCAATGGGTAAGGCCTGTATTTCAAGTGATTTTTTTGAAGGAGACAACGAAATTGTAGAGGATGGTGTAAATGGACTTTTGTTTCAACCTGGCAATGTGAATGAATTGCACTCTGCTATGGAGAAACTAATTGATAATCCCGACTTACGAAAGCACATGGGCGCTAAGGCCTCCGAAATTGCTTCTAGATTGGCATTTCCTAAAATTGCAAATGAATATTTGAAAGTTATATCGGAAAATAAATGGATTTCAGAAAACACCTAAGCAATATTCCGGGTTGGAGGACCAATAGGAAATTGGTCATTTTTGAATCGGATGATTGGGGCTCAATTCGAACAAGAAGCAAGTTTGATTTCAATAGCATGCTTGAAAAAGGTGTCAATGTTGACAACTCCAATTTCACGCGCTTTGATTGTTTGGAATCCGATTACGACTTGGAAAGATTGTACAATCTGCTGTCAAAGTTTAAAGACAGGGGCGGAAATCACCCTGTTTTTACGCCCATGTGTGTAGTTGCAAATCCTGATTTTGAGAAAATCTCAAATGCCGGGTTTAGCGATTATTTTTTTGAATCCTTTGAGGAAACCTGCAAGCGCTATCCCAACAGCAATAAGGTGGTAGAATTGTGGAATAAGGGAGTTAAGGAAAATTTGTTTGTTCCGGAGTTTCATGGCAGAGAACATTTGAATGCATTGCGGTGGATGAGAGCACTTCAAGAAAAAAATCCCGGAGTGTTAACTTCTTTTGAGCATCAGTCAATTGGGGGCTCTAAATTTAAGGGAGAACCAATTCCTGAGTATTTGGCAGCATTTGATCCTCAATTTGAAGAGGATATTGAAAAGTTTAAACAGGTGTTAATTTCCGGTGCCGAGATTTTTTACAAGGTTCTTGGATATAAGCCAAGGCATTTTGTAGCTTCTAATAAACCTGAACCAAAAGAATTGGAAGAAACCTTAAGTCAAATTGGGGTTAAATATTTAATTAGATACAAATTGCAACAATATCCCAAAGGCAATGGTAAAACAACAAAGGAATTGAATTGGTTAGGCCGAAAAAACACCCATGGTCAAATCGTATTAACCCGAAATTCTGGGTTTGAACCTTCTGATATTTCTGAAACTGATTGGGTTTCTACTTGCCTCAATGACCTTGCCACCTCTTTTTTTTGGTCTAAACCAGCAGTAATTAGCACCCATAGGGTAAATTATGTAAGTGGGATTGATCAAAAAAATGCAGATTCAGGTTTGTTTGCATTGGAAAAGCTGTTAACTGAAATTTTGAGAAATTGGCCAGATGTTGAATTTGTCACGTCCTCAAGTTTGGGCGCGATTATTATGGGAGAAATGCAGAAATGAAAATATTGCTTGTGAATTCCTCCGCAAATATGGGTTCTACAGGAAGAATCTCTGAGCAAATTGGCCTGAAAGTAATACAGGAAGGATGGGAAAGTTTTGTAGCATATGGACGTAAAGCAAATTCTTCAAAGTCTAAGCTTTTTAGAATTGGGACTAATTTTGAAATTTACAAACATCTATTTTTTTCAAGAATTTTTGGAAAACATGGTTTAAGTTCAGTAACTCCTACAGAAAAATTAATTAAATATATCCAAGAAATTAAACCAGATATAATTCATTTGCATAATTTACATGGATACTATATTAATTATAAAATTTTATTTGAATCATTATCTAAATTACAAAAGTGTAAAATTGTCTGGACACTTCATGATTGTTGGTCTTTTACTGGGCATTGCACATATTTTAGTGATATTAATTGTGATAGATGGAAAACACAATGCTTTGATTGCCCAAAGAAAAATAATTATCCATCTTCTTTTTTCTTTGATAGGTCCTTTGAAAGTTACCAGTTAAAGAAGGAATTATTTACTAGTTTTCCAATAACAATCGTTCCAGTTTCTAATTGGTTAGGCGATTTAGTAAAGGAGTCATTTCTAAGTTGCCATAATATTGAGGTTATTCTTAATGGCGTAGATTCGGAAATCTTTTGTCCAAAGGAACCCAATACAGAGTTGTTAAGAAAGTACCAATTACAAGGAAAGACAATTTTGCTAGCGGCTTCAACTTCATGGGCTGGGCAAAAAGGATTTAATGACTATATTGAGCTGTCTAAGGTAATTAACAAAAATCTTGTAATTGTCCTTGTCGGTTTACCAAGGAAACTAATGTTCGGACTCCCAACAAATGTAATAGGTGTTCCAAGAACAGAGAATGTTAATGAACTTGTTGATTGGTATAATTTAGCCTCTGTTGTATTGAACTTGTCAAAACTTGAGACTTTTGGACTTACTTCAGTTGAAGGCTTTATGTGTGGAAAGCCCTCAATTGTTTATAATGCAACTGCAAGTCCGGAGTTAATAAAGAATGATAATTTGGGTAGAATTGTATCAATTGGAGATATACAAGGGGTCTCAACTGCTATTGGTGAATTGTTAAGTTCTAGTAATAGTAAAGAAATTATTAGGAAATCTGCCCTTTTACACTTTGATGTAAAGGTCCAGCTTAATAAATATATTTACTTGTATAAATCGATTCTAGAAAGTTAATGAATGTTCTTTTTCTTTCCGTCTCCACGGCTGTTAGCAATATAAACAATCGCGGGATTTATCCTGATTTATTAAGATATTTTGTTCGCATGGGGCATACTGTTTACATTGTTTGCCCTTTTGAAAGGAGAACAAAGAAATCCACTGCTCTTACTGTTGAATCAAATGTTTTTACTTTAGGAGTTGAAACCTTGAATATCACAAAATCAAATAGTATTGAAAAGTTCTTTGCAACCTTGTTGATTGAGAAACAGTTTGAACGTTCAATTCAGAAACATTTTCAGAATATTAAATTTGACTTAATCCTATATACAACGCCTCCAATAACTTTCAATTCTTTGATTGGAAGACTAAAGCATAAACATTCTGCTAGAACATACTTAATGCTAAAAGATATTTTTCCTCAAAATGCTGTAGATTTGGGGTTAATAAAAAAGAATGGCCTTCTGTATAGATTTTTTAGGAATAAAGAAAAAAGTCTCTATGACATTTCTGATTTTATTGGTTGTATGTCTCCAGCTAATGTGGATTATGTCCTTAATCATAACCCCTCAGTTAATAAAGAAAAGGTTGGTTTATGTCCTAATGCAATTGAGGTAATCGACCGAAAAAAAAACATTAAGGATGATTTATTTCAGAAGTATGGAATTCCTGCCAACAAAAAGATTTTTCTTTATTCGGGTAATCTAGGCATAGGACAGGGTATAGAATTTTTAATTGAATGCCTTAAAGAATGCCGAGATGTAAAGGATGCTCATTTTTTAATTATCGGAAGCGGTAATAGAGCTGAATTATTAAAGAAATGGATTTCTAATGGACACCCAAAAAATGTTCAGTTTCTTGATTATTTACCAAAAGCTGATTTTGATTTGATTGAGGCTTGGTGTGACGTTGGTTTAGTATTTTTAGATTATAGATTTACCATTCCGAACTTCCCATCTAGGGTGCTTTCCTATATGGAAGCAGGTTTGCCTGTAATCGTTTGTTCTGATACTGTTTCTGATTTAGGTAAAATCGCTGAAAAAAATAATTTTGGATTTTTCTGCAGATCAAATGATACTGTTACTTTTAGGAAAGCTGTAGACACTTTTTCTGGTAGTGAAAAATTAATCAAGGATATGGGAGAGAACTCAAAGAAGTTCTTAATAGGTAATTTCACCACCTCTATTGCCTATAATAATATTATTTCTAGCATTTAATAAGTATTTAATGAAACGATTGTTTGATTTTTTTTCAGCCTTTATTGCTTTAACCATTTTATTTTTTCCTCTAATTATCGTTGCAATATGGATAAAGCTTGATTCTGATGGTCCTGTATTTTTTATGCAAGAAAGACTTGGTTTAAATAGGAAGCGATTTAAGGTTTTTAAATTTAGAACAATGACAAATCGCAAAAGGGAGGTAGTACAAGTTTTTGCGAATGATCCTGAGATTACCTCCGTTGGTAAATACCTGAGAAGATTCAAAATTGATGAATTGCCACAATTAATCAATGTTTTGTTGGGCGATATGTCAATTGTTGGACCAAGACCTTGTGTAGATTTTGTGGCTGAGAAACAGAATTTATGTAATGAGAGATTCCTTGATAAGCCTGGTTTAACAAGCCTAGCTGGAGTTTCTGGTTCTATTTATTTATCATGGCCCGAAAAGGACTATTTTGATAAATTCTACCATTATAACAAATCCTTTTATATGGATTTAATAATTATTGTTAAAACGGTTTTAGTAATTGTATTCGGAGAAAAGAAATTTTTAAACAAACCCAAAATTGATTAACTATGGAAATGCGTGATTACCAGGATGGCGATGAAATTTTCATCAAAGACCTTTTTGAATTGGTTTTTAAACAAAAATACTCTTTGGATTTGTGGCATTGGAGATTTATTCAGAATCCTGCTGGCCAAAAAAAGATTAAGCTAATGTGGGATAATGATATGCTTATAGGACAATATGCGGTATCGCCGGTTTCATTAGTTGTCGATGGAATTGAGGTGAAATCTGCACTTTCTCTGGGGACTATGACTCATCCTAATTTTGAAGGGAAGGGAGTTTTTAAAAGTCTTGCCAAGGCATTATACTCAGACTTAGATTCTGAGCAGTATTCGAGTGTTTGGGGATTTCCTAACAACAATTCGCATGGAGGATTTGTGCATAGTTTATCTTGGGAAAATTTAGGAGTTCAACATAGTTTGGAAGCTAAATTCCAAACAATTTCCAGCAAGCAACAATCTGTAGATGGATTTGAACAGTTCAAGTTTAATGATTTTACCCTTGAGCATGAGAATTTTATTGCTGGTTTTAATGAGAGGAACAATGGCATTTGGGTTTCAAAGTCATCAAATTATTTGAATTGGAGATTTTCAAATAAGCCTGAAGTTAATTATTTGAAATATTTTGGCACTATATCCGATGTTAGATTTTTAATTATTGCTAAAGTTTATTTTGATTCAAAAAGTGGTGCCTATAATCTAAACATTCTGGAATTCTTTGCAGATGATTTTTCAATTTTGAAGTCAGTTTTGTTTAACGTTTGTTCAGGTTTAAAGGTTGAAATTAGTTCAATAAATATCTGGAAGAGTTTATTTAGTAAGGATCATTTAAAGTTCGAGAGAAATGGATTTATTTTGTCTACTCCCCAAGCTTATGTTGGTTTATTGCCATTTAGTATTTCGCATTCTTCACTTTTGGATTTTAGATTGTGGAATTTGAACATGGGTGATTCAGATGTATTTTAATTTATAGATAGAAGGTAGATGAAGAAAAAGATATTAGTTTTAGCTCCACATCCGGATGATGAGGTATTGGGTTGCGGTGCAACAATTTTTAAAAGAATTCAACAGGGCGACGAGGTTTTCGTAGGTATTCTTACAAATGCCTGCAAGTCTGATCCTGTTAAGTATACCCTTGAGAAATTGGAAAATGTGAGATCGGAAGCACGAACTGCGTGCAATCTTTTAGGCGTATCTGAGGTGTTTTTTGAGGATTTTCCTGCTCCAGCTCTCGATCAGTATCCAGGCTTTAAAATGGCTGAAGCCATTTCAAACCTGATTAAAAAAGTGTCTGCTGAAATTTTGTATATCCCATTTCGAGGAGATATACACAATGATCATAAAGCAATTTTTGATGCAGCAATGGTTGCTGCTAGACCTGTCGGAAAATATTCTGTAAAAACCATTTATGCCTATGAAACACTTTCGGAAACAGAATGGGCATATCCTTTTGCCGGAGAATCATTTGTTCCTACTGTTTATGAGCAAGTTACGATCGCTGAGTTCCAAATGAAGCTTCAGGCTATGGAATGTTATAAATCTCAACTGAGAAAATTTCCAAATTCAAGATCAATTGAGGCTTTGGAAGCTTTGGCCAAATTTAGAGGGGCAACAGTAGGTGCAGAAAGGGCAGAAGCCTTCGCATTAATCCGTGAAATAAAGTAGTTTGGTTTTGAAGAATATTGCAATTTACGGGGCCGGAGGTTTTGGGAAGGAAGTTTGCTGCCTCATCAATAGAATCAATGAAATTAGACCACAATGGGATGTTATCGGTTTTTTTGACGATGGAATTTCCGCAGGAACTTCTGTATCACATTTTGGAAAGGTATTGGGTGGATTCTCTGAATTAAATAGTTGGTCGGAAGAGATTCATGTAGTGTTTGCCATTGGTAATTCTTCTATAATAAAGAAATTGGTCGATTCAATTACCAATGAACATGTTAAATACCCCAATCTCATTCATCCGGAGGCATTTTTTGCGGATTTGCCCTCATTGAAAATAGGCAGGGGAAATGTGATTGTACGGGGCTGTACATTTTCTTGCGATGTAACTATAGGTGATTTCAATCAATTTAACAGTATTTCTGCTTTAGCTCATGATGTTGTGGTTGGTAGTTACAATGTTTTTATGCCCCTAACTCGAATCTCTGGTGGCGCGAAAATAGGAGATTTAAATTTATTCGGAATTGGTTCAGTTGTATTGCAAAACATCCAGATTGGCAACAATACGCGTATTGGTGCAGGTAGTTATGTAATGAAAAAAACAAAAGATGGATTACTTTATTTTGGAAATCCAGCAAAAAAGGTTGATTTTTAGATTATGGCAAAGTTTAGTTTTCCCAATATAAAAATTGCTGGTATTCAAACAGTGGTTCCTAAGAACATTATTCCAACAAGTTCTTACAAAGAGTTATTTGGTCATGAGGAGGTAGAAAAATTCATGCAAATGACCGGAATAACCCAAACCCGTCGTACCACCCATTATCAAACTGCTTCAGATATGGGTACAACTGCTGCGAAATTGTTGTTGGAAAAGTTGAGTATTGAGTCTAATCAAATTGGCGCTTTAATCATGGGTACGACAAGTCCGGATTATAGAAGGCCAGGCTCGAGTTCAATCATTCACAAACGACTTGGTTTGTCAATTGAGTGTGCAACTTTTGATATTAGTTTAGGTTGCTCATCCTTTGTTTATGGTATTCAGGTTGCGGCCTCTATGATGCAAAATTCAGATATCGACCGAGCTCTATTAATTCTGGGAGATACAGCTGGTAAAACCACCTATCCGAAGGACAAAGCTTCCCTCATGCTGATTGGAGAATGCAGCGTTGCGATTTTATTGGAACGAACAGCAGAACCACACGAAGGAGTGAAGTCCTTATTACGTTCTGATGGCACCGGTTACCGCTACCTTATTGTTCCAGGTGGTGGCTATCGAAACATTGATGCAAATCCTGAGCCTGAAATTTATTCAGATGGAGTTGAACGAACTTTGCTTCATTCTGTGATGCAAGGAACCTCTGTTTTCACCTTCACCATTACAGATGTGCCTAGGGTTGTAAAGGATTTCTTCGCCCAAACAAAAACAAGTATCGAGGATTATGATTGTTTTGCCTTTCATCAGGCCAATGGCTTAATTCTTCAGCAAATTGCCAAGAAATTGAAGTTCCCGACTGAAAAGTTTCCGATTTCATTAGACCGTTATGGGAATACCTCTGGCGCCTCCGCTGCACTTACATTATGTGATAAGTATGGAAACCAGGTAAATGGCCAAATTAAAACACTTGTTTGTGGTTTTGGTGTAGGCCTTTCATGGGGAATCTTTTCAGCAACTTTGGATGTTGCTACTATCTTCCCGATCGTAGAGGATGATACTCTATTTGAGGAAGGAATTATTCAATCAGCAAAAGAATTATAATGAATTATTCTGTATTAGAATATCTTGAAAAATCAGCAAGCAGAGTGCCATCTAAACCTGCTTTTGTAGATGAAACAAAAAGTATTACCTACAAGGATTTATTGAATTACTCGAGATCGATTGGGACTGAAATCGCTCTTCAATTTAAACAGTCCATTCGTAATCCGGTTGTCGTTTTTGTAGATAGGAATTTGGAGAGCTTGGTTTCTTTCTTAGGAGTGGCGGCAAGCGGAAACTTTTATGTGCCGATTGATATTCAAATGCCGAAAGGCAGAATTGAGTTGATATTAAAAACACTAAATCCAATTGCCTCAGTGGTTTTGGATAAAGATATTGAATTTGTTAATTCTGTAGCCCCTGGTCTTTTTCAGGTTCGTTATGAGGAAGCCATTTTGACTCCGGAAGATCAATCTGTTTTATCAACCATACGAAGAAGAATTATTGACCGTGACCCCATTTATGCCACATTTACCTCAGGTTCTACCGGTATTCCAAAGGGGGTAATTACCTGCCATCAATCCGTAATTGATATGACGGATAATTTGGTGAACATTTTTGGATTTAGGGAAGAAAATATTTTTGGAAACCAGAATCCATTTTATTTTGACGCCTCTATAAAGGATATTTATTGCACCCTGAGTTGTGGAGCAACGATGCATATTCTTCCCAAAAGCCATTTTCTTTTTCAAGGTAAATTGGTTGATTATTTAATTGAGCAAAAAATAGATACCATCCTTTGGTCGGCAGCTGCGATTGCTCTTCTGGCAAATTCCCAGGCATTTGAGGAGAAGAAACCAACTCAATTGAAGCATGTCATGTTTTCAGGAGAGGTAATGCACAATAAAGTACTGAATTACTGGCGCAAGAATCTTCCGGATACCCAGTTTGTAAACCTCTATGGGCCTACAGAGATTACCTCAGTTTGTACCTACTACAAGATTGAAAAGAGATTTTTGGATGATGAAGTATTGCCAATTGGCATTCCTTTCCCCAATTCGGAGATACTCCTACTTGACGAGGATAATAAGTTAGTAACCGCACCCGACCAGCAAGGTGAGTTATGTGTGAAAGGTTGTTGCTTGGCCTTAGGTTATTACAACAATCCCGAGAAAACGGAAGAAGCTTTTTGTCAAAATCCTTTGAATCCATTTTTTCCAGAAAAAATATACCGAACCGGAGATTTGGCAAAATACAATGAATTGGGAGAGATTATGTTTCTTTCCAGGAAGGACAATCAGGTGAAGCATATGGGGCAGCGTGTTGAATTAGGTGAGATTGAAATTTTGGTGAACGCTTTGGACAAAATTGAAGCTTCATTTTGCTTTTATGATCATGAAGAAAAAAAGATAATTTTAGTGTTCCAAGGTCAACTAGCAGATAAAAAATACATTATTGCGGAATTAAAGGATAAGATTTCCAAGTTTATGTATCCCAATACTTTCATAAAAATGGAAACAATGCCTTATAATTTGAATGGTAAGATTGACCGAACCGAAATAAAGAAATGGTATAGTAATGGAGAATTGAAGGCAAATGTTGTATGAAGCAAATAGATTCATTGCAAGAATTAGAAGAACTTCTTCTTAAGTTTCAATTGCCAGGAAATCTAACCAATAATTTCTTGATGCCCTCCGTTTTAGAAGAGCAAATTCAACGTGGAAATTTATGGGTTGATTCATCCCTGTCAAATTGTTGCCTTCTTGTTGATAAAGGGTTTTGTTATCAGATTTACTACCATGTAAATTCAGTCGAGGAGAAGTTTAGCCTTCCGGTTGATAAGCCTCTCGTACTTGAAATTGTTTATAGGGGTTCCTTAGGTTATCCGGAGAAAGCTGCTAGTTTTTGGGAGAAGCAGGGTTTTGCAAAACACTTAGAACGTGATAATTTGGCACTTGCAGGTGCTAAAGTAATCCCGGTAACCCTTAATCCCGATGTCGTTATTGAGCTATTGAATGATGATTTAGCAGTTAATTTTGCTTATCACTTATTCTCCAAAGATTTGGACAGATATACTGGTGATTGGCGAAGTTTGGAGGAAATTCGCACATACGCTATGAACAAGCAATTGCTTTTTGCGCATATTGAAGGTAAACTTGCAGGTGTGTTGCAAATGGAGCACAAAAATAACATCAATTGGTTGGGACATATTGCTGTATCCGAAGAATTTAGAGGAAGAGGAATTGCAAATTCTTTGGTTGATCGTTTTTTAAAACATGGGTGGAACGGACCTTCAACCAAATATCAACTCTGGGTAATTCACGATAATGAACCCGCTATTAAATTATATGCACGGTTTGGTTTTGTGTATGCAGGGAAATCAACTGCATCAATGATAAAGTTTAATTATGATTAATAGAATAAATGAAATATTAACCGAAATCCGCCCTGATGTGGATTTTCTGAACGAAAAGGCATTGATTGACGATGGAATTCTTGATTCTTTTGATATTGTAAGCATAATTTCAGAATTGAATGATGAATATTCAATTGCAATTCGGGTTACGGAATTAGGACCAGCTAATTTTAATTCAATTGAAGCCATAGAGAGCTTAGTAAAGCGATTAAAGGAATCTTCAAAATGAATGGATTCTCAGGTTTAGCAGGTAAAACAATTTTTATTTCAGGCGCTGGCTCGGCTACAGGGATGGCAATTTCCTTATTGTTGTTGGAACAAAGGGCAAGATTGGTTTTGACAGATTGTACAGAGGAAAGATTAGATGAAATTAAACAGCACCCAAAACTTGCCTCCCAGGATACAATGCTTGTAGATTACACAAAGCCAGAACTCCTTGAGGAAAGTTTGAAAGCAAAGCTTCCTAACTATGCACCTATTTTCGGTTTTGTATTTTGTGGTGGTAAAGGAGGAGTTCGTCCCATATCGTTAAGTAACCCTACGTTTACAACTTCCATGTTGGAAGTGAACACAGTAGCGTTTATTGAGTTGGTTCGGCTGATTACAAGAAAGAGTATTTTCGCTTCTGGTGGAAGCATAGTAGCAATTTCCTCAGTTTCGAGCACGCGAGGCTTGAAATCAAAAACTGCTTATGCCGCTTCAAAAGCAGCATTAGATGCAAGTGTTCGCTGCATGGCAAAAGAACTTGGTGAACGCAAAATCAGAGTAAATTCAATCCAAAAAGGTTGGGTTAGTTCAGATATGAATGCCGAATTTATTCAAAATAATATGGCTCTTTCTGGAGATAATGACTTAGCCAACCAGTTTTTAGGAGTAATTGAGCCTGAAGATTTAGCCCAATCTGTTGGATTTCTTTTAAGTGATGCCTCCAGGTTTATCACAGGAGTTCAGTTAGTTGTTGACGGAGGGTACAACCTATAATATGAAATCCTTCTTGAATCTTGAGGGTAAATTGATTTTAATCACGGGTGCAAGTGCTGGAATTGGCAAACAGTTGGCAATTCAATTGAATCAATGCGGGGCTCGTTTGGCTTTAATTGGTTCAAACCAAGGGCGTTTAGAATCTCTTAAAAATGAGTTAGGAAATGCTAGACATACCTATATTCATTTTGATGTAACTCAACTCGATAAAATTCCTAATTTGATTCAGACCTTGGTTGAAGGGGAAGGTCCCATTACGGGTTATGTGAACTGTGTCGGAATGAGGTCGAGGAGGCCGCTCAACTTGTTAACTTCAGAACATGTTCAGGAAATATTTACCAGCAATTACTTTTCCTTCCTTGAATTTATAAAGAATATTTGCAAAAAGAAGAATTACCAATCCGGATTAAGTATAGTTCAGATTTCTTCAATTGCATCTGAAAGGGGAGCGCCAAGCGTGACGGCTTATGCTGGATCAAAAGCTGCGGTTGATGCCTCTATTCGATGCCTAGCAAAAGAATTAGCTCCCAAAGGAATACGATTAAACTCAGTTGTGCCAGCCCAAACAAATACTCCCATCTTTCAGGAGTTACTTGCAGCGAGTGAGGGCAAGCCTGACCCAACACTGCAAAGGCAGTTTTTGGGTTTAGGGGAGCCGGAAGACGTTTCAAATCTGATTATGTTCTTACTTTCAGAACGTTCTAGATTTATCTCAGGGCATGCACTTCCAATAGATGGGGGGTTTTTAATTAATTAATCAATCTAAATTAATATACAATGACAAATCAAGAAAAAATTGCATTATTAGAAGATGCACTCGAAATTGAATCAGGTACCTTAAATGAATCAACTTTGCTTAGCGATGTTGCTGAGTACGATTCAATGGCCAAACTATCCTTAATTGTGCTATGTGATGAGGAGTTTAGCAAAAAGCTAACTGGAGAACAAATCAAAGAATTCAAGACTGTTGGTGATATTTTGAACTTCATGGGTTGAGAGTCCGGCGGGTTGCTTTAGAAAAATACACCTCCAATGTATTTATTCTTGAACCAAATGAATCTCAGTTGGTTTGGTTGATTGATATTGGAGAGTTTGAGCCGGTAAGACGGGCTTTATCCGGTACAAAAGAAATTGCCGGAGTTTTCCTTACCCATCCTCATTATGACCATATTGGAGGAGTAAACAGCTTGGTGGAGTGTTTTCCAAACTGTAAGATATTTGGTTCGAGCAAAACCTTGGAGGCTTTACAAAATCCAAAAGAAAATCTTTCATTTTATCATGAAGAGCCGGTAGTTTTTTCCGGCTCTTCTTGTGTTAGCTTGGATAGCCTGGATGAGATAGGTTTAGTAACAGGGAATTCTATGAAAATTTTCAAGACGCCTGGTCATTATTCCGGGAGCCTGAGTTATAAATTGTTTAATTATTGGTTCACAGGGGACTCGCTAGTGCCAGGCTACCCTGTGGTAACCAAGTTAAAGGGTGGTGATAGGGTCCTAAACCAGCTAACCCTCGATTTCCTGTTCGGTGCTTTCTTAAGGGATGATGTAATTTGTCCGGGGCACGGTGAAATTGTATTGGCAAGCAACTTAAACCGAAAGGAGTATTAACCATGAATCAGTTTCGCTTGGTTTCGCAGCTTCCAATCAACATGGAGGAGCAATTGCAGGAATTTTTCTATTTCCATCCCAGCCAACATGTATACCAAAGTAAAATAAGAAAGACAATACAGGCTTATGGTAAACCTGTTTTGGTTAAAACAGGCAATTATATTAGCATACAAGTGGAAGGCAAATCCTATAAGCAGCAATCGTTTTTTCTGTTAAAATCGGAGCCAGATGCAAATAAGCTGCTGGGAGTGTTTATTTTCCTAAGAATGGAGGAGCGATTGGTATTAGCTCATTTGGCAGCAAAATTTAAGGGAGAGGAGATTGAACTCACCCAAGTAATTCGAGAAATTTTGCTTAAGACATTTAACAAAAATATTCCTGAAATTGTAGAGATTGCCTACCTAAGCATAAAAATTCGAACAAAACTCTTGTTGGAAAATTAGTGTAACTCAAAATAATTACAATCGTGAAAAAACTATAATTGATAAAAAATGAATAAAGAAAAAATCTGGTTATCATCTCCACACATGGGCGGTCAAGAAATTGAGTTTGTAAAGGATGCCTTCGAAACGAATTGGATTGCTCCTTTAGGACCTCATGTTGATGGTTTTGAGCAAGATCTCTGCAACTATACGGGATCAAGCTATGCGGCTGCATTAAGTTCAGGCACTTCAGCGATTCATCTTTCATTGATTCAGCTTGGAGTATCGCAAGGGGATTATGTGATTTGCCAAAGTTTCACCTTTTCCGGATCTGCAAATCCTATTGCCTACCAAGGGGCCATCCCGGTTTTTATTGATTCTGAGTCTGAAACATGGAATATGGATCCTTGTCACTTGGAAGAGGCAATTCAAGCTTGTATTTCTGGCGGAATCGATTCGAAGGGCAATAAACTGCAAGCAAAAATGCCCAAGGCTATTATCCCGGTTCATTTGTACGGAACACCTGCAAAAATGGACGAAATCATGGAAATCGCAAGAAAATATGAAATTCCGGTAATTGAAGATGCGGCAGAAGCCTTGGGGTCCAGATTTCAAGATAAATCCTGCGGTACCTTTGGGGATTTTGGAATACTTAGTTTCAATGGAAATAAAATTATTACAACCAGTGGAGGAGGAGCATTGCTATCGAATAATGAAGATGTTGTTAAAAAGGCCAGGTTCTTGGCCACACAGGCAAGGGATTCTGCGCCCCACTATCAACACAGTGAGATTGGCTACAATTACAGAATGAGCAATGTGAGTGCAGGTATTGGCAGGGGGCAAATGCTGGTTTTGAATGATAGAGTAAGGCAAAGAAGGGCCAACTTTGAATATTATAAGGAAAATTTGGGCACTATCTCGGGTATTAGTTTTCCGGTTGAGCCCAAGGATTCCTATTCAAATCGCTGGTTAAGTTGTATTTTAATTGAAAAAGAAGTTGCCGGCTTCAGCAGAGAAGACATTCGCCTGGGTTTGGAAAAGGAAAACATTGAGTGCAGACCTTTATGGAAACCCATGCACATGCAACCAGTTTTTGAACATGCGCCGTATTTTGGAGGCAGAATTTCTGAAGATTTGTTTGACAAAGGATTATGTTTACCAAGTGGGTCCAATTTGAAGGATGAAGATTTAGAACGGGTGGTTACTGCAATAAGGAAGTACAAATAAAATGAAATAATGAAGTACAAATAAAATTAGTAGACAAAAAAAAGCGGCTTTAAGCCGCTTTTTTTTGTCTACTAATTTCGGTAAGATTTAGATACCTAGGTATTTTTTCCACCAAACCTTTTTGTCTACTTCCACATCTCCGTATTGGCCGTATCCATATCCGTACCCGTATCCATATCCGTATCCATATCCATATCCGTATCCGTAGCTGTTTTGGCCATACCCATATCCATAAGAGCCATACCCATATCCA
The DNA here is from genome assembly GCA_023151275.1 of Bacteroidia bacterium. Classification (GTDB taxonomy): domain Bacteria; phylum Bacteroidota; class Bacteroidia; order UKL13-3; family UKL13-3; genus CAISCU01. Next base: position 7,398 of record JAKLJI010000023.1, on the reverse strand, counting down.
TAAACTGCGGCGAAATTGATATCATTAAAAATAATTCCAACTTTCTTTTCTTTCTGTTTTGAATGGATATCGTTAATCATATTTAGATAGTTTTTACGACTGATCCTTTGTCTAACCATGTAAAGAATAATATCAGCTAAAGGCATCAAATCCAAACCATCTGCAACCAATCCAATTGGAGGTGTATCTAGAATGACAAAGTCAAATTCCTCTTTAACCTCCTTCAATAAATTTTTGAAGGTTTCTGACATAATTAATTCTGAAGGATTGGGAGGTGTTGGACCCGAAGTAATAATCGAAAGATTTGGAATATTGGTGTTTTGAATTATTTCATCCTTGCCCACTTTTCCGATTACATAATTACTAATGCCAAGGGTGTTATCAAGTTTAAAATCTTGGAAAATTTTTGGCTTCCTCAAATCTACACCCATTAGAACGGTTTTGTACCCTCCAATTGCAAGCACTGAAGCAATATTCATACTCACAAAAGTTTTTCCTTCACCAGAAACTGTTGAAGTTACTAGAATAGTGGTGTTTTTTCTTTTTTCATGACTCAAGTAATTAATATTTGACCGCAAATTTCTAAAACTTTCAGATACCATTGATTTAGGGTGATTAGCAATAACCAGTGGAGTATCTTTACTATTGTGAGGAATATTTCCTACAACTGGAATGTTACTAACACTTTGAAGAATACTGTGGTTGTTAATTTTATTATTAAAGAATTCAATAATGAAGATAATTATTAAAGGTAAAATGACCCCTATAATAAGTCCTAACAGAAAATTTGCTGGTTCATTCGGATAAATTTTACTTGAAATTACTGCATAATCTACAATTCTGTTGTCAGAAATATTTGATGCCCCAGCTATTCCAGCTTCAGCTTTTTTCTCGAGGAGATAATTTAGTAATTTGTCATTTAGTTTATATTTTCTTTCAATATTTAGAAGATTTTGTTCTTTTTCTGGAAGATTAGAAATTTTAGATTCTAAAAAATTTAACTTTTTGGATATTTCACTTACAAAAATTTTAGAGCTAGACTTAATGTTAATTACATTCTCAATTATTGATTTTTTTACCAAGTCAATTGCTTCAATCTTTTCAATTAATACTGGATTGTTATTACTCATTGTTTGTTCCAGAATTGATTTTTCACCATACAATTGCACCATTTTTCCTAATAGTTGATTTAATAAGGGGTCTGGAATTCCTATTGCACTTGGGGCTACAATTTTGTCTAGTGATTTGTTTTTTATCATGTAGTCAAGTAAATAATCATAATATTTCAACTTGATTTCTTCTTCGGTCCTTGAATTGTCTATTTCCGCAAGTTTTGAAAGAAGTTGATTTCCTTGTTGGCCAAGATCAATTACTTGATTTTGGGTTCTAAAGGCTTTCAAATTTTGCTCATAGATTTTTAAAGAATCTGAAATTGAGATTAGGTAATTGTCGATAAAGTTTACTGTATTGACAGAGATTTGATTTTTATCGTTTAATCCCTTTTGGATGTATGTTTCCATAAGTTGATTGATAAACTCAGCATCAATCTCTGGAGTTTTTGTTTCTTTAGATAGTTCTACAATACTTGATTGCTTGTTTAATGTTTTTATTGTTATTTTTCCAGCATACCTTTTTACTAAAGATTCAACCGTATTTAATTTAAATTTGTAATCATTTTCTACCATCAAAAGATCGGGTTGGGTAATGATAATTTTAAATCTAAAGGTAGGACCTTCAATTACGTTTCCAACTTTCCCTTTAATATTGATTTCATCAAATGGGGCATTTAATCTAGTTTGATTGTTCGGATAACATAGATAAGGGGAAGATTTAGTTGTTGTTAGTAAAAATGATTCTTTGTCTAAAAATTTTAAATTAAACGATATGTTATAGGGTTGAATATGATTAGAATCAACACTTACCAAGAATGGTGAATTTGAATATAAATTACTTGTTTTCAGCTTTCCCGTTCCAAAATAATCAATTTGAAAGTTACATTTTAAAATAGTTTCTCTTGTAACCATCCTTGATTTCATCATGCCAATTTCGTTTTCAACATTTTTATTTGTATTTAACAATTGCATTCCCTGAAGAAAGTTATCCATTCCATCAAAACTATTTCTCCCCCCCTTTTCTTTTATTAAGAATTGGCCTTTAACGATGTATTTTTCATCTGAGTACCGATTAACTAAAAAAGCGATAGAAAGAGAAGTAATTATAGAGATAACTATATATGGTAGGTATCCTAAAAATCTACCAAGAATTACCTTGAAGTTAAGCCCCTCTGATATTTGCCCTTGATGAAAGGTTGAGAGGTGAGCTTGATTATCCTGATTGGTGGTCATTATTTAATATTTTGTAGTATAATATAGGTATTTAAAACTAATAAAAATGTACTAAAAATAGGTAGTACTGTTCCAAGTGTTTCTTGAAAGTTTGTTATTTTTCCTATACTCCTGGACTTGACTGGTTGTACATATAAAATGTCGTTTGGTTTAATATAAAAATATGGAGAATTTATTATATTCCTGTCTGTTAAATCTAATTGAACTAATTTTGTAAGTCCATTTTCTTCTCGAATAAGTGTTAATCCATTTCTTTTTGCAATTTCAGTTACATCACCTGCCATTGCAAGAGCTTCTAGTATGTTTAGGTGATTGACCATATAAAAATATTGTCCAGGTCTATAAACGGAACCAATAACGCTAAATCGGAATTCTCCTAACTTGATTTGTAGATAAAATTTTTTGAAGTATTTTTCTGCTTCTTTTCCAATTGTCACTTTTAATTCTTCAATGCTTTTCCCTTCTGCATGTATTTCCCCTAAAAATGGCAATTCTAGGTTTCCTTTGCTGTTAACGGTATAGCCCAATATATAAAAAGGTGTACCTGTTCCTGCTTGGGACATTAGCATTTGCATATTCATATTTCCACCTGAGAGTGGATTTAAAATTTGATTTGTTTTTTCATCATCTGTTAATAACCTAATATAAAGAATGTCTCCTGTTTTAAGTTTATACTCACTATTAACTATTTTTACTTCAGTAGAATCATTATTCGATGATATTGTTTTCTTTTGAAGTAGGACATAATTTTTATTACTTATGCATCCTTGAAAAACAGTAAATGTTAATAGTGTAAGAATCAACTTCACTATTTTATTTGCGGTTATCAGTTTTTCTTTTTTATTGGTTTGTATCATATATTGCTTTCATCAGTATTTGCAAAAATAGTCTTAAAGGCTTTAAATAAAAGTAGTTTGTTTGGGAAAAGCCTTGAGTTTTGGATGAAGTTTAGGTTAAGCGTTCCCTAAAGGCTGGGTTTTCAAGGGCTTGGAGAATTTTTGCAATGCCCCTTGTTTGTAAGGATGCGTAGTTGGGGGGGATGGGTGAATAAATGGTATTCAATCGCCTTTGGCGATTGAATACGGCTATAGCTATGGCATTTTGGGGCGTGAACGATTTACAATTAGCGAACTATGGCTATGGCTTTTGGCGATGGCTTTGATTTCATAAACGATTTAAAATTCTAGGCAATTGGCTATTGGCCGTTTGCCATTGGCTTTTGTGTCGAGTCCTAAAAAACGTTGACCGGTTTTAGACTAATTTTCGGGTGAATAATTGCTATTGGCGATGGTCTTTGGGACGTGAATGATTTCAATTAGTGAACTATGGCTATTGGCAATGGCTTTGATTTCATGAACGATTTAAATAGATGGGCCATTAGCAATTGGCCTTTCCGCCTTCGGCGGATTACCATTCGCAAAATCAGCCATAGCTAAAAGCCATAGCCATAGCTTCTCGAAGTGTAAGCGAATTAAAATTCTGGGGCAAGTTCACCCTATTTCATCACCTTTTTACTTCAAAAATTTTACCGGGTAAGGCACGGAGGAATCCTGAAAATTCAAGCTCCAGGAGGCGAAAGGCCAGGTAGCTTTGCTCAAGTCCCAATCCAAAAGCAATTTCATCAATCCCCGCCTGCCTCCGTTCCCGAATAAACTGAACGATACGTCCATCTTCCTCACTGAGCAGAAAGTTCAATTGCTGCTGAATGGGCTTTTGGGAGCTGCCGGCTTGCCAATTCAAATCCTTCACCAGGTCCTCTGGCGTGTTAATCAATATGGCCTTATTCTCGCGAATCAGGTAATTGCAGCCTAGCGATTGCAAATCACCGGGTCGGCCCGGAACGGCCATTACATCTTTGTTGTAGGCATTGGCAATTTCTGCGGTGATGCGCGCTCCCCCTTTTAGGGCTGTTTCAACCACCACCAGGGCATCGCAAAGGCCTGCCACAATCCGGTTCCGTTTGGGGAAGTTTTCAGCATCGGGCGGACTTGCAAATAAAAATTCTGTCAATAAGCCTCCCTTTTTTTGCATATCTTCTGCAAGGGTCCTGTTTTGATAAGGGTATAAGGTGTTAAACCCATGCCCTAGGACACCCAATGTTGGTAATCCAAATTCAACAGCAGCCCGGTGGGCGGCCGTATCTATTCCCAAGGCCAAACCTGAAACCAAGGTGCAATCCATATCCTTCAGTCGTTCAACCAATTGCCTGGTAAATTCCTTGCCAAATTCGGAACATTTGCGGGTGCCAACCACTGCCAGCATCCTGGCCGGATTGCATTCGATATTTCCCTTGCCAAATAAGAGCAAAGGGGAATCTGGGAATGACTTTAGCCGTTGGGGATAGGCTTCGTCTTTGTAATAATAAATCGCTATCCCTTCCTCTTTGCATTTCTTCAGTTCCTGTTCCGCCCGCTTTTTCAGTTCACGATTGGCGCGAATTTCTTGAGCTACACTCAAGCCAACCCCCGGAACAGCCATCAAACGCTCTTTGGAATACTCCCAAACCGCTTGCGCTGAACCGGCATACTGAATAAGACTTCGGGCAATAATATCTCCCACTCCGGGCACCAAACGAAGTTGGATAGCAGCAATGAGTTCCTCTTGAGTAGCCACAAAAAACAGGATTAGCTAAAGGCCTCCAAAACTGCACGAATGGTGGTGTCGACCGCTTTGTGGGTATCCTTACTGAATTGATGCGTAATGCGGTTGGCCACAATGGCATTTACTGCAAGTGCATTGAACCCAAAATGACGCGATAAGGCGAATATAGCGGCAGTTTCCATTTCAAAATTGCTCACTTTTCGTCCCCCGAAATCCAGGTTGGATAATTTTTGAATAAAATCAGGCTGGCTGATGGGCATGCGCAATTGCCTGCCCTGGGGGGCATAAAACCCGGAGCAGGTAGCAGTTAACCCTCGCAAATAACTGCTTGGAAAACGCTCGTTCAACTCCATGGACGATTCCATAACATAAGGCCAAATGAACTCAAGTCCCAGGTCTTTGCCCATTTCCCGAAAATCGGCATCCGGCTCCAAGGCATAAAACCAGAGTAAATTATCAAGACCCAGCGCCGCTTCAGAGATTAAAACAGTATCTACCGGAATCTCTTTTTGCAAAGCACCCGAAGTTCCAATCCGAATTACATTTAATTTTAACGGATTCTTAAGGATTTCTCGGGTTTTAAGGTCAACCTGAATCAAGGCGTCCAATTCGTTCAAAACGATATCGATATTGTCGGTACCAATGCCTGTTGAAAGTACTGTAAATCGCTTATTACCAATGCGTCCGGTATGAGTTACGAATTCGCGTTTTTGCTTTTTTACCTCAATGGCATCAAAGTAGCGGGATACTTCAGGAACCCGGTCGGGATCACCCACTAAAAAGACCGTATCTGCCAGATCATCAGGGTGTAAGTTGAGGTGGTAGATGCTGCCATCCGGATTAATAATCAATTCTGAAGCAGGAATAGTTCGTATCATTTTTATGCGATGAGCAGGTAAAGTAAAACAATTACATTTGCAAACCAATTACCCTCATCAACTATGGATAAAAAGAAGAACATTATGCTGGTACCGGTAGATTTTTCGGAAATCTCCCTGAACGCCCTGACGCATGCAGCGCAAATTGCCAAACATTTCGACAATGATCTTGTATTGCTTAGCATCCTTGAAGATGACTTTCTAAGCAACATATTCAGTTTCAGCAAAAACGATGCAAAAGAAAACCTGGCCAAAGAAGCCATGCTTGGCAGACTGGCGCAAAAAGCCCGGGAGATTGAATCGGCTTATGGAATTAAATGTGTTACCGAAGTAAGATCGGGGAAAATCTACAAAACCATTATTGAAACAGCTGAAGAGCATGGATGTGATTGCATCATCATGGGAACGCATGGGGCCAGCGGAGCCGAGCGCATAATAGGCAGCAATGCCAGCAGGGTAATCAGCTATAGCACAACTCCGGTAATTGTTGTAAAAACCGATAAGAACCCCAATGCCTACAAGAACATTGTATTCCCACTCGATTTGTCGGCTGAATCCAAGCAAAAGGTGAAATGGGCCATCCATTTGGGTAAATCTTACAAATCCACCATCCATGTACTTACCTACAAAGTTGGCGATGAGTTTTTAAACAACAAGCTGATGGCCAACCTGAAGCAGATTCAAACCTTATTGGATGAAAACGGTATTTCGCATACCGAGACCGTATTGGAAAACGACAAAGATTTTGCACGCAAGACTCAGGAATTTGCAGAAACCCAGCTCGCAGACCTCATCATGATTATGACGCAGCAAGAAGACAAAGGCATTCGGGAGTACATCATAGAAACCTATGCACAGCAGATTGTAAACGATACGGGCAATATTCCGGTTTTCTGCGTGAATCCGAATTACGATGGCTTCAAGTCGGAGTTTGTGATTTAATAAACGCATAAAATTAAAAATTGCAGGGCCTTTAGCTTTTCCGCCATCAGCGGATTGGCAATAGGCTTTTGCTTTTTCGGTTCAGATTTAAGGTGGGGAACGATGGCTATGGCTGTTGGCGATGGCTTTTTGGGAGCGTGAAAGATTTCAATTGCAGGGCCCTTAGCTTTTGACGGATTGGCCATTGGCTTTGATTTCTTGAACTATTTGATATGCTGGGGCTTTTGCAAGTTGCTTTTTGAATCTAGAATTGGAGACTCTCTTAGGAAATGGGCCCGCCCTTTCCTGTTTCCGAAAAGTCGGGATTTGGGGATGGCGGTCCCGTAACTGGTTACGGGACTGCCGACAGCGAGGAGGGCTGTATCAGATTTTTAGGGTTACACCATGGTGAAATTCTCCATTTCCTAGGAATCAAGATTCTCGATTATTTACCGCTTAAACCACTTAAACCTTCATAAACCATTTAAACCTTTATTCTTTGGTAGACTGGTATTTTGTTGTTTTTTGAGAACACTTAGTCGATAAGGTATTTAATTTTCATGTGTAACTTTTGTGGGCCAAAAGTCACCAAAAGCCTTTCGCTGTCGAAGGCGCCGGCTTGCGCTGCGAGGCCAACACCCTACAAAATCCCT
>JAKLJI010000022.1 GCA_023151275.1 Bacteroidia bacterium | reverse complement strand
TGTTTTCCAGCCATAGCCGTATTTCTATTCAAAGCTCTTGAGTTCGTTTACGCGGTTGGCATCCAGTCGAATAAAAATAAAGAGCAATACTGTAAAACTTAATAGTGCTGAGCCCCCGTAACTGATAAATGGTAAAGGAATTCCGATTACGGGCATCAAACCAAGTGTCATTCCTACATTGATAAGGAAATGGAAAAACAGAATGCTTACCACACTATAGCCATAAATCCTGTTGAATTTTTGGCGTTGTCGCTCTGCCATAACAAGGAGTCGCCACAGCAGAAGCATATAGAGTCCAATAAAAGTAACTGAACCCGCAAAGCCATATTCTTCGCCAATGGTGCAGAAAATAAAGTCGGTACTTTGTTCGGGTACAAAACGGAATTTGTTTTGGGTGCCTTGAAGAAATCCTTTTCCAAGTAAACCTCCGGAGCCAATGGCAATTTTCGATTGTTGCACGTTGTAGCCTGCCCCTTTGATATCAACTTCCTTGCCCAATAATACATTGATACGAGTACGTTGGTGGGCCTGCAATACATTTTGAAATACATAATCAATACTGCTTGCCATTAAGGATGCTGCAATAACTACTGCAGCCGTAATTAGCACGAGGGTTTTGGTTCGCCTTACCAGCATCAGAAAAATTCCTGCTAGAACTACCAAGCCAATGATTAAATACAAAGGTGGAATTAGCAAGGCCAGAACAGCAAGTATTGCTAGTATCAATCCTGCGAATAGAATCCAACCGGGTAAGCCTTCGCGATACAAAACGAGTACAAATGAGAAGAATACCAGGGTTGAGCCTGTTTCGTTTTGAAGCAGGATAATGGCCATTGGCAACAAAATAATTCCTGCTGAAATGTATTGGTCTATTGCTCGGCGTGCAAAGTCTTTGTTGTATCCACTTAAGTATTTGGCAAGTGCAAGTGCCGTTCCAAACTTGGCAAATTCTGCGGGCTGCATACGGAAACCGCCAATTTCAATCCACGAAGATGAGCCTTTTACAGTTGTACCTGCTACTAGTACAAGCAAAAGCATGATAATGGTGAGACCATAAATGGGGTAGGCAAATGCGTAGAAAAATTTTTCGTCGATTACCATTATCATGGTGGCTACAAAGAGTGAAATACCAATCCAAAGCAGCTGTTTGCCATAGTTCATTCCTTGGTCCCAGATATGAGGATTGGTTTCTTTGTAAACGGAAGCGTACACACTTATTAACCCGATGCCGGTTAGCAACAGGTAAAGGAGAATGACGCTCCAATCAATTCGGCTTGGTTTGGGTTGATGTGGTGTCATTGCGGTGATTCAGGTTTCCTTTCAGCATTCGTTCGAGCAAGTGTTTTCGGGTATCGTGTTTTCCGGTGAGGTATTGTTCAATCATGAGGGAAGCAATTGGTGCGGCCCAAGTTGCGCCAAAACCTGCATTTTCTACCACTACAGCAATGGCTATTTTGGGATTTTCAACAGGTGCAAATGCAAAGAAAACCGAATGGTCTTTACCATGTGGGTTTTGTGCAGTTCCTGTTTTTCCGGCTATGCTGATTCCAGGTATTTGTGCTACATAAGCAGTACCATGTTTAACCACTTCTTCCATGCCTTCAATCATTACCTGGAAATAGGAGGTGTCTATGCTGGTCCAGTTTTTGGTTTGATACAATGGATTTGGATTCGGTTTTCCGCCAATGCGTTTTACTATGTGAGGTACAATGTAGTAGCCTTTGTTTGCAACAGCAGCAGTTGCATTGGCCATTTGAAGGGGCGTAATCCCTAATTCTCCCTGACCAATTCCCAATGAGATTGTGGTTGTTGCCTGCCAACGGTAGCGCCCATAAATTTTGTCGTAATAGGTTGACTTGGGAAGCAAGCCTTTGCCTTCACCAAATAAATCTACACCCAGTTTACGGCCTAATCCAAAACTTGAAATGTGTTTGTAAAAGCTATTGTATGCGTCTTCTGCATGTGGGTATCTTGGATTGTTTACTACCGAGCGGTAAACTTGACAAAAATAGGCGTTGCAACTTACAGCGATAGCTCCTTTTAGCGCCAATGGTGAACCATGTGGGTGACAACCTACAAACATATATCCACCGTGACATCCATAAGCCGTTTCGGGGAAAAGTACTTTTTCTTGTTGACCCGTGAGGCCCATCAGGATTTTGAAGATAGAGCCCGGTGGATAGGGTGCAGCAAGTGGGCGGTTGAAGAGGGGCTTCATCGGATCGCGCAGCAATTCCATGAAATGTTTTCCTCGTTCGCGACCAATAAGCAAGTTTGGATTGTAGGTGGGACTTGAAACCAAGGCAAGTATTTCACCTGTTTTTGGTTCGATGGCCACTACGCTTCCGGTTTTATTGGTTAAAAGTTGTTCTCCCAATTCTTGTAGCTTGTAGTCGATGCTAAGGTCGATGTTTTTTCCTGCAACTGCAGGGGTGTCAAATTCACCATTTTTGTAGCGGCCTTGGGTTCTGCTTTTTGAATCTACCAAAACATAGCGCATCCCTTTTCGACCTCCCAATTCTTTTTCGTAGGTTCTTTCTACACCCGATTTGCCAATGAAATCGCCCATGCGGTAATAGCCATCACTTTTCTCGATATCCTTTTCTGTTACCTCACTGATATAACCCATTACGTGGGCAGCATTGTTGTGTTGGTATTTTCTGTCGGTTCGCACTTCAACAAAAAATCCATTGAAATCGTATAAGCGTTCTTGAAATGCAGCGTAGGTAGGAATGGTGATCTGACGTTCGAAAACTGCAGGTTTCCAAGGAGCATACCCTTTCTGCTTTTTCATTTTTTCAAACTTCCGGATGAAATCTTCTTTGGTGATATTCAAGATTTGGCAAAAGGCAGCTGTATCTAGGTCTTTCACCTGTTCCGGCATTACAGATAAATCATAAATAGCATCGTTGTAAACCAGCAGTTCTCCATTACGGTCGTATATAAGTCCACGAGCAGGATAGATCGTTTGTTCTTGCAATACGTTGTTTTGTGCACTCAAAAAATAGCTTTCATCAACCAATTGAAGGTAGAACAGTCGCGCAATGTAAATCAGCGCCACACTGAGGAAAATAAGCAGGAGCGTTTTCTGTTTGAAGGTTTTATCCATGTTATTTCCGTTGAGCGGCTTTGTAGAAAAGAACCTGCCCCAGAGTTATTAGTGCAACAGAGGCTATAGAACTAGCAAAAACTCGGGAAAAGGTTCTGAAGAACTCACTAAAGCTATATACTTCGAGATAGAACAAAACCGTATGATGTGCGAAGATAAGAACTAAGCAATATAGCACGAACCAAACTGGACCTTTTCGGGAAAGGTTGGGAGCCAATTTGGCATCAAAGTCTTCTTTGTTGGCTGCGAATTTTAAGTAGAAAATTCGGAGATAACCCATAAAGGTGGTTGCTGCCATGTGCAGTCCAAATGGGATATAGAAGCTATCAACAATAAAACCTGTAATAAAAGAAATTAAAACCACTTGCCAGGGTTTGGTTGAAACCGGTAATGTTAAAATAAACAGCGGGTAAATATAGGGATTGATAAATGTGCTGAGCTCAATGTTTTTGATAACAAGCAATTGAAGCAGTAGCAGGAGAATGAACCTTCCTAGGTATGTCAATAACTCAATGATCACCTTTCACCTGCCTTTCTAATTCTACTTGTTCGTCCCTGAATTTATTTCGAATAACATAAACATTTCTGAGGGTACTGAAATCAGTATAAAGTTCCACTTTGAGGGTATGGAAATTATCACCTGCATCCAAAGATTGTTCGCTGATAACGCCAACCGGAATCCCAACTGGAAATATGGTAGAGAAATTGTTTGTGATTACTTCATCGCCAACTTTCACTTGAACATGTTTGTTTACATCAACCAAATTTGTGTATTTGGGATTATCGCCTTTCCATTCCAGCGAACCAAACGCACCATTCTTTTTGAGCATCGCCGAGATTTTAGTGTCTTTGTTTAAGGCTGATCGAATGGTAGAAAAATGTTCTGAAACAGCTGTGACAATTCCCACAACCCCATTGCTACTAATAACGCCCATATTAGGCTCTATACCATGCAGACGTCCCTTGTCGATGGTAATGTAGTTGTTTCTTCGGATAACAGAATTGTTAACCACGTTGGCAGAAATATAACTGTATTGCTGCTTGTAATTAGTATCGTTCAGCGTGCTCAACGTGAATCCATTTTGGTAATAGGCATTCAGTTGCAAAGTGCGCAAACGGGCGTTTTCGGTAAGTAAGCTATCGTTAATTCTTCTTAGGCTGAAATAGCTGGTGGTATTGTTAACTTTTTCGTAGAAAGAAGCAGCAATCGCACCAGTAGTATTCAGAAAGCTTGCCCGTTGATAGGTATTGTACTGATAAAGTATAATAAGGGAAAACAACTCGAGGGAGAAGAACAGGAGAAATGTATAATACTTGTACAGAAAGAATAGCAGGTTCCTCATTTCTCGGAGTTCCTATCAGGTCATGAGAAATTTATGATTCTTCAGATTTTTGAGCGCCATACCGGTTCCACGCACAACGGCGCGAAGTGGATCTTCGGCAACGTGTACAGGAAGTTTGGTTTTGGTTGCAATTCGTTTATCGAGTCCGCGAAGCAATGCACCACCACCGGTAAGGTAAAGTCCGGTTGAATAAATATCAGCCGAAAGTTCAGGAGGAGTAAGTTCAAGAGCCCGTAAAACAGCCTCTTCAATTTTGGAGATAGACTTGTCTAATGCAGAAGCAATCTCGCTATAGCTAACTGTGATTTGTTTAGGAATACCCGTCATTAAATCGCGACCATTTACGGCAAAATCCGGTGGCGGATTGTCCAGTTCCGGAAGCGCTGCACCAACCTCAATTTTGATTTTTTCTGCGGTACGTTCACCCACCAATAAGTTGTGTTGGCGACGCATATAATCAAGAATATCTTCGGTAAATTCATCACCGGCAACACGAATGGACTGATCACAAACAATACCGGCAAGAGCGATAACAGCAATTTCTGTAGTACCACCACCGATATCAATAATCATATTTCCCATGGGTTCAAACACGTCAATGCCAATACCAATTGCCGCAGCCATAGGTTCATGAATGAGGTAAACTTCCTTAGCACCTGCGCGTTCTGCACTATCCTTTACGGCACGTTTTTCAACTTCAGTAATTCCAGAAGGAATACAAATCACCATGCGTTGCTGCGGCTTGATGATTTTGCTGTTTTGCGGAATCATGTTAATCATTCCGCGAATCATGTGTTCGGCAGCCTGGAAATCTGCTATCACACCATCCTTTAGCGGACGAATGGTTTTGATATCCTCATGCACTTTTCCGTGCATTTGTTGGGCCTGACTACCAACGGCAATCACATTCCCTGTGCGGCGATTCACCGCAATAATAGAAGGTTCATCCACCACAACCTGGTCTTTGTGGATGATTAATGTATTCGCAGTACCAAGGTCGATGGCCAAATCCTGCGTTAAAAAACTGAAAACACTCATTTGCCGCTTATAGGGTTAGGAAATTGCAAATTATAACAATTGAAGTCAATATAAACCGAGTTTTTTCCCCTTAGTGTTTAAAATGTCTTACACCTGAGAAATACATCACCAATCCATTGTTTTCGCAGTAGGAGATTGATGCATCATCTTTTATGGAGCCACCAGGTTGAATTACGGTGGTAATTCCAGCCTGATGGGCAATCTCAACGCAATCCGGGAAAGGGAAAAAAGCATCCGAACTCATTACTGCTCCGTCCAAATTAAAATTAAACGCATTAGCTTTTTCAATGGCCTGTTTCAGGGCATCTACTCGGCTGGTTTGGCCGCATCCAATACCTAGCAATTGCTTGTTTTTAGCCAATACAATGGTGTTGGATTTTGTATGTTTTACTATTTTATCAGCAAAGAGTAAATCGGCAATTGCTGCCTCATCGGCGGTTTTGCTGGTAACGGGTTTCAGGTTTGATGCCTCCAGAACAACGAGGTTTTTATCTTGAACCAAAACGCCATTTAGCGCGCTCCTCACTGTTTGATGCTTGGGCAGATCCGCCTTCTTTTTTAGGATGATTCTGTTCTTTTTGCTTTTTAATATCTCCAGGGCTTCTGCTGAATAGTCAGGTGCAATGAGTACCTCAAGGAAAATTTTATCAATTTCTTTAGCTGTTTCCACATCCAATGCTCTATTCAAGACAATCACACCACCAAAAGCAGAAACCGGATCGCCGGCAAGGGCATCTGTCCAAGCTTCCAATAATGTGCTTCTTGATGCTACTCCGCAAGGGTTATTGTGTTTGATAATGGCAACAGTAGGTTCTTCAAAATCTTCAATTAAACCGGTAGCTGCGTCTACATCCAGCAGGTTATTGTATGAAAGTTCCTTGCCATGCAATTTCTCAAGCAGGTTGTTGAGATTTCCGAAGAATGTGCCTTTTTGGTGCGGGTTTTCTCCATACCGTAATGGAGTTGCTTCTTGTGAACTCAGCTTTAGAACGGGTAATTGTTCGGCTTGATTGAAATAACCAAATATGGCAGCGTCGTAATGCGAGCTGATATGGAATGCTTTTGCAGCAAAGGCTTTACGTTGTTCAAGGGTTGTTTTGCCTTGTTGGTTTTTCAGCAATTCGAGCAGGCCTTGATAATCTTGTTTGTCGGCAACAATGGCAGTATGCTTGAAATTCTTTGCTGTAGCGCGAATCAGCGAAATTCCACCAATATCAATTTTTTCAATGATGCTGCTTTCGTCGCTGGTTTTGGCAAGAGTTTCCTCAAATGGGTAGAGGTCAACCATAACTAAATCCAATTGTGGAATTTCAAATTCATTCAGTTCTTTCAAATCGTTTGCTTCATCCCTTCGGGCCAGGATGCCACCAAAAATTTTGGGATGAAGTGTTTTTACTCTTCCACCTAAGATGGAAGGGTACCCGGTTAGGGATTCAACTGGAACTACCGGAACTCCGCATGACTCGATAAAGCTTTGGGTACCACCTGTTGAGAAGATTGTTACACCTAGTTGGTGAAGTTCTTTTACCACTGGCTCCAAGCCATCTTTGTAATAAACTGAAATTAAGGCGTTTTTGATTTGAATTTCGGCAGACATTCCGGAACAATTTTGAGCCTGCAAAAGTAGGAGAAAGCGATGGCAATCTGTTTCCAGAAGCAAAGAAAATTTCGCGAAATCTCAGGAATTCTGCAAAAGGAGTGAAATGAGTACCTGACTTACGTGATTTTGTTCCAGTTCATGGATTTTTCCAGCAATGCTTTCTACCGTGTCCGAAGCGGTAAGTGCCACCTTAAACTGGGCGATAATTCCTCCTTCATCGTATTTTTCGTTAACCCAATGCAAAGTAATGCCGGATTCAACTTCGCCTGCTTCCTTAACTGCTTCATGCACATGCATGCCATACATACCTTTACCTCCAAATTTGGGTAGGAGTGCGGGATGCAGGTTGACAATTTTTGAAGGATAGGCTTGTACCATCCAGGTTGGAATTAACCACAAAAAGCCAAGCAGGGCAATAAGTTCGGGTTGATAGGCTTGCAAACGGGTAAGAAATTCTTCTGGGTTGTTAAATTCCTGACGATTGAAAAGTTCAACAGGAATATTTCTGTTTTTCATTTTTTCAATCACGCCAGCATTTTTGTTGTTGCAAAAACAGGCTACAATCTTTATAGAGGAATTTCCTTCTAAACTTTGAGCAAGTTTTAATGCATTAGAGCCGCTTCCACTTGCAAAAACCACGATGTTCTTCATGCTCAAAAGCCAAGCTGATTGATGAAAATCTCTTTGAAAACCGAGTCCATATTGTTGTTTGCATTGAAGCGTTCAAGCGGAATGGAACTGATTACAAAATTGGTTTGATTGTTCGATTTTGACCAGCGTTTAGCGATTACGGTTGATTTTCCTGTCCAAGGTGCCGGACTTTGACCGGCTTTACTTTCGATGATTCCGCCGGCATAGAGCGAATCAAAACCTACTGTCGGCGTGGCTTCAGGTAATTCAAATGGTCTGGCAGATGGAATAATCTGGCTTGATTTTATTTTGGGCCAATTCGGGTTCACAGGATTTACAATGGCGTTGTTATCAACCCGAAATACTGAACCTGAGGGTGGATTTACCAAATTGCGAATTGGGGTCCAATCTAAAAAGTTACTAAGGGGATCGAAGCTCGAATTGATAGAAACTGCTAAATACATTTTACCACCTGCATCAAAAAAGGAAGCTGTACTTCTTTGGCCAAGGCTCAGGGTGAAACTGGCATCATCGCCAACCCAAATAATTTTTTTGAAAAGCGCAAAGGTTCTGGTTTGAGTTAGAACATCAGGTTGCAATTGGGTGTAATTGCTATTGATAACCTCGGTGGCCTGCATGGTATCAACCTTGTTAACTCCTAGGGCTGCAAGGCGTTGAAGGTAGAAATTCTGAACAAAGTTTTTGCTGGTATTGTAGGCATTAATAAAGAGTACATCCGAGCTTTGTTTTTTTACCCAAATGCGAGGCGCTGCACTGAATTTGGATTTGGATAAAGCCTTGTCAACAGCCCGAATATAAATGGTATTGAAGGTTCCCTGGCGAAGGTAACTAATTTTTTCATCTAAGGCTTTACTAGCATTACCAACAAAAACCGAGCAGGTAGATGAATCTGATTTCGGATTTTCGGAAACTAGCATGAACGAAGTTGTAGAGCCGGGTAAAATAAAAGGAGTTCCGTTGGTATCGTTTATGAATAGTTCATAGTTCTGAAGGGTTTCGCCATCAGGGTCTATACCTGTAATTGAGTACCGAAGAACCGGAAACACATTGGTTGGGTTGCTGGATGGAATTCCCGCAATTATTTGGGAAAAAACAAATGAAACGGTAGGAGCTGAATTCTTTACCGGGAATAGGCTTGAGGCAGGAGTAGGGTCTGATTGTCCTAAATTATCAATTGCCCGAACCAGGATGATTACATCAGCAGTGTCTTTTCCGGGTGGTATATCCAGCAAGAACGTACTGTCTTGAGCTGTGGTGTATTTCCACGAGCTGCCATTGTCAACGGAAACCTCATAACCTTTGATGAATCCACCTTTTGAGGTTGCCCACCAATTGGCTGTAACTGTTGTAGTAAGTCTATTTTCGCCGGTTCTGAATATGGTATCAATGGCCATAAAAGTTTCTGGTGGTGAGAGTGGATTTCGTTCACCTTCAAATCCTTTTTTACAGGCTCCTGCAAGAAGCAGAACAGACAATGCAAATAATGTTAACAGATTTCTCATGCCGGAGAATAGAATAGGTTTCAAACTTAACCAAATTGGTGTGGACCTCAAACGGTCTCGTTCAATGATTTGTAGAGTAAGCACATGGAAAGGGCAGTTTCAGCGGCTTCAATTCCTTTGTTGCCATGTTTTCCTCCGCTTCTATCTAGCGCCTGTTCAAGATTTTGGGTAGTTAAGACCCCAAAAATTACCGGTTTGTTAAATTTCAATGAAACATCTTTAATTCCATTGGCACAGGCATCACAAATGAAATCAAAGTGCCTGGTTTCACCCTGAATTACACATCCAATTGCAATGACTGCATGAATCGTTGGAAGTTGAGCTGCCCATTGCGCACCAAGGGGTAATTCAAATGTGCCCGGAACCGGATGAATAAAAATTTGCGATTCAGGTACTCCTTTTTCGACCAGGAAGTTGATAGCTGCATCCCGCATGGAATAGGTAACGCGCGGGTTCCAATCTGCAACCACGATGGCAATATTCAAGCCTGAAAACCAATCTTGTGATTCGAGGCTTGTGATTGATAAGTTTTTTAAGTGTGTAGCCATATTCAAAAAAATAAGGCTGCAAGATTTTGCTTGCAGCCTTAATCATTCAGGAGTATTAATTAGTTGTTGTTTGCTTCCAAAGCTTCGGCCCTAGCAATGTATTTGTCAATATCACCGGCTTCTTGGCTTTCTGCATATTCTTTTTTGATTTTTGAATAAGCATCAGCCGCTTTTCCGTACTGTTTCAATTCTTCAAAGGCAGTACCGGCTTTTTTCAGGAAGTAAGGAGCAGTTAGTTTGTTTTTGCCCTGATTAGCGGCTTTCATGTACAAACCAGCACCTTTTTCAATATCGCCAGTTTCTACGTAAGCATCGCCAAGTAAACCTGTTGCAAGTGGGCCAATCAATTCATTATCTGTTGAGAAATCATCTAAATGGTCAATTGCTCCGTTGAAGTCGCCGGTGCGCATGCAGCAAACTCCAGCATAGTAGTGAGCAAGATTTGCAGCTTTAGTCATGCCATAGTTTTCGGCAATGGCATTAAATCCTTCTGCATCCCCTTTGCCATTGAGAGCAAGGTTGAAACTGTCTTGCTCAAACCAGCTTTGTGCTCTAAACATGGCAGCTTGGGCTTCTTTTTCTTTTGGCTCTAAGTAGTATTGTTTAAAGCCTACATACAGAACGATTGCCACAACTATTCCAATAATGCCATAGTTGATGGCTTTTTTATTGTTTTCGTAAAAGCTTTCAATTTTGTGACTGGTTTCTACCAGTGTTGCATCCAGATCCAACTGGTTTTTTTCTTCCGTATTCTCCATTTCCTTAGCGGTTCAACGTGTTATTCTCTTATAAAAGGATAGTTTTCTTCCATGTAAACATCGGTAAATAATTCCGATTCATCAGGGAACGGCGAGTTTTCGCTGAATTCCACCGAATCGGCAACAATTTCATTTACCTTTTCTTCAATTTTTTCTAGATCGGCCTCAGATGCCCATTTTTTAGCAACCAGGACAGCTTTTACCTGCTCGATCGGGTCTTGCTTTTTGTATTCTTCTACCTCTTCTTTTGTGCGGTATTTGGCTGGATCACTCATGCTATGTCCACGGTAGCGGTAAGTTCTAATTTCGAGCAAGGAAGGACCTTCGCCTTTACGACCTCTTTCGGCAGCGCGGGCAATGGCTTCGTGAACGGCTTCGGCTTTCATGCCATCAACTGATTCAGAAGGCATGTCGTAAGCCAAACCAATTTTATAAAGTTCTTCAACGTTTGAGGTTCGTTCAACAGAGGTTCCCATGGCGTAGCCATTGTTTTCAATAACGAAAATGCAAGGCAATTTCCACAGCATAGCCATGTTGAAGGTTTCATGCAAAGCACCCTGACGAACAGCACCATCTCCAAAGTAGCAAACGGTTACTTGCTCTCCACCGCGGTACATGTCTGCAAAAGCAATGCCTGCACCCAATGGAATTTGGCCACCTACAATACCATGTCCACCAAAGAAATTGTGTTCCTTTGAGAACATGTGCATAGAGCCACCTTTGCCTTTAGAGCATCCGGTAACTTTTCCATACAATTCAGCCATAACCTCGCGGGCTGGTATTCCGCAGGCCAAGGCATGCGCATGGTCGCGGTAAGCAGTAATAATACGATCATCCTTGCGCAAGGCACTCATAGTACCTGCAACAACAGCCTCCTGTCCAATGTACAGGTGACAGAATCCTTTGATTTTCTGCTGTCCGTAGAGTTGAGCAGACTTCTCCTCAAAGCGACGCATCAAAAGCATCGATTCATACCAATTCAGGTAAGTTTCTTTGGTAAATGTTTGTTTTGCCATTTTTCGGGAAGTGCAAAAGTAACCAAAATCATCTTTTTGCCAAATCTAGCTTTCTCGCTCATTATCAGTGCGTATCAATTTTTAGGCTTCCTGCAAATGGCTTTTTCTTAATTTGCAACCATGTATTTGGAAAACCTGCATGTGCAGCAGTTCAGAAACCATGGTTCTAAAATGCTGGAATTCAGCAAGCAGGTGAACTGCATTACAGGTCCAAACGGGGTAGGAAAAACAAGCCTGCTAGATGCTATTCATTATCTGGCTTTCACTAAAAGTTATTTTTTTAACCAAGAAGTTTTTGCAATAAAAAACGGTGAAGACTGGTTCTCCCTTGAAACCCGGTTAATTACAAACCAGATTTGTAGCGATATCCGCTTGTATTATTCTAAGGCTCATGGCAAAAAACTGTTTGTGAACAACAACGAGCCTGCCCGTTTTTCTGACCATTTTGGGGAGATTCCATTGGTCATGATTGTTCCCGGTGATATCAGTTTGATTCGGGACGCGGCGGAAGATCGTCGTCGGATGTTTGATTTGATTCTTTCTTCTTCAGAAAAAACTTTTCTCAGTTTGCTAATTGCTTACCGTAAGAATTTGGACTCCCGCAACAAGCTGCTAAAGGATATGGCTCAAGGTTATTCTGTTGATTCAGGCTTGTTGGCCATTTACGAGGATGGGATTTCCAGCAATGGTCAAGCCATTTATCAGTTGCGAAAGTCTTTTATTGAACAATTAATGCTTGGTTTGCAGCAGCATTACACCGAACTTTCATCAGGTACTGAGCAAGTTGATGTGGAGTACGAATCCGACCTAAATGAGCATAGCGCATCAGATTGGTTGTCGATTCAACGACGCGCTGATATGGCGGCGGAACGAACTACCCGAGGAATTCACCGGGATGATTTTTTGTTCCGTATAAATCAGCAATCAATAAAGAATTTTGGTTCCCAAGGTCAACAGAAAACATTCATTATTGCCTTGAAGTTGGCCTTTTTTGATGTGTTGAAGCAACGCAGCGGCAAAATGCCCTTATTGCTTTTGGACGATATTTTTGAAAAGCTGGATGCAGGAAGACTAAGTCATTTGATGGAAAAGATTTCAAGTAAACAGTTTGGACAAATTTTTATAACCGATACTCATATTGAGCGATTAAAGGAGGCCTTTGAAAATCTGCCTGTTGAAGTTCGCTTTCATGAATTAAGAACGAATTGATAAATCCCAGCCTAACTTTGTGTAATGCGGCAGAACAATGAGCAACCCCTGAAAGATTTGATACAGGGATTTTTAAAAGACAATAAATTAGGGAAGCAGCTTAAGGAAGCCAATTTAATTTCGGATTGGGAAAAAATTGCAGGTCCACTCATTTCACGCCATACCCGTAAAATGTATGTTAACCAAGGTAAGCTTTATTTGTATATGGATTCAGCACCTCTAAAACAAGAATTGCATTATCAACGCAGCCAATTGTTGTCGTTGGTGAACGAGTATTTTGGCGATGCTTATGTTGATGAAGTAATCGTTCGTTGATTAGCGATTTTCGTTTTCTTGTTCAGCAGCCTTCTTCTTCAAGCGATTTACTAAAATTATTTGCCCATAGGAATAATTTCCTTTCAAGGAATTAAAAACAGGACCAAGCCCGGGTTCGGTTTGGTTCTCAATGGCTTTCTCAATTTCTGCAAATGCCTCTTCGCTTAATAGGTAAGATTTTTCCAAAGCTCCTTCAACAATGAGTGAAATGATATGTCCTTCAATGGTTGAGGTTGCCATATTCCGAGCAGTTGCTATTTCCTCAATTGTCTTGCCTGTTTGAACAAGTTCAAGTGTTAGCATTTGGCTTTCACCTTTTACGGGTTTACTGCTAATTTTTGGGAGTTCTTTGGGTTGATGTTTTTCAATTTCAAATCCGGGCAAATTGAAATTGCTAATTTTAGTTCTATACACCTGCCAAGGTTTGAGGTAGGATTCATAAGCCTTTTTAAGTCCTTTAACCTGTTTTTTCTCTTTGATGGCATGCCTCAAAATATCCAGGGCTTCAAAGATTCCCAGATTCATTTTTTCAAGGAAATACTTTTTAGCTCCATTTAATTTGGATTCCAGCCATTGTCTTTCATCCACACTGAGTCCGTTTTTTGAATTTAGAACCTCCGAGAAGCGTGAGGCGGTGTCGTCAATTTCCCTATGGGTTTTGAGGACAAGTTCCCAGGCATCAGCATTTTCCGTTGAGTTCATCAGACCAGCAATGCGTAACGATGTTTGAAGTTCTTCTTCCTGTTTGCTTAGTTCAGGAACTTTAAAGCAGCGGGCGCTTTGGCGAAGTAGGTAAAGCTGTTTGTCGATTTCAATTTCCGGAAGCCAGGCTTCAACTGGTTCTCGTGAGTTCATGAATTTCAAAACAGTAGGGTCGCAAAAGATTCCATTTTCATCTATTTTGCTTGAAAGTGCGAGGCCTGTTAAGGTTTTGCAACGACTTAATGCAACATATACTTGTCCGGGGGCGAACGCTTTTCCGGCATCAACTACCACTTCATCAAAGGTTAATCCTTGACTTTTATGGATGGTAATTGCCCAGGCGAGCCGCAGTGGAAATTGTTTGAACATGCCATTTTCTTCTTTTATTACCTCTCCGGTATCCTCATCAAAACGGTATTCGTAGCTTATCCACTCAAAGCGTTCCAATTCAATTTGAAGGCCATCGTCCAAAAGTAGGGTAACGGTATCTGGTTTCAATTCTTTTACAATTCCCGATTTTCCGTTGTAAAATCTTGGACTCAGCTGATTGTCGTTACGGGTTATCATAACCCTGCAATTGGGTTTCAATACAAGAATTGGTTCTCCCGGACAATTGCGCTCATTAAATACGCCACTAAATTCGGCATGGTAAGCTCTACTTTCGTAATTGAGGTTATTGAACTCCCTTTGGTTAATTTGATCGGCTTGATAGTTATGGGTACAAAGGCGGATAGGATGTTTGAGATTAATTTCTTTCTGCGGATGGGAAAGCAGATCAAGGATTTCTCGTGAAGTATTGTCGAGGCGGTTGTTTCTGATTTGGTTGAGGAGGTCGATAAACAAGGGGTCTTCCTGTCTGTAAATTTGTTCCAGTTCAATTGAGCGGAAGGATGATAAACGAAATGCAGCCGAATTGAAAAAATAGGGACTTCCGTAGTGTCTTTCAATGAGTGGAAGTTCATCTTCTTTGCAAACCGGCGGCAACTGGTACAAATCACCGATAAGGAGTACTTGAATTCCTCCAAAGGGTTTGGTATTATCTTGGCAAACGTAACGTAAAATATCGTCGATGGCGTCCAGCATATCAGCGCGAACCATGCTCACCTCATCAATTACCAATAGTTCAAGATTTCGTATGATATCCCGTTTTTCGCGCGAGAAACGCAATTCTTTTAGCATTGAATTTCGCGAGGCAGCTCCTGGAGCTCCCATTTTTACGTAGGGTTGAAAGGGCAGCTGGAAAAAGGAATGCATGGTTTGTCCACCCGCATTTACTGCTGCAACTCCGGTAGGTGCCAACACTACCATTTGCTTTGATTTTCGCTGAACCAAGTCGCGCAAGAGTGTTGTTTTCCCGGTACCGGCTTTACCAGTAAGAAAAAGGTTACACCCTGTTTCTTCAATTAAGGTTCTTGCCAGTTCTAATCGTGGATTGCTCATCACTTCAAAGATGGGTGAAAAGTTTTTTAGGCTCTAGTCTTGAATTTAAGTTGCTGTAAGGCAGGTTGATAAATTAACATATTGGTTGATTTTTAGGCTTGGGCGATGTAAAATTGAGGGAAGTCCTTAAGGGCTTTAAGGCTTGCGCAAGTGCCTAATTGGCGCTAATCTTGCAAGTAAATCCCATAAACATGAGAAAGCTCATCGAATGCGTTCCAAATTTTAGTGAGGGCGTGAATCTTCAGGTAATCCGTCAAATTACCGCAGAAATAGAATCGGTTGAAGGTGTAATGCTATTGGATACAGATCCAGGAAAAGCCACCAACCGCACCGTTGTTACATTTGTAGGAGAACCTGCACCCGTTGTTGAAGCTGCATTCAGAGCCATTCGCAAGGCAGCTGAGTTGATTGATATGAGCAAGCACCAAGGGGAGCATCCTCGCATGGGAGCTACCGATGTTTGTCCACTTATTCCGGTTAGTGGAATTAGTATGGAAGAAACCGCGGAATGGGCCATTAAATTAGCAAAGCGGGTAGGAGAGGAACTTGCTATTCCTGTTTATTTATATGAGTATGCACAAGCCAACAAGAACCGCAACAATTTATCCGTTATTCGTGCAGGTGAGTACGAAGGCTTTTTTGATAAGATAAAATTACCGGAATGGAAGCCTGATTTTGGTCCGGCGGAATTCCCTGCAAAATCCGGTGCGACGGTTATTGGAGCACGAGATTTTCTAATTGCATACAATGTAAACCTGAATACCAAATCGGTGCGTTTGGCTAACTCCGTGGCTTTTGATGTACGCGAAGCCGGACGTGTAAAACGGGAAGGAAATCCAATTACCGGTAAAGTGGTGAAAGATGCTGATGGAAATGATGTACGTATTCCTGGAACCTTAAAAGCTGTAAAGGCTATTGGTTGGTATATTGAAGAGTACGGAATCGCGCAAATCAGCATGAATCTTATCAATTACAACATTACCTCCGTGCATCAGGCTTTTGATGAAGTATGCAAAAGCGCCGAACGCAGAGGTATGCGTGTAACGGGTAGTGAGTTGGTGGGTTTGATTCCCTTGAAAGCTATGTTGGATGCAGGAAAGCATTATCTTCAGAAACAAGGTCGTTCAATTGGAGTTTCTGAAAGCGAGTTGATTCAGATTGCTGTTAAATCCATGGGTCTTGATGAATTAGCACCCTTTGATCCGGAGCAGAAAATTATTGAATACAAGCTGCGTAACAAGGCCGATGAAAAACTGATTGGTATGACGCTTACTGCATTTGCCAATGAAACAGCTAGTGAAAGTCCTGCTCCGGGAGGAGGTTCCATTTCTGCCTATTGCGGAAGTTTAGGTGTTGCACTTGGAACAATGGTTGCAAACCTTTCTGCAGGTAAACGAGGTTGGGAAGATCAGGTTGGCTATTTCAGCGATTGGGCTGCAAAGGGCCAGGAGATTAAGGATGCTTTGTTAAAATCTGTTGATGAGGATACACGTGCATTTAATACCATTATGGATGCATTTGGATTGCCAAAAGGAACAGAAGAAGAGAAGAAAGCCAGGGCTGCTGCGATTGAAGATGCAACAAAATATGCCTGTGAAGTTCCGTTGAAGGTGATGAAAACGGCCTATTCTTCGCTTGAAATGCTTGAAGCAATGATTATCAAGGGCAATCAGAATTCGGTAACCGATGCAGGTGTAGGCGTTTTGTGTGTGAAAACCGCCGTAAGAGGCGCATATTTTAATGTGTTGGTAAATGCCAAAGGTTTAAAAGACAGGTCTTGGGCTGATGCAATTATTGCTGAAGCACAGGCTGTATTGGATGCCAATCACAAGAAAGCTGATGAGCTTGTTGCCTTGGTAGAAAAAGCAATTCGTTAATATGACCTGGAAACTTATTCAGAAATTGCTTGGAATTGCCTTGATGATAGCCGCACCCTTAATTGCAATTAAGGCAGGCTATGAATGGATTCAGGTGAAATTTTTGGAAGCGCAACCAACTTATCCGTTTGGAAAGGCTTTGATGAATATGACTCAAATAAAAGGAGTAGATATGTTATCAGGGTATGAGCAGCAAATGTTGAGTATTGCTTTGGTTTTTACCGGCATTGCGGTTTTGAGTTATGTTGCCATGTTGGTTAAAGCCTTGATACGTTTGGTTTGGCTGGCTTTGGTAATAGGCTTGGCTTACTTTTTGTATTTGGGATTAAAGTAGTTTGAAATAGAATCCTTATGTATTTCTTGTCTTGTAGGAAAACAACCACAGAAGTGAACAAGCCTTTCTTTAATTTAGAATAGGCTTGATGCTATTAAAGTTTTGAAAAAATCCCCAATCTAGCTTTAAGCCGGATTGGGGATTTTCTTTTATTATTTGTTGATGAAGCGCGGGTTAATCAGGTTTTCTATGGAAAATACTTCGTCCCATTTTTCCTGGCTGATGAGTTTGCGCTCATTTACCACAATATCGTGTACACTTTTGCCTGTTTTTAGTGCTTCTCCGGCAATGCTTGCACTTTCTTCATAGCCCAAAATTGGGTTGAGTTGGGTAACAATGCCGATGCTGTTCATCACCATTTCACGCGCTCTGTCTTCGTTCGCAGTAATACCTGTAATGCATTTGTCAATTAAAGTTTCAATGGCATTGCCCAGATATTCCAACGATGTAAACATGCTGAATGCAATGACAGGTTCCATTACATTCAGTTGCAATTGTCCTGCTTCTGCGGCCATGGTTACGGTTAAATCTTGTCCAATTACGTAAAAGCAGGTTTGATTCACTACTTCCGGAATTACAGGATTAACCTTACCTGGCATAATGGATGAACCGGGCTGTCTGGGCGGGAGATTGATTTCATTGAATCCGGTTCTTGGGCCGGAACTCAAAAGGCGAAGGTCGTTGCAGATTTTAGAAAGCTTGATGGCATTTCGTTTTAAGGTGCCCATGATTTGCACATAGGCTCCGGTATCACCGGTTGCTTCAATTAAATCGGGTGCAAGCACAACGGGAATTCCGCTTTCTTTGGCCAAGTACTCCACACATTTTTCGGCATATCCATCGGGAGCATTTACACGAGTTCCAATGGCGGTGGCGCCCATATTTACCTCAAGCACCAGCTGCCGGGCTTCCTGAAGTCGGTTAATGTCTTCGCCAATGGTTGTTGCAAAGGCTTGAAACTCCTGGCCCAGCGTCATAGGCACGGCATCTTGAAGCTGAGTTCTTCCCATTTTCAATACGCGATTGAATTCCTTGCCTTTATCGGCAAATGCTTTTTCAAGCAGTTGAAGTTTGGCAATGAAGTCGCCCATTTTCATGTACAGTGCAATCCGGAAAGCCGTAGGGTAGGCATCGTTGGTTGACTGGGAGCAATTGACATGGTTATTGGGATGCAGGAAATCGTATTGTCCTTTTTTGTAGCCCAGGTATTCTAAGCCGATATTGGCAATAACCTCATTGGCATTCATGTTGCAGGATGTACCTGCACCGCCTTGAATTAAATCGGAAACAAATTGGTCGTCGTACTTGCCGGTAACTATGGCATCGGAGCCCACGCAAATGGCTTCGGCAATTTTAGTATCCAACACGCCACAGTCGCGGTTGGCAAGAGCAGCAGCTTTTTTAACATAGCCCAATGCACGAATAAAATACGGTTCTTTGGAAATTGGAATTCCGGTAATGTGAAAGTTTTCTTTGGCCCGGTAAGTCTGGATACCATAATACAAGTGGTTGGGAATTTCCAGTTCACCAAGAAAATCGTGTTCCTTACGGGTTGTCATAATTTGGTAGGTTTGGCTTCAAACATAGAAAAAAAGCCAGTACAATACCTAGATAGGAATGGATATCAATTCTCATTCAGCAAGCAACAGGCTGCAACCTCTTGTATCTGAATGGTCAACACGACCCAGTACTTCAAAGCGTCCATCGGGGTGGATTTTGCCCAAATCTGAGCTTCGAATAAAAGGGCAGCTGTAAATATTTGCCAGGTCGATTACCTGAATCAATCCGCTTTTTCCGGGTTTTGGTTGGCTGAATGGGTCGTTGATTTCGGCCAGTGAAATTTTCATCCAGGGTGGCGTCGCATACAAGCCAGATTCATCGGAATAAGCTTGGCTGAGCAATTCACTCATGCCGTATTCGGATACCAATTTTCCGGGATGAAGTCCGGCCCGTATATGCGCATGAAGTTCATCGCGCGTAATCTCTTTCCTGCGTCCTTTCATGCCACCTGTTTCAATGAGGACGGCATGAGGCATTTCCAAGGCAAAGCGGCTGGCAAAATCATATAAGGCAAAGCTCACTCCAAAGAGGAAGTATTTTTTTTCTTTCTTTTCTAGCTCTCGGATACGTTCGGCCAAAGCCTCTTGTTCATAGAGGAAGAAGCCATTCAAGCCATGACCCGAAGCCTTCATGAGTCCCTTTACCATGTAAATGAGAGAAGAGTTCTCGCGCTCAAGGTAGGAGGGAAGGAGGCCAAGCACGCAATGGCCTTTTAAGCTGCCGAAATTGGATTCAAAAATGCTAATGAATACATCTTCATACAGTTTTAAACTGCGCACCCAATGACGGCTATTCCCCGATTGGCTGGTTCCACTGCTTTCAAAAACTTTTTCCGGATTTTGATGCGCTGCATAAACCTTTTGCGTTTTGAAGAGTTCAACCGGAAGGTATGGAATCTGTTTGTTGGAAGTAATTTGTTCGATTTGGGTTATTCCCAAGTGTAAGCAAAACTGGCGGTAAACCGGGTTATTTGCCCATTGCCAGCCAAAGGCCTGCAAGCAGATTTCGTTAAAATTTGTTAGATTTGAACGAACAACGTTATGAGACCAAGAATCAGGGCTTTCTATCATTTGGGAATTATCGGGCTGTTGGTAACGACCGTGTTTGCCTGCAAAAAAAAGGAAATTTACCCTGAAACACCGAGTATTGAATACAAATCCTATCGTTTTTTAAGTGATCAATCCGGATTGGATTCTTTGTTGATTCTTCAGTTTTCATTCAAGGATGGTGATGGGGATTTGGGATTGAGTCAGGCCGATACCCTGGCTCCGTTTAATCCGGTAATTGATTCAACCGGAAAATCCATCAATCCGTATTACAACAACATACACATTGAATACCGCGAAAAGTACCTAGGAGTTTTCAATTTTGTAACCAATCCCTTCAATGTGTTTGATACCTTAACGTATGCTTACCGGTTTGAGAGCATAACGCCGGATGGAAGACATAAGGCCATCCGTGGGGATGTGGAAGTGAGTATAGGACCAAGTTATTATCCCAATGCAAAGGATACAACCATTTACCGGTTTTATATTTACGACAGGGCTCTCCACAAAAGCAATATTGCAGAGACCCCGCCGATAGTTTGGATACGCCGTTAATTAAAAGTCGTCGTCGTCGTCAAAATCATCCTCTTCGTCGTCAAAGCTTTCGAAGGTTTTAGGTTCATCAATCTCAAGCTCATCCAATTCAAGATCAAGATCGTCTTCTTCAACTTCGTCTTCATCCTCATCATCTAAGATTGGCTTCTTGGTGGCTTCTTTGGCAGCCGTCACTTTTGAAGACGAGCTTGCTGCACTTCTCTTTGCTGCAGCCTTCGGGGGTGCCGGTTTGATAGCTTTAGTCATGTTGCGGTATTATTGCTTATACAAATTTATGTTTTCTTGGTTGGTTAAGGCAAGCGAAAGGCTTTCCTTTTTCAGGGCGTGAAATAAATTGTGAGTCCCAACAAAATCAAGGACCCAAGTAAAAAACTAAAAAAATATTTCGCTTGCTTTTTCAAAGGTTTTGCAGTGGGCATCTACAATTACGGAAAGTTTTTCGGAATAGCCACCTCCCATGGCACATACAACCGGGCATTTTTTTGCCTTTGCAAACTCAAAAACAAGTTCATCGCGTTTGGCGCAAGCATCCAAGCTTAGTTTAAGTTTGCCAAGTTTATCGGTTTCCAATACATCAACTCCACAGAGGTAGTAAATAAAATCGGGTTTGATTTGTTGAGTAATTTTTTCCAGCGAATCCTTCAAAACTTTCAAATAAGCTTCATCTTCCATGCCATCCGGCAATTCACAATCCAGGTCTGATTTTTCTTTATGGAAGGGGAAGTTGTTTTTGCCATGCATGCTGAATGTAAATACCCTGGGTTCGTTTGCAAACAAGGAAGCAGTCCCATTGCCCTGGTGAACGTCCAAATCAATGATTAAGACCTGTTTTGCCAACTTTTTGTTTAGTAGAAAATTCGCAGCCACGGCCATATCGTTCAGTAAACAAAAGCCCTCTCCGCGGTTTGCAAAAGCATGATGGGTTCCGCCGGCAATGTTCATCGAGAGGCCAAATTCCAATGCATATAAGCTACAATCAACTGTTCCCTGGGTGATACGGTATTCGCGGTCAACCAATTCTTTACTTAATGGAAATCCGATTCGTCGGATATGGGCTTTATCCAGACTTAGCAGTTCCAGCTCATTAAGATAAGCTTGATGATGTGTTAATTCAAGCAATTCTCTACTTGCAGGTTTGGGTTCAAATAGGTTTTCGGGTTGAATGACTCCGAGTCGCAACAATTGCTGAGGAATCAATTCATATTTCATCATGGGGAATCGGTGACCCTCCGGTAAAGGGTGCGCATATGCAGGAGTCCAGGCAATTTTTAACATGATTTTTGTCAATGCAAAGGCTGATGCAAAACTAAGGGAACTAGCCCGCTTCTCTTGATTTTTCAATTGATAAGACCTATCTTATTTTTCATGATGACCTGTTTCAATGGTTAAACCTGTCTGAGATTGGCTGCTAATTCCTGCCTTTTCCGTAAACTTGGATTGCTAAAATTCAAATCAAATTGAAACTCTGTATAGTAAAAGAAAGCCGAAAAGGCGAAAACCGTGTGGCTTTAAGTCCGCAGGTTTGTGCACAGCTGATTAAGGCAGGACATGAAATCAGCGTGGAAAAGGGGGCAGGTTATGCATCCAATTTCAGCGATGAGATGTACGTTGCGTCCGGATGTACCCTTGCCGATAAGAAGACGGTGCTTCAAACGGCGCAGGTTTTGGTGAAGGTAAATGCCCCCGATGCGGATGAGATTCAAGCCTTGCCCGAATCGGCTGCAACCATTTCATACCTGTATGCTACCTTAAATCCAGAATTGGTTGAGCAGTTAACTGCACGAAAATTATCTGCATTTTCAATGGATGCCATTCCGCGCATTTCGCGTGCGCAAAACATGGATGCCCTGAGTTCGCAAGCCAATCTTGCCGGATATAAAGCGGTAATTCTGGGTGCCAATCACCTGGGCAAAATTTTTCCATTATTGATGACAGCAGCCGGAACGGTTAGTCCGGCCCGTGTACTTGTTTATGGTGCTGGTGTTGCCGGACTACAAGCCATTGCAACAGCCAAGCGCCTTGGGGCCATTGTTGAATGTACAGATGTTCGTCCCGAAACCAAGGAACAAGTTGAATCACTGGGAGGCAAATTTATTGAAGTAAAAGGAGTTGAGGCTGCAAAAGTAGAAGGAGGTTATGCCAAAGAAGTTTCTGCAGATTACTTGCAAAAGCAAAAAGAAGCGGTTGATAAAAGTCTCTTTCAAGCAGATCTGGTAATAACCACAGCCTTGGTTATGGGACGAAAAGCTCCTTTGCTAATTACGGCAGAGCAAGTTAGCAAAATGAAACTCGGTGCTGTTATTGTGGATATGGCGGTAGAACAGGGAGGGAATTGCGAGCTCAGTGTGAAGGAACAGGTTGTTCAACAACATGGGGTTACACTTGTAGGCGTGAGCAATTTGCCATCTACCTTGCCTCAAAATGCGAGTGAACTTTATGCTAAGAATATCCAGAACCTGCTAAATCATCTGGCCACCAAGGATGGATTTAAGTTTGAGTTGGAAGAAGATATTACAAAAGGAACATTAATCACCCATCAGGGTACAAAGCGCATCTAATTATGGAATTTATAACGCAAAATTTGGAACTTATTTATCTCATCATTCTGATGATTTTTGTAGGGATTGAACTCATAGGTCACGTTCCTTCCGTATTGCATACACCCTTAATGAGCGGTGCCAATGCCATTCATGGTGTTGTAATCATTGGCTCTATCATTGTTATGGGCCAGGCCGATCAGATTGCCTCGCTTATTTTAGGCTTTTTAGCCGTTGTTTTGGGAACCCTGAATGTGGTAGGTGGCTTTGTGGTTACCGACCGTATGCTTGAAATGTTTAAAAAGAAAAAGTAATCGTATGCTTTTACAACTCATTTATCTGGTTGCTTCGGTAACCTTTATTATAGGATTAAAATTTCTGGGTAACCCTGCAACTGCGCGCAAGGGTAATTTGATTGCCGCATTTGGCATGACCATTGCCATTTTTGGAACCATTTTTCTCTATACCGATGTAGATGGCAATCACCTCAAAAACCTGCCATTCATTTTTGGCGGACTAGTAGTAGGAACCGTTGTTGGCTGGTTTGCCGCTAAAAAAGTACAAATGACAGCCATGCCCGAAATGGTGAGTCTGTTTAATGGAATGGGCGGTGCCTGTGCCATGCTGATTTCTGTTATTGAGTTTCAGCATATACAGCACAATCCGGCTGCCGCATCTTCACTTGGTCACCTTATCATCATTATCCTAGGAATGATTATTGGTTCAATCTCTTTTTCAGGAAGTATTGTTGCTTGGGGAAAACTCAGCGGCAATTTCAAGGACCATTCCTTTGGCATGCAGCAGGTAATCAATATCGGATTGCTGCTTGTTATTTTGGTATTGGGGTATATGGCCGCTAGCACTCAGGAGCCACTTTGGTTTTATTTGGTATTAAGCCTTGCGCTTCTGTATGGTGTTCTTTTTGTAATGCCGATTGGTGGTGCCGATATGCCGGTAGTAATATCCTTGTTAAACTCCTTTACCGGTGTGGCTGCTGCATTTGGTGGCTTCTTGTACGATAATAAAGTGATGTTAGTAGGTGGTATTTTGGTAGGTTCAGCAGGTACATTGCTTACCATTGTTATGTGCAATGCCATGAATCGTTCATTGCTCAATGTACTTATTGGAAACTTTGGTGGAGGAGCAGCTGCATCTGGAGAAGCCAGATCGGTTACAGGCTCGGTGAAAGAAGTGAGCACCAGTGATGCTGCCATTCTGATGAAATATGCCAAGAAGGTAGTAATTGTTCCCGGCTATGGACTGGCTGTAGCCCAGGCCCAGCACGTTGTTCACGAGTTGGAGCATCTGCTCGAAAGCGAAGGTGTTGTAGTTAAGTATGCCATTCACCCGGTGGCTGGTCGTATGCCCGGACACATGAATGTATTGCTAGCCGAATCCAATGTGTCTTACGATAAATTGGTTGAAATGGAGGAAATCAATCCTGAATTTACAACCACAGATGTGGTGTTGGTTGTAGGAGCAAATGATGTGGTGAATCCGGCTGCAAAAACAGATCCTGCATCTCCCATTTATGGTATGCCTATTTTGGATGTTGAAAATGCACAGCATGTTATTGTGAACAAACGAAGCATGAAAGCCGGTTATGCCGGTATTGAGAATGAATTGTTCTTCCGTCCTAAAACCAGCATGTTGTTTGGGGATGCCAAGAAGGCTCTTACCGATTTGGTAAGTGAGATAAAAAGTTTAGGGTAGTTGTTACTACCGTCCTTCTTAAAGAGGCTGTCTTAAAGAGGCAGCCTCTTTTTTATGCCTACTGTTTTGGAATTGAATTTCTGATTGTTCAGAAATTTGCGAATTCAGTTGCAGTTGGTTCATTTCTAAGCTTTCAAGCTGTACCTTCGGGAATACTATGAAAATTGCCAAAGCCTACCAAAAGGATGTGTTTTGTCTTGAAGGAGACTGGACTCGGGATTTAAAGAAAAACAACAGCATAGAGGCTGCACTCTTGTTTTTAAAGCAAAACCGAAACATCAATTTCATTCACCGGCATTGCGGAACCCCTGAGAATTTCAGGCATTACTTGGAGCAATGGCGACTTAAGCGCTACAACCAATATTCCATTCTTTACCTTGCTTTTCATGGCAAACCCGGACAAATTCTTATCCATAAAACACCAATCAGCCTGGATGAGTTGGCTGAAATTGTTGGGGATAATTGCCGTGATCGAATTATTCACTTTGGTTCATGTCAAACTTTGAATACCGATTTGAGACATATCAAGCGCTTTCTTCGAAAGACCAATGCGCTCTGTGTTTGCGGCTTTGGGATGGAGTTGCCTTTTGTTGAAAGTTCTGTGTTTGATATCCTCTTGCTGGATGCGTTTCAGGAATTCAAGGACGTTCGAAAAGTGGCACAGCGACTAAAAACAGATTATGGTTCACTTGCCAGAAAGTTGCGTTTTCGCTTAGTTCATTTGTAAAGTTCGAATGGCTTGAATTTCTTTCAAGGCCCATTTGTCGAAAGGCTGTGCGGCATAGATGGTATGCAGGCCTGCCTCCTGAGCACCCTTAAGGTTAATTTTGCTATCGTCGATGAAAACAGTTTCAAACCCTTTTAAATTGGCATCCTGCATAACTTTGTGAAAGGCGTCAGGACTTGGCTTACGCATACCTAATTCATAAGAAAGGTACATTTTTTTAAACATGCCACTAAATCTTCCGGGTCCCAGTTGATTGTCTGTGTACCTGAAAATTTCTTTCATGTGAAGGGTATTGGTATTGCTAAACAAATAGATATTGAATTTAGCTTGAAGTGCGTACACCAAATCAACCCGTTCTTTTGGCATATCCAATAACATGGCATTCCAGGCATCCAATACATCCTCATCGTTTGCAGTACCTTTTAATTCCGATTTGAGAAAATGTATGAATTCCTCTTCCCGCATTTTTCCGGTTTCAAAATCCTTGAATACGGGAGATTGAATATTGATTTCGTCCAAATCCAAACCGAGTTTTCTAAAACGCCTCAAGGTTCTCTCCTGGTCGAGGTTGAGCAATACACCACCCAAATCAAAAATGATATTTTTTACCATGTTCTTGTTTCTGTAACTAAAGTTAACAGCCCAAGTCACAAGTTGTTTGAGTGAAAACTATTTTTTGTCTTTTTTGTTTAAGCGCTCTGTTCTTGATTCCTGTAACAGGTTTTTCAGTAAATCAATTTGTTCTGTCAGGGAATCAACGAGTTTTCGGTAATCAGCCAGTTGGTTTTCTAGGTCACGGATGCGGATTTTCGCTGCACTTATCTCTCGTTCGCTAGCAACAGGGCTTTCCCCATAAGCCATATCCGTGAATTCTTCCGGATTTAGGTTTAGCGCATCACAAAGCGCTTTTAGGGTATAGAAATTTACTTTTCCTGTCTTTTCGATAAGGGAAATAAGAGGTCTGGTTTTGTTAATTCGTGCAGCCAATTGGTCCTGAGTCAAACCTTTCTCAATGCGTGCGAGCTTTAATCTCAAACCAATATTCATGGCTCAAGATTGCGTAATTAAAAATTTACAAAGGGTAAACTTTGCTTACCTAATGTAATTTTTAATTTTTGCCCATTTCAAGAGCCATATCCAGGTAAACCTTCCCATCTTCGGGCAGTTCATCTCCTGTTTTAGAAGCCCTGCGATGGCCCAGCCTAACAAGTACCAAATTTTTCTCCGGAATGCAAAAGATGTATTGACCTCGTATTCCGCGGGCATAGAACACATCAAGTCCTTTGTGTTGAGTTAACCACCATTGGTAGCCGTAATTGGTTACTGCATTGCCATCTAAGTTTTGAAGCGGGGCCGCCTTCAGGGATGCTTCAATAAAACTGGTATCTATCAGCTGATTGCCATTCCAATTTCCCTTGTGGAGGTATAGGCTTCCCAAGCGTGCAAAGTCGCGGGCTGTTGCATAAAAACAGCAGCTAACTTTTTCCATTCCGTTTTCGGTATCCAGGCTCCAATAGGCAGCAT
This sequence comes from Bacteroidia bacterium, assembly GCA_023151275.1. Classification (GTDB taxonomy): domain Bacteria; phylum Bacteroidota; class Bacteroidia; order UKL13-3; family UKL13-3; genus CAISCU01. Next base: position 26,163 of record JAKLJI010000022.1, on the reverse strand, counting down.
CCTCTGCATTCAGTGGTTTCCATAATTTTTCTGTGGCAAATTCAGCAACAGATTTACCGCTAACTTTATTAAGCACTATGCCCAATAGTTGTGTATCACCTCCTTTGTACACGTATTGAATTCCAGGTTCAAGGCTGATATCCGGATTGATTACGGTTGCATTTACATCCTTTCCATAATAGGCTTTTGCTGGCCAGCCAAAGGGGTCTCCATAGCTCTCGTGAAAGTCCAACCCGGAGCCCATCCAGAGTAAATGTTTCAAGGTAATTTTGCTGTACTTTTCGGTGTTGAATTCAGGAATATACTTACCTAAAGCATCATCCAAGCTGTTAATTAGGCCATCCTTTAAGGCTATTCCAATTAAAGCAGCGGTGATGGATTTGGCCATGCTGAAGGAATTGCTCACTTGATGAACCTCTCCAAATCCCCGATAATCTTCAAATAACAGACTGTCATTCTTGATAAGAACGAGTGCTGTTGTTTCAAATTCCATTGCTTTTGCAAGGAGTTCTGGAGCAGGAGCCACTTTTCCATAAGCAGTATGCTTGGGCCATGGAGTAGGCTTATGACTTTCCAGCTTGCGGGAAGGGAAATCGTTTAGCTCATCAATATCAGGGCCTGTTTTCCCTTTTAACAAGGTGCCGGCAATCACGTAGTTTACGAAAAGTTTATCGGATGCTGCCAAGTATATCTCAACCGTAATGAAGAGTAGGAGCAGGACAGCGAATGTGGTTTTGAGCCATTTCATGGTCCCAATATACATCCCCTAATTGGCCTTTTACAATTCAAATCCCAAAACTACTCGGAATGAAGAGGGAAGCAATTGCTTATTTCGACCAATCAATCTTAAATTCATCAACCAGTTTACCTTTGGAATTAAAGGTTCTTGAAGCCTTTGCAAAACCTTTATCTGTGTAATCCAGTTCATAGGCCCAGCTTGGTTTTCCTTGGTCAAAGCTTTCTGTTCTACTAAGCAATTTACCTGTCGAATAGGTATTCACTTGTTTGTAGCTCTCCTTGCCTTTGGGTGTATAGCTGACGCGTTCAATAAGTAATGAGTCTTTGTTGTAGGTAGTAACGCTACGAAATACCTTTCCTTTGTGGTTGGTGTATTCGTTTATTTCAACGTAGTTCCCATTAGGAAGCGACTCTTTACGGGTGCAAAAATTTCGTTGCTTTACTTCCTTTTCTACAGTTTCACCTTTTGCATCGCAGGCGTAACTGGTAATAGCAACCAGTTTGTTTTTGTTATTGTAGTATTTTGACTCAACACGTTTTCCGTCCTCGGAATAGCTGTTTACGTAGCGCGAGAATTGCTTGCCCTTTCTCAGGTATCTTGTTTCTAAAGTTCTGTCCTTTTCATCGAGAATCGTTTCATAGGAATAGTATGGCGTGCTTGGATTTTTTTTTGAGAATTGCTTGTATCCTGTTTGTTTGCCGTTCTTGTAGGTATAGGTTGCCCAGCTAAGGCTATCTCCATCTTCATTGAGGGTGCAGTGAGCACTGAGCTTGCCATTTGTATAAACATAATACCTCGAGCTTCTTATTTTTTTGCCTTTATTTCGGTAAGAGATTTCTGAAATCAAAAAGCCTTCAGGGTTGTATTGTTTTTGTTGATGGGAGTAGAATAGGCCCTTTTTGATATCCTTTCTTTGCCAGTTCTCTCCGGTATAGCCAGCCTCGGCTATTTGGGGGTGTGGCTTTCCTGCCTCATGATAGAGAGCCCCATAGCTCATACTTGAATACATGCGTTGGGAGAAGCTTGTTCCTGAAAGACCAATTAACAGCGCAAAAAGTAGCAGTAGTTTTTTCATAGATTACGAATTTAATTAGCTCTAACGATTTGAGAAGTTAAAAGTTACAGGCGCTACAATATGGGGCATTTTGGGATGGTTATGCAAATAGCTTTGTTCAGGTTTTAAGTATGAAGCACAACGTTATTCCAATCTAAGCTTACAGCTGCAATCCGTTTATCAATATCAAGTTGATGTAAGTCTATCAAAACAAAAAGCCCGAATCGCTTTGAATTCGGGCTTTGAAAAGACTTTGAAAAATTATTACCTGTTGCTTGATGCCAACGGAACCAAACGAATGATATGAAGGGCATGCAATAGCCTGATAACCGGATAAACGGGATCAAACTCCCACCATTTAACTGCAAAATTAGGTCTGGCACCTGCATGGTGATGGTTGTTTTGAAACAATTCGCCCAACATCAGAAAATCAATAATCAGTGTATTTTTAGAATGATCCTTTTCGTCAAAATTGCGGTAACCGTATTTGTGACCAGCCCAATTTACTACAGCACCCTGGATGGGACCCATCAGAAAATGGATAGGAAGAAACAGGTACATCCACCATGCTGTGGCAAAGAAATAGTAGAATGCTACATAGCTAAGGCCAAACAGAATACGCATAGTCCAGGAATCTGCAAGCTTATCGATTTTGGGATAAACCGGATAGTTTTTGTTGAATTTTTCTTCCACTTTCCAAGTGCCTTCCAATACGCCATTGTACACCTTACGAGTATGCCACATCATACTAAAAACCTCTTTGAAAAAGTGAGGTGTATGCGGGTCTTCTTTGGTGTCTGAATAGGCATGGTGCATGCGGTGAAGAATTGCATAGGCCCGGGCGTTGAGATACGATGAACCCTGCATGACCCAGGTATAGGTGTACCAGAATTTTTCCCAAAAGGGATTCATGGTGAACATTTTGTGGGCTGCATAACGGTGTAGGAAAAAAGTCTGACCAAATAGGGAAAGATACCAGTGGAGAACAAGAAAAAGAAAAATAACCATAGTGAACATTAAACCGACGAATGTAAGGAGAATTGGTTTTTTCAAAAAAGATTTTGTCTCAAGTATTCTCCCTTTTTGGTCAATTTTCCTGAATGTTTTCTTGAAGAAGTATGCAGATGAGCCTGGTATTATTCAGCTTTGCTAGGGCGGTATTTGCTCTCGTATGCAGGTTGATTCGAGTTTTTGTTTTTGTTTTTTAGAAAAAGCTTGCAAGACGAACGAATTTGGCTTTTTGCTTGAACCCTTAAACCACTTAAAATATTTGATACTTTCCTGTTTACTTTGCCCTCAAAATAACAAGCATGGCCACGCTCCCTTTTGATTTAGAAACGATTCTTTCAACACCAATACAGAAAGGCAAAGAGGTTTGGATAGCAGATAATGCCCGCGTATTTGGAAGAGTAAGTTTAGGTGATAACAGTTCGGTTTGGTTTTCAGCAACGGTTCGTGGTGATGGGGATGAAATACAAATTGGTGAAGGAAGCAATATCCAGGAATCGGCTGTAGTCCATGTAGATCCGGGCTTTCCTGTGCATATTGGTAAACATTGCATCATTGGTCATGGAGCCATTGTACATGGAGCCCAGCTTGATGATCATGTGCTGGTAGGAATGCATGCAACCATATTAAATGGAGCCAAGATTGGTAAATACTGCATCATTGGTGCAAATGCGTTGGTTACCGAGGGAACCCTTATTCCTGATTACAGCATTGTGATGGGAGCGCCAGGAAAGGTTGTGAAACAAGTGACTGAAATGCACATGGAGAAAATCAGAAAGAATGCCTTGAGTTATATTGAATTGAGCAAGGCGTATTTAACCCATTATCGCTAATACCATGACCACATCAATCAACTACCAGCAATTGAAATCTCCCCATTTGATTATCATTGGTGGTGGATTTGCCGGGATTGAACTTGTAAAACAGTTGAGCGGGAAACCCATCAAGGTAACCCTTATCGACAAAAACAATTACCATACCTTTCAACCCTTGTTGTATCAAGTAGCATCAGGTGGACTTGGACCTGATGCCATTGCTTATCCCTTAAGGAAGTTGATTGGTCGTATTCCCAATATTGCCTTCAGAATGGCTAAGGTTGAAGAAATCCAATTAGAGAATCAATTGGTTCGAACAGATATTGGGGATTTCAGTTACGATTACCTTTGTATTGCCAGTGGGTCGGCTACCAATTTCTTTGGCAACAAAGAGCTTCAAGAAAATTCCATGGAGTTGAAAAGCATTCCACAAGCCTTGGACTTGCGAAGTAAAATCCTGCAAGAGTTTGAGAAGGCCGTATCCGGAACCGAAAGTGGAAAGCTAGAGCGCATATTAAATTTTGTGGTGGTAGGAGGAGGTCCAACCGGAGTTGAAACTGCCGGTGCCCTTGCCGAAATCCGCAAGCATGTATTGCCTTCCGATTATACTGAACTTGATAAAACACTTATGCAGGTTCATTTGGTTGAAGCTTCAGAGCGTGTATTGGCTGCGATGTCGGAGAACTCCTCCCAAAAAGCCAAAGAATTTCTTGAACAATTGGGGGTGAAGGTACATCTCAAAACTGCCGTTCAAAGTTACGACGGACAGTTGCTCAAACTCTCGGATGGACGTACAATGGAAACCAATACCTTGATTTGGGCGGCAGGCGTAAAAGGGGAAGTCCCTGCCGGAATTGAGGCTTCAAATTTGGGAAGAGGAAACCGCATTTTGGTGAATGGATTCAATCAAATCAATGGCTATGAGAATGCTTTCGCAGTTGGAGATGTAGCCTTTATGAGTGCTGATGAAAAGTATCCGAATGGACATCCCATGGTTGCGCCGGTAGCAGTTCAACAAGCAAGCCTGTTTGCCAAGAATCTGCAACGGAAACTAGCAGGTCAGGATTTAGTGGCCTTCCGTTATTTTGATAAAGGAAGCATGGCCACTGTAGGCAGGCATAAGGCTGTTTTGGAATCGTTTGGAATTAAGATGCAGGGCTATTTGGCGTGGTTGGGATGGATGTTTTTACACTTGATGTTATTGGTTGGATATCGAAATCGCTTAGTCGTTTTTGTAAACTGGTTGTGGAATTATTTGAGCTACCAACGTGCTATTCGGTTAATTACCCGGCCATACACAGGTAAGCAATCAAAAGGCAAATAAAGAAGAACAGGATGAGCACCGAGATTGATGACATACGCAATAAGCTTGTTGTTCAGCATTTCGATTTTGAGGAAGGAGTGGAAACTCAAAAATTGCTAGAGCTTCTCCAGCAGGAGTTGGTTCGATTGATGTTGCATGATTCAGAACGGCTTTGGAATATTTTATACCGTATTGATGTGAACGAACAAAATGTAAAACAGTTGTTTACGCATGGAAAGCCTATCGAGATAGCTCCTCAGCTGGCACGTATGATTCTTGAGCGCCTGGAGCAGAAGGCTATTACTCGTATTCAGTACCGGAAATAAACGGGTTGAAGGGTTAGTCAATTCAACTTCGACATGGGGCTGCAACTTACCATGGGCAAGTCTTTTTTGCATTGCTGGTTCTTGGCCAGAAGATAAACCTGGTTAGTTGTAGCTTAGGATCATGAATGGGTCACTGCTTCATAAAACGCGCACAATAAATTCCTTTATCTGTTTTGATTCGCAATACATAAAAGCCTTGGTTCAGGTTGCTGATATCAAGTTTGTGTGCCTGTTCGGAGTACCTTGAAACAAATTGGCCCTGGAGGCTGAAAACCTCTATGGACATGATTTCGGAATGCAGGTTTCCCGGCAGTTGTATGTACGTGCTTGCCGGGTTGGGATATAGATTAATCTCTTGTTTTTTTTCGATTTTTGAAAGACTCAGATTTTTCCGGTCTTGGCTCCAGCCTGATTGTGCTTTGGCCAGGTAATGCTGGTAAGGAATTGAGGCGTTTGAACAGTTTCCTGTGATTTTATTATTGCCAAATTCGGCTTCATTAATCAGGTTTCCACTAATCCAAAATTCATTAGCCGAGGTTATTTTAAAGAGTTCCAGGGCTTCATCCGGAACCCAGCTTTGGCCAATTAAATTGGTTGGAACAATTCGCGTTCCATTTTCCTGACCCGTTTCCGGATTCAATTGAACAAGCATAACATCTGCCGGGTTTAGGCGCGTATTGTCTTTGGTGGGATTGAAGTCTCCATGTTTGAAAAGCCACAAATTTCCACTGGTGTCCATCTGAAAACCGCTAGCGTTTTGTGTTCTCCACTGTTCCTGAAAAGCAGCATTCAATTTGAATAACATATAGGTAGCAGGATTGCCGGGATTGACATTGTTTTTGTAATGGAAGTAGTGATTCCCTGCTTTGTCTTTTTTGTGCTGAATTTTGGTATAGCTGAAAAAGTTATGGCTATGCTGGTAAACAGATCCCTTAATCCGGATTAAATGTGAATCATATTCTCCCAGGAATTCCGAGATGTACACCTGTTTTTCAGGATCAAAATACATCAGGTTGTCATAATTGGAAAAGGCATGAAATAAAATGCTGTCCTTGCGGGCATCAAAAAGGAAAAAGGAAACAGAATCAAAGTCAGGCCTTGCCAAATCAAACCTGGAGGCCTTAAATACACCGGTTTCTGAAGAAGAGAAGATGGGTTTTGATAAGATGCCTTTGGAGTAAATGATTTTATTGAAGCTTCCATCCGATTCAAAACACAGCATGAGTTTACGAGTATCTGAACTTAGCTGGGGGTAAATGGGATTTCCGTTGATGTGTAAGGTTGAATAAGGTTCCATAATCAGGTAAACCTTTCCCGAGTATGGATTAACACTTAAAGCTAGTGAAGAGCTGATTTTTTCAAGGCTATTGTTCTCCGCTTCAATACACATGCCCCATTCAACCTGGTTGGTTGGATTGACTTTATAGAGGTATAGTTGATTTTGTTGGGAACCTGACCGGGCGAAAACCGAAAGCTCTGGCGTTATCCTGAATTGCTTGTCGAAATTAGCCGTTGGGAAATTTCCCAGGACATAAACATTACCGGCATTGTCTGATTCCAATTCAAATGGTATAGCTAGATTTTCATACAGAGCTCCTGGTTGAAGACGACAAGTGCCGGCACTCATAGCAAAATCCCAATGGTAGTCTTGCGCAATCGCTGATAAATTAAGCAGCGTGAATAGAACAAGTAGTGCGTTTCTCATAGTGCTCTGTTGATTAAATACGAACCGTTTTTGTCAAACAGAACCTGCCAAATTTTTCCATTTGAGTAATTCACCGTTGTGCCCGATGTTCCAGGCAGTACCGATACAGAAGGAATTGGTGTTTTGGTGCTTCCAGACAGGTGGTAAATTCCATCCATTTCCATGGCAATTACCTCGCCCGGTCGGTCTTCGGGTAGAATAATATTTTTAATTCCATCTAATTTTATTTGTTCATACAAGGCTTCATTTTCACTCTTTAGTTGGTAGGTGTTTAGGTTGATTTTAAAGTAGCGATGGTGGCCATTTGTCATGCCAATAAATACAAACAGGTATTCTTGGTTGAACATGAATCTTGAAGTGCTATAATATTCGCCAATACCTGATTTGGTTAGTGCATTGAGGTTGTAAACATTTTTAATGACAGCTGATTTTACAATTTCCGAATAGGTGCCACTGATATACATGTGGGTTTTCTCTTGGGTTTCAAGAATATAAAGCAGGGTATCTTTTAAGGCCAGTATTACAAGTCCATTTCCTTTGGGTGCAGCACCCAAGCTGCCTGCATAGCCTGTAGCAAGTGTGCCAAGTTTTTCACCAACTCTCCAGGAATTCATGCCATTCACTACAAACGGAGCATTCGGATTTGCACTGCCTATACCTCCTTTTAGAACTTGTGTACTTCGCAAGCTGAATTTTCTTTCATTCAAGACTACTTTGCTTGACTTTGCATTGAAATGTTGGTAACTGTGATCAAATTCCGTAGCTGAGCCTTGAAGGCGAAGGGGTAATTCATTCAAAACAAATAGTTGACTTTCGCCCATGCCGGCAGAATAAGCATTGACCAATCTACTTAGAATGGGTCTGTTAAACTCATCAAAGCTGGCTATTTGGGTCAGGTCAACTTTCTTCACTTCATTCAATCCATCTGAATAAGCCCGCCAGCGCACATTGATGAATTGTGCATCACGCTGAAATTCCATCATGGAACTGTATAGAATATCAATACCGGTGCTGTGTTCCTTTACTAATTCAAGTTTATTGATTACGATAGGGTCATTGGCATAAGTGAAAAATTCTGGGGAATACTTAACGAGGCTCCAGCCTTTTTTTTCTGTGATGGGATTTGCAACCTCTAGCTCACCTGAGTTGGAACTGTTTTTTTTGCAAGCAAATAGCCCCAAAATTGCACAAAGCAATAGTGTTAAATTACGCATAGATGTTATTGCAATGGAATGTTTGTAAACTCCCCACTAATAAGGCTGTCGTTCAGAAATTCCTTATTGACGGCCATCTTCATGCTGAATTTTCCTGAAACCAGATTTCCCTTTTTCTCAGTTATCGTTACAGTTCCATCTCCGAAAATAGAGGCATGTTTTCCATCACTGGTTTGAACCATGCTTGAGTTTCTAATGCGATTGTTTCCGCATAGGTTTGATATGCCTGAATAGGTTCCTTTCTCTTCACCAAATAGACTTAAGGTTACCGAAATTTCAGCGCCAAAGGGGTTGTTCCTATCGGTTAATAGGACCAATTGCATCCCAGGTACTTTGTTGTAAATGATTCCACCGTTTTCGCTGAATGTAAAACAGTCAAAAACTTGAAATTTGCAGTTCTTGTAAAAGTCCTGGAAAGCATAGCTTTTACCTCCGGAACTAAAGAAGTTTCCTTTTACAGAACTGTCATCTGTTTCTTTTTTGCAGGACACAAAAAGGAAGATGATACTCAGGCATAGGATGATATTCTTCATGGCTAATGGACGTTTATTCTTCAATTTAGAAAGGTTTTTAGGTGAAGGGATGTTAAATTTCTAGTTGATTTGCTAACTCAATTGGCAACATTGATAGCGATGCCAAGTTGCATGGAGCCGGTTTTTGCTATGCCACTGAAACCTTTTCCATCGGTTTCCCATTTTTCGTTGAAATTGATTCGCTCACGAACAAGACGACATGTAACAGAAAGTGGACCAGCGGCTCGGTAAATGAACATGGCTTCAGTACCTGTTCGTAATCCCCATTCTTTTCCGGAATAAAGCGGGTTGAAAATGAATTTTGGAACAATTTCTAACCGGTTGCCAATGCTGATAATCCCTGAAAATTCAGGCCACAATACACCATAGAGGGTTCCGGTATTTTGGGGTTCAACCCAAAATTGTCTGAAACCAAAACCAATTCCCATTCCATATTGGATACTTACATATCTGGATTTACTTTTTGTTTTGTTGTTGTTGAACATCCAGCCATAACCCATTTCTAGGAAACCGGCAGTAGGAATAGGAACGCCAAGGACGGAAGAAAGTAAACCACTACCTTCCGAATAGCCATATTGACCTTCATCGGGCATAATCCAATCAAATCGTCCCGGACAAATCATTAGGCCCCCACTGGAACTTATCGCAGGTTCACCAATAGGGGAGTAGGATAGATTTCCGGTATGTGAAACGTTGAAGGCATAAATATCACGGTCTAAATGATAGTCTCTTTTTTTGTCTTTTTTTTGTGCAAAAGCCTGGTCGATAAATAGAGCGATTACCACCAGGTAGAGTAGTGTCTTTTTCATTTGTCTTGCAAAGAGGTTGGGTTTGAATTGTATTGGGTATGTATAGGACATGGGCATGCTTAACGTGTTAAGCATGCCTCATTTTTTTGTTTTGTATTCCGATTATTTACAGGTTGAATTGCCTATTATTTCCAACTGAAATCTTTACAGCATGTGCCACAGTTGCTAAATGAATTGAATACTTGCAGCCTATAATTGAGCTTTACATTTGCGGGTGGATAAGACAGATTTTTACTTTTTTACTTTGATAAAAACCACTTCGCTTTCCTTGGCCTTTTTGGTGATTTTATTTCCCAAAAGCAGTAGCTCGTTTTCGTTCTCAAATAGAATGGGATTTTGGTAGTTCATCGCCCATTCTTCATTTTTCAAGGATTGATAATGAATGAGCTGTTTCTTGGTCAAGTCGTAGGTAACTACTTCAACTGCGCTGATAATTTCTTTGGCCTTTTTGGCCAAAAGTGCATTGCCCGGAAGTATCTCGTTGTATTCACCCAAGTCTTCAAGAAGCCAGTATAAGCGACTTCCGTCTGCATTGAAACTGATTGAGCTTCGTCCAAATTCATTGGTGCTTTTGGCTAAATAGGCATCCAATTGTCCGAAACTATTGAAAACAGCTGCAATTAAGCTGCTTCTTTTTGAGGTTGTTTCCTGTTGTCCTGAAATAATAAGGCGTCCATCCTTTACAACTAACTGAACATCTTTCAGGTGGAGATTGTAATCGGTTTTGCTTTTTAATCCTTCAATACTTTTTGCAGCAAGTTCCATTTGATTTTCATTTAATGCTGTTGCATAAGCCAGTTTGCCACCTGCAATTTTCACCACTTGGAAATTGGGGAAATCTGCTAGTTTGGGCATCGAGAAATCGGGATAAACTGAGTTCTTTACGCCTGCAACTCCAGCCAAATAAATGGCTCCATTTGATTCAATGGCATGGGTCATTCTCCACAAGGAGTAGGTCATGCTAAACTTAAATTGATCTTTGATTTCAAAACTTTCTCCATCAATCATTATGTATTCATATTCATTGGCAGGGGAAACGCTAAGTTTTGATTTTTTGTAATTGATAGGCGACATAATTAGGACATAGTCGTATTTGCCTGGAGCTTTTTCAATCTCTTTCACACTGGGTAAGCATTGATAATTGAAGGATAAGACGCGCTCTTTGATTACACTGCCATTTTCGTCGTATTTGCGAAATACATAGTATTGAACATTGGGGTCTGCACTTACACCTACCGTATTGAAAAGGATATTGCCACCATTGGGAACTGGGTTGTTGTAGACGGGAATCCATTTTTGTCCTTTTTCTTCTTTGGCATCTACTGCACTTATTTTAAAGACACTTGGATTTTCTCCACAAAAGTCCCCTTTACGAGTAACCTGCCCTGTTACCCTGGTGCTAATGTAAGAAGTTCCAACCTTGAATCCGGTAATACCAGCTGTTCCTACCACAATTTTGGTAAACATAAACGAGTTATTTATGGCATTGGTTGGCATGGCCATTCCTGCTAGAACATCAGCCACACTGCTACCTGGAACTGCTTTGTAACTTTTGCCAAATACATTTTCATCGGCAGCCAAGGCCTCACGAGTATTGGAATAGCTTTTAGAACTTGTGCTTTTGAATTCAAAGGCCGGGCTGAAGATTAGCTTATCAATGGTCCATCCGAGTCCGTGAAAAGTGGTGTAGACAATATTACCCGAGCTTGAAGCGCTGACGTCGCATTTGGGTTTGCCAAGTTTTACAAAGACATCGCCGGAATTGCCTTCTTTTCCTGCTTCAAGCACATACCAACCTTTTTGTTTGTTTTGAGATTCAAGTTCGAAGCTTTTTGTGCTTACTTCTACCTGTGCAAGCAAGGCTTGAGAAAATAACAATCCAAACGTTATGGTTAAAATATTTTTCATGGTGGTTCTGATTTGTTTTTTGTTACTATGGATTAAACCGAGTAGGTTAAGACCTAAATTTTTTTCTTTGAGCAGATTTCGGATAAGGATTATTCAACAATTATTTTTTTGTATCCTCTTTCCTTGTCGCTTTTTACGTCTAGCAGGTAAATTCCTTTTTCAAGTCCACTTAAGCTGATTGGACCTGCACTTAAATTACCCGAATGAATAAGCTTACCGCTTAAGTCTGTTAAAGAGAATTGAAGTTGTTTATTCGTAGAGTTGCTTTGTATGCAGATACTACCTTGAGAAGGATTGGGGAATACACTAAATTCAAGACTTTGATATTGTTCCTTTATGTAGGTGCTGTTTTGGCCAGGTTTCCAATAGCTTATGCCAATGGATTGTCCATTGGAAAACATGACTGAAGCTATTCTTGTCCAATAGGGTGCAATTTGAAAAAATGTATATCCGGTGTCTTGGTTTTCATTAACCACACTTTTCCCTTTAATCAATACCACATTGGTATAGGTTTCATTGCCTATTTTCAAGGTTCCTGAGCCACTGTAGCTGCGTCTGGCTCCGGAGTAAATTTCAGCAGTTTCAAATCCGAGGTTGAATACAAAAACGGTGTCGTTCTTTTTCTCCAGATTCAAGTTTGAGCCTTTTTGTCCAACCCGAACCATATAGTTTCCTTTATCTTCAAAAAATTCCATAGGGAGGTAATCCGGTGAAGGAGCTCCTGGAACTTCAATCTGTTCAACATACTTTGCACTCGGACAAGAGTCCTGGTATCTTTTTGCAACAGCTGATAAGGCTTTTATCTCAATAGTAAATTGTGGAGTAAAGCTGATAGAGCTATAGTCCCATGTTTGATTGATTCCGGAAGCAGGCCTGATTAAGCTGGTGTTGGCTGCTTGAAGAATTGCAAGTGTTGAGCCAATTGGAGGTAAAGTTTTGCTCAGTTCAATTTGCGCCATTACCTGAAATGCCATGCTAGCGGATAGCAGAATAAGTAGAAGTTTTTTCATAGTTCACAGGTGAATTGTTTCTACATACAAATGACTTTTTAAAAGAAATCTTGCCAAATACAGCAGATGCAGTATTTTTAATGAGTTTATGAAACATCCCCTCACCTTATTACTGCTTTTATGTGTTAAATTGCTTTCCGCTCAATTGCAGCGGAACTACACCTCTTATACAGTTGATAATGGTTTAGCACAAAACTCAGTATGGGATGCCTTTCAGGACTATAAAGGTTTTATGTGGCTTGGAACTGCAGACGGAATAACACGTCTTGACGGTGATAAGATAAAGCAATACCGGCCAAATATTAAGGATTCAAGTTCATTGGCAGGTAGTACAAGTCTTTATTTTTTTGAAGATTCAAGAAAGCAACTCTGGATTTCACACAACAAGGGAATTAGCTTATATAATAGGCATCGGGATTGCTTTTTCAATATCCATATTCATTCCAGGAATCAACTCAGAAGTGAATCTCATACACGCTTGTTAGGAGAGGATGCAAAAGGGAATATCTGGTGTTGGGAAATGGGAGCAGGATTGTATTGCATTTCACCAGCGGGAACTATCATAGATACCGTAGCTATCCGCAATTTGAAACATCAACCTGCTGGTATTCTCAATGCAGTGCTTAGTGGTGATTTTATTTTTGGTTCCTTGGATGATGGTTTTCAAACCTTTTTTCGCTATTCGATTTCAAGCAAGCGGATAGATTTGCAGCAGAAGGTTCATCAGGAATTGATTTCGTATAACCGAATTAACGATAGCCTGTATTGCCATTACGATCCTGGTAAACTTCTCTTTTATCATGTTAAACAAAATCGATTTAGCGAGCGCCTATTAATTCCAGGTGCTTTTCCATTTCCCAAGCGTTGTTCTTACAGTAGGATGCTGTTTTGGCAAGGACGCTATTGGTTAGGAAATAATCACGGGTTGTTTGTTTTTGATTCAGCCTTAACACGAATTAAAGAGCGTATCCTCTCATTCAATCCTAAGGAGGAAGTAGGCTTTCATTATATTGAAAATTTAAAGACAGACCTTTCCGGGAATTTATGGATATGCACCAATGGGGCAGGTGTTTTTTCTTATTCTCCTTATCGAAATAAATTTCTTCATTATTCAACTGCTCAAAGCAGATTCTCACTTATACGTTCTATTGCAGTTGATTCGGAAGGGGATATTTATACAGGAGTGTTTGGGGAAGGAATTGTTAAGTTTAACCGAAATGGTGATGTTCAAGTTTTGCCCTGGAGCCATTGGTCGCCCAATTTGAATCATGTTCTTGCGGTTCTTGCAGATGGACCGAATTTGTTTTATGTAAAGCAAGGGCTTCTTCAAGTTTACAACCAGGTAACCCGACAAAATCGCACCTTGCATTATCCGGCGAGCTACACGCAGAAGAATGGCGAGTACATGTATGCTCCTTGTTTGAGAAAGATAGATTCGCAGATTTATTATTCTAGTGATTTCCAAATTTTCAAGCTGAATAAATCCTATCAACTTCAGCCCATTTTGCCTTATAAACTATTCCAGAATCAAATTACTGCAGTTGAAAAAGTAAACGATAGTATTTGGTGGGTGGGAAGCAATAAGGAACTTTTTATTGCCAACCTTAGAACCGGTAAGTTGAGGCAGCTACCCGGCAGGTATTTTGTTAAAACCATTTATTACCAAAAGAGCCAAAAGCGAATTTGGGTTGGATGCAATACAGGATTGTTTTTATTTGATTTGAATGGCAAGCAAATCAAGCAATTTGAAACCCAACCCGGGTTTCCTGATGATTTTGTATATGGCATTCTTGAAGATAAACACGGTGCATTGTGGTTAAGCACCAATAAAGGCCTATCATTATTCAATAGCCAAACAAACACCTTTACGAATTATTCGGTTAAAGACGGCCTTCAAAGCAATGAGTTCAATACAGGTGCATATTACAAAGATGAAAAAGGGTTGTTGTATTTTGGGGGTGTTAATGGGGTAAATGTAATCGATCCTGATGCTGTTCCTATCAATAAGAGTGAGCCTCGAATTGCCATTAATCAAATCTTGGTGGGTGATTTGCCCATGGCTACAGATTCTGCTTACAATGAACTATCAAGTCTAGTTTTACCGTACAAACAAAACACACTTTCCTTTGATTTCGCTGCACTTGAGTTTAGTCAGCCAGAAGAAAACACCTATAAGTATATTTTGGAAGGCTATGATAAAAATTGGATTGAAAGTGGTAAGCTTCACTTCGCTCGTTATGCCAATTTGCCTCCTGGAGATTACGTGTTTAAAGTGGTGGCGGCTAATGGTGATGGATTTTGGTGTAAAACTCCTCGAGCCCTTTTTATTTCTATTACACCGCCTTTTTGGGAAACAAGTTGGTTTTATGGTTTATGTGTTCTTTTGGGAGTAGGTTTAATAGGATTGGCGATGTATGTTTTCCTGAGGTTTCAACGTAGAAAACTTGAACGAGCCTATGAAGTTCAACGAAACCTCGAGGCAGAGCGCTTGCGTATTTCACGCGATTTACACGACAATGTAGGCGCCCAGTTAAGCTATTTGATTACCAATGTAGATTGGATGTTGAATCATCCGGACCAGCTCGATCAAGCTGAGGAACGGAAACGATTGGAAGCATTGAGTGAAGCGGGTAGAAATGCTATTCTTACCTTAAGGCAAACCATTTGGGCAATCAGTAATTCCAGTTTATCGGTGGATGATTTTTCCGATAGGTTTAAACAGTTTACTCTGAAACTGCTTGAATTTAATGCTGCTGTTGGGGTTGAGTTTTACGAAGACTTTAGCGAATCAAGATCGCTATCTCCTGCATTGGCCCTAAATGCTTTTCGTATTGCTCAGGAAGCATTTAGCAATGCCCTTAGGCATTCCAATGCAACGAAGTTGAGAATTGAGTTTATAAGCAATAATCAATTGCTTTTTCAGATTCGCATTGTGGACAATGGCGATGGGTTTGATTGGAAGGAAGGGCAGAGCAAGGGGCATTATGGATTGAAAAATATGCAGTCACGTGCATCTGAAATGGGGGCAGAGTTGCTGATTGAATCTAATCCGGGTGAAGGTACGCAGGTAAGCCTGATTATTAAAGCTTAACAGGGCAAGATTGGCAGCCTTTTCTTTTGCTGGCATTATTCTGAAATCTTTGTTTTTGCAAGTTCATCCAATTTGGCTAACTTTTTTTTGCCTTTTGTAAATAATCTCAGGTCGGAATTAATGCATATGCGGTATAGGATTTCGTGCAGCTTTCGTCCAATTTGCCTAAGCTATGATAGAAGAAATTAATCTTGTTATTGTTGATGATAAACAGCCCAATCGCACCTCCTTGAAAGAGCGGCTAACTTTCTTTAGTGGTGTGAAGGTGGTGTTTATGGCGGCCAATGGAGAAGAGTTTTTGGATAAGATGGCTGAGAACAAAGAACGGGTTGATGTGGTATTGATGGACATTGATATGCCGGTATTGGATGGAATAAAAGCAGTAGATAGTGCATCTGAATTGTACCCTAACACCAAGTTTGTAATGCTTACGGTTTTCGATGATGATGAGAAAATCTTTGACGCCATTCGTGCGGGTGCCGTAGGCTATTTGTTGAAAGATGAAAGTGCGGATAGAATAGTGAGCGCAATTCAAGAGATTATGGTTTCGGGAGGAGCTCCCATGAGTCCTCGAATTGCCAGAAAAGCCTTGCAAATTATGGTGCAGGGTAAGTTTGTTGATGGTAGCAAAACCGATTCGGGATTGAGTGACCGTGAGCTTGAAATTCTAAAGGGTTTGGTTGATGGATTGGATTATAAAGCCGTAGCCGAGAAACTCTTTATTAGCCCGTTAACTGTGCGAACGCATATCACCAAAATCTATAAAAAATTAAGGGTGAACAATAAAGTTCAAGCCGTGAATATGGCCTTAAAAAACAGGTGGTTTGTTTTTTAAGCTTGGGCAATTTAGAATGGATGTGTTTGCCGAATTTACCAAGCAATTGCGAGCTTTCCTCGGGTATGCATTTGCTCCAGACGTTCAATTGCATTGGGAATTTCATCAAATGAATAAACTTTCTCCAGGTGAACTTTCAATTGACCCTTGCTGCATTGTAATGCAAGGCTTGCCAGGTCTGATGCATTTATTTCTGCTGTAAACTGAGCAATAGGGAATCCTTTTAATTTACTTTGAAGGATTACCGCCATTAGATGGCTTACACCGGTAAAGCCGGTAAGCACGCCGCGTTTTCCCATTCTCCTGAAGTCTGAAAAATTAAGGTTGCCGTGGGTATCGATTATTAAATCATATTTTCCGGCATGTGCATGAATATTGGTTTTATCGTAGGCCAGAACTTCATCTGCCCCAAGCGATTCAACAAAGTGTTTGTTTTTAGAAGAACAAATTGCTGTTACAGATGCTCCTCTATTTTTGGCCAATTGAACGCAGAAATGTCCAACTCCGCCTGATGAGCCATTGATGAGTACACGCTCACCTTCCTGGATGTTCCCATAGGTATGGGTAGCTTGAAAAGCTGTTAAACCCGCAATGGGAAGGCAAGCCAATTCTGTGAGGGAAAGACCATCAGGCACAAGGGTGCAGTTGTTTTCGTCAACATGGATGTACTCGGCAAAAGCACCTCCAAGCAGGTTGGCTCCAATTACATTGTCACCAGTTTTGAATCGTTTGCAAGCGCTTCCGGTTTCTTCAACTATTCCGGCGAAATCAGCTCCTGGAATGGGGTATTTGGGCTTAAACAAACCATAGATGAGTCGCGAGAAATAAGGCTTTCCTCGAAGGATATGCCAGTCAGCTGGATTAACAGAATTGGCATTTATACGTACTTTGATTTCATTTGGCTGCAAGGTTGGGAGTTGGGTTTCTTCCAGCTTTAGGACTTCTGGTCCCCCATAGGATTTTTTGATAAATGCTTTCATGCGTTGTTCGATTGGATGCTTAGACGCATGTAGGCTTATTTTTGTTACATCCTGTGGTGGATTTAGGAAAAATGCATTGAATTCAGCAATCCTGCTTAATCAAAAAAGTTGAAAAGAGTTTTCGGACTGTTAAAAAATTGTCATCCATCGGGATTTTTTGCTGCCGATGACGCAAATTGCAGCTCAAACCCAAATTAAATGAATATGCGTAAGTTATTATTAAGTGGTATTCTTTCCTTGGGATTGCTTGCAGCCGAAGCGCAAAGCATTCCATTTCCTCAGCCTAGTCCATTGGCCACCAACACTCAAGCGTTTGCTACCTCAAAAATTGAGTGGAGTTATTCTCGTCCAAGTGCAAAAGGACGTAAGGTTTTTGGCAATGTAGTTCCCTTTGGAAAAGTATGGAGAACCGGTGCCAATGGTGCCACAACCATTCAGTTTTATGAAGATGTGAATTTTGGTGGTACAGCAGTTAAGGCTGGAAAATATGGGTTGCTTAGCATACCAACTGAGACAGAATGGACAGTAATTCTTAGCAAAGATTTGGATGTTACCAGTCCGGATGCTTACAAAAAAGAGAATGATGTTGCTCGTGTTTCGGTTAAACCTACCAGTTTGAAAGATTATGTTGAAACCTTTACCATTGAACTGAGCAATATTCGTCCAGCAGAGTGCCGTTTGATAATCAAATGGGAGCAGACAGCAGTTGCAGTTGAGATTGCGGCCAGCTATGATGAGCGTTTGATGAAGCAGATTGAAACCGTAATGGCAAAAGACACACGTCCATACTACGGAGCTGCAAATTATTATTATGAAAATGGTAAAGATTTGAAGCAAGCGCTTGCTTGGATTAACAAGAGTTTGGAAGCAAACCCTAAAGCCTATTGGGTATGGTTGTTGAAAGCCAAAATCCAGAAAGGTCTGAAAGATTATGCCGGTGCTATGGAGTCATCAGCAAAATCGCTTGAATTGGCGAAAGCGGATAACGATGAAGCCTATATTCGTCACAACGAAGCATTGCAGGCTGAAATCAAAGCCATGCCAGATTATGTAGCTCCAAAAAAGAAGAAGTAATTAATTGTATTCCAATAAAAAAGGCAACCCTCGGGTTGCCTTTTTTATTGGTTTAAACCAGAAACTAAGCGTCTTTTTTGAACCAGCTTTTGCAGTAGCCTTCTGATGCAATAGGACCTTTAAACAATTGGCAAGCTCCACAAGGATCACCAGGTTGGAAGAAGCGGCAATTTGAACAATTTTTGTCGGCTTCGGTAGATTTAACAACATACTGAACCGATTCACGCTGCTTGATATCTGCTTCAGAAAGACCACTTAAATCATTGCAATCAGCAGACGCTGTTGCAGCTGGAGTTTCTGTTGTAGGAGCAGGAGTTGATTCTGTAGCAGGTGCAGCAGATTCTGCTGGTTTTTCTTCAGTTTTGGTTTCACCTCCGCATGCTGCCAGGAAAATACTACTTGAAGCGGCTGTAAAAGCGATTGATTTCAAAAAATCTTTTCTTTTCATAGAGGTATATGGTTTATTTCGTTGCTCGAAATTACCGCCTGTATCTATATGTTGTGCATCAAAAAATTAATTTAGAATTGGTCTATTTAGTTAATATTCTCGCGCTTCTACGGGGTTTTTCGCCCATCCGAAGAAACCCCATGTTGAATCGATACTTATTTTTACGAAAGGGAAGATTTAGCCTGGTTTCAAGACCCTCTTTTTCTTTGGTGAAATTGGAAAGAAAGGTGTATGCTGATTTGATGGAAAGGTATGTTGAATCTGAAGATTTACAGCGTGTTTTAGTTTGTGGAGCTGATATGTTAAGTCCTGTAATTGATTACAGACAAAGCAGCAGGAAGCAATTTCCAATGGATGTTGTAGAAACTGATAGCTGGAATCTAAAACAACTTGCAGGAATATTCCGGAGGTATTCGATTCAACCCGGAGACCTGATACCTGCGAATAGGTACACTTTAATTTTGGTTCATTCTTATCGAATCGCTGATTTTGAAATGGCAGAAGAGTTGTTAAATCGGCTGGAACATGGAAAACTAATGATTCGATTTGATTCAGGTAATCTTTCAGGATTGAACCAGTTTGAAAAGCTACGTATGTTTTTTACACCTAAGAAAGATTTGCTTGTGAGCACTTTTCCCTTTCATGCAGAAAGTGATATTTTATTGATTGAGAAAAAGCGGAATCGTGAACCTGGAAAAACGGGCAACAGAGATTTGTTCATGTTCAATTGATAGGATGGGATTGTGATTGACCGCCGGGGTTTAAAAGTAAACCTAGTCTTGTACTTTATTTAGAGTAAGTAACAATACATTGATTCTTGCAATTGAAACCGACTCAATTAAGAAGGTAAATGGAGGAATTTCAATTACTTCTCCTGCTTGGGGTAAACTCTCGTGGTAGGCAAGAATGAAGCCCCCTAATGTTGAATAATCTCCCTCCGGAATGTCCAGGTTGTATTTTTCGTTGAGGTAATTTACCTCCAACCGGGCATTTAAGCGGAATTGATTTTCGGCTAGTTTCTCCTCGGTTAAATCTTCAACATCGTGCTCATCTTCAATCTCTCCAAAAACCTCCTCCATGATGTCTTCAATCGTAACAATTCCGGCAGTTCCTCCCAGTTCGTCCACAACCAGGGCAAGACTTTTTCTCGATTTTGAGAACTTATTCAGGAGATCCATAACGGCCATAGTTTCTGTTGCAATTTCAATAGGGATAACAAGATTGCGGAGGCTTAAAGG
The DNA here is from genome assembly GCA_023151275.1 of Bacteroidia bacterium. Classification (GTDB taxonomy): domain Bacteria; phylum Bacteroidota; class Bacteroidia; order UKL13-3; family UKL13-3; genus CAISCU01. The sequence continues at coordinate 6,073 of JAKLJI010000022.1, read as the reverse complement.
CTTTTTGAACATTTCCTTTTGATGCACATAACCAATAATCTGGTCTGGGTCTTTTTCGTATACAAGTATTTTTGAAAGTCCGGTTTCTTTGAATTTTTGATACAGTTCATCAATGCTCGCATCCTGGTTAATACTAACCAATTCAGTACGTGGTGTCATACAATCACGAACTTGCACTTCAGAGAAGTCCAATGCATTTTTAAACATCTCTGTATCTACCTCTGCATCTTCGTTGAGGTCGTCTTCATTCACTTGTGAGATATACTCGTCCAAATCGAGTTTTGAAAAGGCTGGACTAGATTCACTGAATTCCATTTTTAAGAGCTTGTTCAAAATAACATGAGCAAGCCAGTTGATGAAATGTACAATGGGCCAGAATAAGTAATAAAATAACAAGAATGGAACGGCAAGTGCTTTTAAAAGTGAATCGGGATTTATCCGAAACAGCACCTTGGGAATAAATTCAGCAGTAACTAAAACAATCAGAGTTGAAATTAGCGTTTGACTAACCAGTAGCAGCAATTTACTTTCTTCAAATCCCGGCCACCAGGAAATCAATACAGGATTAAGTACTCTGGCCATGTAAATTCCATAAACTACCAAACCAATATTATTACCAACCAGTGTGGTGCTAATAAATCTGGAAGGGTTGGCTACAAATGGAGATAAGATTCGTGCATATAAACTTCCTTGCTTACTCTTAAGTTCAATAAGAAGTTTATTGGCTGAAATAAATGCGATTTCCATTCCGGCGAAAAATGCAGAAAACAGAACAGAGCCAAGAATGATAACAGGAAAATTTTCCATGGTTTTCAAAAATAGGGGAATGGCATTCTTTTCCCTAACTTCTGCTGCTTAAGGCTTTGAAATCAAGCAAAAAGCAGGTGTATTGCTTAGGAGATTGACTCAACTAAACAGCCAAGGCCGGGCTATCGAAGCTGATCCGCTTTAATCAGGATTTTTCCAAAATTGTACTGCTGCACGCTGGCTAATTCCGGCTGATTGTTCACAATGGCAAAATAAGTTTCAGAATCAAATTCAAGGCCTTCGTCTTGTTCGGTTAGTTGCAATTTGGTGCGTTTACCCACCTTTTTTCTGAACAAGTCGAGACGAATATGACGCTCGTCTTTGTTCTGCCATTCAATACTCACAAAGGGAACAGTTTTGCTAATGGAGTCGGCCTGTGCAGTTGTTGCGAAGCTTAGGTATCCTTCCAGATAAAGGTTTTGAAAAGAGTGCAAATAGGTTTTTAATTTTAACGGATCGAATGGCAATTGAGCACCATCTGCATCAAACAACTGATTGCTATGAATAACAAATGAAGCTTTGGGATTATCGGGATAAGTTACCTTTAACTGGTCTAAGTTTTTTGGGTCTTCGTTGAAAACAAGTTTGTCTTTCCATGCAATTTCATCCATAATAAACCGCGGAGTTAAATATCCCACAAATCCCGGGATATGAATAGCTAAGGGCTCTTTAGTAGCCTCATTCATAAAATAGGTGCCAGTTTTCTCAGGTGTTTCAGAGCCGATGTAAATTGTTCTTTCCAGCTCATTATCCATATAAATTTCAAGTTTCCTTCCACGGATTGCCAAATCTGTAATTGCTGTATTTCTGGCAGCAGGATCAATGGGATGCTGCAATTGCATATCGTGTAAAGTTGCAAGAAGCAGATTAATTTTTGGAGGGTCTACTTTGAATTTATTATTGCATTTCCAGCTTCCATCGCTCTGTTTTTCGAGTAAAATTTTAATGCCATTTTTATTGGCTAAAAACAACTTGTTGATGCGTGAAGTGTCTTTTACAGACACCTCGTTTCCCTTGATAGATGAAGTGTTCCATGGCTTTTGGAAGAAGTACAAGGCTAATGCCAATCCAATAACCAATATGCTTAAAATGATAATCCTTTTTGTGCTCATGCGCGCGTGTATTTTCTTTTTCTAAGTTGCTGATTAGTGAAACCAAACAGCAGAATTAATAAAGTAGGAAGACCAATGTTGATAGCAATCCAAAACTGTTTTTCTTTCTTGATTTTGGCTTTGTCCAACATGCGTAATGAAATTTCTTTTGCCCTTACCTCAATGATGCCACTATCGTCGCAAAGGTAATCTACACAGTTTTGAATGAATTTTTTATTTCCAAATTGTTCATTGGTGTACCGGTCGTAGCCCAATGGGAAGACTTCTCCTGTTGATTTTTTTACCTGGTTGCGGATTACGTCACCATCAGAAATTACAATCATTTGGCCATTATCGATATGGTCTTTGAACTTAATTTCAGGGTTGCGTTGTGCGTCAAAGCGGTATTGAAATACAGAGCTGAATTTCCCTTCCAGTAAAACGGCCAATGGAAAGTTTCCTTTGCTTTTTCGAACAAACATTTCGGGTTGAAGGTCTAATCGCGAAATATTCAAATCAACGCGAACCGGAGCAGTTAGAACACGAGAATAAGGAGAGGTTTGAAGAAGAACTGTTTTCTTGATTTGAGGATTGGGAATGGTATCAATTGCTGCAGCGAACTGGAACCAAACAGGTTCTATTCCTTTCACTATAGGGTGCTCAATAAGGGGGGCGGCAACCGGATAAAATGGCCATTGCAGGAGTTTTTGTTGAGGTACTCCATCACGCATTCCACTCAATACAGGAATGGCAGAGCTCTGCAAATCCTGGACTATGTTTGGATTGATGCGCACGCCATACCTGAAAAGCATGTCCTCAATGTGCAATGGGTAGGAGGTGCTCACAAATAAATTCTCGGTCCGAAGGCTATCCATATCGGCCAATTGAGATTCAACCAACCAAATCACCTTACCCCCATTCATGATGTATTGGTCGATTTTGAATTTATCAAATTCAGGAATCTCTTTGGTAGGCTTGGCTATTATTATGCCTGCATATTCATTCAATTTTTCAGGTACTTGTAGACTTAGAGGAAGCCGGTCAACTTTATAATATTCATCCAGCATCGCCTGTGCCTCTGCCATATCCCAACGCCCCAGCTCGCCATGGTCTTCAATAATGGCAATTTTGCGAGTCTTTTCAACCAATGCTTTTCTAAGCATATTGCTCACTTCGTACTCAAGCAATTCAATGGAGCTGTTTATTACTTCTTCGGGATTTTCACCAAACTGACTTTTGAGAAAATTCATTGGTATTTCCCTGCCTTTGAAGTAGGCTATTGCACCGGGAATCAGGATTTTTTGAGCGAATTCATCCTCTTTTTTTATCTGAACATTTGTAGGCTGTAGACCTTTGCTTCCCAATTCTTCAATGATATCCGAAGTTTTCTTGGCATCCGCATTTTCAAAAGGATCAATAAACTCATATTGAATCTGGTTGTTGGAGTACACCCTGTATTCATCCAGAATTTCTTTTACTGATCTTCCAAGTCGTCTAAAACCTGCCGGGAATTCACCTTCCAAATACACCTTGATGTACAAAGGAGAGCTTATCCGTGATGCTAGTTTTTTACTTGATTCAGAAAGGCTGTATCGTTTTTCTTTTGATAAATCAATCCGGAAAAACCAGCCGGAGAGAAGGATATTTACCAGAAAAACCAATACTAAAACAAGCACGAACTCCAGCAAGGACTGGAATTTTAAACTGCGTTTTGTGTTCTTTTTTGCTTCCATCTTCCTTACCATTTTCTACTGCCGAAAATCAGCTTACATGCAAAAAGAAAAACTATATCAAATCCTAAAAAATAGAGTAAATCACGTGAGTCAATTACACCTCGTGAAATAGATAAATAGTGGCTGTTAATACCCAATGCCGAAACCACTGAATCCAATGAGCCCAGAAGTTTGAAGTCGGCAATCAAATCAAACAAATTGTAAAAAAGATAGCAGAGGAAAAGGCTTACAACAAAAGATACAATTTGATTGTCGCTAATAAGGGAAGCAAATAAACCAATTGCCACAAAGCATGAACTCAAGAAGAATAAACCCAGGTATGAACCTGCAATTGCTCCTGTATCTGCATTTCCGGCAGGTGCTCCCAGGTGATGAATGGTATAAACATAAATCAAGGTAGGGATCAGCGTAAAGGCTACCAAAATGAGGCCTGCAACGTACTTGCCCATAATGATTTCCATATCGGTAAATGGCCTGGTGGTGAGGATTTCTATGGTACCTGATTTTTTCTCTTCGCTAAAACTACGCATGGTAATAGCTGAGATCAGAAAAATGAATAACCAGGGAGCCATTTGAAAAAGTGGGTCGAGGTTGGAATAGCCCATGTCGAAAACATTAATGTCGGGTAATACCCAAGTGAAAAGTCCGGTGGCCAGCAGGAAAACCAACATTACCACATAGGCGATAAGGCTGCTTAGAAAGGCCCTAACTTCTTTCTGAACGATAACGAGCATATTATTTAGTCAGATTTTGGAATACAGATTCTAGTGAAACACGGGTTCTACTCATGCTTAAAACCAGGTTGTTTTCATTGGAGGCCAGTTGAGATAACTGTTCGCGAATGTCTTCTTTGGCAGTGATTGTATATCCTGGACTTTGCACCTGTACTTCCAGCACATGAGGAAGTGATTTTAGTTTTTCAAGAGGCATTGGCGATTTGAATTCAACGCGAATTTCATGAACGGCATCTAGGGATTGCTTGAGTTTATCTACCGAATCGTTTGCAACCAAAACTCCTTTGTTGATGATAACCACACGCGAGCAAAGGGCTTCAACTTCCTGCATAATATGGGTGGAGAAGATAACTGTTTTATCTTTTCCAACCTCACGAATCAATTGCCTTATTTCAATAACCTGGTTGGGGTCAAGGCCGGAGGTAGGTTCATCCAAGATTAATACTTCAGGTTTGTGGAGTAAAGCAGAAGCTAGTCCTACGCGTTGTTTATATCCTTTTGAAAGTTGAGAAATTTGTTTGTGACCTTCCTTGTTGAGACCGGTTTTTTCCATCATTTCTTCAACCCGTTGTTTGCCTTCTTTTCCCTGAATTCCCATTGTAGCAGCTGCAAACAGGAGGTATTCCCGGATATACATATCCGTGTAAAGAGGATTTAATTCTGGCAAATATCCAATTTTAGCCCGTACAGCTTTTAAATTCTGGGAAACCTCCATTCCGCAAACCATGGCCGAACCTGAACTTTGAGGAATAAATCCGGTAAGGATTTTCATGGTGGTTGATTTCCCTGCACCATTTGGTCCAAGAAAGCCGAGAATTTCACCGGGTTTGGCCTCAAAGCTGATTCCTCCCAATGCTTTTTGCGTACCGTAAATTTTTACTAAATCCTGAACACTAACCGACATACGGAAATTTTGCTTTTGTTAAAAGTCAGCAAAAGTAGCAAAAAGGTTGGGATAAGCGCCAGAAGGCAATGGAAATGCCACCGTTTGGCAAATTGTTGAAATTCTGTCATTTAGCTATTTTGATGGAGGGGATGAGTCAAATCATTGTTTGATTCGCCTTCGAGTTGTTATTTTCGCCGGCGATTTATCTCATTATCAACTCAACTAAAATTATAAACAAATGACCAAAGTTTCAGTTATCGGAGCCGGAGCAGTAGGAGCTACAACAGCCGATGTTATTGCGTACCGTGAACTGGCCGATGAAGTAGTGTTGCTTGACGTGAAAGAAGGTTTTGCTGAAGGCAAAGCGCTCGACATTTATCAGACAACTTCTTTGTTGGGCATCAAAACACGTATCAGTGGAACCACGAACGATTACAGCAAAACCGCTAATTCGGATGTTGTTGTTATTACTTCAGGTATTCCGCGCAAACCGGGCATGACCCGCGAGGAACTTATTGGTACCAATGCAACAATCGTAAAACAGGTTGCTGAAAATGTATTGAAGCATTCTCCAAATGCCATTATCGTAGTGGTTTCAAACCCTATGGATACAATGACTTACCTGGCGCTTAAAGCTACAGGACTTCCAATGAACCGTGTTATTGGTATGGGTGGTTTGTTGGATAGCGCCCGCTTCAAAGGTTATTTGGGTTTAGCGCTTAATGCCCCAACTGCTGATATTCACGGAACAGTAATTGGTGGTCATGGTGATACAACCATGATTCCTTTGACCCGTTTGGCTACTTTAAATGGTATCCCGGT
>JAKLJI010000021.1 GCA_023151275.1 Bacteroidia bacterium | reverse complement strand
GGGTTATCGGTAGCGGTTTCAATCATTACAGCAACTCCGTGTGGACCTTTTCCCTCATACGTGATTTCTTCAAGGTCTTTTTGGTCTTTGCTGCTTGCTCTGTTAATGGCGGCATCAATATTTGCCTTTGGCATGTTCGCCGCTTTGGCGTTGGCAATGATCGCCCTTAATCTTGAGTTCGATTCAGGGTCGGTACCACCTGCTTTAACAGCAATATGAATTTCTTTACCGAATTTGGTAAACGCCTGGCTCATTTTGGCGTACCGAGCAAACATTTTATGCTTGCGCTTTTCAAATATCCTTCCCATAGTCCGTTATTTTTCGGCACCAAATATACTAGGCTTTGGGCGAAATTCCATTGGGATTGGGAATGCTTTTCGGATGAAAGATTGGGGCAATTCGGCAATAATTCTGCATTTTTGAAGCCAATTCATGGCATCACCACTACGCATTACAGATCAGGTTGGAAGAATTGTTCAGCTGAACGGACCGGCAAAAAGGATAGTTTCACTGGTCCCTTCTCAAACAGAATTGTTGTACGATTTGGGCTTGAATGGAGAAGTTGTCGGACAAACCTTGTTTTGTATTCATCCGAATTGGGCGCATCAATCTAAGCCTCGTGTTGGTGGAACAAAAACGGTAAAGCTAGATGTTATTCGCTCCCTCAAACCTGATTTGATTCTGGCCAACAAAGAAGAAAATGTGAAGGAGCAAATTGAACAGTTGGAGCAAGAGTTCACGGTGTATATCAGCGATATTAAAAACTTGGCTGACAGTTATGAAATGATTTCCCAAGTGGGCTTGCTAACCGGAAAGCTTCAAGAAGCTTTAGACCTAAACCATCAAATTCAAACTTCGTTTAATTCATTGAATTCAAAATTCACAAAGCAAAAGGTAGCTTATCTCATTTGGAAATCGCCATTAATGGCGGCAGGTAAAGATACTTTTATTGATGCCATGTTACAGTCCTGTGGTTTTGAGAATGTGTTTGAATTCACCCAGGGGCGGTATCCCGAAACCACGATTAAGGAATTGAATCATTTGAATCCTGATTTCATTTTATGTTCATCAGAACCCTTTCCTTTTAAAGAGAAGCACCTGGAAGAGTTAAGAAGTTCAGGCTTGAAGGCAAAAATGATATTGGTAGATGGCGAATTGTTTTCGTGGTACGGAAGCAGGCTAGCAAAAGCACCTGTTTATTTTAATGCTTTATTGAACGAACTTCATGTCGGATAAATACAAATCCTGGTTGGCATTTGCCGCTGTTTCATTCTTTTGGGGAACAACTTACCTGGCCACCCGAATTGGCGTGGTTAGTATACCTCCATTTTTAATGGCGGCTCTTCGTCAGGGAGTAGCGGGTATTTGCTTGCTTGGCTATTTTCTTTTGCGCGGGTATAGTATCCCTGATATGAAAGCACTCAAAGGATTTGCATTCAATGGCATTCTGATGCTTGCCGGTGGGAATGGAATTATCACGTGGGGCATGCAATATGTAGATAGTGGATTAACCAGCTTGATTTGCGCATTAACTCCAGTTTGGATTGTTTTAATTAATCTTTTGCTTGGCTCAAAAGAGCGTATTACTCCTCTAACCCTGTTAGGTTTTACAATTTGCCTTGCCGGACAAGTACTAATTTTTAGAAACAGACTTTACTTGTTTGAAGGCGAGCATTTTATTCCAGGTGTTATTGCCATTGTGCTAAGTAATATTTTATGGGCATTAGGAACTGTTTTTTCTAAGAACAATTCAACCCAAACACATCCCTTGCTTGGCTCTGGCATTCAAATGTTGACAGGTGGAATTGTACTGAGTTTTGTTTCATTGGCAATGGGTGAACATTTTCCGGTGCATGCTGAACCCAAAGCCTGGATGGCCTTGGCCTATTTGGTGGTTTTTGGAAGTTGGATTGCTTTTGGTTCGTACATGTATGTGTTGAAAAAACTACCGGCAAATGTGGTCTCAACCTATGCGTATATAAATACCGCGGTTGGAATTATTTTAGGTTGGCTTTGGTTGAAAGAACCCATGGACTTGTTTACCGTGCTAGCTTTGGTGTTAACCATTGCGGGAGTATATTCAGTGAGCAAAAGCTCATTGAAATGAAACAAGAAACATCTACCAAAGAAGTTGGGAAAAAGGGAGAGGAAATTGCCTTAAACTTCCTTCAGAAAAAAGGCTATGAACTGCTGGAACGCAATTACCGCGCGGGACGAGCAGAGATTGATTTAATCATGAAAGACAAACAAACGGTGGTTGCGGTTGAGGTGAAAACCAGGTACAACGCCTTGTATGAACCCGAGCGAGCGGTGAGTAAAAATCAACAAAAAACGCTCGCCATGGGGATTGAGGTTTTCCTTAAAAACAACAAATTGGTCCTCCCTGCACGCTTTGATATTGTCACAATTCACTACCAACAAAACAAAATGGAAATAGCCCATTTTGAAGATGCATTCTATCCCGGATATTAAAAGAAAAGGCAGCTCAACTCGCTGCCTTTTCTTAATGTATTTTGATTAATTCAAATCACAATTAAGCATCCAAGAGATTCCGAACTTATCGGTTAGCATACCAAAACGTGCGCCCCAGAATGTGTCTTGCAATGGCATTTGAATAGTTCCACCTTCTCCAAGGCGTTTGAATAAGCTTTCCATTTCCATAATTTGAGGATAGTCTATGCTTAATGAAATTCTTGAACCATTAGTTGCTTCAGAGCCCGGCATGGCATCACAGAGCAAAATGGATTGCTCGGCTACCCGAATTTCGGCATGCAGAATTTTGTTTCCATACTCCTCGGGCATGTCCATAGGAGAGCCTTCATAACGACTAAGTGCTACCATTTCTGCGCCAAAAACTGCAATGTAAAAGTTCATGGCTTCTTCAGCATTGCCATAAAACGTTAGATAGGGTTTGATTATCATGGTTAGAAAATTTGGCTCAAGAAATACTTACTTAATTCATTTTTCCATGACAGAGGTCATTCCTGATTGAAAAACTGTAAACTCGAATAAAAATCATGATTCATCGCCTGAGTTTAATTCTGTTTATTTCTAGCACCTGTTTAGGATTGCTTTTGCGTAAATCAGGTTGGTTTCCCATTGATTTTATTCATCCATCATTTGGTGATATTTTGTGGGGAGTTATGACAACCGCTTTGGCTCGATTGCTGCTTCAAAAATCAACACTCACTATGGCTGTAATTACTTCAATAGCATTCAATGTGGCCATCGAATGCAGCCAATTGTTTCATAATCCATTCATGGATGGGTTGAGAAGCATTCCCGGTTTGGGATTTGTGCTGGGAAGCTCGTTCCTATGGTCGGATATTGCGGCTTACCTGATTGGAGTAGTTCCGCAGGTGCTGATTGAAATGTTCATTCAGCAAAAGGAAAGCTAAGTAGATGTTAACTTGAAAAAATACTATTCTAAAACTTAGGTACGTAATTGTATTCCTGTTCAATCTCCTTGGCTGTTTTTTCTACAATTCTGGTCCACATGCGGATGGGCTTCAATGGCCTGCCTGCACTGTTTTTGGATTGAACTACAATTTTATCAGCAACATCCATTCCTTTTATGACAAAGCCAAAAACGGTGTAATTGGCGTTCAAGTGTTGGGTTTGATTGGTGCTCAGGCAAATGTAAAACTGCGAGCCATTTGAAGCTTTTAAGGGATTTTCAGCATCGCCCATACGTGCAGCGCCAATTGCACCACGAATATGTTTGATGGAATCGTTCAATTCAATTGGAATCGTATAACCGGGTCCTCCATTGCCATCATTTTCAGGTATACTGTCTTTGCTGTTTGGGTCGCCTCCCTGAATGACGAAGTTGTTTACCAGACGATGAAATGTGGTGCTATCAAAGAATTTTTCCTTGCTTAATTTTAAAAAATTAGCCTTGTGTAGGGGAGTGTTCTCATACAGGTAAAAGGTCATTGTCCCAAAATTGGTAGAAAGCTCCACCAATTCAATTTTTTTCTCTGCCGGAATTTCTTGAGTCGTTGTTTCTTTTTGCTGACATGAAGTAATTCCAAAAATCAAAAGCAATACCAATAGGCTGTTTTTCATGATTTCAAATTTTGAGTTGAAACAAAAAGGTCGTTTTCAAGGTACATAAATTGCAGCATGCTGTGGCTTGCAATAGCCCCTCCAATATGCCAAAGGAAATGCGTTCCAAAAGGCAAGAACTCATAGGCATCAATAAGTCGAAAACAGAGCGCAAGTAAAAAACTGATTAAGGCATAAGCTACCCATTTGCCATTCCGAAAGTGGTTCTTCCTTAAGTAATAAATTACTGGTAATAAAATACTAATTGCCAATAAGGCATAATTAAGTGTGGTATGATGATGACCATCGTGCTTACCGGCATACTCCCAAATTAACCATTGAATAAGCAAAGCAGTGCCCATAGCAAAAAGGGCATAATACAACTGATGAAATAGCTTATTTAAAAAATATACAGAAGCCAAAATACACAGGATGGTAATGGGCAACCAGTCCATCAACAAAAACCATTTCGACCAGCGAAAACCGTGGTATAAACTTCCTCCTAAACCGCCAATAAGCATAAGGCAGCTTGCAAAAAATACGAACCCAAATTGAAGTTTAGTATGCCATAGCTTCCAAATCCAATAGCAGCTTATACCCAAAAACAAAACCGCAGATCCGGCATTGAACGGCTCAACAACAAAGTTGTTGAAGTTGGTTTCGGCATAAATTGGGCCACCATCAGGACCCAGAAGGTCAAAAGGGATGGCCATATTTATTCGCCCAAAGATGCTTGATACGTTAGGTTAATGTTTAATGGTTTTACACCTTTTGCAACAGAGAACTTCACGTTTTCTTTAAAAGTCCTATTGCTGGTTTGAAGAAACAAATGCTGTTGGTGAGTAACACGTTTGGTTTTACCATGTCTCAATACATAATCTACTTCGAGTTTCAAGCCGCCATTTTTTGTTTCCGACCTGCGGTTGGAATAAATGGAAAGGTGATATTCTGCTACAATAGACATGTTTTGATCCTGATACAAAATTACATCAGGACTTTCTTTACCAACTACCATTGGAATGGTTTGACCTTTACCCTGTAAGGTTTCGCCGTTCACATTAACCTCAACCGGGTCTGCAATTACAATGGAGAATTTCTCTCCTCTGTGAATATTTCCGTTGGTGCTAACCTGTGAAAGTAGGAGCAGGCAAAATAGTGCGCTTAGGTATTTCATGGTATGAATTTTTTAACAAGAATAAGAATCTCAACCCTGAGTACAAAATGTTGGGTAATTGTTTCGGTTTAGGCTTATTATTGACTAACATAATTTAGAAACACATATGAAAAACAATTTTGCCTATTTGGTGCTTGGTGCATTTTTTGCTTTAGGAGTAGTAGCTATTCTCGCTTTCAAACCGGCTTCCGCGCCTGGCTCTTACGAATACAAGCAGTTTTCAACCATTGAATCCATTGTTCCCGGAGGATTGGGCAGATCACGTATCATTTCAACAGACAAAGGCGGACAAATGGTAGAAAAAGATTTGTTGAACTTTTACAGCATGGTGGGTATCAATTTTGGAAATATCTCCAACAACGATGCTGCTATTGTAAATAAATTAAACGAATGGACGGATGAAGGATGGGAATTGGTTGAAGTAACCACAGGTTCAAGCACTAACACTTCAAATGGTAGTACAAGCGGAGGAATTTTCATCACGAGATACCTCTTCCGTCGCGCTAAATAAAGCCTTCAGGCCAACAGAAAGGGGATGCATGTCATCCCCTTTTCTGATTTTGTTCATATTTTAAACTCAAAGAGGCAAATACTTTTGAACTGTAACCATGGGTAATTCAGCAATACTTTTACTCACCCTATGCGGGTTGATTTTTTCGGGTGGCGGAATTCTGCTATCCCGGGTTTTGGCAAAAAGATCTACCAATGCCCAAAAAGGAGAAACCTACGAATGCGGAGTTCCCACAACGGGAAGTTCCTGGATTCAATTCAATGTTGGCTATTATTTGTTTGCCTTGATTTTTTTGGTGTTTGATGTTGAATTGGTATTCCTCTATCCCTGGGCAACTGTTGTTAAGGAAACAGGGATAATCGCTTTAGTAGAAATATTAATCTTTATGATTGTTCTCTTTATGGGATTGTTATACGCCTGGAAGAAAGGAGCCTTGAAATGGATGTAAATAAAATGGAATTTCCTGGAGAGGTTCATTCCACCGCCGATGGTGGGATTTTGCTTACCACTCTCGATGATGCCGTAAATTGGGCCCGTGCCAATTCCTTATGGCCTTTGGTTTTTGGAACCAGTTGCTGCGCGATTGAAATGATGTCGGCTGCAGATGCCAAATACGATTGGTCGCGCTTTGGATTTGAAGTAGCACGCGCCACTCCGCGCCAAGCTGATTTAATTATTGTGGCCGGCACAATTGTTATGAAGATGGCACCCGTTCTTAAACGCCTTTATGATCAAATGGCTGACCCTAAATATGTAATTGCTATGGGTGCATGTACCATTTCAGGAGGTCCATTTTTTTACAATACCTATTCTGTTGTAAAAGGGGTTGATCACATCATACCGGTGGATGTTTACGTGCCCGGATGTCCACCCAGGCCTGAAGCCTTGCTGCATGCAATGATTAGCCTTCAAGAAAAAATCAGAAAAGAGCCGTATTTCAGAAAATCAAAACCGATTGAACCATGAACAGGGAAGACTTATTGCTTGAATTAAACGGAAAGTTCCCAAGCCTTTCTCCTGATGACAATCCCCGTAATCCCGGTGTGTTTGTTGATAGTACCGAGTTTTTACCATTCTTAACTTACCTCAGAAAGGAGGCTAATCCTCCATACGATTTCTTGTTTTGCTTAACTTGTGTTGATTGGAAAGACCATTTGTTGATGGTTTACCACCTGCGTTCAATAGCCAATCGTGATGAACTTGTAGTGAAAGTGAAGCTTAGTAATCGTGAAAATCCTGAAATTGAGAGTTTGTCGGGTTTGTGGCGGACAGCTGAATTTCACGAAAGAGAGGTGTTTGATTTGTTTGGGGTGAAATTTTTGAATCACCCCGATTTGCGCCGTTTGTTTTTGGATGAAAACTGGGAAGGTTTTCCGCTTCGGAAAGATTACCAGGATGAAAACATGATTGAACTTTAAAAGCCATGAATTTACTAGGAGAAGATATTGTAAACGAGAACGGCGAATTTGTCATCAATATGGGGCCCCAGCACCCATCTACTCACGGGGTGCTGCATTTGAAAATATGGCTTCAAGGAGAAACCATTTTACGGGTTCAACCACATCTGGGTTATATCCACCGTTCCATAGAAAAAATGAGCGAGTCGCTTAGCTACAGGAATTTCATTTTTGCTACCAGCAGAATGGACTACCTCTCTGCTCATATCAACAATTTAGCCTGCGCCCTTTGTGTGGAACAAGGACTTGAAGTTGAGGTTCCTGAACGTGCCAAAGTAATTCGCCTACTCATGGCAGAATTAACAAGATTGTCCTCCCATCAACTTTGGTGGGGTTCAACAGGTCTTGATTTGGGCGCAGTAACTCCATTCTTCCATGCATTCCGAGAAAGAGAAGGAATATTAGAAGTTATTGAAGAAACCTGCGGCGCTCGGTTAACACAAAATTATATGGTTCCTGGTGGCGTGATGATGGATTTGCATCCCGACTTTCAACGTAAAACAAAAGCCATATTAAAACAGGTAAAAGAGAAAATTTCTGAATACCACGAATTGCTTAGTGGAAATATCATTTTCCAACAACGCACCCAAGGGGTTGGTTACATTTCACCCGAAGATGCTGTTTCATTTGGTATGACAGGCCCTTGTGCCAGGGCAAGTGGTGTTTCATGCGATGTGCGCAAATGGTATCCCTATTCCGGATATGAGGGGGTTCAGTTTGATGAAATCCTGGAAACCGGAGGAGATTGTTATGCGCGTTATCAGGTGCGCATGAAGGAAATGATGCAATCTGTTTCCATCATTGAGCAATTGATTGATTCAATTCCCGAAGGAGAGATTCAAGCCAAAACAAAAAATGTGTTGAAATTACCCAAAGGCGAGTTCTATCAAAAAGTAGAAACTGCCAGAGGTGAATTGGGTGTATATATTGTAAGTGATGGGGCTGCGAGTCCTTACCGAGTTAAATACCGTTCTCCCAATTTCTCCAATTTGTCTGCCATGTCGCACATGGCAAAAGGCGCCAAAATAGGCGATCTCGTGGCCATCATGGCAACCATGGATTTGATTATTCCCGATATAGACCGTTAAATCATGAAACCAATGTTTCTACAATTTAGTTTATCCTCGCTCGCCAGAACTTTTCATGAATACCTGGCAAGCAACATAGGTGAAGGCTTTTTACTTCAGGTGTTGGAGATGGTCATTATGGGCCTAGTATTGATAGTTTTTCTTGTCTTACTTTGTTTTTTCCTAGGTTATATGGAGCGCAAAGTGGCCGCATTTATGCAGGTTCGTCTGGGTCCAAATCGCGTAGGTCCAAAAGGCTCCATGCAAATTGTTGCCGATACCATTAAACTCTTACTCAAAGAAGGGCTAACTCCAAATAGCTCCGATAAATTCCTGTTTAATCTTGCCCCCATGATAATGGTAATCACTTCGTTTTTAGTGGTTGCACCCTTGGCATTTTCATCCAATTTTCAAATTTGGGATACTTCCATTGGGATTCTTTATGTGTCGAGCGTTTCAAGCATGGCCGTAATTGGAATACTAATGGCCGGCTGGTCGAGCAATAACAAATACTCTTTGTTGGGAGCCATGCGCAGTGGAGCGCAAATTGTAAGTTATGAACTGTCAATTGGCTTGTCGCTCATTTCAATTGTGATTTTGAGCGGCAGCCTTCAAATGTCTGAGATAATTCAAAGCCAACAAAACGGCTGGTGGTTGTTAAAGGGACATTTTCCGGTTTGGATAAGCTTCGTCATTTTCATTATTGCATCTACAGCTGAAATTAACCGTGCACCATTCGACCTTGCAGAAGCCGAACAAGAGCTCACTGCTGGTTTTCATACCGAGTATTCAGGAATGAAATTTGCGATGTTTCTTTTGTCTGAATACATCAACTTGTTTGTTGTATCTGCCATTGCTGCAACTGTGTTTTTAGGCGGTTGGATGCCTTTCCATATCGGGAATTTCGCAGCCTTTAATCAGGTAATGGATTATATCCCCGGATTTTTCTGGTTCATGGGTAAAACCATGTTCATCATATTTATCATCATGTGGTTCAGGTGGACCTTTCCCAGATTGCGCGTTGACCAGTTGCTGAATCTGGAATGGAAATATTTGTTGCCCATCAGTATGGTAAATACCATTCTTGTTACCATCATGGCTATTTACGGACTCCATTTTTAATCCCATGCTGAAAGACTATTTTAAAACCATTTTTCAGGCCATTCAATCCTTGTTTACAGGGATGAAGCTGACCGGTTATTACTTCACCCATTTGAAGGAAATTCAAACCGAAGAATATCCGGATAACCGTGCCACGTTGAAGATGGCCGAGCGCTTTCGTGGTGAAGTAATTATGCCGCACAACGAAGACAATGAACATCGCTGCACCGGCTGTCAGGCTTGCGAAATTGCCTGTCCTAACGGCACCATAAAAATCATTACCAAGCAAGAGGTGTTGGCTGATGGTAAAAAGAAAAAGCGAATTGATAGCTTTATCTATCATCACGATTTGTGCACCCTTTGCAATTTATGCATTGTAGCTTGTCCATCAGATGCCATCAAAATGGGGCAAACTTTTGAGCACAGCGTTTATGATAAAAAGCTGTTGAAGAAAATTCTGAACAAACCCGGATCTAAGCTTATGGAGGGAGTTGAGTAATATGGAAAGTCAATCTGTACTATTTTATCTGATTTCAGGCCTTACTGCATTTAGTGCCCTGTTGGCAGTAACTGCAAGCCAATTGTTCAGATCAGCTATTTATTTGTTGTTTTCGCTAATTGGAATTGCTGCAATTTATTTCATGCTGGACCAAGATTTTATTGCCGCCGTTCAAATCATCGTTTATGTAGGTGGAATTGTGGTATTGATAATTTTTTCAATCTTCCTAACTCAAGATTCAGGAGTTGAAATGCGTAAATCGGAATGGTGGAGAATTGCTGCATCCGGAATGGCAGCATTATCAGGATTCTTGTTAACCGCATTGGGATTAGTAGAGTACAATTTTGTTACTCAATCGGACAATCTGGTAACAGGAGGTGTAAAAGAGTTGGGGAGAGCCTTGTTAAGTTTAAATGCAGGAGGTTATGTGCTTCCCTTTGAAATGGTTGGATTGCTACTACTAGCTGCAATGATTGGCTGTATTGTAATTGCTGTGAAATTAAAAGAATTACCCGAAGGAAAGGAGAATATCCAATGAATCAGGAACTATTAACCCCTTTGCTAATCTTATCTGCATTTTTGTTTTTTACAGGCGTGTATGGATTTGTAACCCGTCGCAATATGATTTCAATGCTGATGAGTGCCGAGTTGATGCTGAACAGTGCGAATATCAATTTTGTGGCGTTCAATAAATTCCTCTATCCCGGAAAATTGGATGGCATGTTCTTCACACTCTTTATCATTACGATTGCAGCCGCTGAAGCCGCTTTGGCTATTGCGATAATTATTCATGTTTACCGTCAAACCAAATCCATTGACGTGAAGGACGCAGATCAATTAATTTAAGAATTATGTTTACACCTGCCACAGAAGCGATATTGATTCCTTTAATACCATTCTTGTTGTTTGGAATTATTGGACTTGCAGGAAGGCGACTTCCCGAAATTTTTTCTGCTTTCCTTGGAATTGGCGGCATTTTGGCCAGCTTGCTATTTTCTTTACACCTGTCGGTTTCTTATTTTTCAGAACCTGTTCAAGGTGCTTTTGTTTTAAAAGAATTTTTCAGTTTTCCTTGGTTAAATTTCAGTGAAAACCTAAAAATATCCATTGGCTTGGTTGCCGACCCCATCAGCATGTTGATGGTAGTTGTTATTTGTTCGGTTTCCTTGATGGTGCAATGGTTTAGCTTAACCTACATGAAAGGCGAGGAGCGCTTTCAAATGTATTATGCATTCCTTTCCCTATTCACAGGTTCTATGCTAGGATTGGTATTATCATCCAATATTTTTCAGATGTATATCTTCTGGGAATTGGTGGGTGTATCCTCATTCTTGTTGATTGGATTTTATTTCCAAAAACCGAGTGCAGTTGCTGCGAGCAAAAAAGCATTCATTGTTACCCGTTTTGCTGATTTAGGCTTCTTGATAGGAATTCTTCTGCTTTCTTACGAAACGCAGACCATGGAATTCAAAGGTATTTTGGACTATTTCAAATCGGGAAATTTTAATCCAGAAGTTTCGGGTATTTGGATGAGCCATAGTTTAGCAGCTTGGGCCTTGGTGTTAATTTTTGTAGGTGCGGCTGGAAAATCGGCTATGTTTCCATTGCATATTTGGTTGCCCGATGCCATGGAAGGTCCAACTCCAGTATCTGCCCTTATTCACGCTGCAACCATGGTTGTAGCCGGGGTGTTTTTGGTAGGAAGATTATTCCCTGTTTACAGCTTGTTCGAAGGGGTTATGCAGCTTGTTACCTGGATTGGCGTTTTGTCATCGATATTGGCTGCCATCATTGCAATTTCTCAAACAGATATCAAACGCGTTCTTGCCTATTCCACCTTGTCGCAAATTGGATACATGATGTTTGCATTGGGTGTGGCTGGAAAAGCTGGTGCTGAAGCCGGATTTACTGCTTCATTCTTTCACCTGTTTACACATGCCTTTTTTAAATCCTTGTTGTTTTTAGCTGCCGGAGCTATCATTCATGCCGTGCATAGCAATGAAGTTGAAAATATGGGCGGTTTACGAAAGCAGATGCCAATCGTTCATTGGCTATTCCTAATTGGTTGTTTGGCAATTTCCGGAGTTCCGCCTTTTTCAGGGTTTTTTAGTAAAGAAGAAATTTTGTTGAATGCCTGGAAATCGCAACCTCTGGTATATGGTTTCGCATTGATTGGCTCGGGATTAACCGCGTTCTATATGTTCAGGTTATTCTTCCTGGTTTTTTACAACAAATCGCATTCAGATGTACATGGACATGAATCAATGGGTCTGAATTTTCCTATGCTTTTGCTGGCCATTCCGGCTGTTTTTGCAGGATTTGTGCCTTTCTCTTCCTATGTAACCTCCACCGGATTGCCTGAAGAAACACATTTGCATTTGATGTTTTCCATAGCACCGGTTGGCATTGGTTTGTTGGGTATCGGACTTGCTTACCTGTTTTATTTCAAACAGAATTCATTGCCTGAACAATGGGCTTCAAAGCTTTCGGGTTTGTACAAGTTGAGCAGAGGTAAATTTTATTTTGATGAGTTGTGGAGAGCTGTTTATCAAATTGGACTCATTCGCGCATTGGCAACTCCAGCTGCTTGGATTGATAAAAATTTAGTGGACGGCGGTTTGCGCATGGGAGCTGAAAAAACCTTGCGATTGGGAGATCGTGTGAAGTTAATTCAAAATGGAAAACTTCAAGACTATGTACTGTACTTCCTGATGGGCATTTTGGCCTTGATTTTACTAACCTTGTTAATGATTCAATCATGAGTTTTCTGATTCCACTATTAATCGCAGTACCGCTTTGTTCGGCTGTGGCCAATTACCTGGTTAATGCGAATTCTGCACGATGGATTGCAGCAATTTCTGGTTTTATCCAATTGGTCTTAAGCATCCTTATTTGGAAAGTGTATGCTGATTTTAGAGCAGCAGGGGAAACCGCCCAATTTTTGTTAACAGCACATTATTCTTGGTTTCCATTATGGAATATCAATTTGGACCTTGGTCTTGATGGAATTTCTGTAACCATGTTAATCATGACCTCCCTGGTGGTATTCTCTGCAAGCTTGCTCTCCTGGAATGTGAGAAATGATGCAAAATTGTTTTTCAGTTTGCTGAATTTTCTTTCAGCAGGTGCTTACGGCTTTTTCAGTTCTCTAGATTTATTCGCTATGTTTTTCTTCCTGGAATTGGCTGTTGTTCCTAAATTTTTATTGATTGGAATTTGGGGAAGTGGTGAAAAGATTGCGAGTGCCATGAAATTGGTGCTGATGCTAATGGGTGGATCTGCATTGCTGCTTACAGGGTTATTCGTTGTTTATTATGGAGCAGGTGGAAACTTCTCCCTTACTGAACTTGCAAGCAACAGACTAGGTAGAGAAATCCAACTTGTTGCATTTCCACTATTGTTTATTGGTTTTGGCGTATTTACGGCCTTGTTTCCGTTTCATACTTGGGTTCCGGATGGACACTCATCTGCCCCAACTGCGGGTTCTATGTTTCTTGCAGGAATTAGCATGAAATTGGGTGCTTATGGTTGTTTAAGGGTGGCAACTTATTTGCTTCCTGATGCTGCCGTGGCTTATTCACCTTATGTGATTATCTTATCCAGTATTGCCATTGTTTATGGGGCCCTTGCCACACTCATGCAAACCGATTTAAAATACATGAATGCCTATTCCAGTATTAGCCATTGTGGATTTATTTTACTGGGTATCGGTATGCAAACCAAAGCATCCATTTTAGGCTCGGTAATGCAAATGGTATCACATGGATTGATGACAGCCCTGTTCTTTGGTGCAATCGGTTTGATTTACCAACGGACACATACTCGAAAAATGGAAGAAATGGGTGGTTTGTTGAAATCCATTCCGTTCCTTTCGGCTGTTTTTGTAATTGCAGGTTTGTGTTCATTGGGCTTGCCCGGATTTAGTGGATTTGTGTCTGAGATGACCATATTTGTTGGCTCTTGGGAACATAGTGATGCGTTCCATAGAGTTGCAACCATTTTAGCAGCTGCATCTATTGTGGTAACAGCAATCTATATTCTTTCCGCAATTGGAAAGGTTATTTTTGGTCCAATCCGCCAGGCGTCTCACATCAGCCTTGAGCCCGCAAGTTTCGTTGAAAAATTGGGTACTGGTGTACTGGTTGTAGCTATACTATTCATGGGCCTCGTACCATTTTGGTTCACCAATTTGATTTCGGAAGATGCTCGACTTATCATGAATCAATTCACCCTATTAATGAACCCTTGAGATGAATACTATTCTTGGACTTATACCTGTTGAAGCCTTCTTGTTTTGTTGGATATTGTTGATTTTGGGCTTAAAAATCAGCGGAAAAAATTCAGGTGGTTTGTATGTAAATCTTCTGCTACTCGGAGTTTTAGTGGCAATTGGATTGGTTGCATTTCCTGCGCCCAATGCGCAGTTTGGAGATTTAATTCATGTAAATGCTCTAAATCGTTTCATTCGCGGACTCCTGTATTTAGGAACATTTTTTATTGTAATACAATCCTCGAGTTGGCTCAAAAAACATGACCATGCCGCTGAATTCAGCATATTACTCCTTGTTGTTTTAAGTGGTTTAGGGTTGATGGTCTCAACCGGTAATTTGTTGATTTTCTATCTTGGATTAGAAATGGCATCTATTCCTTTGGCAGCCATGGCTTCATTCAATCTAACCAGTAAAATGTCGGGAGAGTCGGGTTTAAAATTGATACTGAGTTCGGCATTTTCATCCGGTTTTTTGTTGTTTGGAATCTCACTAATTTTTGGGTTGACAGGAACCATTTCCATTGCAGAAATTCCTGTTAATTTGGCAAATAGCACGCTGGCATTAATTGCCATGGTAATGATTTTTAGTGGCTTTGCATTTAAGTTAAGTGCCGTACCTTTTCATTTTTGGACAGCCGATGTTTATCAAGGCGCACCTATGGGAATAACTGCATTTCTGGCAATTGTTTCAAAAAGCTCAATTGCCTTTGTATTCTTAACAGTTTTGTTTCCAATTTTGTCTGCCATTCAACAAGTTTGGCCAACTGTATTGATAGCCCTTATTTTACTTACCATTTTCACCGGAAATATTTTTGCATTACGTCAAAGTAGTCTCAAGCGATTTCTTGCATTTAGCTCAATTGCTCAGGTTGGATTTATTTTAATGGGCATGTTGGTTCCCTCCGAGAAAGCTGCAGTTTCAGTTTTGTATTTTTTGGTGGTTTATATGTTTAGTAGCATTTGCATTTTTGGAGTTGCACAATGGCTTGAGGAACAAACCGGAAAAGATTCACTTAGCAATTTTAAAGGCTTGTACAAAGAGAACCCCTTTGCTGCATGGTCGGTTGCTTTGGGTTTATTTTCATTAGCAGGCATTCCACCAACTGCAGGATTTTTTGGTAAGTTTTTCCTAATTGGCTCAGGGTTTCAAGGCGTCTCTGTTTGGTATGTGGTTTTGGTTGGACTTAACATGGTTATTTCACTTTACTATTACCTTAAAATTGTAAAATACATGTTCATGAATGAAGTCATTGAGGAATTAGAAAAACCCCAAATGGCTTTGCCCTTGAAAATATCCTTAGGCATTGGAATGTTGGCCATTTGCTTTTTAGGATTAAGCAACTGGATTGTGAATCACCTTTCAAATCTTTTTTAGTTATGGCATTAAATGGAAATCATCAGTTTGAGGATTTAAATGATAAAAAGTGTGCAATTGTAGAGAAGGAATGCAGCAGCGATAGAGTTGCCTATTTAAAGCAAATTCTTGAATACAATGGATACGAAGTGGTTGTTGTACCTAGCCCACCACCAAAGGGTGCAAAGCCTGCAACTGATGCAGAATCAGAAGTTAGTGAGCCAAGGATAACGACCTTTACCATTGGCGTAACCGATACCAGTTTTAGTCCGATTAAGACGGTTGTAAACCGCGAGCTAAAAAAACCGGGTGGGGGAGTTGTCAGTATGGATTATTGGAAACAAAGACCTGAGAAAGAATGGTATTGGAAATGAATAACCCTAACAAAAAAGGCTGCAAGATTTCTCCCGCAGCCTTTTTTGTTAAGTATGATTAGGGTTGAATTAATCTTTATTCATCAACTTTTTTCTTCCCAACCAGATAGCAGTTGCCCCCAATACAAGAACACCACCATCAACAGGAACGTCGTTCGGGTCGCCATTGTTATCCGGAACAGCATCTATGTTTCTTGGAGCTTTAATACCCGGGTTGCTTTGAAAGGGATCTTTGATACTGGGCATATTCATTTGTCCGGGAGCATGTTGGCCTCCTCCCTGCATGCCTTGTTGTGTACCTCCGCCAATCACCACAGAACCACCACCTTGTTGAAACTGATTGGAAGGACGATTACCAGGCTCGTTAAAATTGTAGTATTGCTCAAAGTTTTGAGCAGGCTTGTTGCGTTCCGACCAAAACTCACGTTGCTCAAAACGGCTGCCTGAGGAGTAATCAATACTCCGGCTGCCGCTATTGCCAAACGAGGATTCAAACCTTTTTCCATTCAAGCCCTCATTGGTATTGTTCTGGTTGTAGTCGTAATCGTCATCCTCATCCTCTTGTTGCTGTTCTGATGGATTCATCGCCTCCTCTATCTGTTCTGCTATCCCTGCCTGTGCTTTGATGGCTAAGGACAAGGATACTTGTAGGCATACCAGCAATAGTGCTCTTCTGTATTTTACTTGCATGATTCTTATTCTTAATTTGTATTCTTTACAACTTTTGCTTTTCTGGTATTGCCCTGTTTGTCGCTTACCTCTACAAAGTAAACTCCTGAGGCCTCTTCACTCAAATCTAAACTGAAACTACAGATACCCTTGTCAATTCCTTGCTCCATGCGTTGTATCTCTGCTCCTACTGCATTGTAGACCTTCACATCTGCTACACTTCCCTGCAAGTTCGATGTTTGCAATTGAACAACTCCACGGCTTGGATTTGGATACGCATTCAAACTCGTTGCTACACTGCTGTAGATTGACTTCAAACGCTTTTGATAATCAAAGTCGCCTCGGTTTACAAACAACAAACTAAAACGGCCTTCTCCTTTGCTGGCAGCGTCGCTATTGATCTCAAAACTGTAGCTCGGACGGTCGTTTACCAATTGGATGATACCCGCATAGCGGTCTTCCAACAATACATCGTAGGCATTAAACTCCGTTTCGCCTCTAAAGGTAAATTGATGTTCTCCTGTATACGTACTATTTATACCTAGTGGTACACGCGTTTCTGCTTGTGCTGCTTTGAAGATATTTATCGCCTGTTGTTTTCCATCGCTCGATTTTGCATACAAATTCATGGCAGGATTGCTCATCTTCTCTGCATCAAACACATCGTTAGCATCCGTTGCCTCTGCTGCCATACCTACCAGTATCTCGTCTTGAACCTCGCCTTGTTTTACCATCGTCATGCTCAACTTCTTTATCTGGGTCTTGAACAATGGGGTTGCCGGGCTATTGCCTATCTTTACACTCTCATTGGCCGTCAATACCGGGCTTGAAGCTGTGGCATGAACAAAAAACGCACTACCCGATTCAATGATATTCGATCCAAAGTTTACTGCTCCTGCCAAGGCATTGTACGTAGCAAAGTGATTGCCTGCCGGACGGAAAATCCAAATCTTATCTTCCATGTTTGTTTTTGTCCAGCCTGCTGCAGTCCAGTCTATTGGGCATGGATAGGGATTACCCAACAAGTTCCAGCCCTCGCCATTGCTTGAACTGTAGGTGATGGGGAACGTAAAGGCGCCTTGGGCCAATACTCCTGTTCCACTCAAGGTTACATCGTTTGGTCCAGGATTGGTGCCATTTACTAAATCACATCCTTGGCTCTTATTGCCCCGTACAAATACTTTGTAGCCTTTGCCTGCCTGTAGGGTTGTTCCTGTTGTATTGGGTACTGTCACCCATGCATTGTTATATACTGTTCCGCCATTGCTTCCGGCATTATTCGTGTTCACAGCAGTAGTTTCACTAAATGTAAACATACTGGGTGAATTGGTTTGAGTTGCATCAAAGCCATTGCTATTTGCACTTGGGCTTGGACACAAGCTTCCGCCTGTTCCTGGGCCGGTTATGTGGATTTGTTGCTGCCAGCTTGATGACAAGGTTGGACCTGTTGAGAACGGTGCTGATAAATAGCGGTATTTACGTCCGCTTGAACCCGGAACATAACGTTCTACCGTTACATTGCCAGTCACACTTGCTCCGGCCGGTAATTCCAACAATCGTGCTGTTGTCAAGGCATTTGATGTCAAACGTAAGTTTCCAGCTGATGCCAACGTTGTTGGACCTTGCAATTGCAAGTTGCGGTTTACGGTAAAGCCTACTCCCAATGTTTTGGTGCATGTTACTCCGCCAGTACCCATTACTACATCTCTGAAACTCATACTACCACTGCCACCTACGGTTTGGTTGGCTATGGAGCCTGTTCCCGATAATTCCAAATCTGCGCCTGTACCCGTTAAGGTTCCATTGTTTGTTAAGTTACCTTTTACTGTCAACAAGTTACCCGCTCCTACCGTCAAACTTCCGCCACTATGGATTTGAAGTCCGCGGCAACTTACTGCTCCCGATACGCTGGCTGAGCTCAATAACACAACATCATCGTCTGTTGTTGGCGCAGAGCTGCCCAAACTTACTGTTGTCCCGGATACACTGCCTTTTCTCCAGCCTGAACCATCGCGGTATACAGGATTCTTAGCATTACCTGGATTGGCTGTATTCGATATCAATATCGCTGCTACTCCTCCATTGTCATAACTACAGCCTGCATAAGGTGTGGCATTCAAATGCCAGGTCATATCTGGAGCTGCATTCCCCCAGCTACCATTTGTAACCAACCTAAAACGAGCTACCCGTACTCTTCCTCCTGATGCAATTGTCGTACCTAAGCCTGTTCCTGCACTTCCTATTACCTTCCTGTAATAGTTCCCGCCCCAGGTGGCACTCTTTTGAAAGGAAATTGCGCCTGCTTTATTCGCTGTGGACAAATCTGAACTTGAAGCATCCGGGATAGAGGCTGTTAGGGTGGGGGAAGTACCCCCTGTAAAAGTGGGGTTGAAATTAATAGATACTGTGCCCGCTTTCAACTCCCATGCACTTCCTCCGGCATTGTAAATATAAACATCAAACTCAAACGTATTCGAGCTGACTATCTCCTGATTTTCTATGCGCATCTCGGCTGTCTGACTATAAGCTCCTATGCTTATACCTATCGCCATTATCAGCATTAATACTAACTTTTTCATATCTGTTTCTTTTTTCTTTTTATTCTTTTTTCTGTTCCAAGCTCCTATGGGCGCAATTTGATTATTCCGTTCAAGGCATTGACGTCAATTTTTGGATAATCCAAAAAGTCTACCGACGCATCTCCATTCAAATCCGTTACGCGATACCCCAATTCTCCATTCAAGGCATCTAGATCTAAATCCGGATAATCCAAAAAGTCTACCGAACCATCCTGATTGATATCGCCTGTATATACCATAAATACTCCACTGCCATCATCAATCAAATTATCTCCATAAGCCTGACTTGCTGCCGTACTGAAATCATAGCTCGTACTTGAACCGAAGCTTACTGCGGCCGCACTCCACGTCTCTATTGAGTTGCGGTGACGGATAGCTATATAATAATCGTTGCCATTTACAGCTCCCGGGAAACTTGCCAAAGCCAAGCCACTTGTGTTTATCGGACCACGCCATGCGTACAAACTATCTAACGTTACCTCATCATGCAATACAACAGTTATCGTATCTGCTATGGTATCCGGTAACAAATTGTCTGAATTGTATGGCGCTGCCGTCATCGTGCTACTTCCCATATACAAGCCCTCAAAGAACGCGGTTAAGGATAATGAGGAAGTTGAGACTCCGCCTTGAGTTGAATCAGTTCTGGTATTAAATGAGCTAGTCATGTAATTTTCACCACCAGCAATTCCATTGTATGAAAATGCAATTACTGAATAAATTGTAGAGGGTGATAATCCACTAATTGGTGCCGATATTGATCCTGAAGGACCATTGTAAACAACATAAACTCCTGTGCCAATAGAATCACCTAAACCAAATGTAGCATTAGCCGAATAAGTTATCGCATCATTGGGAAGGTCGCTTATTGATGAGCCCTGTTTTATGGCAATTAGAACTGAACTGCCGTTTCCTCCAGAAGCTTCAATGGTCATTGTAGTTGAACCTATTGAACTTGGTGTAGAAAAAATTGGTTGAATGGTTGGCGCATCAACTAAAATTTGGAAGATATAGGCTGGTACAGAACTAATTTGGCTTGAACTTCTAGTCCAATTACTGTTGGAATTAATTCTCGAAAACAATATAGAAGGAGATTCAATTGTATTAACTCTTAAGTTTGTTAAATACCCATTCGCTAAACTAAACTGAAGGGATGCAGATAATGATTTCAATTCATATGGTTCGTAAGAGTTTGTAGAATTACTTGCTAAAGAACCAGAGGTAGTCCAACTTGCCCCCGACATCAACCCATGAAGTAATTTTTGACCGGATGTCCATGTTCCTTGGAATGCAAAGAGCTGTTCACCAGAAGCATTCAATGCGAAATTTGATGGTGCATTAGAACTCCATCCTGTGCCCGTTACATTCATTCCATTTGACCAGGAAACAACTGTTCCTTTAGCAATTAATGAAGGTGCTACATATTCTAAAATGCCTTCACCACTCAAGGCAGTTAGTGAATCACTGAATCCATTGTCTGTAAAACGGATGATGGTGTTTTGTGGAATATCTGTCAATGCCACCCAGCTCAATGCATCTGTGGTACTTGGATTGAATCCTATAATAGCAATATTTCCAATGGATAAATTGCTCACCACACCACTCAAGGAAACCGAAACATCATTTGCACCGCTTGAGGAAACTGTTAAGAATTTGCTTCCCTGGTCAGACAAAGCTGATGGGTTAAACCGAACATAAACCCGAGTACTGCTTACCATACCTGATGAAGGAACCAAATTAACACTTGAGCTGAAATTCATCAGACTGTCAGTACTTACCTCATATCCTGATGGAGGAGTAACAATTACATTGTTGGTAAGATTCAAACCACTTACATCAAAGCCAGTAGATGTTGATGGAATTGATAAAGAAGAGGTACTCATCTCGGCCAAAGCAGCAGTAGACGATGCAACTGCAGGGTTAGTGTTAACCACTACCTGACCTGTTAATGTTAACCCAGAAATTCCTCCAGTTCCACCTGTTGCACCAGCATTCCAACCGTACACACGAATCTCAAGATTAGTTAATCCATTGTAACCGCTTGAAGGGAAAGTAATGGTTTGATTGCTAGTAGCAGTTAGGGTAGAGCCTATTTGTTGGTTGGTTTGAGTGAATCCTCCAACACTTGTAAACACACCATAAGAAGCAGGACCTGTTCCTGACGAACTTAAAGAAATGGTTAGTGTTGAATTGTTCAAGTTGAAGCCATATCCCGGATTGGCCTGCAAGGTGAAGGTCAAGTAATCGTTGTTGGACAAAACAAGGCTAGAGCCAGTTTCAAAACCAGAGGAACTGAATCTAGCACTACTGCTTGAACCTGTTATACCAGCTCCACGTGTTAGCGTAACAGTTGCTGAATTTAAAGGATTGGTTGTGGCATTAACACTTATGGGTGTTCCACTCCATGAATTGGCAAATTGCAATAGGGTAGCAAAAGTTACATTAAATGCATTGCTAGCTATTGAGTTGCTTAATCCTGAGGCGGTGGCTGTTAGTGTAATTCCAGTAGCGGTTGCGTCGAAAATAAGATTTGAAAAAGTGGCAAGTCCGTTTAAAGCTGCGACCGAAGTTGTTGCCGAAACAGAAAAAGTTCCAGTTGTTGTTAGTGTTACATTGCCTGTAAAATCTAGGTCGGTATTGTTGAAGGTGTCTTTTGCAATTGCGGTTACAGCTGGCGAAATAGCAGCACCTGAAATTACATTACCCGGTTGCTGACCCAAAACCAATGTTTGTGCAGAAACCTCTATTCTATTTTTGTCACCACTGGTTGATGATGTTGCAGAACCAGCGCTTGCATCAACAAATTGTGAGCCTAAAGCTGCGGCTGTTGCACCTGTAACTACAAGTGAGAATTGTACATTGTCTGTTTGACTAGATTTGAAGGTGGCTCTTAAGGAAAGGTTTAATTGAGAGTCGTCGTTGCAGACCAAATTCAAACCTGAAAATGTAATGGAATTTCCTGAAACTAACTGCTCCGCAAGAAGTGTATTGCCTGCGAATAATCCCAAGGCTTTTAAGGGTAAAGAATTTGAAATACTGAACGAAATGGCATTTAGCTCTGTTGCTAAAGCATCTGCATCCGGAGAAGATCCACCATCCCTTAGATTCATTTTAAATACCTCGATACTGTTTGAGGTACTCAAATTTGAAGAGTCTAAAGCGGTTTTAAAATCAATATTGGAAGGTTCCACAAAGAGTGCATCGGCAATGATATCTGAATTGGCAGAGTTTGAGGATCCTGTTGTGGTTTCAACATTGGTTGCAGGATTTGTCGTGAGGTAATTTTGTGTTCCTGCACTTCCATTGAATGAAAAAGCGCTGAAATGGTAATCAGTTCCCGGACTTAATCCCGAAACAGGAACTGAAACAGAACCCGAAACACCGGAATAAACTACATATTCCCCGGCAGAAACAGCAGAGCCTGAACCAAAAACGCCAGAAGCTGTATAGGTAACTCCATCAACAGGAATGGCGGTAACCGGGTTGATTTGGCGTGCAATAACCAAAACATGTGTACCATTTCCACCAGAAAGGTTTAATGTGAGGCTGTTGTTAGCTAAGGAAGTGGTAAATCCAAAAGCTGGTTGAGTTGTAGGTTCATTTTCAAGGAAGGTAAATACCCAGGAAGGAAAAGTTGCTGCCGTTGAAGAGGTTGTCCAATTGCTTAAGGTATGAATGAAAGTTTTCAAAGATGCCAAAGTTCCGGATGGGGTTGCACTGGAAAGGAATGCTGAGCCATTATTCGCTGTAGTAGCCAGGAAATTCTCTCCTGCAGTTAAGCCTGCCGGAATCCAGGTTTGAGCGCTGGTTGGAGTTCCTGTTGAAATAACTGAACCCGAAGTAAATCCACAAATAAAGGAAGGATTTGTGGCAGATCCCTGAAATGCAAATACCTGTTCACCAGAAGAAGAAAAACCAGATGCCAATGTACCGGTTCCAAGACTGGTTGAAGGAGTTGGGTCAGTAACAAGAGTTACTACAGTTCCTTTAGTCAATCCGCCTGATGGAGCTGTCCAAACACCAAGACCTTCACCTGTTGTAAAAGCAGGAGTTGACAAACTGGCATCCCAGCTTTTATCAGTAAACCAAATTCGGGTATTTCCCGGAATATCTTTTAGTGCAACAAATGAAAATCTATCGTTTCCAGTTCCATCAAATCCAATTATTGCAATATCACCTGGTGTTAGATTTGCAAGTTCGCCAGTTAGAGAAACGGTTTGTGTAGAGGCTCCGGTTGAAGCAATTTCAAGATTGCCGCTAAATTGGCTAAGTGATGATGGGTTGTATCTAATGTAAATTTTTGTTGCAGCTAGTGTCCCTGAAGAATGGCTTAAAACTATTGGATTAGTAGGTGAAAAGGTTGCGCCGGAATCGATAGAAATTTCAAAACCAGCAGGAGGAGTAATTGACACTTGATTGGTAAGATTGGTTCCTGAAACTACTAATCCTTGCTGAAGGGAAGGAGTATTCAAGGCATTGGTAGTAAATCCCGAAGGAGCCGAACCTGCAGATATACTCGGGCTGGAACTTACCCCAACCACAATGCTATCTATGGAAAAAGAAGGTCGGTTTCCAGAACCAGAAACGTCACGAACCACCCAGCGAAGCTGGACAACAGCTTGATTTTCGCAAGCAGAAGGAAGATTGATACTAATTACCTGTGGTCTGGTACTTGTAGTTCCGCTGGTGCTGGTTGGAGTTAAAGTGTTTTGATAAGTAGAGCCGGAAATATTTGTAAATGTTCCTGAGGTTCCAATTCGGTACTGTAAACCTATTTCATTAACCCGGGTGTTTTCGCAACGTTGGGTTGCAGCAATAAATGCCATTGATATTCCGCTTGCTCCGGAAGTGTTTAAGCTAAGAACAAGAGTTCTGAGGTTGTTTCCTGTACACACAATGCCTGCTTTACCATTCATGTCGTACACCCCTGCCGTAGTTGAAGCATTGGAGCCGCCGGCAAGGTTTGCATTTCCATTGGGAGCCCCAGTTGGGAAACTGGAAGATAAGCTGCCAGAAATAGTCCAACCCTGAAGGCCTGAAGGATAGGTTGTTTGACTTCCATTGAAGCCCGAAAATTCTTGAGAATAGGGGAGGGATTGTGCCGTTGGATTGGTTTGCGTAAAACCATTCACTGCTTGAATCAGCAAAATTGCAAGCAGGAAAATGTGAAATGGAAGGTGTTTTTTCATAAAGGAAACTGGATTTGAATTATGAAGTAATTCGTCAGCAAGTTGGCCTTTGAAACTTAACCCATAGTTACCCGTAGATTAAGGAGATGTAAACAATTTGTTAGGCATAAAAAAAGCCTCGTTCCAAAGGAACGAGGCCAAATCACTATTAACCCAATAGAAATTTAGTTTTTCTTTTTATAGGCTTTGTAGCCATAGATAGCTGCAGCCCCCACTACGAGGGTAACACCTGCATCAATGGGGGTGTCCTCCACATCATCGTCGAAACCGGGTTGAGCTGCCAATTTGTTCGCCGTAACAAGCATAGCTGCAAACAAAGCGATTGATAATATGTATTTTTTCATGGTTGTATTTGTTATTTGATGAATTTGATTGTTTGGGTGGAATTTGAATTTGTGATTTTTACGAAGAATACTCCAGAACTTAAGGACTCAATATTTAATTCTAACAATCCAGCATTCCAATAAGCGGTTCCAGTGCTTACTTCTTTTCCATTTTGGTCGTAAACGAAGTATGAAAATTGCTCTTGGTCAGGTTTTGTGTTGTAAAGGAAAATAGCATTTGTTGCCGGATTTGGATACAAGCTAATTGAGTTTGATTTGTTCAATTCCTTTTCAATACCTGTTGTTGATTTGGTAAATACCAGTTCAAAGCGGTTAGAACCAAAGGAATTTGAATCTGCAGAAAGTGTGAAGTTGTAGGTGAAGCCCGGATTGATTTGCTCAAACTTATTCAGGAATTTATCTCTTAGGAAAATGTCACAGGATTCAATAGTTTCCAATCTTGCAAAACTTAAAGTATAAGAAGCCTGAACCGAATTACGAATATCAAGTTTCACTGATTTTGTTTCTCCTGTATTAATCCTATTGAGAGAATTAATTGACAATCTATTTCCATCAGCATCCAAACTTGAAATATTGATGGAAGGGTTACTTAATTTTTCTGCATCCATTTTGTCAAAACCATCTGAATAAGACTCATCAAAAGAAATGATACCTCTGTCGGAATTATTCGAGTCGTATGTCATGATGTATTCCAAATTTTCCAAAGAAGTTTTTCCCATATAGATTGGTGTACCTGTTGTTTTATTGGCTTCAGCTATTGTAATATCTCCCGCACTTCCGGTCGTACCTTGGTTTCTTCTTACAAAGAAAGCTTGCCCTGATCCAATCACGTTATTTGCAGTACCTGTTGAACCATTGTGAGAAAGATAGCTATTGCTTGAAGGATCAAATACCCAATAACTTGCATCTACATCTGCACCTTTGGTAACTGCCGACCAGCTTATAGGAGAAGGGTAAGGATTTCCAATCAGGTTCCAGCCGTTGCTGAAATCAGAACTTCTCACTGTGTTAATGGTAACACTGTTCCCCGGATAGCTTCCGCTTACCCAAATGGTAGTGCTTGATGTAGTGGTCGATTGGGTTGTTAAATCATTTAATCTGTCTCCACGTACCAATACGCGGTAACCTTTTCCATTTTGCAATGACATAGAACCAGATGTGAAACCAACCCAGTCAGCACCGTTTGAATTGGAACTGGCAGCCGCAAGGGTAGGGTCGTAAGACCAGGCAGAAGGAGGGTTGTTGGTATTATTTGTAACATCAAATCCATTCGAAGCACCACCTGTTCCGGTGATTTGAATTCCCTGACCGGCAGCATTGGTTCCGTTGTTTCTCCATTGTAAAGCAGTTCCACCAACTACAGGGGAGGCCAATAATCTGGTTCTTCTTCTGGAAGCACCTCCCGGGATATAGCGCTCAACGGTTATGTTGCCAGAAATTGCACCAGCAGAATTTGCTATGGAAGCAGTACCTGAGGCATCTGATTTTAAAACTAGATTTCCAGATGTGGTTAGTGTGCCAGAAACAACTTCAACTTTATTTGTAATACTGACAGTTCCGCTTAAGCTCGTATTTCCGGTAATTGTCATATCTCTATAAGTTCCTGTTGAAATTGTTGAACCAGAAATTCCTAATCGTGAACCGCTATTTCTTAAATATATTGAACCATTAGCAACTGTTGTAAAATCTGTTGAATTGGCTCCAGCATCAGCACCATCCGTAATTCTTTTTAATGCGCCATCTGTTGGTGCCGCTGTAGCAGCAGACCCCTCTCCAAAAAGGTTAGAATTAGAACTTATTGTCCCATATGCTAAACCATCAATGATAGTATTGTCTGAAATTCTTCTTATCGCAATCTGTCCAGCTGTTGAAAAGCCTGCCGTGAATGATCCGTCACTGCTTAAACTTGTTTGTCCTACTGTAACATTTGCATTGGGTGATAATAGCCAAAATCCATTCGCTGGAATTGTTCCTGTTAGTGCAGATGAATAGGTTCCTGATCCCGAAGATGAAAGGTAGTTTAATTTTAAACTGGAAAGGTCGATGGCTTGATTAGTTAAATTTACTAATTCAATAAATTCATCACTAGCTCCTGAATAATCTGCGCTAAATTGGTTAATTACTATCGAGCCAGGTGTTACCTGTGTAGTTAAAGTTTTAGTTCCTCCTGCGCTAACTGGATCTGTTCCCGTTTTATTGGCATTCGCAAAAACTAAATTCGAAAATGCATTTGCATCAACAAAAATTGTATTTCCATTTGTTGCTGAGCCTGAAATGTCAACAGTTATCCAAAAATATCCTGTTGTTCCAATTGTTAATTTTTGAGCGAGCGAGCCAAATGTAATTGTATTTCCAGAGCTTACAACTGCTTGAGAACTGCCAATTTGTGTTGCTGTGCCAAATGTATTAAAGGTATTGTACCATAACTTGAAACTATTACTTACCAAATCTGCTAAGGAATAAGAACCGCCAGTTGTTGCTGTGATACTTGTCAAATCGGCACTATTAATTGTAGGCGACAAACTGAATTGATGTAAAATCAGATTTGTGGAAGGGATATCCGCCACTCCTGAGCTTGGACCAACAAAAGCTATAGCAATTGATGGTGTAACTGCAGAAATAGTCATGGTATTAGAGGCTGCAACTGGGTTTGTCCCAGATAAATTTCCACTAACAAATGAAATATTTGAAAATGCAGTGGAGGCCAAGGAAATTGTATTTCCATTGACTGCATTGTATGCTACATCACAAGTTACCCATAAATATCCTGTTGAACCGTTGTTGATTGTTTGACTTAATCCAGAAAATGTAATACTGTTTCCTGAGGCAACAATTGCCTGTCCAGAACCTATTTGAGTGGTTGCTGAAAAGGAGTTTGTAGTGGTAAAATATAGCTTAAAACTTGAGGCAACCAAATCGGATATATTGTAGGTCCCAGCGGTTGTTACAGTAAATGCACTTAATGTCGCATTGGTATTAGTAACTGCAAGATTAATAGATCCAATAACTTGATTGGTTGAGTTTTGATTTATTGAAGAAGATGCCGGATGATTAGAGCCAATGGAAATACTTGGAGTAACTACTTGTATTGTTTGACTGCCCCCAGCTGAAATAGTTCCTGAAACATTCCCGGATGCGAAGGTAAAATTTGAATTACTTAATGAAGGAACTTCAATTGTATTTAATGCAGCTGCAGAACCAGAAATATCTGCAGTAATCCAATAATACCTTGTACCAATAGCGTTTGATTGATTTAACCCACTGAAAGATACTGCACCTGCATTTGCAATGGAAACCGCAGAAACAGATGATAATGCTGTTCCTCCTGGAAAGGTATTTGAAGTGCTTGTATAAAGTTTAAAATTTGTAATATCTCCCGCAACGAAAGTGCCACCTGCATTAAAGGTTAATGAATTTAAAGTTGCATCAGCATCAGTAACTACCGCTGAAAATCTTGAAATTATCTGGTCAGTTGCACCTTGATTGATATTACCGGATGTAATTTGGGAATTGTTAGATAATACTATTGTTGATGTTGCTATACTCGATACAGTGCCATTAATTGTTATATCATTTCCTGTTCCATCTCCAGGTCCTCCAGTACCAGTTGCAGACTCAGCAAAACCATACAATCTGTAGGTTACAGGTGTTGAGGAGTTTGTTTGTGTAAATGTGAATGTAAAAGTTTGCGTACTAGTATTATCTGTCACTGATTTTTGTGCATCTAAATTTGAAGCATAATTATCAACTGAATTTCTCAAGGCAATTGCAGTTAATCCGGTACCAGATCTTTGAATCTGGAATACTATCGAACTAACAGAAAATTGAAAACCACTATTGGGTGTGATAGTGAACTCCATATAATCATTTCCACTTATTGCGTTTGCAATTGAAGTTGTTGCCCATCCTGATGCATTAAATCGATCAGCATTAATTGATGCTGTTAAACCAGCCCCTCTGGAAATTGTACATGTGCCTAAATTTGAATTGGTTGTAGTAGCATTGACAGTGGATTCATTGCCTGCGATTCCAGCAAAGTCGAAGGCCACAATTTGCCCCCTAACGCCTCCAATTCCCAATACCAAACAAATGAATAAGGTGAGAATTGATTTTGACTTG
This sequence comes from Bacteroidia bacterium, assembly GCA_023151275.1. Taxonomy (GTDB): domain Bacteria; phylum Bacteroidota; class Bacteroidia; order UKL13-3; family UKL13-3; genus CAISCU01. Next base: position 28,265 of record JAKLJI010000021.1, on the reverse strand, counting down.
AGTTTTTGCTTCTGCTCTGGATTCTGACTCCAAAATTTTTGGATAGATTTTATCATATAGTGTTTTTTAGTAGTTGATTCAAATCCTGAAATTCTTTACACCTGCCTTTCCTTGCCATTAAATTGAAGTGAGCAAGTTTTCGGGATGTATAAATTTTCCTCCAAATTTCATGGGCCTGTATTAGCAAATACTTGCGGCTTTGTTAAGGGAATGCTATCAAAAAATCAGGGTTATGTTAGTGTTTTGTTAAGCTTTTCGGGTTTCTTTTTGAATGTGCTTTTTTTCGGGTTGATTGGCCAGACTTGTTTCTTTTGCCAACAGGCTTCGAAATGTTTTTGGGTGAATTTAATGCTATCCGAAGGCGAAGCGGCAAAGGGATTGCAGCGGTACCCCGGAGGGCGCAGGCGGCAACTGTGTGTGCGAGGAGGCGACCACAGGAAGCCACCACAGCCACTACAGGTTGCCAGCTATGCGACTGAGGAGTACAAGCAAAAAGCCCGGCCACGTTGATAGGGATTTTCAAACTGTAGGTGTTGCTGAAAAACGTGGCGCCCCATAGTCAAATCCAGAGAAATGGAAGTTGTATTCTGAAATTACCCGGAATTGGAGTAAAAATAGCGATGCAATTTCTTATACTTCGTCTTGCCTGAAGGACGATACGAGATGACAGGCATGTTTTTAAAAAAATCCCCTCCGACTAGGAGAGGATTTTGCGTCTCGTCCAAAAGACGAGATCGAACCCGTCTCGTCCAAAAGACGAGATGACTGGCATGTATTCTCAAGAATTTTGGGCGATAAGTTTTTCAATGGAAGCTCTGTTAAGCTTTTTCAATCGTAACTCTTCTTTTAAAGCTTCAGATTTGGTATCAAACCTTTTGGTGAACACTAATTTCCAAGGACCTTTTCCTTTTGTATATCTGGATTTGTTTTGGTTGTGCTCTTCTAAACGCTTTTCGGGATTTGTGGTATAGCCCTTGTAAAAAACATTATGGTTGTCGGAGAAAAGTATATAAACGTAATGTTCCATAAACAAAAAATCCCCTCCGACTAGGAGAGGATTTTGCGGTGCGGACGGGACTCGAACCCGCGACCCCATGCGTGACAGGCATGTATTCTAACCAGCTGAACTACCGCACCTTTTTGCTGTTTTTATCAGCGATTGGGGAGTGCAAATGTATGAAGGTTTAGGTTCAATACAAGCACTTTTAGCAAGATTTTTATAAGTTGCTGGTTTTATGAGAGAAATTTTTCAAATAACATAAAAATCGTCCCTTGCAACAGGAGGCTGATTTTTTGGGGCCATCAAATATGCCCCAAAAAAGGCTTTTGCAGGCCTTGGGATAAAAAACCTTTGCATAAAAAGCAGATTAGTCACAAATTGCGCAACGAAGCTAATTCCATTAGCATACTAAATCTAAACAATGACAAGTTTCGACTTTGAAAAACCGATTGCTGATCTTGAGGAGCAGCTTGACGATTTGGTGAAAAATCACGAAAAGGGAAAAATTGACCTGAGTGATAAGATAGCCGAGGTTAAAATAAAAATTCTTGAGGAAAAGAAGCGCATTTATTCAAACCTGAACGGATGGCAGCGGGTGCAAATCAGCAGGCATCCGGAACGTCCTTATACCCTTGATTACATTGAAAAGTGCTTTACCCATTTTGTGGAATTGCATGGCGATAGGGGAGTAAAAGACGATAAGGCCATGGTTGGCGGTTTGGCTCAATTGGGGGGCCAAAGTGTGATGGTTATTGGTCATCAGAAGGGCAGGAATACCAAACAACGCCAGTATCGGAATTTTGGGATGGCAAATCCTGAAGGCTACAGAAAAGCTTTGAGGCTCATGAAAATGGCCGAGAAATTTCGCATTCCTGTAGTATGTTTGATAGATACACCCGGAGCATCTCCCGGTCTTGAGGCTGAGGAGCGGGGGCAAGGAGAGGCTATCGCCCGGAATTTATTGGAAATGTCTGTTCTGCGCGTTCCGGTTATTTGTGTGGTAATTGGTGAAGGTGCCTCCGGGGGAGCTTTGGGCATTGGGATTGGCGACCGGGTTTTGATGATGGAAAACACCTGGTATTCGGTAATTTCTCCTGAATCCTGTTCATCTATTTTGTGGAGAAGCTGGGAGCATAAAGAAAAGGCTGCTGAGGCATTGAAACTTACAGCAGAAGATATGTTGAAGAATGGGTTGATTGATGGCATAATTGCAGAACCTCTTGGAGGAGCCCATGAGAATCCGGATGAAATGTTCTCAACCCTCAAGAATACATTGGTTGAAGAATTGGAATCGCTTCAAACCAAATCTATCGATAAGTTAATTGAAGAACGCATTGCTAAGTTTAGTGCCATGGGTTCGTTCACAGAAAACTAAACTTACTTCCTTATAAAAAAAGAGGCTCTTCAAATTTGAAGAGCCTCTTTTTTTACCCGGATTACGCATTTGAACTTCGTCATGAGGGCCAAAAGGCCAAAGAAATTGGCAGTTTCACGAGCAAGGCATAATGAATCTTTATGACGAGTGAGGGAAACTGAGTTTACGCCCAATTTCAAAGGCATTTTGGGCAGTAATAGATGGTCAAATGTGTATTCCGGGTTAACCTTGTAGTACCCATTGGAGAGTTGTCCGTGTGCGTTGCTCAACCAAAATTTTCCTTCCATTTAACAAATGCGAAAAATCTTGATTTTGGTAATTGCTGATAGTGAACAATGTTACCGGCTCATTCTCTTTTACGTTGAATTCTTCTGACAATTGGCTCAGCAGGGCAGGTATTTTTCGCTCGTCGTTGTTGATACACACACTGAATGAGATAGCTGAGTTTTGCATCAGGTTCACCTTAATTTGAAAGCGAGCAAACAAATCGAATAGGCGACTCAGTTTTTCTTCCACAATGAATGAAAAATCGCGAGAGCGAATGGATAACAACACTTGATTGCCTTTCACAATATAAGCCGGAATTTGGTCTTCTTGTTCTTTAGCAACACCCACACAGGTTCCTTCTTGTTGAGGGTTTACAAATGACTTTACATAGAGTGGAATATGTTTGCTTTGAAGGGGTTGAATGGTTTTAGGGTGGATAACGGTTGCTCCGTAAAAAGCCATTTCAATAGCACGCGGATAACTTAATGCATTTAGCTTGATGGCATCGGGAAAGAGTTTTGGGTCGCCATTCATAACACCTGCAACATCTTTCCAAATACATACCTCCTCAGCTTGAAGTCCGAAGGCAAATATGGCGGCAGAATAATCAGAACCTTCTCTTCCCAAGGTCACAGTTAAGTTATCAGCAGATTTTGCAATGAATCCCTGGGTAATAACCATTTGCTTACGCACGATGGGGCTTAGTTTTTGTTCGATAAGTCGTTGTGTGGTATCCCAATTTACTTTGCCCTCGCGAAAGGTGCTATCAGTAGTTATAAAATTGCGCGCATCCATCCAGCGGTTTTTTATACCGAAAGCATTGAGATAGGCGCTAACTATTTTGGTTGAAAACAATTCCCCATAGCTTACAATTTGGTCGTAAATCTGATCGAAATCTGATTCAACTGGAGTTTCAAGGTCGCATTCCAACTCAATAAACAGGTTTTCTATTTCATCAAAAGCCGAAACATTGGTATCTGGGAGTAATTCAGCAATTATTCCATCATGAAAGGATTTTATTTCTGAGAAAAGGGAATATTTTTCTGTCGAATTCTCAGAGTAGGCTTTGGCCAGGCGTTCGAGGGAGTTGGTGGTTTTCCCCATGGCAGAAACAACTACCAACAAGTCGGGACCACCCATATTTTTTAAAATAGTGGCTACATTTCTAACTGCTTCTGCATCTTTTACCGAAGCACCACCAAATTTATATACTTTCATGAAGGTTAATTAATCAGCCAAAAATAGGAGCATTCGGCAAATCTTGCTGAAAAATATCATTGGAGTTTAGCCCATTAATCCTAGGTTTGCCAAAAATTTCATACCTATGAGTATTACTACACTTGGTCAGTTTATCATTGAAAAACAGAAAGATTTTCCATTTGCCAAGGGCGAATTATCCCGTTTGCTTCGCGATATTGGTATTGCAGCAAAAATTATTTCCCGCGAAGTAAACAAAGCCGGACTTACCCAGATTTTGGGAGATCATGGTTCGGTGAATGTGCAAGGCGAGGATGTGAAAAAGCTTGATATCATTGGCAATGAAACCTTTATTTGGGCTTTAACTAAGGGTGGTGAAGTTTGTGCCATGGCCTCTGAAGAAAATGATGAAATCATACCATTGGATGGGGTGTATTCCAAATCAGGTAAATATGTAGTTTGTATCGACCCCTTGGATGGTTCAAGCAATATTGATGTAAACGTTTCTATCGGAACCATCTTCTCTATCTATAGAAGAATTTCAGAGCCTGGAACAGACGTAACAGAAAAAGACGTACTGCAAGCAGGTAACAGATTGGTAGCTTCCGGATATGTGGTGTATGGTACTTCTACGATGTTGGTTTATTCTACCGGAAAAGGGGTGAATGGATTTACTCTAGATCCTTCAATTGGTGAATTCTGCTTGTCGCATCCCGACATCAAAACACCAAAAACAGGAAAGATTTACTCTACGAACGAAGGAAACGCCGGCGAATATTCAGAAGGTTTGAAAAACTACCTCGCTTGGGTAAAAGAAACGAATAAGGAAGAAGGAAGACCATACAGCGCCCGCTATATTGGCTCAATGGTTGCTGATTTTCACAGGAATCTGCTCAAAGGTGGTGTTTTCATTTATCCACCAACTGCAAAAGCTCCGAATGGCAAATTGCGTTTGATGTTTGAGTGCATTCCAATGGCATTCTTAACCGAACAGGCTGGCGGAAAAGCTACTTTGGGCAATGGCTTTAGGGTTTTGGATGTTGAGCCTGAAAAATTGCATCAACGTGTTCCAATTGTCATGGGAAGTTCAGAAATGGTAGATAAGGTAGAAGAATTTATGAAAGCCTAAAATTTTCAAGTTATTACGTAAAAAAGCTCCGAATTCGGAGCTTTTTTTTTGCCTTCTAGGCAAACTAAACCAAATTTCCATGCTTCTGTAAAATGAAAAAGTTGCGCCATTTAAGTAGGAATACTGCCACTCGTCAAGGTTGAAGTAAAATTTAAACTATCTTTTTATTGTTAAGTTTCTGACAAACAGCGTTTTGTGAAAATTAGTAATTTTTTTAAGCTTGATTAATTATTTAAAATCAATGCTATGTTAGTGTAAATTTTTCATTAAGCCATCTATCAAATTTGCAATGGAATTACAAAAAGTGAATACAAATTCTCCATACCATTCAGTTCACGACGATTTTAACACCCATTTCCTTGCGTTTATGGGGAGTTTCGAGAGTGGATTGTTGATGGAGGATGAAAACAGGCGTGTGGTTTTCACCAATCCAGCCTTTTATAAATTATTTGGCATTCCTCCGGAAAACAGATTGGAAGGAAAAGATTGTGGTGAATTGCTCTTAAACGCAGTTCATTTCTTTGAAAATCCGGAGCTGGCAAAAAATTTTATTGAGCGGGTAATTGCTGAAAAAAAGTCGGATTGGGTTTATCCCTTATTTAGCCATACCGGAATGGTACTGCGATTAAACTATCATCCCGTTTGGCAAAATGGAGAATTTAAGGGTCATATATGGCAATACCAGGATAAGACCGAAGACTATCGAAATGAAAGTGAATTAGACCGAAGCACCAGAGCACTTAGTGATTTGCAGCTAAATTCATTCGAAGGGATTATTCATTACAATTTACAGAGCAAATCCATTTCATTTATCAGTGGGAATTTTCATGAGATTTCGGGGTATGGGAAAAATGATTTTCCCGACGGATTTGAAACCTACAAAGAGAAAATTGCTCCGGATGATAAGGAATGGTATTTACTGAGATTTGCTCAAGATCTGGCCGGAAAAATTCCTGGCCGGATTTTGAAATACCGCTTTAAAACAGGCAGTGGAAAAATTATCTGGTTGCGCGAATCGGGTAAGTTTATTTACGACAAAGATGGGATTGCAACTGAATACCTGTTGTCGATTACCGATATCAGCAACCTTGTTTTAGCAGAAACCAAAGCCAGAGAAAATTTTGAAAAGTTTAGGCTGATTGCCGACAATTCAAAGGATTTGGTGTGTTTGGTGGATTTGATGGGAACCTGTGAGTTTGCATCCGGTAATATTTCCTCATTTGGTTACTCGGGTTTGGATGTGGTTGGTAGAAAGTTCATTCACTTTATTTACCCGGAAGACCGATTTATCATCGAGGATTTATTTAAGGAAATCAAGCAGGATGAAATGGTTGAATCGGTTGAATTTAGGTTTCTCAAGGAATCTGGAACACCGGTTTGGGTGGAGGCTAATTTAAGCCTTTTTCAGGATAGCGAAAGCCGGCCAAGCGGCATCATTCTCAATATCCGTGATGTAACCGAGCGGAGAAAACGGATAGAGGAGTTGCAATTTAAAAACAGTCTGGTTCAGGCCATTTCTGAAGCGCAATTGAATTATATCACCACGCAGCAAGTCAATGAGTCGCTGGGCATTTTGATGCAGCGCTTGGTTAGCATGAGTGGTAGTGAATTTGGTTTTGTAGGTGAAATTCAGGAATTAGAGCCGGGGAAGAAAACCTTATTAACCCATTTTCTTACCGATGTTTCCTGGAACAGGAATATTGGAGAATTGTATCGGGAAAAGCTGAGGCATGGTCTGAAATTTACCAATATGAACTCGCTGTTTGGTTTGGTAATAAACACCGGAGAAGTGGTGATTCGGAACAATCCTACCTCCGATGCGCGAAAATTGGATCAGGCAGCAATTCCCGTAATCCTGGGTTCATTTATGGGCATTCCATTGAAATCGGGCGATGAGTTGATTGGCATGATTGCCCTTGGGAATAGAATTGGTGGATATGACCAAAGTTTACTTGAGAAGTTCAATCCCATTTATACGGTTTGCTCCTCAATTCTGCAGAGTCATTTGAACCAAAACATGCTCAATAAAACGCGTCAGGAACTGGAAGCGAGCGAGGGCCAAATAAGGGCATTGCTAAGTTCCATGGAAGATCTGGTGCTAGAGTTGGGAGAAGAGGATAAAGTATTTCATTTTTGGCGAAACGATGAGTCGGCCGACTTCTTCAGACACTTGGATTTTAAAGGTAAGAAATTGGAAAATCTTCCATTTCCATTCTCCTCCGAGAGGCTGATAGAATTGGTAAAAGAAGTAAGCAAATCGGGTCAATCAAAATACATTGAATTACCAATAACCAAGGAGTCGAAAGAAACCTGGTTTCAATTCAAGGTGTCGAGAACATTGCATCAATCCATTTCAATTTTAGTTCAAAACATAAGCGATAGAAAACAGATTGAGCGAGAGGTGGAGAAACTCAAAGACTTTTACGAGTTTCTCTTGAATAATCTGCCTATAGATGTGGTGGTATTTTCAAAAGACCACAAGTATGTTTATGTCAATACGAAGGCCATAAACGATAAAGAAAAGCGTGAATGGCTGATTGGAAAAGACGATTTTGACTATGCTGCGAAGTACGGAATGCCGCTGAAATACGCTGAAGAGCGAAGACTACATTTTTTAAAAGCCATTGAAACCCGAGAAATAGTTGAGTTTGAGGAAGAATTTCCAGGAAAAGGTTCAGATGGAAATGGCGTTTGGGTGCTTCGCTTCTTTACTCCAATGGTAAATGAATTGGGTGAAGTAGATCGCGTTTTGGGTTTTGGCTTGGAAATAACAGAACGGAAAACTGCCGAGCTGGATATATTGAAAAATCTGGATAGACAAAAACAATTAAATGAGCTGAAGAACAAGTTTGTAAGTACCATTTCGCATGAGTTTAGGACCCCTTTGGCAACCATACGGAGCAGTATGGATTTGATGGATCTAATTATCAATAGAAAGCCGGTTCAAACTCAAAAAATTCAAGACTTCATTGGAGTGGTAAACAATGAAATTGCCATTCTTACCAATTTGCTGAATGATGTATTGATGCTTGGAAGGCACGAATCACGGCAAACGCCTTTCCATCCAAAATTGAACAATTTGCATACCACACTAAGGGAAGTTATTCATAAGAATTTCAGTTTTAACAACAAGCGACAAATTGAAGTAAATCTCTTCAGTGAAATTGCAGATACCGTTTTCGATGAAAAATTAATTGGTCATATTCTGAATAATTTATTGTCGAATGCACTGAAATATTCAGAGAAAAATATTCGTGTTACACTAGACCAAAATAGCCAAGGAACTCGGATTTCTGTAATCGACCAAGGAATTGGAATTCCGGAAAAGGACATGGAAAGCTTGTTTAATTCCTTTTTTAGGGCATCCAATAGCAAAGACATTCAAGGCACAGGCTTAGGCCTCGTAATTGTAAAGAATTTCCTCGATTTACACAAAGGAACCATTGAATTGAAATCAAAACTCGGTAAAGGTTCTGTTTTTACCATTTTCCTGCCTTCCAATTTAGAACCCGAAAAAGTATGAATCCCAGGAGAAAAGTTGTCTTAATTGAGGACGACAAGAATTTTTCGGAAGTCCTTACCAATATTCTGGAATATTCAGGTTACCAGGTAAAAACGGCACATGGAGGGGTTGAGGGATTTGAATTAATTCATGCCTTTAATCCGGAAGTGGTTTTATGTGATTTGCACATGCCAGGCTTAAATGGAATGGATGTGTTGAATCAATTGAGGAATAGTGAGCAAAAAGTAACGCCATTTATATTTATCAGTGGAGATTCAGATTACCGGAATATTCGCAAAGGAATGAATCAGGGTGCGGATGATTTTTTGACCAAACCAATTCTGATGCAGGATTTACTCGAATCTATCGAATCGAGGATTCAACGTCGCAAGGAGTTTGATTCTGCTGCAGAATTGGATGAACAAACAGATTTTGATTTCCAGCAAGAAACAGAATATGAAGAAAAAGAATCCTGGTCGGCTGAAGAACATGGAATATTAGAAATTTCCTCTCGAATTAACCGGTATTTGGTTGATGTTGAATCGAATAATCAGTCTGAAATTCGAGCAAATATTTTATCAACAGCAGGAAAAGCGGTTATTCAAACCTTAAATCATTCCGGAAGATTAGGGGATTTGCAAATGGACCTGGACCCAGGAATTTTGGCTGCTAATGAAGAATTGTTGGCCAGGGCAATTTCTGAAATGTTAAAGAATTGCCTTGAATATTCTGAATCTGGAACACCTATAGTTATTAAAGGAATTTCTGAAGCCAGGTATTACAAATTGTTGATTTGTGATGAAGGAAAAAGGTTGAGTGATTTAGAATTAAAGAATATTAGAAATTACAAACCTTTTGGCAAGGGAAGTAAATACAAACCAGGATTAGGCATTGCACTAGCTAGTAAGATCATGCGAACTTTCAATGGCTCGCTAAATTTTGATAAGAATGAACCATTCGGCTTAAAAGCCATTTTACTGTGCCCAAAAACAAAAAACAATACATAACATGAAACACAAAATTCTTGTGGTGGAAGACTACGCACCTATGCGTCAGATTTTGAAGGATATCTTAGCTGAGTACTTTGATGTATTTGCAGCTGAAGATGGAGAAGTTGCCTTAGAAATCATTGAAAGTTCAGAACCGGATTTGATTATTTCCGATATCATGATGCCGAAAAAGAATGGATTGGATTTGTTGGATGCAATAAAATCAAACCCCAAAATCAAAGACATCCCGGTAATTTTTATTACGGCATTATCCGAATTGGAAGACAAGCACAAAGGTCTTGAACTTGGAGCCGTAGATTATATCAGCAAGCCTTTTGATATTAAAGAGGTTATGATGAAAGTGAAGAATATTTTGAAAGACCGCGATAGCTATCAGGCTAAGACCGAATTGAACAAAGTATTCAATGAAAACAATATTGTAATTGACGATAGAACTTCGGAATTTATCCGGAAAACTAAAGCCTATATTTCAGAGAATTTGGGAAATCCGGAGCTTTCAGTAAAAATGATTTCAACTGCTCTGAACATCAGTTTGTCGACCTTTGAACGCTATTTTGAAAAGCATTTCCACGATACTCCAAAAGTTTACATTCGCACCCAACGCCTTGAAAAAGCCTATTTGCTTTTCAAAAACAACTATACCAGCGTGGCCGATGTTGCCTATTCTGTTGGATTTAACTCCTTGAGTTATTTCTGCAAATGCTTCAAAGACCAATACGAGGTTTCGCCATCTACAATTATCAAAAAGAGCAATTCCTAACCCAATACCAGCCGGAAAAGTTGCAGCTTGGTAGATTTATGGTATTATTGCTTAAATGTTAAGTGAATGAACCGTAAACTATTACTTGCAATTTTTCCGGCCTTTGCATTGGCAATGCCTGCCTGCAAAGCTCCAAAACCACAAGCCACATCAAGCGGTGTACAAAAATCAGCCAAAGCCAGCATTGCTGAAAAAACCAAAGGCTGCAAAAAAATTGATGGCCTTTTTCCCTTGTATCAAGACACCAGCTCCGGTGCAGTATACATGATTGTTAAGGCGAGTCAGCTTGATAAAGACTTCATTTATTTTAGCCATACCATAGATGGTGTAGTTGCTGCCGGCCACTTCAGAGGAAGTTTTCGCGACAATAAAATATTCAAAGTACGCAGGTATTTTGATAGGTTGGAATTTGTTGTTCCAAACACTGGTTATTATTTCGACCCCGCAAATCCGGTTTCAAAAGCCTCAGGAGCAAACATCAGCGAGGCCGTTTTAAGCAGTCAGAAAATTGTAGCTGAAGATGCCTCCGGAAAAGAGTTTTTGGTGGATGCAAGTGCTATATTCCTTTCTGAATCCCTTAGTCAGATAAAACCATCCCAAGCTCCCGGAAGCAGAGGCTTTAGTTTGGGCATGTTGAGCAAGGAAAAAACGAAGTTCAACTATATCCGGAATTACGAGAAGAATACCGCATTCGGAGTTGAATATGTGTACGATAATCCCAATCCACTTGCGGGCGGAGGAAAGGAAATTACCGATGAACGGGCTGTGAGCATTCGTGTTCAACATACCCTAATTGAAGCACCAGTAAACCGATTCAAACCCAGGAAAGACGACCCTAGAATTGGTTATTTTACAGAGCAGGTAGAAGATATGACCACAACAGAAGCTGTGGCCTACAAAGATTTAATTCACCGCTGGAATCTGGAGAAAAAAGACAGTACTGCCGCACTTTCAGAACCCGTTGAACCCATTGTTTGGTGGATTGAAAATACAACTCCGCATGAGTTTCGCGCCACCATCAAAGAAGCAGGTGAACGTTGGAACATTGCCTTTGAAAAAGCAGGGTTTAAAAATGCAGTACAAGTCAAGGAACAACCGGATACAGCAACCTGGGATGCAGGAGATATTCGTTACAATGTGTTGCGTTGGACAAGCTCGCCACAGCCGCCATTTGGCGGTTATGGACCAAGCTTTGTTGACCCAAGAACCGGAGAAATTTTGGGTGCCGATATCATGTTGGAATACATTTTTGTAACCAATCGTATCAAGCAGGAGAAATTGTTTGAAGCGGGCATGAGCCATGAAATTGGTGATAAGCACGGAGTGTTTTGCGATGCATCTGATCAATTGCATTCCAGTTCCTTGTTTGGACAAGCCGTAATGGAATGGCAAGGTTTGAATGAGGTAGAGAAAAGGGAATATATCAAGCAATCCTTGTATTACCTGGTATTGCATGAAATGGGACATACACTCGGATTGAACCACAACATGAAGGCTAGCCAGATGTTGAAACCCAATCAGCTCAACAACAAAGAACTTACGCGTGCAATTGGTTTAACTGCTTCCGTAATGGATTATCCTGCTGTGAATGTAAGCGCCGATAAATCAAAGCAAGGCGATTATTTCACAACCAGACCAGGACCCTATGATTTGTGGGCAATTGAGTATGGTTATTCAAGCCCATTGTCGGATGAAGCAGCAGAAAACAAAAGACTTGCCGATATCCTTGGTCGTTCATCCGATTCACTTCTCATTTTCGGAAACGATGCAGATGATATGCGTGGAATTGGCCGTGGAATTGATCCTCGGGTAAACGTGAACGATATGAGCGGAGATGCTCTTCAATTCGCGAAAGACCGCATGGATTTGGCCAATAAAATTATTGCAGGTTTGCCAACACGTTACATCAAAAACGGCAAAAGTTACCATGAGTTAAAACAAGCATTTTCTATTGCTCAAGGCGAATACATGAACCAAATTTCGGTTGTATCCAGGTATGTGGGTGGTGTATATGTAGATAGGGCGTTTGCCGGACAAAAAGGTGCAGGGGTGCCCTACAAACCGGTTCCTTATGCAGAACAAAAACGTGCCATGAATTTGCTTAAAACCTATGCATTTTCTAAAGATGCATTTGTAAAGCAGTTTGAATTGGCAGCTTATCTCCAAAGTCAGCGCCGTGGATTCAACTTTTTCTCAGGAACCGAAGATCCCAAATTGCACGATAGAGTTCTTGCTTCTCAGGAAATAACGCTTTTGCATTTGCTAAGTCCGGTGGTTTTGAAAAGGATGTCGGATACCCGCTATTACGGAAATAGCTATACAGTAATAGAAATGCTGGGCGATTTAACCCAGGCTTGCTTTGGCAATGAAAGCGGAGTTAGCACCCTGCGTCAGAATTTGCAGCATGCTTATGTTGAGATGCTTGCCGGCATTCTAAAAAATGGAAGCTATGATGGCCCATCTCAATCTGCCGCCCTGGCTCAATTGAAGGCAATCGACAGATTGATGAGCGCCGGTACAGGCAATGCTGAAAGCAAAGCGCATCAAGAATCCATCCGTTTTAAAATTGCTCAGGCATTGGAGAAAAAGTAAGGCACTTGACAAATTTTAATTTAAAGCTACATTTGCAGTCCAATTTTTTAGGTTAATTAGCCTAAGTATTGCTAAAAAGTACAGGTATTCATGAAATTATCTCAATTTAAGTTTGCATTCAACGAAAGCCTGATTGCCAAACATCCAACCGACAACCGGGACGAATCAAAGTTAATGGTAATCAACCGCGAGAAAGGCAAAATCGAGCACAAGCAGTTTTCAGACATTCTTAACTATTTCGACGACAGAGATGTAATGGTATTGAACAATACCAAAGTATTTCCAGCTCGTTTGTATGGAAGCAAAGAAAAGACCGGTGCTAAAATTGAGGTGTTTTTGCTGCGTGAACTGAACAAAGAAATGAAGCTTTGGGATGTTCTTGTTGACCCGGCTCGTAAAATCAGGGTGGGTAATAAATTGTACTTTGGAAACGATGATTTGGTTGCGGAGGTAGTTGACAATACCACAAGCCGCGGAAGAACCATTCGTTTTTTGTTTGATGGCAGCGAAGAAGAGCTTTGGAAGCTGATTGATAAATTGGGTGAAATGCCACTTCCAAGGTATATGAACAGACCTGTAGAGAAAATTGACAAGGAACGCTTCAATACCATTTTTGCAAAAAATATCGGTGCTGTTATTCCACCAACCGCAGGACTTCACTTCAGCAGAGAGTTGATGATGCGCCTTGAGATTAAGGGCGTTCGTTTTACAGACCTCACACTTCACAATGGCTTGGGCTCATTCCGTGCTGTTGAGGTAGAAGATTTGACCAAACACAAAATGGATTCTGAGTTTTACGAAATCAAGCGTGAAACTGCTGATATTGTGAATACCGGATTGGAAGAAAAAAGAAAGATTGTTGCCGTTGGAAACTCGGTTATGCGTGCTCTTGAATCATCTGTTTCAAGTGCAGACCGTTTGAATCCACTTTCAGGTTGGACAGATAAGTTCTTGTTCCCTCCGCATGATTTCAAAATTGCCAATGTGCTAATTTCCAATTTCCATCCACCAGAGTCCACTTTATTAATGGCAACTGCGGCTTTTGCCGGCTTTGAATTGCTTCAAGAGGCCTACAACGAAGCCATTAAGAAGAAATACAGATTCCTGGCCTACGGAGATGCTATGATGATTATCTAACAAATCATGAAACGAGCTGCGGTTCTTGTTGCAGGTGGAAAAGGGTTGCGCATGGGGTCTGATATCCCCAAGCAATTTCTTCTGTTGCAAGGCAAGCCCGTTTTAATGCATACACTCCTGTCATTTATAAATGCAGGAATAGAAAACCTTGTTTTAGTTTTACCTGAAAGTCATTTTGAGTATTGGCATGAACTTGTTAAGGATCATGACTTTCAGGTGAAACATGCTTTAGTTGCCGGTGGCGATTCTCGATTTTTTAGCGTATTTAATGGCTTGAAATACCTTGAAAACTCAGGTATTGAAACTGTAGCTGTTCAAGATGGGGTAAGACCCTTACTAAGTACCCAATTGATTGAGCGTTGCTTTGAAGGAGCCGAAGAAAATGGAAATGCGGTACCGGTAATTCGCATTAAGGATTCCATTCGTAAAGTTGAATTGCTGAGCAATCGCGCAGTGAACCGTGCCAGTTATTTCCTGGTGCAAACGCCTCAAACCTTCAGATACCCTATTTTGCTGGATGCCTACAAACAGGCTACCGATGACAATTTCACAGATGATGCATCTGTTGTCGAATCAGCAGGTTATTCTATAAATTTAGTTGAAGGAGAAGAGCAGAATATTAAAATAACCACTCCCTTCGATTTAAAGCTTGCTGCTTTGTTTCTTGAAGACAGAAAGTAAAGGGAATTTCCTTAACCCCGGCGCTTGTAATTTTTGAAATTACCGTTGTTTCTATTTTTGAACTTACCCTTGTTGTTGTTCCTGTAGGCATTCCCGCTTCCAGTTGTAAAGGAATCAACCGGTTTGGCAATTCTGCGCTGCTGCATATGTCTAAACTGCACATCTTCGCTTTCGCTGAGATTGAGTTTACCATCACTTAATTCTACAAAATGAGCCATTACTTCTTCGTCATTTAGCATTTCTTCATTCCAAGCTTTGGAGCTCATTTTCATGAATGAACCGATGGCATTGATGTAGGCAGTTTTTACTGCACCATCTTCCATTTCGGCTACCTCTTTTATCAGAGCACCAATTGTTTTTCCGTAGAAACGGTATTTTATTTTAGATTGAGGATAGGCTAGGGGTGAAGGCTTGGTTCGGATGGTTTCAGGACTCGGAATTGGGTAGGGTGAATCAACATCCAATTTGAAATCAGACATTACAAATAGATGATCCCAAAGCTTTTGTTTGTAATCATTTTGATCCCTTAATTGAGGGTTCAAATGTCCCATTAACCGAATGATTTCGTTGGCAATTTTTTGTCTTTTCTCGCGGTCAGGTTCGTTTACCGCAACCTGAACCATATTTTGGATACTTCTTCCGTATTCGGAAATCAACAACTTACCGCGTTCGGTATTGTATTCTAAACTCAATTCAGCCATTCCTGTGCAATCTAAGCATTTAAAGATTCTTTGCCAATCTTTGTTTCATCATCTCTTTAGCGGCTTGAATAACCGCTTCGCCCGGGTTTTCTCCACTTAACATGCGCGCAATTTCTTCAACTTGTTCTTGCTCGCTCAACAGTTTGATGCGCGTGGTAGTTTGATCATCACTATGGTCTTTAAACACATAAAAATGGTGATTGGCCTGACTCGCAATTTGTGGTAAATGGGTAATGGCAATTACCTGGTGGTGGTTTGATAATCGACTCATTACACTCGCAACGCGCAAGGCGGCTTCACCCGAAATTCCGGTATCAATTTCATCAAAGACAATGCTAGGTAAATTGGCTTCATCTGCCAGCAAGGATTTCAGGCAAAGCATCAATCGGCTTAATTCACCGCCCGATGCGGTATCCTGAATCTGTTTCATTGGAAAACCTTTGTTGGCCGTAAACCACAAGCTTAATTTGTCGAATCCATTCAAGGAAAGCTGGGTACTTGTTTCAATTCGGGCTTCAAATTGGGCTTGAGGAATGGCAACTTCCCGCAATAATTCTAAAACCTGGTTTTCGAGTTGAGGAGCGGCAGTGGCTCGTTGGCTGGAAAGTTCATTCGCCAATTTCCGGCAAGATTCCTCCAATTTGGAACATGCTCGTTCTTCCTGTTCAATTTCTTCTGCAAGAGTCCCAATTGCTGCCAAACGCGACTCAAATCCCTGAAATAGCTCAAGTAATTCCGGATTACTTGAAACCCGGTGTTTTTTCTGAAGTTGAATTAGCTTATTTCTCCTGGCTTCCAGTTCGGCAAGCATCTCAGGATCGGAATGGGTTTTATCGGCAATGGTTGAAAGTTCCGAAGCGATATCATCCAAGTCCACCAAATTGGAATTTATCCTATCTACCAAAGCTGGCAATCCTTGGTGATGGCGCACCAACGAAGAAAGCTGGGCCTGAATAGACTTAAGCTGGTCAATTAAGGAGTTTTCAGCACCCTTTAATGCCTCAGAACTTGAGAAACTGATACTTTGAATTTGTTCGGCATGTTCAAGTTCTGAAATGCGATTTTCAAGCTCCTGTTCTTCCTCGGGAATTGGATTCAATTCCCGAATTTCATCACAAACAAAACGCAGGTAATCTTCTTCTTGTCTCGCTTTTTGTTCGGCTTCCCGCAACTCATTCAGTTGCCTAAATTTTCGTGAATAGGCTTTGAATTCTTGCTGATAATTGTCGCGAAGTGAAAGGGTTTTGGCAAATGAATCCAATAAATCCAATTGAAAACCTTCTTCATTCAATTCAAGGGTTTGATGTTGGGAAACCAAATCAATCAACAAAACACCAACCTCTTTTAGGGTTTGAAGATTTACGGGAGTATCGTTGATAAATGCTCTGGATTTTCCAGCAGCATTCAATTCTCTTCGAAGAACTGTGGTTGATTCAAAGTCTAGTTCATTAGCTTCCAATACTTCTCGCAAGGCCGCAGAGTCCAATTGAAAGCCTCCTTCAACAACAAGTTTTTCAGCTCCCGGTAAAAGCACTTTTGTGTCGGCTCTCTCGCCTAAAATCAGGCCAAGAGCTCCCATTAATATGGATTTTCCTGCACCCGTTTCACCGGTAATGATGTTGAGTCCTTTGTTGAACTGAATTTCGCTTTCGCGGATAATGGCGTAATTCCTGATTTTTAGGTAATGTAGCATAACAGCGTTGCGAATATACTGTCCGCCAATCAACAGTTTTCAACACCGAACCGGATTTGAGGAAAACCTTAGTTTATCGGGCAATCACAATTCGGTCAACTTGTTCCCAATTTGCGGTTTGCGATTTCAATAAATACATTCCGGGAGGGAATTCCTCCAAGCCTATTGAAACCGAGCTTTGGGCTCCGTTAAGTCTTTCTTCTTTCAAAACTTTACCACTTAAATCCATCAATTGAAAACTTGTGTTTGAAGGAAATTCGCCGCTCAATTCCAGTTTATGCTGGGCTGGATTTGGGTAAATGGAGAAATTACGAGAACCATTTAAGTCTGAAAGACTGGTATTCAATTCCGGGCGATAGCGATCTTTGTAGCGAATAACCGTTCCTCCTGCCAATGGATTTTGAGGAACAATGACTTCTAAAATTGGAAATTTCCCACCTTTGGCATACCAGCGATACTCTGTTCTGTTATTTGGAAGCGGAAACTCAAGGCCGTTAAACACAATGGAGTCAATCTCCTGAACTACTGATTTTACGCGCAGGCAATCAAAGGTACCGAGAGGAGTTGTGATTTTGCCCCAGCCGTCTACAAGCGTTTGTCGTCTTCCACTTTGACTTAAAGAGCCAATGCTTGCCAAGGAAACGTTGCCTTCAAAACTACTTGCGAATTCATTTCCAAAGCGAAGAGGGAATTTCAGCATGGTATCTTTTTGGGCTAAAACCAAACCTATGGGAAGTCCTTGAAACTGGGCTCCACGGCCTGTAAGAATTAAGCTTCCAGCGCTACTTTTATAAAAAGTATAAGGGTTTGAAATAAAATTACCGGGAACATTAATCCAGGATTCCGGTTGGCAGAGGTTGCTATTGCCGGCAAAGTAAATTACATACGGACTTTGAATGGGAGAGGAATACTTCAACAACTCCTGCGATTCAGCCTGCAAATCACCAAAATTCCAAACCTGGTCGGCACCTGTTCTGGTAAGATTAATTGAGCCTGTTGCTGTAGAAATGCGAAAGGTATCTCCTGCTGCGGCTAAATCGGAGGCCAATATGGTTATTTGGGCCGATGCTGTACTGAGAAATAAACCGGCGATTGCACTAGCAAGCACTTTCAATTTTAAGGTTGACATACTTGCAAGGTAGTAATTTTCAAGTTCTTCAAGCATAAAAAAAGAATGCTTCCTCTTTTTGGGAGAAAGCATTCTTTTAGGGTTGATTGATAATTTTAGTTGAAGCGGTCGCTTACAACAAGTTCTTTGCTTCCGGGAGTGTATTTGTAGAAGCCTTCACCTGATTTTACACCCAGGTTTCCGGCTGTTACCATATTTACCAGGAGTGGAGAAGGAGCGTATTTGTCTTGACCCAATCCATCATACAATACATTCATAATGGCAAGACATACGTCAAGACCAATGAAGTCGGCCAATTGAAGAGGACCCATTGGATGAGCCATACCTAATTTCATAACAGTATCAATGCTTTCAACTGTTCCTACTCCGGATTGAAGACAAATAATGGCCTCATTAATCATTGGCATAAGAATGCGGTTTGCAATGAAACCTGCGTAATCATTGGCTTCAGCCGGAACTTTTCCAATTGCTTTTGAAAGGGTAACAATGGCTTCCGTTACTGATTTAGAGGTTTTGTAACCATTGATAACTTCAACCAGTTTCATAACAGGAACCGGGTTCATGAAGTGCATGCCAATTACTTGTTCAGGACGTTTGGTAACGCTTGCAATTTTTGTAATTGAAATGGAAGATGTGTTTGACGCAAGTATGCAGGATGCAGGTGTGTATTCGTCGATTTGCCTGAAGATATCAAGTTTGATATTGATGTTTTCACTTGCTGCTTCAACCACCAAATCAGCTGATGCACAAGCTTCTTTTAACGAAGTAAACGTTTTGATGTTTCCAAGAGTACGGGTTTTGTCGGCCTCTGTTAAAGAACCTTTTGAAACCTGTCTGTCAAGGTTTTTGCCAATTGTTTCAATAGCTTTTTTCAATTGTGTTTCATTCACGTCAATCAGGTTAACCTGATAATCGTACTGCGCAAAAACGTGGGCGATTCCGTTGCCCATTGTTCCTGAACCAATTACAGTAATGTTCTTCATGGATTAAAATTTTTCGCTGCAAATGTAAAGAACCAAGCTTCATAAAAAAGTCAATCCTACATTAAATGGCCACTAACTCAGTTAATATCCAAATTTACAAGGTCTTGAGGGAATAAATTTTTGCATAATTAAAACTCATACGCCTATTTAAGGTTATGTTTGAACGATGAAAAACTACCTGCTGCTATTTGCGCTCTTTAGTACACTGATTCCATTTGAATCTAAAGCCCAAAGCAATTTTTGCGGCACTAAATTGGAGGAAAAAGACCTAAGCAATTTGCGCAGCTTTCAACGCAACTTGGATTCGGGTAGTTTCAAAAAGAAAGCCGGGATTACTTATGTTCCAATTCAATTTCATATCCTGGGAAATTCATCGGGGGTAGGATATTACAAACTCGAAACCTTGCTTTATACACTTTGTGAATTGAATAAGGATTTTACCTCTACCGGATTTTATTTTTTCATGGCTGGTTTGCCAGAGTATATCAACGACAATGAACTGTATAGGGGTGATATTGACGCGGTGTATCAAAAAGTAGAGGATTTTAAGATGCCTGGGGTAGTCAATGTCTTTTTTCAGGGAACCGGAAATCAGTGGTGTGGTGTTTATTTTCCCGATGTGGATGTAGTATTTGTTTTGAATCGCTGTCAGCAAACAGGTTCAACTACATTAACCCATGAATTGGGCCATTTTTTTGGCTTACCACATACTTTTTATGGTTGGGAAGGTGGCTCTGATCCGGGAATTTCATTTACCGAAAAGCTTGATGGAAGCAATTGCCGTGATGCAGGAGATGGGTTTTGCGATACCAAAGCCGATTACGTTTCAAACCGCTGGGATTGCCCTTTGTCCTACAACTTAAAAGATCCAACCGGACAGTTTTTCAAGCCGGATAGTTCCATATACATGAGTTATTCATCGGATGCTTGCCAAAGCCGATTCAGTGAGGAACAAATGGCTGCTATGAACAACGATTTAACCAATAGAGGTTTTGGGATAAATGCCCTAAATCGTGACACGCTTAAAGCTCCAACACCAGTTTTTCCATTGCCTGCCGATTCCAATTTAAACCCGAAATCCATTCGCTTTGCCTGGAATGCTGTTCCGGGTGCCTGGGCCTATTATATTCAGGTTGCTCGTTTTGGCAGCTGGGAATTTACCAATTTTGAAACCTTGGTTACGGATACTTTTGTTGATTGTAGCACCTTATACGGAAACTGGCCTTACAGTTACCGACTAAAAGCTATTCATCAAGGCAATGCCTGTGGTGATTTTTCTGAACCCATTGAATTTACAACCCGGGAATTAGCCACAGGAAACCAAGAAATAAGAATCAATTCCACTTTGGGTGTTTATCCCAATCCGGTTGCAGCTGGAAATGCATTTCAGGTAATTAGCCAAATTCCGGGTGTGGTGCAGCTTTTCGATAGCAAAGGCGCTTTGCTTGTTGAGCGGAATTTGGAAGCCGGAATACCTTTTCAATTTAAACCGGAAAGCAACGGAATTTACATAGGAAAGTTTGAAAGTCAGGATGGAGTTCAGGTTTTCCGCGTTCTAGTGGATTCTACTCTTTGATAAATTTCTCTTTTAGAACTTGCTTGCCTGAAGTCCATTGAACCAAATAGGTTCCAGCTGGCAATGATTTACAATCCAGGTTGATGGCTTTGGTATTGTTGTTAGAGAAATCCCTGCTTTGCATGATTTGGCCTGAGTCTTTTCCGTTGATGCTGTAAATGACCAGTTTGCCGCTCAAATGCTGCTCCGGCAATTCAAGCGTGAAGCTATTGTTTACCGGGTTTGGAAAAATTCTCAAGTTGTTCTGGCTTGATTTGATGTTTTGAATACTAGCTTTTGCATCCAATATACCCATGCAGTATTCTCCTTTTTTGAGTTGATTTACCCAAAATCTGCCTGTTTTATCAGTTTTGTTTGAGCCGGGTTGAAAGGTTAAATTGGTTTCCCGAACCCAATTCGTATCCGGACGTGGACGGTATAACAATACCAAATCGTCCTCCGAACCAGTAATCAATTCATTGTCGAGGCCACCGCCATTTTTTGAAACCGGACTTGAACCATCGTAATTAAAAAAGGCTGTTGCTTTAAAATCGCTACTCCAATTTCCATCAATCCGCCAAAAACGTTCGGCAGAAAAAGCAATACCCGGAATTGCAAATTCGTTTTTGTTAGGCCCTGTGAAATAATGTTCGGCAAGCAGTAAGGTGGAATCTGAATTGCTTTGAACCGTGCAGGTAAATAAGGCATTCGGTAGGTTTTGAACTCCGGTTCCTTTGATGGTTTTCAATTCGTAGGTTTGATTGAAGGCAAAATCAAAGTTGGGGTTGATAAGTGCAAATTCAGGGTAAAAATCAAAATTGCATAATAAGGTAGTATCCAAAACCTCACCATTCAGACGAATGCTGTAATCCATATAAGCTCCGCTTGCAGAATACAAGCGAACGGTGCATGGGATTCCCGAAAAGAAACCCGGCTTTTTGGTAACATGTTGACGCAACCGCAAATCGATAAAATTGACAGCATCTCCCGGTCTAACCGAAAAATGTGAAATGCTTAAGCAATTGTTACCTGGGGCAAAAATGTACACATTGAAAAAGTCTTGCAGATTCAGGTTCGTAAATTTCTGAAATTCATCCCTGAGGTTAAGGCTAGTTACATCCTTAAATTTAAATTTCTGTAGATAGGATTTACAAGCAGCAAAAAAATCTTCGTCGCCCATAACTGCCCTCAGGTTATGTACCATCAAAGCACCTTTGGTGTACACATGGGTTCCGTAGGTAAAAGAAGGAGGTACGCCTGAAATGGCTCTATGGCCTTCATCGCGTACATGAGCCCACCTGGAGGCTTCAAAAAGTTTGTCTGCAATATCGGCCTGATAGGCTTCTTCGCCATAAGCGCACTCCAAAAACAACGCTTCACAAAAGCTTGCCCATCCTTCGTTCAGCCACATATCCTGAGATGTGCTACAGGTGGCTAAGTTTCCCCACCAATGGTGCGAAAGTTCATGAGCCATTAGCGTTTCAAACTGGCTGTTTCCATTAATGGCATACAAGGGGTATGCAATATTGGCGGCATGTTCCATGGCTCCCGAATTGAAAGGAACACCCACAAAGCCAACACGGTCAAACAAATAGGGGCCGAAACGTTCTTCAAAACAGGAGATTGCAGTTTTTAATCTGGTAAAAGAGGCAATGAAATTTTGGGTATCTTTAGGCTCGGAGGCAAGAATAATCGGAATCTTACGGCCGCTGGGTTCAAAAACATCAGAAACCATGGCGTACTTACCAACAGCCACCGAAGCAAGGTATGTAGGGATAGGCTGGCTTAGACTCCAGTTCCAGGTATTGTTTGATGAACCTAGAAATTTACCACTGCAAATGGCTGCAAAGCCCGAATCTGTTTTAACTTGAAAGGAGTAGGTGGCACGGTCGATGAAATTGTCGTTACACGGAAACCAGCACCTTCCAAAATTGTGCGGGTACGCGCTAAATGCAACTCCCATGTTGAAGCTGTAATTGCCGCTGAAGTAAAAGCCGCCCCAACGCGAATCGGCAAGCGGTTGTCCGGAATAGCTAATGCGTAATTGAACCGAATCGGAAGCCTGAAGTTGATTATTAAAAAAGACTAGCAGGGTAGAGTCGGTTTGTGAAAAAGTCAAGGTATCTTTACCCGAAATAACTTGGGTAACGGGTAGTTTTAGCAAATCAAACAACAAAGAATTACAACTCGATTCAGGGAAACCGGAGAGTGTGGCAACCCCAGAAATGGTTTTTGATTCGGTTTGCGTGAAATCCAAATTCAGGTTGTAATGGGTGATGTCCATGCGGGAAACCTGTGCCTCTGAAAAGAAGGCAAGCAGGCAGGCCAGACCAAAAGCGAGCAATTTTTGCATTGGTCGAATATCGGAAAAAGGAATTCAAAATTGCCTGGGTAGAAAATCAAGAAATCGTATGCTCGTTTTTCCACAACAAAATCATTTGCTGTGGGTATCTTAAGCAGCAAAAACCCATAATAAAACCCTAATTTGCGTTGCTATGCATTTTTGAACTTTTCAGGTAGGAGTGTACCTGAGAAAGTTTAAAAACGCGTAAATCAAAAAATACCAATGGCAGAAGACAGAATTATTCCAATTAACATTGAGGACGAAATGAAGACGGCCTATATCGATTATTCGATGTCGGTAATTGTGAGCCGTGCTTTACCGGATGTACGCGACGGATTGAAGCCCGTACACCGGAGGGTATTGTATGGGATGACAGAATTGGGCCTGGCCTCAAACCGACCTTACAAGAAATCTGCCCGAATCGTAGGGGAGGTTTTGGGTAAGTATCACCCACATGGCGACTCTTCAGTTTATGATACAATGGTAAGGATGGCGCAGGAATGGAACATGCGCTACATGTTGGTTGATGGTCAAGGAAACTTTGGCTCGGTGGATGGAGACCCGCCGGCAGCTATGCGTTATACAGAAGCGCGACTTCGCAAAATAGCCGAAGAATTGCTGGTTGATTTGGAGAAAAACACTGTTGATTTCCGTCCAAACTTCGACGACTCCTTGCAAGAGCCAACCGTAATGCCGGCCAAAATTCCAAACCTTTTGGTTAACGGTGCTTCCGGTATTGCTGTAGGTATGGCAACCAATATGGCACCTCACAATTTGGGTGAGGTTATTGATGGCGTCATTGCATTTATTGACAATAAAGAAATTACCGTTCAGGAGCTGATGAAATTTGTAAAAGCTCCCGATTTCCCTACCGGTGGTACCATTTACGGTTATGAGGGTGTTAAAGAAGCTTTTGAAACCGGAAGGGGAAGGATTGTCATGCGGGCAAAAGCCTTCTTTGAAACCACTCAATCCGGTAAAAATCAAATCATCGTTTCTGAAATTCCTTATCAGGTAAATAAATCGTTTTTAATTGAGCGTACTGCTGAATTAATCAACGAAAAAGTAATTGAAGGCATTTCGGATATCCGCGATGAGAGTGATAGGGATGGAATGCGCATTGTGTACGATTTGAAACGCGATGCAGTTCCAAACGTTATTCTAAATAAGCTTTACAAATACACTTCGCTTCAAACCAGCTTCAATATCAACAATGTTTGTTTGGTAAAAGGAAGACCAGAAACACTAAATCTGCTTGGTTTGATTAAACACTATGTTGATCACAGGCATGAAGTAGTTGTAAGGAGAACACAGTTTGAATTGGATGAAGCGCTTCGTAGAGCCCATATTTTGGAAGGCTTGCTTATTGCGCTGGATAACCTGGATGCAGTTATTAAATTAATTCGCGATGCGGCTAGTCCGGATGAGGCCAAAAATGGTTTGATGGAGAATTTCAAACTTTCTGAAATTCAAGCCAAGGCCATTTTGGATATGCGTTTGCAACGCTTAACCGGACTCGAACAAGATAAAATCCGCGCTGAGTATGCTGAATTGATGAAGTTGATTGATTACTTGCGCGAAATTCTTGCCGATGAAGGTTTGCGAATGAAAATCATCAAAGATGAACTTACTGAAATGAAGGAGAAATATGCTGATCCACGTCGCTCTGTGATTGAAATGAGCGGTAACGAGATGAGCATGGAAGACTTAATTCCGGATGATGAAGTGGTGATTACCATTTCCCATTTGGGTTATGTAAAACGTACTTCATTGAATGAATACCGCACCCAAGCCCGTGGTGGAAGAGGAAGTCGTGGTGTTGCCAAACGCCAGGAGGACTTTGTTGAACATATTTTCATGGCCACCAACCACAACTACTTGTTATTGTTTACAGAACAAGGGCGTTGTTTCTGGTTGCGTGTGTTTGAAATTCCGGAAGGAGAGAAAACTTCAAAAGGTCGCGCCATTCAAAACCTCATCAATATGCCTGCCGACGATAAGGTGAAAGCATTCCTGAATGTGAAAACCTTAAACGACGAGGCTTATATCAACGAAAACAATGTAATCATGGTTACCCAACAAGGTACCATCAAGAAAACCACACTGGAGGCTTATAGTCGCCCAAGAGCCAATGGTATCAATGCCATCAATGTGCGTGAAGGCGATCATTTGGTTGAAGCCCGTTTAACCAATGGAAACTGCGAAATTATTATTGCTTCCCGCACAGGAAAAGCCATTCGATTCAACGAAAGTACTGTTCGTCCAATGGGAAGAAATGCAACAGGTGTTCGTGCCATCCGCTTGGAAGGAGACGATGAAGTGATTGGAATGGTTTCTATTGCCGACCCAAGTACAACCAATGTATTGGTGGTGAGCGAAAACGGTATGGGTAAACGCTCTGAGGTTGAAGAATACCGCATTACCAACCGCGGTGGAAAAGGTGTTCGGGCCATGAATGTGACCGACAAAACCGGAAACCTGGTGGCAATTAAAGACGTTGACGATAGCAACGATATTATGATTATCAATAAATCGGGTATTACCATTCGCTTGTCGGTTAAAGATCTTCGTGTTCTTGGTCGCGTAACGCAGGGTGTACGTCTGATAAATATTGGCGATAAGGATGAAATTGCTTCGGTTGCCAAAATTGATGTGATTGAAGGAGTCGATGAAGAAGAAAATCCAACGGATGAAAACCTGAATCCGGATGGAATTGCGGAATCAGATGCTTCGGTTCAACCTGAATATGACCAGCCAACAGAATAATCAATATCAAAAAAATAGCAAAGGTCGGGAGTTTTTCTTCCGGCCTTTTTTATTCTGAAGAAGTGCAGCTAAATTGCTTGCCAATCGATTAATTTATGAAAAAAATAGTAGTCCTATTTGTTGGACTATTGGCTTCTTTTGCGGCTTTTGCCCAGCAAGCGAATCCAAGTAAAGAAAAAGAGCAATTTGTACGTTTCAGTCTCTATTTTGAATCTGCAAAACACGAATTAACGGAGAAAGAGAATTCCCGGATTGTGGGCTTTTTAGATACACTTCCTGTTTCCCTGGTTAAGACCGTGATTTTGCGTGGATTTACAGACAGTGATGCAGATAGTTTGTACAACATAAAATTATCAGACCGCCGTGTGGCAACTGTTCAGGAGTTTTTTGAAGAAGCCGGTGTTTCTGAAAAATTGATTAGCAGAAGTTATTTTGGAGAAAACATGGCCGGTAATGATTCGGTATCAGAGAATCTGAAAAGTAAAAACCGCAGGGTTGAAATTGTGGTAACCTTTAAGCCTGTGCCAAAGCCCTTGCCGGCTCCAAAAGATACTTGCAAACTGGGGGATACATTGGTTGAATTGAAAAACGGCACCTTGGTAAAAGGTAGCGTTTGTGATTTGAACGATACCAGCGATTTGGAAATAACCGAGGCTTTGTCGATTCAGGAAATGATTTCGCAGGGATTGCAAACCATGGCTAACAATGAGAATCAATTGGTTTCTGGAGGAATGATTACCATTCGCAGCAAAAGCGGTAAATGCAATTTCAACAAACCATTAACTATGTATGTGCCCGTAATCGATAGCTGTGCTGATGCCAAACGCATGTCCTTGTTCAATTCGGATGAGGCGCAAGGTGGCAGGATTTGGTCGCCTGCACCAGGCGTAAAAATCAAAATTGTTAACCGTAACGGACGTGATTATTATGAAATTGTAGCAACCAAATGCACTCGCTTAAATCTCGATTTTCTGGTAAAGCCTCCTGTTTCAACTACAAGCATTCAAATTGAATCGAGGGTGAGTGGATACACGCTTAGGAAGGTAGAGATGTACAACGATTGTCCGCGTTTCTTTTGGACATTCAAAAAGAAAATAACCTCAAACACGCTAAGTTTTAGGGCGGTTAGCATGCAAAAGCCACCCATGGTTAGGTTCTTCTTGGTGAACGATGAAAACAAAAAAGACACCTTGATTACACCATTTATGAATTTGTCGGAGTTAAAACATGGAAAGTTTTATGGGTACAACGGTCAATACGAAGACAGGACCACACGTTGGTTGTTCTTCAAAAAGCGTGAAATGGTGCTTTATCCTTGGTACCGTTTGCTTGATAAGCATGTGAAATCGGAGTAGTTGCAAATAAGAAGCGATGGCTATTGGCTATAGCGTTGGCTTTGGGGGTGTAAAGGATTTTCAATTCTAGGCACTTAGACATTAGCTATCTGCCCTTGGGCTGGGGTTTGAAGCAAATTCAAATAAATCGCAATTTGTGCCATTTTTCATCCAGGTTACTTCATCCATTGTCAATGCGCTAATAATGCCACCCCTACGGGGTTAAGGCTTGGGGAATATGTGTACCTGCTATTTCTACAATCATGTCACTCGCCGGAGGCGGGTTGGAAACACAGCTAGGACTATTGGCTTTAGCATTGGCTTTGGGGGTGTAAAGGATTTTCAATTCTTGGTCCTTAGACATTAGCTATTGGCCCTTGGCCTTTGTGTCGAGTGTCGAGTCCTAAAAAACGTTGACCGTTTTTAGACTAATTTCCGGGGGAATAATTGCTAGAAATACATCCCGAACTTTTGGTCTTGTTTGCTCAGTTTCATGGGGCTCGATGCCCCATAAAACTGCGTTTGCCGTAAAATGACTCCGTCACTCCCGGTCTTGTTTGCTAATACGAATCTAAAAGGTTTTGTTCAAAAACAAATGGGCTAACACCTTTTAATGCGCTATGTGGCTTTTGCATGTTGTAATTGTAGCATGCACGGTCAACGTTTTTTGCTAACTTCTCAAAGTTTGAACAATCCCAATGGCGTAAATAATTATTCTTTATTACCCCATTTATCCGTTCAGCTTTGCCATTTTCATACGCATATTCACACATACTACTCTGAATACCATTTGCTTGGATCAGCTTTCTGAATTCATGTGCATAGTATTGGCCCCCTCCATCTGAGTGAAAAATCAAACCTGTTAAGTTGACTGATTTCCTTTCCTTCAAGGCTCTTTTTAGCGCTTTCAACGTGGTATCTTCTGTTGTTAGGTTAGTTGATGTTGACCATCCTACTATAAGCCTGGAATAGTTGTCAATGATAAACGTAAGGTAGAAGACTTCGTCCTCTACTTTGTAGTACGTAATATCACTTGACCAAACTTGATTAATGCCTGTAATCTCTAATCCAATCAACATATTCTCAAAACGCTTTACACCCGTGCTATCG
>JAKLJI010000020.1 GCA_023151275.1 Bacteroidia bacterium | reverse complement strand
TACATAGTAATTGTTGTTATTCAATGTTAAGCCTGTCGGATTAATAGAGGTTCCTCCTACCTGGATTGCATAGTGAATACCTGTTCCTGAACCATTTGTTCTTTCGTTGTAGAAGTAATTATTTCTTATTTCACGGGTTACACCTGTAACGGAGCTAGTAAATGCTAACGTACTGTCATTTCCACTACCAACTCCTGAACCTCCAATATACACAGTATTGAAATACACGTTATTGGTACCTGAGGTCTCGTTAAATCCAAAGAACCTCACTGATGAAGTAACTGCGCTTCCACTTGCATCAATACCTAAGCGAATGAAGTTGTTGTAATAATTGGCATTACCACCAGCCATTTCAATACCTATAACTCTTGAACTGGCATTGGTAGCCGAAAGCGAATGAATATTGTTTTTATGAAAGACATTAGTACCTGAGGTTGCGGTATTGGCATGAATTCCTATTACTGAAACTGCTGCGGCAGCTGTAGAACTTAAACTATGAATTGTATTTCCACTACAAGTTTGCCCATTGGTTCCTGTAGCTGAGTGAATAATTCCAATAACAGCAGAGCTTTGACCTGTGGAAGTAGTTGCATTATTGGAGCTTAAGTTATAAATCGTATTGTTGGTAATCTGAAGATTAGGAGTTCCACTAGTAATACCTCTTATGGTTGCAGCGCCTGTAGCCAATGTTATAGTTCCATTTGCAATGGTATTGTTTGAAATAACGATTGGCTGAGTAGCAGAAGAGTTCCGATTGATGATTCCAATAAGACTATTATTGGTACCCTGACTTAAACTATTGGCTATGGTTGTACTGCCAATCAAGTTATTGCTTACATTGAATCTTCCTGTTGAGCCAGCCAAATCAATACCCCTCAAACTCATGTTACCTGTTCCACTAAATTCAATCCCTCCAATTTGATTGTTGGAAATATTAACCTCTGCAAAATTTGAGGTTCCCAACCCTATTGCAGCGAAGGTCCCAGTTGAACCTGTTGTAGAAATCAATATTGAACCAGTGGCGCTAGTTGAACCCAATGTGTTTGCTGTAATTGTGCCTACATTAAACCTACCCGCGTTGAGATAAATTAAACCTTGAACAGTACTAGTAGACGTTGTAGTAATATTGATATTCTGAATCGTATTTCCTTGAACGCTACTCGCAACGCTGGTATCGGCATTGATGTAAATTCCCTGAAAAACAGTTGCTGCAGAAGCAAACGTCATAGCTGTACCTGCTGCTAATGGTGCAGAACCTCCAATATAATTGTTACTAACAGTGAAATTTGAACCTGAAGTATTGTCTATGCTAATTCCTCTGAATGTCCCTCCTACTGTTCTTGTTGCACTTTGATAAATGCTATTCCCTGTAATGGAGAATCCTGTAGAGTTGGATGAAATGGCAATCGCATTCGCACCACTTGCATTAAAAAAGTCGGAAAGATTATTATCTGAAATGGTATTTCCTGAATTCGTTTTTGCAGCTGTACCAGCGCTGTAAATTAAGTTATATGGATTTCCACCCGTTGAATTCGAAATTGAATTATTAGAGATTGTGTTTGCATCATTTCCATCAGTTTGGGTAGTAGTTCCAAAAACAACTACACCACTTGTGCTTGATGTACTTGCCCCCTTAATTGCAGCGAACTTTACCACATTATTGCTTGCATCATTGATGAATCGTATGGTTGGTGCATTAGTATTTGCATTAGAAATTGTTAATGCAGATGTACTGCCTGTTCCACCAGGTCTGCCATCTAGTGTATAATAGTCTCCATTGTCAAAAGAGAAAATGGCAGTGGCATTGGTTCCACTAATTTCTGCCGCACTATTTGCCGCAGCTGGGAGGATGGTAACGGTATTTGAAGCACTAATTCCTGTATAGTTACTTAAAACAATCGGGAAGGTTTCTCCGGTTGAATAAAGCGCGTCTGTTAACTCAAAAACAACCGCAGCAGAAACACCACGAAGATTGAGGTTATTAACAGCCTCTGTAATCGTAGTGAAATTTCCACCTGTACCTACCGTATAAGTTCCTGCCAATGGAGGGCCAACGATAATATAACGGCTAAGCGTGGTTGGTGCTGCGGTAACGCTGGTAACTGAAGTTGCGGCAAAACCTGCACTTGTTTCAGCTGCAATATTTCCAGCTGAATCCTGAGCTACCACAAAGTAAAATATGGTATCTCCTGCTGTTGGAGCTGATTGCAACAATGAACCATCAATTTCAAGTGAAAATGGAGAACTTGTAGATGTGGTTTGTTTGTATTTCCATCCATTTCCGGTTGAGTTATTGGCAACTCCAAATGCATTTGCATCAGAATGCTTGCGGAAATAGATAGCTGGTTTGTTGGAGGTAGAAATATCAACACCTGATGCACCGATTCCAGAATCTGTAATGGTTGCAGAAACCGTTTGATTGGATGTAGATTGGGTATTTGCAATACCTGAGTATGAAATAACTGGTGCAGTAGCATCAGCACCAGACTCGTAGGCCCCGATTGAAGGAGCGGTTGCGCTTCTGGAACCACCTAAATAATCAACAGAAAGACCAACAATTGGAACACCAGCACCCAGTAACGGAGAGCCGAAAATAGGTCTTAAATTTGTATTTGAATTGAAGAGTGGATTGCTATTGATTGAATTTAGGTTCTGACCAAAAAGGCTCCGAATATCGGTTATGGCTGCAGCATCGGACCCAAGGAAACCGAGGACACCTTGAGCTCCAGAAACAAAGAAACAATTGTTATCCATGGCAGTAAATGCAGTATTAGCTGATTGCGAATAAATCGCAAAACTTTTAGATGCTCCAGCGGAGGCATTTCCGTTGATTATTGCATTTGAAACAACATTATTTCTAAAATTAATATTGCTCACATTACTTCCAAAAAACACACCAAAATTAAGACAAGCCGAACTTCTATCTACTGTACCAAACATATTGATTGAGTTGTAATCAATATTTACACCTCCAGTCAAATTGGTATAGGTGGTATTTATTCCACTTGCACCTACCAGAATACCACAAGGATTAGAACCTAAATTGGTTGTAGCATAAAAAGAAATAACATTACTAATCACATTATTGGCGATTGTAACATTGCTGCTTCCAGAACCTGTGGCAATTGAAATTCCCCTTACTACGGGAATTGAACTTGTGTTTGTAGTTTGAACTTTTGAAATCAGGTTCCTTGTTACACTTGAATTGATAAAACCGGTTTCAAGGGAAATACCACAAAGTGAAGCTCCACTGGTTTGAATACTAATGGTATTACGATTAATATCTGCAGAAAGCGCATTTCCAATTCGCATTGCCATGTACCCAGTAAGTGTACCATTTGCGGTAATTGTATTCTGGGATACAACTAGGTTATCCATACCAGTTGAAGAATTAGCCGCATCGCCTATTGCATAAATTCCGATTACGGGTTCCTCTATCAGGTTATTCTGAATGGTATTATTATCATTATCTGAACCGGATGTGCCAAGAGTTGAACCACCAATTGCAATGCCATAACCTGTTGTTGAATTTACAGCTGTACGAAGAATCGTATTTTTAACAGTATTGTTGGTTGCACCAGCATTCGCACCTAAGCTTCGCATTTGAATTAATGTTGGGCTAGATGCAGATGAATTGTAAAAAGTAAGGTTCCTGCTCGAGGATGAATTGTTAGAACCCTCAAAAATCACATAATCACTGCCATTGAGTATAAACAATGGACTAGCAATTGAGCTGGTAACAGTTGCATTAACGCCAGTTGCTGGAACAATTGTTAAGGTATTGGTAAGGCTTGCAAAACTATTCTCATTGATTGTTATTGGAAAGGTTTCAGCAGATGAATATGTAGCATCTGTCAAGGAGAATACAACTGGTCCACTTAAGCAATTTCCATTGTACGCAGCCACAGCGGCTGTAAGAGTTGAATAATTTCCACCAGAACCAACAGTATATGTTCCGCTCAAATTCTGTCCAATAACATAACTACTAGGATTGGTGGGAGCTATTGCAGCAGTTGGAGGACTTATTGAAAGACCACTTGCACCAGTACTTGGAAATGCACCAACATTACCCGCATTATCTTGGGCAACAATATAATAACTAACTGTATCCAAGGAAGACACACCACCACCAAAGCTGAACTCAAATGTATTTCCTGTCACATGAACACCTTGGGAGCTGGAGTAGGCACCACCATTAACTTTCCAATATAAAACAGGTAAATCTCCGCCTGTTGTTGGTACTCCAGATGCATCTGAAATGGTTGCAGTTAAGGTTCTTGATGCGTTTAAACACGTAGTTGCAAGCGGTGTAAAAGAAATGATTGGAGGGGTAACATCAGAAGGAATACCGTCAAATTCATCAGAACCAATATCTGCAACAGTACCTCCTCCATTGGCAGAACCAACCGGACCTGGTCTAACATCGCCATCAATATCTTCTGTTATTCCTACGCTTGCTCCACCCGACTCCAAAACAGTTGGGCTTGAAGTTGAAAGGTGGAGGTCTGAAGCTGATACAACTGGTGCCGTAGTGGTGAATGCAAAAGACGCATTATCGTTAGTTCCAGCGGAAGACAAGGAACTGGTATAAGATCTAGCGTTTGTGGCAGGACTTGAAGAGGTACTATTAAAATTTGCAGCGGTGAAGGAATTAAAGGTTGCTTGTGTAATTAATAAATAATTGTTGGATGATGAACCGGTGTAGTATGCATTGTTATTCAAAGTCAAATTCATAGAGCTTGTTGCCCCTGAAGGCAATTGTAAACAAGCATTGGCAACTGCCGCATTGTTAACAATTGTATTTTCAAACAAGTTATTCCGAATATCGATACCGGTTTGGGAAGCAGCACCAATCATTAAGCAGGTTGTATTGTCAGGGGTCGTCAATGTTCCAAAGAATGTTCCTCTTAGAACTACAGAATTATGATAAACCTTATGCCCTGTTCCGGAAGCCAAGGAAATACCTTTTACAGCATAAGTGGTGCTTGTGGTAGAATTGTCATTAACTGCTAATAAGTCTGATATCCAGTTGTTTGTAATAACATAGTTATTACCACTTGAAACTAAAATTCCACGTGCTGCATATGCTCCGGTATTTAGGGCATAAATTTGGGTTATCTTATTTTTGTTTAATGTAACAGAAGGTACAGAACTTGATGAGTTTGAAAGCGTAATCCCAGATGCACTTGCAGTTCCAACTGTCTGAACATTCGTAACTGAATTACCGCTCACAGAAGCTTGCACAGCTGCAGAACTTACCAATATTCCATCAGCGGCGCTTGAACCATTGGACACCACCCCTTCTATAATGTTGTTGTTAATGGCAACTGTACCAACACCTGTTCCAACTGCGGTATTTAACTCAATTGCAGATTTGGCAGTTCCTACGTAACTAATAATATTTTTGATTGTATTTCCAGAAATAGTCAAAGAGGTCATACCCCTTACAAAAATGCCTTTGGTGTAAACCGTGGTGGAGGGTGAGGTATATGGAGCTGATCCACTTAATGCTGTTTGATCTCCAATAGTGTTATTTGTAATGGTAACAGAGTTTGAACTAGTCGCAGAATTGCCCAAAAACACTACGCCTCTTGCCACACGATTTATGGTATTGTTATCAACTTGAAAAGAATTTACTGTTGCGGAAGCGTTAATCGCTGTAGTTATGGATGTAATTGCAGTTGGAGTAGCTGCACCATTAGGACCTACAATTATTCCGAATGTGGTATTTTCTGACGCTGTGGTTGATGTAAAACCCGAACCATTTCTACCTGTTGCACTTCCATTCAGAATTAGGTTCTTTATAGCGATATTGTTGTTATCCAAGTAAGGGGCTGCTGTTCCACATGCAATACGAATAACAGAATTATAAGTAATTGTATTAGTAGCAGTATTGGTAATAGTTAAGTTCTTATTCGTACCTCCTGTATTTGGATTGTCCCCATCAATGGTGATGTTATCAGCTCCATTTAGCTCTACCAAGCCTCTTCCCGTTGCCGTGGAGCCTGATACGGTTACGCCGTCATTTGTTGGTCTCACTAAAACACTGGTGTAACTTGCACTTCCAGCGCCTGAACTATTTAATACACATGGCGCAGATTCCGTAGTATTTGCAGAGATGCTAATCACAATCGCACCTTGGTGAGTACCTGCATTGATAGCATCAAAGGCAGCTTTTAGTGTTGTAAATGAACCTGTTCCTGTACCGCTGGTTGCGGTTAAACTGACTTGTGCCCTGCCTTCCAAGGCAAACAGAAGTAGGGACAAAAAGGCAAACAATAACCTTTGTCTTTTTAGCACGGAAAAAATCCGGCCTTGGGTAAACGATTTAACCATAGTGTAAGCTTTGTGTTAATTTTTTCTAAAAGCAAGTTAGCCATTTCATGACCAAAGTCAAGTTAAACTTCTCAAAGGGGATTTTTTTAAGCGGTATAAAAGTGCGATAAACTGCGATTTTCTAGCAGGTTTTTTTGATGTAAATCCTGAAAAAACTACCAAAAACAGGCTGAATCCGTAAAAAATGCATCCTTTTATACATTATTTGACCCATTTTTTCTCTTGAAAAATTCTAAAAAAATTGACGTTAAATTTATACTAATTTCCACCCTAATTGCATGCAATTGAGGAGGCTTTAACAAGAATTTCAGAACAAATCAATCTTGTGTCTCAAAAACAAAAGCCCAAACACAAAATGAAAAGATCGTTTTTGACTTTTCAATGTTGCTTTAAATTGCTCAGCTTATATTTGAAGTCAGCTTATCACCATGACAGATCATAAAATAATATTCTCTATGGCGGGGGTTTCTAAAACCTATCCGCCTAGCAAACAAGTGCTGAAAAACATTTACCTCTCCTTCTACTATGGCGCCAAAATTGGTGTGCTGGGTTTGAATGGCTCAGGTAAATCAAGCTTGCTGCGCATTATTGCCGGCGTTGATAAAAACTTCCAAGGCGAGGTAGTTTTCGATAACAAAAACTACAAAATTGGTTACCTGGAACAAGAGCCTGAACTGGATGAAAGCAAAACCGTTCTCGAATCGGTAAAGGAAGGCGTAAAGCATATTACCGATATGTTGGATGAGTTTGAAGCCATTAACAACAAGCTTGCCGACCCGGAACTGGATGGGGATGAAATGATGAAAATCCTCGACAGACAGGCAACCGTGATGGAACAATTGGAACAAAACGATGCCTGGGAACTCGACAATAAACTTGAAAAGGCAATGGACGCGTTGCGCTGTCCGGAAGGCGATACGCCCGTGAATGTTTTGTCGGGTGGAGAACGCCGCCGAGTAGCCCTTTGTCGCTTATTGCTTAGCAATCCGGATATCCTTTTGCTTGATGAGCCTACCAACCACCTGGATGCAGAAAGTGTGGATTGGTTGGAACAATTCCTTCAAAATTTCCCGGGTACCGTTATTGCTGTTACGCACGACCGTTACTTCCTCGACAATGTTGCAGGTTGGATTTTGGAACTCGACCGGGGTGAAGGTATTCCTTGGAAAGGCAATTACTCTTCGTGGCTTGAACAGAAAGCAAACCGCTTAGAAGCAGAAGAAAAACAAGAGGGCAAACGCGCTAAAGCCCTGAAACGCGAATTGGAATGGGTGCGCATGGGTGCCAAGGGCCGACATGCCAAGCAAAAAGCCCGCTTGAATGCCTATGATAAAATGTTGAATGAAGAGCAAAAGGAAAAAGAACAAACCCTTGAACTCTTTATTCCTCCGGGACCTCGTTTGGGAGATGTGGTTCTGGAAGCTCGCAATGTGAGCAAGGCTTTTGGAAACAAGTTATTGTACGAAAACCTTTCGTTCGCGCTACCCAAAGGTGGTATTGTGGGAATTATTGGTCCGAACGGTGTTGGTAAAACCACCTTGTTCCGCATGATGATGGGTCTTGAACAACCGGATTCAGGCGACTTTATCGTGGGTGAAACCGTTAAAACCGCTTATGTGGATCAAAGCCACAAGGACTTATTGCCCGAAAAATCGGTATTTGAGGTTATTAGTGGTGGAACCGAAACCATGATAGTGGGCGACAAGCAGGTGAATGCACGTGCCTATATTTCAAAGTTCAACTTTAGCGGTAACGACCAAAGCAAAAAGGTTGGTGTGCTTTCGGGAGGTGAACGCAACCGTGTGCATTTGGCTATTACTTTAAAAGAAGGTGGTAACGTGTTGTTGCTCGACGAGCCAACTAACGATATTGACGTAAACACCTTGCGTGCTTTAGAAGAAGCTATTGAAAATTTTGCGGGTTGCGTAGTGGTGATTTCGCACGATCGCTGGTTTATTGACCGCATTGCAACCCATATTCTTGCCTTTGAAGGCAATTCACAGGTGTATTGGTTTGAGGGCAATTATTCAGATTACGAAGAGAATAAAAAACAAAGAGGCATTGATACCAATCCGCATCGTGTAAGATTTAAACCTATTAACTAAAGCTATAGCGATGGCTATTGGCGATAGCTTTGATTGCGTGGACGATTTTTAATTCGGGGCCATTGGCATTTGGCCGTTTGCCCTTGGCTTTGGTTTTCGTGGACGATTTAAAATCAATGAACTATAGCGATGGCTTTTGGCGATGGCTTGGATGGCGTGGACGATTTGAAATTCTGGGCCATTTGCTTTTGGCTGTTGGCCCTTGGCTTTGGTTTTCGTGGACGATTGAATTTGATGAACTATGGCGATGGCTTTTGGCGATGGCTTGGATGGTGTGGACGATTTGAAATTCTGGGCCATTTGCTTTTGGCTGTTGGCCCTTGGCTTTGGATTTCGAGGACGATTGAATTTGATGAACTATGGCGATGGCTTTTGGCGATGGCGAGGATGGCGTGGACGATTTGAAATTCTGGGCCTTTTGCTTTTGGCTTTTGGCCCTTGGCTTTGGTTTTCGTGGACGATTTACAATCAATGAACTATGGCTATGGCTTTTGGCGATGGCTTGGTTTGCGTGGACGATTTGAAATTCAGGGCCTTTTGCATTGGGTTATGGCGATGGCTTTTTGCTTTGCCCATTTGTCATATTGAAAATTTCTGGATGTGGATTTTTGCTTACCCCATTCTTATCCTTCATGGTTTTAACCGATTCAATATTTTACCGCGTTAGGTGCAGGAGCGGTACCCCGCAAGACGGCAGCTTTAGCGTTTTTGCAAGCGGTTGGGCTGCCGGCAGAAAGACCAATCGGCTTGCTAAAAACGCAAAGTCTGCCGGCGCGGAGTACAAGCGGATGAACCGGCCCCATTGGCTGCATGTAAATGCAATGGCTTAGTAATTTTAATGGCCAATGGGGAAACGCCCAACTTCAAAACTTGAACTAGAAATGGGTTTAGACTTCCACTAGAAATGGCTATTGAAGGATAACATCGGGCATGGATTTTTGAACAAACTCATCCACTTTTTGGTAGGTGAGTTTTCCTAAATCTTCGATGATTTTCTCGCGCACCTGCGGTGTAGCTCCGCGAGTCATGATGCCGATTAGAAAAGGCTTTTGCGGTGCGTAAACAATACCAAATTGATGCAGTTGGAAATTGGTGTATCTTCCGTCGGCACTGATTTCATCGCGGGTGCCATACTTTTGAGCGAAGGGAATTTCCTGAGGAATGGCTTTGCGAATTCCGCCGGAATAATGCGTTTGC
Source organism: Bacteroidia bacterium (assembly GCA_023151275.1). Taxonomy (GTDB): domain Bacteria; phylum Bacteroidota; class Bacteroidia; order UKL13-3; family UKL13-3; genus CAISCU01. The sequence continues at coordinate 48,284 of JAKLJI010000020.1, read as the reverse complement.
TTGAGGTAATTCAAAGCCTTATCCGACATTGCAGGAGACAGGTAAGTGGCATTGTATAATATGCGAAAAAGTCCCGCAAAATTTTTCACACTCACAAAATTGGAATGCATGCCCAACTCCGATGAAACATTGAGGTTCAAGTCGCGCGTTACCTGATTAACCTTTTGCTCACCTATCACTTGCATAAGCATTAAGGTAGCCTTGTTATCGGAATAAGCTATCATCTGATGAAGCAGCTCATCAACGGTAAACCATTGTCCATGCTGTTTGGGAAATCCATCATCCTTATCTTCATCAATTGCAGCCATTAAGGTAGAATCGTATTGGGCCTTTACTTGGAGCAAGTCGGGATTGGATTCTGCCTCCTTCAGCACACTAATCATTACCGGAATTTTGAGCAAACTGGCTGGCGCAAATAAGTCCTTTTCGTTGATACCAACCCATTGCCCACTTGCCAAATCCCTGAAATAATACGACACATGTAAATCGGGATAAGAACGTCTAGCCGTATTTAGGTATTCCTCCACTTGCGGACGTATGGAGCGCATTTCGCGGGGGTTTAAATTCACCTGTGGACGAAAAGCTACATAAGGATTCAGGTTAGGTAAATTCTGAACGGAAGGCGAGGCTTCGGTAGGCTGAGCAAGCGGTTTGGGTTGATGAAAAACCAAGTATCCGGCAGCAAATCCAACCAAGGCAAAAGCTATCCAAAGTAGGGGTTTAAGCAATTTCATTTTGACAAATCTAATTTTCAAGACGTTTGCCTACCTTTCATCCGCACACAATTAAGTTAAATTTAAAGTGGAAGGATTAAGTTTCTGGGAAAGAGAAAGCTGGATTGAATACGATGCGGTGATTGCAGGTGCAGGAATAACAGGCCTTTCGCTGGCCTGCGAATTGCTTGAACGGGCGCCGAAGTTGCGGGTTTTAATTTGCGATGCGGGCCTGCTTCCTTTGGGAGCAAGTACGCGCAATGCCGGATTTGCTTGCACGGGTCCATTGACTGAAGCTTTGCACGATATTGAACAAATGGGCGAACAGGCTTTTGTGGAATTATTTGAGCGCCGCTGGAAAGGTTTGCAAAAGCTGAGAAGCCGCATTGGTGAACAAGCCCTGGAGTTTGAAGCATTGGGCTCGTTTGAAGTTTTAAAACAGGAACGCGAACAACTTGGCGATGAAATTTTGACCTTGAACAAACTGCTTGAACCTGTGGCAAAAGAGGTTTATTCAATAACCGATAACCGATTTGGATTTGCATCCAAAAGCGTTTGGAAAATAATTGAGAACCGGCTAGATGGGCAATTGCATTCGGGCAAAGCCATTCGCAGTTTATGGGGAAAAGCAGCAAGCTTGGGAGCCTTGATTTTGCAAGGCACTCAGGTCAAAAACTATGAATCGGGACCATCTGAAATACGGGTTGAATTGCAATCCGGGGAACGCGTTCTTTCGGTGAAAACCCAACGTTTGTTTATTTGCACCAACGCCTTCTCCTCTACCCTGCTTCCTCAAATAAAACTTGAGCCCGGAAGAGGTCAGGTATTGGTAACAAAACCACTTGAGCAACTCCCCTTTCAAGGAACCTTTAGTTTTGATGAAGGCTATTACTATTTCAGGAATGTGGGCAATAGGGTATTGTTTGGAGGTGGCAGAAACCTGGATTTTGAAGGCGAAAACACGACAGCATTTGGAGAGAACAGTCTGATTTTAAACAGCTTGAGAGAACACTTAAGCGATTGGATTTTGCCGAATATGCACTGGGAAGAAGACATGAACTGGAGCGGTATTATGGCCTTTTCGCCGGATAAAAAACCCTTTATCGACGAGGTTGAACCCGGTGTTTTTGCGGCCATTCGCATGAATGGAATGGGCGTTGCCTTGGCATCAGGAGCAGCAGAAAAACTCGCCAATCAAAGCGGACTGATTTAGTTTTGGTGCATAGGCCGGGGGCCTTTATCTTCGTCCCATGGCACAGAAACCCAGCATTCCTCAGGGCACCCGAGATTTTGGTCCTAAGGAAGTTCAAAAACGAAAGTACATTTTAGGGAAACTGGAACAGGCGTTCAGGCTTTCAGGCTTTATGCCGCTTGAAACACCAAGCATGGAAAACCTGACAACCCTTACCGGAAAATACGGCGATGAAGGAGATCAATTGCTCTTTAAAATACTAAACTCAGGCGATTACTTCAAAAAGTTAATTGAATACAACCAGCGCGGACTTGGGCATGAAGAAATGGATCCAACCTTTTTACCTTCTTCAAGTGGGAAAGTAGCCGATTTGGATGCGAAACGCTCCTTGCCTTTTCTGGCAGAAAAAGGATTGCGCTACGATTTGACGGTTCCTTTTGCGCGCTATGTGGTGATGAACCGAAACCAGATTAGCTTTCCGTTTAAGCGCTACCAAATGCAAGCCGTTTGGCGAGCCGATCGTCCGCAAAAGGGCCGCTACCGCGAGTTCTGGCAATGCGATGCCGATGTGGTGGGCTCGGATAGCTTGCTGTATGAGGCTGAGTTGATTCACATTTACGACGATGCTTTTTCAAGTCTTGGGCTTCCCGTTATCATCAAGCTAAATAACCGTAAATTTCTTTCGGCATTGGCCAAGGCCTGCGGTGCTGCCAACCTCTTAACTCCAATTACTATTGCCATTGATAAACTGGATAAAATTGGTTTGGAAATGGTGCTAAAAGAACTGGCCGAAAAAGGCTTGAATAGCGAACAAATCAATCGGATTGAACGCTTTCTGCAATTGCCTAAAACCATGGATGGCGCCATGGCCGGACTTGAATCCATTTGTGGAGAAGAAGAAGATTTCAAAACAGGAAAAGCAGAGCTTGAGGCGGTTTTGAAATTCTTAGGTCCTAACCTGAACAATACCCTTGAACTCGATCTATGCCTCGCCAGAGGATTAAGCTATTATACAGGTGCCATTTTTGAGGTTCAAGCCGCAACAGGTAGTCTAAAATCGAGCATTGGCGGAGGTGGACGCTACGATAACCTGACAGGAATTTTTGGACTACCGGGTGTGTCGGGCGTGGGCATTTCTTTTGGACTCGATCGCATTTACGATGTATTGGAAGAACTAAAGCTCTTCCCTCCCAGTTTATCGGCATCACCAAGCCGGGTTTTGGCTTGCCATTTTGATGAAGCCGGAAGAAGCTATGTGCTCAATGCCTGCTACCAGTTGCGTAAAGCCGGAATTGCTTGCGAAGTATATCCTGATATTACCAGGAAAATAGGAAAGCAACTTGATTATGCCAACGCACTAGGCATTCCATTTGCGCTTATTGCCGGAGAAAATGAAGTAAACAGCTCAAGCTTCAGTTTAAAAAACCTCGTAACAGGAGTGCAGAGCAGTTTCAAGCTCGAAGAACTTATTCATCATCTATTAGAAAACTAACCATGTCATCCAAGTATACCATCAGCAGTACATTGCATTTAAAAGATGTTGCGCTGATTTTAAACAACCAACTTCATCTGGAACTGAGCCCGGAATCGAGACTTGCCATAGAAAATTGCCGAATTTACCTCGACAAAAAACTGGATGGAAACGATAAGGCCTTTTACGGAATCAATACCGGATTTGGTTCACTTTGCAATACCCGAATTAGCGATACCGACCTAAGCAAATTGCAAGAAAACCTGCTGCTTTCGCATGCTTGTGGAACAGGAGATTTTGTTCCGCATGAGATTGTGAAGTTGATGCTCTTGTTAAAAATTCAATCGCTTGCAGCCGGACATTCTGCAGTACAAGTAGAAACAGTTGAAATGCTGATGGCCTTTTTCAACAAGAATCTTTTACCCGTAGTGTATGAGCAAGGCTCGCTTGGCGCATCGGGAGATTTAGCGCCACTTGCCCATTTAAGTTTGCCCTTGATTGGTCACGGTGAATTTTGGGTTGAAGAAGCCGGAACACGCATACGCAAGCCTGCCGCAGAAGTGCTAAAAGAGGTGGGATTAAAACCCATCACCCTCAAATCAAAAGAAGGTCTTGCCTTAATCAATGGCACCCAATTTATGAGTGCTTACGGAAGCTGGTTGGTCTTAAAATCACAATCCCTTTTTGGCTTGATAAGCAAAACAGCTGCCTTATCGCTGGAAGCATTTGATGGCAGACCAGAGCCCTTTGAAGAAGCGCTGCATCGCATAAGGCCGCATGCCGGACAACTGGAAACCGCTAGGCAAATGCGTGAGTTGCTGGCAGGCTCAGCGCTGCAATCTCGCGAAAAGGTACATGTGCAAGACCCTTATGCTTTTCGTTGCATTCCACAAGTGCATGGTGCTTCATTTGATACCATTGCTTATGCGGCCAGCGTAATTGAACGAGAGATTTCATCTGTTACTGATAATCCGAATGTTTTCCCCGAAGATGACCGTATTCTATCGGGAGGGAATTTCCACGGACAACCCTTGGCCCTGGTGCTAGATTTTCTAGCCATAGCCCTGGCAGAATTGGGAAGCATTTCTGAGCGCAGAACCTACCAACTGATTGCAGGTTTGCGCGGATTGCCGGCTTTCCTAACTGCCAATCCGGGATTGAATTCCGGATTTATGATTCCCCAATACACTGCGGCTTCAATTGTAAGTCAGAACAAGCAATACTGTACACCTGCCAGTGCCGATAGCATTGTTAGTAGCAACGGACAAGAAGACCATGTTTCTATGGGAGCCAATGCCGCAACCAAATGCCTGAAGGTATATTTCAACCTCGAAAAAATTATTGCCATCGAACTGATGAATGCCGCACAGGCCATTGAATTCAGAAGGCCTTTCACAAGCTCTGCTGCACTCGAGGCTTTTCTTGCTGCATACAGAAAACAAGTTACACGTTTAGAAGACGACCGCTACCTTCATGCCGATATTCAAGGTTCTGTTCAATTTATTCAAAACCAACTCCTGCAATGAACATCATTAATCATCCCGATATCAATGAATTGATAGAAATCGCCATCCGAGAAGATGTTGGCGATGGTGACCATAGCTCACTTTCCTGCATTCCAGCCGACAGAAAAGGCCATGCCTATTGCGTAGCCAAAGAAGACGGCGTAATTGCCGGCATCGAACTTGCAAAAAAAATCTTTGCCCGCATTGATGAAAGCCTCGAATACATTCCGCACCTCAAAGATGGGGATGCCATACAAAAGGGCGATCGGGTATTCGACGTAAAAGGCTCAGACATTTCAATCCTCACCGCCGAGCGTTTGGTATTGAATTTCATGCAACGTTTAAGTGGCATTGCCACACAAAGCCGCAAAATTTCCGACTTGCTAAAAGGCTATCATACTACCATTTTAGACACCCGCAAAACCACACCCGGTATGCGTTTGCTCGAAAAGTGGGCAGTGCGTACAGGTGGTTGTGAAAACCATCGTATGGGCTTGTATGACATGGTGATGTTGAAAGACAATCATATTGATTTTGCCGGTGGAATTGAAGCTGCAATTCAAAAAACCCATGCCTACCTGAAAGAAAAGGGACTTAACCTGAAAATTGAAATTGAAACCCGCAGCCTGGATGAGGTACGTGAAGTGCTTCGTATTGGAGGTGTTCATCGCATTATGTTGGACAATTTCAACCCGGAGCTCCTAAAAGAAGCGGTTGCACTTATCGACAAACGCTATGAAACAGAAGCCTCCGGAGGAATTACCATGGCCACTATCAAAGACTTTGCAGCCAGCGGAGTAGATTATATTTCGGTGGGTGCATTAACCCATTCCAGCAAAAGCATCGACCTAAGCATGCGGGTAGAAAAAAAATTGTGACAGGCCTGCAACCAATTTTAAGGGAATGAACTCTTGTAATTATCAATTTTTTTAAAATATTTGTTTAAAGCAATCAAAACAAACAACTCTATAAACATGAAAAAACAATTACTTAAAGGTGTTGCAGTAGTGGCACTTGCAAGCCTTACCTTGGCAGGATGTAAAAAAGAATCGAGCGAAAACACAGGTAACGGCGGCGGAAACGATATTGCAGTAGCACGTGTTTCCCGCAGCGTGGTTAACAAAGTTACAGGTTCTGCTTGCCCTCCATGCGGTGGCTGGGGTTGGACAGCTTTTGAAGAATTGATTAACACCAACAAAGGAAAAGCTTACTTCGTTGGAACTTACAGCCAAAACTTCGTAGCAAAAGACTTCATCACCAATATCGCTACAACTTGGGACAAAGCTTGGGGAATTACCGGATACCCAACTTTCTGCGCTAGCTTCACCCCTCAATTGTCACGCACAAGCAGTGGTGTAAACGTTACCAAAGAAAAAGAAATGGTAAACACTGAAGTTTCTGCACATGCTGCAAAAGCTGCTTTAGCTAACACTGCTATTTCAACAGAATGGGTTGAAGAAGCGGGTTGGTACAAATTGAAAGTTAAAACCCATACCAAATTCTTTGAATCAACTACCGGTGATTATACCTTGGGTGTATTCCTTATCAAAGACAAAGACAAAGCTCCTCAATCTGGCCACTCTTCTTATCCAAATGCAACTGAGCACCACTATGTGTTGAAACAGTCAATGGACGAAATTGCTGAGAAAAACTGGGGTGACGTAATTGCTTCTGGTACTATAGATGCAAACAAAGTAGTAACAAAAGAATTCTCAACCTACTTGCCAATCGACACAGAAAAAGCAAACTGGTCAGTACTGTGCGTTATCTTCAAAAAAGGTACCGATGGCAAATACACTTTCGTAAACGCTGCTTCAGACCAGAAATAATCCAGTCTGAACTTCAAATTCACAAAAAACCGGACTCCAAAAGGGTTCGGTTTTTTTTATGTGGGGCGCTCCCGGCTGGCTATACAATTTCGTTCCAATCACAAATCCGCGTCGCCAGCCGGGCCGGGCCATCCGCTTCTAATCCTCGGTCGGCGGGCGGGAGCTGTAGGCGCAGCGCGGGCTTCCTGCCGGTCGCCTCGCTGCACCAACAGCTCCATCACAAGTTGTCACCAGATTTAAAACCCTACACGCCCGCCGCCCTCCGGGTTAGCGCTGCTGTCCCTGCGCCGGAATTCGACGGACCTTTACGACCGCGTACCAAACCCAAAATTCATACCATCGAATCCCAAATGTGTGGCTTACTTACCATCCAATACCTTAACACCCAACCTGCCTGAATCCAAAACCTTCTTTGTTTAGCTAACATGCCCGGTTAACTTTGTAGCTCATGAAATTTAACTTACTCGCAAAAGACGCCTCCAGCAATGCCAGAGCAGGAGAGATAGAAACTTCACGTGGGAAAATACTCACGCCCATTTTTATGCCCGTTGGAACCCAGGCTACCGTAAAGTCGGTTACCCAAAACGACCTCCGTGAGCGCATTCAAGCACAGATTATTCTCGCCAATACCTACCACGTTTTTCTTAGACCGGGTATGGAAGTCATCAAAGCCGCCGGCGGAGTTCATAAATTCATGAATTGGGACCGACCCATGCTAACCGATTCGGGAGGCTATCAGGTGTTCAGCCTGAGCAATATGCGTAAAATCAAAGAGGAAGGGGTTTCGTTTCGCTCCCATTTGGATGGCGCAAAAATATTTTTAAGTCCGGAAGATGCTACCGACATCCAACGTACCATTGGCGCTGATATCTTTATGGCATTTGATGAATGTCCACCCTACCCTGCCGATTACAGCTACGTAAAAAAGAGCATGGACCTAACCCACCGGTGGTTGTTGCGTTGCATCAAACGTTACAAAGAAACCGATGCCCAATACGGTCATTACCAAAGCTTATTCCCCATCGTACAAGGTGGAGTAAATGCAGATTTGCGCAAAGAATCGGCGAAGTTTATTGCCGACCAGGGAATGGATGGAAATGCAATTGGCGGATTGAGTGTTGGCGAACCACACGAGCTGATGTATGAAATGACCGCCTTGGTATGTGAAATTTTGCCCCAAGACAAGCCGCGCTACTTGATGGGCGTTGGAACCCCGGAAAACATTCTGGAAGGCATTTCGCAGGGAGTTGATATGTTTGATTGTGTTATGCCAACCCGAAATGCACGCCATGGTTTCATTTTTACCTCCGAGGGCATTATCAACATCAAAAACGAAAAATGGAAATTAGATTTCAGCCCACTCGACCCCATTTTCACCCCCGACTATTCTAAAGCTTATGTAAAGCACCTCATTAAATGCAATGAAATGCTGGGAGCAACCATTGCCAGTATTCAAAACCTGAGCTTTTACGTTTGGCTTAGCCAGGAAGCCCGCAAGCACATCATTGCCGGCGACTTCATGAGCTGGAAAAAAGAAATTCTGGAGAAAATTAACAAGAGGTTGTGAGGGGGGGGATTTCCTTAAAGAGTAGAATGTCCCTACAATAGTTGTAGTTCGGATTTATTGTCAACAAAACAATGAACCTCTAACCCACATCCTCTTGTAATGTACAAATATCTCAAACACATCAAACTTATTTTCCCTTGACAATTTTACTCTTAAACTTATAACGAATTTCGTTTCTAATCCTAAAGCAGCATAAGTAGTATTATCAAAAAAAGACTTGAGTATGTTAAAATTATATTCAACAGATAATAAGAAGTTTTTAAAACAGGTAAACAAATCAGAAGCCGAATTAAATAGATTTTTATCGGAAAATTGGAAAGAGTTTTTTCCGCATTTTACGTTTATTAAAAACGAATTTTGCTTAGACGGTAATGTTCGAAGTAAAGGTGGTTCTGGCAGAATTGACATTTTAGCTTATAATCCCAAAAGCAAAAAGTTTGTAATCTTTGAATTGAAAAAAGATGCAGACAAAAACATAAGGCATCAAGCTTCTGATTATAAAGATTTTGTTGAAAATAATTTTGCTGAAATCTATTTATTTGCAACACAGACTTATGAAATTGAATTACCTAAATTCAATGAAATCTCAAAGGATAGTATTGAATTAATTCTAATAGCCAAAACATTCTCTCCAACTGATGTAGATAAAGCCAAAAAGAGCAAAGGAGAAATTACACTCATCAAATACTTATGGTTTGAAAATCAACTTTTGCTCATCGATTATCTAAACAACGACCCTGATGATTTGATAGAAAAAGAAAATGCTGCAAAACTTCAAAAGATTAAAAACATAATTGACAATCGACCAGAATTAGCAGATGTTGAAGCTTTTTTATACGGCAAAGAAGAAGCAAAAAGACTTTTCAAGATTTTTTATGAACACTTAAAAAACTTAGGTGAAATATCAGTTGAAGCTCAAGCTAGTAAAATAAAAGTAGTTTTTGGCAACCAAACATTCTCGGTAATTGGATATGCAGGAAAAACAGGTAAGAAATGTTTTTTAGTAATCAATACCAACCTTGACGAAGTTGTTTCATTAGGTGAAATTGTTGACGACAGGGTTCGTCCAAATGGTAAAAAGAAAGGTAGTATAGGTTCTGAGAGATATGAAGTGTTTCTAACAACAGAAGGAGAACTAATGAATTTTTTATTAATAATTGAAAAGGATTTTCACAATGGAAATAGCGGAACTTGAAAAAATGTGGGAGGAGTTTGGAGATATTCCAACCAATTCAGAAGATGAAATTGAAATTGATTTTAATTGGTGGGAAAAGGGAACCTACCGATTTGATATTTGGCATTGGTTTGATGAAAAATTGCCAAATGGCTTAGTCGCAGATTTCCATATTGACCCTTAAAATAGGGTTTCTGCTTACTTACTGTTGCATTGATGTTGAAATGGTATTTTTATCTTCCACTAATTCGGTCCTCCTTCAAAGTGCAGGGAGAATTGAATGAGCTGTGGGGCCATACGCTCTATGTAATTCGTATAAATGAATCCATCACGGTACATGGCGTTTCCAAAGGTTTGACAGGCTTTTAGCTCAGGAGAAAACTTGAAGTATTCAAAGTAAAAATCAAACCCCACGCCTGTTTCCCAACCATAGGTAATGGGCTGCAAGGAAACAACCGGATCCTGCAATCCCCGGTTCTTACTAACCGTTGATGCAAAATCATAGCTCATGCGCAAACCGCCAATCACGTAAAGTCGTGTGTTTTTGCGTCGCGCCGATTTGTATTTCAACAACAAAGAAGCATCGCAATAAGCCGACTCAATCTTTATCTCATCTTTCGAACCCGGAAAATCATAGACAAGGTTGCGTTGCACAAACGAAATTACAGGGGCAATCAGGCGAATATCAAAATTATCGCCCAGGTGCAAATTGGTTACGGCACCTAAACCAATTCCCGGGAAGGTTTTCACATTCACGTTCATCAATGAATCGCCGGGTAAATTCAGCGTTTTCATATCCAAACGAGCGCGACCCAAATTGGTGGCCAGGGTAAATCCAAAGTGCAGGCGACGGTTATCGTATTGCTCCAAATTTGGTTGAGCATACGAGCCAATTGCTACCAGCAGCAACAAGATAATTCCGCTTATTTTCCTCCCAGGTATAAGGTGCACGTGCCGAAAGTTAAGGGTTCTGCCGAAACAGATTGATATCCGCAAGACTTCATGATTCTTAAAAAAGATTCTCCCTCCGGAAAATGCTGCACTGATTCAGGCAAATACGTATAGGCATTGCTGCTTTTTGATAGCAAATTGCCCCATACCGGAAGAATATTTTTGAAGTAAAAATTAAACACTTGCTTAAATGGAAATCCATGTGGTTTTGAAAACTCAAGAATAGCCACCTGTCCACCCGGCTTCAAAACGCGGTGCATTTCACGAAGCCCTGCTTCCAGATTCTGGAAATTCCTAACGCCAAAGGCAACGGTTATCGCATCAAACGAATGGTCTGCAAAGGGTAAATTCTCACTATCCCCTTTAATCATGCTTATTTTCCCATCCAGTCCTTGAGCTTTAATCTTCTCTCTTCCAAACGATAACATTTGTTCAGACAAGTCCAAACCCACAATTTCATGCGGCTTTAGAACCCTCATGGCTTCCAATGCCAAATCTCCGGTGCCTGTAGCCACATCCAGAATGCGCTTTGGAGCTTTTCCTTTCAAAGCTTTCATTGCTTTGGTGCGCCATCCTTTATCAATCCCTAAAGAGAGGAAGCGGTTTAAAAAATCGTACTTGTGTGCAATGCTGTCGAACATAGCCTCCACCTGCTCCTTTTTGGAACTGCTGGACTGCTGATCAGGTTTCACTTCCTTCATGCTGCGAATATAAAGAGATTGATTCCCTATTTGCGGGACTGCCAAAAAGAATCGTTAATGGCGCCAATTGCGTTCAGCACCTCTTTTCTGCCGGTTTTATCCAGAGCAGATGTGCGGAACATATCGGGTAAATGTGCCCAGTCCTTGGACATTTCTTCACAAAATGCTTCAATATTTGCCTCGGCTTCTTGAGGTTTCAATTTGTCTAATTTGGTAAAGATGATAGAAAACGGAATTTGATTCTCTCCCAAAAAATTTACAAAACTGAGGTCGTTCAACTGAGGTGGTATGCGCGAATCAACCAAAACAAAAACACAGGCCAAATTCTCCCGCTTTTTGATGTATTCCGACAAGGAATGACTCCATTCATGCCGCAAGGTTTTGCTTCGTTTTGCAAAACCATAGCCCGGTAAGTCAACCAGGTACCAGTTATCATTAATCATGAAATAGTTCATGCTCACCGTTTTACCCGGAGTTGATGAGGTTCTGGCCATTTCCTTCTTTCCGCACAACATATTAATCAGCGAGGATTTCCCAACATTGCTTCGTCCGATAAAGGCATATTCCGGATAAACGGGTTTTGGACATTCCTTCAAGCCCGAAACACTCATTTTAAATACCGCCGATTTTACTTCCATACCGCAAAAATACAATTAAATGGCGCTTCAACGAAGGGAATAACGCAATCCCAAAAACCACCTTCTTCCTTGCAAGGGTGCATAGGCATAAGAAGGGTCGAAAGTATAACCCATTGGATTTGTTTGTAAATCTGCGGCTTGCTTGTTGAAGGGATCAAAAGGCCGCATGATGGCATGCTGTGGAATGAAATTGAAGATGTTCTTACACCCAAAAGTAAATTCAAATCCAGCATCAAAGGTTTTTAACAACTGAATGGTTCCCAAGGTATAGAAAGGCGAATAATTGGGTCTGAAATCATTGGCTTGTACGGGTAAACGCATAGGACCGGTAAATTGAGCACTGATATCTAAGCTAATTTCCGGCTTTTTGAAAAACCAGGAGGCCTGAAAATTACCCGAGAATTCAGGCGCATGAAGTTGCCTGCGTTTTTCCTTTTGGCCATTGTTGAGCACTTGGATGGAATACACATCCATCCAGGTAAATCCTGAACTGAGCTTCAATGGGAAGGAAAAACCAGCCTCAAAATTCATGCTTAATCCCCGCGAAACCGCATGTTCATCCAGATTCTGATAAATTACCGCTCTGGGATCCGTATCATAATCAGCAATAATGCGGTTGCTAAACCAGGTTGAAAAAAGGGATGCATCTGCATTTAAAAATCCTGAACTGATACTAAAGAAACGTGAATAATTCAGGTTCAGGTTCCAACTTTGCTCAGGTTTAAGCGCTTCCTTTATAATTAAAGTTCTTGCCCCGGTAAGTGCAGCATGATCTTCGGTGAACAAATTCACCACCCGAAATCCATTTCCGCCGGAAAGTCGAAAGGTTTGTCGGGCATCCGGTTTCCAACGGTAATTGATGCGTGGCGAAAAAATGGGGCCATGTATGCCAAAATAATCCAACCTCAACCCGGTAAGCAAGGTGTTTTTGGGGTTGATTTTAAATTCATCCTGAATAAACACTCCCGGCAAAATCGAAACTGCCGGTTTATTTAAGGCGCCATCAGCTGTTGAGGTAACCGGAGAATTGTCGTCGTACCAGGAAAAGCGAAGTGCAAGTCCATTGGTTATTTCATGCTTTCCACGTTCAAGAACTCCATAATCTTGAATGAATGCTGTTTGTTGCTTGCCTAAATACCAAGTGGTTCCATAAGCCGAATACTGATCGTGGTAATTCCAGGAGTATTGAAAATGACGTTTGAGTTGACCCAATTTCCAATCCTGCTTTCCTATCCATTCCAAGCGCGCAGTTTGAATGCCTTCACCATAAATGCTATCGGTTCCCATCCATTCGCGGGAGTAGTTCAGTTGTCCACCCATGCGATTTTCTCCAACCAAGCGAAATGCCATTGAAGCCTTGCCCAAACTGTTTTTCCCTTCCCACTTACTGAACAGAGAAAGTCGCTGCTGCAAAGGAATATCCCGAAATCCATCTCCGTTTCTATCAATTGGTAAACTGTATTCAAAAGCATTGGCGGAAATCAGCCAGGCAGATGAATCTGTACCAAGTCGCAAAGCCAAATCCAAACTTTGCTCACGGTAGGAGCTTAGCTGGTAATCAACTAGAAAACGCGGTGCCTTATTGGGTTTTAGGGTAATAATATTAATGATTCCTGCCACGGCCTCACTTCCATACAGCGTTGCAGCCGGACCTTTAACCACTTCAACCCGCTCAACCATGGAAACCGGAATTCCACTAAAACCATATACACTTGAAAGCGCGCTAACAATAGGCATTCCATCAATCAAAACAAGGGTATAAGGCCCCGCCATGCCATTGATTCGAATTTCCGCGGTTTGACAAACATTGCACGCATTTACCGGTAAAACTCCATTTACACGTTGCAAACCTTCAAGCAAATTCACCGAACCGCTTTGCTTAAAGTAGCTCCGACTAAAAATTTCAACCGGAACAGGCGAATCACTTTTTCTTCGGGCACTTAAAGTGCCTGTTACCGTAAATTCCTCAAGATGTTGCGACTTTCTGCGCAAACGGAGGCTCAACTTAGTTTGCTCACTAGCCTTTATTTCTACCGTAGTTTTGAGGTTTTCATAACCAATATAGCTGAGTTCCAACTCGTGAAACCCGACCTGAATCTGCTCCAATTTCAAAATGCCTTGCTCATTGGTAAAACCTCCTTTTGCCAATAAAGGAAGCCTAACCGAAACGCCTATCAAGGGTTCCTGGCCATCGAAAACACGAACTTCCAGCGATTGCGCGGAGAGCTGCACCTGCAACAACAAACATAAAACCAATAACTTAAGCCATTTCACATTGCAAAAATGATTGATTTTTAGAAAAATCAAAAACATTTTTTAGGCTACCCTAAATTTATTCCCTCAAGAACTTTCAGAATCTGCCTAATTTGGCGACATGAAAGCTGGATTGATTGGTTATCCCTTAAAAAATGGGTTTTCAAAAGCATGGTTTACAAAACGCTTTGAAAACCTAAACATGAAGGACTCGAGTTATGAAAATTATCCGCTTGAGCAAATTGAGGAATTTGATTTGCTCTGCAAAAACCATCCGGAGCTGAATGGATTAAGCGTCACCATTCCGCACAAACAGGCTATTATTCCTTACCTGGATTCGCTTTCACCAGAGGCAGAAGCCATTGGAGCGGTGAACTGCATTCATTTTACAAATGGACAAAAACTCGGACACAATACCGATGCAATTGGCTTCAAAACTTCTTTGTTGGAATGGCTTGGTGATTATAAGCCTGAATCTGCCCTGGTTCTTGGAATTGGCGGCGCTGCAAAAGCGATTATCCATGTGTTGAATCAAGAAAATATCCGGGTCACGAAAGTGGGTTTGCATGCCAACCCATCAACCCAAAAAAAAGCCTATACCGATTTAACCGAAACTGATTACCGCGAGCACCAACTGATTGTAAATTGCAGTCCATTGGGTATGCATCCCAATCCTGAGGATTTGGTTCCCTTGAATTATGAGTTGATAACTGAAAATCATTGGTGTTACGACTTGATTTACAATCCCGATCAAACCCGATTTTTGGAAGAATCTGCAAAAAGAGGTGCCAAAATCAAAAACGGACTTCAAATGCTGCATCTTCAAGCAGAAGCCGCATTCTCCATTTGGAACTCAAAATAAAGTAAGCTGCTCGTTGAGCAAACGGAAACTCATGCGGTGATGCTTGCATGGCCCATGTTGGCGAATGGCCTCCCTGTGGGCAGTGGTGGGATACCCTTTATTTTGATTCCAGGAGTACATGGGGAATTCATCGTGAATCTTAAGCATATATTCATCCCGATACGTTTTTG
This sequence comes from Bacteroidia bacterium, assembly GCA_023151275.1. GTDB lineage: Bacteria > Bacteroidota > Bacteroidia > UKL13-3 > UKL13-3 > CAISCU01. The sequence continues at coordinate 33,258 of JAKLJI010000020.1, read as the reverse complement.
CAAGGATTGAAGCAGCAGCTATGGATTGAAATTTTGCATCGCCTTTTACAATGCAAGTATGGGTAATGGATGGAAAAGGGATAAATCGATTTCCATCTACCAAAATATGTTCGGGTTTAAAGGAAAGCGATTGTAGGGCCTTATGCATCGACAAAAAACTGGCCTTTAAAATATTGACCTTGTCAATTTCGGCGGGACTTAAACTGGCAACTGCCCAGGCAAGTGCTTTTTCTTCAATTTCTAATCGAAGTGAATCCCGGCGAGTTTCACTAAGCTGCTTGGAATCATCTAAACCTTGGATGGGTTTATCCGGATTCAAAATTACCGCAGCTGCAAAAACGGGACCAGCCAAACAGCCTCTTCCCGCCTCATCACAACCTACTTCCAGGCGATTTTTTTCCAGGTATCGCTTTAATGCCATGCTATTTTTTCCATTCCAGGAATCTACCATCCCGGGTTTGCATTCTCAATTTTTTCTCCTGAATTTGATAGGCACTAACATCTCTTAGAATAAGCATCAAAGGAGCCTCCGCACTGCCTTCACAAAACATCCGCGTGCTAGCAAGTTGTGAAAACTCAAGTCGACCCGGCGCACTCAAAAAATCCCCAGAAAGGGCGTTGCAGGAATTATTCCCTTGTAAAAGCAATGATTCCACATCCAATTGAATCCAAGCTTTCTTTCCTTTCCAGGCAGAAGCGGGTTTACCATTCAGGGAACTTAATTTCCAAGCACCCTGCAAACGCTCATCCGGTACATATCGGCCAAAACCTTCGTAATGCTGGTAAATACGGTCGGCGTCGTATTTCACATCCACTACAACATTGTAAAACCAATTCTGACTATCGTTGCGCAAAACCTGAGGTTTTAAGCGAATTTGCATATTGCCCAACTTGATTTTGATGTTCAGAAACAAATCACCAGTTTTTGAGTGGAAATCGGGCATGGGTTCTTGATATTCACTCGCGAAAACCATCCCATCTGCTGCCAAAAAGCGAATTTGATTCTTGGGCTTATCAAACTCCAAGGACCAAACCGGATCTGTTCCTTTGGCAAAGAACAAAATGCCCTTCTGATTATACTCTTTTACTTCACGCAAAAAAGCTTTTTGCCTGGCCTTTTTTCCATTCCCGGCAAATGAAATTAAGGGAAACAACAAGCTAAGACAAGCGAATAGAGCAAACTTACTTTTTAGTGTCATCGAGTAATTCATCAACTAGGATTTTAACGTCTTGGGTTTGAATGCGATTCATACAGCTATTTTCGGGATACTTGCACTGCAACTGGTCGCAAGGATTGCAATCCAGCACATGGTGTATATACCTGCTCTTGGGGCCGGGTGGATAAAACACCTTGGGTTCACCGGGACCAAACAAGCCCAGGCAGGGAATATCGCTAACAGCTGCCATGCACAAAGGACCGCTTTCATTTCCTAAATAAAAACTTGCCCTAGCCAACAAAGCACTCAAGCCATCAAGTCCCATGCTTGCAGGAAATACCTTTGAAGCAGACGGAAGTTGAGCCTGAATAGCTGCAAGCAAATCCTGTTCGCTGACATCGCCAATCAAAACAACCTGATAACCATAGCGATTGAAAATGTAATTACCAATCTCACCAAATCGCTGGGGTGACCATTGCCTCAACACACGTCTCGCTCCTGGGTGAAAAACGACATAGTTGCCAAGTTGCTCCTCTTTAAGCCAATTTTCGACGAGGCTTTGAGAAGAAGAAGACGGATGGAGTTTTGGAAAAAATTCCGCCACATCCAACTTACCTGTCAAAGGTTCAATAATCTGTAAGTTGGTAACCGTTTCATGCGGATGTCCACCCATTTTTTTGTTGGAAAGGCGAACAGAAGCACGATCCAGAAAAATGCGGGGATGTGCGCGCATAGCTTTGAAAAGACTTTCAGAAGTTCCGCGCAATTCAAGCCAGAGGTCAATTTGAGCAGGCAGCTTGTTAAAATCTGTTGCAACTTCATCAATGGATGGATGCTCCGCGACCAGACTTAAGGCAAAAGGCTTACAAATCAGCTGAATTTTGCATCCGGGATACTTGGATTTCAATGCATCAAAAACACCCAGTGCATAGCATAAATCACCAATTTCATCCCATTTTACAGCAACAATATTCTTGATATTCTCAGCATTATTCAGGCCATTTCTTCGCAAGCGAGAATAAGCCGCGGTTGCCGCATAAAGCAATTTCTCTGAAAAATTATGAGGGATCATGTTCTGCAATGATACAAAGTTGGGCCGAATGATTAATTTTCGCTGCGCATGAAAAAAGCCTTCGTTAGCAACCTCATCCTTTTGATGTCGGTTAATCTGTTGATTAAGCCATTCTGGATTCTGGGTATCGACCGGGGCGTTCAAAACCACGTAGGCTATGTTGATTACGGGATTTATCTAAACCTGTTTAACTTTAGCATGCTGCTGATTACCCTGCTCGAAATGGGAATCAACACCTATGTTTCATCAACAGTTGCAAGGGATCCGGAAAGGTTAAAAGCGGAGTTTATTCCGCTAACAGGTTTCAAATTACTCTCCTCGCTGTTGTATGTAGGCGTTACCATTGCCTTGGGTTTGGCTAATGGGTTTGATGATTATCGGGTTGGACTTCTGTTTTTCCTGACCATCAACCAAATCCTCTCCTATTTTTACATGTATTTCAGGGCCATTGTAGGTGGCTTGCAGCTCTTCAAAACGGATGCCTTCCTTTCGGTAATCGACCGATTGCTCATGATCATTTTTTGCGGTTTGATGTTATGGACCAGCTTCCTTGAAATGAGCATAAGCCGCTTTATTTACGCGCAAACCTTTGCCTATACCATTGCAGTAAGCATAACCCTGGCCGTTTTGTGGAAACATTTAAAAGGTCTGCGTTTTGGATTCAAAACCCCTGAATTGGTGCAGGTTTTGAAACAAATGCTTCCCTATGCATTGCTATCTCTTCTCATGACGCTATACACACGTTTGGATGCAGTGATAATGCCCAAATTGATTGAAAACGGAGATTACATGAATGGCATTTATGCCTCTGCCTACCGGCTGCTTGATGCATCCAATATGATGGCAGCAATGGTCAGCATGATGCTTTTGCCCTTGTTTGCCAGAATGCTTGCCACCAAAGAAAACATCAGTGGGATTGTTCAATTTTCAGGCACCATAATGATTTTACCGGCCCTAACCCTTTGCATGGCAGCCTGGTTGTATCAATCCGAAATAATGCACCAAATGAATCCCAAAAGCACCTCGTATGCAGCTATGGTATTTGGAACTGTGATGTTTAGCTTTCTAGGATTAGCAAGCATGTATGTTTTTGGGACCCTACTCACTGCGGCAGCGCACTTACGCACCTTGAACAGTTTGGCACTTGTTGCTTTGGTAATAAACCTCGGGCTGAACGGATTTTTGATTCCAAAATACCAGGCTTTGGGAGCAGCCATTGCCAGCGCTACTACCCAACTATTCATCGGATTCAGCAATTTTTGGTTCGCTAGAAAAAATCTTAAACTCAACTTTGAAAAAGGCTTTGCGCTGAAGTTCCTGCTTGCAGCATTGCTCCTAGTTTTAGGAAGCCTTCTTATAAGAAATTGGATTTCAGACTGGTTGATTGGCATTCTGGCCATTGGAAGCTTATTAATATTTCTGCTTTTGAGTTTAAAACTCATCAATCCTGCCGAAAGCTCCGGATTGCTGAAAGGACTCATGGATAAAAGGGAAAGGAAATAGTTTGATTTTCCTATTTTTGTCGGATTAGGTTATGAATAAAAGAAAGAAACAATACTATTTTGAGCTGATAGATGTATTTGTATTCATTGTCCGTTGGCGCAAACAATTGATTATTCTATCGGGAGTGGCGGCGGTTCTTTCCATCATCATTTCAAGTCCACTGGTTATTAAACCTCGCTTTAAATCAACAGCGGTGTTTTATCCATCCACCAACAACTCCATTTCAAATGCCTTGTTAACGGATACCCGTGTAAGGCAAAAAGACCCGCTTGAGTTTGGTGAGCAGGTTGCCGCTCAGCAATATGTCCAGATTCTTGAATCAGATGTATTGAAATCGCGTGTAATTCGGAACTACGATTTGGTTAACCATTACCGCATTGCTCCCGACGATAAAGAGAAAAATTTCAAGGTTGGAAAAATGTATGCCAAAAACATTTCAACCAAGAAAACCCCTTATGCGTCTATTGAAATCAACGTGCTTGATGAAGACCCGGTAAAAGCGGCCGAAATTGCCAATGGCATTGTAAGTATTCTTGATTCGGTAAAAACTGAAGTTCAAAACCGCGTTGCCATGCAAGCCCTAAGCATTATTGAAGCTGAATACAAACGCAAAGAGGAAGAGGTTAACAGCATCAAGAGCCGCATGCAGGAATTGGGCAACAAAGGAGTTTATTCGTTTGAAGAACAAGCCAAAGCCATTACCGAAGTAATCGGAAAAGTGGGTCAGAACGAATACGTAACCAAGCAACAAAAAGCCTTGGCTTTGTATGGCGCAGAATCTCAATACCTCTATGGAACACTCGAACTTCAGGTTGAACAACTGAACGAACTGAAAAAGAAATTAGACCAGGCCAAAATTGACGTTGATGCCCGATTAAGTAATGTGTTCATTTTGCAAACTGCTGCTCCAGCAGAACGTAAAACCTATCCTATCCGTTGGATGATATTGGTTGGCTCTGTTATTGGCACTTTTGTAGTTAGTTGCATCGTGCTGCTTTTCATTGAGAAATTCAAAAACGAAAAAGAAAATTTCATTGCTTAAGCTTCTTCAAAGCGGGTCAAAAGAAAAATGGCTCTTCTTAATTGCTGGAGCCTTTATTCTGCTAAATACCATTGCCATCGCACTTGAATGGTATTGGTTTTCCGTTTTGCCTTTGTTTGCTGCGCTTGCATTACTTGCTGCACTCAAACTCGACCTCCTTCTGATTGCAATTGTATTTCTTGTACCACTTTCCATCAACATTGAAGATATTGGTTTAGGCTTAGGTATTAGCTTACCCGATGAACCTCTTATTATTGGTGTTTTCCTTTTAGTTGTTTACAAGTTTATTATTGATGGGGAGTACGATTTTAAGGTTCTGAAACACCCGATAACCATCGCCATCCTCGTAAACACGGCTTGGATATTTTTTACCTGTTTAACTAGCCAGGAAGTTATTGTTTCATTCAAGTTCCTGCTTTCCCGAATTTGGTATATCGTACTTTTCTATTTCCTGGGGGTTGTACTTTTTAAGAAGTTCAACCGCATTTCGGAATATTTATGGGCTTATATGATTCCATTGGCAGGTGTGGTAATTTGGACCTTGATTAAACACAGCGATGATAACTTTTCACAGGTAACTTCCTTTGAAATAATGGCCCCCTTTTACATCGCACACGGAATTTACGCTGCTGCCATTGCTTTTTTCATTCCCTTATTGGCCATCTATCTCCTTTTTGGATTTCGCATTCAGGCGCATCCCGGATTGGTAATTGCAGCTGCATTTTTATTCCTATTGTTTTCGGCAGGGGTTGCCTTTTCTTTCACCAGGGCCGCTTGGTTAAGTTTGGCAGGGGCAGCAGGTTTTGCCGTTTTGATGATTTTTAGGGTGCGTTTATGGCAAATGCTTTCGGTATTGGCATTTGCCTCATTATTCATTGTTGCCAATTTTGACGATATCTTTTTTCAACTGTATCAAAACAAACAAAATTCGGCAGAAGGTTTTGAAAAGCACCTGGAATCGGTTTCCAATGTGCGCAACGACGTTTCCAACTTGGAACGCGTAAATAGGTGGATGGCAGCCATCAATATGGCTGCAGAAAAACCTATAGTTGGATTTGGACCGGGTGCGTATTCATTTACCTATGCGCCCTATCAAGATCCTGAATTCAAAACACCCATTACAACAGCATTTGGCGACCAAGGCCACGCCCACAGCGAATTTCTAAACCCATTGGCCGAAACCGGCTGGCCCGGTATGTTGACAATCATTGCGGTTTTGTTGCTTGTGTTTCACTTTGGACTTAACCTGGTTTACCACAGTCCGATTATTCAGGTAAGAATGTTTAGCGCTGCCATTCTGCTTGGCTTGATTACCTATTACATACACGGTTTGCTGAACAATTACAGCGAACAAGATAAAATTGCTGTACTCATTTGGGGTGCTTTTGCCATGATTACCGCCATGGACCTTTACCACAAAAACGCATTACTCAAAGAATAAGACTTCCTGTAATGGGTTGCTTTGTTTATAGAAAACAATCAATTCACACCTGAACCATAAGTTCAAAAAAAGTCATTCAATCCAAGCTTCTTGATGCATTTGCCGGATTTGAGATTGAGCTCGAAAAGAATTAAAAAATCAGGGCTATTGAATAAACCCATCCAACAAATTTAAAAAGGTAGAAGCCTAGAAATATTGAGGCTGATTTCAAGTTACAAGCTCAGGTATTCATAGGGCCAAATTCAAACCTTGGGCTTATTTCCGATTAACAGAAAGTTTTAAACTGATAATATTACTCATCGAAATAAACCCTTGGTTGAAGGCATTTCCTAAGGCATAATCAATAGCAAAGCGATTAAAACGGATTCCGGCACCGATAGAAGGCATTGCCGTCAAACCTTGTGTACCATCAAAATCTTTCACACGTTGAAACCTATTTACACCGCCTCTTAAGAACAAGAGATTCTTGTATCCCAATTCAAGTCCAATTCGTGGGTCCAAATTAAACAAAGAACTGCTTATCAATACATTTCGCTGGCCATCAGTTGTGAAATCTGCATTAATTTCGGGTCGAATTGTTAATCGCTCGGACCAAAGCGTGTACAAAGCAGAAATACCTAAGGCCAATCGAGGAGTTGTAATTTCAAGTCCACCTTTTGGAAGTTCATTCCCTGTGCTTAGCAATTGCTGTTTATCGGCATCACTTAGTTTGTAGGTCCAGGCATTGAAGGTTCCGGTTATGTCGAAAGCCTGAATAGCCATGCGGTATCTACCTGTTTTGTAAAGAGCAGATGCATCTAATCCAAAACCCCAGGCACCACCAAAATCACCAATTACACGGCGAATAATTTTGACATTTCCTCCAATATCCAAATTTTCAAACTTGGTCTTCGTGGCATAGGAACCAATAAATGCATAATCAACTGCTGAGAATTCTTTTATCAGGTTGTAGTTGATTTGTCCATCCTGCATGAGGTAAAGCGTATTGGGAATGCCATCAATTCCCATGCGGATAAAGCTAATTGCAGCGCGGCTTCTATCGTTCAACCCAAAAGTAACTGCCCCAAAGTCATGCTTGGCAATACCTGCAAATTGCTCGTTATGCATCAAACCAATTTGCAAATTATCAGACACATCCATCAACCCCGCAGGATTCCAATAACTACTAAACACATCACCCGGACCGGCAACTACTGCGCTTCCCATTCCGAGAGCTCTAGCTCCAACACCCATTCCTAAAAAGGCATTGCTGTATTTTAAAACCTGTGCTCCGGCCGAAAAGCTTCCAAGAAGCAGTGAAATCAAGACAATTTTCTTCATGCAGTTACCTGTTTCATTTCAAAAATACGTGTTTGTACTTCCTTAAACCAAGTTTGTTCCAATCGGTTTACGCAAGCTTGCAAATCTGCTCGTTGCTTAAACCCCAATTCAGGCAAACCAACACGCATCATAACCCGGGTTAACGAATAGCCAAACAGGTTATTGTCTGTATAATTCCGGATGTAGGCAGCTCGCGTAAACAACTCAAGCCTGCGCAACAGCACCTCGCTATCTGAAACATGATGGGCTTTAAGAAAAGCATGCACTTCTGACTTATCTGCTGATTCCAAATCTGCATAAAACCGCAAACACAAACCCGGCAAATGCCTTACCAAAAGACGATCCATTAGCATTTCAAACAGAATATGTGCCAGAAACCATTTGCGCTCAACCTCTTCCAATCCTGGAGCCTGTTTCAATTCATGCAGACAAGCCTCGGCGCCTTGCTCAAAAAATAGTGAGGCATGGAATTGCTTATCGTCCTTAATATGCGCCAAACAGCCCTCCAAGAGCGAATTCTTGCCGGGCAAAGTCAATTCAAATTGGCGTATACTTCCCCTGAATAAATCCGGCAAAATCAAGCCCAAATTGAATAAGGAATCATTTGGCCGTGAGCGAACAAAGTAATGCGATAAGAAATTCATGGGAATGGGCAAGTTCCTGAAATTTATTGGGAATGCCTAGTGATTTGAAGCGTATGCTGTATTTTCGAGGCCAAAGAATTTCCCATGCAGACAAATTTTATTGAAGAATTGAAATGGAGAGGCATGTTGCACGATATCATGCCGGGAACCGAGGAACTTTTAAACACTGGAATCTGCAGTGGGTACATTGGTTTCGACCCCACAGCTGATAGCTTGCACGTAGGTCACTTGACCCAAATCATGACCCTGATTCATTTCCAGCGCGCAGGACATCGTCCGTTTGCCTTGGTTGGTGGCGCAACGGGCATGGTTGGCGACCCTTCCGGTAAATCGGCTGAACGAAACTTGTTGGATGAAGCGTCATTGCGGCACAATCAAGCCTGCATTGAAACCCAATTGCGCAAGTTTTTGAATTTTGACTCCGGTGAAAATTCTGCCGTTATGGTGAACAACTACGACTGGTTCAAAAATTTCAATTTCTTGGATTTCATTCGCGACGTTGGCAAGCATATCACCGTGAATTACATGATGTCGAAAGACTCTGTAAAAAAACGTTTGGAAGGTGAATCGGGAATGAGCTTTACCGAATTCAGCTACCAATTGGTGCAGGGATACGATTTTTACTACCTCTGGAAAAACCACAATTGCAAGGTACAAATGGGAGGTTCAGACCAATGGGGAAACATTGTTACAGGCTCTGAACTTATTCGCAGAAAAGAAGGTGGAGAAGCTTTTGCCATTACCACCCAATTGATAAAAAAATCAGATGGGACCAAATTCGGCAAAACCGAAAGTGGTGCGGTTTGGCTTGATCCGGCTCGCACATCTCCCTACAAATTTTACCAGTTCTGGCTCAATGCAAGCGATGAAGATGCCGCTGCATGGATTCGGATTTTTACCTTGCATACCCAGGCTGAAATTGAAGCCATAGAGGCCGAACACGAACAAGCCAAGCACTTGAGAATTCTTCAAAAAGCACTGGCTAAAGAAATTACCATTCGCTGCCATGGGCAAGAAGCTTGGGAAAACGCTGTACATGTTTCTCAAATCTTGTTTTCTTCCTCAGGAATTGAGGAATTCACCAAACTAGATGAAGCCACATTCCTAGATATTTTTGATGGCTTGCCACAATTCGGTATTCAGGCAGAAAAAATAGAACAAGGCATTGGGGTGATTGATTTGCTAGCTGAATTTACTCAGGTGTTCCCTTCAAAAGGCGAATGCAGAAAAATGCTACAAGGTGGTGGTGTATCAATCAACCGCGAGAAAATTGCCGACATCAACCAGGTGTTTTCAACCCAAAACCTGATTCATAACAAATACCTCTTTGTTCAAAAAGGAAAGAAAAGCTATTACCTTATCCATATTGAAAACTGATATGAAAACCATTGGTCCGAAAGACTTGCCTTTGGCAAGCTTTCATAATGCTTTACTTACGGCAGTGGCTCCAAGGCCAATCTGCTTTGCAAGTACCATTGATAAAAAAGGCAATCCCAACCTATCGCCATTTAGTTTCTTTAATGTTTTTGGTTCGAATCCGGTAACCTTTATTTTCTCACCGGCACGCCGGGTAAGGGACAATAGCATTAAGCATACCCTTGAAAATGTGCTCGAAACCAAAGAGGTTGTTATCAATGTGGTGAATTATGCCATGGTTCAACAAATGAACTTGGCAAGCTGTGAATACCCGAAAGGCATCAATGAATTTGAAAAGGCCGGATTTACCATGTTGAAGAGTGAAAAAGTAAAGCCTTTTCGGGTTGCCCAAAGTCCGGTTCAGTTTGAATGTCGGGTAAAGGACGTGATTGAAACCGGAACGGAAGGCGGTGCCGGAAATTTAATCGTTGCCGAAATGCTGCTCATGCATATTCATCCGGATGTTTTAACGGCAGATGGACGGATCGACCAACACAAGATGGACCTTGTTGGGCGACTGGGTTCAGATTGGTATGTTCGGGCTTCAGGAAATGCCTTGTTTGAAGTACCTAAACCCGCCAAAAATTTAGGTATTGGCTTTGATGCGCTGCCAGAATTTGTTCGCTTAAGTAAAACCCTAACCGGAAACGATTTGGGAATGCTGGGCAATGTGGAGCAGCTTCCTGATGCCGACAGTATTGCGATTTATGCAAAACTGAACAAAGAATTGAATCAGATTCTTCAGGCAGATACCGGAAAAGAGCAGAAACAAAACCTCCTTCACCAGCTTGCCCACCGCCTTTTGGAACAAAACCAAGTGGAAGAAGCCTGGAAGGTACTGTTGAGTTGATGTCTGAAAATAGACACGACCTGTTCTAATTTCTATACAATTTGAAGCAAATGATAAATCAAACAAAAGCGCTTAAACTTTTAATCACCTGAAATTCTAAACTTTAACACCTTTCGATTAATAGATTTTAAGCTCTGGCACGGTATTTATACTAATTGTGGTATCTAAAATTCATTTTGCTTTATACAAATAACCCAACCAATTCGCCACTGGTTGGGTTTTTTCTTTGAATTGCGATTAACAAATTCCGTTTATTGCAGAATAGACTGCATGAAAAAAGTACTCTTTTTCATTTCCGGATTTCTTTTTGCGCTCATTTTGGGAGCACTTGCAGGTGCCTATTGGTATAGTCGTTCTTGGGAACATAGCCTATTCATTAAACCGCTTAACTATTTCCCCACCTCAAAAAAACAGATTGCGCTAACGTTTGACGATGGCCCTTCAACCTCTAGGACTCCTAAGCTGCTGGCTTTGCTCAGAAAACACAATGTAAAAGCTACGTTCTTTTTACTTGGCAAGAACATTGAAAAGCATCCTGAAATTGCAAAGCAGATTTTTCAAGAAGGGCATTTATTGGGAAATCATGCATATAGTCACAAACGCTTGGTTTTTGTAAGTCCTGATTTTATTAGGGCTGAAATCGAAAAAACGGATAGCCTTATTCAGGCGCTCGGACAAAAGGAAGTTCGGTATTTTCGACCTCCTTTCACGGCCAAGTTCATCTTTCTTCCATGGGTATTGAAGCAGATGGACAAAACCCTGGTAACCGGCACCTATGATCCGCCTGCTGAATACAATCTTCCATACATCGCAGACAGTATTTCAACTCAGGTTATTGACCATGCAGCTCCAGGCTATATCGTTTATTTACACGATGGAAAAAATGCAGATTCAGATGCGTTTATTCAAGCGGTTGACAGCATTATCGTCCAGTTGAAGTCGGAAAATTTTGAATTCCTCCGATTGGATGAAATTGAGAACAGTGAAAAATGAACATTTACTACCCCTTACTTCTTTTGGTTTTGCTGACGCCAAAACCTGGCAAGGAAAGCTTTTTCAAAAGTCAATTAAGGTATACCAGGGTTGCCAATGCCTGGCATAAGCATGAAAAAACACTTACAGCGCAGCTTGAAGCAAAACAAATTCCAATAGCTGAAATGGAGTGTCTACTGCTTGGCTACAAAGAGGAGGAACAACTTGAATTGTATGTCAGAAAAAAGGGGACTGCTACTTATAGTCTTTTCAAAAGCTATCCAATCTGTTATGCATCCGGAGAGTTGGGCCCCAAACGGAAGGAGGGCGACAGGCAAGTCCCGGAAGGCTTATACCAAATTTCAAGCTTCAACCCGCTAAGTAACTATCACCTTTCCCTACAGGTCAATTATCCCAATGCAAGCGACCGGAAATTATCGGACCCTAAAAATCCGGGTGGCCAGATTTTTATCCATGGAAGTTGCGTAAGCATTGGCTGTCTTGCCATGCGCGATTTCCGAATTGAAGAAATATACCTGATGGCTGTACATGCAAAAAGCAATGGGCAACAAGTTATTCCGGTGTATTTATTCCCCTTTCAAATGAACCGGGAAAACATGGAAGAACAACTTGCCAATTTACCAGAAACAGATTCTCGGAAAAGCTTTTGGAAGCAGCTTGAGCCCGCTTGGAAATACTGGCAACGGGAACGCAAAACAATCCCCTACTCCATTGACAGCAAAGGCAAGTATAAAATTGGTGATTAGAATAGGCTTACCAAATTAGGTGGATAATTTTTAAGAACCTTGAATTTCAAGTTTTATTGAGCAGCCAACTAGCTCCTTAATTGACTTTCAATTTCCAGAACAATCAAAATATCCTGATAATTTTGAGGTAAATGCTCTTTAGCAATATTCCACAGAATCTCATAATCAATACCAAAATACTCGTGCGAGATTCTATTTCTCAATCGATACATTTCCTCCCAAGGAATTTGGGGGGTACTTGTCTTTTACTTGTCTCGGCAAATTTTTACTTGCTTCCCCTATTACTTCAAAATTCCTAATAACTGCATCAACCGTCTTGTAGTCCCATTTAAACTTTTGAAAATCTAAGCCTTCAATATACTCCTGAACCCTCGCCATCGAAACAGCAATATCATTCAAGAAAAGTAAATAATCTCGGTTTTTCAACTTCAGACGTAGTGTACCTGGTTTAAAATGGGATCTTTGATTTGTTCTTTCAGGGCATTGTGAGTTACAAGGTCAATTGGAATACCAAAGGTTTTTTCTAGAAACTTTTCGAGCGTAAAGAATTTCCAGCCTATGGGAGCAGAAAACTCAACAAGCAAATCAAGATCGCTATCCTCACCTTGTTCACCATTGGCAAATGAGCCAAAATACCCAATTCGGCTCACTTGAAACTTTTCAGCAAGCTCGGGCTTTATCCGCTTTAATTTAAGCTCAACTTCTGACCGAGTTAACATAACTGCAAGATAAAAAAATCATTTAAAATTCAGTCCAATCCTGTGAACCGCTAATCTAAACACCGCTAAATTGGACAAAATGGTTCAATTACACCTGACCTTATTATTACTTTCATGGTGTAATCCTATTTCATGGGCATTAGTTTTCCTTTAGGACAAAATCTAATTAACCCGCGAGTAGCTCAATCAATTCATTCCAAAAATATTTTACCCAATAGAATCATCATAAACTTAGGCGCAAAAAAAAAGAGCGGTTGCCCGCTCTCTTTTTTTAGTTTCCTCCTAATTTATCCGGATCAATGCCCCGCTTACGGGCCATATCCTCCAGCTTCTGTTGCAACCTCGATTTGGTTACTGGCTTTTTCTTATTCTCTTCAACCATGGCATGAATTGACTTATCATCTACAAAACTGCGGATGAGCAATTGTTGTCCAATGGTAAACAAGTTGGATACAAAATAGTAGTACGTAAGTCCTGATGAATACGAGTTAAAGAATCCTAAGAACATTATTGGCATCAGGTAGCTGATGTACTTCATTTGTCCGGTAACTCCTGTCATCTCGTTGTTGTACATGGTATAAACCAAGGTGGATGCAGTCATCAACAAGGTGAATAAACTCACGTGGTCGCCGTAAAATGGAATGCTGAAAGGTAGGTTCAGAATGCTATCGTAAGTTGATAAATCGCTAGCCCACAAAAAGGATTGCTGCCTCAACTCAAATGCACTTGGGAAGAATTGGAACATGGCAATCAAAATTGGCATTTGAAGCAATACCGGTACACAACCACCCATTGGATTAACACCGGCTTTGCGGTACATCTTCATGTTTTCCTGCTGTTGGCGAGCCAAATCGTTTGGATATTTTTCCTTGATGGCATCCATTTCTGGTTTTAACACGCGCATTTTTGCAGACGACAAATAAGAACGGTAAACCAATGGGAACAAGATTACTTTTACAATCAAGGTCAATAAAAAGATAATCAAACCAAAGCTGCTGAGGTATTGACCCAACCAGTAAAACACATTCACGGTTAGGTATTTGTTTACCAAACCAAAAATTCCCCATCCCATTGGAACTACTTTCTCCAATTGAACATTCAAGGTTTGAAGTGTTTTATAGTGGTTCGGACCAAAATAAAAACGGTAATCGTTCACCTCGCTTGCACCATGGTTATAAGGCACAACCAAACTAGCACTTACAAATTTCACCTTCTTCTTGTTTTCGTCCTTTTTGGTTTCAACAACGCCCTCTAAGAATGCTTCCTTTTCAGCAATAAGCGAGCTATTGAAATACTGTTGCTTGAAACTTACCCATTGCACTGGAGTTTTCAGGTCCTGTTTCTCATCTTTCGTTTCTGAAATGAAATCTGGGTCGTCTTCCGAATAGCGGTAGTAAACTGTTGAGGTACGTTCCTCAGCATCATGCGTTTTTTCCTGCGACAAGAGGGTTTGTTTCCAGCTTAAATCCAAAAAGCGGGTATTGGATGCAATAATGGATTCCATGCCATTCAATGCCAACTGAAATTTCACCTGAAAATCTTTATCGTCCAAAACAAAACGGTGTTCGATTGATTTACCCTCACCCAATTCAACCTTGTAAGTTAAACCTTTTCCATCTGCTGATGGAACTGCTTTGAAGTACAAATCGGCTGAGCTAATTGCTTTAGCATCATTGGTTGGAAACTCATAAGCAAATGAGCTTTCCTTTCCATCTACCAATACCAAAGGCGAGCCATCTGAACGCTTGTAATTCTTCAACTCAACGTTGTAAATGCGTCCGCCTTTGTTGCTAAATGTAACTTTGAGCTCTTTGCTTTCCAGGGTTAAGAATTCTTCTGTTCCGCTTGAATAGGAAGAGAAACTTCCGAAGCGGTTTGATAAACTTACCGAATCTGTGGTTTGCAGGGCTTGGGCCTTGGCAATTTCAGCCCCAACAACTTTAGTTAGGCTGTCGCTGGCTTTCTGAACCAGCTCCAACGAATCTTTTAATCTTTTTTGTGAAGCAATCTCTTCTGCTGAAGGTTGATTTACATAGGCAAATGTGACCAGTATCACGAAGATCAGCCCCATTCCTATGAGCGAATTTCTATCCATGGATTAAACTTAAACGGCGCGAAAATAGGGCATTTCAGGCAGACAAACATGATAAGTTTCTGTTGCAATGTTTGTCGGCAACTAAACTCAACCCATTGATTAAAAACAAGTTGATACAAGAAAGGCTTGCAACTTTTCCAAATACAGGGCATCTGTTGCATCAAAAAAATCAGGAAACTCGCTATCCACATCCAAAACGGCTACCACTTCCCCATCCTTTATCAAGGGTACCACAATCTCCGATTTTGATGCAGAACTGCATGCAATATGACCGGGAAATTGCTCCACATCCGGAACAAGCAGCACTTTTTTCTGCTCCCAGGCACTTCCACAAACTCCTTTTCCTTTCTTGATGCGTGTGCAAGCTACCGGCCCTTGAAAGGGACCCAATACCAGTTCATCACCCCGAACAATATAAAAGCCAACCCACCACCAGTTGAATGCCTCTTTTAAGGCAGCTGCGCTGTTGGCCAGGTTGGCTATTTGATCTTCCTCGCCTTCGCACAAGGCAAAAAGCTGAGGTAAAAGATTCTCGTATTTTTCGGATTTTGAACCTGTTACCAGCTTCAGATCCTCTGCCATATTTATTTTTTAGCAGTTGTATCGGCAGGTGCAGCTTCAGCTGCTGGAGCTGCTTCTTCAGGTGCCGCAACATTGGCACGGTTCACTGAATAATCAGCTTTTTCTGCTTTGTATTCGGAATTGGTTTCAAGCGTTTTTTGCGCTTCTTCGGTTCCGTAATGACATGCACCCAATGAAAGTGCTACAACGGCAATGGCAAGTAATTTCTTCATGTTCTCGATTTTGCTGTGCGAATATAGTATTCCCTAAAAAATAAACTGCTTTTTTTAGCCTCCGCTATTTCAGTTCAAACTGGGTTTGTCCAATTCGGAAGCCTTCACAATACAATTCGGCTTTGTAATTTCCTTTTACCAAGGGGTTTCCACTGTTCCAATAAACGGTAACAGCTTGTTCGGTTTGATTGAACTCAATGGTCTTACGTGCACTGTAAAGAGACTCTTCGTTCTGAAACACAAACGTACCCGAACCTGCATTCTGGTTGTAAACCGTTGCTCCATCCGGACCAACAATCTTCAGGAAAATGTCCTTATTCCCTTTTTCGGCCACATAGTTCTCGCCCAGAGTAAAGGTAACTTTCAATTGCTCAATTTGTGAGGCTCTGATTGTTTCTTTCTCTTTTCCGTTGCTACGCAGTTTTATTCCGGTTACAAATACATTTCCAGCTTGCAAGCGTGCTCCAATGGCAACTTTGGTACTTAAACGTACATTGTCCATGGTCAAATCTTCGTTCTTCCGCTTTTGCTTGGTAATGTCTGTTTTTAAGGTTTGAATCTCTACATCTTTGGCCACAATCACATTGCTCAACGAATCAATTTGGCCCAAATACTTGCGCTTGTAATAGCGTAACAGATCAAGCTCATCTTTGGCCTGGTTCAATTGCTCGCGGGTTAAGCGGCCCTGACGAAGTAAGCCTTCAATTCGTTCTGCGAATTGTTGCAGAGAATCGTTCTTAGCTCTTAAGAAATTATCCAATTCCTCATTCCTACCCTTGTATTGATCCAACTCCAAGCTGGTCTGACTCAACAAGGTATCAAGCTCCATTCGAGTTGAATCGGATGAGAATAGTTTTTCTTCTGTTACGACAAGCTTTTTATCAGTCTGAAAATAGTTAAACACAAAAAAGGCCAGCAACAACAAGGTTAAAATATTGGTTGCTGATAGAATAATGATGATAAGACGCTGTTTTTTATTGCTTTCGTTGGTTTCCATCGGCCGCAAAATTAAGTTTTATTGGCAGATTACCTTGCAGCTTTTCACCCAAAATATCAACCGTTTGATTTGGGTCAACGCGCTCACAAAATTGCTTTCAGAATATTGCTTGAACCTTAAAGCGTGAAACAATCAAATGCTATCTCAACTTTGAATTTTGTTGATGCCTATCCTTGTCTCTTGAAGTTTTCTTTTCCATGTTCTTACGAAAAGCCTCTTCCAGGTTTACGCCGGTTTGATTGGCCAAGCAAATTAAAACCCACAATACATCCGCCATTTCATCCGATAGTTTTTCGGCATCCTCTCCGGCTTTGAAGCTTTGCTCTCCATATTTTCTGGCCATAATTCGAGCCAATTCTCCAACCTCTTCCATCAAAATGGCTGTATTGGTTAGCTCACTAAAATACCTTACCCCAATTGTTTTTATCCAGGTATCAACTTCTTGTTGGGCTTCGTTTAATGTCATGCGTTTAGGTCTTTTTGTGAATCAAGTAAAATAGTTACCGGACCGTCGTTAATCAGGGAAACTTTCATGTCGGCTCCAAAAATGCCGCATGCAACAGGCTTTCCTTGCTCCCGACTTAGCACTTGCTTAAATTCCTCGTACAAAGGAATGGCATTTTCAGGTCTTGCCGCCTTGATATAGGAAGGTCGATTCCCTTTTCGGGCATCGGCATGTAGGGTAAATTGGCTTACTACCAACAGTTCCCCACCTGCCTCCAATACACTCTTATTCATCACTCCTGCTTCATCCGGAAACAAGCGCATCTTACTAATTTTTGATGCCATCCATTCCAAATCCTTCGTGGTATCTGCGTCTTCAAATCCGGCTAAAATCAACAAGCCTTTTCCAATTTCGCCGCTCACTTGGTTATCAACCCGAACAGCGGCCTCTAAAACACGTTGAATAACTACCCGCATCAGTCGTATATATCTTCGTTGTTTAAAATACTCAAGTAACTTCCATAGCGCTCTACCGGAATTTCTCCGGCTCTTATTGCATCCAAAACTGCGCAACCGGGCTCATTGACGTGAATGCAATTGTTAAACTTGCATTTTCCAATATAGGGCTGAATCTCACGGAAATAGTGTGAATATTCCGTTTTTTCAAAATCAACCAAACCAAATTCACGGATGCCGGGGGTATCAATTAAATACCCTCCCATGCTCAATTTGTGCATCTCGGCAAAGGTGGTGGTATGCTGTCCTTTTAACGAATAGCTTGAAATCTCAGCGGTTTTCACACCCAATCCGGGCTCAATGGCATTCAATAAACTCGATTTCCCAACTCCACTATGGCCCGAAAACAAACTGGTTTTCCCTTGCAACAATGCCTTCAAACCACCCATGCCTTCGCCAGTTCGAGCTGAAACCTTCAAACAGGTGTAGCCAATTTTTTCATACATGGCAATTACCTGTTCCTGGTAATCTGCCAATTCATCAAGCACCAAATCTTGCTTGTTAAAGACCAAAATTGCAGGTATATGATAAGCCTCGGCGGTGAGCAAAAAGCGATCAATAAAACCAAGTGAGGTTTTAGGAAAAGCAAGAGTAACCACCAAAAATGCCTGGTCCAAATTGGAGGCAATCAATTGGGTTTGCTTGCTCAGGTTATTCGATTTGCGGATGATATAATTCCGTCTGTCGTCGATGGCTTTGATAACTCCATTATCGGTTCCGGCTTCAAATTCAATGGACACCACATCGCCCACACTGATGGGATTGGTATGCTTGATGCCATCCAACCTAAACTTTCCCTTTATCCTACATGGCAAATGTCTGCCATCTTCCAGCTCAACCTGATACCAGCTGCCTGTTGATTTTAAAACCCTTCCTTTCATTTTGCAGCCCATTGTATGCCCAACCAAGCCAAACTCAATCCTCCCAAATTGCTTGCAAGCAAATAAACAATCAAATTACCAATGGCTCCTGATTGAAGCAGGTGAATGCTCTCCAGCGAAAAACTGGAAAAGGTGGTAAATCCGCCCAGCAAGCCAATCATCAAAAACGGCTGTATCCAGCTAAATTGAGTTGTACCCGAAAAATTGCCATACAACAAGCCTATAAACAAGCATCCCGATAAATTAATGAGCAAGGTTGCCAATGGAAATCCGGTATTGACAGCCTGAGCCAGGGTAAGCGAAATCAGGTAGCGCAAACTTGCACCCACCATGCCCCCGATAGCTACCAATAAAAATTCTTTCACTTGCGCAAATTACAGCTTTTTTTCGGCTCGCTTAACACGACAACCAATCATCACCTATTCGCCCATTTTTGTTGATACCTTCCATCAGCATCGTATTGCTCGGCTTGCTTCCGAATATTGAACTTGCGATTGGGTCTGGGGTCGTTTCCAACTCCGGCAACATACATCCAATTGCCATAATTGCTGGCCACGTCGTAATCTATTAAACTGTGTTCAAACCAAGCAGCTGCTGCCCGCCAATCCATGCCTAAATCATGCACCCAAAATGAGGCTACATTTTGCCGTCCTCTATTGCTCATCCAACCGCTAAGCCTCAATTCATTCATGTTGGCGTTTACAAAGGGTTCGGGAGTTCGACCTTCCACAAAGCGTTCAAATACCGCCTTTTTAAAGGCCATTTTTTTGCGTTTGCCTTGAATGCCTCCAGGCAAAAACAGCGCATTGCCATACCGTGCAGCAACCAGCCTAAAATAATCGCGCCACAACAATTCAAACCACAACCAATAGGTCGATTCATTTGCGCCTTCTTCCTCCTCATGTTCCCGCAAAAGAGCCAAAACAGTATGAGCATTCAAACAGCCCAAGGCCAACCATGGACTCAATTTCGATGATTCTTCCTTATCCACCATCCCGTTTCGGGTTTCTTTGTAATGCCGAACATGTCCTGAATTCAAATAGTTCTTCAGGTGTTTCAATCCGGCGCTCTCCCCTCCGGCAAACCAGGGATGTGCCGCACAGGTCAATTCAGGAAAAGGTTCTGAATACAATTCGAAACTTAGGTTTTGCTTCAAATCAACCAATTTACCCATCCTTCCTTTCAAGGGTTTTCGCTCCACACTATTTCTGAAGCGCGTAAACATCTCAGGCAGCTCTTGCAAATCAAAAGGCAATTGGTCTGGACGATACAGGTAATTGTCGTCGCTTAGGTGCATGGGAATTTTAAGACTTGCATGAAGGCTTTTCATAACCTTTTGCTCTTCGCTGGCATAAATCTGTTGCACGAAAAGGCTATCAAAACCATACTCCTGTATCAATGCCGGAATAAGCTCTTCGGGATTTCCCCTGCGAAAACACAGGCTATGACCTTGTTTTTCCAGGTTATGACTCAAGTCAATCAGACTATCTACCAAAAACCGCAAGCGGTGTTCGCCAATTCGCGTAAAGCCCCAGCTTGTTGGTTCAAACCAATGCTCAGGTAAAATATAGAGAAAAGCCAAGGATTTACAGGCTGAGGCAGCCGCTTCAATGCTCGAATTTGATTGTAGACGCAAATTGGTTTGCAACCAAACCAATCCTTTATCCTTTTTGTTCATGTTTGTTTCGCTTACAGCGTTCGCTGCAATACATCACCTCATCCCAACAACGCTCCCATTTTTTTCGCCACGTAAATGGCCGACCACAGGTTTTACATAGCTTCTCAGGTAGGTTTTGTTTCTTTACAGAACGCATTCCCAATCAACCCAAAGATTCGGGTTTTGTTTGTAAACTTTTGCGAATACAAATTCAATCAAACCGCCACAGGCGCCTTAATGGCTGGATGCGGATTGTAATCCTTCAACTCAAAATCAGCATATACAAAATCGCCAATTTCTTTTTGGTTGCCATGAATAAGCATGGTGGGATATGGCCTTGCATCCCGGCTCAATTGCAATTCAACCTGCTCAAAATGGTTGGAATAAATATGTGCATCGCCGAAGGTATGTACAAAATCTCCCGGTTCTAATCCGGTAATTTTTGCCACCATGAGGGTAAGCAAGGCATAACTCGCAATGTTGAATGGTACTCCCAGAAACATATCGGCACTGCGCTGGTACAATTGGCAACTCAATTTGCCATCTGCTACATAAAACTGAAAAAAGGCATGGCAAGGCATCAAGGCCATTTTCGACAAATCAGCTACATTCCAGGCACTCACAATAATCCTGCGCGAATCGGGATTCTTGCGAATGGTATCAATTACTTCTTGCAATTGGTCAATATGTCCACCATCCGGCTTTGGCCAGCTGCGCCATTGGTAGCCATAAACGGGCCCCAAGTTCCCCTCTTTATCCGCCCATTCATCCCAAATACTCACCCCGTTTTCCTTTAAATAAGCGGTATTGGTTTCGCCTTTGATAAACCACAATAGCTCATGTATAATCGATTTTAAATGAACCTTCTTGGTGGTTATCAAAGGAAATCCCTCTTGCAATGGAAAGCGAAGCTGAGCTCCAAAAATACTGCGGGTGCCGGTACCGGTGCGATCGGTTTTGGTGGCCCCGTTTTTATAAATATAAGCAAGAAGCTCTTCGTATTGTGTCATGATGAAATGGCGAATTTAGATTCGCGATGTAAATATAACAATGTTTTGCTTTTTGGAGCTTTTGGCTTTGATCTCGTAAACGATTTGAATAGATGAAGCTTTGGCGATGGCTATTAGCTATGGCCTTTTGGAATATGTAAACGATTGGATTAGCGAAACCAATTGTATTTATCATCCCACATAATTTTTGGGCTAATAGCAAAAGGCCAAGGGCTAATGGCCCACCCTTTAAAATAGGTTGCGCTTCAAAAGCTATGGCGATGGCTATTAGCGATGGCCATTTGGAATATGTAAACGATTGGAGTAGCTAAACCAATTGTATTTATCATCCCCCATAATTTTGGGCTAATAGCAAAAGGCCAAGGGCTAATGGCCCACCCTTAAAATCGGTTGCGCATCAAAAGCTTTGGCGATGGCTATTAGCTATGGCCTTTGGGAATACACAAACGATTGGAGTTGTGATACCTATTGTTTTTATCCCCCATCAAGAGTTGAAATTTGGGCCAAGGGCCAAAGGCCCATCATTAAAAAGCCATAGCTATGGCCAAAAGCAATAGCCTGAAATGCGGCTATGGCGATGGCTATTAGCTATGGCCTTTGGGAATACGTAAATGATTTTAATTAGCTAACCCTTTATTATTGATAATACCCAGTTGACATTTGCGCTTAAGGCTAAAGGCAAAAAGCCCTGCCATTAAATCGGTTGCGCATCAAAAGCCATAGCCAACAGCCATTGCTTTCATAGTGCCACCCCTAACGGGGTTGAAAACAGCGATGGCCTTCTGGAATACGTAAACGATTGGATTAGCGAAACCTAGGGTATTTATCATCGCCAAAAATTTTTGGCTAATGGCCAACCCTTAAAATCGGTCGCGCCCCAAAAGATATAGCGATGGCTATTGGCGATGGCCTTTTGGAATACGTAAACGATTTTAATTAGCTAACCCTTTATTATTGATAATACCCAGTTGACATTTGCGCTTAAGGCAAATGGCAAAAAGCCCTGCCATTAAATCGGTTGCGCATCAAAAGCCATAGCCATAGCCAACAGCCATCGCTTTCATAGTGCCCCCCCTAACGGGATTGAAAACAGCGATGGCCTTTGGGAATACACAAACGATTGGAGTAGCGATACCAATTGTATTTATCATCCCACATAATTTTTGGCTAATAGCAAAAGGCCAAAGGCCAATGGCCCACCCTTTAAAATCGGTTGCGAAACAAAAGCTATCGCCAAAAGCCATCGCCATCGCCTGCATTTATTCTCGCTTCAATCCGCGTCACAAGCGTATCTCCTCCCGGAAGGCATTCCCAATAGGTTTGCAAATACGATTTTCCCAATTCATACCGAATGGTTTTCCCCGAACTGAAAATGGCCGTTTGCTGCATAAACAGAACCTCCATTTCTGAAAGCTTGCCTGCGCATTCCCGCCATTTCAAGTTCTTCAATTTACTTGCTTTATCGGCGCACAAAATACTATGCGCTGAACAATCTCCCTCTAAACGAATCTCATGCAATCCCGAGTCAAGTGCCGCTTGCTGCAAGGCTTTTTTCACTTCCCTCCCATTCAACTCTTCCAACAGCTTTTGCCAATCACCGGCTTTGGGCTTTCGGCTATCCTGCTTTCCCTGGTATTCCAAGTGTATCTCCCAAAACGAGCTATCGGCTTGCAAGCGCAGCAATTCCTGTTCCAACCAATTTTCAGCAAGCAAATTAGCATTCGCCACCGCTTTGGGTTTGGAATTGCAGGCCAAGAAAATCAGACCAAGAAAGAAAACAATTAATCGCATAACAAATTTTCGCCGCTCATTTCCTTTGGTTGCGGAATGCCCATCAAGGCAAGGGTTGTAGGCGCCAAATCAGCGAGTTTACCACTGCGAATTTGCGTCCCTTTCTCTGCTTCAATCAACATCAAGGGGACATCATTCGTGGTATGCGCGGTATTGGGCGACCCATCTTCTTCATTAATCATGTATTCGCCATTGCCATGATCGGCGGTTACCAAGAGCGAATAGCCTTTTGCCAGGGCTGCTTCCACAATTTTACCCAGGCATTCATCTACCTTTTCAATGGCTTTTACCTCGGCAGGCACCACACCGGTATGTCCAACCATATCCGGATTGGCAAAATTCACGCACATAAAATCAACTTCGTTCTTCTCAATTTCTTCCAGGGTAAATGCACAAACCTGGTCCGCACTCATCTCCGGCATCAGGTCGTACGTGGCAACTTTGGGCGATGGAGCCATATGCCTGCGCTCTCCCTCAAAGGGCGTTTCCCTTCCTCCACTGAAAAAGAAAGTAACATGCGGATACTTCTCCGTTTCAGCAATCCGAACCTGTTTCTTACCCGCCGACTCCAACACTTCGCCCAAGGTATTGTTCAATTCAATATCCGGAAAAACTACCTGCACGTTTTTGAAGGTTTTATCGTAGTCCGTAAGCGTAATATAATGCAGGTTCAAGGGCTTCATACCCTGTTCAGGAAAGGCTTGCTGGGTAAGTGCCATGGTAATCTCACGCCCGCGGTCGGTTCTGAAATTGAAATTGATTACCACATCGTTTTCCTGAATGCTGGCAAGTGCATTGTCGGCCTCATCCGTGCATACAATGGGTTTTATAAACTCATCCGTTTCCTGAGCTTCGTAACGTGCCGCCAAAGTTTTTAGGGGAGCATTGCTTTTTTCTCCTACTCCGTTAACCAAGGCATCGTAAGCCAGCTTCACGCGCTCCCAGCGCTTATCGCGGTCCATGGCATAATACCTTCCGGTAATCGATGCCAATTTACCTCCGGTTTCATCCAGGGTTTTCGTCAAATCGCCAAGGTAATTTAAGCCACCTTTGGGGTCGGTATCGCGACCATCCGTAAAGGCATGCACATAAAAGGAGTCCATGCCTTGCTGTTGCATAAAACTGCATAATCCTTTCAAATGCTCCAGTGAAGAATGCACTCCTCCATCCGATACCAAACCAATTAAATGAATTTTGGAATTGGCTGCTTTGGCTTTGGCTACTGCTTCCAAAAGCACAGCGTTGCTGGCCACATGTCCTTCTTCAAATGCCTTATTTATCAAAACCAATTGCTGCCAAACTACGCGTCCTGCACCAATGTTCATGTGCCCAACTTCCGAATTTCCCATTTGTCCTTCAGGCAAACCAACCCAGTTGCCGCAGGTATGCAATTCGGCATGGGGATAACTGGACATCAGACGGTCGAAATTGGGTTTATTGGCTAGGTTGATGGCATTTCCGGCATAGGGCTTTCCATTGCCCCAACCATCCAAAATGAGCAGAATAACGCGTTTGTTCATGGCGGCTAAGTTAGTCTTTTTGACTGGCTTCGGGCCTGAAAAAAATCAGCCACAGAACAGCTTAACGCATCAACTTATTCGCGCTCAATGCGGAATTCATGAATCAGCAAACCATTGCCCGAGTCCTTCAAAAACAGGTAGGTACGGAATCGTCCATTGGTAGATTCGTAGGTGGCAATGGCGTATTTGGCTCCTTGTCCCGAAGCGCCTTTGTGTTGAATATTCAGGTTCTTGGGCGGATTCTGATTGAAGAAATTACGTAGCATTTGCTCGGCCTGTTGTTTGGAATAAATGCCTTCGTTGTCAAGAAGTGTAAGCTCTACACTACCCGAAAAATACTTCACCAATTCTTTCGCATTGGCAGCGCGCATTTGCGTCAAAATATCATCAAACGTATCGGCCAAGGCAACCACCGGAAACCAGGCAAGCAATAGTCCAATGAGGAGGAGTCGTTTCATGTTCGAAATCTTTCGTCAGCAAGGTACGAAAACTATGCCAAACTGCACCTTATCCCTGCATTTTACCGCTTATTTCTTCGAACGGGGGTGATAATCATGCACAACTTGTTGCAGGTAACTGCGGTCTATATGCGTGTAAATTTCGGTGGTGGTAATGCTTTCGTGTCCTAACATTTGTTGTACCGCCCTTAAGTCTGCACCGGCTTCCACCAAGCTGGAAGCAAAGGAATGCCGCAGCGTATGTGGACTGATATTTTTCTGAATGCCCGCCCTTTCGGCCCATTCTTTTATGAGGTAAAACACCATTACCCGACTCAGTTTCGAACCTCTTCGGTTCAAAAAAAGAATATCCGTATTGCCCGGTTTGGGAGTCATGTGGTTGCGTTGCTCGCGCAGGTACATGTCTATAAACTTCAAGGCTGTTTGTCCAATAGGCACCAGCCTTTCCTTATCGCCCTTGCCCGTAACGCGAATAAATTCCTCCTCCACATAAATCGCAGAAATTTTCAGGTTCACCGTTTCGCTCACCCGCAATCCGCAGGAGTACATGGTTTCAAGAATAGCTCTATTGCGCAGGCCTTCCGGTTTCATGGTATCAATCACCGCCGCCATGGCATCAATTTCATGCAGCTCCAACACATCCGGAATTTTGCGGCTCAATTTAGGACCTTGCAGCAATTCCGCCGGATTTTTCGTGATATGATCTTCCAGAATCAAAAAATGAAAAAAAGCCTTGATGCCCGAAAGCACCCGCGCCTGGGAGCCCGCACTCAGCGGAATTTCATTCAGGTACTTAATAAACGCCCTCAGGTGATTTAGCGTAACCTGCTCGGGACTAAGGCCCGGATGCTCCAAAGCCAGAAACTGCGCCAAAAGGCGAATATCGTGGCGATACGCCTCAATACTATTCGGCAGCAATGACTTCTCAAGCCGCAAATACACCAAAAAGCCCTTTATCCAGGAATCCCACACAAAGCGAAGAAAAGAAAGAGAAAGGGAAAGAGAAAGAGGAAAAAGAAGAAATAGCAAGAGAAAGGGAAAGAGTAAGAGATGGAAAAGAGAAAGTTGAGGAATGGGTGGTGCATTCACCGGATTTGGATTTATTGGGCGAGCCTGCCAAGGACATTTTAGCAAACCATCAAAGCTACGTGCAGGCAGGCCGGGCCATCCACTGCTAGTCCTCGCCTGAAAAAAGCGCGGCTGTAAGCGGGATGCAAGAGCTTCCGTTGGTCGCTTTGCCCCCGCAACATCCGCAGCATTTTCAGCCTGTGGGCTATCCCTTGCTGTCCCTCTCGCAGAACAAGGAAACCACTTTGGCGATGGCTTTTGGCGATGGCTTTGGGAGCCTGAGCATCTATGGGCCAATTGCAATTGGCCCTCTCAGGACTCGACAGTGTGGCCAATAGCTAACAGCCAAGGGCCAAAAGCTACTAGCCCCCGCCTTGAAGTTTTTTTTACACCACCCAACGAATTATAAAAAAATAATACGTACTTTAGCACAACCTATGATTATTCAATTTACCTACCTCCTATTCTCAAACGTGATCCGCAATGCGGAATTTAGAGGAAGCACAATGCCCTCGCTTTTTAATTCAAAACTGCTAGGCGCTTACAAGCCGGTTCAGGAATATAATCAACAAATCTGTGAATTGAGGGAAATAGATGCAATTCATTTGCGCCTTATTAAAATAGCCCCAATGATGTGGAGTTTATTATCACGTTAGGCGTAATGCTATGGCGACCGTGCTAACTTTTAACGACAGTAGTAAAAACTAACTTTTAAATAATAATAAAATGAGACCATTAGCATTCCAATTCAAAGAAACACCGACAGGTGCAGACCTTGATTTTTCCTTAATTGAGTATGACGACCAACTAAATTTAAGTGTAAACAAAATAACAAGACACCCTGCAATAGATAGCATTAGTATGGACACAGAAACATTTACGAAAGCAGATGGCGAAGATGCTGATACTGACAAAAATGGAATTAGCATGCTTACTGACACCGAAACTTTTACAAGAGCAGAGGGTGAAACAACCGACACAGACCATAATGGAATGAAGAATCTTATGGATACTGAAACAAGAACTTTTACTTCAACCGAACAGTCAGATAGCGACAGAGACAGAATGACCATGCAAGCACTCATGGACACTTCAACATTGACTGAATCAACAGAATCAACAGACCAAGACAAGGACTGGAAATGATTTTAATAATAACTCACAAAACTGATTTTACAGCTGACTTTGTAATCAATAAACTAAATCAAAGAGGTATTGCATACAAGCGATTAAACTGTGAGGACATCTTTAAAGATGAATATAAAATTAAACTGAATTCAAATTTTACATATTCAATTCTTGGAGAGGAAAAGTATAAATCAGTTTGGTTTCGCAGAACAAAATTACCAGAGATTAAAGGACTGAAAAGAGAAGAGAAACTTTACATCTTATACGAAACAGAAAGTCTATTCGAGAATATTTTTTCTACTCTTACTGCAAACTGGTTAAGTTCTCCTTCTGCTGTTTATGAAGCGGAAAATAAACTGCTGCAATTGAAAACCGCAATTAAAATTGGGTTCAATATTCCGCAAACACTGATAACAAACTCAAAGCAAGAACTAAAACAATTTTACTCTGATTGCAATCATGACATAATTCTAAAACCAATTTCACAAACAAGAATTCAATACAATGAAGGCTCCGCCTTCATTTTTACTAATCCCATTCCTGAAGATTATATTACTAATATTGAAAGCTATGATTTAACACCTTGCATCTATCAAAAAAATATTCCCAAAGAGTATGAATTAAGAGTTACGGTTGTTGGAGATTTGGTTTTTTCCGCAGCAGTTTATTCACAGGCAGACGAGGAAACAAAAAATGATTGGAGGAAAAAGAAATTAAAATTTGAACCAGTTGAAATACCTAACGAAATACAACAAAAGTGCATCACACTTTTGAAAGAACTTGATTTAAAATTTGGAGCAATTGATTTGATAAAAACGCCTAATGAGGAATATGTGTTTTTAGAAATCAATCCGAACGGACAATGGGCCTGGATTGAAACTCAAACAGGACAAAAAATATCAGACGCAATCATTAATCAACTAATAAAATAAAAATGAAAACCTTTCTAAATAAGTTTGGGCTTTGGTTAGATAAATCTGATGTAAATCCTTACACATATTCTGTCGCAGACTATATCACTACAGACAAAGACAAAATAAAAGCACACAAAGAGTTTCTAAAATCAATTGAAGCTGAAGAAAATAGCAGGTTGAGTTTAATTGAAAATAAAACCTCACAACTTGTTTCTCAGACGGGAATCATATTCTCACTTTTAAATTTATTTATTCCCATATTCATAGACAAAGTTAGTGGGCAGACTTTGTTAATTCGCTTACTTTTTCTTGTCATCTTGATATTAGCTTTTCTATTCTATATGCTGACAATTAGAAATGCAATCAAAAATTTTAACATCAAGAATTTTATTTATAGTAAACCTTCACCGACTAATGTTCTTAAATACCAAGACAAAACAACAGATGAGTTTACAGCAATTGAGATAAAGGATTTATTGCACGGAGCTAATCAAAATTTAAAAACGAATAATACTAAAGCAACGAACCTAATTCACTCTTACAACTCTTTTAAAGTAGCAAATACACTAACTGCTTTATTGGGCGTTTTAATTTGCTGTTCGCTTTTGTTTATTAAACCAAAAGTGCAAGACAAAACACCTGATTCTAACAAGTCAACATCTTGTGATTACAACCAAACTCCAAAAATTAATATCGAAAACAATCCTGTTTTTATAAATAATAACGGCAAGACAGACACAACAATTATCAAGAAAATATTTATTCCTTGCCCTAAGAAAAAGCCTAAAAATCCTTGTGAGTAATTCGATGTATCAACAAGCAAAAAACATGTTACAAACACTACAAAATATAGACAATTGGACAATCAAAACATAACTCAGAGAGAAGCACATACGCCTAACTGCAAACCGTTACAAGCAAGGCTAAGAGACGACACAGCAACAATTAAAAGAGATTCTATATTATGGCAATAGAAAAGAAAATCCGAAACTGTTTTGTAAGTTATCATCACGACAACGACCAAAAATATTTGGCTAAACTCCGCAAGACAATCACAAATATGAGGGTAGCTGACTATTCTCTTAAGGACGATATTGGACATTTAACTGATGAAACAATTTATAAGAAGGTTCGTGAAAAAATGCGGAACTGTTCTGTAACCGTTGTTCTAGTTGGTTCAAGGACTGGACATCGAAAATGGATTGACTGGGAAATTTGGGCGTCTTTGAGAGGTTACACGCATCCATACGACCCATTGAAATCATTTAAACCAAATGGACTTTTAGCTATCTATCTTCCAACTGAAAGTCATTCTGTGCCAGACAGATTAGCCGACAATATTAAATCAGGATATGCAGTTAGTATGAAATGGGAAAATCTAGAAAGAGATTTTGAAAGTAAAGTGAACTATGCCTATTGGAACAGAACCAATGTCCCCCGAAAAATAGATAACAGCAGAGAGCGAATGGAGGAAGACTATTGGAATTTTCTAGGTTTTAGAATTTAAACATCATGACAGGATTAAATAGATTTTATTATCCAACAAAATATCAATCAAGGAATCAAGTAGTTTCTCTTGGTATAAAGTGTGTATTTATCTCATATCAGAAGAAAGACAGAGATGCAGCTATTAAAGTTGCAGACTACTTACAGGGAGCAGGCATAGATGTTTACATAGACATTTATGATAAAGAATTGAAACTCCAACATCAAAATGACAATCCTAAGGAGGTAACAAAGGCAATTTGCAACGGAATTAACAATAGTAGTCATATGCTAGTTTTAGTTTCTCCAGATACCTTATATTCTACATGGGTTCCATTTGAAATTGGATATGGATATGATAAAACCGACTTAGGGGTACTTTGTTTAAAAGGAATTCCAAAAGGAAAGCTCCCCGAATATGTGAGAACTGCAACAATTATAAGAGACATATATGACTTAAATGGGCTTGTCGAACGATTGAGTGGGAAAAAGAAAGAAATATTGTTGGAAACCAAAATGATGAGTGACCATGGTAGCTCCTTGAATCCATTGTATGGAGTTATGGATAGTTTGATAAGTGACAAATACTAATTTACAGATATGGCAAATAAAGAATACTTCGTAACAAGACTCTCTTTTAGAGAAGACGGCCAACTCATTCGTGATGTAACTGTTTATGAATACGATGGACAAAGCCTTGACAATGGAACAACACAGAGCAGACAGTGGATGGTTAATAAGATTACTGCTGGTTATCAAATTTCAGTCATGACACCTAATCCGAAAGAAGAAGATAAATGGATAAGAGGTAATCCATTTACTTATGAAGGCGGTTATTTTAAGTGGCCTTTTAAACTGCCGTTAAACGATACAAAAAGGAAGACCTTTGTTAGCTACTATCATAAAGATGATCAAGATTATAGAACTAAATTCGAGAATCTTTTTGGTGATTTAATAGTAAGTAAATCCGTTGAAGATGGCGACATTGATTCAGACAACAGTGATGAATATATAAAGCAGTTGATTCAGAAGGAATACTTGTCTGATACAACTGTATTGGTTGTTTTGGTTGGTCCAAAAACAAAATGTCGTAAGCATGTTGATTGGGAAATTTCGGGTGCAATTTCATCAAGAGTAGGCGGCAACTCAGGTTTAATAGGACTACTACTACCAAGTCATCCCGACCATGGTGAAGGCAAAAAATACAACCCGGCTAATTTACCTAAGAGGTTAGCCGCTAATCTTGACTCTGGGTATGCTAAATTATACGATTGGACAGATGACCGGGTAAAAATGCAACAATACATTGAGAATGCCTTCAATGGCAAAAGTGAAACTGAAAAAATCATAAACAAATCCATTCCACAAATGGATAAAGACACTTGCGAATGAAAAACAGACTAAAATATCCATTATCACTTTTTGTGGTCTGGCATCCTTCCTTTGTAGAGGGAAAACAAATTGCTAATGATTTGTACAGCACATTTTGCAGAGATATTGAAGAGCCACTTTCAAGAGGCTTAGGAATACAAGTATACTATCGAAGTGCTTCTCTTATTCCAGTTGATATAAACGTTGCAAGGAGAAACGCAATTATTCTGCTCATTGATGAAAATTACATGACAAATGGAGGTTTTCAAGAGTATACAAAGCAACTTATTAGTCTAATGGATGACAATACTAGAATTTATCCAATTGCATTATGTAAACAAGCTACAGGTATTGGATGTGGACTTGACTCCATTCAATTCATCAGATACGATGATGGATTTATTAATATTCGAGAAGAATACGAAAAGGGAATCAGAAAAATAAAATCAGAACTTTTACATGATTGTGCTCGATTACTGATGAATTTCCAACCAGTTTGGATGGATAAAAAAGGCAGTAAAATACCATCTCCAGTAAAACTGTTTTTAAGCCACGCCAAAAAGGATGGAGAAGAAACAACAAAGAAATTTAAAGTATTTGTTGAATCAGAAACTAAGCTGGATGTATTCTTCGATACAGTTGATATTGCTGATGGCTATGAATTTGAGAAGCAAATTGAGGCTAATATTGAGAATGCCGCTTTGGTTGTTTTTCATACAGATGAATATTCATCCAGAGAATGGTGCCGTATTGAAGTCCTTGTTGCAAAGCGAAATAAATGCTCCATTGTTGTAGTACATGATATTAAGGATGGTGAAAAGAGAGCATTCCCTTATATGGGTAATACACCTACAATAACATTAAAAGATGATGAATCTTCAAGTTTCATAGAAATACTGACCTTAACGCTTTATCAAGTAGTAAACAATCTTTATCAACGAGAATTGTTACAATCATTTGAGGCTGAATTCAAGAATGACCAAGCCGAGTTTGTTACGATCACATCACCCCCGGAGCTATTCAATTATATAGACCTATATAAGATGAAGCTTTCAGAAAAAAAGAAACTGATTGTACTTTATCCTGAACCACCACTGGGAGCTGAAGAACTTAGAATATTAAACGACATAGATAAGGACATCAAATTTGTTACACCTATTTACTTACCAACATTGTAAAAATGGAAGCTGAAAAGAACATATCGGGAATTTCTGAAAATCTTGCAGAATCAATCGCAGAGCAAAAGGAACTTGAGGCAAAATCAAGACAAAAAGGAGTCCTAAACGGAATAAGAGTTGCTGTTTCGATTTCTGACAATGAGGATTTAGAACTATTGGGGCTTTCAACTCACCATTTAAAAGATGTAATGATTGAATTAGCTCGTTATATCATGGCAAATGGCGGTAAACTTTTGTATGGCGGTCACTTAAAAAATGAAGGATTTACCAAGCTATTTGCAGAGTTATCTTATCAATACAAATTTTTGAATGATAAATCATTTCGATTTGTAAACTATTTCCCTTTTCCAAACAGCATTTCTCTTACATTAGAAATGAGAGCGGATTTTGTTAAACAGCAGGTTGAACCTTTTGTGATTGAAATACCACCGCATTTAGGAGAAATCGATAAGAATCGGAAATATAACCCCTTTAATAATATCGAAGACCGGTATATTTTCTCAGAATGTTTCTCAGACATGAGAAGATTAATGGCTAATGAAAGTAATGCGAGAATTTTATTGGGTGGAAAACAAAGTAATTATTTAGGCTATTTACCAGGCATAATTGAAGAAGCGTACTATTCACTAAAGGCAAATAAACCTATATACATAATTGGTGGCTTTGGAGGTGCTGCCAAATCTCTTTCAAATGTTATTCAAGGTAATGTTCCTAAAGAATTGACTAATGAGTTTCAATACAGTAATTCTTTTATTCAGGAATTTAAGAATGTATATTCAGATAAAGCAAGTGTGCCTATAGATTACAATGATCTTTTAGATTTCTTAAATCAATTCCAACTCGAAATATTATCGGATATGAATGGTTTAACTGTCGATGAAAATCTTGTTCTGTTCGAAAGTCAAAATATACATGAAATAGTAATTCTTATAATGAAAGGCTTAAAGAAAATAATTGAGAAGACCAGCTTGAACAAATAAGGCTTAAACGAAGCCCTTCTTCCGGCTTCGATTTAAGCCTGTGTTGAATGAAGCTTGCGGTTGACCTT
>JAKLJI010000001.1:1812-752219 GCA_023151275.1 Bacteroidia bacterium | reverse complement strand
GTTTGTTGGATTGATACTTATCTACCAGCTTGGTAAAAGTTTCTCGAGAAACTGATTGGAAAATTTGAGCAAAAAGAGTGATATTCACGATGGAGTTGGTTTGTTTTTTTGTTGTAAATCAAACATACCGGATTATTCCGGAACCAACTCCTTTTTTTATGCCCTAATTTTTAAAACGTCTTGGACGGATGTGAAATGATATAACCAATGATAATGCCAATAAAGAGCAAAGCAAGGGCTGCATTTCGAGTCCATTTTTCAATTTCTTGTGCCTCTTCAATCTTTCTAATTTCGGTTTTGTACCTTTCAGATTTCACACGCATTTCTGTTTGCCAGAGTTGCCTTTTATCGTTTCGCTTATTGAGCTTTTCTTGAATAGAGTCGGCATGTTCGAGAAAGTAAAATGCCTTTTCGTATTCTTTATTGTATTGGTACCATTTTACATAATTCTGATACAGCATAAGCGGTTTAAATGCATGAACTTCCATTTCAACCTTTAAGTGATTAAGCAGAAATTTGGCCCTATTAAGCAGTTGCTCAATCGGTTCATAATTTCCCAGAATCATATTCATTCGGGCTACTTCATTAACGGCTTCATATTCGGCTAGAACTTGATGGTTTAGCGAATAATTGCTGCAAATGGGAATTTTTTCAAACCCCAATTTGAGGTGTAATTGGGCATTTTCTTTATCACCTTGTTGAATTGAATATTCGGCCATATGCAATTGCGATAGACTTTGCCAAAATTGTTGCGTCCAGGAATCATAATTTATCCGATTTATTTTTCCTGAACTCACGGCATAAATTCGCTCTGCACAAGAAAAAGCGGAGTCGTAATTGCCCAGTTTAGCATAGCTGCTTTCTAATAGGTTTAGTGATAAGATTTTAAATATTGAACCTTCATTTTCATAACTTTTGGCGAGTTCTAGTGTTTCGATCGCCTTTTCATAGTCGGAAACTTCATAGAAATTTCTGCCCAATTCGTTCAGAATCCAATCCGGACCAAACCTTTTTAAGGGTTCAATTCCCAATTGTTTCAATTCTTCAAAGGTATTTAGGTACGCGTAATAGGCTTGTTTTTCATTTATTCGGTGGGCACTGAAATCGAGCAATGTTTTTCTGAATCTTCCCACACAGAGTTCGGCGGGAAGCTTGTATTTTTTTGCAAGAAAAATCATTTGATTGATGCTGTTCAAGACTTGAGCATCATTTCGTTTAAGTACTTCAGAAAACAGGAAATCAATATAATACCAATACACCTCAACCTTTTCATATCCGGATTCAGCACAAAGCGTTTTGAGTTGGTCCATTTCATTGGGAAGAAGAGCTCGGATACGTTCTGCCTTGAAAAAATCAAGCATGCTTTCTTCCGTATGGAGTTTTTGAAAATCCTCCACATTTCCTGCTTTAAGTAAACCTATCGACCCAAGTAGGAAAAATAAAAATAGCCTAAATTTCATGTGATGAATTGCTACTTCAAAAGAAAAGCCTGCGAAAACTCACAGGCTTTTCTTTTATCTCATAAAGGGTAATCCTCTCATACTTCTACCAGCACCTTGAAGCTTGCCAATGCTTTTCATCATTTTTCGCATTTCATCAAATTGCTTCAACAATTGATTTACTTGTTGAATATCAGTTCCACTTCCATCTGCTATTCGTTTCCTGCGACTTCCATTGATGATATCCGGATTTTTTCGTTCAGAAGGCGTCATGCTATTGATTATGGCTTCTACTCCTTTGAATGCATCATCGCTAATATCCATGTCTTTGATGGCCTTACCAACGCCAGGAATCATTCCCATCAAATCTTTCAGGTTGCCCATTTTTTTGATTTGCTGAATTTGGGAATAGAAATCCTCAAAGGTGAATTGGTCTTTAAGCAGCTTCTTCTGCATTTTCTCTGCTTCTTCTGCATCAAAAACACTCTGCGCTTTTTCAACCAAACTCACAATATCACCCATGCCTAAAATACGCTGGGCCATCCTATCCGGGTGGAAAATATCCAGGGCTTCTATCTTTTCGCCCATACCCATAAACTTAATCGGTTTGTTAACAACCGATTTAATGGAAAGTGCTGCTCCACCGCGGGTATCACCATCCAATTTGGTTAGGATTACACCGCTAAAATCCAAAACATCATTAAAGGCTTTGGCTGTATTCACAGCGTCTTGCCCAGTCATGGCATCCACCACAAAAAGAATTTCATGCGGATTCAGTGCTTTTTTGATATTGCCAATTTCGGCCATCATCTCCTCGTCGATACTAAGACGACCGGCGGTATCCACAATCAAAACTTTAGCACCCTTTTCCTTGGCTGCTTTCAAGGCATTTTCAGCAATGGAAACAGGATTGTTATTGCCCTCTTCAAAATAAACCGGCACATCCAATTGGCCACCCAATACTTTCAACTGTTCAATCGCGGCAGGACGATAAACGTCGCAGGCTGCTAACATAACTGTGCGACCTTTCTTTTTAAAGAAGTTTGCGAGTTTAGCTGAATGAGTAGTTTTTCCTGAACCTTGCAAGCCAGCCATCAGAATCACTGCGGGATTGCCATTCAAATTCACATCCTCAGTTTTCCCTCCAAGTAGTTCGGTAAGTTCATCGTTCACGATTTTTACCATCAATTGTCCGGGAGTTACCGATGTTAAAACATTTTCTCCCAGCGCCTTTTCCTTAACGGTATCTGTAAATTGCTTGGCAATCTTGTAGTTTACGTCGGCAT
Source organism: Bacteroidia bacterium (assembly GCA_023151275.1). Classification (GTDB taxonomy): domain Bacteria; phylum Bacteroidota; class Bacteroidia; order UKL13-3; family UKL13-3; genus CAISCU01. The sequence continues at coordinate 749,494 of JAKLJI010000001.1, read as the reverse complement.
CAATCAGCGCTTTACGGATTTCTTTTACCGTTTCGGCAACGTTAATCTCAGTAATTTTACCTTGACCTTTTAGGACTTTAAACGCTTTATCAAGTTTGGAACTTAAACTTTCGAACATACTAGCTGAATTTTGAAGATTGCGAAAGTAAGAAATAGATGCGATTAATTCTCGTACTGCTGGTAACAGGTTTGTGGAAAGCTTGTTACTTTACCCTCGTAAATAATTAAACGGCACTTTATTATTGAGCAAAAACCCTAATATTTGAAGCAAAACAAATACCGATTTCAGATGAGAATCTTTTACATTGTTCTGGTTATTTTTTTGATTAGTAGGCCTTTAAGTGCCCAAGAAAAAATGCTAACTGTTGAGGATGCTGTGCTTAAACAACGCAGTGTGCTTGCTCCCGATAGGCTTTCTCAGCTTCAATGGATACCGAATACTTCCAAATTTGCCTATGTGGGGAAAAAAGAAGGTAAAGAAGTATTAATCGTTCAGGATGCCGAGGGTCTCAAGAGAGATACTGTTCTGAATATGTTTGATTTCAATATTGCATGGAGAAATACCATGGCAACGGAAAAGGATATGAATCGCTTCCCTTTTCTAACTTTTCAGGATGCAAACAGTTTTCGTTTTTACTACAAAAACGCTTATTACCTGTTTAAATTAAATCCCTTAAAGGTTACGCTGCTTGCTAAAGCCCCAGAAAATGCAGAAGATTTGGATTTTGATCCAACCTCACAAAAGTTGGCTTATACACTCAATAACAATTTGTTTGTACACGATGGAAAAAATCCAGCTCCTGTTGGCGATGCTTCAGCTGGGGATGCTTACAACAGATTGGAAATGATTACCAAAGACGGTGCATTCGGATTGCTGAATGGAAAGGGTGTTCACCGAAATGAATTTGGAATCACCAAAGGAACTTTCTTTTCACCTCAAGCAACAAAAATAGCCTTCTACAAAATGCATGAGGAAATGGTTTCCAATTATGAATTGATGGATTTTTTTGCAGCGGATACTAACCATGCCAAGTTGTTTTCACCCGATTCATTCAAAAAAATTAAATACCCAATGGCGGGCAACGTTAGTCATCAGGTTACTGTTTTGGTGCACGACTTCAAAACCAAGCGGACTGTTGAGTTGCAAACCGGGGAGCCCCTTGAGCAATACCTAACCAACATTTCCTGGAGTCCCGATGAAGAGTATGTTTTCATTGCTGTAGTTAACCGAGCACAAAATGAAATGAAATTGAATCAATACGACGCAAGAACAGGTGCTTATATCAAAACCTTATTTACTGAAACGCATCCTAAATATGTTGAGCCTGAAAAACCCATGGTGTTTTTACCGAGTGATGCAGGTAAGTTCATTTGGTTCTCGGAAAGAGATGGTTACAATCACTTATACCTCTACAATAGACAGGGAAAATTGCTCAGCCAATTAACCAAAGGGAAATATGCCGTAACGGATATCGTAGGTTTCGAGCCAAAGGGCAACGGATTGTTTTTTCACGCCACCAGTGAGGATGGATTAAACAAACTATTTTACTACCTCAATTTAAAAAATCTTCAGGTAACACCAATCAACCGCATGGATGGACAACATTCAGGTATTGCATCAACCGATGGCAAATGGATATTGGACACCTATTCAAATACCCGCATCCCTCGCCGTACCGTTTTACACGACCTTAGCGGCAAAGAATATGCAACCTTGTTGAATGCAAAAAATCCTCTGGCTGATTTTAAGCCTTGCACCATTCAATTGATTACCATCCCATCTACAGATGCAAAAGTGAAATTGAATGCACGAATGATTTTACCTGTAAATTTTGATTCCACCAAAAAGTACCCAGTGATTGTTTATGTGTATGGCGGTCCGCATGCCCAAATGGTTAGCAACAATTGGCTTGGGCAGGCAGACATGTGGTTATACTACATGGCGCAGCAGGGTTTCATTACCTTTAGTCTTGATAACCGTGGCTCCATGAACAGAGGATTGGAATTTGAAAATGCCACACACCGTCAACTGGGAACACTTGAAATTGCAGACCAACTAGCCGGAGTGAATTTCCTGAAATCAAAAAGCTATGTAGATGCAAATCGCATGGGCGTATTTGGTTGGAGCTTCGGTGGATTTATGAGTACCGGCTTAATGACAAGAACTCCGGGTGTCTTTAAAGTAGGTGTTGCCGGTGGACCAGTTATCGACTGGAGAATGTACGAAATAATGTATACCGAAAGGTATATGGATATGCCTCAGGAAAATGCAGAAGGATATAAAAAAGCAGATTTGCTGAACTATGTAAAAGACTTGAAAGGCAAGTTGCTTTTGATTCATGGCAGCAGCGATGATGTGGTTTTATGGCAACATAGCTTGAATTATATCAAGAAAAGTGTTGAAGAGGGGGTATTGGTGGATTACATGGTTTATCCCGGACATGCCCATAATGTAATGGGTCCGGATAGGGTGCACCTCATGAAAAAAATTACTCAGTACTTCAAAGATTTCTTGTAGGCAATGGAGAAAGGTTTAGCAGAATTTAGCAGCACGTATCAAACTGGTATAGCCATTCTGGCTGTAATTTTTACGCTGGTTTGGTTGGTAAGGTTGTATTTAGTTTGGCAAAGTAGAAGTACTCGGCATTGGATTTGGAAGTACAAAGGCGAATGGTTTGTTTATACCATCAAATTCATCTTTGGGATGTCAATGGCATGTCTACTCCTCGTCTTGCCAACCTGGTTTTACATCATCAGTGGATTTCGCATATTTATTTCTGATGCTGTAATTCATTGGTTCGTGCTTGTATGGACTTGCATTGCAGTTCAGGAATTGATTCTTAGTTTTACTGCATCAGAACGATTGGTGAAACAATTTATCAAGCGTATTCTGCTGTTCATGTTGAGCATTTTTTGGTTTTTAGGATTTGGAAGCGCGGCATTAATCAACTTAAAAACCTTCGATTATCCCAAACAGGAGGATTGTCTTGTACTTGAATCTCCGGTTCGTGGAACCTGGAGGGCAAGTCATGCCGGCGGCCATAGTTCGGTTAATTATCACATGCTACTTAAAGGCCAGGAATTCGGTGCAGATTTGGTTAAGATTGATGAGTCGAACCGTTTTTTTCAAGGAAATGGAACTGCAATAACTGATTTTTACAGTTACAGGCAGCCGGTTTATTCGCCTGTAAAAGGTAAGGTGGTGTATTTGTTTGATGAGTTGAAAAACCAACAGGTAATGCATTCAAAAGATAGCATACATACTTTGGGAAATTACTTAGTTATTGAAAGGGAACCGCAGGTATATGTGATTTTGGGAACACTTGAAATTGGCTCCTTTAAGGTTTCTGTTGGAGATGAGGTGGAGCCCGGCACCGAGCTTGCCCAGGTTGGAAACAGTGGGAATGCCACTTGGCCCCATTTGCATCTTTCGGTTTCTACCAACTTAAATCCAATGGACTCCACCGCAAAAGGCTTGCCTTGGGTGTTGAATGAGGTGAAGCTGAACAGATGGGGACAGGAAAAGCTTCTCAACAAAACTTCTTTGATTCGAAACGACCGTTTTTCCCATGGAAACTAAAGTACTGGAAGCAATTGCAGGAAAAATAGATTTTGTGCTTTTAGGGACATTCCTGATAAGCGCATCGTTTTTGTTTTTTGGGCTCAAAAGTAGGTTCATCAAAAGGGCCAACCTGAGCCGTTATGCAGTTTTCTTTTATGCTTTTGTTTTTTATACAATTTCCAGCATAAGTTATATTGGTCTAAATGCAACTGCGAATTTTTTCTACCGGGCAGATCATTTTTTTATTAGCACTTGGGGCTATTTTCCCTACGTGCTGATTTCTTCACTTTTTGGTGCTCTGATAGGTTGGATTATTCAGTTTTCAGCCCAAAAGGTGGCGCCTGAGTACAGTTATCAACTCATCAATATTACCCTGGTTATATTAGTGCCCATGCTCATGTTTGTTTTGCTGATTAACCCCTACAATCAACAAATCAAAGATTCCGGAATTCTACCAAAATCTTATGAGGCCGGCAAGGAGGAGAATCGCTATCAGGTGGTGAATAGTGCCGATTTTCAGGAAATTGATTATAAGCCGCAACAAGAATATTTTCCTGCTATTCCCGCAGAAATTCATGATTCATTGAACATTTCAGTGCTCGGAAAAATGTTAAGTCTCGAAAACAGAGCATCCGGTTTTGTAACCACCTTCCGATTGTCAGGTTCCGGTGCTCAACAGGTTTATGTGCTTGATTCGCATGATAAAAACTATTTCATTGTTCTTGTGGTGTACTCATTCTTATCCAAAGAAGCAGAGTTGATGGTAATTAACCGTTCTGGCGAACGGGTCTTTGATAAGACCTATATCAATTATCCCAACCGTATGAGTTTAGGAGCTGATGGAAGAACAATTTTGTTGCAAACAAGCACCAATGGGGAAGTTTTTAATTTTTGTCATGCTGTTTTGTTGAGATAGTTGGAATTAATTCAAACCTTAATTAACTTGGTTTGATTACCTTGAACCAATCATTAAACCCATTTCTTATCCATGAAGGCAACACCGGAGCACAATGAGCGAATCGCAAAAATTACCTTTGCCTCAGTTTATCCCCATTACATTAAAAAGGTTGAATCTAAAGGCAGAACAGTTGATGAGCTACATGAAGTAATTGCCTGGCTTACCGGCTTTGATGTTGAACAGCTTCAACAATTTGTTCAGGAGCAAATTAATTTTCAAGTCTTCTTTGAACGGGCGAATCTCAATCCCAATGCCCATTTAATTACTGGCACAATCTGTGGTTATAAGATTGAAGAAATAGAAAATCCTTTAACCCGAAACATTAGGTACCTGGACAAATTGGTAGATGAATTGGCTAAAGGTAGGAAAATGGAGAAAATTCTAAGGGCTCCAAACCAAAAATAGGATGGATTGAAGGAGTTTTTATTCATGAATTACTTGATTAAAACTCAATCAAATTTTTGTTTTTCCCAGGCTTTACAAAGGTCTTTTAAACCGCAAATATCGCATTTGGGGTTTCGTGCAATGCAAGTATAGCGACCATGCAAAATTAACCAATGATGGGCTGTTGCCACATATTCTTCCGGGATGTATTTCATCAATTGCTTTTCGGTGTCTAAAGGTGTTTTGGAGCCCGTAGTTAAGCCAAGCCTGCGACTTACCCGAAAAACATGTGTATCTACTGCCATTGCAGGTTGATTATACACTACACTAGCAATCACATTGGCAGTTTTTCTTCCAACCCCCGGTAATTTTACAAGCTCGTTTATTTCGGAGGGCACTTTCCCATTAAATTCAGAAACCAACATATTCGCCATACCAATTAAATGCTTGGTTTTATTGTTGGGATAGCTAATGGATTTTATCAGAGGAAAAAGAGTATCAAAATCGGTTTCAGCAAGTTTTTCAGGACTTGGAAATGCTTTAAACAAATCAGGAGTTACCATATTCACACGTTTGTCTGTACATTGTGCAGACAAAATCACCGCCACCAGCAATTGATAGGGATTATTGTATTCCAATTCCGTTTCAGCAACAGGTTTGTTTTCCAAAAACCAATTTATAATCTTTTCAAACCGTTCCTTTTTTTTCATGTCCGCAAATTAACAAATACAGGAACCAATTACCGAAGCTTTAGGTTTTGAAACCGATTTGAAATTCAGGGTATTTTTACCAATAGTATTCGCAATCAAACATGCAACTTACAGCGAAATCCTCTTGCCGCATAGTACGAGGAGGCACCATTGTGATAAACAAATACTTGATTGTATCGCCTATCGCAAAACAAAGCTCCACCCAACTTGCGAATTTCTGCCGGTGTAAGTATCCAGCTGGAAGTTTTTAAATCAAACTCACCAAGGGTTTGTAGATATCGGTAATCGGCCTCATCAAGCAGGATCAATCCTTTACTCGTAGCTAGTTCCAGGGCAGCATTTTCGGGTTTGAATTCTTTGCGTTCATCCAAGGCTTTTTTGTCGTAGCAATAGCTTCTACGAGCTTTAGGACTTTCCTTGGAGCAATCCATAAAAACGATTGAGCCATCCGGCAATAGATTGGGAACATCGGGTTCACCTTCTGTTTCTTCCATCCAAGCAAGTGAACTAAGTGCCGACTTATTCTCCTGAAGCCGATTAAGGACTTGTTCCCAACCGAGGTGGGGGTGTCTGTTTTTATTTTTTTCAAAACGAGCTTTCAGGGTGGCTACTAAAGTTTCGTGTTCTTTTTTCATGTGATGTGGGTGGTTTGAATTTACTTGTCAAGCAATCCTTTGCCTTGCAGGATTTTAGGTTTGCATTTTTGAATCCGATTGATGCAGGTTTGTTCTTGCTTGGCTTGATTAAAATGAAACAAATAGGCCCTTTGTTTGCCGGGTGAAAGAAGGTAGAATTTTTCTTGAAACTCGGGTTCTTCCTCAAAGCTTTGAATCAGGGGGCCAGGCAGCTCTGGTTGTAGGTTGGAAATGGGTTGAGCTGTTTTTGAATTTGTGTTTTTGGATTCTTGAATCAAGGCAATTAATGCCTCTTTGTTTTGTAGAATATGTTTCGTGCTTTCCGGCCTGAATTGCCGACCTTTTTGGGTATTGACTCCTGTTTTTACCAAAATCCCACTCGGATCACTTAATTTAAATCCTTCAAGAAAAAGGACTGCACAATAATTTTTAAATGCTTGCAGCACAAGCTTATTCTTTCCCTCAAATTGATAACATGGAAATCCCCATTTCTGGGTTTCTACCAAGCCACAATCAAGGGCCAATTGCCTGAGCAAAAGAAGCTCTTCCTTTCCGGATTTCAGGTTTTCAAAAAATAGCTCGAGTGCAGCCAAAATTAGGATTTCATTAGGGTTTTAATTCTCCGAGAAGAACTTTTGTTCTTCCCGTTTTCAATTCAATAGACAAAGTAAACTTTCAAATCTTAAATATCACCTAATCTTTGCCTGCAATTTGCCAAAATTAACAAACAATCTTTGGCCTAACTTCATGAAATTTCAGTGGTAATTCCTTGAAATACCTATTAGGAATCAATACAAAACAATTCTTGAATCATTGGCAATATCAGTTCTGGGATCAAAGTGAAATTCCACAAATTTCCCCTCGTCTGTTTTGCCCTTTAGACTGATGCTGCAGCGGCCCATTTCTTTGTTATCGCTATCAAAGGCAATTGCTTTTACGGCGCCCGACCAATTTTTTGTAAACACCAAATAGGCAATTAGTACATTGTCTGATTTTGAACCTGAATCGCTTTCAATAATGACTTTACCCAATTCAAGGCCCTTTACAACAAAACTGCTATCGGTTTCTACCTTAGGTTGTATGGCTTTTTTTACCCCGTTTTTAATTCCGGATGAAAGTTCTCCAATGGCTTGACCTGCAACATCTCCGGTTTGATTAATGGTTTCTTTGATGTCTGAATTCCAACAAGCTGTGAATAGACTGCTTATTCCGATTATGCAAATTAGCTTTACAAATTTCATGTTCAAATATAGGAAGAATGTTGACCAGGTGCACGGCAATTTGCGGTATTCACTGCTTGATACACCCGATTTACAAAATGGAGTTTTACACCCAAAACGAATTGCCTAATTTACCAGCGTGAAAAAGTCCGGCTTCATTATTTTGTTCCTTGTAGTTGCCATGCAGTTGTTGGCGCAAGAGCCGTATTTTAAGTTAATAGGCAAGCCTGAAGGTCTGCCAAGTAATGTTGTTTATGACGTTTTTCAGGACAAGCAGGGATTTATCTGGATGGCCCATTCCGAAGGATTAAGCAGGTACGATGGACATGGATTTGTTAATTATCAAAGCAAAGAATCGGTTTCTCCTGCGGGTTCAACAATCCAACAAGATGTTAAAGGCCGAATTTGGTACAGTAGTTTTGATGGGTATCTTTACTACGTTGAAAACGACACCATAAAGCAGTTGAATTGCGGAAGGCCTCTTGGATATACGCGCTATGGATTAGATAGTAATTACCTTTATACACTTACGGATATAGGCGTTTTAGTGATTGAGTTGAATCATTTACGACTGGTTAAAGTAATAAAAGCCGATCCGAAAAGGTTCACTTTATCTATACAATTAGGCAAGTATTATGTTGTTCAGGAATTTGACCGTTATCACTTGATAGAGGATTCCCGGCCAGTTGGATTGGTGAAACGAAAAGATATTCCTGCCTACTTGCCGGGTTTTTTAATAACCGGAAAATCTGACTTTGGTGCCATATTTGGCGAAAGAGACAATAGACATGGCTATTTTTTGGATTACAATTTTGAGAAAAGAAAAGTAAAACAGATACCCTTCCTTAAAAAGGATTTTTTTCAAAACTATTGCAAAGCGGGGCCCTGGTATTGGGCTTGTTCACAAAATGGTGTTTATGGAGTGAATGAAAAAGGAGAGTTGTTTACAAACGCAGGCGAACCCTTGTTTAAGGAATTCAATGTTTCTTCAGTTTTTCTGGATAGAAATGGCAATTATTGGTTTGCTACTTTATCAGACGGGGTAATTCTGGTAAACAACCTGCAAACCCGATTTCATAAATTAGGACCAGAAAAGACCTTACGCATGCAAGAGTTTAAGGGAGGAGTGTTGATTGGTACACGCAGCGGTTCATTGATTTGGGATAATCTAAAACAACCCTACAAACACTTGCTTCCCTCGGTTCAACATGAAGTTATTAGTTTGTTTCCGGATACATTAAGCGACAGAATTTTTATTAGCAGCAGATATTTTAAGGGAATTGATTTAAAAGGTAAGGAGTTTTTTTACAGAGCTTTTTCTTTAAAAGATTTTTGTTTGCTTGAAAAAGGTATTTATGCCTATGCGGCTTCAGGCAGTGCCGGCTTAATAAAAATGCCAGACGCCTCTCCTGAATCTCCTTGGTTAAATTGGTTCAAGGAACATACCCTAAATGATGATTCCCGAGTTTGTGGTTTTCCTTTTCATTCCATTCGCGCACGTGCTGTGGCTTATGTGCCAAGTAGAAACCGCTTATACTTAGGTAGCAATTTTGGAGTATATGAAATAGATACCCTGTCATTAAAAGAACTTCTCTATAAAGGAAAACCCTTTTTCTCAAAACGGATTATTAGTGCCGGAAATCACCTGTTTTTTTTAGATGGCTCGGGGCAATTGTTTCGTCAAACCGAAGAGAAAGGGTTTGAACAAGTTCTCGACCTTAAAGGCATTCAGGATATTCGTTTTCAAAATGGCAAAATACTTCTGCATACCAGCGAACGTATCTATACCTGCAAGCCTGAGAATCCTCAATCTACTTTGCAATTGGTAGAATACCTGTCGCGTAATACAGAGATCAATGACCTTTTGGAATACGAAGGGAGACTCTTGGTAGCTACCAATAAAGGGGTGGTATTAATGCAAGCTTCATCCGGTGTTGCTGAATTTGAAAAACCTCCTTTTGTAATTTCTAAGGTAAAAGTTGGCAAGTATAATCTTACACCCGGAGTTTGGCAGAGTTTTGATTGGAATAACAGATCCTTAAGTGTTGATTATTCAATCATCAATTACAATCCTTCCGGAGAGCGTAACCTGTATTATCGAATCAATGAAGGTGATTGGTTGCCATGCCCACAAGGATCAAGAAATCTATATTTACCAGCATTGGCAGCCGGCGATTATCGAATCTCATTTCGATTTCAAAACTTGCCACCGGAAAAGGAAGAAATTCTTTTTTTTATTCATTCTCCTTTTTATCAACGGTGGTGGTTTATTTTGGTGATTGTGATTGGTGTTGCGGGTTTGGTGGCTATATATTATCGAATCAGGCTTAAGGCACAATTGGCTAAATCTGCTATGGAAATGGAGAAAATGGAGCTTGAAAAAAGTTTAGGCCAAAGCACGCTCACTGCAATTCGTTCGCAAATGAACCCGCATTTCTTTTACAATGCCTTGAATACCGTTCAATCACTTATTTACAAAAACGACAAACGTTTAGCTTCAAACTATTTGGTTAAGTTTTCACGCTTAACCCGTATGATTTTAGAAATGTCTGAAAAGGATTATGTGAATTTAGGCGATGAAGTACAAGCGTTGAAATTGTACCTTGAACTGGAAAAAGGAAGGTTTTCGGAAGATGATTTTGATTATTCCATTGAATTGTGTCCTGAATTGCAGGATGAATTGCTTCAAATTCCATCGATGCTAATTCAACCCTTTGCTGAGAATGCCATTAAACACGGATTGTTGCATAAAACAGGCCATAAGGAATTGCGGATTCACTTTAATAAGCATGATAATTTTCTATTGGTGGAAGTAGAAGACAACGGCATAGGTCGTGAGGAATCTGCCCGCATTAAAAGAGAATTGAAAGAGCGTTGGAACTCCTTCTCAGGTGGTGCAAACCAACGCCGACTCGAAATATTAAACAAAGGAAAGAAGGAGAAGATAGTGCTTGAATACACCGATTTATTAACCTCAGATGGTAAAGCCCGGGGAACCCTTGTTAAGCTTACCATACCAATAACCTATTATCATGAACCCAAATTATAAAGTAATTATTATTGATGATGAACCACCTGCTCGCACGTTGTTGAGGGGAATGATAGGGGAGTATTTTCCCGAATTTGAGGTTGTTGCAGATTGTGAAAATCTGGCCTCCGGTGTTTTAGCCATAAAGGCCTATAAGCCTGATCTTGTTCTTTTAGATATTGAAATGCCCGGTAGAAGTGGCCTTGAAATCATGGATTATTTCAAATCGGAGGAGGTTGATTTTGGGATCATTTTTACTACTGCTTATAATCAATATGCCATAAAAGCCTTTAAATTATCTGCGGTAGATTATTTGTTAAAACCTTTGGGGGTTGAAGATTTAGAGGAATCTCTTAACCGCTTTAAAATTCGTCGTAGCCAGGGTGCCAATGATTTGGCAGCATTGAAAGGCATTATGAATCCGGGTTCCCCTATTTCAAAATTGGCGATTCCGAGTTCCAACTCTTTGTTGTTTATTGATTTAGAAACCATCCGATTTTTTAAAGCCGATAGTTCATATACCGAAATTCATTACGGCGATGGTCAAAAACAAATTGTGAGTAGAACCCTAAAGAATTTTGAAGAAGCACTAGAAGGCCATCCTTTATTTTTCAGGTGTCATAAATCCTATATGGTTAATCTGAAGAACGTAGATGCCTTTGTGAAATCAGAAGGCGGTTACTTGATGGTTAACGATGAGCGGATTCCAATCTCTTCCGATAGGGTTTCTATGTTGCTTGAATTGCACAAATTGGTGAAACGGTAATGGATTTGCCTTAGGGGCAGCAGCAGCGTACCCCGGAGGGCGCAGCCGGCAACTGTGTGAGCGAGGAAGCGACCACAGGAAGCTACCGGAGCCACTACAGGTTGCCAGGTTTGCGACCGAGGAGTACCGCTAATGCCCCGGTCCGGAGCGGCATCCTGCATTTTCAATCTGCGCAAAATTTGATTGCCGCTGCGGAAAGGCCCAAAAAAACCGGAGATGAACTCCGGTAATTTTTTATTCGATGCGTAAGTTGTAATCCATCCGGGCCTGTATGCCCTGGTATCTTGTAATCTCTTGAATTTCTTGAATCCAATGGTAATTGTGTCCCAATTGACGTTTCATAAACCAGGATTGTGCACCACCACTTAATGAACTGATGATTTCCTGCAAGGGATCTTTTTGTTCAGGCAAATTCACTACCCTGAAATCCTCGAGCTTTGCTTTTGCAACTGCAATATCGATTGCTCTATCCAATCCGCCGAATTCATCAACCAAACCAATTTTTTTGGCATCCAATCCACTCCAAACACGTCCTTGAGCGATTGAATCTACTTGTTCAACGGTTAATTTCCTTCCATCCGCAACACGCTTAATAAAATCGTTGTAGATTTTATCGATGGTATGCTGAATGATCTCACGTTCTGAAGTAGAAAGGGCTCTATCAGGCATTCCTAAATCGGCAAATTCCCCAAATTTTACAGTTTCAACCTTCAGTCCCAATTTGTTTTCGATAAGCTCGCGAGCATTCATCAACAAGCCAAAAACACCAATTGAGCCGGTAATGGTGTTGGGTTGAGCCACAATAACATCAGCAGGAGCAGCAATAAAATAGCCACCCGAAGCAGCCACATCACCCATTGAAACCACAACAGGCTTTACTTTTTTGGTAAGAACAATTTCGCGCCAAATGATATCACTGGCCAATGCACTTCCACCCGGTGAGCTGATGCGAAGCACAAGGGCTTTGAAGTTATTGTCTTCGCGCACTTTACGAATGCCTTCGCAAATGGTTTCAGAACCCATGGTACCATCCGCACTTTTGCCACCCACAATATCACCGGTGCAATAGATTACGGCAATCTTGTTTTCCGAAGTTGAAACCTTCGCGTTTGCATATTTGTATTTACCGAGGCTTACCAAATTGAGTTTGTCCTTTTCTCCAATTCCGGCTTTTCGTTTCACTTCGGCTTCAACCTCGTCTGCATACTTCAAACCGTCAATCATACCCAATTTTACCGCATCTCCACCTTCACGGATTTGGAGCGTATTGATGATATCTTCTACCTCTTTGGCTGATTTTTTGCGCGCCTTGGCCACATTTGCTGTGAAGTGATGATACAAACTTCCCATATAACTCTCGATTTGGCTTCTGTTTTCAGCACTCATGCTTTTTGCAATTAGCGGTTCGCCGGCAGCTTTGTATTTTCCATGGCGAATCAATTGCGGTTCCAAGCCCAGTTTTTCAAGCGCTCCTTTTAAATAAACCACCTGCGAAGCAAATCCGTTAAGTAGCAGGTCGCCACTTGGATTGAGGTAAAATTTATCGGCAATAGACGCAAGGTAATAACCGTGTTCATCGGTCATTTCGGTGTAAGCTATGATGAATTTTTTAGATTTTTTGAATTCGATAAGCTGGTTTCTGATTTCTTCCAAAACCGCATACGAATTCACACTCATGTCAACCTCCAAGAGAATGCCTTTGATTTGTTCATCCTCGGCTGCCTTTTTGATGTTGGAAAGTATATCGTTCAATCCAAAAGCCCGAGGCCCTTCAGGAAGTCCGAGTGCTCCCAAGTTGAAGGAATTTTTATCGGTTCGTTCAGGAACTTCATAGTTTATTTTTAAGTGAAGTACCGAATTGGCGTCCAGTTTTATCTCCTGTGGTTCTTCAGAAAAACCGGCGGCTATTCCACCGATAAGTCCAGCTAGGAAGAAAATAAGTACAATTGAGCCAATTACAAAGCCCAGCATACTTGCGAATGTGAATTTAAAAAATTGTTTCATGGTGATGAAATAATCGAATTGAGGCTGTAAATATACAAACACTGCGCTTTGGTTGTCTTTTTTTAAGTGATAACAGGACAATCAACCCGCTGAAGGGAAAAATGCTGGGCCGGCAATTGAATGTTTGCTTATTTTGCGGCTTGAAAATTAAACCGGATGGAACTCACAACACTCAGCGCAATTAGCCCCGCCGACGGAAGGTATCGGAGGCAAAGTTTAGATTTAGCTCCTTTTTTCAGCGAATTTGGACTCATCCGTTACAGGGTTTTGGTTGAAGTGGAATACTTCATTTCCCTGTGTAAACTTCCATTGCCACAGCTAGATGGCAGGCTAAATCCTGAAACAGAGGAGTTTCTTCGTAAGATTTACCTGGATTTTTCAGAAACCGATGCACTGGCCGTAAAAGAAATTGAGAAAACCACCAACCACGATGTGAAAGCGGTTGAATATTTCCTAAAGGACAAAATGAAGGATTTGGGTTTGGGTGATGCACTGGAGTTTATTCATTTTGGATTGACCTCACAGGATATCAACAATACAGCAATTCCATTGAGTTTGAAGGAAGCTTTGCAGCAAGTAATTGTTCCGGAAATGGAGAAAGTCTTGCAAAAAATGGAAGAACAGGCTGAATCCTGGAAAGCCATTCCGATGTTGGCAAGAACCCATGGTCAACCTGCCTCGCCAACCCGTTTGGGCAAGGAATGGAAAGTTTTTGTAGAGCGTTTAAGCATTCAACTCGAGCAGTTAAAAACATTGGCGTTTCCTGCAAAATTTGGTGGAGCTACCGGAAATTTCAATGCACATTATGTAGCTTATCCATCAATTGATTGGAAAGCTTTTGCTAACACATTTGTGAACGAAACGTTAGGCTTAAAGCGTTCACAAACCACAACTCAAATTGAACATTACGACCAATTGGCTGCAATTTTTCATGCCTGCATACGCATAAACACCATATTGGTGGATTTCTCGCGCGATGTTTGGCAGTATATTGCAATGGATTATTTCAAGCAACAACTTAAGGCCGGTGAGGTTGGCTCAAGCGCCATGCCGCATAAAGTAAATCCGATTGATTTTGAAAACGCAGAAGGTAATTTAGGTATATCCAACGCCTTGTTCGACCATCTTGCATTGAAGTTACCTGTATCCAGGTTGCAACGCGATTTAACAGATAGCACTGTTTTACGAAACATTGGCTTGCCTTTTGCACACCAGAAAATTGCTTTGATGAGTTTGAGCAAAGGGTTGGGCAAATTGTTGTTAAATGAAAGCAAGCTAGCCGCCGATTTGGAAGATAATTGGGCGGTTGTTGCCGAGGCTATTCAAACCATACTTCGTAGAGAAGGCTATGAAAAACCTTATGAGGCGTTGAAGGCCTTGACCAGAACCAATGAACGCATTGGCGAAAAGCATATTCGCGAATTTATTCATACCTTGCAATTAAGTGATGAGGTGAAACAAGAATTGTTAAGGATTACACCGCATACCTATACTGGAATAGCAGAATGAGAAATTTTATTTTGGCACTACTTTCTTTAGGCTTTGTGGCCACGGCTTGTCAGGAGCCAACGGTACATATTGTATTTCCGCCTGAAGATACCACAAAAAGCGAGGGTGGATTTAAAGTAAAAGACGATTACGAAGGTTCAATTCCGGGCTTAGATGCCAAGGTTATTGATTATACCTTGCCTAATGAGTACCAGAATAAATCGCAACTGTTTCGCGACAGCACCATTGTGATGAGTTGGACACAAGCTGGATTCCCGAATGCCAAGCGTTTTATTAAGTTTTTTGAGCATTTTCAATGGGATGTCATGGACAGGAACAAGGATAAAATTGCCAGCCTGATTCAGTTTCCCTTAAGGGATTACAAGACTAAAAAAGAGTTTTTGAAAAATTTTGATTCCATTTTCAGTCCACCTTTTGTAGAAGCAATTCTTCATCAAGACCCCAAAGAAATATTTAGAAACAAGAAAGGGGCAATGCTTGGAAACGATGGCCAAATTTGGATGAAACCCAAAGGGGCTTCTTATGTCATTTTTGAAATAAATCCCTAATGGCCAATTTTATACCTTTTCCGGGAATTGATTTGGAATTGCTATTGAATGCCTTATCCGAAGAAACTCCAGCCCTTTGGGGCCGCATGAATGCCCGGCAAATGCTGGAACATTTGATTTTACCTTTACGTATTGGAAGGGGAGAGTTGCAGGTTGAATTAACTACTCCCTTAGAAAAACTAGAAAAAGTAAAGCAATTGTTTCTTTTGAGCGATTTGCCTTTGAAGCGTGGTGTGCCGGCTCCTTTTTTGAAGGATGATTTTTATCCCTACATGTTCGCTAATTTTCAACAAGCTAAGCTTGAATTGAAGCTTGAATTGGATTTATTTCTGAATTATTGGGAACAGAACCCAGATGCCGCACATGTGCATCCTGTTTTTGGCTTACTGAAAAGAAATGAATGGTACACCTTTCAGTCCAAGCATTTTAGCCATCATTTCAGTCAGTTTTCTTGTTGGAGCTACGAAGCTTGAGCTGAATTGGCGTTTAAGTTCGGTTGAAAATGCCTGTATGTAGTTAAAACTGAACACAAATAATCAAAGCTATTTGTAATTTTCAGGGAGAATTCCCACCTTTGCAACCCCCGGAACTGGAGAACCGGGGATTAACAACAAGAAAAACAATATGTCAGTAAAAATCAGGCTGCAACGTCACGGACGTTCAAAATCGCCTTTTTACCACGTAGTGGTGGCGGATTCACGTGCTCCGAGGGATGGTAAATTCATCGAAAAAATCGGTTCATACCTTCCTCAGACACAACCAGCAACAATTGAGCTGGATGTAGACAAGGCCGTAAAATGGCTTCAAAATGGTGCTCAACCTACAGACACCTGCCGTGCTATTTTATCGTACAAAGGCGCTTTGATGAAACTTCACCTTGCAAAAGGTGTAACCAAAGGAGCACTTACTCAAGAACAAGCTGATGCAAAATTTGCAGCTTGGATTGAAGAGAAAAACAACAAAGTTGAACAGCACAAATCACGCGTTAGCCTTTCTGCGAGCGAGAAACTTGCTGCAAAACTTGCTGATGAAGCAAAAGCAAATGCTGCTCGTGCAGAGAAAATCGCTGCTAAATTAGCTGCTGCCGCTGCTGAAGCTGCTGTTGCTGAGGCAAGCGGTTCTGAAACTGAAGCCGGTGCTGAAGAAGCTCCTGCTGCTGAAGCTACTGAAACACCTGCTGAATAAGCTTGTGAAGTCGATCAACAGAAACGATTTTGAAGTAGTTGGAACTGTTGTTCGCACACACGGAAATTTTGGTGAACTGAAAATTCAGTTGAACCAAGCTATAAAATTTAAGAAATGGGCTTTTCTCGAAATTCGGGAGAAGCCCGTTCCTTTTTTAGTCAAATCCTTTCGGGTGACTTCCCCAGATCAAGGCCTTATCCAACTCATTGGTCCGGAAGATGTAACTTACTGGGAACGATTTGCAGGGCATTCCATTTTGGTGCCTCGGAAAAAAGGTAAAAAAGCAAAGGCCGGTTTTGATGAAGACATGATTGGCTTTTTGCTGATTGATGAAGAAGCCGGTGAATTGGGCCGGGTAGAAGAATTGCTTGAAATGCCCATGCAATTGCTGATTAAAACTACCTATAAAAACAAAGAACTGCTTATTCCTGCGGTTGAGCCACTGGTAAGTTATGTGGACCCTGATGCAGAAGAAATTGGACTAAATCTTCCTGAAGGTTTTCTTGAAGATTAATTTTGGTCCGGAATTTGCCCTTTTTGGGAAAATTCACCCATGAAAAATATTCTTATTCTTATTGGCCTTCTGATTTTTAGCTTCTCAAGTAAAAGTCAGTCCTACCAATCTGCAAAACTCAAGAAAGAAGGTATTCAACTTCTCGACAGTGCTGCTAAGCCAAGCAAGCTTATTCCCCTAAAACAGGTAAAATGGTTTGCATTCAATAAAGTTAGCCAAACCTTGGTTTATGTTCGACTTCAAAAGAAATCTAGGCAAAAGCCAGAGGAAGGAAATTCACCCGAAGACAGGCTGGTTATTTGTAGTTATTCATTTGAAAAAGATTCAGAACAAGTATTATTAACCACTTGCCTGGATGGCAAGGCCGGAACACATGCTCCTTACGGCAAATCGGACATTTTTCCGCATGAAGGTTTTTGCGAACCGGAAGCCTTTCACTTAAGCAAGGATGGGAAACGCCTTGTTTTTCAGACCGCCGGCTGGAAGGTTGCGCCCGCCGTGCATTGCCTTGATGTAAAAACAGGAAGCTTAGTTTTTATGGGTGCTGGCTGGATAAAGCAAGTTAGAAAGGATGGTTTGGAGATGGAAATTACCGGTCTCGATCCAAGCGGAGAGAAGGGAAGGTTTACCCAATTGGTTTTGGTAAACTGGAATGGTAAAAGACTGAAGGAACTCGGAGAAAGAGTTTATTGATTTTCTGTTGTGTAGGTTTTCAGAAAAACTAGCCTTACCTTGATACAATGAATGGGTTCTCTAAGTTTGTTTTTGGTCTTCCAGCCTGGCTACTTTTTGTGCTGTACCTGTTTCCCTTTTTTTTGATGGGTTTGAGTTATTCTTGGCTTTCCATTTACGAATTAGGAGCCGGAGAATTTGGTATTTTTCAACTGGTTTTTTGGATGTTGAATAGGGTTTTCCCGCTTTGGTTATTGGCAATTACCCAATCGCTTGGCAGGGAGCAAGTCAAATTGCGGATACTGGGCTGGGTGTTCTTTGTGATTCAAATGATTCAGGCTTCCGGTTTTAGTCATTTGAATGCTGAGTTTTTTGATTTGATTTTAACTTTTGTTCAACTTTCTGATACATTTGAATTGTTTTGGTTTAAAGCAATTCCTTACCTCATAAGTTTAGGATTTACTGCTGTTGCAGCCGAAAGTTTATTGATTTTAAAACACAAGCAAAAGCCAAGCTTCAAGGCTATTTTTCCGTTTTGGATTTTGATGTTTTTCTTCCCCGTTGGTGTTTGGGTTTTGCAGCCTATGTTAAGTAAATTGATTTCCCGGGATGAAGAATAGCTTTTTGGAAATGAGCTTTAGGCGAATAACAAAACCATTAAAATGTAGCAATTTTAAGGTCTGCAACTAAATTGAACGTGTTGATTTCCAAATTAGATTTAGAACGTTCAAGATTTATTTTTGATTTGGTTGATTATTACCACAAATCAATATCCTCCCAATTGTAAGGGCTTGAAATGGCAATTCCTACAAAGACGCGCTGTGGCAAATGATCGTAGCCCAGATTTAAAATAACCCTACTGGTAATGGGAACAAAAACTCCCGCGCCCCAATTCAGTTTGAATCCGGTTTTTTCTTCGTTCAAAACAAATTCATCCGGGTCGCTTGGGTTTAACCATACCGGACGCGTTGCTTCAAAAACTTTGACCCGTGTTGGACCTGTGCCTACATAAAAAGGAATTTTTTTGGTGATGGGCAAAACCAAATTGAAATTTGCACTATACAGATATTGTGTGATTGGATTTCCAGTAAACCAGCCATTGTCTTTGGCATTTTGATACGAAACTGAACTAATGGCTTTGTCTCTGTTGCTAAGAATATCACCCAAACCAACACGCCAACTAATTCCAACTCCCCATTTGCGGTAGCTAATATGATTACCTCCCAATGTCAATGTACCCATAAAATTGTTCAAATCGGAAGAGTTGGTAGGAATGCCAACCCCAAGTGAATTGTACAATACCGGTTTACCCTTTTCGGATTTGAGAAGCTGTTGTTTTTGCTGAGGAATTTGTGGACCGAAAAGCAGACGATTGTTACCGGAAACAGGCTCGCTACCCTGAATTCCAGAAGCGAAAACGCAGTTGAAACCTGCAAATACAAGGCTTGCTATGCCAATAAAATTCTTGAAATGCATGAAATTAGCTTGAACCCAAATATAGAAATTCTTCCAATTCCCTAGAATACTTTAATTTGCATCCGTATATGCGCATCGATATTTTAACCTTATTTCCAGGATTGTTTGATGGTCCCTTTTCGGAATCTATTTTAAAAAGGGCCATGCAACAGGGATTGGTTGAAATCAACTTGCACAATATCAGAGATTATTCAAGCAACAAGCACAAAAAGGTAGATGATTATCCTTTTGGAGGCGGTGCGGGCATGGTAATGGGTATTGAACCAATTGATACCTGTTTAAGCCATTTGCAAAAAGACCAACAATTTGATGAGGTTATTTATTTAAGTCCGGATGGTGAACGTTTCAATCAAAAGATTGCTAATCAGTTATCTGGGAAAAAGAAGTTGGCCTTTTTGTGCGGACATTACAAAGGTGTTGATGAACGTGTGCGCGAACATTTGGTTACCAGGGAATTGAGTTTGGGCGATTTTGTCCTTACCGGAGGAGAGCTTGCTGCTGCTGCCATGGTTGATGCAGTTGTTCGCCTGATTCCCGGAGTTTTGGGCGATGAAAGTTCTGCTTTGAGCGATTCTTTTCAGGATGATTTAATTTCACCACCTGTTTATACCCGCCCGGCAGAATACAAAGGTTGGAAAGTTCCGGATGTATTATTGTCTGGTCATCAAGCTAAAATAGACGAATGGAGGCATGAACAGAGCTTAATTCGGACTCAGGAACGCAGGCCTGAACTCCTAAAATCGTTTGAATAAGTGTACAGTTTGAAAAAGAATGTGGGTTTCCTCCTGAAATTTTTTAGGATCCTTTTTGATTTTCAATTGAAAGCCCTATTTTCGCAGTCCCAATTTTTGGAAGAAAGATAAAGAATCATGGACGCAATAAAATTTGTTGAGCAAGAGTTTACCCAGGGAAAAGAATTTCCAGCATTTGGTGCAGGAGATACTGTAAATGTACACTACAAAATCCGCGAGGGTAACAAAGAGCGTATCCAGCAGTACCAGGGAGTGGTGTTGCAGCGCCGCAATTCAGGACTGAATGAGACCATTACTGTCCGCAAAATTTCTAACGGAGTTGGTGTTGAGCGTATATTCCCATTATACAGCTTGAATATCGACAAGATCGAGCTTGTTAGCCGTGGTAAAGTACGTAGAGCTCGTTTGTTCTACTTGCGTGCCGCTAAGGGTAAAAAAGCAAAAGTTAAAGAAAAAAGAGGGTAAAATTTTATAACTTAAGCAAATTGCCCCGGTTCACGCTGTGAATCGGGGTTTTTTGTATCATTTCTCAAGCAAACATCCTTATTAAAGCCTTATTTTCGTCCAATTTATGACACCAGGAAGCAATCAAACCGAAACCGGAAAATTTAACCCCAACTCTTTTGAAGATAAATGGTACAGCTATTGGCTGGAGAATCGTCTTTTTCATTCTGAACCGGATGAACGTGAGCCTTTTACCATTGTAATTCCTCCGCCAAATGTTACCGGAGTGCTGCACATGGGTCATATGCTTAACAATACCATTCAGGATGTATTGATTCGGAAAGCCCGCATGCAAGGAAAAAATGCCTGCTGGGTTCCGGGTACCGACCATGCTTCAATTGCTACCGAAGCAAAAGTGGTGCAGATGCTTCGCGAAAAGGGCATCAAAAAATCGGATTTATCGCGCGAGGAATTCCTGGGCTATGCCTGGGAATGGAAAGAAAAATACGGTGGAATTATCCTGGAACAACTCAAGAAACTTGGAGCAAGCTGCGATTGGGATCGTACCCGTTTTACGATGGAAGAATCGCTGAGTGAAGCCGTAATTGAGGTGTTTATCGACCTATATAACAAAGGTTTGATTTACCGCGAATTGCGTATGGTAAACTGGGATCCGCAAGGAAAAACAGCCCTGAGCGATGAAGAGGTAATTTTTAAGGAAGTAAATTCTAAGTTGTATTTTATTCGCTACGAATTGGTTGGACAAAATACCGGTTCTGGTACAACTGCCGATGGTATTGCTATTTGGGACAAACCTTATGTGGTAATTGCAACTACACGTCCGGAAACCATTTTAGCTGATACCGCAGTTTGTGTTAACCCAAGCGATGAACGCTACAAGCACCTGATAGGAATGAAGGTGAAAGTACCATTCATTAACCGCGAGGTTGAAATTATTGCCGATGAATATGTTACTACCGATTTTGGTACCGGATGCTTGAAGGTAACTCCGGCACACGATAGAAACGACTACGATTTGGGCAAAAAGCACGGTCTTCAGGTAATTGATATTTTAACCGAGGAAGGTTTTCTGAATGAGGCTTGTGGCGATGAACGCTATGCCGGCAAAGATCGTTTTGCGGTTCGCAAGCAAATTGCCATTGATTTGGAAGAAGCCGGTTGCATTGAAAAGATCGAGGAATACAAGAATCAAGTTGGCACTTCTGAGCGCACCGGAGCGGTAATTGAACCACGCCTTACCTTGCAATGGTGGGTGGATATGAAGAAATTCCTGGAGCGTAATCCACAGGTTTTGGACGCGGTTATGAGCGATGAAATTCGTTTTCATCCATCCAATATGAAAAATACGTACAGGCATTGGATTGAAAACATCAAAGATTGGTGCATTTCGCGTCAGTTGTGGTGGGGACAACGTATTCCTGCCTGGTACGATGAAGCCGGAAATTTGAAAGCTGTTGCCAAAACAGAGGAAGAAGCCCGCGCAAAATCAGCCTACACTGGTGTATTGAGGCAAGACGAAGATGTGTTGGATACCTGGTTTAGTTCCTGGTTGTGGCCAATTTCTGTGTTTGATGGATTTAAAGACCCATCCAACAAAGACATTCAGTACTATTTCCCAACCAACGATTTAGTTACGGCTCCAGAAATCATGTTTTTCTGGGTATTCCGAATGATTATGGCCGGTTACGAATGGAAAGGAAACCTGCCGTTTAAAAATGTGTACTATACGGGAATTGTGCGCGATAAACAGCGTCGGAAAATGAGTAAAAGTTTAGGAAACTCACCCGACCCGCTTGATTTGATTGCGCAATACGGGGCCGATGGAGTTCGTATGGGAATGCTATTGTGTTCACCAGCCGGAAATGATATTTTGTTTGATGAAAGTCAGGTAGAGCAAGGCCGTAATTTTGGAAACAAATTGTGGAATGCCTTCCGCCTGGTTAAAGGTTGGGAAGTAAAACCGGATTCTGCCTTTGATGCGGCTACTTTGGAAGCCAATGCAAAAAGCTCGGCTTGGTTTGCCGCCCGAATGAATGAAGTGATTGTTGAGTTGGAGCAAAAGTTTGCCGATTACAAGTTGAGCGAAGCCTTGATGAGCTTGTACAAACTGATTTGGGACGATTTCTGCAGCTGGTACCTGGAGTTGATTAAACCGGCTTACCAACAGCCTATCGACGAAACAACGTACAAGGCCTGCATTAGCCATTTTGATCATTTGTTACGCTTGTTGCATCCGTATATGCCATTTGTAACCGAGGAAATTTGGCAGAACATAGCCAACCGCGCTGCAGGAGAATCCATTTGCGTGCAGCCCTATCCGCGTGTTGCCCAGGTGGAATCTGTTTCATTTGCTAAAACCTTTGAAGCCATTACCGCTTTACGTAACCTCAGAAATTCAAAAGGCTTGAGTCCGAAAGAAGCGTTTCGCATCATCATTAAAGCAAGCGATGAAACGGAATACCGCGCAACAGCCGGCCATCTGGCCAAGTTAGCCAACGTATCGGAGATTCAGTTTGATGCCCATGCTGAAGCTGGCAACAATTGGGTAGCTTTGGCGGTATCAACCGATCAGGTGCTGGTATATTTGGAGTTGAATTTGGATGTGGAAGCCGAAAAGGAAAAAATAAACAAAGAGATTGAGTACCTGGAAGGCTTTATGAAATCGGTGGATGCGAAGTTGAAGAATGAAAAATTTGTAGCCAATGCCAAGCCGGAGCTGGTTGAAAAAGAAAGGCAGAAAAAAGCCGACGCAGAAGCAAAAATCAAAGGCCTGAGGGAAGCGCTTGCTGCTTTTTAATTACGGTTTTTCAATTACGAATTATTAATTACGAATTACGGGTTTTCAATTACGAGTTTTTAATTACGAATTACGAGTCACGAATTACGGTTTTTTAGGGTGATTTGAATTTTGCCGATGATTCTGCAAATATTAAATCAATCATCTTCTAAACTTTCGGTCATTTACCTAATTCTGATATTGTCTGATTATTCGTAATTTCTAATTCGTAATTCGTAATTTCTAATTCGTAATTCGTAATTTCTAATTCGTAATTCGTAATTTCTAATTCGTAATTCGTAATTTTTTATTAAAGCGATTTGCGATTTTTCACGGTGATTTGAATTTTGCCGATGATTCTACAAATTTCATCGCAGTCATTTAATAAACTGTCTGCCATTTCAGCTGTGATATAATCTGTCGCTTTTAGTAGTTTCAGCCAGTACAGTGTTTCTCGTGCTTCTTTATAGGCTATTGATAGTTTTGAAATAAAATCCGCTTTTGATTGCCCTCCAATAGCTTCTTCTACATTGGCGCCTATTGATGTGCCACTCCGCAGCATTTGTTTAGAAAGAACGAATTCCTTCTTTTCAGTTTGCAAATAGTTATAGGCATGTACAATCCGAATGGCAAAGGCAAAACTCTTCTCTTGAATTATATTATTCGATTTCATTTTTTTAATTACGAGTTTTTAATTACGAATTACGAGTTTTCAATTACGAATTACGAGTTTTCAATTACGAATTACGAGTTTTCAATTACGAATTACGAGTTTTCAATTACGAATTACGAGTTTTCAATTACGAATTACGAGTTTTTAATTACGAGTTACTAATTACGGGTTTTTGGGGTGATT
The DNA here is from genome assembly GCA_023151275.1 of Bacteroidia bacterium. Taxonomy (GTDB): domain Bacteria; phylum Bacteroidota; class Bacteroidia; order UKL13-3; family UKL13-3; genus CAISCU01. The sequence goes on along the minus strand of JAKLJI010000001.1, from coordinate 725,474 downwards.
TGGATTTTGTCGATGATTTTACAAGCTTCATCGCAATCGTTTACTAAGCTTTCGGCCATTTACCTAATTCTAATATTGTCTGATTATTCGTATTTTTTAATTCGTAATTCGTAATTTCTTGGTTCTTCGTAACTCGTAATTTCTAATTTCTAATTCGTAATTCGTAATTCGTAATTCGTAATTCGTAATTCGTAATTCGTAATTCGTAATTCGTAATTCGTAATTCGTAATTTACCTAGCTGCTTTCCCAAACCTCGTTTTTTTTCTCTTTTATCTTTTGCTCAAAGATTTCGATAAGCCGCTTGTTGGCATTTACCAATTGCATTTCTTCTTCGATTGCTTTGACGATGGATTGTTGTTCTTTGATTGAGGGCAATGGTATTTGATAACAAGCCACAAAATCTCTCGGAATTCTTTGTAATCCGCTAGTACCAGACATTTTTAATTTTCCTTCCGTGCTAAACTTGGTTGATTTGATATTCAACTACAGCCATAGGGGAAGGATTTTGTCATTTGAACTGAATACGAAAAATTCGAAGGAGCCAACCCCCAATCAACTACAAGCTTCCTCAATTCTAGTTAAAAAATCCGCTTTCGATAATATCTCGGGGGCGGATTCCTTTTTCGGTTACTTGAACGGTGCAGGCCACATTAGTTGGGTCGTGTTCAAAGAACAGAATGTAATTGTGGTCGGCGGCCATTTGCAGGATATCTGTTTTTTCTTTCATGGTATCCAATGGACGAACATCATAACCCATAACATACGGAACCGGAATATGCGCCAGGGTTGGAATTACATCTGCGCAATAAATTACCTGAGTGTCTTTGTAGGGGATTACACAATGCATCATACTTTCGGTATGGCCTTTGGTAAAGAGCAAGTCTATTTTGTCGTGGAAGCGCTCGCCGGTGGAGAGCAGTTTTAATTGACCGCTTTCTTGAATGGGCATAATATTCTCTTGTAGGAAAGAGGCTTTTTCGCGCGGGTTTGGAGCCAAGGCTTCGTTCCAATGGTCGCGGGCAACCCAGTAATTGGCATTGGGGAATGCAGGTTCATAACCACTGCGGTCAGCATTCCAATTAATGCTTCCGCCACAATGGTCGAAATGCAAATGGGAAAGTACCATATCGGTGATGTCGTTGCGGTGATAGCCTAATTTTTGAAGGGAAGCATCCAAGGAATCATTTCCATGCAGGTAATAAAAGCCAAAAAACTTTTCGTTTTGTTTGTTGCCCATGCCATTGTCGATAAGCATGAGTCGGTTTCCGTCTTCAATAAGCAGGCAGCGCATGGCCAGGCTAATCATGTTATTTTCGTCGGAAGGATTGAGTTTGTTCCAAATTGATTTTGGAACCACTCCAAACATAGCGCCACCATCCAATTTAAAGTGGCCGGTTTCGATTACATGTAGATGCATGTTGAAAAGGTAAAGGTTTTGCAATTAAAAACAAGCGCGGTAACTTGATGCTGTATGGAAATTGCATGAGGGGCGGAGGCCATTACCCCGGAGGTTTGAGAGCGCCTGCTGTGCAGGTGTGGCGGCGACCGGCAGTAAGCCCGCCACACCTGTTACAGTCAGGCAGCTTGAAAAACGAGGAGTAAGGCAGACGACCCGGGCTCCGGGAACGCAAATGTGAATTGGACAGGCGAGTTAGATTCGGAGCCATGCCCAGGTCTGATTTATTCGGCTTGTCCCAAGCTGCGCATAGTGCGGTAATGCGAGGCCAATGCGCCAATCATTTTTGGATGATAGTGGTAGGTGATTCCAAATTTCTCGCATTGTTGGCGCACTAGCTTTTGGATGGCCGGATAATGCACATGTGAAATTTGTGGGAACAAGTGATGTTCAACTTGAAAATTCAATCCACCCACCAGGTAACTGATGATTCGGTTATCGGGTGCAAAATCGGAAGTGGTTTTTATTTGATGGATTGCCCAATCGTTGATTTCAAGTTTCTCGTTGGGTTTAAGTTCTTCAAATTCGGTTTCTTCAACCACATGCGCCAGTTGAAAAACCACGGAAAGCCAGATGCCAAAAACTGCATTCATTACCAGGTAGGCTGGCCACCAGGCACTAAACCCTTTTACATAAATAGGAATAGCTACATACATGAGTACGTAGAACAGTTTACTTACCCAAAAAATAATGTGCTCGTGCAAGGGCATTTTCCACATGCGGGTAGTATAGATGCGCTGTTTGAAGTATTTGTTAACATCGGTAACCCAGGCCCAGAACATGCTGCTAACTCCATACAAAAAGAACATATACACATGTTGGAAGCGATGTGCAGGTTTCCATTTTTGTGATTTACAATGCCTCAACAATGGGCTTTTGGCAATATCATCATCCACTCCATCAATATTGGTATAGGTATGGTGAATGACATTGTGTTTTTGTTTCCAAATAAAGGCATTTGATCCGATGAAATTCATGGTTAAACCCATAACTTCATTCACCCATTTTTTGGTTGAATAGGAGCCATGACATGCATCGTGCATGATGTTAAAACCAATGCTTGCGCCAAAGAAACCCATAACAGCGGCCAGAGAAAGTCCAAGCCATGCGGGCAAATCGAGCAGCATAAGGAGTAAGTAAACGAGAATGTATCCACTTAAGAAAACGATTGTTTTGGAATACAAAATGGCGTTTCCTGTTTTTGATTGATTGGTTTGTTTAAAATAGGTGTTAACCTCTTCTTTCAGTGACTTAAAAAAATCCTGTTTTTGATGCCCAAAACTGACTTGCTTCATGAAAATAACTGTTCTAAAAACCACAAGGTAGGATTAAGAATTGATTAAAGGTGTAATCTTAACATCATTTTTTGGGAAAATGACGAAAGTCTGTTTTTCGGAATTTGGTTTAGGCGCTTTTCCGGAGCCTACAAAAGGTTAAATTTGGCCTTTTTACACGGTATGAAAATTCATCTGATTTCGATAGGCGGTGCGGTGATGCACAATATGGCTTTGGCTTTACAGTCAAAAGGTTATGAGATAAGCGGCAGTGATGACGAGATTTATGAGCCTGCAAAAAGCAGGTTGGATAAAGCAGGTTTGCTTCCCCCAAAAATGGGTTGGGATGCAAATTCAATACATGCCGGACTAGATGCTGTGATTCTTGGAATGCATGCCCGTGCAGATAATCCGGAGCTGATAAAAGCCAGGGAATTGGGTTTGAGGATATTTTCGTTTCCGGAATACATGTACGAGCAAACCCGCAATAAAAAGCGGATAGTGGTAGGAGGGAGTCATGGCAAGACCAGCACCACCGCTATGATTTTGCATGCCCTGAAGATTGCCGGCAAAGGTTTTGATTACCTGGTAGGTTCGCAATTGGAAGGTTTTGATACCATGGTTGGGTTGCGTGATGACGCGGAACTAGCCGTATTTGAAGGCGATGAATACCTGAGTTCGGCAATAGACAGGCGACCCAAATTTCACTTGTACCATGCGGAAATTGGCATAATAACCGGCATTGCATGGGATCATATCAATGTATTTCCCACTTACGAAAATTACTGCGAGCAGTTTAGGATTTTTGCGGAAGGCATTCCTGCCCATGGGAAATTGATTTATTGCGCATCTGATTCGGAGTTGAATCGTTTGGTTGAAACCTGGGATATTCGGGCAGAGAAAATTCCCTATACCACACCGGAATCTGTGGTAAATGATGGTAAGTTGGAGTTGTTGTATGGTAACAAGCCCTATTCATTGAAGGTGTTTGGAAGTCACAATTTGCAGAACCTGATGGCAGCAATGCAAGCATGCAAATCGGCAGGCATTTCTGAAACAGATTTTCTGGAAAGTATGGCAGATTTTACCGGAACTGCCAAGCGATTGGAGAAGTTGAAGGAGACTGAAGATTCTTTAATTTTCAGGGATTTTGCACATGCACCAAGCAAACTAATAGCCACAGTGAATGCAGTTCGCGAATTGCACCCTGAAAGGAAAATACTTGCTGTTTATGAGTTACACACTTATAGCTCGCTCAACAAGGAGTTTTTGCCGCATTATAAAGGAAGTATGGCCAAGGCTGATTTCGCAGCTGTATTGTTTTCTAAGCATGCTTTGGAAATGAAAAAAATGCCTTTGCTAAGTGAAGAGGAAGTGGCAAGTGCTTTTGGAGATGGAGTGCTTGTGTTTAGTGATAAGAACGAGCTTAGAGCTTGGATTGAATCACATTATACAGGCAAAGAGAACTTGTTGCTGATGAGCAGTGGAACCTTTGATGGAATGGATATTCGGTTTTGAGGGGAGAGGAGTATAAATAGGGTCTGCTGTTAAATTCAGATCTGCATTAGATTCGAGGATAAGCCTGGCAGATAGTACTTTGGTACAGGTGTCCAGGCTTATCCGAAGAAGATGATGCGGAGCTGGATTAGCGTTTTGGAAAGAATGCAGAAAAGTAAAATCAAATTTTACCCAAAAGAATCGTTTCAAAACCTTGCAGAAGAATTCATTTTTTCCGCCTTATAATCTACTCAATCAATAAATTACGCGTTAATCAGCAGACCCTAAGCAAGTAAATTACGAATCTGATCTGAATTTAAGAGTAGATCCTAATTTGTATAAGCTTGTATTTCTCCCTTGCAGAAATTTTTACTGCTCCACCTCGTAAACCTTATAGCAATTGGCCCTTTCCAGCCAATTGTTGAGGTTTAAATAGGTTATCCAGCTTGGGAATGAGCTGTACACCATTCTCAGTTTTAAGCCATCCAATTGAGGTGCATTCCACTCTTCAGAAAGTACGAATGTATTGGGTTGATAGGAAGAAACAGCAGCTGAACTATCTTGGACAACATAGGGAATTCGGGAAATTCCATGTTTGAGGTAGAACTTCGCCTCATTGGGGCCACTTAAATAGGGGTCGTGTTTGAGGTAAACAATGGTGCTATTTTCTGGAAGACCGTCATAAATGAACCGGTATAAATTTCCCAATTCGTGGGCCGGTTTCAGCATCACAACAAACAAAGCCAATATGTTGATGGGCATGAACAAGAAGTCCATGAGCCGCATAAAGCGTTTGTGGTTTACTTCCTGACTCAAATTCCAGAGTACATCCCAAAATTCCAATACCAGGTAAGGCAGGAAGAAGGCCAATGGAAACAAGAATCGAAATTCTTTATGTCCTACCAAACAATGCCCCAATATGAAAGCCCATAAGGTCCAACTGAGTACCGATTTTGGTTTTTTATAGGCCAAGTTGATGAATGAGCCAATTAAAATTAAAGAGAATGGCGGAATTAGTTTTTCAAAAGCTTGACTGAAATACCAATAAAATGGCTCGGTTCCAAAGCTTGCAGCTAAACCTTGAAGGATATTTTTGTTGAAATATTCCCAAGGTGTAAATACCCAATTGTTGTAAAACAACCTGTCGAGTAAAATTCCTACTGCAAGTGATAGCGAGAATCCTAGTAAAATAAACGCATAATCGCTGAACTTCCGTTTCTCGAAAATGAGCTGCTGAAAGGCAAGTCCAGCAAGGAAAAAGCCCGATTGAAAACGAATAACAAAACTTAAACCCAATAACAAACCTCCCCCAAAAACAGCTATTCCACTTTGCTTTTTCAGAAAAGGTAATATGCCCATTACAAAGAAAAAGGCCGAAAAAGTTTCAGATGAAAACCGAACATGCACATAGAGGGATGTCCATGCCAGTAAGGAAAGGAACAGGTGAATTTGTTTGAGTTTGTCGGTTTTGAATTCAAGGCTCCTGTGCAATTTTACAGCGGCCACAATGCTCAAAGAGCCCATCAAAAAGCGCAACAAGAATGCAATTACAAAGGGTTGATTCAAGCCAATTGCACCGAAACCTTTGAGCACAAGCCATGCCAACCAAACCTGAATACTTGGTCTTATTTGCGCACCATATTCCATGGGTAAAGAGGAGGCCTCCACCTGAGAAAAAATGGCTCGTGTAAATTCAATAATTTGATAGTGTTCATCCGGATGATGCCAGCCCGAGCTGAACCAGGCTGCAATCAAATGCACAAGTAATCCGAGGTAGATAATTTTTCGTTCGTTGAATTGGCTGAGGTTCATTACGAGCCAAATATGTTGTTATTCTGGCATACTTGCTAAGATTTTACGCATTGGTGGAAATGTTTCTGGGTTATGAACATTTGCATTTTGTTGATTTGAATAAAAAATCATGGGAAGTTCATACCTCCTTTTGGCACTTATTTGGATTAGCTATTATGGTTTGCATAGCCTTTTTGCATCCGATTCATTGAAGAAATGGGCTTCAGACTCAGTAATCCTTAAACGCTTTTACCGATTGGGTTATACGGTGTTTTCAACACTTGGTTTAATCATCATCTGGAGGTATTCGGAACTTAATGCAGGTTTGCCCTTATTTGAAATTGGAATCCGGCCCATTTGGCTAGGTCTACTTTTGATTTCACTCCTATTCATGTATTTCGCATTCAAACCCTATTCAACAGCAGAGTTTCTGGGTTTGGATACCATAAAGAATCCCAATTTGTTTAATCAACCTGGCCAGTTAAGCACAAAAGGCTTGAACAAATGGGTTCGACATCCCTTGTATGTGGGTTCGGCCTTTGCCATTGTGGCTTATGTATTTTTAAATGCACATGCCAATCGCATTTTGTATTGTTCCATTTCTCTGGCTTACCTTTGGCTGGGAAGTAAACTTGAGGAGCGAAAGCTCATTCGCCGTTACGGAAAAACTTATTCAGATTACCTTGAAAAAACACCATTCTAGACCCAATCCAAATTCCATAAAGTTAATAATAAGCGATTTGGATGGAACACTGCTCTTGCAGGATAAATCAATTCCCAGTGGATTTTATTCCCTGCATCAACAGGTGTTGGACAGAGGAATTCAGTTTGGCATTGCAAGTGGCAGGCAGCATGCCACCATTGCAAATTTGTTTCAACCCATTGCCAAGGATACCTTGATTATTGCCGAGAACGGCGCTTATGCTGCACTGGATAAGCAGGTTCTGGTTCAGTTAGGTTCACCGGTTCAGGATTATCTGCCTTTATTGGAACATGCGCAGCAGTTGCAAAATGGGTATGTCATGCTTTGCGGTGAAAGCTCGGCATGGATTGGAAATCACAATCCGGAATGGTATCAAAATGCTTCCATGTATTACCATAAGCTTAGAACTACTTCGAATTTGTTTGAGGTAAACGATAGCATTTTTAAATTCTCGGTTTGTGATTTTGACGGAGCTGCTACCTATTCCGAGCCACTTTTCAAAGGCTTTGAACCTGAGTTTTCTGTGGTGGTTTCTGGACCCAATTGGTTGGATATTTGCAAGACAGGCATTAACAAGGGTGCAGCACTAAGTAAGATTCAACAACAATGGAATATTTTACCGGAACAAACTCTTGTATTTGGCGATTACTTGAACGACCTCGAATTGTTTGATTTGGCCTGGTCGGTGGCAACGGCGAATGCTCATCCTTTGATAAAGGAAAAAGCGAGTGAAGTTTCACCCTATTCCAATCGCGAGTTTGCTGTTTTACGTTGGTTGAGCGAATGGTTAGAAGCATGAAACTAAATCAGAATGAATTCTCAGGTTTGGTTTAATTTTTCTTTTCCGAAATGCAAACTGCCAGGACCTGCTTCTGTTTATTTTTATTTACCCGTTAAATAGTCAAGTAAATGCATGAGATGAAGAAATGTCCGCGTTGTTCGGTGGAATTTGAATGCCGGGTGAATGATATTCAGAATTGTCAATGTGCTCATGTAAAGCTTAGTCATGATGCCTCAGATTTTCTGGCGAAAACAGCCTTCGATTGTTTGTGTTCAACTTGCATGAATCAAATTAATTTGTTGGTGGAGGAGGCGAAAAATGGACCGCAGTATAAATCGGGAAATGGATTGCAAGAACACTTTCATTACTATGTTCAGCAAGGCAGATATGTATTTACCGAACTTTACCATATCCAGCGCGGAAGCTGTTGTGGAAATGGGTGCAGGCATTGTCCATACGGACATATCAATTGCTAAATTCAAGGATGATTTGGGCCTTGCCCCTTGCCATCAAACACAATACACAATCAACAGTTGTCGGCAAGGGGCCACTGTCTGCACTCCAACCCGCGTGGCATTACTCCGCTGCTGTAGCGGTTTAGCCGGGCTTCCTACCGGTCGCCGGCACACACGCACAGCAGCATGTCGCAATGCCACACGGGGTTTCCGCTTCGCCAGTTAAGGCAAGCGCCACAAAAAAGGGAGATACTTCGCTCAATAATTTCAGGCCAAAAACAACTCTGAACTTGATAAGTTACTGCCTAATCTGGAAAAGAGTTTGTGCCTGCTGGGTTAAACAAGCTTGGATTTTAGGCAAGAATACAGGTAAACAGCAAAGTGGGTTTCTAAAAGCTGACTTTCGTTTATACAACCCAGAGGTGGGCTTAATTTTTGCGATAGGGCAGCCCTTGCCTTGGGAATGCTAGAAAACACAGACCTGCATTCGGTTTAAAATGGGGCTGGCAGCTGCTGAGCAGTTCAGTTTTTTCTGGTTAGGCTAAGTTGAGTTTGAACAAAAGTGAAAAATCCTATAAAGCAAAGTAGTTTCGCTTTGTCAAACTGAAGTGGTAAATAAGGCTGCCGATTAACGCGTAACTTATTGATATTGTAAATTCTAACTCGGAAAAAATGAATTCTCCTGCAAGGTTTTGAAACGATTCTTTTGGGTTAAATTGGATTTTACTAAGCATCATGCTTTCCAGAACGCTAATCCAGCTCCGCATCATCTTCTTCGGATAAGCCTGGATGAATGCAAGAAACTAATAACTGCCAGGCTTATCCTCGAACCGAATGCAGATTTGAATTTTTCTGCAAGCCCTGAATGCCTTTTAGAAGCGGATAGAGAATCTTAAATTTGGCTTTAAATCAATAGGTTAAGCTTTTTTTTGCAATCCCATAGTTTGAATTCCTTTTTTTGTAGTCGTTATACTTAGCTTTTTTTGTTGAAAATAGTTCTTTTTGGCAAGTAAGTCGTATTTTTGTAGAGTTGTTACAAGGTAAAAAATGAAAAATCGTTTAGCGGATTTTGCCCATATTCAAACTGGACTCTTTGCCAAACCAGTTGCAAATGGAGATTTAGTTTATCTTCAGTCTAAGCATTTTGACGAATACGGACAGTTGCATGCGGTTTTACACCCTGATTTGCATGCAAAGGGAATTTCTGAAAAGCACCTGCTAAAAGACGGTGACGTGCTTTTTGCGGCCAAAGGAACCAAAAACTTTGCAGCCGTTTTTGAAAATCACAACGAACCTTCTGTTGCCTCCACTTCCTTTTTTGTTATCAGGCCAAACGACAACAACATGCTGCCACAATTTTTGGCGTGGTTTCTAAATAACCACACCACACAAACCCTTTTAAAAGGTCAAGCTATTGGGACTTCCATTCCTTCCATTTCAAAACAGGTTTTAGAAAATCTGGAAATACCGGTTCCTGGCATTGCAACCCAAAGAGCAATTGTGCAAATTTCAAAACTCCGCAACAAGGAAAATGCATTGAAGCAGAAAATTGAAACACTCAGAGAAAAACAAATTCAGGCCTTGCTGCTGGAGGCAGCTTCGCAATGATGAATATTAATTGATGAATGATGAATGATGAATGATGAATTATGAACGAAAGAGATACAAAAAATAAACCGAATCCGCTAAAGGATAAGTCGTTTCAGTTTGCACTGAAAATTATTCAGTTAAACAAATATCTTACAGAGGATAAAAGAGAATACATTATGAGCAAACAACTGTTGCGTTCCGGAACTTCTATCGGAGCGAATATTAGAGAAGCTCAAAACGCTCAGAGTAAAGCTGATTTTATTCATAAATTATCAATTGCACAAAAGGAATGTGATGAATCGCTTTATTGGCTTGAACTTCTGCATCAATCAGATTTTCTTGAAGAAATAGAATTCAAAGCAATTCATAATGATGCTAACGAGCTTTTAAAAATGCTCCGAAGCTCCATCCTAACCACCAAACAAAACATTCATAATTCATAACTCATAATTCATAACTCATAATTCATACCTCATAATTCATCATTCAAATGAAAATAACTCAGAAAGACATCAACGATGCAGTTTGGAAAGCTTGCGACACCTTTAGAGGCAGCATCGACCCAAGCGTTTACAAAGACTATGTGCTAACCATGCTGTTCCTGAAATACCTTAGCGATGTGCATGACGATAAAATGGAAGGCTATTTGAAAAAGTACAGCGGTGATGTGGAACGTGCTAAACGCGCCATGCAACACGAACGCTTTATTGTGCCCGAGCATAGTCATTTTAAATACCTATACGAGCACCGCAATGAAGCCAATATTGGAGAACTTATCAATATTGCTTTAAATGATTTGGAAGAAGCTAATCGTGAAAAACTGTACAGCGAAGATGGAGCCGGAATATTCCAAAACATCGACTTTAACACAAGTAAATTGGGTGAGCCAAAAGATAAAAACACCCGCTTAAAGAACCTCTTGCTCGATTTTAATATAGAAGCACTCGATTTACGACCATCTCATGTGGAAGGCAATGATATTATCGGAGGAGCTTATGAATACCTTATCGCTAATTTTGCCAGTGATGCCGGTAAAAAGGCGGGTGAGTTCTATACACCAAGTGAAGTTTCAACCCTCTTAGCAAAACTTACCCAGAGTAAACCAGGCTCCCGTATTTGCGACCCAACTTGTGGCTCAGGTTCATTGCTCATTAAAGCCGGACAAGAGGTAGGATCTGATAACTTTTCGCTTTACGGACAAGAAGCCAACGGAAGCACTTGGGCATTGGCAGTGATGAACATGTTTTTGCATGGCTTTGACAATGCCACTATTCGTTGGGGAGATACCATTAGAAACCCTAAATTAAAAGAAGGTGACTCTTTAATGAAATTTGATACCGTAGTGGCAAACCCACCTTTCTCCTTAGATAAATGGGGAAAAGTAGAAGACAAAGATGGTGAAAAAACTACGGTGAGTTACGACCCTGAAACCGATAAATACAACCGTTTTTGGAGAGGAGTACCACCAAAAAGTAAAGGCGATTGGGCCTTTATCAGCCACATGATAGAAACCTTAAATGAAAGTGGTAAAGCAGGTGTTGTGGTTCCGCATGGGGTTTTATTTAGAGGAAGCAGTGAAGGTAAAATCAGACAAAAAACCATTGAAGAAAATTTATTGGAAGCAGTGATTGGATTACCTGCCAATTTGTTTTTTGGTACAGGAATACCTGCTGCAATTTTGGTATTTAACAAGCAAAAGAATAGCAATAAATTTTTGTTTATTGATGCCAGCAAACACTATGAATCTGCTAAAAACCAGAACAAGTTGCGTGAAAGTGATATTGGGAAAATTGTTGCAAACTATGAGCTTTTCAGGAGTTATGAATTAGGAATGATGAATTATGAACAATTGGAAAATTCGGGCAATTGGAAGATAGATGAAACTCAGCTTATTCATATACCATCGGGAGGAAAACTCTTAAAATCTGAGCTGGAAATCCTAAACGAAAACAGTTCATCATTCAACACTCATGATTCATCATTCATCCCTCATCATTCATCATTAAACAACTCATATCTCATTATTCCAAAGTACAGCTACGTCGCCACACCCGAAGAAATACAGGAAAACGATTACAACCTGAACATACCCCGCTATGTGGACACCTTTGAAGAAGAAGCTGAAGTGGATATTGCTGCGGTGCAAAAGGAGATTGAGCAATTGGAAGGTGAATTGGTGAAAGTGCAGAGTGAAATTGATGTTTACTTGAAACAGCTAATGAATTAGTAATGGAAAAACTCACCAGGCATAGCATCCAGTGGTTTTACAACCTTTTAGCAAAAGGTGAGTGTGAAACACTTGATTTCAAGGAGCAATTGGAAGATAAAATTGCTTTTGGTAAGTCTTTGAAAAACTTTGCCCCAAAGTATGATGAACTGGCCAAAGATGTGGTAGCATTTGCTAATAAAAAAGGAGGCTTTTTATTTGTCGGAATAGAAGATAAAACCAAAGAAGTTAACCCTGACTTTGAATATGCTGACAGCAAAGTGTTTGAACTTATTAGGCAAATTCAAGACAGAACAGTTCCATCTATTACCATCAAACCACATAGGCTAACTATTGAGGGAAAAGAAATTTTGGTTCTTGAAGTTCCATTTACTACCCAATTGCATCGAACTTCAAAAGGTGAATACCCGATTCGAAGTAATGATGGAAATAGAACGATTGAAACTTATGAAATGGCGACTATTCAAGCTGAAAAAGGCTTAATAGTATATGACCAGAAAACTTGGGATTTACCATTATCAAGTAAAGAAACAGATAAGCAGGGAAATCCGATTCCTGGATGGCAGGATATAGAAAAAACAAGAAATTTATTCTTGCGGATTCAACGAGAAAAACCACAAAGTCCCTATCTGAAAAATAATTCCCCTGAGTTCACAGAAACGCTGGGACTTATAAAGGAAGAAAATGGAAAATTGCTGCCAACTACCACAGGAATTCTTTTTATTGGAAACAATAAAGCATTAAAAGAGCTCCCTTACAATCAAATCAAATACATCCGTTATTACGAAGATGGTACTTACACACCTTTTGAGTATAGCGGCAATTTGATAGAGATGGCTGATGCTTGTTATCAGCAACTAAAATCCGAAACCAAAGTAAAGGAGTTTCACTTCGGCTTGTTTAGAGAATATATCGAAGATTATCCGGAAGTGGTGCTCAGGGAGCTTTTGATCAATGCCATAGCCCATCGTGATTATAGCCGACAACAAATTATCGAGATTAGAAAATACCCTAACTATTTAGAATTTGAAAGCCCCGGTCATTTTCCACAAGGTATTAATGAAACCAATTTCTTGCGGAAAACCAATCCACGCAATCCGGGCATTATGGATGTGTTGCGTGAAATCAATTATGCCGAAAAAGCAGGTAGCGGTTTTGATAAAATATTTACGGCTTTATTATCCAAAGGCAAAAAATTACCGCAACCCATTCAGACCGAAAACTCCATTTTATTGCGTGTAGAAGCCGATGTGTATTCAGAAAAATTGGCCGAGTTGAGTTTAATGTATAAGCAAACCGCCAAAAAAGATATTGATCTTGAAAAACTCATAGTATTGAACCATATCTACACGGGTCAAAAACTCACCTTTCAACAGCTAGAACAGCTGCCCTTTGTAAACCATTATCAGCTGCGGAAAATTTTAGCCGAATTGCTGGAGATTGAATTTATAGAGACCACTGGCAGAACTTCCGGTGTGAAGTACATAATCCATAAAAGCAAGTTGGTGGATATTGAAGACAAGATTAGTTACTCAAAGCTAAAGAAACAAGAACGTGCCGAGCATATAGAATCTATTATCAGATATTTAAAAACGGCTGATGAAATTACCAATGAAGCTGCTAGGAAAATATTGAATATACCCGATACCAATGCTTCGTATGTATCACGTCTGTTTGCCGAAATGGTTGAAAACGGACATATAGAAATAGCTGAAGAAACCAAACACAACCAACGAACCTACAAATTGAAACAATGATTGCAAAGAAAAAGATATTGATAATCAGCAATTTACAAAATTCTTCTTTGCAAGTTTCTTTGCAAAGTTGCCAACTTAGCTCATCGACTTCTTTGCAGGTTCAGGCGGTTTCGTTTGCAGTATGCAAAGAGCAAACAGCTATAAACCAACGTATTCACCCAAACATCTTTGCAAACTTGTTTGCAAGTAACCCAAATTAGAAATAATGGCTGAAATAAAAAATACCAAAGCGTTTTACAATACTGAAATTCCAAGTGATTGGGATGTGAAGAAACTTGGGAAGTTAGGAAATGTAGTTTCAGGTCTCACCTATAGTCCTGATGATATTTGCGAAGAAACTGGAGTGCTTGTTTTGCGTTCTTCAAATGTTCAAGGCGGAAGAATAACATTCGATGACAATGTATTTGTAAAAGTTAAAAAGGGGGATTTTAATCCTGTTAAAAAGAACGATATTTTGATTTGTGTTAGAAATGGCAGTAAATCATTAATTGGAAAATGTGCTTTAATAAATGAAGATGCTGAAGGAATGGCATTTGGTGCATTCATGGCAATTTTTAGAGGGGATTATAACGAGTATCTAATTCACGTTTTCAATACTGACATTTACAATAGAGAAATACACAGAAATCTAGGAGCAACAATTAATTCAATTAATGGCAGCGACTTAAAGGAATTCAAAATCCCACTCCCCCCACTTCCCGAGCAAAAAGCCATAGCCCGTGTGCTGAGCACAGCAGATGTCGCCATACACACCACCGAAAAACTCATAGCCCAAAAAGAACTCCGCAAAAAATGGCTCATGCAGCAATTGCTTACAGGGAAGAAACGGTTGAAGGGATTTGAGGGGGAGTGGAAGGAAATTCATATCCGAGATGTAGCCAAGGAAGTTAGTATCAGAAATAAAAGCGACAAACAACTAACAGTTTTATCGTGCACAAAATATGATGGGCTTGTTCCTTCACTAGAATACTTCGGAAGAAAGATTTTTGCTGATGATGTAAGCACTTACAAGATTGTCCCGAAAAACCATTTTGCCTACGCTACAAATCATATCGAAGAAGGAAGTATCGGATATCAAGAAATTTTGGAAGAAGCCTTAATCAGTCCGATGTATACGGTTTTCAAAACTGATAAAACAGTCAATGATGATTTCTTCTACAAGTTATTGAAATCTCATCCATTGGTATATCAATATCAAAACAGAATGGAAGGCTCAATTGACCGCAGAGGTGGATTGCGTTGGGATGGTTTTTCAATTATAAAAATCAAACTTCCTTCTCTCGAAGAACAAACCGCCATAGCCCAGGTGCTGCAAGCGGCAGATAAAGAAATCAGCCTACTCAAAGCCAAAGCGGAGAAGTTGAGGGAGCAGAAAAAGGGGTTGATGCAGCAGTTGTTGACGGGGAAGGTGAGGTTAAAAATAAATGAATAGTATGAAGACAATAACATTTACTAAAGCATTAGAGCTGGCGTCAGGGTACAACAAAAAGAACCTTTTGTTGGGTAATGGCTTTAGTATTGCTTGTGTGCCCACGATATTCACTTATTCATCTTTATACAAACAGGCAGATTTCTCAAAAATGCCTGAAGTAAAGGTAGTTTTCAAAACCCTTAAAACACAAGATTTTGAAGAAGTTATTCATGCACTTGAATATGCTGCCCTTGTGTTGCCATCATACAAAGACAATTTGCCAAGGACAGTATCAAAACTTCAAAGGCATGCAAAAAAAATCAAAGAAATACTCATTCAAACTATTGCAAAAAACCACCCCGAATGGCCTAGTTCCATCGATGAATCTAAGTATAGGTCTTGTGTTCAATTCCTGAACAACTTTCTTGGCAATGATGGAACAATCTATTCATTGAATTATGACTTACTACTCTATTGGACATTAATGTTTGGCTTAAATGAAAAACTACTCAATGCTATGCCCAATGACGGATTTGGAAAGGATGTAGAATTAAATGAAGCAGGCATTCCAATTTCGGTTTCAGACTATGTGATTTGGCAGGGAGACAGTAATGCTCATGGTCAGAACATCCATTATCTACATGGAGCATTGCATGTATTTGAGCGAGATGCTGAAATTGAAAAGTTCACCTGGATAAATACCGGTAAGCCTTTAATTAAGCAAACCAGAGAAGCATTGGAGGCTAATCGATTTCCCCTTTTTGTCGCAGAAGGAGACAGCACAAAGAAGCTCACAAGAATTACGCATAGCGGTTATCTGTATCATTCTTACAAGAGCTTTAGCCAGAGAATGAAAACTGGTGACAAAAAATCAACTGCCTGCTTGTTTACTTATGGTGTTTCATTTTCTGCAAATGACGAACACATCATTAAGAAGATAACAGCCGGAAAAATTAATCACTTATTTGTAAGTATATATGGGAATCCCGATTCGGAAGCAAACAAGAAAATTATTCAAGCCGCTGAATCAATTAAAAGAAAAAGAAGAAACCAAGACTTTGAGGTCAGCTATTATGATGCTGAATCGGCAGAGGTATGGGGATAATTAATAAAATCAAAAGTATATGCCACGTAAAGAAAGACATGTAGTTCCCAATTCTGAAAAAGGTGGTTGGGATTCGAAACGAGAAAATGCCGAAAGAGCATCCAAGCATTTTGAAACCAAAAAGGAAGCTATGGACTGGAGCCGAGAAAAATCAAAACAGGAAAAGTCTGAATTGATTCCACATGGAAAAGATGGAAAGATTCAGAATCCAAACAGTTATGGAAATGATCCCAATCCGCCAAAAGATAAAAAGAAATAAAATATGCCACTCAAAATCCAATACGCTTCCGACCTTCATATAGAATTCCCTGCCAACAAGGAGTTCTTAAAGCAGCACCCTTTGCAGCGGGTGGGTGATGTATTGGTATTGGCAGGCGACATTGTGCCTTTTGCGGTGATAGATAAGCATCAAGATTTTTTCAGTTTCCTGGCAGATAATTTCAAAAAGACCTACTGGATGCCTGGTAATCATGAGTATTACCATTTTGATATTGCCGAAAAAAGTGGATTACTAAATGAGGGCATTCGCAGCAATGTGTTTTTGGTGAACAATACTTCGGTGGTGCATGAAGGTGTGAAGTTGATTTTCTCAACCCTGTGGAGTCACATCAGTCCCGGCTACCAATGGCAGATTGAACGCAGCCTGAATGATTTTCATTTAATCAAACACAAAGACTTTCGCTTTTCGGCAGAACAATACAACCAACTGCATGCTGAGAGCTTGGCATTTATTCAAAATGAGCTAAACAAGAAGGAGGAAAAATTGGCCGTTTTCACCCATCATTGCCCCACTTTTCTCAATTATCCCGAGCAATACAAGGGCGATGTGCTCAATGATGCTTTTGCAGTGGAATTGCATGACCTGATTGAAGCTTCCGAAATTGCCTCTTGGGTGTACGGTCATCATCATACCAATACCCCTGAGTTCACCATTGGCAATACCAAACTCATAACCAATCAGTTGGGCTATGTACAACGAAACGAACATCGGCTTTTTGAACCAAATAAAGTGATTGAGATATGAAAATCAGAATAATAAACCAAAATCTGCACAATAAAGTGACTAGCTTTATTATGCAAAAACGAATAATACAATGCTTATGACAATAACAGAATTAATACAGCTCAAGGAAAGTGAAGACAAGGTTGAGTTTAAAGCAGCCACGCACAACTTCTCTTATGCCGGCAGCGAACATAAGGAACAAGAAGAGAGACGCAGGTGCTTTTTGGGTTATGTAGTGG
Organism: Bacteroidia bacterium; assembly: GCA_023151275.1. Taxonomy (GTDB): domain Bacteria; phylum Bacteroidota; class Bacteroidia; order UKL13-3; family UKL13-3; genus CAISCU01. The sequence goes on along the minus strand of JAKLJI010000001.1, from coordinate 708,184 downwards.
CATTCGCTAATGAAGGTGGCGGCATGTTGGTTTTAGGCATGGCCGATAAAGCCCCACATGATGTGGTAGGCAGTGATTTTGCACAAGGCAAGATTGGAGCTTTAGAAGATGAAACCTATAGTCGTTTGGGCATCAGGGTTCGCATGGAGGAACTCTATGAAAATGGATTGCGGGTTTTGATTGCTCATATTCCGCCAAGACCCGTTGGTAAGATGATGAAGTTTGAAGGAGTACCATTGATGAGGGTTGGTGAAAGTCTACGCAATATGAGTGATGAAGAAATGTTTGCCATACTTTCAGAACAAGAACCCGATTTCTCGGCCAAATTTTGCGAAAGCATCAGCATAGCCGATTTAGATGAAGCAGCCATCAAGAAAATGAAAGAGAGCTATGCCCGTAAACAAAAAAATCCGGGCTTTTTGCAACTCAGTACCGAACAAGTTTTAACCGATTTGAAATTACTCGACAACGGTAAACTCACCTATGCTGCCTTAATTTTATTAGCTAAAAAAGAAGTGATTCATGCTAAACTTCCCCAAAGCAAAACCATTTGGGAGTTTCGCAACAGCGAAGCACAAATACACCACGATAGCCGTGAAGTAATTGATGAACCTTTATTTATAGCCATTGACAGCCTTTGGAAACTCATTAATCAACCCACACTCAACCGAAAATATCCCATTCTGTCGGGAGCTTATATTTTTGATTTGTATGATTTTAATGAAGAAGTAATTCGTGAAGCCGTACTCAATGCCATTGCTCACCGAGATTATACCATTACCAGCGAAGCGGTTGTAAAGCAATATCCCAGCAAAATCACAATAACCAACCCGGGAGGTTTTCCTAAAGGCGTAACTATAGAAAATATACTCACAGTAAGCAGTACACCCCGAAGCCGCTTAATGACCGAAATTCTGGAAAAGACTGGCTTAGTAGAACGCAGCGGACAGGGTGTAGATAAGATATTTTCCATCACCCTATCTGAAGGGAAAGCCGAACCAGACTACAAAAATTCGGATATGTTTCAGGTTTCGCTTACCCTACGGACTGAAATTATTGACAAAGCATTTCATGTTTTCGTAAGCCAATACCAAAACAGCGAGAAAGAACCCAAGTTGGGTGTAGAACAAATTATTACGCTTTGCAAAATTCGGAACGGCATATTCCAAAACCTGAAAGCCGAAATTGTAAGCCAGTTAGAAAAATCAGGGTTAATCGAAAAAATTTCAGGACATACCAATCGCTATACTTTATCGCAAGAATACCATGCACTGGTAAATGACGGCTTGAAAATTGGCAAAAGATATTTGGTAAAAGAGATAGAACTCATTCTGCTGGCATTGCAAGGAAATGCTTTGAAGATTGGCGATTTAGAAGATTTACTGAAAGAATCCCTGTCAAGAAATCAAATAAACTATTTAAAGATGAAACTGATGGAAGATAAAGTACTGAAAGTAGAAGGAAAAATAAAGGGTGCCCGATATTCTATTGCTGATAAGTATGCGGATTTAAGAGGTGATGTTTTACTAAGTGCAGTTATAGCAGAACTAAGGGGTAAATATGAATAAGCAGCTAATTGTCTATATGCCGTTAATGATTCTCTGTATGCTAAAGATAAAGGAGCTAAAGAAGATGCTGAAAGCGATGGTGCTATTCTTTGTATTGCAGCTGCTAGAGATAGTGCTAGCAATGCGTAAACACTTAAATGTGCTGGATATCAAAGTGTTAAAAACCTGTTTGCCTGGGTTTCAATTCTCTGTATTGGGCTTTGGATTCTCTGTATTGGTTTCGGCACCGATAAATTTCAATTCTCTGAATTGGGCATCCGGTTCTCTAAAAACGAAAAATAATGGAAACACCTAGCTTTAAAGAAGACCATATCAGCCAGATTCCGGCATTGCAAATGTTGGTGAATTTGGGTTATACCTATTTGAGTCCGGCAGAAGCTGACCGACAAAGAGGTGGTAAAACCACCAATGTTTTGCTGGAAGATGTGTTGCGTAAACAACTGAAGGAAATCAACTGCATACGGGTAAGTGCAACTAAAACCAGCATTTTCACAGACGAAAATATTGAACGGGGTATTTTGGCTTTGAAAAACCTGCCCATGAATGAAGGCTATATTGCAGCCAGTGAAAGGGCGTATAACCTGCTCACCTTGGGTCAGGCATTGGAGCAAAGTGTAGATGGCGACAAAAAGAGCTTTACCCTGCAATACATCGACTGGAAAAACATCAGTAACAATGTATTTCATGTAAGCGAAGAATTCAGTGTAATGCGAAGTACAAGTAAAGAGCATTACCGCCCCGATTTGGTCTTATTTGTCAATGGTATTCCACTTTGCATTATTGAGTGCAAACGACCAGATATGAAAGAGCCCTTGAAACAGGCGATCAGTCAGCATTTACGCAACCAGCAAGAAGACGGAATCAGAAGTTTGTATGTGTATTCGCAACTCAATTTGAGCATTGCCACACAAGAAGCGGCTTATGCAACCAACGCCACGCCGGAAAAGTTTTGGGCTAAATGGCAGGAGAAATTTGATGGAAATGACAAGTTAACAGCGTACAATGAAAAGTTAAAAGAGCTGAAGAACACGGCACTTTCAAATTCAGTAAAAGAACAATTGTTTTCAGATCGCTTCAATTATGTCCGACATTATTTTGAAGCACTCGAACAAGATGAAATTCTGCCAACCGAACAAGACCGTTATTTGTTTGGTTTATGTCAGCCCGAGCGCTTGTTAGATATCGTTTTCAATTTTATTTTGTTTGATAATGGAGATAAAAAAATAGCACGATACCAGCAATTTTTTGCCATTAAAAAATCCATGCAACGCATAAGAAAAGTGGAGAACGGCAAACGAAAGGGAGGCGTAATTTGGCATACACAAGGAAGTGGAAAGTCCTTAACGATGGTAATGTTGGCTCAGGCGATTGCTATGGAACCAAGTATTCGCAATCCGAAAATAGTGTTGGTAACAGATAGAACCGATTTGGATAATCAAATTACCAGCACATTCAGAAAGTGTGGCAAGTTTGTAGAAAACGCAAGCACCGGACAACGGTTAGTTGATTTGCTGGAAAGCAAAAGCGATGCAGTGGTTACTACCATTATCAACAAATTTGTGGCGGCGGTAAAAAAAATCAATCAACCCTTAGAAAGTCATGACATCTTTGTTCTGGTAGATGAAGGTCATAGGACACAGCATGGAATATTTAATATAGACATGCAAAAAACATTACCCAATGCCTGCTTTGTGGCCTTTACGGGAACTCCTTTGTTTAAAAAGGATAAGAGCACAGCTGCTAAGTTTGGTGGGTTAATAGGAGATCCCTACACCGTAACAGATGCCGTAGCAGATAAAGCAGTTGTTCCATTGTTATATGAGGGCAGATTGGCAGTTCAGCAAGTAAATGCGAGTCCCATTGATACATTTTTCGGAATGGTTGCTGAGCCGTTAACCGAATATCAAAAAGCCGACATTAAAAAGAAGTTTGCGCGTTACGACCATTTGAATTCTGCGGAACAAAAGATGCGGATGATTGCCTGGGATATTAGTTATCATTTTCGAAGCAATTGGCAAGGAAAAACACCCTTTAAAGGTCAATTGGTTTGTGATAAAAAAATTAACGCAATCAAGTATAAAGAGTACCTGGATGAAATTGGAATAGTAAGCAGTGAAGTGTTAATCTCTTCGATTGATGAAAGAGAAGGAGAAGAAAGTGTTTATGAAAAATCGAACCTAAGCGTAAATCGATTTTGGAAAAAAATGATGGACGAACACGGCAATTCAAAAACCTACGAAAAGAACATCATTAGTCGTTTTAAAAATCAGAAAGACCCTGAAATTATTATTGTTGTCGATAAACTGCTCACTGGCTTTGATGAACCCAAGAATACAGTCTTATACTTAACCAGGAACTTGCAGGGACATAAACTCCTTCAAGCCATTGCACGTGTAAATCGGGTTTTTCCTGACAAAGAATTTGGCTACATCATTGACTATTATGGTGTAATAGAGAATCTGGACGATGCATTGCAGATGTATTCCTCATTTGAGGATTTTGATCAGGAGGATCTGGAAGGAACCCTGGTAAACATGTCGGAGGAAATTAAAAAGCTACCCCAAAAGCACGCTGAACTTTGGGATATTTTTAAAAACATATCCAATAAGCGAGATGCAGAAGCCTATCAGCAAGTATTGAAAGATGAAGCAATACGGGTTTTGTTTTACGATAAACTGGCAGCTTTTGCAAAAGCTTTGAAATTGGCATTATCTTCTATCCAGTTCCATAGGGAAGTAGAAGAAAAGGTAATCAATCGTTACAAAGAAGATTTGGCCATGTTCTTGAAATTGCGTTTGGCTGTTGTTGAAAGATACAGCGATGAAATTGACTACAAACAATACGAAGGGCAAATTCAAAAGCTGATTGATACCCACATTACTACTGAGAAAATTGAAACCATCACAGCATTGGTAAACATTTTCGATAAGGATAAATTTCAACAAGAAGTAGAAAATACCACAGGTAAAGCGGCTAAAGCGGATAAAATAGCAAGTAGAACCGCTAAACATATTACGGAGAAAATGGATGAGGATCCGGCATTTTACAAAAAGTTTTCTCAAATGCTAAAGGAAACCATTGCTGATTATGAAGCTAAAAGAATCAGCGAAGCCCAGTATCTGAGCAGAGTCCAAGACATCATGGACAGCGTTTTGGCCCATACAGACACGGATATTCCGGAGCAGTTGAAAGATAAGGATATAGCAAAAGCTTTTTATGGATTGACCATTGAGGCCTTAAGCGAAAAAATAAAGGATGATCGTTTGCGTAAGGAGGTATCCATTCAAACAGCAATAGAAATTGATGAATTGATTCAATCTTCGGTTTTAGATAATGGTAAACCCATTATTGACTGGCAATACAAAACCAATATAACAGGTAAGTTACTTATTGAAATTGGGGATTACCTGATTGATGAAGTACGAGACAAATACGAAGTTGACTTGTCATTCAAAGACATGGATAAGATTGCAGAAGATTGTATTGAAGTGGCGAAGTTGAGATATAAGTTATGAATGATGAGTTATGAGTTATGAACGATGAGTTATGAATGATGAGTTATGAATGAGGTTGTTTCAGAAATAGACTATATTCAATTTGGGAGTAAGCAGATAGACTTTCGTCTGGAATTTTCAGACAGAAAATCACTTGGCATTACGGTAACACCTGAAATGGAAGTATTGGTAAAGGCACCTATAAATGCATCCATTGAAAAAGTAAAAGAGAAAATCAGAAAAAAGGCACCTTGGATAATTAAGCAAAAAAGTTTTTTTCTAAACTTTCAACCCAAAACACCAAAACGTAAATACCGAAGTGGTGAAACCCATTTGTATTTGGGCCGGCAATACAGGCTAAAAGTGATTAGTGAAAAGCAAAAAGTTAAGGATGAAACTGTAAAGTTGAAGGGAGCATTTCTGGAAGTTCTAACATCAGATACTTCGAGGGTTCAGGAGTTAGTTGAAAGTTGGTATCTTGAAAAAGCAAAAGAAAAAATAAGACCATTAGCTGAAAGCCTTTTTGATGAATTCATTAGAAAAAATAACTTATCACTTATCACTTTTAATTTTTCACTCAGAAAAATGCCGACACGCTGGGGCAGTTGTACGGACAAAGGCAAGATCATTTTAAATCCGGAGTTGATAAAGGCTCCTAAGGGCTGTATTGAGTATGTTATTATACATGAACTTTGTCATTTAATCCATCACGACCATACGCAGAAATTTTTCGATTTACAGAACAAGGAAATGAAGGACTGGGAAAAGTGGAAAATGAAATTAGAGCACCTGTTGGCTTGATTGCAAGGTGTAATTCCTTATTCACTTGTAATTACTCCGCCCATACTTCATCCACAAAGATATAGCTAGGTTCTCCTTCGCTGATATGGCCTTTTGGAAGCTTGCCGTATTGTCTGATGATTAGTTTGAGTTTTTTCGCTTTGATGCCCTGCGTTTTATGTAACCGAATTGTTTTTAATGTAATGTCTTCGTTTAAGGCTTCTACCTCATTGGCTAATGTGCCTAGGGGTGTAAAGTTCACTCCGTCTTCAGAAACATACCATTCTAATGCAGACGGATGTAGAATCCAGCTTTTGCTGTCTTGCAAAAACGAAGCTCCAAATTCCTCCAGAAGCTTTTCTTCCTTTAAATCAATTACAATTTCGGGGTCGACACCCCAATAGCCTTGCCAGTAGCCTTTGCGCCAATTTTCATTGCCTTTTAGCCCATCAATCAAAGCTTCCGGGCCACCAGCACTGTATTGTTTGATGTAATCGCCTTTGATTTGAATGCTCCAGTTGTTGGGAATGCGGTGAAAGCTTGCCTGAGTAAATGATTCCATGCCGGTTTTAGCATCTTTAGCTTTAGCTTCAATTGTGCAGCTTTCCTTCACATAGAAGGCTTTGGTATAGTTTATCCAATTGCCGCCATTGATGCGGTAGGAGAGTTGTGCCGGTACCAATTGCCATTCCAATGCAACCTGTTGACTGTCGCGATATGAGATGCCATTGGAGTGAATAAGTGGTGATGGTAAAATGCTGGTTGATAATTTTGAATGTAATGTGCTATCGGCTTTTGAACCCCATTTGAGGGGCTCTTTGCTTAACTCAAAAAACAGGGAGCTTGTACCCATCAATTCTTGATGATTCACTTGCATTTCTAATCGCTGATTTCCATTGATTCGGAAGGATTTGATATACATGTTGGATTCAGCTCCGCTCGCATTGATGACGAGTTGGTTGTTATCTCCGGTATTTACTTTGATGCGCTCAAACCAAGGTGAGCTTATGTTGTAATCGGGACTTCCCGGACAAACACTGTACAAACCCATGGAGCTCATAACCAACCAGGCGCTCATTTGGCCGCAATCTTCGTTTCCACTTAAACCGTCGGGAGCATTGTGGTATTGGGTTTCTAGAATATTGCGAATACGTGCCTGGGTTTTCCAGCCGCTGCCCAAGTAATTGTAAAGCCATGCCATGTGGTGACTGGGTTCATTTCCGTGTGCATATTGGCCAATTAAACCGGTAATGTCGGCTTGGTTGCGGCCGGTTGTTGCCGAGTTTTCAAAGAACAAACGGTCGAGTTTATCTTCAAACTTTTTCACCCCTCCATAAGCCTGAATCATTCCGGGAATATCTTGAGGAACGAAGAAGGAATATTGCCAGGAATTTGCTTCGGTAAAGTGATTGTTCACTTCCCTTGGGTCGAAAGGCGAAAACCAGCCTCCATTTAGGCGTGCGCGAACATGGCCCAATTTGCCATCAAAGACATTTTTCCAGTTTTGTGAGCGTTTTTCAAAATAGGATTTATCCTCACCGGGTTCTAAAAGCGTTGAAATGCACCAATCGTCGTATGCGTATTCCAATGTTTTGGAAACCGATTCCGGTTCGTCTTCAATGCCTATATAACCCTTTTCCTTGTAAGCTTTCAATCCCAATACATCGCGCATCGCACTAGCTTTCATGGCTTCAATGGCTTCTTGTTTGTTGAAGCCTCGAATGCCTTTGGCCCATGCATCTGCAATAACAGAAACGCTGTGGTATCCAATCATGCAGTCGGTCTCATTGCCCCAAAGCTCCCAAACAGGTAGCCTGCCACCATCCCGGTATTGTGCCAAAAAGGTTTTGATGAAATCGAGGCTGCGTTGTTTTTGAATGAGGTTATACAGCGGATGAGCTGCCCTAAAGGTATCCCATAACGAGAATACAGAGTAGTAGTTGAAGCCATTTGCCTGATGGATTTTTCCATCGCGACCGCGGTACTTTCCGTCAACATCCGATGCTAAATTGGGTTGAATACAGGTATGGTATAAGGCAGTGTAGAAGATGATTTTTTTATCGGGATTTGTGCTCTCAACCTGAATAAGCCCAAGTTCTTTGTTCCAGGCGGCTTCAGTTTTTTGGAGGGTTTGGTTGAAGTCCCAACCCGGAAGCTCTTTGCTCATATTCAAAGCCGCACCCGCTGTTCCAGTTGCACTTAAGCTCACTTTTACCAGTAATTTCTCTCCCTTTTTCATGGCAAATTCCCAGGCCATTCCTTTCAATCGATTTGGTTTCAGGCTTCCTGCATCATTGTTTTCAAGTGTTTTCTTGAAATCCTTGTTGAATTCAATTCTGAAATAAACCCATTGGTCTTCTGCCCAAGCTTTGCTGCGACGAAGTCCTTCAATGGTGTGATTGTTTACGAGTTTCAAGCTTGATTCAAGCAGTTCGTCGCGGTGAAGTAAATCAAGAACCACCCAGTAATTTCCTTTGTCTGGAAAGCTGTATTCGTGCAACCCAACCCGCTCTGTGCTGGTTAATCGGGCTTGAATATCATCGTCTTTCAAACGCACTTCGTAGTATCCGGCATGGGCTTTTTCTTCAGCATGCGAAAAGGCCGAGCGATACACTTCGGGCTTAAACACATCCATTTTGTTTTTCGATTTTAACTTGAGCGGCATCACCATCACATCCCCGTAATCGCTGCAACCGGTTCCGCTCAAATGGGTATGCGAAAAGCCGTAGATTAAGGAGTCTGAATAGTGGTATCCACTGCAACCGTCCCAACCTTCCAAGCGCGTATCCGGACTTAATTGAACCATTCCAAAAGGAGCACAGGCTCCCGGAAAGGTATGTCCGTGTCCACCGGTTCCAATAAACGGATTAACGAGCCTCGATAGCGATTGTTGAGCATAGGAAGTAAATATAACAAGCACTAGTGCTGCCCAAGTCAGAGCTGTTTTTTTCATGGATAAGGGTTTGCAAGGCAAGGTAAGGCAATTTTTGAGAAAGTTTAAGAAGGAGCATTCGCAATTCGTTTATGTTTGCAGCAATGAAAGGAAAGCTTCAGCAGCTCCGTTTTTTTCTAATGCAGGGCACTCATCCCCAGGCATTGGCCATGGGAATTTCCATTGGAGTTGTATGTGGCGTTTTTCCGGTGATGGGAACAACATCGCTTTTTGTTGCCTTGGTGGCTTGGATTTTTAGGGTGAATCAGGTTTTTGCCCAATTGGTGCATTGGCTTATTTCTCCCTTGCAGTTGGTTTTGCTTTGGCCATTTTTCAAGTATGGTCAGATCTGGTTTGGAGGAAATGGGCAGCCCTTGAGTTTTGACTATTTAAAAAGTCGCTGGAATGAAGGCGTATTCATGGCGTTAAAAGCATTTGCAGAGGCTCATCTTCAAGCTGTTTTAGCTTGGTTGGTTGTGGGTTTGCCTGTAGCTGTTTTGATTTATTTTGTAAGCTTATTTTTGTTGAGGAGAAGAAATAGGGCAACAGTTTAACTAGAGCCTTTGCAAGGCTTGTGGAGTGTTTTTGGGTTTTGCTGATCCTGGTAGTTAACTAAAATCCCTTAAGGATAAGGATGGCATAGATTGTCTGAAATTTAGATGCCTTTAACCTGCACGAGATTTGACCTTTTTGGTTTCAATAAGTTGGAGAAAACAGGAATAACCGAATGGATTATAACAACAAGTACTGGAGTTGATAAGGTTTTTTTAGATTGACTTTTCAAAAAAGTAATAAAGAAGAACCATTTCTTTGGACCAGAGCGTAGTGGGCTAACTCAAAGAGGTATAAGGTGTAACGCTTGTAGTGGCATCTCAAAAACCCAGGTACTTTACATGTATTACAGTATAAGTCATAAGGCTTATAATGTGTTATTATAAGTCGTAGGCCTTATAATGTGTCATTATAAGTCATAGGGCTTATAATATGTTAGTATAAGTCTTACAGCTTATAATGCTATTAATAGCTAATAAACTTATATTGCAATTAATTAGTACGTATGAAAAAAGCAGTAATTACCGGAGATATTGTACAATCAACTAAAATGGATGCTCTACGAAGAAAGAAGTTAATGGAAGAAGTTGATTTTGCTTTGAAGATCTGGAGTACGGATTATAACATGCACTATGAAATATACAGAGGAGATAGTTTTCAGTGCTTGTTGGAAAGCCCGTTTCATGCATTAAGAGTTACACTTTTAATTAAAACGTTTATTAAAAGCCTTTATTCGAATGAAGCAAATGAGCTTAAATTGGCAAAAAAAACGGCTATGTTATATCCGGTTTGGCTATTTGATACACGCATAGCACTTGGAATAGGGGAAGGTGAAGATGAAACAGAATCTCTTGGAAAGGCAAATGGGGAAGCCTTCCTATTATCCGGTAGAAAACTTGATCAGTTAAAGGCTAGTAAGCAGAGTATTGGGATAAGTGTGAACGACGCGTATAATTCTGAGTTGGAAACAGAGTGTACTCTGCTTGATTTTATTCTTGCAAGAAACAGTGCATTGCAATGCGAGGTGATTAATTTAAAACTTCTTGGATATACAGAAATTGAGATAGCAAAAAAACTTGGAATAGCCCAGTCTGCTGTGAATCAAAGGTCGAATAACGGAGGTTGGATTGCGATACAATCACTGGTTCAGCGCTTCGAAGCTATTTACAACGATTAGTTGCAGTCAAGATGAAAACTGAATTGGTCTTTTTTACCCAGGAGCAAGGAAGTCTGTTCGTTCGGTTATTGCTTTCCCATTTGCTCGCTGATTTTGTGTTTCAAACCAATTCCATGGTGGCCAACAAAAAGTGGTTCTCTAAACAGATGTTGCTGCATATTGGTATTGTATTCATTGTTTCATTCCTACTTAGCTTTTCTTTGAAAATTGCGTTATCAATAGCCTTTATTCATTGGATAATTGATAGCATGAAATGTAGCCTGCAAGGAAAAATATCAGGAAAAGAAACATACTTATTTTTCGGTGACCAACTTGTTCACCTGTTGAGTGTTCTTTTCATCTGGGTTGCATTTGAAGGCATCTGGGTTCACTTATTGAATGCGGTAGTAAAGGTAACTATGAGCTATTCAATAAGCCTATTGTTATTGGGTTATGTTTTGGTGACATGGCCATTGGCTTATGCTATGAAATTTGTGTTGAAGGGGATTGATAAAACAACTCAGGGCACGAGCAATAAAAAAATAGAGCAAGGCGGGAAGCTTATAGGAATATTTGAACGCATCATAATTCTAAGCTTTGTTTACCTGAATAAATACGAGGCCATTGGTTTTTTGATAACCGGGAAAAGCATTATTCGTTTTGCCCAAAAAGAAGAAGGACTTCGCAGTGAATACGTATTGGTAGGAACTATGATAAGTTATGCGTTTTCGATTGTCGTGGGTATGCTGATTAATTGGCTATTGAGCTTGACATAATACACAAGTATCAGATTTTGGAGAAGCCCCAACAATTGAAAAACACCTCTCCATTAAGCTCATTCAAGCCCATTAACGAGTTGCCCAATTTTTCACCTTGTTGTTAATTTGCTTATATTGATAATGTCTTTGAAGTTCAATCTAATCCTCATGCTGCTTGTTCTTTTTGCATGCCAGAATAGGCAGGCGCAGCAAGTCACTTGGGCAGCATCAAGTCATTGGCTCAATGAAAACGCCGAATTGGAGGATAGCCTCAATTTGGAGGAGTTCATGAGAAGAAGTTTCTATTTGTCATCTGCCATTCGCTGGAATGAGTTTGGAAATTGCATTCGGGTTAAACGGCAGGAATATTTGGCTCCACGGCAGTATGAGCAACTGGAATTAAACGATAGCCTTTGGCAGGTTTTGAAGCTATTGCTTCAAGATTCCATGGTGTTTAAGACAAACCAAACAGGGCCTCAAAACGATGAGGAATTTGCTCTTTATTGTGGTTTCCAGTATTCCTTAAGCTGGAAGGATGCTTGTGGAGAAGAGAAGTCGGTTGTTTATATTCCGCCTTATGCAAATGAGTCGCTACTTCAACTGCATAGTCTTTTTCTGTCCTTGTTAGATTATCAAGCAAAGCCTTTATCTACCCAATTGGATACACTTCAATTGGATTCTGAGGTATATGGTTTGGTGAAATCCTTAAGCCCTGCACCTCGAATTCAGTCAACGATTCGCTTTGTGCCGCCTGAACTATTTCCTGAAAACGAATAATGGAAATTTATTGCATGGTATTGTTATTCCATGCAGCAAATAAAGACCTTGCTAGTTTTGATATAGGCATCCTTAATTGTAAGCTTTACCCGGTCAAGTAATTCCTTTAGTTTTAAATCGTTTTTGGGGCCACTGCCTGCCATTACTATGTAGTATCCTTTTCTAAAGCTTAGATAGCCACTTGAATATTCAATGCTAATGTATCGTTCGTCTTCCCATTCCCCTCGTGGGAGGTAGCAATTGCCAGTATTGGAATGTAAACTTTCCGGATAATACAACTTGCAACTATCGGGGTGGAAGGAAAGACCAAGGTTTGTATCCTTTACCGGGTTTAGTCCTCTTAAATCCAGTGCTAATCCCGATTTAGCAGATGCAGCTTTTGCTGCTTGCAATGCACTGGCATAAGATTTTGAGGAGAACAGGATAAGAAAGTCACGTTCCTTGTAACAATCGTCGGGAACCTGACCACAAACCTGATTTTTTGAGACCAAAAGCAGCAGAAGAAGGGGTATAAATAGGGTTTTCATTGCCAATATGTTTTAGAAATTAAGTGGATTCAATGTAGTATATTGTTTGGAAAATAAGTGATTTGGAGAGAAAGGTTGTCGCTTGGACAAGTGCAATGTAATATCTGGTGAGTTGAACATGGAATATGTATTTGATTATCTATTGCATTCCAAAATGCCTGTGAAATTGGGCTTAAACTCAGTTTCTCTTAATCATCCGGTGCATATTGCCTTACATGTGAAAGCCTAATTTCTTTGGCCTATTGGGCCTTATTACGAAGTTCAAATGCATAATTGAATTGGACTTTGGATAGGCCTAAAAACTAGTACTCCGCATGAAGGTTGAATGTGTTGAGATTTGCTTTGTGAAGCAATTGATTGGGAGGAGAGAACTTGCGTGAGGGCAGGAGTGGATACCCCGCAGTGGCGGATTGCAGCGGCTGTGCGGCAGGCAGGGCGACCGGCAGGAAGCCCCTGCATGGCGCTACCAGCCGCAAAAAGCCGGCACGCGGAGTAGGAGCGGATGACCGGACTTTTGCCGGAACGAATGGTGATGATGAGAGAATTTTACCTAGGCAAAAGGCACGCCCAATTTAGGCTTTTCCGGATGCGCGTTCCCGAACCAATTTCATAACAAACTCCAATTGCTCCTGGCGGGTTAAGTTGGAATTGTCGAGTTCGATGGCGTCTTCCGCTTTCATCAGCGGTGAATCTGCGCGGGTGGTATCAATATGGTCGCGTTTGGAAAGATTAGCCAATACCTCTTCAAAGGTGGTATGTTGGCCTTTTTCAACCAATTCGTCGAGGCGGCGTTGTGCGCGGACTTCAGGGCTTGCGGTTACAAAAAGTTTGAGTTCGGCATGGGGGAAAACTACCGTGCCAATGTCTCTTCCATCCATAATTATCATGCCATCTTTACCCATTTCCTGCTGTTGTTTAACAAGAAAACGACGAACAGCCGGTATTGCAGCAACATCGCTCACAGAGCCAGCCACGCGCGGATTTACGCGGATTTCATTTTCAACGTTTTCGGAGTTGAGCAAGGTAATTTGCTGTCCATCCGAAGCAATATCAAAGCGAATAGAAATATCTGAAAGTGCACGTTCAACCTGGTCGGGATGATGAATGTCGATTTGATTTCGTTGCAAGTACAAGGTAACCGAACGGTACATGGCACCGGTGTCCACGTAACGGTAATTCAGTTCACGGGCGAGCTGTTTGGCTAATGTACTTTTTCCGCAGGATGAATATCCGTCGATGGCAATAATCATTGTTTTTGTTTGGATTTTTTGTTGAAATCGTTCAGGTTGGTGACGATGCTAAAATGGTTGGTATTTCTTCCAATGAGGTAAGAACCGCTACCGTAGTGAATTTGGAATTTACTGATTTTGATACCGAATCCCCAGCTGTAGCCGCTTAGTCCTTTTCTATCGGTTAGTGCAAGTTCTCTTCTACGCAGTTGATTATAACCAACACGAATATTGAAGTTCTTACTAAGTACAATTTCTGTATTGATAATCATGTGGCTCATCACATGTTGCAGGAAACCGAAGTCTTCTTGAATTGGTAAACCGGTTTCGAGGTCGATATTGTTGTTGTTTCTGTTTTGAATTTGGTAGAGCAATTTTCCGGCACTTTCAAGGTGTTGTGCAACGATTCCGATGCGAAGCGGATTGTGTTCAAACTTACGTGAAAAGCCCAGTTGCAGATTCATGGGCACCTCTTCACGGGTGGCATTGGTATAGGTTTTTATTTGGGTTCCCACATTTGATGCCACTGCCGTAAGCACCATGAGTCGGTTTTTTGAAAACCAGGTTGCAGCCAAATCACTTGCAATACCGAGTGAATTGTAGGATTCGAGGTTTGAATAAATGAGTTTTACTGATGCGCCAACCTGAAATTGGTTATAAGTTCTTGCTGCTGTGGCATGCAGTGCATATTCTCCAGCTGAGAAGGTGCCCAAATCGGTGCCATCTGGCGCCCAGCGTTTGAAATTACCATAGTTTACAAATTGGATTCCGCCGGCAAAACTCATGTTGAGTGAATCAGAATGGCGGGTAAAACCTGCATATCCAGCTCCAATATCCGCCAAATAGCCCACGTAAGAAAAGGCTGCCTGGTTGTGAAAATTCTTATTCAATAAGGAAGGATTGACCGCTGCCAAATGCAAGTCGGTTGATGGATTGTTGATTGCATTTCCTCCTAATGCGGCAATTCGCGCAGAGGGTTGCAGGTAAAGGAAATTGTAAACCCCTGAGCCACCAAGCTGTGCAAAGGAGGAAAGGGCCGAAAAAATAAAAATTGGAAGGAAGAATTTCCGCATGTTCGTTTCAAATATAACAGATGGAGCGGAAATAACGAAAGTGCAGGACTTTTCGTTTTGCTGCCTGAAAAGGATAGGTAGGAAATCGTTAGACAATGCAGAAATGTGATGGGGTAAATGGGAATTATTTTAAACTATAGGTAATAATTAACCTTCAGAAGGAAATTATTTACACCAGATTGGCAGCCAATAGTCCTATTAATTCCTCAGCTGGTCAAAAACTTGGCAGAAGATGTTAATAATTAGGCGCTAATGCGACATCTTCGTGATAACCTTTATTGTGTTCTTATGCGTCAATTAACAGCATTTCATTCCATAAAAGGAATGTTTCTTTTTATGGTAGTGTTGCTCGGATTATCCTTTAAACCGGCCGAACCATCCTATGTGTTGGAGCCGCGCTTGAAAGATTCCGACAAACTAATTTCCGACCGGTTTAAAACTTTGGTTGGAGCAGACAGGCTTGTGGAGTTCAGGCATTTGCAAACCCTTTTTAAAGTTCACCAACCCGGTGTTTCTGAACTATCAATCGAGGGAGATTTTATTGGTGCCCATACTACCACTCAAGAAGAATGTGTGTTCCTTTTAGGCGAACCCGACCAAATTCAGCAGGATGCCAATTGCTTCTATTACCTGAATTCAACTGGTAGCTGTAAGGCCATTCTACGCTTCAACAAGGAAGGCAAGCTTACATTCTCATCCGTTTCGGGCTGTTAATTTTTACCTATTGACTAATTTTTACATGAAAAGTATACTTTTCGGTGTTCGCAAATTTTTTGTGAACCCAAGAATAGCTCTGGCTTTTTTGCTAAGCGTAATTGCCGGAGGCCTAAATGCCCAAGTTGAGCTTGGTCTATCGGCTTCAGTTTCGCCATCTACTGTTTCAACAGGTTCAACGTTTATTTATACCTTGAATTACCAGGTTTCCAGTTTTACCACGAATGGACAGAATGTAGTTGCCACCCTGAATCTTCCGGAGAATTTGGTTCCGGCGAGTACAAGTCCATTTAGTAATTCAGTTGAATTTGATCCATCACAAGTTAGCGGCGTAACTTACAACAGTGGCCAGAATGCAATTACTGTAACTTTTGTAAATCCAATTCCGGCCGGAAGTACAGGTCAGTTGCAAATCCGTTTTCGTTACCTGAATGGTAGCACCCCCAATGGGTATGCCCCGGATTTGTTTGCTTCAATTGATGCCGATAATAATTTAAATCCTGGAGGGGGAACAGGTCCGGTGTTGTCGAATATTTTAAATGTAACAGCAACTGCTTCCAATCAGCATAACATTTCAAAAACAAAGCTAGCAGGCGGTGCAATTGATAATCTAACCATTTACCGCATTAATGTATCCGGTTCAAGTCCTTCGAATGGATCCTTGATAACCTATCAACCTGTTTTGGTGGATACATTACCATTGGGTGTTGAATTTGTAGAAGCCACAGGATTTTCGGGTTCAACAGCTCCGGTTTACAATGCACTTACGCGCACCGTAACTTGGACTTGGCTTGCAGATTCATTCCGAACCAATTATTCTTCATCGGCATATATTAGTGTGCGTTATACTTCGCCAACCTTTGCTGTTTCGGATAATGTATGTAACAAGATAAACTTATTTGGTGAGAGTCCGGCTCTGCCCATAGGTTCACGAGCAGCATTTGGTAAATCAGCACAAGCTTGTTTTTCCATTCAATCACCTAGTCCAGGAGTATCCTGTTATGGTGGTGGTATTACTGCTGCAACAGCCCATTGGATGAACAAGCATATTCTTCCTGGCACTAGTTGTAACTGGTTTTCCAACGGTTGGTACAATTCAGGCAATACAGAAGTGGATAGTGCGGAATTGATTTATACTGTAGATAAAAGCATCGATTTTTCTACCATTCGGGTTCGTCCGGTTGTGGATGGATTTGATTCCATAGCTGAAGCTTCAATTGAGGTGTTTTATGCAACCAATTTAAATGGATTCACAAGTGCAGGGACTTATCTTTCGAGTGCAATAGCCGCAATGAGTGGAGGTACTCTGAATATTCCGGTAAGTTTGCCTCCGGGTGAATACGTAACTCAAGTTAAATTTAAAATTCATGGACCCTTGCCAATTGGTGGCTCACAAGATTTGAGTTACTGCGGCGATTCACGCACGGCAGCATTAGGTGCTAAAGATGGAAGTCCAATTGTAGAAGGAACCACTTACAATCCTTCAAACGTGGGTGACGATGGAACGGTAGTTACAAACAATTCTACAGGTTCATTCTTCTTTAACAATGTTCAAACTGCCTACAGTGCTTGTAATGGTTCGGCCGAAATCATGATTGCCCAACCCGTATTTGGATTTACGGGCAAGTCCATTCGCAATTCAAGCTCCAGCTTAAGAGCAAGTGATACCGTGTATTATGAATTTAGTACCTATTTAGGCGGTAATGTAAACTCAACGAATGTTACAATTACGGATACCTTGGATGCACGGTTAACTTATGTGCCTGGAACATCATTTTACCTTATCGACAATACCGGTTCGGTTATTACGCCAACAATTACTACGCTGAGCCCTTCCAATCGTCAGGTATTGACCTATATCTTGGGTACTTTGCTAACTGGAAAAACCTACAAAATTCGCTTCAATGCCGTTATCACACCTGGAACACCACCGGCTTCAATTACCAATAAAGCTTGGTTGGAAAGCGATAATGGTTTATTCAATGGTGGTACCGACAATGCAAATGTGTCTGTAATTAGTGCAGTGGCTTTGCGCGCTTACAAAGGACAAACCGGTTGCGATCCAGAATATGTGTATTATCCAACCACTGCCATTGCTCAGGAAGCAGGTCCGGTGAATTATAAAATTACCTTGAAAAACCTGGGTAACGTGGCTGCTAAAGATTTGGTAATGGTGGATGTGTTTCCATTCATTGGTGATTACCGCGGTTCCCAATGGTTTGCCAATTTGGTAGGACCTGTTACTATCAACGATCCATCTTCGACTGTTTATTATACAACAACGCCAAATCCATGTTTTGCCGATTTTACGCCGGCAAGCAATCCTCCGGGTTGTACAAATCCGGTATGGACAAGTACACCACCCTTGGATATTACAACTGTAAAAGCCATTAAAGTAACACGTTCTGCTGTATTACCTGCATTGGACAGTATTGTATTGAGTTGGCCTATGCGCGCTCCTGTTGGAACTCCGGTTAACCTGCTCATGAATAACAGTATTATGTATCAGGTTTCAAGGGCAGATAATAGTTCACAGCTCTTACCAACTACACCGATTATGGTTGGAATGCGCACTACTTGTACGCCAGTATTGGGTTCATTGGGCAATTATGTCTGGATTGATGCCAACAAAAATGGTCTGCAAGATGAAGCCGCAAGCCTTGGATTGAATGGCATGAAACTTTATTTGTATGGCGCAGGTCCGGATAATGCGATTGGTGGGGGTGATGATGTATTGCTTGATTCAACTGTTTCGGCGAATGATTTTTATGGAAATCCCGGCTATTATAAATTCATTGAATTGGCCAGTGGAAAATACTATGTGAAATTCCCAACGGGTTACAACAATTACCTACTTACCACTACCAGCAATCAGGCGCCTCAAATCAATGGGAATAACGATGCCGATTTAACTGGCACCAGCGGTTTGGTTACCATTGATGCTTCAGGAACTGGAGTAGATAAAGACAACACAACTATAGATGCAGGTTATTACCCCTTGGGAAGTATTGGAAACTACCTTTGGGTTGATACCAACAAAGATGGCTTGCAAAACGATGGTCCATCTTCCGGCATTAACGGATTGAAAGTTTATTTGTGGAGAAATATGGGTTCCGGTATGGAGTTGATTGATTCAACCCTTACAGCCAATGATGGTTCAGGAAATCCGGGTTATTACAATTTCATTATCGATGAAAGCGCTCAATATCAGGTTCAGTTTCCGTTGAATTATTCAACTAAAACCTTAACAACTCAAAATGTTTCGGCAGGCGTAAATGGAAATAGCGATGCCAATCAGGCAAGCGGATTTAGTCCGGTTTTCACTATGAATCTTATTGTAAATACGGGTGTTAACAGGCATAATCCAACTTTGGATGCCGGATACCGTTGTTCGGTTGCCGCCACAAGCATCAGTGGAAACACAAGTATCTGTTCGGGAGGACAAACCATTTTGACATCAACAACAGGAGTTAATTATACCTACCAATGGTACAAAGATGGTGTAGCAATTCCGTTGGCAACAACATCAACCTATATTGCGAATGCAGTTGGCGCCTATAAAGTTACCGTTACTGATTCAGGGGGCTGTACATCCAACTACTCAAATACCTTGAATGTTGCTTTATTAGGAACACCTCCAACAATCGACTTCAGCATCAACAACCCGGTTCAGTGTTTGCCAGGTAATCTGTTCAGCTTTACCAATACCAGCAGCGCAAATGCTCCATCTATTAATTACCTATGGTCGTTTGGCGATGGAAATACAAGTACCGATTCAAGTACATCGCACAATTACCCAACAAGTGGTTCTTATTCGGTAAAATTGGTTGGAACCAACTTTTATGGATGCAAAGACTCTGTAACAAAAACTGTTTATGCAGGACCTCCAGTTGCTGATTTTAATTACACCCGCAATTGCGATGGAACAATAACCTTCCATAATAACTCTGAGTTTGCCAACGATTTTGAATGGCAGTTTGGCAATGGCTTCTATTGTACCAATTCAACTGCAGATTACACGCATGAATTTGGTCCCGGCGATTATAATGTAACCTTGATTGTTCGCAACAACGGTATGTGTTTTGATACTATAACCAAGCCAATTCATGTTGCACCTAAAGTGGAAGCAGCCTTTGGATACGATTCATTGGGTTGTACCCGATTGATTCAATTCAATAATCAT
This sequence comes from Bacteroidia bacterium, assembly GCA_023151275.1. GTDB lineage: Bacteria > Bacteroidota > Bacteroidia > UKL13-3 > UKL13-3 > CAISCU01. Next base: position 688,441 of record JAKLJI010000001.1, on the reverse strand, counting down.
ACTTTAGGAACAGATAGTGTTTATTGGGATTTTGGCGTGCCTGCCGTTTCAACAGATAGTTCAACTTCAAGCAATCCAAGTTTTGTTTATCCAATGGATGGAACCTATACCGTGAAGATGTATGTTACTGATTCAAACCTTTGTTCAGACACCTTTACACGTGTAGTACATGTTCAGTCTTTGGGAATTCAACCAACGGCCAACTTTACCTATGCTCCCTTGGCTGGCAATTGCGTAACCCGCTTGAAGTTTACGAATACTTCAACTGGTACACCGCACGATGACAATTGTTATTGGTGGATTTTCCACGACGGCACAGTTGTTCAATTGAAAGATGCAAGCAAATCTTACCCTGTTGCTGGTGTATATCCTGTTAAACTGGTAGCCCGTTCAAGCACCAATTGTTACGATACGCTCACCCAATTGGTAACTATTGGAAGCAGTTCTGGTGGACCATTGGTAACCTTTGCTCCATTGGATGATGAGCAATGTTTGTTTGGCAATAGCTTTAATTTCATCAACAATTCCAGCTTTGTTGGACATGGATGGACCATGAACTACCATTGGGATTTTGGAGATGGAACGCAGGACTTGGTGAACACCTTTGCTTTCAATAAGCAATATGATACAGCAGGAACCTATGTGGTTCGTTTGATTGGATTTGGAAGCAATGGATGCCGTGATACCGCTTACAGCACGGTTCATGTACTTCCATCGCCAATGCTTGATTTTACAGCAGATGCAGCCTGCGGAATGGACGTTACCATTGTAAATCATTCAACCGGTTCGCTTACCCATTTCTGGGATTTTGGAGACAATTTCTTTGAAGAGAATAATGCCGATACCATTTACCACAGTTATACCACACAAGGATGGAAGTTTATTCGTCTAGAAGGTGTTCATAACAATGGTTGTCGCGCTGAAATTTACCGTGGTTTAATGGCAACCCGTGGCACACGTCCTGTAGCCGATTTTACCTGGGATACCATTCCTTGCTCAAATGCCATCCAATTCAATAATCTGAGCACAGGAAGTGGAACCTATACCTGGTATTTTGGTGATGGTTCTCCAATATCCAATGCAGTTAATCCTGCTCATGCATACAATCCTGCTGGCATTTATCAGGTGATTTTGATAGCATCAAACGGTGGTTCTTGTTGGGATGCAGATACCCAATATGTGAAAGCTCCATTGGGAATAAATGGCTTATTGCCAAAAGCAGCCTTCAATGTAAACGTTACTGGCTGTTCAAATACCGTGATTACGTCAAACTTGTCAACCAATTCAACCTGGTACAGCTGGTATTGGGACGGTGTTCCTGTTTCAGGTGCCTTGAATTATTCATTTAGTGGAGCATTGCCAGGATCGCATGTAATTGCATTGGTAGCTAGAAATGGCGCTTGTTATGATTCACTTTCTAAAGTGGTTATTATTCAAGATATCCCAAGTGGAAGTATTTATTGGGATACCACGGCTTGTTCAAAATCGGCGGTATTCTCTGCTCAAGCAGCAAATGGATTTAGTTACCATTGGAATTTTGGAGATCCGGGTTCGGCAATGGATTCTGCCATTGGACAAGTTACTTCACATACCTACAGTGCCAATGGTGATTATATTGTAACGCTCACTTTAAGCAATACTTCGGGTTGTTCGGTTGAAGTAAAAGATACGGTGACAATTGCTGCGGGCACAGGAAATCTAAACGCCGGATTCTACTACCGCACCACCTATTGCAACTGTCCATGTAACAACAAAATTCAATACTTCAATATCAGCTCTGGTTCAGCATCATCGTATTTGTGGAACTTTGGAGATGGAAGCGTTTCCACTCAAAAAGATCCAAATAAAGGTTATGCAGACACAGGTTACTTCAATGTAATGCTTACTGTATTTGATAGCACTGGTTGCTCAAGCACCTCTTCAACCCAAGTGTATATTCCTGGTCAGGCACATGGCCCATCGGCCTCATTCAATACTGATAATCCGGTGCAGTGTTTAACAGGAAATTCCTACAATTTCTACAACAACAGCATTTTCTTAGGTAGTGGATGGATTAATAAGTTTTATTGGGATTTGGGTGATGGTACCATCGATTCAACCCATTCCTACATCTTCAATAAAAAATACCTGAGTGCAGGATTCTATACCGTTCGTTTGGTTGTTGTTTCAGCAGATGGATGCCGCGATACAGCCAGCATGAATATTCAAGTAGTTGGTGGAACTTGTTTCAGTTACTCACGCCCGGTGGCTACCTATTTCCCTCATAAAGATGTGGTAGATATGAGCATGAAAACTCCGGGTTCTGCAGCAACCGGACTTGCTGTTGCAGGAGTGAAAGAAACCAATGAATACGTGTTGTTCCCGAATCCAACCACCGGTAGCTTTAAGATTGCCTGCAAATACCTCACTAAAAATACCCGAATCCAGGTTATTGACTTACTAGGAAGAGTAATGGATGCCGAGGTAAATTTGAATACAACTGATAAGTTAATCGAGGTTTCAAGCCATCAATTAAGTCCGGGCCAGTACATGGTAATTTTGCATGAACAAGAAGGACAAACAGCTTACCTGAGATTTACGGTTACAGGTAACTAATTGAATTTTTATACGCATAAGTGAAAAGCGGGGGCAGGGGCTCCCGCTTTTTTTATTTAATTAATGATAAATGTTGAGTGATTTTTGTAGATTGTTTTTTGTTCAATTCAACCATTAACATGCGTAAAAAGTCACTCATCTTTATCCTTGTTGCGATTCCTTTTTTGCTAAAGGCTTCGGTTGTAGATTCCTTGAGCAGACAATTAAATCAAGTTCGGGGAAAGGAGCGGATTCTGGTCTTGAACGAGTTGGCGTACCAATTGATGTATGAAAAGCCGATAGAGGCAATTGCTTATGGAAGGGAGGCTTTGGTGCTTGCAAGCAATCAATCCGATTCTCTTCTTTATGCGCAAACCTGCAACGACATTAGCTTACCCTTTTTAGTAACAGGGGATTTTGATAGTGTGATTCATTACAATGAATTGGCTTATGGTATTCGCATGCGCCATCGCGACTATGCCAAAGCCGGAGCCAATTTGGCCAAACTTGCACAAGCTTTTTACGAGAAGGCTGATTACAAAAAGAGCTTTTATTTTCAAAATCAAGCTTATCGCATGTATCTCGCCCAAAAGGATACAGGCAGATTGGTAAATATCACCAATGCCTTGGGAGTATTGTTTGAGAAATTTGGTCAAACCCAACAGGCGGAATTTTGGTACAAGCGTTCAGAATCATGGGCTTTGAAAATGGGCATGGAACGCGATTATTATATCGCCAGAATGAATCAAGGAATATTGGCCAGGAGGGCTGGGGCCTTTGTTAAAGCGGAGTCTATTTTTGAATCCTGTAGGGACTTCTTTGAGCAGAACGCTTATGCCGATGATCAGGCTCATTTTTTTGAATCTATTGGGGTTTTGTATCGAAGTTCCGGTCGTTCAAAGTTGGGCGAAGCTTCCTATTTAAGGGCTTTGCAAGCCAATGAGGAACTGGGCTCAAAGCCAGGTATAGCCATGTGTTACCGCAACTTGGGTTATTGTTTGCAAGATCAAAACAAGGTAAAAGAAGCAATTGCCTATTTTGAAAAGGCTTGGTCTATTTCAAATGAATTGGGATTGGCAGATCAATTGCAATTGATTGAATTTGATTTGTACGAATCTTGGAAAAAACTGGGCGATTCAAATCGCGCATTGCATTGGTTGGAGAAACACAAAGCCAGTTCAGATAGCGTTTATTCCTATCAAACCCGGGAGCTCGCTACTGAATATAGTGCAAGGTTTGAATTGGAAAAACACCGTTCCGATTTGTTACTTAGGGAAAAGGAATTGTTGCGCGCTCAATTGGATATCAAGCGCCGAAATTTGTGGTTAATTATTGCCTTCTCCGTTTTGGTATTGGGCATTTCTGCTTTGATTTTTTTTAGAAGAGAGCAATTGTTTCGTAGGTTGAAATGGGAGGAAGAAGCCAAGAACCAATTGAACGAAGAGCGCTTGCGAATTGCCCGGGATTTGCACGATAATCTGGGTGCTGATTTGTCGTGGATAACGAGCGAATTGGATGTTCATGCCTATGCCGAAAATAATCCTTCCCATCGATTGAGGTATGAAGCTATGGCCGATAAAATGCGTGAAGCCGGGCGCAGTTTACGCGATACCCTTTGGGCCATTTATCGTAACGAAGGGAATTTGAATGAATTGGTTTCTCGCTTACAAAATCAATCCAATATGGCCTTGCAACAGGCGGGTATTGGGTTTGATGCTGATATTCCTGAAACGCCCATCGAACTTTCGCCTACTGTTTCACTGCATCTTTATCGCATCTTAAAAGAGCTTATCAACAATACCATCAAGCATTCCGGTGCGACGCGAATTCACATGAAAGCATTGAAGCAGCAAGAAGTATTTCGAATAACTTACCAGGATAATGGAAGGGGTATTTCGGACAATTCTGGTTTGGAAGGGTATGGGTTGACGAATATTAAAACGAGAGCCGAAGAAGCCGGATTTGAATTTAAATGGTCCAATTTACCGGAAGGAGGAGTTCAGTTGGTGCTTACAAAACAAATGCAAAGCCCAGTTTAAAATCGGTTCTCATGCTTGAATTGGGTAAGTTACCTTGGTTGATTAAGCCAACAAATTGGGTTTCCAAAAACAAGCCTGTTTTACTCATTAGGGTCAATTCAAGATGTGCCATATGCGGCTTGGGATAAGCATCATCCGATTTGGCATAGCTAATATCAACGGGTTTGAAAAGATTGATAACATAAGCGCCGGAACCCATCAAAACAAAATTTTTACTCAATGCCTTACTAAAACCCATGGCCGGACCAGCGCCAATTTGCCAGCCTTGCGGTTCATGGAGCCGTATGCCTGCACTTGAATCCTTGTAGATGGCACCTATAAAATAATCGTTTACCGCAAACCCAAGTGAAATGCAAGTTTTGGGTTTCGCAACCAGGTTCCATTTCCAGCTGTGCCAGCCTATAAGTCCACCACTGATGGTGCTTCCAATGTTGGCATACATTTGCCTGGGGTCCTTTTCGGTTATGGTTTTCATAAGCCAGAATAAATCTGGGATAAGCTTATAATCAACCCGCCTGTTGAGACCACCCTTTTCAAAGGATGGTCTCAAGTAGTACAAATCAACAAAGAAGATTCCTTTGGCATGCAAGGCGGGATCATCAGGAGCGGCAGGATTCAGCAATTGGACATACATTCCTGAAAAGTTTAGGTAGGATTCTTTTTGGTAGGTATCTCCAAGGTATTTGAAATCGGGTAAGTTCTGCCCCTGTAATTGGCTGATTATTCCGCTCATGCTCAGCAGTAGAAACAGCAGTTTTTTCATGCTTATTTTTTTACCAGCGTTAGTCCAACACCACCCTTGATGTAGTAGCCCACATAAGGCATCATGCCCAATTCAAAATTGTAGCACATGCCAAATTTCTTATTGGTTTCTGATTTGGGTGCAATTTGAAATCCACTCATACCAATGCGAAATCCAAGTGCATTGCTGCCAAAAACTTTCTTAACATCTTCGGTAATATCTGCTCCAGAACGCATGCTTAAACTACTTGTCGCAAATGGATCATCTCGTAACGTAAATTTGTTGGCAAATTGAACCATTGCATCGGCATACCAATCAAAACCAATCGACTTAAACCGTTTTCCATACCCGCTTGCATCTACCACAATATGCGTTAATCTGCGATTGATTAAGCCGGCATACAATCCGGTGGTATTGAGTGAACTCATGTTTAATCCTTCTTTTGAAAAGTAATCATCCTGGTCCAATGCAAAGGCTGTGGTTCTGTTTGATAAGCCACCGCGGATGCCTGTGTATTTGATAACCTTGGCAGGCACAGTAATAAAGGTGGTTGTTGTAACTCTTTTATTGTTGTAAGAGCTTTCATTCGATTTTAGGACAATGCGTTCATTTCTTTTTCGCTCGGCTTTGTTGAAGAATAAAACTGCGCCTGCTTCGTAAGAAGATGCGGTGGGCATATCCTTATTGCCCATTTTGGCTAAAGTTAACCAGGCACGTTGAACATTGAATTGAATGCCAAGTTTATCTTGTAGCATGTAATGTCCAAAAACCGAAGCATAAAAATTGGTGGCCTCAACCGAATTTGAGGAGGTTTCGATGCCTGCAATATTCAAATTGACACTCAGCTTGGGATGATAGTCCTGAGGATTGTTTCCAAGTAGTTTGTACGAAACTTGTTGGGCATTAGCCAGAACCGAGCAACACAGGGCACTCAGCATAAGAAGTTGGTTTTTCATAAGGGTTGATTTGTTGGTGTTGGCAAAGTTGTTTTTCGCCGGGCTTTGGTCCCATACGCAGAACTTCGTATTTTTATTTGCATACACTGGTTTAGCTTTGAAACCGGAATCCTCATGATTAGAATTGGTATTGCAGAAGACATTGAAAGGCTGGCATTGGCCTTGAAAACCAAGCTTGAATTATCGCCCGATTTTCAAGTGAAGTTTCTTGTGCCCAATGGGGCTGAGGCCATTCGGATGTTGCAAAAGGATGCTCAGTTAGATGTGTTGTTAATGGACATTCAAATGCCAATAATGGATGGCATAGAAGCCACCGGGAAAATTACCGAGCGTTGGCCACAAATTCGTATCATCATGAGTACGGTTTTTGACGATGATGCGCACTTGATGAAAGCCATTTTTGCCGGAGCTGGAGGGTATTTACTTAAAGATGAACGTCCGGAACGCATTCACAAAGCCATCTATGAAATTCTGGAAGGTGGCGCTCCTATGAGTCCTGCCATAGCCTTGAAAACCCTTAAATTGCTCAAATCAGGTGGGCAATTGGAAGAGGAAAAGGTGCTGGATGGATTCGACTTAACCCCGCGCGAGCAAGAGGTTTTGCTGCATCTTTCCAAAGGGTTAAGCTATGAGCAAATTGCAGATAACTTAAACATCAGTTACGGTACCATTCGAAAACATATCGAAAATATGTACCGCAAAATGCAGGTTAGCAGCAAAACAGAGGCCTTGAACAAAGCGCGTAAGAACAGGCTTTTACCCGATTGACTCAGTCAACTAAAATGCGTTTACTCATTGTTCTGTTTCCCTCTGACAAACGAAGGAGATAAATTCCTGTTTGAAACTTGCTCAGATCAAGTTCCAGACCGGATTGACCTTCAGTTTCAAGCACTCGTTTCCCTGAAATATCAAATACCTGTATCTGCATGTTGGCCTGCTTATTCCATTTCACCTGAATCAGCTTTCCTGGATTTGGATAAACAAGCAGCTCAAGGTCATCAGGTCTTGTTTCCAGCACTCGGGTTGTCCAGGGCATGCAGGCCGGATAGGTATTTGTTGCAAACCAATTTCTTAACAACGACGCGTCTGCCTGAACCTGATTCAATAAGCCTGAATATGGGGCGCGACTGGTGAACATGGCAAATTTTAATTCCTTTTTTTCGCCGGGCTTTAAGCTGAAATGGCGCGTTGTTAACAAGCTTCTTCTATCTCCTCCAGCTCGTTGTTCTCCTGCTTCCGACCAATGGGGGCGGCCTGCTGGGTCATCTGATCCGCAATACATAAAGCTGGCTGTGTCCTGGCCCCCATATCCATTTCCACCATAACTTACCGGGGTTCCATCTTTCCATCGACCGTTCAGGTAATTCCAATAATGTTCTGGTCTGCTTGGATTTCCTGATACACTAAAATCATTCTCATAGTAATGAAACCCTTTCAGTGAAGATCCTGAATTGCTATCCCCCGGTGCACTTAGCAAAAGGGTGGATTGGGCGGGTGGATTATTACCAAAGCCTGTCAGTGGATTGTCGATAGCCTTGCTGTTGTATGCAAAACAATATCCTCCTTTGGGATTGCAACCAATGTAGTCATCCATGAAATAGCCAATGTCCTGATCCTGCCAAATTCCACATACCATCGAATCCAGAGTTACTGTATTTTTATTGACTAGCTGAATCTCATACCAGGTGGTATAGTTTAATAAGGAGTTGGGGTCGTTGTCATTCAGCTCCGGACAATTGAAGGCATAGGCAAAGGTGTACATTTCAAGTTGAAGGGGTTCGGAGCTACTTTCAGAATGAATGCCATTTGCATCATTGCTTATCCAAAATACCATTTGGTCGCCTTTTAATACCGGATAATCCCCCAACAAGGGTTCATAGATTCCATTTTGGTTGCTATCTACAAATGGGGCATAGTTGTTTGAATAGCTTCCTTTTCCCTGTGCCGGCCAGCTTAATATATCAGCCGGTGGCAACCATCTGCCTGCCGCAAGATCCCCATTTTGTGTATGGTATTTCATGTTGGCAATATCCTGTCCGCTGATCTTCCAGATGCCGGATAACTGAGCTCGTGCAAGACTATCTCCTGCTTGCGGATTGCTTACCTGTATGGGGCCCGGGTAATAGTCGCGACCAGATTGTCTGTAAGTTTCAGCTGCAATGCGCAGTTGTTTATTCACAAGTCCTCCTACCCAAATGGAACTGGCAAATTGCGTGTTTTTACAGCTCCCCGCTGGAACTTCATAGTGCTTTTTGTTGACCAAATCCCAATGCATCACTTGGAGCTCATTTGAAAAGGGTGCCCTTACCTGGTTGATGTCGAGATACCGGATTCCGGGGGCTGTTGGTCCCGGGGATACATTCAAATCATACACCCAAAGCGATTTAAAATCCTGGTTTTTGCTTCCTGAAAATACAATTACTTTTCCATCAGCAAGGGGGAGTACATGCCCCTCATTGGTCATTAAATCAGGATTACCTTTTTGGAACTGAAAATAAGAAGCCTCATGGCGTGAAAACCGCATTAAAGTTAAACCTTCAGTATTCGAATTTTCAGGAGGAAGCAGCAGGTATAGTCTTCCGGTTTCATCCGATGAAAGTCCCCTAAACCTTGCTGGTAGTCTTTGCTGGCAGCCTGATAACTGAGGATGTGCATTTCTCCAGTTTTTGATTTGGCCGCTTTCCAGGTAGAAAATGCCTCCCTTTACTTCGCTTCCATTAACGTGTTGGGCGCTGAAAAACCAGAGGGTCCCGTCTCCTGCTTTCACAATTTCTTCAACACGGTTTGGATACAATCCGCTTGTCAGGGTATCGAGCACCTGAACAATTTCGCCTGAACCGTTTATCCTCAAAACACCTTCATCACTTGCCAGCCAGGCTTCTTCATGTGTGCCGGATTCAATATCCCACAGCTTACCAAACCTCCCAAGATTTACATGGATACTACCTGTTGAGCTTAGGATGGTAAGAAAGGTGTCGCCAATGGCCCAAACCCGCAAAGGGGTGCAGGAAATGCGTTTTATTTTATCCGTTGCTAATTGTCCGGATGCCTGTGTAAAGTGTGAAAATGAACCTGCTTTATAGCGCATTAACCCCTCATTACTGCTTATCCAATTGGCTGAATCCTGAAAGGCAATATCCGTAACATCTACAGATGGAATCGGACTGTTCTCCTTGCTGAGGAGCGTGATTGTTTTTCCATTCAGTATTCCTAACCCATACTTGGATTGTAGTCGGGTATTGCCAAGGTTCATGCCTCCAAATCCAAGGTAGATGTTGCCGTCATTTCCTTTAGCAATGAAGTTTCTTGGACGCAGGTCTTTCAATGAACTGGTATCAGGAAAGCGGATTCCTTCATACAGCGTTTGGCTTTTTACGGGTAAAACTGAAATTAGGGCAAGTAGTATAAACAGGGCTTGTTTTTTCATAGCTGAGGGGTTTTGTTTTCAAAGCAATGTCAGTTGATTCAAGGTCTTCGGTTGTATAACCATTCACTTTTAAGGTTTCAAAAAGTCAGAACAAGGCTCATTCTGCTGTCATTTTGTCCTTAAAATAATTTTGGAACACCAATTGATATTTCAGGAGAAAACTAAACTCCCTATGGCAACAAAAGGTACAATTAGTGTTCACACCGAGAACATTTTCCCAATCATTAAGAAGTTTCTTTATTCCGATCACGAAATCTTCTTGCGCGAGCTGGTTTCTAACGCAGTAGATGCCACTCAAAAGCTGAAAACCCTTTCTTCAACCGGAGAAATGAAAGGTGAATTAGGCGACCTCAAAATTCAGGTTAAGCTGGATAAGGACAACAAAACCCTTCACATCATCGACCGTGGTTTGGGGATGACCGAAGAAGAGGTCAACAAGTATATCAATCAGCTTGCCTTCTCCTCTGCAGAGGAATTCCTTGAGAAATACAAAGACAAAGGGGCGCAAGTTATTGGTCACTTTGGACTTGGTTTTTACTCGGCATTTATGGTAGCCCATAAGGTTGAAATCAAAACCCGTTCTTGGAAGGAAAACTCCCAGGCTGTGCATTGGTCTTGCGATGGTAGCACTAGTTTTGAATTGGCTCCGATAGACAAAGAAGACAGAGGAACCGAAATTATCCTGCATTTTGCAGAAGATTCGATGGAGTTCAACGATAACTTTCGCATCAAAGGTATCTTAGAAAAATACTGCAAATTCCTCCCTGTTGAAATTGAATTTGAAGAGAAGGTAATCAATAATCCAAGTCCGCTCTGGACAAAAGCTCCGGCCGATTGCAGTACAGAAGATTACGAGAAATTCTACAAAGAACTTTATCCATTTGGCGAAACTCCTTTGTTCTGGATTCACCTCAATGTAGATTATCCATTTAAGCTTACAGGTATTCTGTATTTCCCAAAAATCAAGAACGATTTTGAACTGCAGAAAAACAAAATTCAACTCTATTCAAACCAGGTATTTGTTACCGATTCGGTTCAGGATATTGTACCTGAATTTTTGATGCTCTTGCACGGTGTAATTGATTCGCCGGATATTCCGCTTAACGTAAGCCGCAGTTACCTGCAAAGCGACTCCAATGTGAAGAAAATCAATTCGCATATCACCAAGAAAGTGGCTGATAAGTTGGAAGAAATTTTCAAGACAGATCGCGCAAGCTTCCAAACCAAATGGGAAAACGTTGGCTTGTTTGTGAAGTATGGAATGATTACCGATGAGAAATTCTACGACCGTGCATCCAAATTCTGCTTGCTTCAAAACAAAGCCAAAGAGTTCTTCACCATTGAAGAATACAAGGAGAAGGTAGCAACTACGCAAACTGATAAAGACAATAAGGTTGTATTCCTGTACACCAACGATCCAATTGCACACGATAGCTTCTGCAGAACTGCCGAAAAACGCGGATATGATGTATTGCTAATGGATGGTCAAATCGACAACCACTTCATTTCAAACATCGAACATAAAATTGAAAATACGCAGTGGAAGCGGGTTGATAGTGAAAGCATTGATAAGCTTATCGACAAGGACATCAAGAAAGAAAGTGTATTGAGTGAGGATGAGCAAAAATCCTTGAAGGAAGCTTTTGAAAAGCAATTTGGCGGCATAGGCAAATTCCGTTTCGAGACTGAAGCGCTTGCACCGGACGACCAATTCCTAACCCTCATTAAACCTGAATGGGAGCGCCGCATGATGGATATGCAGCGCATGCAAGGTATGAGCATGTTTGGAGCATTTCCTGAAAGCTGGAATGTGGTGGTAAATTCAAACCACGAATTGTCGCGTAAACTGGTAAAATTGAAAGAAGAAGAAAAAGAGCCTGTACTTCAGGAAGCCTTTGATTTGGCTCGTCTTTCGCAGAATTTATTGCATGGCGAAGAATTAACGGCCTTCATTTCAAGAAATACTCAGAAATTGGTTTAATTTTAAAATTCAACAATTTAAAGAGCCCGTCTTGCCATGCAAGACGGGCTCTTTATTGAATGATTGTTCAAATTTCTATTCCCGAAATTTCTACCTGCGGGGCTTTTTTTAGCAATTGCCTCAAGAATTCTTGTTGGTTCTGGGGAGAAATAAGTACCCGCTTAAACTTACTATACTTAATTTCAAGCCTATTAAAGGAATTAGCAGGGGCGCTCTCTATGGAATTACTCGGTTTTATTTTTTGGATTTCAGCATAAGGAATGCTGATTTTGTATAGAATTCCTGATTTAATTTCGAGTGTATTTTCGGATATTTGATAATAGGTTTCTTTCAAAAAAGAATACACAAAAACCGCCAAAGTAATTGGAACAGAAAGGAGAAAATAATTATCAACCTGAGCAACTAGCAGCGTTAATCCAAGAATGAAAATGCTTAAAAAGGCAAATAAGGGTTTAGATACAGCAGATTGAAATTTGTTTTCCATGGTTAATTCTTTTTCTGGGCCTTCCCCCAATTGGGCTAAAGCCCAATTGGGGTCGCGCTTTCCCCTCCAATGTAGGGCCAATATAATTCATTTCCGAATTTTAAACTCGTTCAAGGCCCTACGATTTCCGGTCCAATCGCTAAGGCGAGGGGCGTTCCATTTGGTCAATTCGTTTTCAATTTAAATGGATTGGGTTCAAGGGTGATTTATCAATTCTCTATTCATATTGCAAACGAATTCGCTTTTTCATTTTGAGAGAAACTCCAATGACAATTGTCGAAGCCAATACCGCAATCAAACACAAAGCCAGAAACCCCGCAGGATCATCCTCTTGGGCATGAAATGTATAAATGAAAATTCCCGCAAACAAAACAGAAAAACCAAAGGCGATTGTCCAGTTGCGAAGTCGGACAAGGAGCTTGATTCCCGATTTTGAATACAACTGATTTTCTCCAATTAAGCCCAGTAAACCTATTCCCTGGTAGTAAGCTGCGAAAAAGAGGCCAGCAATTCCATAGCCATACCAAATAAATGGGTCGCTGTAAATGGCCAATAAATCTAAGTGTTGTGCTCTTCCCTCCAACTGGGGCATGCGAATCAAAAAAACAAGAATTGCCAAAGCGATTAAAAAGCCAATTCCTTGAAATAACCGAAAGAGATTTTTTTTCATGGGTAAATTCGTTGTCTAATGTAGCTGCGCATTGGTTGAAAAATTGCGCTGTTAGCGGGTTCTGGGTCGTATAGGAATCCAAATATCTTCTTCCGAATCCGGATGATTGTTTTTGTAGCCTGGCCCAAGCACTTCAACATGGGGACGATCATCCAGCTCGTAATCGGAATTGGGTAACCAGCTCGTGTATATGTAGGTAAAAATGGAGTTGTCGCTACTTGGTCCCTTGTAGGTGAAAATGGCATACAAGCCTCCGGTAAACTCAAAAAATTCCAAGCCATGCAAGAGATCAATCCCAGCCCTTGAAACCTCCACCAAAGCCCAGCGTTCAAATTCCCTTGTTGGATTAAAGGCGCTGAAATAATCAGCCGGATAAATTGCCAACGAATACAAATCGGAGCCAACTTGGTTTGGAATAGAACTCCGGCAGGAAGCGAAATTCTTCCATAGTTCTGCAATCTTGTAATTGGATAAACTCATATTCATCCGGAATCCAAGCAATTTCTTTTCAGCAAGACATTCAATTCGAGGAACCATGCTGTGAAGTTGAGGAAAGAATATTGGAATTCAAAGGAGGGGGGATTGGAGTTTTGGAAAATGAAGGTTATCTGCAAAACGATTGAAAATGATTCTCGATGCCAGGACAACAAAACATAAACTGTTCAGATCCTTCCTAAATCTGCGTCAATTCAAAGGCAAAGCGATAGCTAATTACTTTTTTGTCGTTCTGATTTTGTTTCCAGGCCTCTTCCAAGTGGCTAATTTCAATGATTTCGGTTGTGGATACCTCTTTGAACCGCTGGCTTACTTCCTCTAGCAATTGAAGTTCTGCTTCTGTGAATTTGGTTTCGTCGAAAGGCCTTTCTTTTTTAGCTTTGAACTGTTCGCCTGAATACCCATTGGGATAGTTGGTGTAATTGATATCGATTATCTGGTTGTTGGCTAAATACTCGTAAATGCTATTGAAATTGCTTGGAACTGGGCCAAGCTGTATGGCCTTATAACGAACTCCGCTTATTGAAAAGCAGCTTTGCTTAAACATCAGGAAATCGGCAAAAAATAAAAGCTTATTCAGCTTGGTTTTAAAGGGTTCCATGCGTTCAGCGAAAAATATGACCATTTCCGAAAATTTGTCGAAATTGGGAGTTTTGTAGCCTGAATAAATATCGGCTAAGGGATTTCCAAGAAAATACTCTTCCAGGTTGAGGTTGAACTTGTTTTTTGAGTTTTCCTCTATAAGTTGTTCTGCTTTTTCAATATACTTTTTTTTGTATTTCACTTCCAATGAATCACATAGTGAAACCATTTCAAGAAAGTTTTTGGGGTTTGCGGCAAGTTGAATCAGTTTGGCATTTGAACTACTTGGCATTTCTCCAGCCTCGTACTGCCTATATCCATTAATTCCAAATCCAAGTATTTCCGACATTTTTCCGGCAGAGGCTCCATATTTTTCTCTAATGCGTATTATCTCCTCGGGAAATGGAATGTTCAATAAATCGCGGTATTGGTTGTACACTTGATTCATATTTAGTTCATCCAGACTGGTAGTGGTAAATTGTTCGCCACTTTCTTCACAAAGGAAAAAGTGGTAAATAATTTCTACCCTTTCTTTTCTGAACTCCATTTCTCTGGGCTCTTTCAGGAGCATCATTTCTTTTCCTGTAATTGGACTTTTCATGGATTTTTACTTTAAAGGATACTTCATTTTGTGTTCAGCCAAATGAAACGAAATGCAAATGACACTTGTTCCACTGGCTCCCATTGTGATTTTTATGTACACTTCCTTTTTCTTCACCTGTTTTCCAAAGACCCACATGGCCGATGTCCCATAGAGTTTTTCAGGAATGGGGCCTTCTGAATAATCCGTTGCCTCTAGTGATTCTAGTATTACTTTTCGGTCGATTGGTCTAAGTTCAAGTTCCAAAAGCGTATTCAAATTCTTTCCTCTATCGTCACGAAAAAGTACATCCCAGATTTTCATTTTGGACTTAAAATCAACCAAAAATTGCTCTACGGTATCAAATTGGTTCCTGGTGGGGTAGGAAGTGATATGCAAAGTAATATTCTTGATTTGCAAAATCAACTTTAAAATTTAATAAGACACTAATTATTGCAAAATTTAAAACTTTAAAAGGTTTCTGCTTGTGGCTTGTTTTCTGGGCGAAAGCCAAGTTCTTTTTGTTCAACCCTTAACAAAAAAGCCAACAACCTATTACAGGTTATTGGCTTTTGAATGGGATAATTGAGGGATTTATTGTTTAATCAACTTGCTTGTTTTGCCATCCACTTCCAAGAGGTAAACTCCGGTTTTGAGGTTGCTTAAATCGAGGCTACATTGGCCTTGAGAGTCTGCACTTAGTTTTCCTTCCTGTACAGCTTTTCCTTCCTGATTGAGCAAGCGGTATGCTTTGCTGCCTTTCAGGTTGCTGATGACTACTTTATCCAAGAAGGGATTTGGATTGATTTCCAAACCTGCATCCGGATTCAGGTTTAAAATACGAATAGGCGAATAGTCGAAACTTCCATCGAAGTCGATTTGCTTGATGCGGTAAAGCAACTGACCCGAAGCACCGTTGAATGGTTTATCATCAACCAAGTTGTAATGCATTAGGGATTGGGAGTTACCAGCGCCTTTTTTCTCACCAATTTTTTCAAATTGCTCCAAGTTTCCTTCGCTGCGTTCTACTTCAAAACGTTCGTTATTGATTTCGGTTGCGGTGCTCCAGGTTACTTCGGGTTTGCCATTTTCGTTCAAACGCACACTGAACTCGCGGAATTCAACAGGAAGCGTTTGGGTATTGGTGCTTGCAAAATTAACCAGGTTGTAGCTGGTGGTGCTTCCGGTCCCATTGTAGGTATAAACTCGGAAGAAATAAGTGGTATTGTATGCAAGACCAGTAATGAGCACACTGTTTCCTGTTCCACTGTAAACAGCATAGGTTCCGGCGGATTTGAGCATGACTTGTGAACCCATTCCGAATTGGCTGTTTGCTGAATAGGCTACACCTTGGGTAGGATGTGTGAAATTGGCATTGTTCGCTCTTGCCAAAACCAAACTACCGGAACCGGTTCCTTTGGTCCAGCTTAGGTTGATGCTATTGCCCAGATTATTTGTAACTGCCAAACTGCTTGGAGGAGTAGGAGGGGTTAGGATTCCATTTGTAGAATCGACCCAGATGGAGAAACCGCGCATTGTTCTACCAACAACGGGGCAATTGGAATTGGTGGCAGTAAGGTGGAAAACATAGGGATAGGAGCGACGGAAACCAACAGGCGGAGTCCAGCAGAAGCGCACCGAATCCATGCGCGGACCATTGATTTTGCGAGTGGCAGTATCGTAAAGCGGCGTCACTGTTGCACCAGAAGCCGACATAATGCTTGGAATTTGTGCGGTAAAGGTGGTGGTATCTACTGAAACGCTTGTACTTGCAACCGAAACAAAACAAAGTTGCTGCCCTTCGCGCACTTGATAGGATTGGAAAGGTTGGGTGGCAAAGGATTGAATATTGAGGTCGTAGGTGTTTATGCTTGGATTTGGAAATGCGCTTACAAGTGTGCTGTACATTTGTAATTCACGTCTGCTAATACCAATATTGGTCATTACCCCATTTATTTTTCTCCATTCCAAAACTTCTATAATGAGAGGGGCAACAAAATTCCCCATTGGGCGAAAACGGATATCACCGTTTGTTGGATTTAAGGATATGCCTAAAGGTGGAAGTGCTGGTGGACTTTGTTGAGGCGCGCCTAGGTAAGGAAAAGGTACAGTGGCACTGTAAGGAGCCATATAAGGAGCATTAGCTGCACCTGCTACCATGGCAGTTCCAAAGCGGTAGGATAATGAGTCGCCATCTGCATCTGATGCGCCGGGATTGTACAATTGATCTACGCCAGAAGGAGCAATTACCAATGGAGGCGCATTAAAAACAGGGGTTGAATTAATTAGTCCCCTTTTAAATTCAAGAAATGTATAAAAAGATAAGGAACTTGGATTTGCCAAGTTGGTGATTGCGTTATTCCTACAGCAACTTTCAAATGTCAAACGCATTTTGTCGCAATTTGCAGGAACTGCGCCCAGGTTAATTGGACCCGAAAAAGTGAAAACTTCTGCACCAGGTGAATAGGAGCCGGCAGTGCGTGTGCCGCAATTGTTACAAATAGAATGAGAAGTTGCTTGTGAGCAATAGGATAAGGCATCTTTTACACCCGCAGATGTTACAACTGTTAACGGAAAGGTGCCAAACGAGGTGGCATTGCAAGAACCAGATGCCCCCATCAAAACCAGGTTAATGGTACAGTTTGCACCGAGAGGTCCTGGCGGGCAATTACACAAAGGAATTCCAGTGCAATCTCTGTAAATTTTTACAGTTACGGTTCCGGTAGTTGCGGTGGTCATGTTGAGCATGATTTCGGAGCCAACGATGTGGGAGGCGAAGCTAGAATTTCCAAAAAGCAAGAATAATTGGAGTACTAGAATGGGGAGAATTTTTTTCATAATTGAATAAAGGCCCAATGTAGTGAGAATGTAACTAGTTTTTCATGGGAGGCTGTGATTTTAATAATTTATTCATTTTATGGATGTTTAAACTATGCGCTTTCATGTTTAGGAATTTCACATTTAGCTTAGGGACAGCAGCGGTACCCCGCAAGGCGGCAGCTTTAGCGTTTTACTGACGGGCAGGGCTGCCGGCAGAAAGCCATGAACGGCAGTAAAAACGCAAAGATTGCCGGCGCGGAGTACAAGCGGATGGCCTGGCCGTAACGGGCGTAATGATTGCAGGTTTTGTATTGAAAGAAATTGCCCGTACGGCAAGCCCCAAACCAATTATTACCTCAAAATGAGTGCTGGTTCTAGTGGGTGGAAATGCCTATTTTTGCCAACTTTTGAACGACAATGGATATTGATTACGATAAATATGAACCTGTTATAGGGTTGGAGGTACATGCACAAATGCTTACGCGGAGCAAGGCTTATTGTGTTGATCCTTATGATTATGGAGCCGAACCGAATACCATGGTTAGTCCGGTTTCGTTGGGACATCCGGGAACCTTGCCTAAGCACAATATTCAGGTGGTGAAGAATGCGGTTAAAATGGGATTGGCTTGCCAATGTACCATAGCTGACCATCAGTATTATGCGCGCAAAAACTACTTTTACGCAGACTTGCCAAAAGGGTATCAAATTACCCAGGATAAAACGCCTATATGCACCGGAGGATTTATTGAAATCCGCTTGAAATCTGGCGAGAGCAAGAAAATAGGTCTTACCCGCATTCACATGGAAGAGGATGCCGGAAAAAGCATGCACGACCAGGATGTATTTGATTCGTTGATTGACTTGAACCGGGCTGGCGTTCCTTTGATAGAAATTGTATCGGAACCTGAAATTGCCAGTGGGGAAGAGGCTTACCAATACCTGAGTGAAGTTAGAAAACTGGTTCGTTATTTAGGTATTTGTGATGGCAATATGGAGGAAGGTAGCCTGCGTTGCGATGCCAATATTTCTGTGCGTTTGAAAGGGACTACAGCCTTTGGTACCAAGGTGGAGGTGAAGAACATGAACTCGATGCGCAATGTGCAAAGGGCCATTGATTATGAGATCAAACGTCAGATTGAAAGCCTGGAGACCGGAGGAAAATTAGTACAAGAAACCCGCAGTTTTGATGCATTGAAAGGAACTACTGCTAGCATGCGTACCAAGGAAGGGGCAAGCGATTACAGGTATTTTCCGGAACCCGATTTACCACCTTTGCATGTAACGCCTCAGTTTATTGAAGAAGTTAGGGCGCAAATGCCAGACTTACCAAGTGTGTTGATGGAGCGATTTACCAAGCTCTATCATTTGAGTGAGTACGATGCGGCAGTATTAACCGAAACCCGAGAGATTGCTGAATATTATGAGCTTATTTTGAAGCATACTTCCAATACCAAAGCAGCTGCAAACTGGGTAATGGTAAACATTAAAGGATACTTGAATGAGCAAGCTTTGGATATTCGCGATTTTGTGTTGCAACCTGCGCGTATTGCCGATTTGATTAACCTGATTGATGAAGGACGTATTTCGCATTCGGTGGCCTCTCAGCGTATTTTCCCGGCCATGTTGGAGGAACATCATTTGAGTCCATTGCAATTGGCGGAAAAAATGAATTTAATTCAGGAAAGCAATGCAGATGAATTGCAGACCTGGATAGATCAAGCCCTGGCCAAGTATCCGGAAAAAGTTCAGGAATACAAGGCCGGAAAGAAGAGTCTCACAGGTTTATTCATGGGTGAAGTGATGAAATTTAGCAAGGGAAAAGCCGACCCTAAAATGGCGAGTAAATTATTGACAGAAACACTAGAAAAAATCTAATGGAACTAAAAAAACTGATATCAGGATTGTTTGTGCTACTTGTTTTGATTTCTTGTGGGGAATCGAAAAGTGGCGAGCAAAGCGGATACTTGATTCGCGGAAAGGTAAAAAATAACCGAGGTAACCAGGTGATGGCACTTCAGGAATTAACCTCATCTGGATTGATTATGTTGGATACCGGCTTTGTGCGGAACGATGGAACCTTTGAATTGAGCGGGACATTGAAGGAAAAAACCTTTTGTGTGATTCGGTCGAATGCAGGTGATTTGGTTTTAGTTGTTGATACAAATGCCCGAATTGATTTGGAGTTTGAGATTGACTCAATTCAGAATTATACCGTAAAAGGCTCGAAGGAAAACGATGAGTTAAAAACGCTTTACACCATCAACAATAGCTTTCTTTCGGCTTACAATCAGCTTTCGCTTAAATATGCTCAGTATAACGAGGAACTTCCTCCCTTGGCTATCCAAAACAAAATTCGGGTAGAGTACGATAGCATTCGTCAACAGAATTTGAAAGCAGTGAAAGATTATGTTTCCGGGTTAAGGCATAGCATTGTGCCCTATTTTGCTACCAGTTTTTTGATGCCTGAAGCGGATTTTGCTTTTTTTGATTTGATAGATAAGCAATGCTTCAAAGAGTTTTCTCAATCTAAGTATGCCTTGCAATTGCATCAAAAAGTAGAAGAGTTGCGCAAAACAGCCGATGGAAGTGTAGCTCCAGATATTGTGATGAATGATCCCTTTGGCAACAAAATTTCCTTATCGAGTTTGCGTGGTAAAGTTGTATTGGTTGATTTTTGGGCCAGTTGGTGCAAACCTTGCCGGGATGCAAATCCGGAAGTGGTTCGCATTTATAACAAGTACAAAAACAGTGGGTTTGATGTGTTGGGAGTGAGTTTGGACGATAACCGTGAAAGTTGGTTAGCAGCCATTAACAAAGACAAATTGCTTTGGAATCATGCATCGGATTTGATGAAATGGAATTCGCCAGTGGTGAAATTGTACAGTATAGAGTCGATTCCGTACACCGTATTAGTTGACAAAGAAGGTAAAATTATTGCGACTCGCTTGCGAGGTTCGGCCTTGGAAGCCAAGTTGAAAGAGATTTTTGGCTATTGATAGTTTGGGAGGTAACAATTACTTAATGATTTGTTCACGGACAGGTGAAATTATCCGTCGAATCTTACACCAAAATTAACCATGGAAAATACCTATAAAATATTGGTAGTAGACGATGAGTCGGATATTATTGAGTTTATTGATTACAACCTGAAAAAAGAAGGCTATCAAGTTGCCACTGCTATGAATGGTATGCAAGCTTTGGAGGTTGCAACTGTTTTTAAGCCGGATTTGATTTTATTGGATGTGATGATGCCGGTTTTGGATGGCTTTGAAACCTGCAAGCGTTTGAAGGCAGATCCAATGTTTGCAAAAACATTTGTGGTGTTTCTTACAGCACGGGCCGAGGAGTATTCTGAAATTGAAGGCTTGAACTCTGGGGCGGATGACTACATTGCCAAACCCATCAAACCCAAAGTGTTGATGACTCGCATCAATGCCATTTTGAGGAGGAAGGAAAAAGAGCAGGTTTCAACCAGTATTAAAGCTGCTGATTTGGTGATTGATCGCGATGCATTTTTGGTTTTCAGAGGTGGAGAAAAAATTCAGTTGGCAAGGAAAGAATTTGAGTTGCTTTTTTTGTTGGCCGGAAAACCCGGAAAGGTATTCACCAGAGAATATATCCTAGAGAAAGTTTGGGGTGATGAAGTGCTTGTAGTTGACAGAACCATTGATGTACATATCCGTAAAATCAGGGAGAAACTAGGAAACGATTATATAGGAACCGTAAAAGGAGTTGGCTATAAGTTTGAGGCTTAATGCGGAATCCGAAACCCATAACAGTAGCAACATTAATATCAGTGATTTTGGCATTGGTATTGGGAACGGTTTCTTTTTTTCTTACCGATTTTACCATCATCAATACGGTAATTATTGCTACGCTAACCTTTGGGTTGTCGTTTTTCTTGTTCTTCTACACGCTTGAGTATTTTATTTACAGAAAAATCAAGCTTATTTATAAAACGATACACAGCCTTAAAACGCAGAAGTACAATGCGGTATTAAGCAATTTTGATTGGGACAAAGACCCGATTACTGAAATGAGCAAGGAGGTAATCAAATGGGCACGTGACAATCGGATGGAAATTGACCAATTGAAGCGCTTGGCTGATTTCAGAAAAGAATTTCTGGGCAATGTTTCTCATGAATTGAAGACTCCCATTTTTAATATTCAAGGCTATATTCATACCCTTATTGATGGGGCCATGGACGACCCGGAGGTGAATAAGCGCTTTTTGATGCGCGCCGCCAAAAGTGCAGACCGATTAAGCGATTTGGTGGCTGATTTGTTGTCGATTTCACAACTTGAAAGCGGTGAATTGGAAATGGAGATGGAGCGCTTTGATGTTAATTTGTTGGTGAAAGATGTGTACGAGCAGGTGGAAGAGAAGGCTAAAAACAGGGGTATACATTTGGAAATTAAAGAGGGTTGCAATAAGCCATTTTATGTATTTGCAGATAGGTATCGAATTAGGCAGGTATTATTGAATTTGGTTACTAATGCCATCAAGTACGGCAAGCCAGGGGGATTTACCGTTGCTTCTTATTACGATATGGATGAAAACATTCTCGTTGAAATTGCAGACAATGGTCCGGGTATTGCGCAAGACCATCTGCCTCGCATTTTTGAGCGTTTTTACCGGGTTGAGAAAAGCAGAACCAGAGAATCGGAAAGTGGCGGAACCGGATTGGGATTGGCCATTGTAAAACATATTATGGAGGCGCACCGTCAAACGGTTAATGTAAGAAGTACGCTAGGACAAGGCACTACCTTCGGGATTACCTTGCAGAAGGCAGTAGGGTAGTTCCTTGAATTGCAAAGTTTCCAATTAGGTGGCTTATTGTTGACTTTGCGAATGGAAGTTTGATTTCCATTTGCCACTTTTAAAGTCGATTTTACCTAGGATTGTGCAAACTCCCATCAAGTAAAGCTCAATGTGCCGGTAAAATTCAGTTTCCACCTAGTTTCAAACAAGTGCAATATGCCGTATTTGTGAAAGGCCAGTTTTTTGGCCATTATGATGAAGTTAATACCTTTAGACAAGGATGTCTTTTTTAGACTTTTGATTTGGAAAATTGAGACGTTCTTTTTCATTTTTTAGAAGGGATTTGTCAAAATAAGGTGAGATTTTTAATGGCTCAATTTGGTTCATTTAGAACTTGTAAAGAAAGTCTGAGTAGTGGAGTTTTAACCCGGAATACGCATTTGACCATCTATTACTGCCCAAAATGCCTTTGAAATTGGGCGTAAACTCAGTTTCCCTCACTCGTCATAAAGATTAATTATGCCTTGCTCGTGAAACTGCCAATTTCTTTGGCCTTTTGGCCCTCATGACGAAGTTCAAATGCGTAATCCGGGTTTAATTCAATAGGAGTTGATAACCCTATTGGAACTTATGCGCATTGTGGGGCCACATTAATTTGTTCGGAATTATTGGCCATTAGCTAGTGTGCGAGGCTAAATTAGGTAGTGTGGAGGGTTTGTTTTTTGTTAAGTCGGAATAGGGGAGTTGCCTGCAAATTGTTCGAATTCATTTAAGAAATAATTAATCTGTCGGGAAATTTCTTAGCATTATTTTAACGTGCTAAATAAAATTAAATGACCAAACGAATACTATCCCTGTTGTTTTTGCTAATTCTGCTAGGTTCTGACTTATGGGCTCAGTACCTGCCAGTTACCATTTCGAGTGGATTTAACAAAGACGTTATTGTTAATGGTACCGGAGCAGCTTCTGCCTCTGCAGTTGCATTTGATGCATCAAATTTTGCATTTGTTGCCCAAGATTATCCGGGTGTAACAAGTTGTTTTTTGCCCAATTCAGGAATTGTTTCAAGTTTAATTACGCCAGGTTTGTCCTTCAAGATGGCAAATTATACTGGAAATAACTGTTTTCACGTAACGGCAGCTACAGGTTCTTCGGTTCTTGCCTTGAGTACCCCAACCACCGCGAAAGAAGTTTTTGTGCTTTGGAGCTCAGGCCAGGGAACTTGTGTAGCAGACGTAACCGTAAATTTTGCCAATTCAACCTCGCAAACCTTTACAGGAAATGCAGTTGCCGATTGGTTCGGTTCTGGTCCAGCCGTGAACAATATTGGAAGATGTAACGTGGGAACTGGTAATGTTGATCCCTGCACGCCAACCGGCCCCATGCTTTACCAAGCCCGTTTGGTTTTGAATGCTGCCAACCAAAATACCAATATTGTATCCATTACCGTGAACAAGACTTCAGGTGCCGGTTACTTAGGTGTTTTTGCGGTTTCAATTTTGTCGAACGGGCCAATTTTGCCCCCTATTGCAGGATTTTATCCATCTGTTCCAGACCCACAATATTACCCGGGAATGGACACCGTGTATTTGGGAAGTCCACAAAAATTGGTAAGCATTAGCACCAATACAGCCAGAAGTTATTGGGATTTACCCGATGAAGTGGTGTTGAATCCGGGATATTCTCGCACAAATGTTCCATTTACGTCGCAAACGTATATTGATACAGCAAAATACAGTCAAACCTTTACCTACAATTTCAATAGACCTGGTTACTGGCCGGTTCGCATTTTATCTGTAGGACCTGTAGATCCCCTTACCAACCGGGATAGCGTTACCCGTTATATTTATGTCGATACACCGGGCACTGTTCCAATTTCAAACTTTTTCACTGCACGTCGTAAGATTGGATTTGCCGAGTACGCACCATTTGTAGATTTGTCAGACAAAGGACCTAATCAATGGTATTGGTGGTTTTACCGTTCGGAAGACAGCAGTTCTTGCAATAAGTGTAATAATCCACCCTTCTTTCCAAACTTCTTTTCAAACCCCTATGCTCAAAACCCATTGTTTTTTGGTGGTGATCCGGGCAAATGGAGTGTTTGTTTGCAAACCTGGAATACAAGAGGTTGGGATACTACATGTATTAAAGACTACCTTGAGGTTTTAAACAGTTATTCCGTTTGTAGCGGCACAGGCTCAAGCGTTGTAACCGATGAAGAAGGCTTTTTATTCGGTGCAGGCGGACCAGGTTTTAGCTATACTCGCGGCGGTATTGGTGCTTGTCAGGGTATACTTATTAAACCTTGTGCTGATAGCATAATCTTTTGGTTTGAGCGTATTAAAATGCTACCTACAGATTCGATGGTATTTCACAATGGTACCAATGCTAGTGCCCCGGTTCTGGCCACTGTTGGAGGAAATGGGTTAGTAAATATTCCTGCAAGTGTAAGAATCAATGGTGTTCGGGGAGGAAAACAAGTTTTTGTTCGGTACAAATTGGGTACACAACCGCCACCTGTTCCTTATGATTCAGCAGGATTCACCATTCGTTGGGAAATAAAAACGCCAACCTATCCAAAGCCTACTGCCAAAATGAATATTCCGGATACCATTTACAGTATGCAGCCTATTCAATTTCAAAGTCAATCTACAGGAGTGAATTTCAACTATGCTTGGGATACAGATGGCGATTTTGTTTATGATTCTGCAACTGCAAATCCAACCCGAACATTCCTGGTAAACACCACACAATACCGCACACTTTGCCACGTAGCTTACAATTGTATCGGTAGTGATACAGTATGTAAATCGGTATTGTTTATGCCAGTTGTTACCAATCCAACTGCACGATTTGAAGCGGATAAATTGAATGGATTTAATACAGATACCTTCCGTTTGTTCGATAAAAGTTTGAACGGTCCGAATAGCTGGCGTTGGACATTTACACCTGCTGCACAGTATTTATTAGGTACAAATCCAACCAGCCGCAATCCAATTGTAAGATTGACCTTGCGCACCAAGTATACCGTGAAATTGGTTGTGACCAACTCCTTTGGTAAAGATTCAATTACTCAAACCGATTACATCAACATTGGAGCTTACGATGAACCACAATGCTTGAATGATATTATTTTGTCAGATGGAAGTATTGGGCTTAGTCGTGTTATTCTTGAAGGTGGCATTGATACTACCTTCCTCACCAATGCTACAAGTCCTTGTTATCAGAATATTCAGGGCAATCAAACCGCAAATTTATACAGAGGTCAGGGCAAAAATCTAACATTGGTTCGTCCGGTTGGAACAGCCGTAAGTCCAATAGACCGCAAGGTTTGGATTGACATGAATATGGATGGTATGTTTGGCAACGATGAATTGGTTATGTCAGAAAACGGATCTTTGAATTTGAGTAAAACAGAGAAAATTCTGGTTCCAATTGACCAGCGTTTGGGATCAACCCGTATGCGCATTGGTGTTACCTATTCACCAACAACATTAAATCCGAGCATTAGCTTCATGGGTGTGTTCAAGGATTTTGTTGTTAACTATCCAATGGATACTGTCCGTCCGACAGCTTTGTTAAACGGTAATGCGGTAATGGAAACAGAGATTAACAAACCATTCATAGATCCGGGTATTACAGCAAATGACAATATTGAAGGCATCATCAGTTCGAGGTTTCAGCGGATTGGGAATGTTGATATTACCAAGGTTGGACCAAATTACCTGAAGTACATTGTTACAGATTATTATGGCAATGTATCTGATACATTGTATCGGACTGTATTTGTAATTTTAAACAGAACAGGACCAAGCATTACCTTAAATGGACCTGCTCAACAGTATGTTGAAGTATTCAATAAATACCAGGAAAATGGTGCTGTAGCAAGGGATAATCAAGACAATATTTTACCAGCAAATCATGTAATCATTAACTCGAATGTAGATACCAGCAAGCTTGGCATTTACAATGTGAATTACCTGATAATTGACGCCTTTGGAAAAACTGCTTCAGTGAACAGGCTTGTAACTGTAGGGGATTCAACCAGACCTGTTATTAAACCTAATTATGCACCGGGTAAAAATTATTACCTGCATCAGGTAAATACAGCAATTGATTTACAACAGGTGGTAACTATTCAAGACAATTTCTGGAAGCAACTCACTCCAACTTGGTCAGGAACAGTTGATGTGAACAATGTTGGCACCTATTTTATTCCTTACAATGTAACAGACGGAAGCGGCAATATTGCCCATGAAGTTATGGTTGAAATTCGCGTAACCGATAATATTGCTCCGGTAATTCAATTGCAAGGCGATAACCCAATTGTTTGGGATGTTTACCAGTCTTATATCGATCCTGGATTTACGGTAAGTGATAATGTTTGGCCACGCAATACCATTGCCATTTCCTACCAGCCAGCAGTTGTTCCCGTAAATTCACTTAAGACCATCAATCGTTGGATTATTGCAACAGATCCTTCCGGTAACAGAGACTCTGTTATGCGTGAAATTCGTGTAGTTGATAGACAAGCACCTGAGATAAAAATACTTGGTGGAACTACCATGAATATCAATAGGTGGTGTGAATTTGTAGATCCAGGAGTTGAGTTGGTTGACAATTACAATTCTGATTTTGAAATGCGCAGTAGGCTTGTGGTAACCACCAACCTTCCTCCAATTCCTCAAACCAGCAATCGGTATTTTGGAGACGTGCCGGGATTGTACAGTGTGAATTATAGAGTAACTGATTTGTCGGGAAATACAAGTACAACTGCTATTCGTTATGTTCGCGTTTTGCCAGATGCATGTATCACCGGAATTGATGCCTCTGTGGTGTTTGAAAACATTTTGCAGGTGTATCCAAATCCAAGTTCCGGTATTTTCAATTTGCAAATGCTTCGTGTTCCTGAAAATGAAGTTCGGGTTTCAGTAATTGATATTACCGGAAAACGTATTCTTCAAAAAGAGCTGGAACGCAGCACAACCTTGGAGCAACAATTGGATTTATCAAACCAATCCAAAGGAATTTATATTCTGCAATTGGAAAGTGGAAATCAGATTTTCACGCGGAAAATTCAAGTGCAATAAGCCTTTTCTGGAAATAATAAAAAGAGCTGTCTGAGTTTCAGGCAGCTCTTTTTTTGTGTGGAGCGGCAAGATTTGGACTTGTTTTGATTAGGTTTAACTTGCAGCGATTTTTTTGCAATTGAAAGCCAGCCGAATCATATTCTGCGTTACTACCGATCTTAACTACGACCAACGTATGAGGCGGATTTGTAGCTCCTTTTCCAAGGAGTTCGAAGTGGTACTTGTTGGCCGCTTGTTGCCAAACTCCAAGCCACTTGGAAATGAAAAATTCAAGCAAGTCCGATTGGTATGCAGGTTTAATCAGGGAGTCTTGTTCTATCTTGAATTTCAGGTTCGCTTGTTTTTGTTTCTGATGAAAAATCAATCCGAATGGATAGGCGCTGCAGATACAGATACTTTAATGGGAGCAGGATTGGCTAAAATTCTGGGGCAACGAAAATTGTTATTTGACTCGCATGAGTATTTTACCGAAGTGCCGGAATTGTTGAATAAACCCATTATTCGGGCAATCTGGAATCAGGTAGAAGAGGCCTTTGTACCACTAACGGATGTGAGAATGACAGTGGGTCCTTTGTTAGCCGATTTGTTTAGCAAAAAGTTTGGTTTGCACTTTTACACTATTCGTAATGTTCCGGAGCTGAAACCGGAAATGAACTCGGAAGTCGAAATTCAAAAAGAGTTTACAATTCTCTATCAAGGCGCACTAAACACCGGAAGATGTTTGGAGCAATTGATTGAAGCGGTTGAAGGATTGCCTGTGAAAGTTTGGATTGCCGGAGAAGGTGATTTGAGTAAAAGCCTACGTTCACGGGTTGAAGAGAATAAATTGAATCAACAAGTTGAATTTCTTGGTTACGTAAAACCGGATGAGTTAAAACGAATCACACCCCAATGCCAATTGGGATTTAATGTGTTGGAACCATTGGGTTTGAGTTACAGGTATTCATTGGCCAATAAGTTCTTTGATTATATCCATGCCGGATTACCGCAGCTATGCTCCGATTTTGAAGAATACTCCGCGCTAAATGAAAAGTACCAGGTGGCATTACTATGCAAACCTGATTCAAACTCAATAAAGTTGGCCATTCAATTTGCATTGTCCAATTCCGACTTATTATCCGGTTTGATTAAAAATTGCAAAAAAGCGAAGGAAGATTTAAATTGGAGTTCGGAATCAAAGCAACTTGAAGCTTTGATTTCGAAGTTTCCATAAGACTTTGAGAAAACCGTTACACGTTGTAAGTCTGGTGTTTCCATCAACAAGGAGTACACTTGAGGAGTTGGCTTTTTTTAACGAAATAAGCGAATTGGCAGCGCATGGAATAGATGTTTACCTGCATTTGCCTTCTCGTAGGAAACAAAAAGTTCCTTCCGAGCTAAATGAATTGTGTAAAAGCATCCGGTTTTATGTGCCAAGGAAAACTTTTTGCAGGCAATTTGATGTGCCTGATTTAATTGCTGAGAGTGCGCATCCACTTTTGCTGAAAAACTTACTTTCTGAATCAGCACCGCTTTTATTTTGGGGGCTTGAGTCTGCGTTTTTTCTTAAGGAACCCTTGTTGAAATTCCGGCAGAAAATTGTCCGACTTTCGGGAGATGGCATGCAAGTTCCTTTTCAATTGCGAGCTAGAATTAGTCCAATTGAATGGCGATTGGAAACAATGCGATTGAATCGGTTCAGTTCGGTATTAAGGGATGCCCAACTAATTTTAACCAACCAATCTGAAGCTTATAAGCGACTGATAAGTAGATTCGGTAATTCAGTTTGGTTTCTTCCGTCATTTTTTGATTTGGAACGAAAAGTTTCAAGCCGGAAAGGTTTATATATCTTATTTGCCGGTGATTTTACGCGCAGAAGGCAAGTTGATTTTGCCCTGTTTTTAATCAGGGAGGTATTTGCACAAATTCCTTTTAATTTAATTTTGGCAAGCAACAGGCCTTTTCCGAAGGTCTTAATCAAAGAGTCTTCCTATCATTACAATGTGTCGCTCAGAAGATTTGATAACCCTGAGCAATTGGCCACACATTTAGAGAAATCCGGAATTTCGGTTCTCAACGGGGAAGATCAATTCATAAGGCATTGCACTATGTATTGTGGAGGCCATCTTTTAGCAACCCAAGCTTGTGCATCAAAACTTATTTCTGAAATAAAGGTGCATAGTTTCCAATCAGCACTTCAGGCTCAGGCATTGGTTCAAAAACTCATGTCTGAGCCATTATCGGATGCGGAATTAGAACGCAGGTATGCGCTTTTGGCCCTTAGGTTCACACCATCCTTTAACGGAATGGTGTATTCAAGTTTGATTCTATCACCTGAGATAAGTGAAGATGCTCACAGCGCGTTTGATGTCTGACACACTTAATTCAAATCAAAACTCTCGCCATGTCCGGGAATGAAGATATGTCTGAAACCTGCATCAAGTAGCCTTTCTTTAAACGCCAATTGATTGTCGTATTCTCCATGAACCAAAAATAGTTTTCGAACTTTTTTTGGTTTCATCTCTCCCAAAAACTTGAGCATTTCTACATAATCAGCATGTGCTGAATAATAATCAAGGGAGCGAACTTCAGCTTTAACCGGGTATTCATCACCAAAAATTCTGACAGAGGAGGCACCTGATTTTAATCGACCTCCTAAGCTTTCTGGAGTACAGTAACCAACAAGCAAAATAGTAGTAGATGGCTTTTGAATGTTGTTTGCAATATGATGTTTAATTCTTCCCGCTTCTGCCATTCCGCTTGCCGAGATAATTATACAAGGTTCTTTTTTCGCATTGAGTGTTTTTGATTCCTCAACATCTGTTATAAATTTCAAATTCTTGAATCCAAAAGGATCTGAATCTTTGGCTATGTAATCTAAAAATTCATCGCGGTAACATTCGTTGTGCTCTCGCATTACGTCGGTAGCTTTAACAGAAAGTGGCGAATCAACATATACCGGAATATTCGGAAGAAGTCCTTCATTCCAAGCTTGATCAAGTAAATAGATAATCTCCTGGGTTCTATCAACGCTAAATGCCGGAATAATTAGTTTTCCCTTTTTATCAATGCAGGTATGCTTAATAATGGACAGTAATTCTTCGCGCGCATCTCCAACTGTTGGATGCAGTTTATTCCCATAAGTCGACTCACAAATCAAATAATCCGGAGCTGAAAATGGTTGAGGATCTCTGAGTATGGAATCCCCATATTTACCAATATCTCCGGTAAAAGAAAGCTGAACAAACTTGCGTGGCGCTGTTCTGATTTTGAGGTGCACACATGCAGAGCCAAGCAGATGACCGGCATCTGTGAAATGGATACTTAGGTTTGCATTGATGCGCAAAACCTGGTCGTACTCCAATTCCTGAATCAGGCTTAATGCCTTTGATACATCCTCTTCTTCATAGAGAGGTTCTACCGGAGGAAGGCCTTTTTTGATTCGTCTTTTGTTCAGGTATTTGATGTCATCTTCTTGAATGCGCGATGAATCCATTAGCATCAGTTTACACAAATCATGCGTTGCCGCTGTACAGAAAATGATTCCATTGAAGCCTTCTCGCACCAGTCTTGGTATCAATCCTGAATGGTCAATATGGGCATGCGATAAAATCAGGTAATCTACCTCTGCAGGATTAAACCCGAATTTTCGATTCAAATCCTCCCGGTTTTCTAATTTGCCTTGAACCAGACCGCAATCCAACAAAATTTTGGTTCCATCGTTAAGGGTAAGCAAATGTTTGCTGCCGGTAACCATGCGTGCAGCGCCAAAAAACTGAAGTTTCATTCTGCAAAATAAGCCACAGGGCTTGGAAACAAAAAAGATTTTGGATTTTGGTTCAAACCAACCCATTCAATAATCAAATGCAATAATTGGTGCCTGAAGCACAGTGATATCCTTAATTTTCCTTTTCTGATTTGCTTTGATTCCTGTATTATTGTTGTTTGTATTGGAGAAGAGATTATGCATTTAGCGATTGCAGGAAACATTGGGTCAGGTAAAACCACATTAACCACTTTACTGGCGAAGCATTATAAATACGAGCCGCACTACGAAAATGTAGAAGATAATCCCTACATCAGCGACTTTTATGAAGATATGCAGCGTTGGAGTTTTAACATGCAGATTTATTTCCTAAACACCCGCTACAATTCCATTCTTCAGATTCAAAAAGGAAAGAAAAACGTTATACAAGATAGGACCATTTATGAAGATGCGAATATTTTCGCACCCAATCTTCATAGCATGGGCTTAATGAGTTCACGCGATTTTGAAACCTACCAACGCTTGTTTGAGTCGATGGTTCAAACCGTAAAAGCGCCTGATTTGTTGATTTATTTGCGTGCCAGCATTCCAAGTTTGGTTAACAATATTCAAAAACGTGGCAGGGAGTATGAAGACAGTATTCGTCTTGATTATCTGCGTCGTTTGAATGAGCGTTACGAAGCTTGGATTACTTCCTACCGTGGAAAGCATATTATTATTGAAGTGGATGATTTGAACTTTGCGGAAAACTCCGAGCATTTGGGTTCAATCATTTCAAAAATTGAAGCCGAAACCAACGGCTTATTCTAATCGTTTTTCCGTTGTTGGTTCTCGAAAAAACAACTTCATCTAATCCTGATTTTTTAAATCTGGTGACCTTGCTTGATGCTCACCTTCGCGTATTGGATGGAGAAGAGCATTCGTTTTTTGCACAGTTTAATCAGGTTGATTCAATTCCCTATGTTATTCTCGGAAGAATTGATGGAGTAGCCGTAGCATGTGGGGCAATAAAACCTTACCAAGAAGGCGTATTTGAAATCAAAAGAATGTTTGTAAGGCCCGCGTTTCGTGGCAATGGCTATGCGGGAATTGTAGTTGAGGCTCTTGAAAACTGGGCAAAAAGTTTAGGTGCAAATTCCTGCATTCTCGAAACAGGTCACCTGCAGAAGGAAGCCATAAGAGCCTACGAAAAGGCGTCCTATTTCAAAATTCCCAATTATGGGCAATACGAAGGAGTGGAGAGCAGTGTGTGCTTTCAGAAAATACTTGAATAATCAGAACTTGGCAAAAGCGGGAGTTAATCTTCTTTCCCGCCTTTTTCGCCTACAAAATTATCGTGTGGAAATTTGAACAACACATTGAAGGTTGTTAATGTACCGTAGATTCTTGTGAGGTATTGCTGCAAGTTTACTTTGTCTTCATCGCTTAGTTTATCGTGCGCGTTGATGCGCTGTTCCATAACGCGAAGTCGGTCACGCAGCATTACAATTTTATGAAAAAAGGTATCAATTGGAATTTCCTTTCCAGCCATGTTTCTGTCGCCAGGTTGAAGAATCATTTTCCCGCCGGTCCATTTTCCGTGTAAGCTTACATGCTCTGGAACTTCGGTCCATCTTCTAAGAATGCCAATCAGAGTTTTTTCCATTTCGGCACTGCTAATCAAATCTTCCGGAGCATCAACTCCATCAATAATTTCCATGCTATGTTGGAAGCGTGAGATTTCTTTGGGACCTTCCTGAATGAAGGTAATTTTATAGGTTTCTGATTTTACATTGGTAATAACGCCATCGCCAAATTGGGCGTGACGAACTCTGCTTCCTATTCCAAGGTTTGATGCTTCCATGATTGAATTGGTGAAATTATTGGCCTAAAATAAAGTGAAAAAACTTTTTATTTGCTAAAAATCGAAATCATGATTTTATCCGACAAGCGCATCCTTGAAGAAATTGAAGCAGGAACCATTTTGATTGAACCCTTTCGTCCTGAATGTTTGGGGACTAACAGTTACGACGTTCATTTGGGTCGTTACCTTGCTACTTATAAGGATCGTGTGTTGGATGCTCGTGAGCACAATAAAATTGAAACCTTTGAGATTCCACAGGAAGGTTTTGTACTTCAACCCAATACCCTGTATTTAGGCGTTACCGCAGAATACACAGAAACGCATAAGCATGTTCCTTTTTTAGAGGGAAAATCAAGCACAGGGCGCCTAGGAATTGATATTCATGCCACAGCCGGTAAGGGAGATGTTGGTTTTTGCAATACCTGGACTTTAGAAATTAGCTGTGCGCAACCTGTGCGGATTTATGCCGGCATGCCCATTGGCCAATTGATTTATTTTGTTGTTGAAGGCGATATCGAAACCATGTACAATACCAAGAAGAACGCTAAGTACAACAAGCGAGGAGTGAAGCCTGTGGAGAGTATGATGTGGAAGAATAAATTTTAACACTTCACCTTTTTATTCGATTAGTAAAACCTCGAAACGTTTTATTTATTTGTAAGCCGCTGAAAGCGAAAAAGTTATTTTTCTTCTTTTTGAAGAAGAGAGATAGGGGTATTTCGTTTTTCAGGGATCATATACCCAATGAACCCAAATTCTATGTACAGAAAAATTAGTTATTTTCTCTGGTTACTTCTGTTGACTTTGCATGCAAATGCTCAGCAAAAGCCCAAGTTTACCATCAGCGGCTATGTTACCGAAAAGGGGAGTGGAGAATTGCTTCCCGGTGCAAGCATTGCCATTCCCGCTCTCAAAACAGGAACTGTAACCAACAATTATGGTTTTTTTAGTTTAACGGTTCCGTCAGACAGTATTGAACTGTTGGTTTCTTATGTTGGCTATGCACCCAGGGCATTCAGGTTTTTACTGACGACTGATAAAACCTTGGATGTTGAGTTGGAAGACAATAAGCAATTGCAGGAAGTTGTAATCAGCGCCCAAAAAAGTTATCAGAAGATAAGTGAACAAACCCGGATGAGTACAATTGAAATTCCTGTTCATCAAATCAAAGAGATACCGGCCTTGTTGGGTGAAAAGGATGTATTGAAGGTGATTCAATTGTTGCCAGGGGTACAAAAAGGAGGAGAAGGTAACTCGGGATTGTATGTGCGTGGAGGAGGGCCGGATCAAAATTTAATCATCCTTGATGATGCCACAGTTTACAATGCATTTCACTTGTTTGGATTCTTTTCTTTGTTTAATGGAGATGCATTAAAATCGGTTGAATTAACAAAAGGTGGTTTTCCGGCACGCTATGGAGGACGATTATCCTCTGTATTAGAAATGCAAATGAAAGATGGCGATAAGGAGGAAATTCACGGCGAGGCAGGCATTGGTATTCTGAGTTCAAGGCTTGTTTTGGAAGGTCCAATCATAAAAAAGAAATCCTCATTTTTGGTATCTGGTAGGCGCACCTATTTTGACATTCTAACGAGGCCCTTGATGCCCGCAGAGGGAACAGTTGGCTATTACTTTTACGATTTGAATGCCAAAGCCAATTATGAATTAGACGAAAAGAATCGATTTTTTCTGAGTGGTTATTTAGGTCGTGACCGTTTTTACCTGAAATCGAAAGATGGAGCAGGAAATTCAAATAATGCCGGAATTTCATGGGGAAATGCAACAGGAACTTTAAGGTGGAACCATTTGTTTAATCCCAGATTGTTCGCAAACACTTCCCTTGTTTTTAGTAATTACGATTTTGGAATTTCTGCCGAATCTGAAATTGATAACAGTAAATTCCTATTGAGTTATTCTTCAGGAATTCGTGATATCTCCATCAAGTATGATTTGGATTATAGGCCCAATCCCAGGCATACCATTCGTTCAGGTGTGCATTTAATCAATCACGTTTTTACTCCTTCTGCAATTGTTCTAAAAGATGATTTTTCAGGACTTGATCAGCAGAAAAAGAATCAAATCAGCTCCTTTGAAAATGCAGTTTATGTGGAGGATGATTTGAAATTGGGAACCCGTTGGAAGATGAACGGAGGTCTTCGTCTTTCTCATTTCAAGGCACAAACCAAAAATTATTTCCGTGCAGAACCGCGCTTAAGTGTCCTTTATCAATTAAAGTCGGATTTGGCAGCCAAAGGTTCATTTGCAACCATGAACCAATACATTCACATGATTTCAAATACGGGCATTGGATTACCAACCGACCTTTGGGTGCCTTCATCCGATGTATTAAAGCCGCAAAACAGTTGGCAAATTGCGGGTGGTTTGGCTAAGGATTTGGTAGAAAAAGAGTTGCTGATTAGTGTTGAAGGATATTATAAAGAATCCAAAAATGTAATCGCCTACAAAGAGGGTGCAAGTTTTGTTGAGCTTGAGTTTGATGGCTCCGGAAATCTTCAAGACAATTACAATTGGGAGGAGAACATTACTTCAGGTCGCGGTTGGAGCTATGGAGCTGAATTTTTGATTCAAAAGAAAAGCGGCAAATTTTCGGGTTGGATAGGCTATACGCTATCCTGGACTCAGTTGCAGTTTGATGAATTAAACTTTGGTCGAAAATTTTATGCTAAATACGACCGCCGCCATGATATTTCATTGGTTGGAATCTGGAAAATTCAAGAAATGAAAAAGGAACAAAACGGCGTTACATTGAGCGGAACCTGGGTGTATGGCACCGGCAATGCAATCACCTTGCCCATTTCTGATTACAATGCACCAACCCACAATCCGGGTAGAAATGCAGCCGAGCA
The DNA here is from genome assembly GCA_023151275.1 of Bacteroidia bacterium. Taxonomy (GTDB): domain Bacteria; phylum Bacteroidota; class Bacteroidia; order UKL13-3; family UKL13-3; genus CAISCU01. Next base: position 652,784 of record JAKLJI010000001.1, on the reverse strand, counting down.
GTTTTACAACTACAACCTGGTATCCCAATACACAGATCGGGGAGCATTCCGAATGGCAGCCTATCACCGAATGGATATTGGTTTGCAGGTAACCAAGCAATTTGAAAAGTACCAACGCACATTTGAATTCAGCGTGTACAATCTGTATAACCGGATGAATCCATTCTTTTATTATATCGCTTATTCAAACTCGTTTTCCGGTAATTCGACTCGTGTGTTGAAGCAAGTTTCCTTATTTCCACTTATTCCATCCGTTTCTTACCACATTAAATTCTAAGTCATGAAAATCAAATTATATACATTGGCACTTTTTGCCTGGATTGGCTTGAGTTCTTGCGAAAAGCTAGTGACGAATATCGACCCACCCAAGACCGAAAAGAAATTGGTGCTTTTTACATTTTTGAGTCCTGAGGAAAAAATAAGAGTTGATTTATCTTGGTCGAGACCGGTTTTTGGCTCAGGGAGTAGTTCGGATATTGTTTATGAACCTGGCGCAGAGGTTGTACTTTCCAGTTCAGAAGGTTTAGTTGATACCCTAGTGTTTGATGAAATCAAGCAGTATTACTATTCATCTAAAGGTTCTTTGATTAAACCAGGTGTCACCTACACTGTAAGTGCAAAAAAAGGAGCTGTTCAGGTAAAAGGCTCAACAACGATTCCAGTTAACCCTATTCCATTAAGTTTGGTGGATTACCAACGCGTGTATGATCCCAATTCCGGAACCCGAATTCGCATAAAATCGGAATGGAAGGATCCAGGAAATGAAGTTTATTATTACCGTACCTACAATGAATTTACATTCATATCGGATTTCAGCGGCGATACAACGGCCTATGAATTATGCGGAAAGTATCTTCAAAATACCGGCAAGGAAGGCGAAACATTGGTAAATACCTGCGAGTCGTATGATAACTCCTGGCAGGGAAGCACAAAAACATGGATAGGAGCCTACCTATTGACCTGCGATAAGGCCTATTACGAGTACCATCGGCGCAGGGAGAATTATTACGGAGATGATCCTTTTTCAGAACCCTTTCCTCAGTATTCCAATGTTGAAGGAGGATTGGGAGTTGTGGCCTCTTTTCGTAAATCTTTCAAATTAGTAAGTTTGCAATAGGTTGAAGCCTAAGTTTTTGAAATCCGGATTTCCTGAATAAGGAGGTCCGGATTTTTTTTCGTTGAAAAAATGTGAAACTGATTTTTCTAATAAGTGTTAGACTTGTGTAAGTTGATTTCAGTTTGTGTTTTAAATGACATAAATCAGCGGTGAAATCTGCTTTACAGGTCTAAATTCGTATACCCTCAGGAAGGCCTGAGTTAATCAAGAAGTATGAACCAGATAATAGAAAAAGAATTGGAGTCGGTGGTTATCCGCTTTGCAGGTGACAGTGGTGACGGTATGCAATTAACCGGCACGCAGTTTACCAATGCAGCTGCATTGTTTGGGAACGACCTGGCTACCTTCCCGGATTTCCCGGCGGAAATCCGCGCCCCACAAGGTACACTAGCCGGTGTTTCAGGATTTCAGATTCACTTTGGCTCAACCGCTATTCACACACCAGGCGACCAATGCGATGTGCTTGTTGCGATGAATGTGGCAGCCTTGAAAGCCAATATCAGACACCTGAAAACAGGAGGCGTAATTATTGCAAATTCGGACGGGTTTGATGCCAAAAACATGCGTCTTGCCAATGTTCCTGAAAATCAGAATCCATTAACCGATGGTTCTTTAGCTAAATACGACCTTAAAACCATTGATGTAACTAAAATAACACGTTCAGCCTTGGCCGATAGTGGACTAGGGGTAAAGGAAATCGACCGTTGCAAAAACATGTTTGTATTGGGTTTGATTTACTGGATGTACAATAGGTCGATGGATAGTTCCATTAACTTCATCAAGGATAAATTCCGCAAGAAAGAAGCGGTAATGAATGCCAACTTGAAAGTGCTACAAGCAGGTTGGAATTATGGCGAAACCACCGAAATGTTTGCCAATCGCTTTAAGGTTGCACCAGCTAAAATGGCTCCAGGTGTTTACCGGAGCGTAATGGGTAACGAAGCTGCTGCATTGGGTTTGGTAGCTGCTTCACAGCAATGCGGATTGCCTTTGTTTTATGGAACATATCCAATTACTCCGGCATCTGATATCTTGCATGAGCTGTCTAAATACAAGCATTTTGATGTAAAAACCTTCCAGGCCGAAGATGAGATTGCCGGTATTTGTTCGGCAATAGGTGCTGCATTTGGTGGTAACCTCGCCATTACAGGTTCTTCAGGTCCGGGTATTGCTTTGAAAACCGAAGCAATTGGCCTTGCAACCATGTTGGAATTGCCATTGGTAGTAGTGAATATTCAGCGTGCCGGACCAAGTACAGGTATGCCAACCAAAACCGAGCAAGCTGATTTGCTGCAATCCTATTATGGCAGAAACGGTGAATGTCCGGTTGTGATTGTTGCGGCTCAGTCTCCGGCGGATTGCTTTGAAATGGCATTTGAAGCTTGTCGCATTGCACTCAATCACATGATCCCGGTTTTCTTCCTGAGTGATGGTTACATTGCCAATGGTGCAGAACCTTGGCGTTTCCCAAAACAAGCCGATTTGCCTAAAATTCCGGTAAGTTTCGCTTCAGAACGTAAAGCGGATGAACCAAAATTCATGCCTTACGAGCGCAATGAGAAATTAGGTAGACCATGGGCTATTCCAGGTACCAAAGGACTTGAACACCGCATTGGTGGTATTGAGAAGCAAAACATTACAGGAAACATTTCGTATGATCCGGTGAACCACGAACAAATGGTTCATTTGCGCCAAGAGAAAGTGGATTTGGTAGCCAATTACATTCCAGAGCAAACCATTGATAGCGGTCCTGAACAAGGTGATTTATTGATGTTGGGATGGGGTGGAACTTATGGTGCATTGAAAACTGCAGCCGGAATGCTTCAGCGTGAAGGTTACAGTGTTGCACATGCCCATGTGCGCTACTTGAGTCCGTTCCCTAAAAACCTGGGCGAATTGCTGTCGAAATACAAAACTGTGGTTGTACCCGAATTGAACAATGGTCAATTGGTAAAAATCATTCGTGATAAATACTATGTTGATGCAATTCCATACAACAAAATTCAGGGCCAACCTTTTATGGCCAATGAAGTGGTAGCCAAAATCAAAGAAATACTTGCCTGATCAACCCTTAAACAAAAAATCAAATGGACGTTGTAGATAATAAATTAACCTCAAAAGATTTCGTTTCTGACCAGGAAGTAAGATGGTGTCCGGGTTGTGGCGATTATTCTATTCTGAAGCAGGTTCAAACGGTTTTGCCTGATTTGGGAAGACCCAAAGAAGAATTTGTATTCATATCAGGAATTGGTTGCTCATCGCGCTTTCCTTATTACATGGATACCTATGGAATGCATTCCATCCACGGACGTGCTGCAGCAATTGCAACTGGTTTAAAGGCATCGCGCCCTGAACTAAGCGTTTGGATGGTAACCGGCGACGGAGATTCCATGTCGATTGGTGGCAATCACTTCATTCACATGCTGAGAAGGAATATCGACCTGAATGTACTGTTGTTCAATAACCAAATTTACGGTTTGACAAAAGGTCAGTATTCACCAACATCTGAAAAAGGAAAAGTTACCAAATCTTCACCTTATGGTAGCGTGGATTATTCGTTTAATCCAGTGGCTTTGAGTTTGGGTGCAGATGCAACTTTTGTGGCTCGTACCATGGACCGTGACCCTAAGCATCAACAAGCAATGATTCGCAGAGCCTATGAACATACCGGAACATCTTTGGTAGAGATTTACCAAAACTGCTCGGTATTTAACGATGGCGCATTTGAAGTGTTTACAGAGAAAGGAACCAAGAAATTGGAAACCTTGTTTATGGAGCATGGAAAACCACTTGTTTTTGGCGAGAACAATGATAAAGGTATCAAGCTGGATGGATTCAAACCGGTTATTGTTAACTTAAGTGATGTTTCAGCAAATGACCTATGGATTCACGATGAATATGATTTGGTGAAAGCCACTTTGCTTAGTCGTTTTTATGATGATCCGGAAGTGGAAGGACATTTCCCACGTCCATTCGGCGTGTTCTATGTGAATCCGGATAAGGCTTCCTATGATCATTTGTTCAACGATCAAATTAACCACATCAAGGAGCTGAAAGGCGCGCCTAATTTGGATAAATTAATTGCAGGAAATGAAACCTGGGTAGTAAACTAAGCCAAAATAACCACAAACAAAAATGCCGGCACAACTTGTGCCGGCATTTTTTATGCATTGTTGGGGAGATTACATCTCAATTACTTTTCCTTCCTGGCAGCGAATGGTTCGTGCCGGAAAACGGTCCATCACACGGAAATCATGAGTGGCCATGAGTACCGAAGTTCCTTGATGGATAAGTGAATGCAAAAGTTGCAGAATGTCTTCGCTGGTTTGAGGGTCGAGATTACCCGTTGGTTCATCTGCAAGAATGAGTGCCGGCTTGTTTATCAATGCACGAGCAATTGCCAAACGTTGTTGCTCTCCGCCACTCAGTTCAAAAGGCATTTTATGTAGTTTGGAACCAAGTCCAACCAAGTTGAGCACTTCTTCAGTTCGAGCGGCCATTTCGTCGGGGTTTGTCCATCCGGTTGCTTTAAGCACGAAGAACAGGTTTTCGGCCACATTGCGATCAAAAAGCAATTGGAAATCCTGGAATATGATTCCCAACTTTCTTCTCAGAAAGGGAATATCTTTCTTTTTTAAAGTATCTAAGTGGTAGCCAGCAACCTCGCCAAGTCCGCGTTCAAGCTTCAATTCGCCGTAAAGGGTTTTCAGTAAGCTACTTTTTCCGCTACCAGTGCTTCCTGTAAGGTAAACAAACTCGGCAGGAGCAATTTGAAGGTTTACTTCAGAAAGAACCAAATTGTCTTGTTGGAAGATACTAACTCCTTCCAAACGAATAATGGTTTGGTTGTTACTCATTGCAGATTAATTTTAGTCATCTTGCCGAACGGAATTTCGTTCATTACCGATTTAATGTACTCAACATGAGCAGCTAAGCCGCATTTTTCCAAGGCTTTTTCAGGGCGGTCGGTTCTGGTGTAACAGATTAATGTGAAGTTATCGTCTCTAACCTGTAAATAGTCAGGAATCTTAGCTTTTCCTTTGATTTTGATGATGTACAAAGCGAATTTTTTTAGGTTGCAAATGTCAAATAAACTATAATTGCACCACAAAATTTAACAATTTCTCCCGCAACATGTACTCAGTAACTCCAGACCCACTTGAGATGAGAGGTGATTCTGTATCGGTTGTTATCAGCGGTACCGTTCCTCCAAAATCAATTAAAGCCAAGTCGGTTGTTACATTTCAGCCCTACCTCAAAACTGCTGAAGGAAAAGAAATAGCCTTGAAATCAATCACCATTAAAGGCAATAAAGCTACAGTTGATGCCGATGCAACTTTAGATGCCAAATTGGGTGGTAAATTGTCTTATTCGGATAAAATTCCTTACACAGCCGACATGAAACGAGTGAAATTGTTTCCTCGTTTCACTTACAACGGTAACAATATTCCGGTTTCGGATACCATCATGGTTGAGGGTACTATCACAACTGCTTCTTTGGTTCAATTCAAAGATGAAGTGTATATGATGGGTGATAACTACAAGCCAGAATTGACTTCAAAATCAGTATCCATCTATTTCCCAATGGATGTTGCTAAATTCAATCCGGCATTCAAACAAGGTAAATTGGTTGACAACAAAAAGCAAATTGCTGAGTTGAAAAACACCTTGAAAAAAGATCCAAACTGGATTATCAAAGGAATTTCTATCAATGCTACTGCTTCACCTGATGGAGAATTGGACCGCAATAACAACCTTTCAAAAGGTCGTTCAGAATCTACTTTTGCATTCTTCAAAAAAGAATTGAAAAAACTAGGTTTCTCACAAGCAAACGATTCAAACTTTGCAATGGGCTATATGCTTGCTGAAGATTGGGCTGGTTTTGCAACTGAACTTTCTAACAGCAATTTGGCTGATAAAGACGCCATGATTGCTGTAATTAATGACAAATCATTAAGCGACGATGAGCGTGAAGCTAAATTGCGTGCTGATTACCAAGCTTCTTGGAAAAAGGCTACTGAAACTATCCTCCCTAAATTGCGTCGTTCTGAGCTAGTTGTTTTGGGTTCAAAACCTTTCAAAACCGAAGCTGATTTGATGAATTTCTATGGAAAATATGACCAGTTAAGCAACGATGAGTTGTATCACTTGGCCATCATTTCAAGCGACGAAACCAAAAAAGAAGAAGCTTTGGTTGCATACAATTCACGTAATGCATCAGAGTGGAAAGGTTTAAATGAACTTGCTGCTTTGAAAATTAAACAAGGTAAATTGGCAGATGCTGGTCAATTGTTGAATTCAGCAGCAGCTATCAGTCCTAAAAACGGTAAAGTTCTTGCTAACCAAGGCGCAGTTGCTCGTGCAAACGGCGATTTGGCAGCAGCTGAGCGTTTGTACAACGAAGCACTTAGTGCAGGTGAAAATACTTATTACAATTTGGGTGTATTTGCGGTGAAAAAAGGCAATTATGCATTAGCTGTAAGCTTGTTCCAAAAATCAAACAAAACCGATTTCAACACGGCGCTTGCCAGTTTGTTGAATGGAGATGCCAATGGTGCAAAAGTGGCTATTGACAATATGAATCCAGATAATTTGAGCTGGGAGCACTACTACTTGCGCGCCATTGCCGGTGCTCGCATGAATAACCAAGATGTGTTAACCACAAACTTAGCTCGTGCGGTATCTATGAATGGAAAAGTGCGTAACATGGCAAAAGACGATATGGAATTCTTCCGTTTCTTCAAAAACCCATTGTTTGAAGCAGCTATTCGCTAATTCAAGTAGAGCTTTAACCTAAAAAGAGGTTGCTTAATACAAGCAACCTCTTTTTTTATGAATTTGGGGTAAAATGACCTCTTATTTTTGCTATTAAAATCAGAAAAATCTAAAAGAAAAGAGCGGGAATTCCGTCTATATTGCCAATAAATACTGATTGTTTCGATGTTAATTCCAGCACCTTTTCAAAATTCTGCTCAGCCTATTGTTTTTGTTTCGGCAGCCGGAGTAATTAAAGATTGCAATCAGGCATTGAGTGAGCTTTTGGGATTTCATAGGCTTGAATTGTTGAATAAGTCGATTACCTTTTTAATTCATTATCCACGCGAATTATTTCAAGAATTACTTTTGTTGGGCGAAAAGAGTCGCCTATTTCAGGAGGTTCAATTGACTTGCAAAGGTGCGGATGCCAAATGGGTTGAAATTCATGTAAACCGCTTTGTAGATGGTCAGGAATCTGGATTTTTAATGTTTGTTTACGATGTAAGTCATCGGATGAGCATCCAGAATCAATTGATTGAATTGCAGAAACGCCTTAGTGATTTTGGGTATTTGACATCCCATGCATTGAGGTTGCCTGTAGCTAACATTATGGGATTATCTGCTTTATTGGATGATGAGCAAGTAGATGCCAAGGAGTTGAAAGAGTTAACAGCAAATTTGAAACTATCTTCAAGTCAATTGAATGAAGTTGTGCATCAATTGAACAATGTGATTTACTCACTCAAGTCGTTTTCTGAGCGGAAAATGTTTTATTCACCCGGTAAGCGGCCAAACTTGGTAATGCTGGTAGATGATGATCCGATTAACAACTTCGTCAATAAGCGTCTGTTTAATAAGTTCGATCCAAATATTCAGGTTGAAGATTATTTGAGTGCTCAGGAGGCTTTGGTACGTCTACAAAGTGGAATGCATACACCGGAGATTCTGTTTTTGGATTTAACCATGCCCATGTTTGATGGGTGGCGTTTCCTGGATGAATTGAGTAAGTTGGTTGATTCTGAAATACGGGTAATTTTATTGTGTACAACCATTACCAACTCAGATTATTTGCGTTGCAAGGATTATCCTTTTGTTGTGGATTGCATTGAAAAACCGCTTACCATTGAGCGGGTGGATGAGTTAATTTATCCGGGTAAATAAACTGAGCAGGTATTCCTTGTTGTTCAAGGATTGGTTGGGCGCTTTCGCATCAATTTCAAGACCAGGTTTTTTAAAAAACGCGGGGGCATTTTGTAGCCTTTCGACATGCGATTGCTCATTTCGGCATATTCTTCCGGACTGGCAGATGAAGCCCCTAGGCCATCTACATATCTGTTGAACATGCAAAAAGCTGCGGCAATAAGCACAGTATCGTGTATTTCTTCCTCATTTGTACTTACTCGTTTTCCGCTTTCCTGAACTTTGGCTGCAATTTTTAGCAACGCTTTCATTTTGGCAGGGAGATTTGCGGTTTCAAGGTTTGTAATTACCTCCGAAATGAGTTTGCCTTGATCGTCAAGATGGACATTGCAAGCCGCCGCATGCGAGGAATGGCAAAATTCACAGGCATTGAGGTGGGAGACATAAGCCGCAATTAATTCGCGTTCGCCAGAATTCAAGGGCGATTTTCCGAGCAATAAGGTTTGAGCCAAATTGGACAAAGCATTGCCAGTTGAGTATTTGTAAAATAACAATTCTACAATGCCAGGCTGGTTAATTCCGGTTTAATGTATGCCATAATTTTATGTGGTTAGAAAAAGAAAACATCAATTTATTTAAGAAAGGCAAGTATTTCAGCGAGTAAAAAATCAACTTGAGCAGAATCCAAGCTTTTATAAGCAATGCAATATCCGGTGATTTTGGCTTTGCCCAATTGGGATTGAAATCTGTTTTTGAGGAAATTTTTATCGCTTAAGCCCATAAAGTAAATTGATATTCCTGTTTTGGTTGCACTGATTCCTACCTTGAAAATAGTTTTGGTTGTGCCGTCGGCATAGGCAAGTTGAGTTTGCCCAAATCCAATGCTTGGATTGGTGACTATTTTTCCCTCAGCGTTTTTTCCATCACTAAAGCTGATAACTATTTCAGGATTTTGGCTTAGGATACAGGAATAAAGTTGCTCAATAGAATCTTTTTTAGGTTGAGGCAATTCATTCAGGTAATTCCTGATTTGGGCTTGGGTATGCGTTGAAATGGTGGTGTTCAATGTGAGTGTTGGTAATAGAATTGAAAAATTTGAACCTGTTATTATGCAAAGGGATGTTCTCAGGGTTTGGACTTCCAAATTTTATCTGAAATGGGCAAGTACTCGGGTAATGCGGCAGATCCATACCAAGTGTAAATTTCAAAGTCGAGAAAGCCAGCTGCTATGGCAGGATCGGTTTGCAGTATTTTTTGAAGTTCTTCGTTTGTTTCCACTCCTTGAAAAATGAAAATTCCGCGGTAGGTCTTTTCATTTTTGCTAAGCGGACCAGCTACAATTAATTTTTCTTCTTTAACCAAGCGGTTGATGTTTTCCATATGCCCATTGAAACTCTTTTCGATGAGGGATTTGTCGGTGCTGGTAGTTGCGCCGGTTTTGAGGATGACCAGCTTGTATTTTTTCATTCCAAAGGCATCTGCCCCTAGTTTTTTGGCCAGATTTTCATCGTAATTCGGGTTAGCAGGAAGGGAATCTGTTTGGGGAGCTTGGGCCTTAGTTTGGTTGATTTGGAATAGGAAGACGAAGGTGAAAATTAAGCTCAGGGTTTTCATGGGTTTGGTGTTTTGAGACGAATCTAAGGTACGTAAGAAAATTGAAAGAAGCTGGATTGAAGAATTGCTTGAATCTGAAACGCGAATTGCGTGCGGGATGGGAGCGGATACCCGACCTTAGCAAAGCCCTGAAGGCTGCGGTGAAGGGCCGGCGACCGGAGGAAGCCCGGCAAAGCACCTTGCAGCCTGCGGGATTTGTTAAGGGCGAGTAGGAGTGTACAGCCCGGTGGCCTTGGCTGTATTAGATTTGATTGAAGTATAAAGTTTCCTTAGCCAAGGGCACACGCCCAGGTTAATTTGAAAGGAGTATAGGCTTTGAATCAGTCAACAAGCCTTCAGTTTTTTAATTGTACATTCTCCACCTTAAGCCCAAGCGAAGGGCGCGAATGGGCAGCGGATGCGAGGGGGTAAAGTAATAGCCGTTGAGAGAGAATAAGTCCATATTGGCATGTTCTAACTTGGCAAACAGGATGGCTTTTTTTACTTCGCCGCTTACAAAAACATCGACGAGTGGATAGTTGCCAATCTGGCGATTGTTTTGCAGGTAGAACTGCCTTGTTGCAGGATTCCAGGCATTGGCATAGTACTCGCTGAAATAGCGGAGTTCGACTCCCAAACTAAAGTGTAGAGCTTTTTTGAACAATTGGCCTTTCACATACCAGCGTGTCATACCCGAAAAAGCGGGTAGTCTTAGCTTATCGGAGCCGGAATTTTGCAAGGCCAAACGTGCATCCACCAAAAAGAAACCGGCCTGAAAGGTTTTTGAAGCCTGTAAACTGGTAACAGGAATTGCACCGCTATTTTGCTTAGGAAGGCGATCTGAATCTATGTACACCCAATTGGTAAGCAGCCAGGATTGGAATTTTACCTCAAAATTATGGCGGTAAGCTTTTGTTCTAAGTACTGCCTCAAGTTGGCTTACATTGATTTTATTGAAATCGTTAGACCACAGGTAAGGATTTGAGCGAAATTGAAGCAAAACCTGGTCAGGTTTGTAAAGGAAATTGCTAATTCCGCCTTCCAATTGCCAACCAAATGCCTGGAAACTTGCTCTGCCTTGGAGGTTGAAATCGCCGGCATTGTATCCCAGCAGGGTAAGTTGGGCTTTACCCCTGAAGCCGTAATCGGTTTTGCTTTTGGGATTACGCTCCAATTCGCCATCGGCAATGAGGTTGTACTCGTTACGGCTTTGGTCGGTTAGCAGAATTTTGAGGTTTTGCAAACTAATGCCAGCCTCGGCAAACCAGGATGCATTTTCCTTGTTGCGCCAGGTTCCAAATGCAAAGCGGTTGGTCCATTTGTTGAGGTTAACGGAATCGCTGTAGGTATTGGATTGAACCAGATTCCAAGCTGGAAGAAAAAAGGCAGAATCGCCACCATTGTCGAAAAAATAGCCTTGTTTTTCCCAGTTGATTTGATGGATGAAATAGGCCAATGGACGAATGACATAGGAGCTATCCCCGTCGTCGCCGGTGGTATATTGTTTTGGTCCCAGGTTTATTATTGAGCTGATTTCAAATTCCTGGTGTTTGAAGCGCGATTGGGAATTGCTTAAGTAAACGGGTACACTTTTGTTGGTACCGGTTAGGGTTTCAAATAAGGAGTCGCTGGTGATGCCGCCGTTTTCATCATGAACGCCCCGGTTCCAATTGAAGCTATACAATTGAATAAAGCGCTTGTTATTGCTTTGGTAATTGGCATGTAAGCGTGTGAAATACTCGGAGCTGTATTGACGGAGGTAAAATCCTTCTTGGGTGATACGTGAAAAATCAGCACCTACATTAAACCGCGGATTGAGGTTTAAGGAGAATTTTCCATCTAAATAAAGCAAGGCATTGGGTCCCTGCGCGTAATTGAAATCTGCATAAGGCCTTTTTGTATTGATGTATTGGGTTTGCGCTGCTGTTTTAAAATAGGGTTGATAAGGATTTGCGCAAAGATTGAATCCGCTTTGGCGGTTGAGGTCGAAGATTTTGTTTTCGGAAGGACTACCAATAAACCCCAAATCCTGGATGGCCAGGTAGTTTCGGAAAACCGGGCTGAACACTTGGTTTTGGTTCATGGAGGTGTCCTCGTAGCTCCAATTCAAGCCACGGCGAATGGTATGGATGGAGGCATATTGAGTAGGGTATTCAATTTGTTTGTTGGAAGGGATATCCGGATTTTGCGCAAAAAGCGAAACCGGGAGAAGTAGAAATAGAAAATTCTTCAGCAGTGATTTCAAGAGTTTACTCGTGGATTAGTTGAATTTTTTTGCAAAACCTGTGCCGTTCTGTTTTTAATTCGATAAGGTAAAAACCGGAGTTCAGGAAACTGCAATCGAGGTCAAAGGTAGCCTCAGAAATGCGTTTTTGCAAAAGCAGCTTTCCTTGGAAATCGCGTATTTCAATTGATTCCAATTGTCCGGCTTCATTGGGAATTTCCAAATTGAAACGTCCGTTTTTGGAAGGATTTGGCCAAATTCTTAGGTCTTTGGGGATACTTTTCTCGTTTAGACCTGTGATACTTGAATCTCTTTTTAGTAAGAATAATCCTTCGCCCATGTCGCTAATGGCAATGTTTCCGGAGGGGAAAAGGGGATAAACTCCCCAACAGCCTTTCCAACCGTCGTAGCTTTCAACCGGCCAGGGATGCGAATGAAACCAGGCTTTTGTTTTTACATCCAAGGGATTGCTGATATCAAATATATAAAAGCCATCCTGATAGTAAGATACATAGGCTTCCTGACCAACAAACCAGGCATTGTGGGCTGTGGCATTGTCGGTAGAGTGGAAGGAGTTCACAAATTTTGGACTAAAAATCTCTTTGATATCAAACAATTTTATGTCCAATCCACCCGGGATTTCATCGGTAAACATGAGCAAGTTTCCGGCTGCATTTACGTATGAACTGTGGTTGTATCCGTTTTGCGGATAATCTTTGATGATGCTAAGAAGTTGTTGTTTTTTGAGGTCGCGTAAATCAAAAATGTACAAGCCATTGTATTCAACCGAACAATATGCGGTATCGTTTCTTACGAAAACCTCATGCACATTTCTGAAGGATGCGGAACCATCGCCAAAGGTTGGCACCTGAAGACGGCCAATCCATTGGGGCCTTTCCGGATTTTCCAAACTCATGATATCCATGGCGGCAACGCCACCGGATTTGAGGCGATTGATGCATAGGTAAAGGCGCTTTGACGCAGAATCTATAAAAATGCTATGGGTATTGAACGAAAGGGAGTCGGAATCGTAAACTTTGTGCACCGAATCGGGGAGGTAACGCAAATCAAATACCTGAAGGCTTCCCGGATTTCGGTTGTCGCTAACGCAATACACGTAGTTCCGGTAGCATTCGTAATCGCGGTTTACCATTTGTTTTGATTTGCCATCTTCCACATCACAGAGTCGAATGTTTGCGGGATCGCTCACATCAAAAAAGTAAATTGAATCGGTGCTTCCCATGATGATGTATTCCTTTTTGGTAATAGGATCTACATAACCCGTTAAATCATTCCAGATTTGGTAATTGTCGTTGCGAGGAAGTGTAGGATTGTTCCAATGCCCGAGTTCCCGCAACTGGAAAGCTTTTTGCGCTTTGGTTTGTGTCCAAGAAAAAATTGAAATTACCAGTACAAAAAGTGCTAGCCTTTTCATGGATGCTTGATTTGGAAACGTTTTACCACCAGCCCTTTTTCGGTTTGCATATGAAGAATAAAAATGCCTTCGGGCAGGTTTGGCAATTGGAATTGGGTTTGATTGGGTTCAATTTCCGTTTGCATCACAAAATTGCCCAACGTAGACCAAACCGAAACTTTGGTTTTTTCTGAGCTTACAGGTAAGCCCTGAATGCTAAGTTGTGCGGATGTTGGGTTGGGATAGAGTTGAATAGCGAGTTGCTCGGATTGAATTTTTGGGGCACTAAGCAAGTCTTTTTCGGGAGTTAAAACCCAAATTCCGGTGGTGAGATCGCTGGCAATAATATTTCCTGATGGCAAATAGGGATAAATGCCCCAGCAACCTTTGTAGCCACCATACAATTCGGGAACTTCATAATGCGTATCAAACCAAGCTACTTTTTCGGGATTAGCAGGATTACGGATATTGTAAACAACTACACCATCGTGGTAAGAAGAAACCCAGGCAAAATCATTCAACCAATACGCATTGTGAGGCATGGCCAGCGTGCTAGAATTAAACTGACTTACAAAAACCGGGTCGCTCATGTTTTTGAGGTCGTAAATTTTGATATCGAGTCCCATGTTTTCATCTGTAAACATGAGGTATCTTCCGCTTGAATCCAGCCAGGAACTGTGGTTATAGCCACGGTCGGGATAGGAGGTAATGCTTCCTATAAGTTGTTGTTGATTTGGATTTCTGAGATCAAAAATAAAAAGCCCTGCATCCTCGCAACTCAAGTAAGCAGTATCATTTCGGGCATACATTTCGTGAACCCGGGAAAACAGAAAACCACCACCCGGTTTTTGGGGAACATCCAATTTCATAAGGAAAGCAGGTTGTTCCGGATTATCAAGACTTAGCACATCCAAGGCCGAAAAGCCTGAGGCTTTGCTATTCATGGGCATGTACAAGCGTTTGCTAGGCTTGTCGATAAAAACAGTATGTGTGAATTTTCCCAACACATCCGAATGGTAAACTTCGTGCACCGAATCGGGAAGGAAATTCAAATCAAATACCTGTAGGGCACCTGCTCCAAAAGCTTGGTCGGAAACGCAATACACATAATGGTCGTACACTTCAAAATCGCGGTTTTTGGCATAAACCGATCCACCACCTCTAACCTGTAACAATACCATGGAATCAGGATTGGTGATGTCGAAAAAGTAAATGGAATCGGTGCTACCGGCGATGATGTATTCTTTGTTGTTGCGGGGATCGTGCCAGCCGGTTAAATCGTTCCAAATATCGGTTCCATCTACTTTAGGAAGTTCCGGATTGTTGTAATTGGAGCGTTTTTTTATGCGATAAGCCTGTTGCCCATGGGATTCGGGAGTGAAAAGTGGCAAAAGAATCAGGAGCAAAAGCAGGCGTTTCATCTTAAAAAATTAAACGGTAAGTGTAATGAATTTTACTGGTTTTGGCGCCGAGTGAATGAAACAAGGAGTGCATTTTTGGGTTAAAATCACCAATCCATGACAGTTCCGCAGATTTTAATTTCGGATGTTTCCGCATCGATTCGTAGAATTTCATAATCATTCCGGTTTCTATTCCCAAATTTTGATAACGTGGAATAACCCCAAATACAATGCCGCGAACCCGGTTTACATCTCCAAATTGGCGGAACCAAAGGAATTTGAGTTTATCTAAAATGCCCATTTTTCCTTTCAGGTGTTTGAAGATTTGATTCACATCAATCACATTTACATAAAAACCGGCAGGTTCGTCATTGGCATAGGCAAACCAGATTGCATCTTCCAACAAAATTGGTTTAAGCGAGCGAAGTGTGGTTTCGATGCGTTCTCGGGTAATTGGAACAAAATCTTTCCGCGATGCCCAGGCCAGGTTGTAAATATGGATAAAATCGCCGGCAAAGCGCTCCAGTTCAGCCATTTTGAAGTGTTCAAACTTATAGGCCGGGTTGTTCAAAACGCGGGAAGAAAGGCGTGAAAAGCGCTCGTAATTGAAATCAGCGTAGGTAATTTCAGAAGTGGTTTGTTCGGTATGAAGTTTGAACCCGTAGCCTTCAAACAATTCTTTGTAATAGGGAGGATTGTAGTTTTCTTGATAGGATGGATTTTTGAAACCATCAACCAATAAACCCCAGAATTTGTCTTTTTCACCAAAATTGATTGGACCGTCAGCCTGTTGAATTCCTTTTGAAACCAACCAATCTTTGGCGGTATCAAAAAGAATTTTGGCAGCATTTGAGTCATTAATGCATTCAAAAAAGCCCATTCCACCCGTTTTGGCTTCTTTGTCGTTGAAAAATTTTCTGTTAAAAAAAGCAGCGATGCGCCCAATGAGCTGTCCGTTTTCAGATTTCAAAATCCAGCGTTGCGCCTCTCCATCTGAGAAAAGCACATTGGTTTGTGGATTGAAAACATCTTCAATATCATTGTCTAAGGCTGAAACCCAGTTGGGATCGTTCTTGTACAATTTGCGAGGCACATCCAAAAAGTCGCGGATATGAGCCGAAGCGGAAACAGGAATTATTTTCATTTTGGGCGAAACTACATAACAGATTGCCAATACACAAAGGAACAGTTTTGTGCAAAAGCTATCATTTGTTTAATTTGCCAGTCAAAATTTTGCTGGCCATGTTAAAAATCGGAGATAAACTGCCTGAATTCCGGCTCAAAGGATTCGATGGAAATTACTATACCAACTACGATTACGCAGACAAGTATGCGCTTGCGGTGGTATTTACGTGCAACAGTTCTGAAATCTCTAAAGCCTATGCACAGCGCCTGTTGAATTTGTTTGAAAAATACGAAGAAGACAATCTGGCCATTGTTGGAATCAATTCAAACGATGCAGAGCAATCGCCCATGGATAGCTTTGAAAACATGGTAAAAGCAGCAGAATTGTACAAGCTTGCCGACCGTCATTTTCTTTTTCTTCAAGATGAAACCCAGGATTTGGCGAAAGCTTTCGGTGCAACAGTAAATCCGGAGGTATTTTTGTTTAACCGTAAACGCGAGTTGGTTTACAAAGGTGCTATTGATGATAGCTGGCAAAGTGAAGCTATGGCAACGGCAGTTTACCTGGAAGAAGCAATTGAAGAAGCTTTGGATGGAATGGAAATTGATTATCCGGAAATTCCGGCCATTGGAACCCCGATTATTTGGAAGAAGTAGTGGACTTAACCCATAAAGTTGTCATTATAACGGGGGCCTCATCAGGAATTGGTGAGGCCTCTGCGTATGCATTTGCCGCTAGAAAATGCAGATTGGTTTTGGCTGCCCGTAACAGGGAAAAGCTAAATGATGTTGCTGCTAAGTGTAAGCTTGCAGGAGCAGAAACCTTGGTGGTTAGTTGCGATGTGAGCAAGGAAGAGGAATGCAATACCTTAATCCAATCTGCAATTGGGCAGTTTGGAACTATTCATGTGTTAATTAACAATGCGGGAATTAGCATGCGTGCTTTGTTTGACCAAGCCGGTATTTCGGTTATTAAACAGGTAATGGATATAAATTTCTGGGGAACCGTGTATTGTACCCATGCCGCCATGCCTTATTTGCTGAAGGAGCAAGGTTCGGTTGTGGGCGTGAGCTCCATTGCCGGAATCAAAGGTCTTCCCGGAAGAACAGGTTATTCAGCGTCCAAATTTGCCATGAATGGCTTTATGGAAGCCTTGCGTATTGAAAACCTGCACAAAGGTTTGCATGTTGGCGTGATTTGTCCGGGATATACCGCCTCAAACATCCGCAATACGGCCTTGAACAAAGATGGAAAATCACAGGCTGAAAGTCCATTCGACGAAAGCAAACTCATGCCAGCTGAAGCAGTAGCCGAAGAAATTGTAAGTATGGTTGTCCGACGACGTGAAGAGCGCATATTAACCCTTCAAGGAAAACTTACCTTTTGGCTCAATAAGTTCTTACCTCGCTGGGTTGATTCATTGGTTTACAAGACTGTTTCCAAAGAAAAAGACAGTCCTTTTAAATGAGCCATCCCAATTATTATTACAACAAAAACATGATTCAAAACGAACTAAAAAAATATATTGCACAGGCCTTTCTTGATTTGTACAAGGCCGAAATTTCATCTGATTCCATTGCCATTGAAAAAACCAGCGATGATTACGAAGGCGATTATACATTTGTGGTTTTCCCTTACCTGAAAACAACCCGGAAATCTCCCGAACAAACAGCCCAGCAAATTGGCGAATACCTTATTCAACAAGGTGCTCCCATTCAATCATTTGAAGTGTTGAAGGGATTTTTAAACCTGGTTGTTAAAGCCGAATTCTGGATTCAGTTTCTGCAAAACGAGGCACAATTGCCCGAATTTGGAAGCAATCAAAGCGGCAATCAGCAAAAGGTTTTGGTTGAATATTCATCGCCCAATACAAATAAGCCTTTACACTTAGGCCATATTCGGAACAACCTCTTAGGCTACTCCATCATTCAAATATTAAAAGCCAACGGGTTTGAAGTAAAATCATGCAACCTGATTAACGACAGGGGCATTCATATTTGTAAGTCCATGCTTGCCTGGTTGGAGCAGGGCAATGGTGAAACACCGGAAAGTTCTGGAATCAAAGGCGATCACCTGGTTGGAAAATACTATGTGGTTTTTGAAAAGCAGAATAAGCTTGAAAAAGAGCAACTGATTGCTTCCGGAATGAGTGAAGAGGAGGCAGGTAAATCTACGCCATCCATGAAACGGGCTCAGGATTTGCTAAGAAAATGGGAAGCCGGCGATGAAGAAACCATTCAGATTTGGAAAACCATGAATGGCTGGGTGTACGATGGATTTGGCCAAACCTATACCAAGTTGGGCGTAAACTTCGACCAGTTTTATTACGAATCCAATACCTACTTACTTGGAAAAGAACTGGTGCAGGAAGGACTGGATAAAGGCGTATTCTTTAAGAAAGCAGATGGCTCGGTTTGGGTTGATTTAACCGAGGATGGATTAGATCAGAAATTGCTCCTGCGGGGCGATGGAACTTCGGTTTACATTACCCAAGATTTGGGAACTGCCGAGTTGAAATTTGGAGATTTCGCTTATAACAGGTCGGTTTATGTGGTTGGAAACGAGCAAGATTACCACTTTAAAGTGCTTCAATTGATTCTTAAAAAATTGAATAAACCATACGCCGAAGGCATTTACCACATGAGTTATGGCATGGTGGAATTGCCAGATGGAAAAATGAAAAGCAGGGAAGGTAAAGTGGTTGACGCCGATGATTTGATTCAGGAAATGGTTCAAACAGCCGGAGAAACTACGGAGGCCTTGGGAAAAACTGAAGGATTAACCGAGGAAGCTAAGGCAGATTTGTTCCATTTGATTGGCATGGGAGCCTTGAAATATTTCTTGTTGAAGGTTGATCCAAGGAAGAAAATGCTTTTCAATCCAGCTGAGTCAATTGATTTTCAAGGTAATACTGGTCCGTTCATACAATATACTCATGCCCGGATTCGCTCTGTTTTAAGAAACGGAGCCGGATTAGAGACTTCCTTTGAAGCTTCTAGTATATCGGTTAGCAAAGCCGAGAAAAACCTGCTTAAGAATTTGTACCAATATCCGCTTGTGGTTGCAGAGGCAGCGCGGGAAATGAGTCCGGGTGTTGTTTGTAATTACTTGTTTGATTTGGCAAAGAGTTACAATCAATTTTACCACGACCATTCCATTTTGAAAGAAGAAAATCCTGCGCAAAGAGCATTTAGGCTCGTTCTTTGTGATAGCGTGGGTAGGGTAATCAGGCATGGAGGTTCCTTGTTGGGAATTGGAATGCCTGAAAAAATGTAAGCGTATGAAAAACCTAGCTTTTGCACTTGGTATTTTATTGATTTTTGGTGCCTGTAACCCTTCTAAGCAGTACACCAAAAAAGGCACAGAATTGTATTTGCTAGGCAATTACGATGATGCCGCTACTTATTTTTACAATGCTTTGTTGGCCAATCCTTCCAATTTGGAAGCCAGAGAGGCTCTCAAGAAATCAGGAAACAACGTGTTGACATCCAAATTTTCAACCTTTGGTAAATACGTGGTTGAAAATCGTTCGGGAGATGCGGTTCGTCAGTATTTATCAAACAAAAAATACTACGAAAAAATAAAAGCAGTGGGCGTGGATTTGGAATGGCCAACCATGTACGATGAAGTGTATTCGGATATCAAAAATGAATACATTGGCAAATTGTACGAGGATGGTTTGAACCTGATGAAAGAAAATAAATACGACGTCGCCGAAAAGAAGTTTACCGAAATTGGCGAAATAGAACCCGGCTACAAAGATGCCAGTGTTTTGCGCATGAATTCCATTCTTGAGCCCATGTATCAAATGGGGGTAAAGATGCTTGATCAGGAAAACTTCAAAGAAGCGTATCGCAACTTTGATAAGGTATATCTTCAAGATAAAACCTACAAAAATGTTTCAGCCTTGCGCGAAGCTGCTTTGGGAAAGGCCAGTGTAGGATTGGGCGTTCTTCCTGTTCAAAATCAAACCAGGCACCGCGATTTCGACAATAAACTTTATCAGGATATTGTGGCAGGTTTGGTAAAAGGGAAAAGTCCTTTTTTAAAGGTGGTTGATCGCAGCACTTTGGAGCGGATGCTTCAGGAGCAGCAATTGGGCATGAGTGGATTAGTAGATCCTGAAACAGCAGCAAAGGCAGGTAAACTAATTGGGTTGAAATATGTGTTGATGACTGCTTGGAGTGAATGGAACATGGACAGAAATCCATTGGCCATTGATTCCGTTGAGGCTTATGAATCGTTTACCGAAACAGTTCCCGGTCCGAATGTGGGTCAGGTAAATTCAGTAACACGATTTAAAAAGGTAAAATATGCTCGTCACTATCAAATGAATCGGGTGTATGCACGGGTGTTTTATCAGTTGGTATCCACTCAAACTGGACAAATTGTTGCAAGTGATGTCATTGCCTTGGAAAAGAAGGATGAGTTTGAACGCTATTTTTTCAATGGGCCGGTTAGCAATTTGTATCCAGAACTTCCACGAGACAATAAATTGCCTCAGGTTTCTAAAGAATGGCGCGAGAAATTCAACAAAGCCAATCGTCGAATTTTTTCTTCAGAGGAATTATCGAATCAACTCAGCCAATCTATTTCACGCAGTTTGACCGATGAAATTCGCATTTATGTAGAAAGATAAGACAAAGTGTCGCTATTTATTGGGCCAAAAACTAGATCTTAAGCCAAAATGGCTTAATTCTTCACTTGGTACAGGAATTGAAAAATTAGGAGTGTTAATCAATTAAAACTTTTAACAATTCAAACCATAAACCAATAAATGTATGACACTCATTAAATTCAATCCAGCCCGCGAATTATTCCGCGACCAATTTGTAAACACTCAAATCAATAGCCTTTTTGATTCGCTGTTCAATGACAGCCTTGGAAAATTTGAGCGCAATGTGTTTTTTACCCCACGCGTGGACGTTGTAGAAAGTGAATCGCGCTTTGAGATTCAAATGGCATTGCCAGGCATCAAGAAAGAGGAAATCAAAATCGATATTGAGAAAAATGTGTTAAGCATTAGCGGAGAGCGCAAATTGGAATCAGAGAAAAAAGAAGAAAAATACCATTTGGTGGAAAACTTCTATGGCAAATTCTCGCGCAGCTTCACCCTTCCGGAGAATATCGACTTTGAAAATCTTTCGGCAGAATTGAAAGAAGGAATCCTTTTTGTTCAAATTCCGAAGAAAGAAGTAAAACAAAATCGTTCGACCGTGGTTATTAAGTAAAATCAAGCAGGGGTAGCTTGAGTTTTCATAGGTTAGAAAGGGTCCCCGTCGAAAGGCGGGGGCTTTTTTTTTAGCTGAGAATCGTTTTTGTCAGCTTCTCCAGTTCCATTTCCTATTTTCGCAAAAATGATGGTTTACCGCAGTTTAGACGAAATTGGCAAAATCAATCAAGCCATAGTTACCCAAGGAACATTTGATGGCGTGCATGTTGCTCATCAGGTAATCATAAAACGTTTAAACGACCTGAAAAACGGGACCGGAAGAGAAACGGTGCTCATTACCTACGAGCCTCATCCGCGTATGGTGCTTTTTCCGGAAACACATGGCTTGAGTTTACTCACCGATTTGGATGAGAAAATTGAACTGTTATCGAGCCAAGGAGTTGACCATTTGTTGGTCATTCCCTTTACTCCTGAGTTTTCCAATTTGAGTTCTCTTGATTTTATCAGAAGCATTATTGTTGAAAAACTCAATACCTCGCACTTGGTAATAGGCTACAATCATCGGTTTGGTAAAAACAGAGAAGGTAGTTTTTCCCACCTCAGGGAGTTTTCAAAAACCTATGGTTTTGAGGTGGATGAAATTCCAGAACAAGATGTTGACCAGATTTCGGTTAGTTCAACCAAGATTCGCGAATCTTTGCTAAAAGGCTCAATCAAAACTGCTACTTCTTATTTAGGAAGAGAATATTGCATTACTGCTACTGTTGTAAAGGGAAAGCAATTGGGACGAACCATTGGATTTCCAACAGCAAACCTGCAAATGAGAAACCCTTTCAAATTAGTTCCTCAGGATGGCGTTTATGCAGTTAAAGTAGGCTGGAAAGGAAATAGCTTTAAGGGAATGATGAATATTGGGAGCAATCCTACCTTTCCGGAAAAAGGCCGCTCTATGGAAGTCCACATTTTTGATTTTACTGAAGACATTTATAATCAAAGCATACGGGTGTCGTTTGTTGATAAACTCAGGGACGAAATGAAATTTTCCGGGATTGAAGAACTGCAATCTCAGTTAAATCGGGATAAATTGCGAGCCCTTGAGGTTTTAACCCCCTAATTGATTTCATGAGATTCAGGTTTTATTTGTTGATTTCCCTTTTGTCTCTTTCGCCTTTACTTAAGGCGCAAACTGAACTTGAACTTCAACCGGATTCAACAGTTTTTATAGAATTGGAGGAAGATGAAGATGAGGAATCCGAAGAATTTGATTCCATAGTTGTTAGTCCTTCCGAAAAATATTGGGATTTTATTCGTCCACGCGATTTCTATTTTGATACATCCTTCGCACCTGCTCACCATTTTTATTCGGGTTGGGATACAGTTACGATAAATCCTTATCGGGTAGATGTGAAAAACATGTCCGATACCGTAAATTTGGTATTGGCCAATTTTGATGATTGTGCTTTTCATCCGCCTGCCATTGGTGATGTTACTTCAAATTTCGGATTCAGACGATGGGGAAGGAGGCTCAAATTCCATTTCGGAACCGACATTCGCATGGAGGTTGGCGATCCGGTTTATGCAGCTTTTGAAGGGGTGGTGCGCATCGCCAAACGCAGTGCAGATTACGGATATGTTGTCCTTATCCGGCACAACAATGGACTGGAAACCTTATATGCCCACTTTTCGCAATTGCTGGCCTATCCGGGTCAACCTGTAAAAGGAGGCGATATTATAGGACTTGCAGGTAGCACAGGAAGATCAACTGGCCCGCATTTGCATTTTGAAGTACGCTTCCAGGGAGAAAAGATAGACCCGGCAAAAATTATCCATTTTCCATCTGGTTCATTATTGAACGATACCTTTCAGATTGACAAAGGTTGTTTCAAACACCTGTACGAGGTTCAATCGGCAAGGTTGAAAGCAAAAACTCCAAAGTCGGTTAAAGCGCGCAAAAATGATACTGTAGCTAAAATTGCCGCTCGTTACGGATTGAGTGCAAAAAAGGTGGCCAGGCTTAACAGAGTAAAAGTGGGCACTAATCTAAAAGCCGGAAGAAGAATCCGACTGCGTTAACTCAAAAATTCCAAACTTAGTTTAAAGAACTCATCCGGTTTCTCGGCATGCAGCCAGTGCCCCGTATTCGGAATTTCCTGGAACTCTGCATTTGGGAATAAATTTAAAATCAAAGGTTCATCTTGGGATTGAACATACCTTGAATTGCCACCTTTTAGGAACAAAGTTGGTAGTAAACATGGAATATCGGATTGAATTTCGGAGGTAACCTCATCGTAATCACGAAGCAATACTTCCATATTCATTTTCCAAACATAGCCAATACCATCCTTTCGATCGAGATTTTTTAATACAAATTGCCTTACTCCAAAATCGGGTAAATAAGGCAACATGGCTTCTTCGGCTTCTTTCCTGGTTTGAATTTGGGATAAATCAACGGCTTTGATTGCGGCAAAAACATCATCATGCCCTCTTTTGTACTTGCGTGGGGCAATGTCGGCCACCACCAATTTATTTACCAGGTGGGGATGTTCAAGCGCAAACTTCATCACCACCTTGCCTCCCATAGAATGACCAATCAGTCGCACTTGATTTAAGCCATTTGAACTGATAAAATCATGCAAGTCGTTTACCATATCCAACAGGGTATGGCTTGAAAAATGGGGGGACTTGCCATGATTTCGTTGGTCAAGATTGAAAACGTGAAAATGTTCACCAAAACGACCGGAAAGGGTATGCCAATTATCCAAGCTTCCCAAAAAACCATGAAGAATCAGTAATGGTTCTCCTTGGCCGTACTCTTTAAAATTCAGTTGCATGCGATGGGGCAAAATTATGCCAGAAATTTCAGCCAGCCAAAGGATTCCGTGAATGTTTCACTTGTAATAATTTGCCGCTTCAGTTTAATTTTTACTTTATAAATACATTTCAACTGTAAAACTTAGCTATGAAAATTTTTTTAATTGATTTTTATCAGTAATAAAGCCTAAATTGAACTTAAATATTTTAATGCGTATGAAGAAATCACTACTGTTACTCCTTTTAATTCTAAGTGTTTATCTCGGAAAACTGAGCGCTCAAGTCTCGGTTATTTCCAGTGGAGGCTCTACATTAACGGCCTCTTACACCACACTTAATGCGGCATTTACCGCGGTCAATAACGGTACTCATACCGGTACTATTGAAGTCACAATCCACACGAACACAACTGAGATTGCCAGTTGTTCACTCGACTCATCAGGCGCTCCGGGTGGCGCACTTTACACTTCAATTCTCATCAAACCTGCTGATACTGCAACCGTTCAAAAAGTAGTTTCTACTTTAACATCAGGTATTATTTTGTTGAACCTTCAAGGTGCCGACAATGTAACCATCGATGGTCGTCCAATGGGAATTGGTACAAACAGGTTCCTTACCTTCCAGCACTTGAATAACACTACTTCGGCCTCATTTACCATGCGCTTAATCAATGGTGCTAGTAACAACACTTTTAGGTATGTTAATTTCATCAACAATACCTTTACACTCGCAGGAGGTGTGAATGTTCAATTCTCAACCTCAGCAGCTACCAGCGGAAACCAAAACGATAGCATCTACAATTGTGAAATCAATGGAGGAAGAAGTGCGCTGCAAATTGCAGGTACATTGGCAAATCCCATGAACAATATTGTTGTAATGGACAATCTGATTACCAATTGGGCGAATCAGGGAATGGGGGTAAGCGCAGTTCTTAACTTTACTATTGTTGGGAACACCATTAATATGTTGACTACCGGGCCATTGAACGTTGGACCTCAAGGCATGTTTTTAACCATGAATGTGGTAGGATCAGTTGGTAACGTACACAAGAATTTTATAGGTAGGTTTAGGGTGTTTGGCAATACGACAGCATTGAACCTGTTTGGAATGGTTGTTTCTCCTGCTGCTGCAGCACCGGCAATTGTTCCAGTGTTGAATATGACCAACAACTTAATTGCAATTACAGATACTGCAACCTCAACTGCAAACCGTATTGTTGGTATTCAATATCAGGGTACTACCAATCCGTTGGTTTTCAATTGCTACCACAATACCATTCGCATTGGTGGTAACCAATTGGTTGCTCCTAACGGAAACCCAACCACCATCGGGTTCTACAAAACCAATACCGCAGCTACTTCAAATACCAGCTTCAAAAACAATCTTATTCAGGTTGATAGAACTGGTTCAGCTAATCAGCATGTGGCAATTTGGAACAGTTCGCCAGCCAATGGTATTAACAGTTTTGATTACAATACTTACTGGAGTCCGACTTTGTTTAAAGTAGCTTGGGTAACTACTTTTTATGATGTTACAGCAGGTTTCCGTTTAGCCGCAGCACCAAATGAGCAACATTCAATTATTGCAAGCTCTCCATTTTTGAATACCGGCACGGCAGTTTTAAACCAGGCTAGTGCGCAATTCATTCCTTCCAATTACATTGGAACTTCGGGTACAGGGGTTACAACCGACCTTTACAACAATGCGCGTTCTTCTGCAATTCCTTACAGAGGCGCATTTGAAGGAAACCCGATTGTAAACTTCAAGGATGCAAAAGTGGTTGAGGTTTATACATTCGGCAAACTACCAGTTCCCTATGCAGTTCCTCATGAGGTTAGAGCAAATATTTCCAATGAAGGTATTGATACCTTGTTTGGACAGAAAGTGCTGTTGAATATTTCAGGTGCAAATTCATTTGCCGATTCCTTATACATTGATACACTTGCTCCTGCTGCTACCAGGATTGTTTCTTTCACTGGATTCTCACCTACGGTTGCCGGTGGTAATTTAGTAACAGTATCTGTGCCGTTTGACAGCACCAATTCTAACAATGTGAAAACGGTTGGACAATTGGTAACATTCAACTCTTATGCTTATGCAGAACCAGGCGTTGCGCCTGTTGGAGGTGTTGGTTACAACGGAAACTCAGGTGACTTTGTGGCCAAGTATCCATTAGCCGGTTCAAACTCAATAAATCAAGTCGGCGTTAATTTCTTCGCTGGAGGTAATCCTTATCAGATTGTAATTTACGACAATGCCAATGATACGCCGGGTGTATTGTTATGGACCTCACCAACCTACAATTCAGTTGCTGGTGTGAATACCATTCCTGTGAGTCCGGCAGTTCCGGTTTCTGGTACCTTCTATGTGGGTGTAAGGCAAATTGGAACAACCAATGTGAGTTTTGCATACCAAAATGAAAACCCAATTCGCGATAAGACATTTTTTTACAAAGCGGTCACAGTTTCAAGTTGGACGGATTTTGCAGTAACCAATTCAGCATTCCGTTTTATGGTTGAACCTCGCTTAACCCAGGCCAACGACTTAGGTATGACTGAAGTTCTGGCTCCATGTAATTCAGTTGTTCAAGGTTCTCCGGCAATTGCTCCGGTTGTTCGTTTATTCAACTATGGATTGAATGCACAGGTGAGTATTCCTGTTGGGATTTCAATCACTGGTCCAGTTAACTACAATCAAACCAGCACTTACAACGGTCCTTTGGCTAGCAATGATGCTGCTTTAATTTCCTTCCCAACATTCAATCCTACCACAGTTGGTACTTACACACTCAAAGCCTGGGCTTCGCTTTCAACAGATACAGAACGCTCAAACGATACAGTAACCTATACTTTTGTAGTTACCAATCTTGCTGCTCCAACCACTGGAACAGGAACTGTTGTAAGTCTGAATGGTATCAACAATAAACTTGCCGTTAAAGGTACAACTCAACTCGACCTTACCACAAACCGCATGACTTTTGAGGCTTGGGTTAGACCAACTTCAACAGCCAGCAAGGCTTATATTTTCTCAAAAGACGCAGATACACTTAACCCGGGATATAACTTAATGATGTTGCCTGGTGGAACATTAAGCTTTACCACCTCAACCAATGTAGGTGTTGTTACGTTGAATTCAACCCGTACCCTGACAAACCTGTTGTGGAATCATGTTGCTGCCATTTACAACGGCTCAAAAATGATGTTGATGATCAATGGAGATACTGCTGGTGAAGTTGCTCAAACCGGAAGCCTTACCTCAAATGCCAATGATTTTGTTGTGGGCATGAGTTCCCAAAACAACTACCCTTTTAGTGGAAGCTTTGATGAAATGCGCATGTGGGATACGGTTCGCACAGAAATGGACATTCGCGCCAATATGCACAGCAGGTTGGCTAACAGAGCAAGTCCTTACTTAGTTGGATACTGGAGATTTGATGATGCTGCCGGATTAACAGCTGCCGATGCATCCGGAAACTGTTTAACCTTAACAGCTCCAAACGTAATTAACTGGGCTCCTTCAACTTTAGCCTTATTTAGCAATACCTATCACTATCAACTTGTAGGTAGCACAGGAACACTTCCTATGCCAAATGTGAAACTGAATTTGAATTTAGTTAACCTTTTTGGAACAGGCGCTTTGGGGGTTTACTACTTCAATAGCTCGCCAAACGGAACAAGCCCGGCTACAACTCCAGGTGGCATTTCAAGTGTTCACGACAGGTTCTGGTTGATTTACAAATACGGAACTTTCGGATTTGATAGTGCTCAAGCCGTATTTCAGCTCAATCCGGGCAATTTGAGCGTAAATGCCAATACTGCCAATGTATTTGCTTATTCAAGACCTTATTACGACGACGGAGCTTGGGGCTTAATCACAGGATTTATCGGTTATGTAGATTCTATTGATGTAACCAATCAGCGTGTTCGCGTGAATTTGGGTTCATCAAACCAGTTCAATACTTCATTCGCAATTGGAGCGAATAACAGTCCATTGCCTGTAAGTTGGAAATCTTTTACTGCTGAAAAAGTAGAAAAGTCGGCCTTATTGCATTGGGAAACTGCTTCCGAATTGAACAATAGTCACTTTATCCTTGAGCGTTCTTTGGATGCAAAAACCTTTGAAGCCATTGAAAAAGTAAAAGGTGCTGGAACCAGCTCTCGTACAAATTCATACAAAGCCATGGACGAAAATGCATTTGCATTTGGAAATCAGCGCGTTTACTACCGCTTAACTCAGGTTGATTATGATGGTCAATCAAGCACAAGCCAAGTGGTTAGCCTTGATTTGGAAGAAGGAATGGACGCAGAAATCAATTCAGTTGTTCCAAATCCATTCGCTGAAACCATTGATGTGGCGTTTACCCTTCCTGCAAAATCTACCGTAACCATTGAGGTGATTGATGTGAAAGGTCAGGTATATGTTACAAAAGCAGTAGATGCAAACAGCGGATTCAACCAGGTTAACCTTCAGGAAACTACAGGATTACCTGCCGGAATCTATTTCTTAAAACTAAGCAATGGCTCTTCAGTTAGCACTACCAAACTGGTAAAGCTTAATTAATCAGCTACTTATCCTAATTAAAGAAGGGGAATCGTTTAGTCGGTTCCCCTTTCTTTTTGCATTAAACCCGGAATACGCATTTGACCATCTATTACTGCCCAAAATGCCTGTGAAATTGGCCGTAAACTCAGGTTCCCTCACTCGCCATAAAGATTCATTATGCCTTGCTCGTGAAACTGCCAATTTCTTTGGCCTTTTGGCCCTCATGACGAAGTTCAATTGCGTAATCCGGGTTAAATTGGCAATCTCTGCTGGCTGAAAACAATTCAACCAAAAATCTGTAATTAATTTAGACTAAGTTTAAACAAGAGATTTTTTAACCTATTTTTGCACGTCTAAATCCAAGTACATGTCTGAAGAAACAGATATCATTGATCAGGTTGTCAGTCAGGAATACAAATACGGTTTTACCACCGATATCGAGATGGAAACAGCTCCAAAAGGGCTGAACGAAGATATTGTAAGGTTTATATCCTCCCGTAAGAATGAGCCGGAATGGATGCTGGAGTATCGCCTGAAAGCCTATCGCCACTGGTTAACCCTAAGTGAGCCGGAATGGCAGAACTTCTCTTATCCCAAAATCAATTATCAGGATATTATTTATTATGCTGCCCCAAAGGAGAAAAAGAAACTAAATTCCTTGGATGAAGTTGATCCTGAATTGCTAAAAACCTTTGAAAAGCTTGGCATTTCACTTGCCGAGCAAAAGCGTTTGTCGGGAGTTGCAGTTGATGCGGTTTTTGATAGCGTTTCCATTGCAACCACATTTAAAGAGCAATTGAAAGAAAAAGGCGTGATTTTTTGCGCCATCAGCGAAGCCCTTCAGGAACATCCAGAATTGGTTAAGCAATACATGGGCTCGGTTGTGCCATATACCGATAATTACTTTGCAGCGCTTAATGCGGCTGTTTTTTCGGATGGGTCATTTGTTTACATTCCAAAAGGCGTGCGTTGCCCCATGGAATTGTCAACCTATTTCCGCATCAATGCAGAAAATACCGGACAATTTGAGCGCACATTAATCATTGCTGACGATAACTCATACGTTTCTTACCTGGAAGGTTGCACTGCACCCATGCGCGATGAAAATCAATTGCATGCTGCGGTTGTTGAGCTTATTGCCATGGAAGGTGCAGAAATCAAATACTCTACCGTTCAAAACTGGTATCCTGGAGATAAAGACGGTAAAGGTGGAATTTACAATTTTGTAACCAAGCGTGGTTCTTGCGAAGGCAAAAACGCTAAAATCTCCTGGACTCAAGTTGAAACCGGCTCGGCCATTACCTGGAAATACCCAAGTTGTATTTTGAAAGGTGAGGGTTCGGTAGGTGAGTTCTTTTCAGTGGCTGTGACCAACAATGCTCAGGTAGCAGATACCGGTACTAAAATGATTCATATCGGCAAAAACACCCGCAGCCGAATTGTATCGAAAGGTATTTCAGCCGGAAAATCACACAATACCTACAGGGGATTGGTGAAAGTAGCTAAAAAAGCAGACGGAGTTAGGAATTACACCCAATGTGACAGTATGCTTATTGGTTCACATTGCGGCGCTCATACCTTCCCTTATATTGAGATTGCAAACCAATCGGCAGTGGTTGAACACGAAGCTAGTACCAGCAAAATAGGAGAGGATCAAATCTTTTATTGCAACCAGCGCGGTATTGGAACTGAGGAAGCAATTAGCTTGATTGTGAATGGTTTTTGTAGGGAAGTATTGAACCAGCTTCCAATGGAGTTTGCTGTTGAAGCTCAAAAACTCCTTGCAGTTTCATTAGAAGGTTCAGTTGGATAATTTTTGAAAAAGATATCATGTTAAAAATAAACAATTTACACGCAGAAATAGAAGGGAAGAAAATCCTGAATGGCATCAATTTGGAAGTTAAACCCGGTGAAGTTCATGCCATAATGGGTCCCAACGGGGCTGGAAAAAGTACCTTATCCTCTGTTTTGGCTGGCCGCGCAGATTATACAGTTACCGAAGGCTCAGTAGAATTGGATGGAAAAGACCTGCTTGAAATGGCTCCTGAAGATCGTGCAAGGGAAGGTGTGTTTTTGGCTTTTCAGTATCCGGTTGAAATTCCGGGAGTGAGCAATACCAATTTCCTGAAAACAGCAGTGAATGAAAAAAGGAAGTATCAAGGTTT
This sequence comes from Bacteroidia bacterium, assembly GCA_023151275.1. Lineage (GTDB taxonomy): Bacteria > Bacteroidota > Bacteroidia > UKL13-3 > UKL13-3 > CAISCU01. The sequence goes on along the minus strand of JAKLJI010000001.1, from coordinate 622,322 downwards.
GGAACCAATGGAGGCAACTGATTTTCTGAAATTGATGCGCGAGAAAATGGAATTGGTTGAAATGGACAAGAGCTTAACCTCACGTTCACTCAATGAGGGTTTTTCGGGTGGCGAAAAAAAGCGGAACGAAATCTTTCAAATGGCAATGCTCGAGCCAAGGTTGGGTATTTTAGATGAAACCGATTCGGGTTTGGATATCGACGCATTGCGTTTGGTTTCTAATGGAGTGAACAAGTTGCGCTCGGATAAAAACGCATTTATTGTAATTACTCACTACCAGCGCCTGCTGGATTATATTGTACCTGATTTTGTGCACGTACTTTACAAAGGACGCATTGTGAAAAGCGGTGATGCAAATCTGGCTAAGGAACTGGAAGAAAAAGGATACGATTGGATTAAAGCCGAAGTAGCTGCAAGCATCTAACTATGAGTGGAACTTTAACTGCAAAAACTCCGGGTGCTGAATTTCTTGAAAGCCTAAAATCGGATTTTGCCAATTACCTGGCGCAGGCCGGTGATACTAATTTTGTAAATCAGCGCAAGCAGGCTTTTGATTTGTTTTTGAATCAGGGCTTGCCTACACCTGCTCACGAAGAGTGGAAATACACCAATCTCAGAAAAGCCTACGAAGCTAATTTGGCCACTACCTGCCTACAGGAGGAAGGTATTGCTGATTTACTGGCTTCATCTGTGTTGAATGGTTTGGATGCATACAAACTGGTTTTTGTAAATGGATGCTTTCAACCGCAATTGTCAGCTTTGCCACAAGCTGGCGATTTGGTTTTGCTTCCCTTATCAGAAGCTAGGAAACAAAATGCCGCCACTTTTGATGCACATTTTGGCAAGTATATTCCTTTGGAAGGGTATAGCCTGAATGCACTAAACACCGCTTTAATGAGCGATGGTGCATTTGTTCAAATCAAAAAGAATAAAAAAGCGGATAAACCTGTAATTCTCTTCCAAATCAGCGATTCAAGCCTGGTTAACGCCTTCTCTCAACCCCGGAATCTGGTAATTGTGGAAGAGGGTGCTGATTTGCATTTGATAGAAAGTTTCCTCTCCAATGGAAATGGAACCAGCTTTACAAATGCAGTAACTGAGGTTATGGTTGATAAGAATGCGCACCTTGAACATTACAAGTTGCAAAGGCAAAGCGACACCACTTACCTTAATCATTTTACCCAAATTCATCAAGAAGCTGATACTTCAATAAACCATGTGACGCTAACCTTAAGTGGAAACATGGTTCGCAATAATCTCCATTTCTACATGAATGGACGAAATTGCAATAGCCTGCTTTATGGTTTGTACATCACCGATGGAAACGAGTTTGTAGACAACCATACCCGGGTTGATCATGCCATGCCGGATTGCTTTAGCGATGAAAAATACAAAGGCATTCTTAAAGACCAGTCAACAGCTGTTTTCAATGGCAAAATCATGGTTCACTTGGATGCGCAAAAAACCAATGCCTACCAGCGGAATCAGAATATTCTCCTCAGCAAAGATGCAGTAGTTAATACCAAACCTCAATTGGAGATTTTTGCTGATGACGTAAAGTGTACTCACGGTGCAACCATTGGGCAGCTTGATGAAGAGCCATTGTTCTACCTCCGCAGCCGTGGAATTCCGGAGAATGAAGCGCGTAAGTTGTTACTGAACGCCTTTGCAGATGATATTGCCGAAAAAATTCGAATTCCAGAACTGGTTCAGGTTTTGGAGGATGAAATTGCACGCAAAATCTCCTAGTTATGGAGCTTCAATCCATCCGTTCGCATTTCCCAATTCTTCACCAGGAGGTGAATGGCGCGCCGCTTATTTACTTTGATAATGCTGCCACCACGCAGAAACCAATTGAAGTTATTGAGGCGCTGGACAAGTATTACAGAACAGACAATGCAAACATTCACCGGGCTGCCCATAGTCTGGCATCTCGTTCTACTGAATATTTTGAACAAACCCGTAAAACATTAGCCGATTTTATAGGTGCCCCCGAAGCGGAAACTTGTATTTTTACCAAAGGGGTTACCGAGAGCATTAATTTGGTAGCTCAAGCTTGGGGACGAAAGTTTATTCAAGCCGGAGATGAAATCCTGGTTAGCACCATGGAACACCATAGCAATATCGTTCCATGGCAATTGCTCTGCGAAGAAAAATCGGCTACATTAAAAGTGATACCCATGTCGGATTCAGGCGAATTGGATATGGATGCTTTTTACCAATTGCTTGGTCCTAAAACCAAATTGGTAGCCTGTGTTTGGGTTAGCAATGCCTTGGGAACCATCAATCCGGTTAAGGAGATTATAGAGGCTGCCCACAAACAAGGCGCTTTGGTTTTGCTTGATGGTGCCCAAGCGCTTAGCCATTTTGAGGTAAATGTGCAGGAAATGGATTGTGACTTTCTGACCATCTCTTCGCATAAATTGTACGGACCAACCGGTGTTGGAGCGCTTTATGGAAAACGGCATTTGCTGGAAGCCATGAACCCCTATCAAGCCGGCGGTGAAATGATTAAAGAGGTGCGGTTTGAAAAGACCACCTTCAACGAAATCCCGTATAAGTTTGAAGCTGGAACCCCCAATATTGGCGATGTTATTGCCTTCAAAGCTGCTCTGGATTTTGTGACCAAAACCGGTAAGAGTTTAATTGCCGATCACGAGGACAGACTCTTGTCGCATTTGCTGGAAGGCTTGAAAAAAGAGGAATTTCATAAGGTAAAACTGATTGGAACTGCTTCAAAAAAAGTTTCTGTTCAATCTTTTTTGATTGAAGGGAAGCATCATTTTGATATTGGAATGATGTTGGATGCACGAGGCGTTGCCGTAAGAACCGGTCACCATTGCACCCAACCACTTATGCACCGTTTGGGCATTGATGGAACTGTTCGGGTTTCGTTTGCCATGTACAATACAATTGAGGAAATCGACCAATTTCTTCATGTTTTAAAACGCATTTGCGCCCGCTGATTATGAAAAGCATTAACGAAGTTCAAGACGAGATAATTGATAATTTTTCGCTGTTTGAGGGCGATATGGAAAGTAAGTTGTTTTACCTGATGGATTTAGGTAAAAAACTTCCCGCGATGCCTGAGGCACACAAAGGCGATGATTACTTGGTGAAAGGATGTCAGAGCAAGGTTTGGCTTTTCCCAACACTCGAGTTGGGTCAGGTAAATTTTGAAGCCGACTCAAACACTGAAATTACGAAAGGATTGATATCCTTGTTAATCTCGGTTTGGAACGGACGAACACCGGAAGAAATTTTGAATTCGGAGCTTTATTTTATTGAAAAGATAGGTATGGGCTCCATGATAGGTTCCCAGCGAAGCAACGGATTTGCCAGTATGATCCGTCAAATGAAAATGTATGCACTGGCTTATCAGCAAAAGTAAAAACCATGGAAGAACAAAGTACATCACCATCACCTGCTAAGAACTTTGTGGATGTTCAGAACGAAGCAATTCATGTTCTGCAAACCATCTTCGACCCGGAAATTCCGGTGAATATTTATGAATTGGGTTTGATTTATGAAGTCAATGTTTCCAATGATTTAAATATTGAAATCATCATGTCGTTAACCTCTCCATTTTGTCCGGCTGCGCAAAGCATGCCTGAGGAAATCAAACAAAAACTGGGTGCAATTGAAGGGGTTAAAGAAGTTACAGTGACCGTAACTTTTGACCCACCCTGGAGTCAGGATTTGATGAGTGAGTCGGCCAAACTTCAATTGGGATTTTTGTAAGATGACACTACGCAAGGTTCAGAAATTGCTTTACAGCCACCAAGTGGACATGGGTGGCATTCCGGTTAGGCAACCCTTGCCTTCACAGCAAGTAGACCAAATCGATCCATTTATTCTCATTCATCATCACAAATCAGAAGTGCAAGCAGGTTCAAGACCACTTGCAACCGGAGTAGGACCACATCCGCACCGGGGATTTTCGCCGGTTACCTTTATTTACGAAGGCGATGTAAACCACCGGGATTCACGAGGAAACAATTCTATTGTTAAAGCAGGAGGTGTGCAATGGATGAATGCCGGCATGGGTATCATTCATTCGGAACGCCCCTCAGCAGAGTTTGCTGAGCGAGGAGGGAAACAGGAAATTATTCAACTTTGGATTAATACGCCTGCCAAATTCAAAATGGATCAACCCGCTTATTATGCTTTGGACAAGAACAACATTCCGGTTCTTGAAGAAAATGGGAATAGAATTGCAGTAGTTGCTGGTAATTACAAAGGCAATCAAGGGTTTGATAAAAGTCAGGCCGAGGTGCTGATTTTAAACATTGAAGGAAAAGCAGGTTCGGAACTCAATTTGGAAGTTCCGGAGGCTTGGAATGCGTGCCTATACAATTTTGATGGAGCCATTATGGATGCAGGATTTGGGCTGATTGAACCGCTTTATTTGGCTTTGTACCAACAAAGCGGAACCTCAATACAGCTTCAGTTGCGTGAAGATACGCGCATTTTGTTGCTCTGCGGAAAGCCCATTCAAGAACCTTTGGTTTCTTACGGACCCTTTGTGATGAATTCCGAATCGCAAATCATGGAAGCCATGCGCGATTACCAAATGGGTAAAATGGGAATGCTGATTGAGGAGTAAAATCATTCAACAGTTTATCCGGTAATTTTTCCGTTTCATCTTCCGCTTGTTTTTGATTCACTTGAAATTAGTCAATTTTGAACCATGAAAAATTGGCTTCTATTCCTCGGTTTAGTTGCATCAACTAGTCCGATTTTTGCACAAGACTCCATTCAGGAATTTCTCAACCGGCAATTGAAGTCAGGGAAAATTGAAGGCATAAGTATTGCCTATCATAAAGCTGGAAAATCTCAAGAATACGCCGCTGGAAACCTAGACAAGGGTACTCCTTTTTTCATAGCAAGTACAACCAAGTTATTTACTACTGCACTCATTTTTCGCTTGGCAGATCAAGGGAAAATAGGTTTAAATGAGCCCCTCTCCAAGTACTTGGATAAGTCGCTTATTCAGGGGATTCATTCCTACAAAGGCCAGGATTATTCCGATAGCATTAAGGTGTTTCACCTGTTGGAACAAAGCTCCGGATTGCCTGATTATTTTTCAGACAAAGGCCCGGATGGAAAAACAATGGTTGAACGCCTTCGAAAATCTGATTTTGGGTGGACCTGTGAAGATGCTATTCAACGGACACGGTCCATGAAAGCACTTTTTGAACCCGGCCGGAAAGGGAAGGCACACTATTCGGATGCCAATTACCAGTTGCTTGGAGCATTAATCCGGAAAATGTATGGCAAAAGCACCGCCGATGCAATCCGGGATGAAATCTGTATTCCGCTGAAATTAAATCAAACCTATTTGTTTGAATTGAATACAAAACCAGGTCGTTGGTTTTTGGATGGAAAAGATAGTTTGGTAATTCCATTGGCCATGGCAAGCACCGATGCCGATGGCGGAATTGTATCCAGCTCCTCAGATTTACTTCGCTTTGTAAAAGCGTTTTTTGGTGGGGAATTGTTTGATAAAAGCCATGTTGCTACCAACCAGGAATACCGAAGCATATTCTTTCCTTTAGCGTATGGAAGAGGATTTATGAAATTTGAACTTCCTGCGGCAATGACCTTGTTTAAAAAATACCCGGCCTTTTACGGACATTCAGGTTTAAGCGGCGCATTTGCCTGGTATATACCTGAGAAAGATTTGTTTGTGGCGGGCACAGTAAATCAACTGAAAGACCCTGGTTTGTCATTCAATTTATTGATAAAAATGCTGCCTTTATTGGAGTAGATTTTCAATAAAATCCTTCAACCTAAAGCCAGATGTATTTATTGAAAATGGAATCCAAAAAGCAATACTTTTTGCCAAGATCTTTTTTCTTAAAAAGGAGCTCCTTTACTGGAATGCATATTGCCATGAAGTCTTTTGAATGGTTACCTGTTGCCTTAAACTGGGGTAAAAAAAAGACCGGTTACATTCCGGTCTTTTTTTGATTTTGAGAGAATTCAAAACGATTATTTCCCAGCCCAAATCATAGATAGATTCACGCATACCTCAACGGCTTTTTCCATGTCCTGAACACTCACGTATTCCATTTTGGAATGAATGCCCATTTCGCCGGTAAAAATATTCGGACACGGCAGGCCCATAAACGACAATCTACTTCCATCTGTTCCACCGCGAATGTTCATAATCTGGGGTTCAATTCCCGACCTTTTGTAAGCTTCAGCGGCATTGCCCATAACTTGTGGGTGGAGGTCTAGAACTTCGCGCATGTTGCGGTACTGCTCGGTAACTTTTGCTGTGTAGGTTGCACCCGGAAACGCCGCGCAAGCTTGTTTGGCATATTCCTCCAATTTCGATTCATAATCAGCGAGTTTGGCGGTTACAAAATCACGAATGATAAATTGAACGCGGGTTTCTTCTGCGCCACCATCGGTATGCACCGGATGCACAAAGCCTTCGTAACCCGAGGTGCTTTCCGGACACCAGCTATCGCTTGGAAGACTATTTAAAAAATGAGCAGCAACTTTTTGCGCATTCACCATTTTACCTTTTGCATAGCCAGGGTGAGCGCTAATTCCATGGAAGGTAATTACCATGCCATCAGCCGAGAAACTTTCTCCTTCCAAACTGCCACGTTCACCGCCATCCAGGGTGTACCCAAATTGCGCTCCCAATTTGTCCATATTTACTTTGTTTACGCCACGCCCAATTTCCTCGTCGGGAGTAAACAAAATGCGGATTTTACCATGCGGAATCTCCGGATTGGCCATAAGGTAGGCCGCGAGGTCCATGATGATTGCAACACCGGCCTTGTCATCCGCACCCAACAAGGTTAACCCGGAAGCTGTAATGATATCATCGCCAATACGCTCTTTTAAATAGGTATGCTGTTCTTTTGAAAGTACTACGTTAGTGTCGTCTGGCATTACAATATCCGAACCATTCCAGTTTTTATGGAGAATCGGTTTTACATTGGTTCCACTGCAATCCGGAGAGGTATCCACATGGGCGCAGTAACAAATAACAGGAATGTTTCCTTCTACAGTAGCCGGAATTGTGGCATACACATAACCATATTCATCCAATTCGGCATCCGAAATTCCAAGTTGCTTCAGTTCTTCCACCAACATGCGGCTAAGATCTTTCTGCTTCATGGAAGAAGGTTGAGTTTCTGAATTCGGGTCGGCACAGGTATCTACTTGCACATAACGCATGAGGCGTTCGGCAACTCCACTTGAATAATTATTCATATTGCTTCCTTAGTCTTCAATTTTAACAGCTGTTCCGCTTGCAGTAACCATAAGCATGCTTCCACGTTGTCCAAGTGTTTCGTAGTCCAAATCAATTCCAACAATGGCATTGGCACCCATCATTACTGCATTTTGTGTAAGTTCACGCAAAGCCTCACTTTTGGCTTCCTTCAATACGTTTTCATACGAGTTGGAACGTCCACCAAAAAAATCACGGAAACTCGCGAATATGTCTTTAACAAAATTGGCACCAATAATAACTTCACTGGTAACAATTCCTTTGTACTCAGTAATGCGTTTGCCTTCAATGGCAACAGTTGTGGTAAGAATCATGATTTGATAATTTCCGCTAAATTAGTGCTTTCATTGAATTCCTGATGAATTCGCTATTTTCACCCCATGGCACGCGTTAAAAAAGAGCTTGATTTTAGTTTGATACTTGCTGCATTATCAAGACATGTGGACTTGAACGCAGAAGAACAGGCCTGCTTTTGTGCCTATTTGAGTCACCGCAGCTTGAAAAACAAGGAGCTTTTGCAGCGTGAAGGAGAAGTTGCCGATTCTACTTTTTTTGTTACCCGGGGTTGTTTGCGGTCCTATTCAACCGATGAACAAGGGTTGGAGCATGTGGTTCAATTTGCGCCTCCAGGTTGGTGGATAGCAGAATTGTATTCGGTAATCTCTAAAAGGCCGGGTACTACCAATATTGATGCCTTGGAGGCCAGCGAGGTATTGGTGATGAAACGAAGCGACCAGGAAAAGTTGTTCATTGAATTGCCAAAGATTGAACGGTATTTCCGAATAATTACAGAGAATTCATTGGTAAGTTCGAGGCAACGGATTATTGATTCCATGACCTTAAGTGCTTTAGAACGCTATCAAGCTTTTTGCAAGCGATATCCGGGTTTGATTTTTTCATTGCCACAGAAACAAATCGCATCCTACATTGGCGTTACGCCTGAGTTTTTTAGCAAGATGAAGGCGAGGTTTTGATTTTCGATTCAGATTGAAATTGGTGAAGCTATGGCTTTTGGGGATGTGAACGATTGGAAATTTGTGAAGCTATGGCTATGGCTTTTGGCGATAGCTTTTGGGGAAGTGAACGATTGGAAATTCCGTGCCATTTGCTTTTTTCCGTTCGCCCTTTGCAGATTTCGACAAAAGGCTATAGCCATAGCTAACAGCCATAGCCCTTTGTGATGGCTTTTGATTTCGTAAACGATTTTAAATTACATGCCATTTGCTTTTTCCTTTCGCCCTTTGAAGATATACAAAAATGGCCATAGCCATAGCTAACAGCCATAGCCATTTGTGATGGCTTTTGATTTCATAAAGGATTAGAAATTCTTTACGCACATTCAGCCATAGCCATAGCCTAAAGCCATAGCCTTGCAATTAGCAATGGAACTCAATTCTGATAAACCCCAAGGCCATAGCTATAGCCAACAGCCATAGTAATTTCCTGCCAAATTGACCTTCATCAACTTTTCAACCCCGAAAAATCATTCTTTTTCATGATTTGGGTCAATTTGATGGGTGCTCAACTGGCCTAGTTTTACCGCATTATTTCACAAACTCTAAACCTATGCCTTTATACAAACAAGTGGGATTGATTCCCGAAAAGCGCCACGTGGTTTTCCGTCAACCCAACGGAAACCTCTACCATGAAGAACTTTTTGGCACCGAAGGATTTTCGGGAATGTCGTCGTTGGTTTATCATATTTATCCTCCCACACGCGTAAAAGAAAAAGGACAACCTTATTCGGTTCGTCCTGAAGTAGCTATTGAAGATAATTTGCAAGCACGTTCCTATTTAGGATTTAATACCCCCAAGGTTCCTGATTATTTGGAAAGCCGCAAAACCTTATTTGTAAACGATGACATGACCATTGGCCTGGCATCTCCAACACGAGGTACGGATGGCTATTTTTACAAGAATGCCGATGCCGATGAAATGATTTTTATTCACGAAGGTGAAGGCACTTTAAATACCATGTACGGCAAATTGAATTTTGCCTACGGTGATTATTTGATTGTTCCTCGCGGTACTGTTTACTCCATTACGTTTAAAGACGAGAATAACCGTTTGTTGATTGTGGAATCGCATGGTCCGATAGAAACGCCTGCGCGTTACCGCAACAATTACGGACAATACCTTGAGCATTCGCCCTTTTGCGAACGTGATTTACGCGGACCGGTGGACATGGAAACTCACGATGAAGAAGGTGAGTTTTTGATAAAAATTAAAAAGCGCGGTTTGATTTATCCGTACACCTACGAAAATCATCCTTTTGATTTGGTAGGGTGGGATGGATGCTGTTATCCGTATGCATTTTCAATTTTTAATTTTGAGCCCATTACCGGTCGCATTCACATGCCGCCGCCTATTCACCAAACTTTCCAGGGCCGCAATTTCGTGATTTGTTCATTTGTACCACGCTTGTATGATTACCATCCACAAGCTATCCCTGCACCGTATCACCATAGCAATGTAGACAGCGATGAATTGCTATACTATGTGGATGGAGATTTTATGAGTAGAAACAATATTCAAAAAGGACAAATTACCTTGCATCCAGGTGGACTTCCCCATGGTCCGCATCCGGGAGCCATTGAGCGGAGTATAGGTAAAACGGCAACCAATGAATTGGCGGTGATGATTGATCCATTTAATCCGGTAAAAATTACAAAAGAAGCCCTTGAGCTTGAGATTCCGGAATATTATCAAAGCTGGATTCAAAACGGTAAAGTCCACGAAGTAGCACTTTAATCTTAAACTCCCATACCATGAATGATTTAACCAAAGTTGAAAATTTTGCCTATTCATCTGCAAAGAAAATTTTTGAAAAGGCACAGGATTTCCTGCCCATCAATGGAACGGATTATGTAGAGCTGATTGTTGGAAATGCCAAGCAGGCGGCCCATTTCTACAAAACCGCATTAGGTTTTGAAGATTTGGCTTATGCCGGACTTGAAACCGGACTACGCGACAGAACTTCGTATGTATTGCAGCAAGGTAAAATCAGGTTGATGCTTACCACACCTTTTGATCCGGAGAGCGATATGGCAAACCATTTGCGTATCCACGGAGATGGGGTTAAAGTAATTGCTTTGTGGGTTGATGATGCCTATGATGCTTTTGAACAAACAACAAGCAGAGGTGCAAAACCGTATATGGAGCCCAAAACCATTAGCGATGAGCATGGTGAAGTGCGCATGAGTGGAATACATACCTATGGCGATACCGTCCACGTATTTGTTGAACGCAAGAATTACAAAGGCTTATTCCTTCCCGGATTTGAAAAGTTGGATACCGGCTACAATCCAGGAACCACAGGCTTAAAGTACATCGACCATATGGTTGGTAACGTGGAATTGGGAGCCATGAATAAATGGTCTGAATTCTACGCCAATGTAATGGGCTTTTTCAATCTTGTAACCTTTGACGATAAGGACATTTCTACGGAATACACAGCCTTGATGAGTAAGGTTATGACCAATGGAAATGGGTATATCAAATTCCCAATCAACGAACCGGCTATAGGTAAGAAAAAATCGCAGGTGGAAGAGTACCTCGATTTTTATAGAGGTCCGGGTTGCCAGCATATTGCTGTAGCCACAGATGATATAGTGTTCACCATTTCAGAAATGCGCAAACGCGGGGTTGAGTTTTTATATGTACCCGGCACCTATTACGATACCGTTCAAGAAAGGGTAGGAGTAATTGCAGAAGACATGGAAGAACTTAAAAAATGGGGTATCATGGTTGATAGAGATGAGGAAGGGTATTTACTTCAAATATTTACCAAACCGGTTGAAGACAGACCAACTTTGTTTTTTGAAATTATCCAACGCAAAGGCGCAAAGTCCTTTGGAAAAGGAAATTTCCAAGCTTTGTTTGAATCTATTGAAGCCGAACAAGCCCGCAGAGGAACACTGTAAGCAATAGAATGTTTAAGGGAAAAGCCGGTTCTGCAAAGAGCCGGCTTTTTGTTTAGAATAAAATAGAACAGCTTATTATCAAGCTTCTAAAAGCATTGGTTTGATAGGGTTTTGGAAACGAAAAGTACGGATGAACATCCTTGAGCCGGCTTTTTGTTTAGAATAAAATAGAACAGCTTATTATCAAGCTTCTAAAAGCATTGGTTTGATAGGGTTTTGGAAACAAAAAGTGCGGATGAACATCCTTGTTAACTTAAGGATATGTTTGTTGTTGATGGATTTGAATTTTGGAAAATCCTTCAACAACTAGTATTTTTTCAGAATGAGTCATTCCCACTTGCGCAAAGAGCCCATTTGTTTGAATTGTGGAGCCCATGTGGAGTTCCGCTTTTGTCCAAATTGCGGACAAGAAAATACCGAAACCCGGCAGTCGTTTTGGGGTTTGTTTGCGCATTTCTTGGAAGACCTTACCCATTACGAAGGCAAGTTTTGGAAAAGTTTATTGTATTTGTTCTTTAGGCCTGGATTTTTAACCCTTGAGTTTTTGAAAGGGAGAAGAGTGAGCTATTTGCCACCGGTTCGGATGTACATATTTGTGAGTTTTGTTACCTTTTTGCTGCCTCATGTATTGCCTTTCAATGAGCTTGAGGAGGTGTCAATTCCAAAGCCTGTTCCAGCATTAGCAGGGAATGCCAACAGTCCAGCAGATATGGAGTTAAGCGCGAAATTGCCCTCAAAAAAGGAGAGAAAAGGAAATGGGGAATTGGAAACCTATTATTCAACCGAAGAAGGATTGGTATTAAAAAGCATTTTTCGCTCGCAATTTCAATTGGATTCGGTTTACAAACTGAGAAGTAATACGCCAATGGAAATGACCTTTTCGGAATACCTCACCCACAAAAAGGCCATCCATTTTCAATACCAATCACCTAAAGATGTAGAAGAAAAATTTTGGTCTTCTGTGGGTAAGAATTTTCCCAAAAGTTTATTTATCTATCTACCACTATTTGCGGCTGTTTTAACCCTCATTCATAGGAAGGGACCTTATTACTATTTTGACCATGCCATTTTTACCCTGCACTTTTTCTGCTTCTTGTTATTAGGCATTTCTATCGGAATGATATTGGATTCAATTGGCAGTTTTGTATTCTCTTATTCCAATCACGAAGGGGTTTCAACCGAAACTATGGCCATTTATTTCAGCTTATCAGTTTTGTTTTTGCTGTATTATTTTGTGGCCTATGCTAAAACCTATGAAGAAAAGGGTTGGCAGGCGATAAAAAAATCTGTTTTGGCCTTTGGGATAAATACCTTCTTGTTTTTCAGTTTGTTCCTGGGTGTATTATTGATTTCTATCTATACCTTGCATTAAATTTCAGAAATATCCATATAATTTTTTATCTGGGTAAAGCTCCCTTTTTGAGGAAAAATAAACTCAAAAATAAGTTGATAAAAGATTCAAAAGAAAAGAACTACAACAAGTAAATAGTTTTATTTTCCGTTGATTAGTGCCTGAAATTCCTCATTAGGTTCTTCTTTGAGTAAGCTTTTTAGGGCGCTTGCAAATTCATTTGCTTTGATTGAATTCCCTGAAATTTTCCAATAGCAGTGCAAGAAGTACAGAATTTCCAATTGATTTCTCAAAATGAAGTTTTGAATTCTGAAATCCGGAAATTGCGTGAAGTTTTTTGGATTAATTTCAGAAAGTAGTTTTTGGTGATTTTCAAATTGCTTGAAATAGGGAATGCCTCTTGCTTCAAATACACGCCAGATGTCATTTACAAGCATTTCCAATCCTTGTTCAGTTGTGGTTAATAGCCAAAACCAATTGTCGGGAACGAATTCTTTTTCTTTGTTGTTTGGAGAGAGTCTGAAATGAAATTCTGAATTCTCAGGTCTTAAGGGTTTATCTTTAGCAAGCTCACTGCCACTTGGATAAATGATTGAGTTGAATTTCACCAATAAATCAACCTGAACTGCCCCACCACCTCGATGCAACCAAAAAAATACAGCTTGGGTATATTGCGTGTTTTCTTTGTAGAAGTAAAAGTCCTTACCCTGATAGCCAAGTTTCTTTATTTTGGGAAGAAAAAACTGATTGATTGTGTTTTTTAAATGATTGTTGCTGAGCGTTTCTGAACCCTTAACAAAATTGGATGGGAGTTCTGGGACACCAAGTCCATTCGGAATTTGACTCACTTCAGAGCTTGAAAAAATAGCTTTTAATCGACTGAGCATCACTATTCGTTTTCAGCTGGAATATCTATTGTTTTACTTACAATTCCTATCCCTTACTTTAAATTGAATTAGTCCGTTAATTCACCGGTTCAAGGTTTATCAGGTTTAGGATAAACTGAAATTTTATCCAATAAAAACACGACTCCAGCGAATAATATTACCAGATTGTAGCCGAATTTGAAACCCATTTTTCTTTAGAATCTTTTGGGAGGCAAAGGATCGTATTTCAGTATCAGCAATTATTTCAACAGGACGTTTTTCGGTATGTATCCAATGCATCAAAATCCGACAGGCTTCTCCAGCATAGCCATGGTTTTCGTAACGCACATTCACAAAATAGCTCATCTCCAATTGCGAAATACTTCCGTCTAGGGAGTTCAAGCTTATTCCCCCAACTGCCACATTGATGCTTTGGTCGATAATTAACCAATGTGTAAACCACTTGAAAGAATCTCCGGACTCTTTAACCCAAGGTAAGTGATGGGTTTTTAAATTAATTTCAAACTTCTGCAAAAAGCTCTCATCGCCTGAAACATCAAACGGAATCGAACTCAGTCCCAATTTTTTTTCCAATTTTTCCCGACCTTGGATCAACCATCCAATTTCTTCGGCATTCAAGGGGTAAAGTATTACATGGTGGGGGTTTCGCTTAAGCATAAACAAATTTCACCTCCGAGCCCGCCTGTTGAAATGACTTTGCTAAGCTAAGCGACTGATAATTGGCAGGTTTTGCCTATTTCTGGCCCAAATATCCAAACAAAGGAAAATGGATTTTTCTTGTTTGATTTGCTTGCCATAATGAGCTTAATTGGCCAGCTAAGTCTTCTATTGGATTCTCTCCAACTTCTTTTTGGTAGGATTTTACGGCCGACCAAGTACCTAAATATCCCAAATAATCATTCAGGTTCCATTCAATTATCATTTCTCCGGGTTCAAATTTTTGTGCCTCAAATGGAAAGTTCAGCGTCTCATATCGCTTGTCGATGATTGCCCTTTCCGGTTCCCAAAAGGGTCCGACGATGTTGTAATAAAAATTGGACATTATTTCATTGAGAAGCAAAGATAGCGCAGCGTCATCTGCAATGGAATTCTCACATGTTCCAATTCGGTTTAAACCATAACCCAATGCCAAAAAATGACCACCCGGTTTCAATACCCGGTTAACTTCAGCAAAAAAAGCCTCATGATTTACCCAATGCAAGGCCTGAGCAATGCTTACCAAATCACAACTTTGAGTTTCCAGTGAACTAACCTCGGCAGGCTCCAATCTCCAATCTATTCCCTCAATTTTCGGGGCTTCTGCCAATTGCGACACACTGGGGTCGCTACCAACAACCTGTTCAAAATGTGGCTTAAGAAGAAGAGCCAATTGGCCATTCCCGCAACCTGCATCCCAAGCTAATTTTCGTTCAGGTATCCGCTCAACCAAGTTTTTAATCAAGGCCTGAGGATAGCCGGGACGGTACTTTTTGTATTTGTCTGATTGGTCATTGAAAAGCAGTTTCATGCTCAAATTTGCAGGTTTCAGCTTGCAGGATTGAGTGGGTTTTTCCACATCACTGTGCATAAACTGGGGGTTTCCAGGGGGGCAAATGCCTTATTTTTACAAGCTGGAGATTATGGTATGGCAGAAGAACAAGTGATTTATAATGAGGATAGTATACGTTCACTCGATTGGCGCGAACATATTCGTTTGCGTCCGGGAATGTATATTGGAAAATTGGGCGATGGGAGTTCGGTTGACGATGGTATCTATATCCTGCTCAAGGAGGTAATCGACAATTGTATCGATGAATTTGTGATGGGTAATGGGAAGCAAATCGACATTCGTCTATCCGAAAACCGTGTCAGTGTGCGCGATTATGGCCGTGGAATTCCTTTAGGGAAAGTGGTAGATGTTGTATCCAAAATTAATACCGGTGGCAAATACGATTCGGCGGCTTTTAAAAAGTCGGTTGGCTTGAACGGTGTTGGAACCAAGGCTGTAAACGCATTGTCAAGTTATTTCAAAGTGCAAAGTTACCGCGATGGAAAAACCAAAGTCGCTGAGTTTGAAAAAGGGGTTTTAACCAAAGAACATCCGCTTGCAGATACCATTGAACCCAATGGCACCTTGGTTACTTTTGTTGCCGATGATAGCATTTTTAAGCATTTCAGGTTCATCAATGAGTATATCGAAAATATGCTCTGGAATTATGTGTACCTCAATGCCGGATTAATCATTTGGTTCAACGATCAAAAATTTGTTTCCAAAGATGGCTTGCTTGATTTGTTGAAGCGAAAAACCAACGAAGAGGCGCTTCGCTATCCAATTATCCACCTCAAAGGTGAGGATATTGAAATTGCCCTTACCCACGAAAACCAATACGGAGAAGAATATTATTCCTTTGTAAATGGTCAGCATACCACACAGGGTGGCACTCACCTGAATGCGTTCCGGGAAGCTTTTGCTCGCACCATTCGTGAGTTTTACAAAAAGGATTTTGATTTGGCTGATATGCGTGCAAGTATTATTGCCGCAGTGAGCATTCGTGTGCAGGAGCCGGTGTTTGAATCGCAAACTAAAACCAAATTGGGTTCTACCAATATGGCTCCAACAGATTCACCAACCGTAAAGCAGTTTATGATGGATTTCCTCAAGAAGTCGCTTGATGATTACCTGCATAAACACCAAGAAACTGCCGATGCACTTTTGCGCAGGATTTTGCAAAGTGAGCGCGAACGGAAAGAAATGGCAGGTATTAAAAAACTGGCCAACGACCGCGCCAAAAAAGCGAACCTGCACAACAAGAAATTACGCGATTGCCGCTACCATTACAACGAAGATAAAGATAGCCGCCGCAGCGAAACTACCTTGTTCATCACCGAAGGTGATAGTGCCAGTGGGTCCATTACCAAATCCAGAGATGTTGAAACTCAAGCTGTTTTTTCATTGCGCGGAAAACCTTTGAATTGCTTTGGTCTGACAAAAAAAGTGGTGTACGAAAACGAAGAATTCAACTTGCTACAACATGCACTCAACATTGAAGAAAGCATTGAAGACCTTCGTTACAACCGCATTGTTGTTGCAACCGATGCAGATGTGGATGGTATGCATATTCGCTTGTTATTGCTTACCTTCTTCCTTCAGTTTTTCCCAGAGGTAGTCAAAAACAATCACCTCTTCATCCTTGAAACGCCTTTGTTTAGGGTGCGCAACAAGCAAAAAACAATTTATTGTTATAGCGATGAAGAAAGGCAAAAAGCCATTTTTGAATTAGGTGCTAAAGCAGAAATTACACGATTCAAAGGACTCGGTGAAATATCTCCTGATGAATTTGGTTTGTTCATTGGCGAAGACATGCGCTTGCAACCCGTAGTGCTGCAAAGCGATATGTCGATTCAGAAAATGCTGGAATACTACATGGGAAAAAATACCATGGATAGACAAAACTTCATCATTGATAACCTCCGCGTTGAAAAAGACATGGTATATGAAGAAGAACTTGCGGAAGAGGAAATATAACTTTTAACCCGGATTACGCATTTGAACTTCGTCATGAGGGCCAATAGGCCAAAGAAATAGGTAGTTTCCCGAGCAAGGCATAATGCACCCTTATGGTGAGTGAGGGAAACTGAGTTCACGCCCAATTTCACAGGCATTTTGGGCAGTAATAGATGGTCAAATTTAAGCCTACCAAAAGAAAGAGCCCTTGTTTCATCGAAACAAGGGCTCTTTCTTTTATGGGAACTAGATTGCTAATGTGAATCGAATTCAATCAATTCAGCTTAATGGCTACGCAAGAATTCGCTGTAATCTTAACCGAGTTTTTCCATACTTTATTGTTGGCATCGGTTGCTTCGTAGGTATAGGTTCCCGGACAAATTTCAACGGTAATGGCACTCAATTGACCACAAACCGGAACGCCTTGTGTAAAGGTTGTAATCGTACCGGCAAAGGCTCCGTTGAAGCTGATGTTGATGGGAGTTTTATAAGTAACGCTATCCACATAAAACACAGCCTTGCCTGAAACACAAACGCTGATGCTTTCTTCATGAACATCTTTTAAGGTTTCGTTTTTATCAAACGCCTCCAACTTAACATTGTAAATGCCACTTCCTTTGAAGGAATAGGACAAGGTATTTCCTCCTGAGGTATTGCCATCCGGGAAGGTCCATTTTACGTGATGGGCATTTTTTGAGGTATTGGTAAAAGTTACACTTTCATTGATAATGGGCGTAAAATTTGATACCGAAAAACTTGCAACGGGATCATCTTCCGGATTTCTGCATCCATTGTTCAAGACTAGCATCATAAAGCCAATAACGAATAGGCTTAGCAGTTGAGAATATTTTCGACTTCTTTGCATAGCTAAATGTTCTGTTGCCAAATATATTAAATGAAATGAAGATTACTTGCGTTGCAACATTTAGTTATCTGGCGCAGTTTGCAAAAACAAAAGACGACCCGGATGAGTCGTCTTTCGCTTTAGTTTTGGATTAAAACCGGAAAGTTCATGTCTATGTCGGCATGTCCCAGACTTGGGGAATCATTACTTGTTTTGAGGCCCGGTTTATGCATCAATTTAAAATTCAAGGTTCCGGAAGCGCCAACGTTTCCAACATTCCAAGTGCTTTCTAAGCCGAGTGGAAAGCCTTTGCTGTCCTTGTCGGTTTTACTAACACTAAGGTTTACATTGGCTGGCAGGTAAAACAATTCATGGGCATCAGCTTCTTCTATTATTTTGATACTCATGTCCTCAGCTGGAGTTTTGGTTTCATTCCAAATGCTGGTTTTAACCTGATAGCTTGTATTCGCATTCAGAAAAATGGTATCCAATTGGGTAGGGGCATTTCCGCCATCCCCATCGGGGTCCCTAAACCAAACCGTATCGTTGGTTAATCCGCTTGCCGAGAAAATCAAACGAACCGAGGTGATGGCTTCGTGTTCGCTTTCTTCTTTTGGTGTTTCAACTTTTTTGCATGCTGCCCAACCCAGGAGCAACAACATTGCTAAGCTTAATTTTAGTTTTGATTCCATATGTATGAGGTTCTAATTCCAATTGATATTCCCGGTTCATCGGTAAAATACCTGAAGCGGTTTAGGTACTCGCGGTACCTTGTATTTAATAGATTTGTACTGAATAGCTGAACATTCCAATCTTGGTTTTTCCAGCCTAAAGAAACATTCATCAACCCATAACTGGCAGGACTTTCTTTGTAGTCGATGAAATAGCTACTTACCCGATTTTGCTTGCTTACCAAACTATAGCCTAGTTTTATTTCAAGTTCTTTTAACTTGCCAATGCCAAATGGTTTTGCCTGAATTTCGGCCTGCCACCTATCGGAAGGCATTTGTTGCAACCAATCTTTTCTGCTGATATCCCTGGCAAATAAGCTTGAGTACATCAGTTGAAACCGCAAGAAGGAATTGCTTTGCCAGGCCAGTTTGGCATCTATTCCGCTCAAAAATGCATCAGTTTGGTCGTAATGAAAGGATGGATAAGCTCCGCGTATGGTTAAAACCGGACTGCTATCGCTTACCAAGTTGATGAAGTTACGGATGTATTGTCCATACACAAACAACTCCGCTTGAAGGCTTTGTTTGAGGGCGGTTTGAATGAAGTTGATTCCTGATTTGATTCCTTGCTCGCTTTTCAGGTTGGGGTTTCCAACCTCGAAGGTACTGGTACCATGATGCAGACCATTGGTGTACAATTCATTGATGGATGGAGCTCTCCATGCCAAATTCCCACTCAATCCCCAGCGGAAGTTTGAACTTGTTTGCTTAGTCCAGGCTGCACTTGCACTTAAATTGTTCCAGGTTTTACTTTCACTGCTAATGCGTCCTTGGTTGTTTCTAAAACTTGTTAAATAGCGGGAATCAAACCGTAAACCCATTTCCAAATCGGAATTGGACAGGTGTTTTTTGCTGATGAAAAACAAGGCATTTTGCCATTGCCTGTAGTTGGGAATAAAGAATCGGTTTCCATCCCAGGCGTTGGTTTGAAGCTGGGAGCTAGCTCCATAGGTATAGGTCCACTCATCGTGGTTATGCTCATACCAGCTTTCAAGCAAATAAGTAGTCAAGGTTAAATCCAACTCAGGCAAGTCGCTAATCTTAGAAAGGTCGAATTCTTTTCTTCGGTTGTTTTGAAAATTCAAACGCATATGAAATACATGCGCAGGGTCTTTGTACCGCATCCAGTGCAAACTTTGGGTATAATGCTGAACCTCTTGTCTGGGACGATCGATTGCATAACTAAAGCGATTGATGTTTAACAAAGGTTCCGATGCCTGAATGGCATGCCGTAAATCGCTTAAATTCCCAACCTGTGAGCCATAAAATATTCCCAAAGTGCTGCTGAAAAGGGAAGCTTGATATTCCAACGACCATTCCGGTTTTCTCCAGCTTATTTGAAGACTTGCATTGCGCTCCTTACTTCCTGTATTCCATTGGTAGTAGCCGGGCGTTTTTACATTTCCGGCATCCCGGGTTGATGCCTGAATGCGGTAACTCAAGGCAGGAATTGATTTAGAGCTGGCTTCCCAAAAAACATTTGAGCTTAATAAATGCCTGTTGCTTTGATAACCTTGAAAGACTCCCAATGAACGCTTTCCACCATTTGGCATGGGTAAGGCTTCTGTGAGTAAGGTTCCACCCAAACCATCGCTTCCATACCGCAAAGCTGAGGCTCCTTTTAATACTGTAATTTTTCCTGCTGTAAAGGGATCAATTTCAGGTGCATGTTCTGCTCCCCATTGCTGCGATTCAAGCCGAGATCCGTTGTTCACTACAACAATCCTGTTTCCATATAAGCCATTGATCATGGGTTTAAAAACTGAAGCTCCGGTTTGAAGATTTCTAACCCCATTCAAGTTTTCAAGACTTTCGCCTAAACTCAATCCTCGTTTTTCAAAGAGCGCGGTCCCCGATAACTCTTCAGAAACCGAAGCCCGAAACCGGATTCCTTTTTCTTGTACTACCACCTCTCTAAAGGAATTGGTGCGATGTGGAAGTACAAGGTTCAAATTCAAACTGCCTTCTAGTTTCAGCTTCTTTACCAAGGGCGCACAAGAGGCGTGTCCAACAATCAAGGTGTAATTTCCTTTGCAAAGCCCTTTCAGTTCAAAATATCCTTGTTCATTGGTATGCGTTTCAAAGGCAGTTCCGGCAAGTTCAATCCGTGCATCAGATAACAATTCTTTGCTGTCGGAATCGCGAATGACCCCGGTGAGCACAAGTTCGCATTTCTCCTGAGCTTTTATAAACCCTGGAAAAAACAAAATCAAAATAAAGGCCCAAGTAGAAATTGATTTAGGCAAGTGCGCAGCTTTTACAAATGCCAGAAATATTGAATTGGAAAGCTTCTGCCAAATATCCTTCAGGAAGAATAACCGTAGGAATGCTCACATGCGGAAGGCAACTGGTCTTTTTGCATTGTGTGCAGCTAAAATGAATATGCCGATCTACATGCCTATGCGTGCCACAATCATCCTGGCAAAGCGCGTACTTCGGAAAACCTTCCGGATCTATGGTCTTGTGAATGATGCCTTTGTCCTCAAAGCTTTTTAATAACCTGTATAAGGTAACCTTATCGGCCAATTCGCCCAAAGCTTGCTCCAATTCAGCAAAGCCAACTGCAAACCCCGATTGGGAAAGCAACCTCAAAACCGTCAAGCGCGCAGGAGTCTTTTTTAAATCGTGCTGCCGCAATAAGTCGCTTACCTGAATTTCTCGTTCCATGCTACAATAGTAATTATCTTGCAAATGCAAATGTATTGCATTTGTATAAAAGGTGCAATTGGATGATAAGTTGAAAGAATAAAAGTTTAGCACGTATTTGCAGGCATGAATAATGCGATTAAGCGAATAGCCATTTACTGTGGCTCGGCTTTGGGGAATTCTCCCGAATACAAAGAAGCAGCCATTGAATTGGTTCAAAGCATTCATAAACGAGGTATGGGCATTGTTTATGGAGGTGGAAATGTGGGGATTATGGGAGTTATTGCCGATGAAATGGTTCGTTTGGGTGGGGAATGCATTGGCGTTATCCCGCATTCCTTGTTAAAAAAGGAATTGGGTCATACCGGTATTACGCGCCTGATTGAAGTTGAGAATATGCACCAACGCAAAGCAACTATGTTTGAACTCGCAGATGCCTGCATTGCCCTTCCGGGAGGTATTGGAACCATGGAGGAATTGTTTGAGGCTTTTACCTGGACCCAATTGGGTTTTCACGATAAACCTTGCGGGGTTTTAAATGTTCAGGGCTTTTATAAACCTCTTGAAAATCTACTTCAACACATGGTGGATTCAGGCTTTCTGAAACAGGAATTTAAAAACCTACTTATCTCCAAAGATCAGGTTGATGAACTCTTAGATGCCTTGCAAAATTTTGAAATGCCAAAAGTGCTCAAGTGGTACTAGCCCTTATTGAAAAGGCAAGTGGATAAATTGTCTGCCATTTTTCAGTTCATACAAGAAATTTGCAGCCCTTGAATCCTGAAATTCCTTATTCGTTTATCGCCGTTGAAGGCAATATTGGCTCCGGAAAAACCAGTTTGGCGCATCGTCTGGCTTCCGAATACAATGCGCGCCTTATTTTGGAGGAGTTTGAAGACAATAGCTTTCTACCAAAGTTTTATGAGGATGCCCGCAGATACGCATTCCCGCTTGAAATGAGTTTTCTGGCAGCTCGCTTCAATCAATTGAAAAATCAACTCAACGAACAAGACCTTTTTCATAAGCATACCATTTCCGATTATCTATTTGCCAAATGCCTGCTGTTTTCAAAGGTTAACCTCGATGAGGATGAATATGAACTGTATTCCAAATTGTTTCAGATTATTCAATTGCAATTGCGTAAACCCGATTTGTTGGTTTACCTCCACAATCCGGTTGAAAAACTGCTTTGGCAAATTCACAATCGCGGACGCAGCTACGAGCAGGAAATTAAACCGGAATACCTGGAAAGCTTGCAGGAAGCTTATTTTGATTACCTCAACCAACAAAACGAACAACGCATTTTGATAATTGATTGCAGTAAACTGGATTACGTAAACCGACCACCGCATTACGATTGGATTCGTGAACAACTTGCCAGGGAGTGGTCTCCTGGCATTCATACTGTTGGTTATTGATGGAAGCCTTATTCCCTTTGCATTACCTGCCTTGCATTGCTTGGTTTCAACAAGCTGCAAAGTATTCCGCAATTCATATCGAATGTTCTGAGCATTTTGTAAAACAAAGTTACCGAAGCCGTTGCCGTATTCTTGCTGCCAATGGAGTTCAGGTGCTTAGTATTCCTGTTGTTCAGCCTAGCAAACAAAAAACCATTCTTTCGGCAACGGCCATGGACATGGAGTTTTCGTGGCCACACCAACATTGGCAAAGTTTGGTTTCTGCTTATGGTAAATCGGCATTCTTCCTGTATTACCGCGATGGTTTCGAAGCCATTTATCGCAATCCTGGCAATTCGCTGCACGCCTTCAATCTTGCGCTAATTAAACAATTGCTTTCCTGTTTTAAGCTTCCTATCCAACTTTATCAAACATCGGAGTACCAGGCAGAATGGCCGGGCATTTCGGATTACCGAAACTCCTTTCAGGCTAAAAATCCCAATCCCGAAAATGAATTGCTAAAGCCCATCAGGTATTGGCAGGTATTTGAGGATAAATATGGCTATGTTGGAAATTTGTCGGCTATCGATTTGTTGTTCAACCTGGGCCCTGAAGCAGAAGAACAGCTTCGTTCTTAGGATGACATGCGCTGTTCTAGCTCTTTCAGCTTGTCCAATGAAACCGGAAAGCGCTGTTGATTTTCTAAAACTACATGGGCTTCATCTCCTTTTACCAAACGAGCAATGCAGGAGGCATTAACAACACTCGACCGGTGAATGCGTAGAAATCGCTGGTCTGATTTTAACATGTCTTCAAACACCTTTAACCTTCGCCCGGCAAAAATAGAACCTTGATTGCGGGTGTAAATACGGGTATAAGAACCATCGGCTTCTAGTGCTAAAATATCAGCCAGGGCCACATAGTGCTTCCCTTCACTGGTTGATATACACAGTTTTCTATCCGAGGGCTCGGATAGATTTTGCCTGAAAACCTGCAATTGTTCCAAGGCGGTTTGCTTGTGTTGTTCTTGCTTATAACGCTCAATGGCTTCGGCCAATTGGTTAAATTGAATGGGTTTTAACAGGTAATCAATAGCAGCAAGACGGAAGGCTTCAACGGCATATTCATGATAGGCTGTTGTGAATATCAATTCGAAATGAATGTCTTCCGGGTCTAGAAACTGATGGACTTCCAAGCCACTGTAGGAGGGCATCTCAATGTCCATAAAAACCAAATCTGGTTTGAATTTACGGATGGCTTTCACACATGTCGGTAAATCTTCGCATTCTGCTACCAATTCCAATTCAGGAAAAAAATCTGTGAGCAGGGTCCGCAAAACCTGTCTGGCGCCTGCCTCATCGTCTGTAATAATTACCTGAATACGCTTACCCATGAGCTGGCAAATATAGAACTTGGTTTCAACAGAGTTTTCTTCCTTTCATAAAGAGAGTATTTCGTTTCATAAGGCTTTTTGTGAAACAAGTGCATTGCTTTATGAAACGCATTTGTCAGCTAAATTCAAGCGTTCAATTTTTGTTGCAGCAATTCAATAAAAAATGAAAAAACACCTACTTTCCCTTAGCCTGCTTATTGGGTTCTTTGGGCTCAATGCGCAAATCCCCTTAACTGGTTTACGGAGTTTCTACACCTTCAATCAAACCATGCAAGATTCAACATCGGCTGCAAGTCACTTTACTCCTTACAACAACCCTCCGGTTAATAACGATGTAAAAATGTGGGCCAATGACAGAAGAACCAATGTGGCGAATGGTTCCTTTTACAGCTTTCTTTCAGGCCATTTCACCGCTCAACCGTTTAATCCGGGAGATTCCTCAGGTAGCTTTTCGGTTTCTGTCTGGGTGAAAATGAATAGCAAACAACTGGATACCAAAACCATCTTAGGCGATTACAAGGTGATTAACTTCTTCCAAGGTCCTTCTTTTGGGGAAGGAAGATTTCGCCTTGCTATGTACAATGGTCACCCTCAGTTTATCCTGTACAATCAAAATACAGCAACGTTAATTGATGATTTTGTGGATTCGGTTAGCGTTGGTGTTTGGAATCATTTGGCTGCAGTTTACGACAGACCTTCGGCTTCCATGCGGTTTTACCTGAATGGAAAAATGGTTAATGGCAGCAGCAAGTCGGTAAGCGCTCCAACCACACCATTTGCTCCTGTTAACCTGGGTAGAACATTGCTGATGTTCTTAGGTGGGCCAAATCCATCTACCCAAACTTCTGAATTGTTTGATGGAACCTTGGATGACTTAGCTTTCTACAACCGCTCTTTAACCTCTTGTGAGGTGCAGCAATTGGCCAACAAAGCAGCTTCAAGCCAAGGTGTTGAAGTATATGCCTTTCAAAAAGATTTAACTGCAAGCGTTAGTAACGCAGCATCTTATCAATGGTTGAATTGTGAAACCAACCAACCTGTAAGTGGTGCAACACAGCGCTTGTTCTCCGCTGTTAACAGAGGCTATTACAAGGTTGTTGTAGGCACAGGTTGTGGATACGATACTTCTACATGTGCCTTGGCCCATAACTCCGATGTTACCCGATTCAACAACAGAGGAAGCTATGACTTCAATACCAATTTAGCGAGCATATCTCCGCAAATGGCCGACTTTGAAAAGGTTACCAGTATAGCAAACAATCCTTCTGCTGTTTATTCAACAGGTAGAGATGGAAGACCATTAGGTGCCTTTAATAGTACTTTATCGGGTTTGTATTCAGCTACCAATTTAAACACCGAGCAAAACGATACGCCGGATATTTCTGCCTTCATTTGGGTTAAGCGTACTTCCTTTATTTCAGATGCTTTTGTAGTAAGTGATTTTAGCGCTACCAATGGTACTCCAAAGGGTTCTTTTTACATTCGGATTATCAACAATGTGCTGCGCATCGGTGTTGTTCAACGAAACGGCAATGTGCTGTTTGCAGATGCTGACCCGGCCGATTCTATTCCTTTAAACACCTGGGTAAATCTAGGCTTTGTATTGGATAGAGCTGCCAACACTGCCAGAGGTTTTGTGGATGGTGAGCAGGTTTGTTTTTTACAAAATGCTATCCATGTTGGTCCTTGTGATTATACCTACCTGGGTGCTTACCTGAATAAGAATATGGACTCTCCTTCAAAAGGCCTGAGTTTTACCGGAGATTTTGATGATTTGTACATGTATGATCGTGCACTTGGCGAATGTGATATCAACAAAATGTTTGGTAAACCGGTTCCTGCAATTCGCAGAGACTTGGTTAAGGTGAGCGACTTTGCCTTGAATGCCATGCATGATTTGGTGTACTTTCAGTGGATTGATTGCGATACCAAACAGGCTATCCCTGGCGCAAACAAAAAGACTTTTCTAGCTACAAGGCCGGGTAATTATGCGGTGGTAATAAACAATGGTTGTTCTCAAGATACCTCCCTTTGTTATTACCTTGCCGTTGGAAGCACCGGAATGGAGGAGGAGTTGGCCTATAATTTACAGGTTTACCCTAATCCTTCACAAGGAACTATTCAGGTTGAAGGTGTGGCTGTTCAACGTTTAGAACTGTATTCTTTATCGGGCCAATTCATGCTTAGCACTGAGCAATCGGAGTTGGATATTGCTTCCATGGAACAAGGAATTTACTTGCTTCATGTAAAGGATAAGCAGGGGAGGACCCGGATCTGTAAAGTAGTACGAAACTAAATTTCATTCACAAAAAAGGTCGTTGAAACTTCAACGACCTTTTTTGTGTTAAAAACCTATTTTATGAAAAAGGAATAAATAATCTTACAAGCGTACCTTGGGCTTGTTGATGCTCGGCTTTGTCAATATACTCCACTCCAATATGGGTAGCAAGTTGCTCATTCAAAAGTTCCAATCTCCGCTTGTTGGCTTCGGTAGAAAAGGATTGAAAACTTCCCTTGAATAGCCTCGATTTTATTTGTTCTGCCGCCTGCCTGCCTATGCCATTGTCTTCCACTTCAACCTTCAATACATTTTCTTTTTCTAGGCTAAACCTGATTTGAAGTCGCCGCTCTTTCTGACTATGAAGTAAGCCATGTTTAATGGCATTTTCTACATAGGGTTGGATAATCATGGAGGGTATTTCCAGTTCCAGTATCTCCTCGTTTGGAAGGTCAATCTCGTAAATTAGGCTTCCGTTAAAGCGCATATTCTCCAACTCTAAGTATAGTTTCAGTGCTTCCAGTTCCTCCTCCAGTTGAATGGTATCCCGGGTTGACATACCCAAGATTTTGCG
Source organism: Bacteroidia bacterium (assembly GCA_023151275.1). Taxonomy (GTDB): domain Bacteria; phylum Bacteroidota; class Bacteroidia; order UKL13-3; family UKL13-3; genus CAISCU01. The sequence goes on along the minus strand of JAKLJI010000001.1, from coordinate 595,559 downwards.
CATTAAATCACTGAATTTTCCCAAATAGAAATTGGCATTCATGCGGTCGTTTTGCAAAATGAAACTCTGGATGGTATTCAATGCATTAAACAAGAAGTGCGGATTCATTTGCGACTTAATACTGGCCAACATACTCGACTTTAATGCATGGTTCAATTGTTCCTTTTCCAGTAGCTCGGCATTCTTCTTTTTGAGTTGATTTAACCTGAATTGCCACATAAATATTCCAAAGCCAAGACTAAGGATTAAAGAACAGCTAAGGAACCAAACCTGAAGGTAAATTGGAGTAGCTACAATCAAAGCGATTCTGATTTCTTCGGCTGTTTTTTGATTGAGCTTATTTATTGCCCTTAAATAAAGTATTGATTCACCATAGGGCAGGGAATTAATGCTTAAACTTTGTTCGGATGGATGTAAGGTAATTAAAGCACCCTCGTTCAGGCGGTATTGTAAACTGATCTGGTCCCTTTGTCTAAATCCTATTTTATCTACCACTAAATTAAGCTGTCTGTTCAAACCAATTTCAATTGCTTTTCCGGGTTCATAAGCAACTCCATTGATACTTTTTACCTGAAAGCGGGCTTTGCCATAATTGTCTTTTAACGAGGCAATGGGGTACGAAAACAAACCCGATGAGCCGGCAAGTAGCAGGTGTTTATCCTTTATTAGGGCATCATAAACCCTTCCACTTAGCAATCCCGATTCTCTACTAAGTTCTGTTTGTTGTTGGGTTTGCGGATTCCAAACAACTACCGATTTAGCTCCTACCAAAATCCAATAGGGGTCTTGCCATTTTACCAAATAAACCGAACTGTTTTCAAACAAGGTGCTTAAGGCTTTAACCTGGTTTAATTCCTCATTGCCCAACGAATACATCAATACCCCTTGGTTATGTGTTCCTATGATTACTTGCTTCCTATTGCCATCGAGCGAGCTGGCATATACCGGCTCTCCTTCAAATTGCATCAGCTCTTCTTTCCCTTTTTTATACCGTATCAGGCCATTTTTGCCGGCACAAAAGAGGGTTTGCAGGCTATCGTTGGCCCAAACCGACCAACTGCGTAGGTTATGAAACCTGGCGAAATAGGTCTTTTTCGTATTTATTTCTTTCGCATAAGGTTTTAGCCAATCCGGTAATTCATGTCCCTTGGCTGTTGAAACAAGCGAGAGCCCGTCAGAACCAGCTGCCAAAAGGTAATTTGCATTCAATGGAAATAATTGCTTAGTACCGGGATTGGGCGATAATGTTTCAAGTTTTTTTCCATCGTAACGCATCAGATTATTGGTGCCAAACCATAGTTTTCCATTCTCGGTTTGCAGAAAGCTAACTTCTTTTTTTTCTTGAGAAGGAATAAGAACAGTAGAATTTCCTTGTTTCCAGGTGAGTAACGAACCCTCCAGGCTTCCACCTACCAATTGATTTTCCCAAAATCCCAATTTGCAAATACCTTTGGAACCCGTTCCGGCTATCGGAAAAACAGTGATGTTCTGATTGGGTACTTGCAACAAGCCTTGGTCCAAACTGGCAATCCACAAAGAATGCTCGTCGTCCATCAACATATCCGATACTGCAACGCCTTTAAACAATTGGGTGTAATACTTAAAATCCGCAGAAAATGAATAACAACCATTGCGGGTCAGGAACCAAAGTTGGTGGGAATGAATTGGCCTGATTGCAAAACCAGCAATTCTTTGCTGCTGCGGAGGTAGGCATAAACATGGCCATTCCTTTCCATGAAAAACACTTTATCGGTTAATTTCCTTTGAACATCACGTACATTTTTCAATGGAAAAACATGTTGTTCTCCCTGCTTATTGATGTGCACAAATGCAGATTCAGAGGATACCCATAAACCCGCTTTATCGGCATAAATACTTCGATTGGTTTTAATTGGAAATTGCTTGATTAAGCTTGGTTTTGAAGTTTGATAGAGCAGAATTTTAGAGTTCCAGGCAATCCATAGGTAAGTTCCACTTGGGTCGGATGCCAGGGTTGGAAAGCCACCACCAACTTGTTCAGGAATAGGAAAGTATTTTAAGCTGTCATGGTTTAATACAAATATCCGATCGCCAAAATCATGCATCCATAGTGAGCCATCTGCCATAGCTTGCATGTCTGCCAATGCAGGCATGCGCTGGCCGGGACTTGTAAATGACTTAAATTCATTTCCCGAAAATCGGACCAATCCACTATTTCCTGCTATCCATAAGTATCCTCGTTTATCTTGATGGATATCAAACACCTCATTATCGGGCAATCCATTTTTATCCGAGTAGCTTTGGGTGTACATTTCTTGTGCCCATACTTTGCTAAACCCGAGGAGAATGCCAAATAAGATTATGACTCTTTTCATTGCCTCTCAATATCGTGCTTTCCAAGAAATAGAAAAACAGCTGGAATGCTCCATGTTGTTTACTTCTCGACAAGGCTTAGCGAGTTGCTGACAACTACTCGGGAATACCTACATTAGCGCAACAAGCATCCTATCTTAAGAAAATAATTTTCCGGCATGTTCCTATTTGTTTTTGGGCGTTCCCCCAACGAAGGCCGAAGGCCTTGTTGGGGTCGGGCTTTCCGGTCCAATCTTTTTTGCCGACCCTAGCCGCCGGTCCCAGCCGCGCAAAAAAGGATTTCCCCTGCAATCCCTAACGCGAGGGGCGTTGACAATTGAAATATTTGCCTAAGTCCATAATGTGTTTACCTAAAAAATTTGCCTAGTTTGATTACTCAAAGCCACATTTGATTAGGTATCTGCCTAGTATTTCCTGCCTTTAAAAGTTTACTAGGTAATTTCGAAGACGATGCGAATCTGAGTTGGCAAATTAATAACCAAATAAGTGGCCTAATTTGTGTCAGAATGACATCTTGTTGGATACAAAACCTGAAGGTTAAAACACGTAAATGGTGGCCTAGTTTGCTCCAAAATGGCTGGCCTAGTTTGCTCCGGAATGAGTGGCCTAATTTACCCCAGAATCACTGGCCTAGTTTGCTCCAGAATAGTCAAAAAAAAGTTCAATTACTTTATTATTATTATTATTTATTAATTAAATAGTTTAATTTGTTATTATAGTCCTTAAAGAAAAATAGACCATCTTTCTCATTTATATACGCAGCATTTGAACTCGTATCTCCAAAAAATTCATAAATAATAATTATTTCTTTAAAGGTTCTATTATTTAATGTTAAACTGCCAACAAATGTGGGATATCCTGCCCATCCAATATGGTCATCGGATAGAAAAAAGGTTGAATTGTTAAATGAAAATTCAAAATTACTGTAGGATGATTTTCGCTTTTGAATCATCTCAAATTTCCCCTCACCTTGAATGGTTTGATAAGTGTTTTTTATTTCCTGGAAGTAATAATAATTGGTTGGGCAATCGGGACAATTGCTGCTTGATGTTTTGGAATAACTAGATACTGTTGCAAGTTTTGTAAAAGTAAGGGTGTCACCTTTATTGCTAACAAATTGCAGGGTATCAAAAGCCGGATTATTGAAATAGGGTGTTTTAGCCAGTTGCTCAGCTGTTAGGTCGTAGTAGGTTTGGGTATCTTTGCCCGAACCATACTCCTTTTTGCATGCGGTTAGCATTGGCAACAAGAACAAAAGGACGAAAAAGTTTTTCATAGTTATTTATAAGGAAGACTGTGCTTTTTTAATCATTTTCAATCAAAAGCGGTATTCTATTTCGTGACAGTTACCATTAAGGGCAAGAGCAGATAATAGGATTTCATAGAAAAAGGACTTTAGTAAAACTAATTTACACTTTTTCGGCAATACTTGTCTGTTAATTTTTGGGGAAGTTGAAAATACAAGGCACAAAAAAAGCTGCAAGGTAGCCGGTGGTATTTCTAAAATAAAATGTAGAAATAAGGTTGGGGTTAAATCGCAGCCATTCCCAAAACACTGGAACAAATTATTCCTTGCTTCTTTTTCCAGCCACTTGATGAATTAATTATCGGGTCTGAATTTCTATACATGTTAGCGGCAAATTGTCTTAATTTATTTCTGGGGTTGCAATCATCCGAACTGTTGTCATCTGCGTTATGGGCTATTTTTCCACCTGTTTTTAATAAATCATATGCCTGTAAATACTGGATCAATTGAGGTGATTTATTTCTTAAATTTTTGCATCCATCACTTCTCCCTCCAACCCAACAAGATTCAATTTTTGGGTTCAGATTTTGTAAACCTTTATAAGCTCTTTCGGCATAGTAATTCTTAATGCTATCATTCATTTCAACAAATTCACCAATATTGCTGCTATTTACCTGGTACTTTAATCCAACCAAATAAACAATAGCATTGTTTTTTACCCATTGTGGATGCAGGCAATTTTCCTCATCCTGTAAATCCGGACAAACTTCCGGTTCACTGGCATCTGTTGCTGCTACAAATATCTGATGGTATAAATCAGCATAGTCGTTTTGGAAGTCTTTTTGGTCTATTTTTGGTTTTCCATTAAGTATATTTTGTCTAATTTGACTCAAAGCTAAAGTATAATCAAAATCCTTAACATCCATTTTAAACATGGTATAAGGATTTCCGTAACGTGCATTTCCGGGTCTCAATCTATTGTTTACACGTTCACCTGGCGCATCTGAACTTTTTTTGTTTTGGCATTGTGCATGAACACTAGAATAAAAAATGTTAATAAATGCGAGTAGTATAATTATCCTTTTCATAAAGCTATTCGTTTAAAAGTGTCCACCTGTTTTGAAATTGGTCCGCAAATAAAATTATTCCAATCTTTGTGTTGTAAAATGAGGTTCGTGTTTCGTCTAAAAATGAACCATAGACATAGCTACCATTTCCAATTCTTAACGAATCAAAATTTACCGGATTATAAAAATATCCATATCCTCTTCCAACAACATAATTTGAACTTGGTACAAATAAATCTAAAATTAAGATTGGACTTGAAATAACAATTGGAGCCTCATACTTCACCCTAAAATTCCTATTTTCATTTGCGGTGTCAATAAAAGTAAAATCAATTTGCTGGGTTTTGGTGATAACCCAATAAGTACAGCCATTGCTACCCTCAGCTTTTTTTTCTGTATCATAATAATTGTTATACCCAGTACACTTGAAAACTGCGGTATCGCCCGTTTGATTTACAAAACTTAATAGTTCGTCTCCTTTGTAGGGAATTTGGCTGATATTACTGTCTGGGATATTTTCATAAGTAATTTCATCTTCTCTGCTACAGCTTTTATCTGGCTTACAAGAAAAAAGGAACAGGCCAATTAAAATTAAAAACAGTAATTTTTTCATTAGTTATTTTTTATGGGTTTAAATTGTATACCATTCACAGAGCCAAAAGCCCTGTATTTAACAGTTATTTGTTGTAGGAGGTTTAGGTAGAAATGGTTCATTTAAAGAGCTTTAGTAAATCTAATTTACACTTTTTCGGCAATACCTGTATGTTAATTTTTGCGGAAGTAGAAAATACAAGGCACAAAAAAAGCTGCAAGGCAGCCAACAGAGATATCACCTTGGTGGGGAAGTAGAGAGTTAGTTTCCGAAATTGTAATAATAATTTCCTTGTATATTTGGAAAATTGGCAATTCTTTGTTTTTATTACGTATTGCATTTTTAACAAAGGCAATATCCTCATTCAGTGTAGGTCTGTTAAACAAAACCATAGGGGCAGTGGTATTTTGTCCGGGTATTTCATTAATTCCCCAAGCTCCATTTTTATACTGTGCACTAATATTTGTATAACTTGTTGCCAATAAAAGGAGTAGTGTAAATAAGCGTGCTTTCATAGGTCTACTATTTATTTTTGTTTGGAGTATATTTTGTTCCCTGAAACTACTTTAAGAATTCCATCATAAAGGCTATATTTAATGTGGTCTTTGGATGTGCTAAAATCCTTATCTATATCATTAATATTATGATAAACCACCCCATTAATGGTGTCTGTATAGCCACCAAAACCAACGGTTCCTAAATCCATAAAATAGTTTACTCCTTCAAATTGGATGGTTAAATCTGCACTACTCCTTCCTCCATAAGGCATAAAAGCTTGAACATATATTGGATAAAAGAATTCTGTGGATACGTATTTATACTTTTGTGATTTACACTTTTGAAATTCTTCTGGACACATATCCGGAAACCAACGTTGGTCATAGGTTAAACTGGTATCTATTCCCTGCCCAATAAAAGTATATACAATTCCGGTGGCCTCATTTTTAAACATTAGGGTATCGAATCCATGATAAGGAATTTTACCCACCTCAGTAATATCAAAATCATAATATGCAGTATCCGGAGGCGGGCAATCCTCAACGTCAAAATTTTTGCAAGAGGTATGTGCTGAAAAAATGATAAAAAGAAGAATGAATAAATAAAATAGATTTTTCATCAGTAAAAATTTAGATGGTTAAAAATACTTTCTAGCAGCTTTTTACAGCCGGAATGCTTGAATTTATATGCTTTAAAGCATATGGGTTAAAGTAGAGTTGTTTCATAGTAAGAACTTTACAAAATCTAATTTACACTTTTTCGGCAACACTTGTATGTTAACTTTTGGGGATGTAAAAAATACAAGGCACAAAAAAAGCTGCAAGGCATTTTATTTCTAATTGCATTTTTCACAAATGCAGTATCCTCTTTCAGTGTTGGTCTGTTAAACAAAACCATAGGGGCAGTGGTATTTTGTCCTGGTATTTCATTAATTCCCCAAGCTCCATTTTTATACTGTGCACTAATATTTGTATAACTTGTTGCCAATAAAAGGAGTAGTGTAAATAAGCGTGCTTTCATAGGTCTACTATTTATTTTTGTTTGGAGTATATACTATTTCTAAACACAACCTGAAGAATTCCTTCTGAAATATTGTATTTAATATGGTTGTATTTTGTATGATCATCGTAATATCTAACATCATTAATATTATGATAAACCACCCCATTAATGGTGTCTGTATAGCCACCAAAACCAACGGTTCCTAAACTTTTTGAATAATCTACACCATCAAATCGAATGTTCAGATATGAAACGCCTTGATTGCCTGATGGATGGCTAGCCTGTAAAAAAATTGGTTTTGGAAATGTTAATGAAACATATTTATAAAGCTTCGACTGACACTTTTGAAATTCTTCGGGACACATATCCGGAAACCAACGTTGGTAATAGGTTAAACTGGTATCAATTCCTTGTCCAATAAAAGTATAGACAATTCCGTTAGTTTCATTTTTAAACATCAAAGTATCTAACCCTGTATAAGGGATTTTTTTTAATTCATTTGTACCTACTTTTAAATAAATGGTATCAGGAGGCGGGCAATCCTCAACATCAAAATTTTTGCAAGAAGTATGTGCTGAAAAAATGATAAAAAGAAGAATGAATAAATAAAATAGATTTTTCATCAGTAAAAATTTAGATGGTTAAAAATACTTTCTAGCAGCTTTTACAGCCGGAATGCTTGAATGTATTTGCTGTAAAGAATATGGGTTTAGGTAGTATGGTTTCATAGTGAGAACTTTACAAAATCTAATTTACACTTTTTCGGCAATACCTGTATGTTAATTTTTGCGGAAGTAGAAAATACAAGGCACAAAAAAGCTGCAAGGCAGCTGGTGGTTTTTTAATAATAAAATGTAGGAAGAAAGGGGTTTATTTCGCAGTTTGAGCTGGCTTAAAACAGGGTTAGGTTTACCGGTTTTTTGTCGCGCGGGTCTTTGTACACACTGCTTATTTTGGTGTACAATTGGGTTGGGTTGAAGGGCTTGGAGATATAATCATTCATTCCCGCCTCAAATACCTTTTCTTTTACTTCCGCAAATACGTTGGCAGTAAGTGCAAATACGGGCATTTTTAATCCCCTTAGCCTCAATTGTCGGGTGGTTTCGTAGCCATCCATTTCAGGCATTTGAATGTCCATTAACACCAAATCATAGGTATTTGCGGATAATAAGTCAAGTGCCTGAAGTCCTTGCTCTGCCACATCGTATTTTATTTCCCACCTGCTCAAAAACTTGCTTAGCACATAGGTATTCATGCGGTTGTCTTCTACAACCAAAATGCGCATTCCACTTAGGGGTTTAAGCTGATCCGGCTTTTCATCCGAGCGCATGGTTGCTAAATCATCTGAACCTTCACGAACAGGAATTTCAAACCAGAATCGGGTACCTATTCCCGGAGTACTTTCAACTTTCAATTCTCCACCCAACCATTCAGTTAGTTTCTTTGATATGGCTAGGCCCAAACCTGTACCTCCAAACTTACGGGTAGTTTCGGAAGATGCTTGGGTAAACAATTCAAAGATGGAGTCAAGCTTAGCTGTTTCTATCCCAATTCCTGTATCTTCTACTTCAACGCGCAACAAATACCTTCCTTGTTCAATGGGCACAAAAGCAACGCGCATTTCAACCTGCCCTTCTTCGGTAAACTTTACGGCATTCGATAAAAGGTTTCCTACAATTTGACCAATGCGGTGCCTATCAGCAAATACAAATTCAGGTGCAGGCTTTCGGTAATCCAAACTCAATTTTATAGCCTTGTCAAAAGCTTGTCCCGACATGGTTTGCACGGAATTTCTAAACAGCTCCTCCGGTTTAAAATTGCGTTCATCCTTTTCAAGTTTACCCGCATCTATTTTTGAAAAATCGAGAATATCATTCAACAAAAACATCAATTGTTCGGAAGAATAAAGTAAGGCATTCAAATTTTCCAATTGATGCTCCTGTGGCTTTTCCTGCAAGAGCAATTTGATAATTCCATTCACCGCATTCATAGGAGTGCGGATTTCGTGGCTCATTGTTGAAAGGAAATTACTCTTTGCCCGCGATGCTTCCTCGGCTTTTTCCTTGGCATTAATAAGCTGTTCTTCCAAATGCTTTCTATAGCTAATGTCTTGGAAGGTTCCAATGATACGAAGTGCTGAGCCCTCTTCATTGGTTTCAGCAACTTTACCCCTATCTAAAATCCAGATGTAGTCTCCATTCTTTTTCTTGAATCTGTATTCTGCTTCGTAGTATGGGGTTTTACCTTGGATATGGTCTTGGTACAACTTCCAAGCATGTTTAAAATCATCGGGATGAATAATTTCCTCCCAAACCAATTCCGGATTTTCATGGTCTAAGTAGCCCAGCATTTTCTTCAATAAGGGAGAAAAATACACCTCACGTGTTTCCAGGTTAATGTCCCAAACTGCATCGCGACTGCCGCTGAGTGCATATTGCCAGCGCATTTCTGCCAATTCAAGATTTTGCTGCGCTTGAACAAAATCGGTAATATTTTCGAGTATACCGATAATTAATTCGGTTTTTCCTTCGCTATTGAAAACCGGAATTTTGAAGCTTCGGGCAATGATGCGTTTATCGCCCAGCGAAACATTCAGCTTATTGATGAGCAAGGTTTCGCCTTGTTCGGCAACGAGTTTATCAGTGAAGATATAATCAGATATTTCACCCTCGTTGTGAAAAAGGTCTTCATCTGTTCTTCCAATTACGTCGGCATGCATGAGTCCAAACATCAGCTCCAGTTCACGATTCCAAAGGGTGTATTTGAAATCATCTGCCACGTTCTTTACATAAATTCCCAACGGAATATGGTCAATCAACTTGTTCAGGAATAAGGTTTGTCTGGCTTGATTGATTTCAATCTCCTTGCGGTATGAAATATCTTCAAGAACAATGGCAACACGCGAAGGTTGGCTATTGCGGATTATCCTCAGCTTGCAGCTGTAATGATGAAGGCTGCCTTGAAAGGGATGACTGTATTCGTACACTTTGGACTGACCGGTTCTTATGACCTGATCAAACTGATCACCCAAGCGTATTTTAAAGGGATTATCAAACAACTCACGAACAGACTTACCGATGAAGTAGCTTACGTCATCTACCAATTCAACCTCTTCTGCATGCCATACCCGCTCGCAAATTCCCAGTTCGTTCATTTCAAAAATGATATCTCCGGTTGAACTCAACAAAAGGTTTAAGCTTTCGGCATACAATTGCAATTCATGCTCACGCGTTTTCTGCTCAGTAATATCGGTTGCGCTAACAACAATTGAGCTAATGGCACCTGAAGTATAAACCGGAACAAAACTAAACTCAAGAAAATGCGTAAGGCCGCCATACTCATACGATTGAACTTCGCGAAAACTTGTTCCTGCCAAGGCCCGTTCATAGAGGCTTAACCAATACTCATACACGGCAGGATTGCTTTTATTATCGGCCATGATATTCATACCAATTTTAGGAGTATGGCCCCAAAATGCTTTATAAACTCCCTCGTAATTTTTGTTGAAGGATAAGAGGTTAAAATCTTTATCGATAGACCAAATCTGATCGCGGCTTTGTTCAATCAAAGCGGAATAATTGTCTTGCTGTTTTTGCAGATTGAGTTGCATTTCAGATTGCTGCACACTGAAATAATACAATAGAAAAATACCGGCAACAGCCGATGCGCTCAGATTTATAAAAAACAACAAATTGAGTGATATGGCACCTTTTACATGGTGGAGGGCCAATTGAGGAGACCAGCCCAGGTTACAAAGCAGAATAACCAAAGATGCAAGCAAGAGCGGCGCAATACGGCTTCGATTTCGGAGGGGATACTCATACAAAAAAGAACCAATCAGGTAAGGAAAAAGGTACAGGTATTCACCTGTTCCTTTTTTGAAACCGGTATCGAGAAGAAATGCAATAATGAGAACGGCATTGAGAATAAATCCCAGTGCCTTTTGATTCTTTCCTTGTTGCACCCAATACACCATCACCAAAACAGGAAGCGACATCAGGAACGACAATCCTGCCGAAGTATAATCGCCAAAAAAAGCCTGAAACATGCCAAAGCCCCAGCTGAACAAGAGCATTACAGCAGTAAGGATTCGCAGCAATCTGGAAATATTTCCGGAGTTCTCCATGTTTAATTAACCGGTATTAGCCAGTTTTCGCCAGTAAGATAAGTTAATTGTCCCTTTGCAACCAAAAGTGGGGATTTAAAATTATTTGAATACAGTGAGCCGGTTCCCAAGCCTTGAGGCATCGGATTAGCTTTGCTGGAGCACCACTGTGCAATGGCATTCAAGCCAATATTCGATTCAAGCGCCGAGGTTGCCCACCATCCAATCTGGTAGTTTTCAGCAAATTTTATCCAAGCATCAGAATACTCAAATCCACCTAACAGTGTGGGTTTTAAAATCAAAAAATCAGGCTTAAGCAGCTTGAGTAATTTATCGCCTTGAGTAAACGGATTTAAGCCAATTAATTCTTCGTCCAAAGCAATTTTCACAGGCGATTTTGCAATGATTTCTGAAAACAGTTCCCCTTGCTTTGTTTGAATGGGTTGTTCGATGGAATGAATGCCAAAACGCTTCAACTCCTTAAGCTTTGGCAGGGCATCACCGGCATCAAAAGCCCCGTTTGCATCTAGTCGAACAATCACCTTCGATTCTGAAAATTCCTTCCTAAACGCTTCGAGCATGCGGCACTCTGCATCAAAATCATGGGCGCCCACTTTAAACTTAATCACATCAAAACCATCTCTAACCTTTTCACGAGCCTGTTTTAACATGGGTTCAGGTTCATTCATCCAAACCAGACCATTGATAGGAATGGGTTTTCCCTGAATAAACTCCGAATTAAAAAGTCTGCGTTGACCACCACCTTTAAAATCGGCCTGCAAAGTTTCTAACGCAAAACGCAGGGAAGGAAACCGCTCCAAATCAAAATGCTCCAGGGATTGGCCCTGATTTAAAAGGTCAATCAAAGAACTCAGCTGAACTTCAAAATCCGGCACATCATCAATACTTAGGCCTTTGAGCGGAGCAGCTTCACCGTAAGCCACTCTATTCTGGTGTTCAAGCCTTAAGATCCAGGCGGTATGGGTTTTTATCTCACCCCGTGATGTTCGTGCATCAAAGGAGAATTTTAATTCATGTTTGAAGTAGGAGTAGCGCATTAAGCTTGTAAATAAACTATGACAATCAAACAAAGCATCAGCGCAAAAGTTGAAAGCGAAAGCACTTTCAATTGCGGGTCGAAATCGGATTCGGTTTCGGCCTTAAAAATTTTGAACAAGTGAATGGCGAATAGGGCAAAAGGAAGCAGAAGGAAATAGCTATTCAAACCTTTGATTTGAGCATAATACAGGCCATTGAGTAAACCAATAAGCACTACCCCGAAATGATATATCCGTGCCAGGTTAAGTCCAATTCTAACCGGAATGGATTTTTTACCCGCTTGGGCATCGGAATGAATATCGCGCATGTTGTTTACATTTAACACACCAACCGAGAGCAAGCCAAAAGCAATGGCCAGGTAAATGCCATCATGCAGCCAAGTTCCGGATTGCAAAAATGCTGTGCCCTGAACTGCTACCAAACCAAAAAAGAGAAAGACAGAGATATCTCCCAATCCGGTATAACCATAAGGGCGTTTGCCATTGGTATAAAGAATAGCAGCCGCAATACCCGAAATACCCAAAGCCAGCATTAATAAAAGTGCACTCATGCCAATCACCGGCAGCGAAACATATAGCAAGGCCAAGCCTGAAACAAATGCCAATAGGGCACAAACAATCATGCCTTTTTTCATGGCAGAAGCAGAAATGGCTCCGGAAGATACCGCACGGGCCGGGCCTTTTCGCTGCTTCCCGTCTGCTCCGTGGATACTATCACCATAATCATTTGCGAGGTTTGATAGCACTTGAAGGAACAAGGCTGTAAGAAGGGTTAATAGTGAAATCAAGTAATCTAAACCTTGTGTCAACCAGGCTTCAATAAGGCCTGCACCAATACAAGAAAAAGAGAGAAAGAGTGTTCTGAAGCGGAAAGCCGACCACCAATTGGCAAACTTTGTTACATTTGTCTGAGGCATGGAGTGGAAAGTTAAGCAGATTCGGTTCTTACTCAAGTATCCGGTGTATAAATTTTTTAAAAACCGGTCGAAATACATCAGCAATCAAAACTTTTTGATTCTGGCGAGTTTGCTTATTGCAGTGGTATCAAGTGCTGCGGCCATTTTTTTAAAATGGTTAATTCACACGGTAGAGGGCTTTTCGCAGAACACTCAATTCATTGAATTACAATACAAAAACATTTTCTTTCCAGCCATTGGCATTCTGTTGTCGCTCATTTTTGTGCGCTATATCATGCGCCTGCCCATACTTGAGAAAGGACTTGCCTCCATTATTTACAAAGTAAACTACAAGCATGGAGATATTGAAGGCCATCACACCTATGCTCATTTAATTACCAGTGCATTAACCGTTGGTTTTGGAGGTTCGGTTGGCGTTGAAGCACCCATTGCATTAACCGGCTCTGCACTGGGCTCCAATGTGGCTAAGCGTTTGTTTGTTAGTCAGCAGGAAAAAAATCTCTTATTGGCTTGTGGTGCAGCGGCTGGAATTTCGGCAATTTTTAACTGTCCGGTTGCAGCTGTTATTTTTTCATTTGAAGTCATATTAAGCAGGGCAACTGTCTCGGCCTTTATTCCTTTGATGATTGCTTCTGCTACAGCTGCTTTGATTAATGGACTATTTTATCAGGGTCAGTTAATTCAGTTTCAATCGCATGGATGGAATCTGAGTGCAATTCCCTGGTACATTGTTCTTGGGGTTCTGGCGGGTTTGCTTTCTGCCTATACCATTCAAATGATTTACCACCTGGAGCACCGGTTTGGAAATACGAAACTCAAAATCAATAAGGCCCTCACCCAAGGAGGAATAGTTGGGGTGCTAATTTTGTTCTTTCCCATGCTCTATGGAGAAGGTTATTCCATAATCAACACCATTCTGGCAGGTGATATCGACAAGTACCTTCAAAACATCAAGATTGGACAAACCATTAGCTACGATGCCCTTTTCTTGCTGATGATTTTACTCACCCTCCTTTTAAAGCCCGTAGCAGCTGCATTTACCGTTAGTTCGGGAGGCAATGGAGGTGTCTTTGCACCTTCTCTTTTCAATGGAGCGTTGTTAGGCCTATTGCTTAGCAGAGCAATTAACTTAAGTGGCATCAGTCACCTCAACGAATTGAACTTTGTTATCTGCGGCATGGCCGGTGTTCTGAGTGGTGTACTTAGTGCACCATTAACCGGTATCTTTATGATAGCAGAGGTTTCGGGAGGATATTCGATGTTTATCCCCTTGATGCTGGTTTCGGCCTTGAGCTTTTTTGTAACACGTTTCATTGAACCCAATTCCATTTACACCAAACGCTTGGCGGCACAAGGCTTGTTGAACAACCACAACAAGGAAAATGAGTTGCTAAAAAGTTTCAGTGTGCGCTGCATTTTAGAAACCGATTTTCAGGTAATTCAACCCGAGCAATCCTTGCGGGAGGCATTGGTCAAACTGAGCCAATCGCGCCGAAATTTATTTCCGGTAGTTACGCGAAGCCAAAAACTGGTTGGCATTTTAACTCTGGATGACTTAAAACAACATTTGTTTAAACCTGAGGCCTATGACCGCATCAAGGTAAAAGACTTGATGCAAGCACTTCCGGAAGAGGTTGAGCTTGACCAAAGCCTGATTGATGTAAAGGCAATCTTCGAAGCACATCCGGATATGTGGAACATACCTGTAACCCATGAAAACAAGTATGCGGGATTTATTAGTAAAAGCAGTTTTTTAAATAAATACAAAGATTTGATGCAGGACCTGTTGGAGCATGAGTCGCGCTAACTCATTAACGCTTCCTGATTAAGAAAAGCCCATCGCGAATTGGAAGCAATACCTTTTCTACACGCGTATCGGCTGCAATGCGTTGATTTAACTCATTCAACAGCTTGGTGTCTTTGTCTTTTTCAAGCGACTTCGCATCCACTACTTTACCACTCCAAAGTACATTATCAATCAGGATAAAGCCACCGGGAACAAGCTTCTCAAGTGCTTGTTCGTAATACTTGGGATAACTCTGCTTATCAGCATCAATAAAAATCAAATCAAACTGTTCCGGTAAGGTTCGAATGATTTGAAAAGCATCCCCAACAATAAACCGAATTTTGTGTTCCATTCCGGCCTCGGCAATTGCACCACGTATTACATTTTCCAATTCCGGATTAACATCAATTGTGGTAAGTCTGCCATCCGTTGTTAATCCCTCTGCCAGGCACAATGCCGAATAGCCCGTATAGGTTCCAATTTCAAGAATATGCTTTGGTTTTAAAAGGTGGCTTATCATGGCAAGCACCCTTCCTTGAAAATGGCCACTCAGCATGCGCGGTTGCAGCACATGCGCATGGGTGTATCTATTTAGCTTTTTCAGGTATTCCGGTTCAGGAGAAGAATTCTGGTCGCAGTAAGCTTGAATATTCGGGTCTAAGAAATCCATTATTGAATGGTATAACGAAGCGAGAATCCACCGCTGGTAATAACGGTTGGGAATGAGTTTGATGTGAACGGATTGGTTTGACGACGGTCGTAGAAAATCCTCAGCATTAGCTTTTCATTGATCATGTAATCAATGGTGGGTTTGATGCTGATAATGGATTGGCCAAGCACTGGATCATTGGAAGGTCTATCGAGGTTACGAACACGGGTAATGTTTTCGCGAATGGTAAAATCGAAACGGAAATTGATATCATTATCAAGCACAATGCGGCGTCCGCGGGTTTTGAAAGGAAGCGTAAGTTTGGTGGTACGGTACCCAATTCCAAATACAAATTCATTGCCACGTTGTTCGTTCACCTGCCTGTTTCCCAAAGCAAAATTCAGGGTTCTATCTTGATTGTATTTGAACGAAGTGGTTAGGTTATTTACCAGTGTTACATCCACCCCAATAAAAGGCCCAAAACGTTCAACCAAACTTATGGTACGTATCACCACATCGGGTTGGAAGTCATTGCTCACAGAAGTATTCCGCGTGGTATCCATCACCGTTTGGAACCCACCTACTGTATAGGTACTTTGATAACTGTGTTGAATGTTCACATTGGAAGCAAAATCCTTCACCCATTTTAGTTTAGACAAACCATTGTAAGTAACTCTCCAGTTTGGCAAAGGCAGATTGGGGAATGGAGTTAAACCAAACGTGCCTGCTGATTTACCGCTATAAGCCGCAAGGAAAGCGGGAATCAAAACATCCTGCTGAAAACCTCCATACCCATCCGGGAATGAATCGGGGTGGCTTGAAACAATTCCTTTTTCGGCGGCTAAACGTTTTGCAATTTCAAGACGATTGCGTTCAAACTGTTTGAAAACCTCAGTTACGCCTTGGTCATCTTCTTTTGAAAATGCGGTCCGAATCATGTTAAAGCTTATGGTATAATTACCAGACTCAATGGGTTGACCAAAATCCCTGTAAAAACTACTGTCTTCATCGTACCGGAAATAGGCCGTAAGGTTGCGGGAATAGGTTTTGGTTGCATTGATTTCTATTCGGAAATCGGTAACCGGTTCAACAAGAGCTCTGGCTGTAAAGTTCTCCTGGTAGTTCATGGTGTATGGATTCACCACACGTGGGTCGCGGCTTATCCATCCCTTATCTGCTGCTTTAAAGCGGTACTCAGGGTCTTGAATGCCCAGTAAAAATTCCCAACCCGGAGCGCCATAATCAAAATTCTGACCCAGGTATCCCGGTTTCGGATTGAAGCCCGGTAACTGAGTGCCTTGCGTAGTTGAATAGCTGGCACTGGCATTCTTCAAACTTGTGAGCAATTTCACCGGAGTGCTAATCCAAAAAGGAACTTTCTTGTTCTTATTCTTTTCCGCTTTAGCCTGCTCCGATTCTTTGGCACCTAAGGTTTGGTTTTTATCTTTTCGTGCCGTTGAGATGGAAGAAGGATTATTGATTCGGCGAACAATATCAAACTTGTTGTAGAGCTGGGTAAAATTGAGGTTGAGGTTCCATTGGTCCTGGCGAGAGTTTTGAATGGTATTACCCAAGCTATCCGCAGCAGGAGGGGCTTGCAACCACTGGTAATTGATTGAATAGGCATAGCTAAACTGTGTCACCCAATTCATTAGTGGAAGCTTGTTGATTGGAATATTGTAATTCAAACGAACGGTTTGATCGAACTTGGTTGTTTTCCCTCCATTCCAAAAATTCTTCACGATTGAATCCCTTTTTTCAGGCGTATCATCTGCAATTCTACCAATGGGTTCATCCACACGTGCATCTGCAGTTGAGTTGTAATCAATCTTCAGGTTTCGGGTAAAATCATACCTGAATTCATAATACCTGCGCATAGTAAACAGCTTATCAAACATGATTGGGAGCTCTTCGGTGCGCGTATCATTAATCCGGTTCATGAGTTCACCATAACGACGGTCTCCTTCAACCCGAAAGCCCCAGGAAGCAGGCAGGTAGTTCAGGTTAAAATCTTTGAGAATGGTGAGGTAAGGCGACTTAAGATTTTTAAGTGGTTCAAAGGGTTTATTATTGAAACTGTAATTGTAGGCCAGCATACCTCTGTAATTGCGAAGCGAGCTGAATGCCATGGTTTGATTACGTCTAAACGTTTCGGTGAAGCTGTAAGTTGCACTGAAGTTCTCAATGTCCCAAGGCATGGCTTTACGCTGAACGGCATTGCTTCTGTTTTTTCTAACATTGGTCAGGTTAAAACTTCTGCGCATGGTATAATCATCTGCAGCTTTTGAAATTTGTTCTGTTCGTTCGGGATTGGTAGTTTCGCTTATTTCCTTCTGCAAGCGCGTATCCGGATTCAAGGGGTTGTACCAAGGCCTAATTAAGGTTGTACCATAACTAAAGAAAAACGGAATGGAAATACCACTGGTTTTGGGGAAGAATTTACCCAGCTCGAAACTGGTTTGTAGGTCGTATTGGTAATCATCGCTCATGTTTCTTTCGAGCAATTTTTTATCAATGCCACCCCAGCCAATGCTGCGGTAAGAGCCGGTTAACTGCACATTTCCAAAATCTGCTAATTTGGCTTGAAGGCGACCTGTTGCCGCATCACCTCCACGTGTGGAGAAATTGGTCATGCGCAATTCGTTGAACCAGACCTCTGCACATTTTGGTAAGCCATCATCACCACCTACTGTGCCCGCCACGCGTTTTGGATTCCGAACACCAATCATAAAGATGCGCACCTGACTATAATCCGGTTGACCAACGACTGTATATTTTCCATTTCCAATTTCTCGGGTAAATCTTCCGGAGAAAGCAAATCCCGCATTGTTTCTGGCAATCTTGGTATTTACCATTTCCTCCAGAACAATATTCATTTCATTGGAGGCAGGCCAGATTTCTGAAGGATTACCGGTGTTTCCTTCGGTAAACTTCAGCGGAATCTCATACTCGTAATAGTTGGTAGTTAAGTCTGTACCAAAACGAATGAAAGCGGTAAGCTCACCTTCCTTCAATTTATCTGCGCTCTCTGCATGCACAAACATGCGGAGGTTTCCATATTGCCTAAGGTCAACTGTTGTGTTTTTAAACACGGCTCTTGCATCACCATCTTTCAGATTGCAGGTAAGCAAGCTAATGGATTGTTCATTTTGCTGAATGGGGTTTGGTGAACTGAAGTCAATTTCACGTTGTACACCCGGAGGAACTACATAAGGTATTGGAACCCGCTTGCTGTTCTTTTCAATGTTTACGGTTGAAACTACAAACTGCGTATTATCGGTTGGGTCAACCGGACGATGTTCACCACCAATTTCAAGGTTATTTAGGTATTTACGCCAATCAGCCCGCACCAATTGAAGGGTTGCAAAGCGAATTGTGGTAGGTTCGGTAAATCCATTTAGGAACATACGGACAAATCGCACCGATTTGAAATCGGAGATATCACCCACTTTACGCTGGTATTCGCGAACAGGAATTTTCAATTGATACCATTTCTCAGGAGCATAATCACCATTAACAAAACGAGCAGGAGCAGTAAGTGTATCGGTAACATAGTTTTTTCCAATCATGAAAGCATCTCTGGAGATTTCAATCTTGTATTGGAAATAAGCTTCCACATCATTCACTGTATAATCCTTGTTCAAATCTTCATTGTCTGGCACATTGGTAGCAGCAGTAGGATAAGATTCAGGCGACTGTTCAACGGTTGGAGAATTACCCTGGTGGCGGTTAAATTTCCGATAACGTTCTACAACATTCAATTTTTGGTTATCGAAATCAGTGCCTAGGTAATAATGGTAATTGTCGTTTGATGGATCGGAAAGGGCATTTTGATAGGCAGCACTGCTTTCACCAAATCGCGCTCTAAGTTGACTTAGGTATTCAGTCTCGAAGAAAGAGCGCTCGTTATCATCATTTAAACCATCCAAGCCCACATCCTGATTTTGGCGTACAGTTGGGTCTGCATCAAAAGCGTAGTTGATAACCGGTGCACGAGGCACACGACCCCAAATGGTGGTATCAGACAAAGCAAGTTGCTCTGCACTGCCATTTTTAGGCAAACCGTTTTCGGCTTGTCTTCTGTTATCTTTTAAAATATCCTCTGAAATATTACCCAGATTAAAATACAAATACCCTTTGTCGAAGCTCGCCGGCTTATCAGCAAATGGGTCCATCATCCAAATTTCGATGTAATCAATATTGGATTGCTCAAAATCATTCTGGTCGATTTTACGCATAATGCCGGCCCAATTTGAGCTGGGATTACGGAGTGTTCCATCTGCGTTTAAGCCATCGATGGTGTAGTTGTATGGTCCTTTTTCGGAAGGGAAATAAGAAAGGTCTAAAGTTGGCAAGGTGGTAGGTAAACCCTGTTGAATCTGACGACTTGGGAATACATCTGTTTGAAGCACCTCGCGAGAAGCGTGGTTGGACAAGGCATCAGGATCGGAGCGAAGATGCTGTGGTGTAAATGCATCGTTCCTGTAGAAGGTTGTAGCAATGGTGTACCAGGCTAGGTTGGCACGTTTAAATCCGTAATCCAAGCGGTTGATTGAATTTCCCTCTGGGAATAAATCCGGCTGGCCTTGCGGAGTACTGGCTAAAGCCCAGGTGTTTCCCATTCTTAAGTCAAAGGGTGTTTCTGCACCTTCAAAATCATCAACATAGGCAGTACCGCGTTGATTCAAGGCTCGTTGAACACCCGGAATAAGGCGCGCATATTCTCCGGAAACTGTGATGGTTGAAGTTTCTTTGGTTTCAATAAATGGAAGCTTATCTACCATTTTGGTAAGGAAGCGCGATTTTTTGTTGATGGTACCATCTAATCCAACAACAATGTTGGAAATGGGCTCTTCACCCAGGTTTACCTTTGGTGTTAAGGGGCGTTCATTCAAGTACATGAAGGTTGAGCCCAGCATCATGTCTTTGTTGAATTTGTAATCGAAGCGAGCTCCCATCATGCTTCGTTGCTGAATTTGGAAGAGGTTATTGCTTTCGGAAGAAACTTTAATTACCGCTCCGGAATTCAATAGCGCTGAATTTACAATCTTTACCCTTCCCAGGTTATAATCAACAATGTAATCAGCGTTTTCGGTAAGTGGTGCACCATTTGCTGTAACCCGCACCGAACCTCTTGGAACATTGGTAGAGCCCAGTGAAATTTCGTTCGTACTTGAGCCTTGAAAACTTCCTCTCAGGAAAAACTTATTGAATTGAGGTTGCTGTATGGCAGCAAATCGTGTTGAATCGTACAGCGAGAAGAAACAATAATAATTGGCCAAGGCCGGATCATTTACAAATTTCTTTTGCAGGTATGAACCAAAGGGTTCAACACTGGGAAGAAAAATTCGGCCTGTTGCAGAATTGATGGTTACGCCTTCAATCAAATCAAACAAACCATCCGAAACCCTTACCTGCTGGGTGTTCAATTGGTCGAGTTGAAACACATTCAACAAAGGAACACCACTCAGTTGAGGTTCATTTTTTACCGGAAGATAGTTCAAATCTGCTCCAGATGGGTCATCCGCATAAACGATATTCAACCTAAAATTGGATGGTTGAATTTGGAACGAACCCAAAGAATAAACATTCTTCATCATCAAATCCCACATAGGAAGGTCGGGTCTTTGGGAAGGACCTTTCAACATTTTGAGGAACATGATTTCAGGAATATTGGTGTTTCGCTGAATGTCCAAACTGAACTCACCTACTTTAAAAGCTATGCCATTGATTGTTCCCTCGTAGGCCACGCAGAGCACATCATCATTGTTTAGCGCCTGGTTAAGGGAGATAAAACCCAAACGTGGGTTGAATGAAAACTCATTTGGACCCAATTGACGCGCGAAATTCACAATTTGGTATTGTGAAATAGGAAGCATTCCTGTAGTAGTTTCTTCTGCTCTGAGTTGGTTTTGAATTTGGTAGCTTGCACGGAGGGTTGCTGCACGGGTTGCATCACCGTTCCCATTTAGGTAGCGGTAAAGTGAATTTACATCATTTCCCAGGTTACCCTGGTTTGAATTAACTGTCCAGTAGGGATTGGTGCGGCGATCGTTTTCACTTAAATCGGCAAAACCAATGATGTCACGAGATTGGTCGAATGAACCCGTTCTATTGGTAACCCAAACTTCAACCCGGGTAATTACTACTGGTGAGCCAATGAAAGGCAGATTAGCCAACCAACGCTCGTAATTGTCTCTGAAATAATGCGACAGGAAGAAGTGACGATTCATGTCGTAGTTGTCGCCCTGAATATCGAAGCGTGTTGTAACGGAACCACCGGCGAGTTCTGTTTCCTGAGTCTTACCGCGCTGCTGAGAAACCACTCCGGTAACTGTTAACTTTCCAAACTGCATGGTTGTTTTCACACCAAACAAGCTTTGACTTCCTTGAATTAAGGACGATTGTAAGGGAAGACCCACGTTACCCAACTCAATCTTTTTAATGATATCATCCTCTTTTCCTGCATAATCGAGCTTCATTTGATTTTCAAATTCAAATGTTGCCTCGGTGTCGTAGTTGAGGTTGAGTTTCATTTTATCACCCACAGAACCCGCAACATTCACCTGAATTTTCTGGCGAAAATCAAATTGACCTGTGCGTTGTTGGCGGAGGGAGAAGGCAGGGTTTCGAACGGTATTGAAGTTTCCGGAAAATATTAGTTCTGCAGTACCTCTTGGCTTGATATCGATGATACCTGAACCAAAAATTCGGTCCATCACCTTGTTGTTCAGGTTGAGTTGGGGAATGACGCCCGATCCGCGGGTAAAATTTTGGGCCTGAGCTCTTTGCCTGAAATAGGAATTGTTGTTCTGTTTGGCCTGACTTTTCAGGTATTCATTGAAAGCAATGCTGGAAGGAAGCCGCACATCCTGACCACCAATTTGGGAAGAATACTCGTAATTAAGGTTTTCGCGGTTGAGTTCATATTTGTTTTTGATTGAACTTGGCTCACCTAAATCAAGTGGATGTTTGGGACCATTGAGTTCCCAAGGTTTTCTATCCTGAACCGGATAGGGCAATGTTTTCGAGGTGTCTTTCTTAACAGAATCGGGCGGAGCCAGCCAAAAATTACGGGTTGGAAAGGCTTTGGCAGAGGGCGCAAAGGGATACACCAGTGAAAAAACAAAGGTGAGCATAACAAATGCGCGTATGGATTTCAAATTCAGGCTACTGTACAAAGTAGAAATATACCATCAAAGAATCTTTAAAGTTAGTTTAACGAGTTGCTCAACGCCAATATCCGGGTTTTGTTGCCTAACCTTGGTTAGGCCTTTTTCGGCTTCGGCTTTTGAGAAGCCCAGCATTTGCAATGCGGCCAAAGCCTCTTCAACCGCAGGATTTTTTTCCTGAAGACCGGCTACAGTATCCAATTCGCCCATTTTCTTCATTTTATCCTGCAAGTCGATTACAATGCGCTGAGCAGTTTTTGGTCCAATACCCTTAATTGTTTTCAGCAAAGCCCAATTTCCATCGAGGATGGCTTTCACGATTTCCTGGACTTTGAGGCTTGATAGAATAACACGAGCCGTATTTGCCCCCACTCCACTAACGGAAATTAGGTGCAGAAACAGCTGGCGTTCATTCTCCTCAGCAAAACCATACAGGGTATGGCTATCTTCCTTAATGCTCAGGTAGGTAAGCAGTTTTACCTGTTCGGCCTCCGAAATTAGTCCGTACGTATTGAAGGAAATCTGGATTCCATATCCAACTCCCCCACAATCAACCACCACATAGGCCGGCGAACGGTATGAAACTTTTCCCTGAACGTGTGCAATCACTGCGTTTCTTATTTGCTAAGCCCGCAAAATAATAAAATCTTTGGATTCACAAAGATTCAGCTATGCCGTTGCGAAAAATTAACAACTCTGAAATTCACCATTTTGGAAAATCTCTACTGATTTTCGGGGTTTTTATTGCACTTTTAAGCTGTTCGAGCCTGAAAAGAGAAACGGTTATTTCTACCTGGGAAAATGGCAAAACCAAGGAAAAAGGAAAACTTTTGGCCGGAAAAAAAGATGGCTTCTGGGAGTATTACGCGGAAACTGGTTGGCTACAACGCAGGGAAAAATGGAAAAAGGGCGAATTTCAATGGAGTTTTTCGTTTGACGAACGCCATCGAAAAACAGAAATGACTGACAAAAACGGCAATACAAAAACCTTAAAAGATTGCGGCTGCCGCTAAATTTTTAGTGAAGTTAGTTCAAAACAAAAGGAACAACCAGCTGGAAAGCAGGAATTTCAACCTCAAACAATTTACCATCAAACTGACGCTCCATGAGGTAAGTTCCGTACATTTTTCCCAATTCACCACCCAAAGCACAACCGGAAATGTATTGGTGTGATTCACCTGGCTCTAGTACAGGTTGTTTTCCGACTACACCCTCTCCTTCAACTTCGTAATTTCCGTTTATGGGATCAATGATATACCAATGCCGACGAAGTAAACGAATGGTATGCTCACCTTGATTCTGAATACGGATACGGTATGCGAACATGTGACGGGCGCTGGGATCAACCGCCGCCTGGCTCTGGTAGAAGGTTTCTACCGATATTTTGACATTGTGGGTGATGGCTACCACGTGTGACATGTTACAAATATTAGGAATTTTTGCTAATAGATTAAACCTGAAATTGTAAAAAAGGTTTCTTAAGTAGCCGACCTTCCCAACTATTGGTTTACAATGGAACGAAAGGTTAAATTTATTCGGGGTTCTTTGATTTTGGAAGAAGGAGGCAAGCGATGCAACCAATGAGTTTGGGTGTTTTCTTCCATCAGCAATAAACTTCCATGTTCGAGCAGAAGCTCAACCTTTTCAGCACTGACTTTATGCTTAAACAAAAATCGCCTTTCGGATCCTAAACTTAGCGAAGCAATGGTTCCATCCCTTTGCAATTCTTTTTCTGCATCGCTATGCCAGGCCATTCCCTCCTCGCCATTGTGGTATAAATTTAGCAGGCAGGAATTGAATTTTGCATTGCTTTCTTTCTCACACAGGTTCTTCAAGACAAGTAATTCCTGTGTCCAAGGCAAGGCAACACGCGTTGAATTGGAATAGGTATAGGCAAAGGCCGAATCGCCATACCAAGCCACCTTTCGTCGGGTAATGATTTGTTTTCCAAAAATCACGAGCTGGTCGTTCTGCCAAGCAATGCCATCAAGCAAGGTTTTGAAAAAGTTGTCAGCTTCAACAGAAGAAAGTACTTTTCCCATGTACCTAACTTTTCCATCGTAAGGCAATCGATTTTGGGAAGCATCTGTTGGCAAATCAAAGAGTGTCATGGAATACATTCTACAAATCTAACCATGCATTTGTTTGAAAGGCTTCAAGGCATAACAAGGCATGCTTTCTCTCCAATCCCCAGCGGTAACCGCCCAATGCACCGGATTCGCGCACAACGCGATGACATGGAATTAACACCGCAATTGGGTTGCTACCAATAGCTGTTCCAACCGCTCTGGAGGCAGCTGGATTTCCTAGTTCTTGAGCAAGTTGTCCGTAGGTTTTGCGAGTTCCAAGAGGAATAGTTAAAAGGGCTTGCCAAACGTCTAATTGGAAGGCAGAACCTTTGATATGAAGCGAAAACTTTCCAGCAGCGTTAAACCTATCGCCAAACGCACTATGAACCTCATCTAGGAAAGGGTAATTCTGATTATGCAATGAGGCTTTGGAAAAATTGGATTTCAGTACTTCTAGAAGAGTAGTTTCTGAATCCCCAAAATGAAGAAAACAGATTCCCTTTGCTGTGCAAGCCACCAAATACTGCCCTAAAAAACCGGAGGCCACTTGGTAGAAAATTTTCAAGTTGGAGCATCCATTTGCGCATTCTTCTTCGCTCATGGCTTCCATGTTGACATGTAAACTTGTACTTAATGTTTGATTTGGTATTTCGGTTTGAAACAGACTGGGAGTTTCATTTTGGGGTTTGGAAAAATTCAATCTTGAAAACTGAATAAACTTAGCGACCGGAATAGATGCCCATGCCATAAATACCGCATCAAGTTCATCCCCACTCAAACCGAGTTCCTGTGCCAACACATTCACGTCCAGCAATTGTTTTGGATTCCCAAGGATAAAGCGAATTGCCTTCTCTACCAGTGCGAAGTGTTCAATTTTGGAATTCATTCATTTGGAATGGAAAAACAAAAGTCTGTTCTTTACTCTTGAATAAAAATTCAATTCTTGCCATGAAGCAAATTAACCTGAAAGCCTGGCCACTCTTCGTTTTGCTTTTCCTGAGTTTCACATCCAAGATATTGGCGCAAAGAGATACGCTTTCCGGATTTGATAAAAAGCGAATTGGCGATGAGATAAGCTATTTTTCACCCTTGAGGCAATTTGCAAAAACAGCATTACTTACCCGCTGCAACGGACAAATGCCCATTGAATGGGAATCGAAAACCATTCAAACCAAAAATGATAGCATCTGCCTGGAATTTCTTATTGGTCATTCAAGCGGCACAAGTGGCGGAATACGGGAGTTTGAGTTGAGCTTGAATCAGCAAGAGCCGTGGCTAATTGTTACACATCCCAAACAAAGCAGATTAACAGAATCACGCGGTAACAATGCCCTTGGAAACTGGCATTTTGTAGCTCAGGAGTTTGATATCAATGGTGATATTTTTGGAAAACTTTACTTAACGATACCTTCTTCACTGGTAAAAAATAAGGCTGAATTCAGGTTGATTGGAAGAAATCACTCCAGCCGCGATTGGATGATGATTTTTATGTATTCACGGGCTTTCAGGGCCGAAATTTATGCCAGCCAATTGGTTCGTAAAGATTCAAACAAAAGCCAACTTCAGATAGGGGCTGAAAATCCCTTTCGAGATGCAAGGAAACTGGAAATGCATTGGAATGGAGGGCAGAAAAAAATGCTCATTCAACCCGGATTTAATGTGCTTCAACTGGCTACATTCAACAAGGATGAAAAAGGCAAAAGGCTTATTAAGCTTAGGCTTGAAGGAATAAAAAATCCAATCGAAGCCAGCATTGAATTAAAGCCATCGAGGATGCGAACATTGCATATTATTCATCATTCGCACAACGATATTGGGTATTCGCATCATCAAACTGAGGTTGAAAAAATTCAAACCGAAAACATACGCGCAGCCATTCGTTGGACTAGCAAATACCAAGATACCAAGCATCCGGCCTATTGGCATATAGAATCGCTATGGGCAGTTGAAAACTTTATGAACCAAGCCAGGCCCGCTGAACAGGATAGCTTAATGGGGTTGGTAAAAAAAGGATTCATCGTGCTTTCAGGTAACTATGCCAATATACTCACCGGATTATGCAGACCGGAGGAACAAAAATGGGCCCTTGAATATGCCAAGCAACTAAAAAGTAAGTATCAGCTACCCATTCAAACTGTGATGACAACCGATATTCCCGGCATAAGCGCATCTGCCATGCAGGCCTACTGGGAAGAGGGATTCAGCTTTCTTTCTATGGGTCCCAATTATGTGAAAAGTTATGCCGACAAAGGTGACCGAATTGGCTCCATGTTGGAAGCGCAAGGCGATAAGATTTTCAAATGGAAACCCAACAAAAATGGAATTTCCGATAAGGATCATGACCTCTATGTATGGACAGCAGGAAAAGGATATTCAATGCTTCATGGAATTACAGAAGCTGAAAAACAAAACCAATGGGAACAGCGCATTTCAGATTACCTCATTGAATTGGAAGAACAAAATCATCCCTTTGAGGACATTCAGTTGCGTTATACGAAGAATGCAGACAATGGTCCAGTTGATACCAACTTGGTGGAGTTTGTAGAAGCTTGGAATCAGAGGTATGAATCACCCAAATTGCGCATTAGTAGTTTACCGGAATTGTTTAAATCCACACTTGCAAAACACGAGAAAGAAATTCCGGAATGGGGAGGTGAAATTTCTCCGTATTGGGAAGATGGAGCTTATTCTACGGCAGCGGAAGAAATTGAAATCAGGCAATTGGTAAAAAAGATCATTCAATTGAGTACCGCCATTCCGGAAAGCAATAAAGAAGCACAAAATCAGCTCTACCAATTAAAAAGAAACCTGGTATTATTTCATGAACATACCTGGGGAGCTTGGTGCAGCATAAGTGACCCTGATTTGGAATTCACAACCAGCCAATGGGAGTTCAAAAAAGCATTTCTGGATTCGGCAAGAATTCAATACACTCGGCTTGAGAAAGCCTTTGGAATATCACAACCTGAACGCAAGGAAATTCTTTCCAAACTTTGTGATTTTCGGTTGGTAGCCGACAGTATCAAAGGTGGTTTTTGGGTAATGGATAGCCATGGAAAATCACTTTTTAACCATTCGGAATACCGTTTTTTTGAGCCGGTTTATATGCTTGGAATCAATCCGATGAAACGTATCCCGTTGAAATTGGTATCAAGCAAAAAAGAAGAATACAGGGATTCAATTGTTTGGGTACAGGAGTTCAAAGGAGAGCTAATTCATCGAATAACGGTTAGGTGCAGTTATTCAATCAAAACAAAAACAGCCCACTTTGAAACCAGCATTACCAAGCCTGAAACCCGCGAAAAAGAAAGCCTGCATATTGCAATACCGCTTCATGAAACAGCAAGCAATTTACATTACAACAAACTGAGCTATCCGAATTCGCAATTACCCGGTTCAAACCGCGAATTTATTTGTGTTGAAGACAGTTTTCAGGTTACAACAAAAGAGGGGATCTGGCATATGTATTCACCTGAAATTGCTTTGCTTGAATTGGGTTCTGTTCAAAATGAAAACCAAGTTAACGGCACGCGTTTGTGGAAACGAGAAGCACAATCCATTCAAACTTTATTTTTGTATGTGCTGAATAACTACTGGCACACCAATTACAAAGCAGCCCAGGGAGGAAGTATTCGCTTTCGGTTTGCGATGAAGTTGGAGAATGCAGAACCAAACTAGTTGTACCCCGGAAAACACAATGTAGGGCTTGCTGATTAACGCTCAATTTGCTGATTGAAAAGAATTTAAATCATGGTTGAAATATTCTTCTGCAAGGTTTTGAAACGATTCTTTTGGGTGAAATTGGAATTTACTTTGTAGCATTATTTCCAGAACGCTAATACGTCTCCGTATAAACTTCCTGAGGCTACACAACCTACCTGCACTTAAACCAATTTGTAGATTTTATATTCCGGGAAATCCTTATCCGGGTCGATTTTTAAATCCTTGATATATCCATCAGCAATATCATACACCCAACCATGTACTTGAGGGAAACCATAGAGTTCCCGGTTGCGTTGAATGAAGGATGTTTTTAGCAAGTTTATCACCTGTTCACGCACGTTTAGCTCAACCATAAGCCGATGTTTTTGTTCCTCATCGGTTATGGCATCCAATTCATGCATGTGCAGGCGGTAAACATCCTGAATATTACGCAACCATTTGTCGATTAAACCATGCGGCTGATGTTCCAATGCAGCTTTAACACCACCGCATCCGTAATGGCCGCAAACAATAACGTGTTTTACATTCAACACCTCAACTGAATATTGCAATACCGATAAAAGGTTGATATCTGTATTGACAACCATATTGGCAATGTTACGGTGAACAAACATCTCACCGGGATCCGTACCTGTAATTTCATTGGCAGGTACACGACTATCAGAACAACCGATGAACAGATACTCCGGTTTTTGACCCGCAGTTAGTTTTTTGAAGTATTCCGGGTCTTTCTGAACCTTATCTTCTACCCATTTGCGGTTGTTGACAAACAACTTCTCATACGATTTATCCAATGATTCCATAAGCTCCTTTTTATTTCCAATTTGTTTAAACCCACCCAAAATTACCTTTACACCATGAATATGCGATGACTTTCGAAAATCTTCAATGACGTCAATAATTTCCGCATCTATGTACTGCGTTCGTGAGGCATCAATTTCAAGAATGGAATAGGGTTTAACCGTTTCAAGCGCTTCAATAATTTTCTTTTTATGCAAAAATGAAACCGATTCACCAAAAAGAATTTTTGTACTCAAACCCATTTGATAAACCCGCAATACCGGAGCTTTAAAATTCTCATGGACAATAGAAATAAGTGCCACAAAAAATCCTATTCCTACACCCATTAAAAGGTCGGTCAAAACAATTGCAACCAGTGTAATCACAAAAGGAGCAAACTGCCACCAACCTTTTTGATAGAAGTTCTTAAACAAGATAGGATTCACCAATTTATAGCCGGTAAAGCAAAGAATAGCAGCAAGACTTGCCAGTGGAATCTGGTTCATAACTGAACTAAAAAACAAAACGGCAACCACTATCCAAACCCCGTGCAAAATGGCGGAATACTTGGTTAACGCTCCCGCAGCTTGATTAACTGAGCCCCTTACTATTACCGCTGTAACAGGTAGTCCACCTAGAGCAGAACTTGCCAGGTTTCCAAAACCCTGCGCCAGAAGCTCGCGGTCTACATTTACCTGTTCCTTTCTGGGGTCAATTTTCTGTATGGCTTCAATGGATAAAAGCGATTCGATAGAAGCCACCAACGCCAGGGTTATTGCTAACTGGTAGGTTTTAGGATTTGCCAATGCCGAGAAATCGGGAAAGAAAAAAATCTTTTCAGTACCTCCCAGAATTGGGGGAATATTCACAAAGTGCTCCGCATCCGGCTGCAACCCGGGTGCAAAAAGTTTGATTAGCCAAGAAGCAGCTATCCCAAAAATCACAACAACCAGACTACCCGGCAACAAAGGCAATTTCTTGGCAAGCTTCTTCTCCCAAACAAACAAGAAAATGAGTGAGCTCATGCCTATAAACAACAAAACAGGATGCAAATTGCGCAAGGCTTGCAAAACCAAAGTCAGTGTATTTTCAGAACCATCGGCAATTGACTGGTAATGGGGGATGATGTCAGAGGTATTGTCTTTAAACTCCTCCACACCCATTTCTTCGATATCATAACCCACCAAATGCGGAAATTGCTTCAGGATAAGAATCACACCTATAGCCGCAAGCATTCCTTTAATAACGGTATTGGGGATATAGGCCGATAAAAAACCCAGACGAAAAATCCCAAATGCCAATTGAATTAATCCGGAAATGAGCACGGCAACTACGAATGCCTCATAAGAACCAAGGCTTTGAATGCCTGCCAGGCAAATTGCAGTTAAACCGGCAGCCGGACCGCTAACACTTAAATTGGAGGTACTAAAAAATCCAACCACCAAACCACCAGAAATACCAGCAATCAAACCTGTAATAAGGGGAGCTCCGGAGGCGTGGGCAATTCCCAAACACAAGGGTATCGCTACAACAAATACGGCGATAGATGCAGGAATATCCCGAGATAAGTTTCTGGAATCAGGCAGGGTAATTTTTAACATGGTATGGGCTCAAAATGCTAATTTTTAAGCTTATTTCAAAGAATTTTTAAAGCCGACTCATCGAGTTAAGCCCACACCAACAAAATTAACTATTTGATTACGAACAGTTAAGACTTTGCAAACATCCAGGCAACAAGTTTGCAAAAGACCATTTATGGGAAAGCGAAAAATAAAACTTGCCTGCATTTCAGACTTGCATTTAGGAACGTATGGTTGTCAGGCCAAAGCCATAAACCAGTATTTAAAAAGTATTGAACCTGAGGTTTTAGTACTGAATGGAGATATTATTGATATCTGGCAATTCTCAAAAAACTACTGGCCCGATTCGCACATGAAGGTGTTGCAACGCATTCTGCGCATGGCTTCAAAAGGGACTAGAGTAGTTTACTTAACAGGAAATCACGACGAATTATTGCGCAAATTCTCGGGCTTTAAATTGGGGAGAATTGAAATTGCCAATAAACTTCTCTTGAACTTAGATGGAAAAAAAGCATGGTTCTTTCACGGGGATGTATTTGATGTAACCATGAAGCATTCAAAGTGGCTGGCCAAGTTGGGAGCAATGGGATATGACACCTTAATTCATTTGAATAGCGCAGTAAATTTTATGAGCCGTAAAATAGGAAAAGGGCCTGTGTCACTCTCAAAAAAAATAAAAAGCGGGGTTAAAAAAGCAATTCAATTTATGGATGATTTTGAGCAAACCGCAATTGACCTTGCCATTGATAAAGGCTATGACTATGTTGTTTGCGGACATATTCATCAGCCTCAAAAAAGGCTTGCAACAACAGCAAATGGACAAACCTTATACCTAAACAGCGGAGATTGGATTGAAAACAGAAGTTACTTAGAATACAACCAAAGCAATTGGACCTTAGGCTATTTTCAGCCGGAGGAAGAATCAAAAGATCTGATTGATAATGAAACAGAATTTGAGCCCTTTGAACCACAAAAGCTCTTAGAAAGTATTCTACACGCATGAAAGTTTTGTATGCCATTCAAGGCACAGGAAATGGCCATATAAGCAGAGCCCGCGAAATAATTCCTCACCTTACCAGCAAATGCGAACTTGATTTGCTAATCAGTGGCACCCAAAGCGATGTACATCTGCCCCAATTGGTAAAGTTCAAACGAAGAGGTATTTCGTTCAGTTTTGGAAAGAATGGCGGAATTGATCGCATTGACACCACTCTTCGGTTTCGGCCCTTTGAATTCTACCGGGATATTTATCAATTTCCGGTTGAGCAGTATGATTTAATTATTAATGATTTTGAGCCGATAACAGCTTGGGCTTGCAAAATAAAACACAAAAAATGCTTTGGGTTGAGTCATCAGGCTGCCTTTTTGTCGCCAAAAACGCCACGAATTGAAAAGCAAGACAAATTCTCAAACTGGATTCTGAAAAACTATGCACCGGTAACCGATAAAATCGGTTTTCACTTTCAAGCTTATGATAATTTCATTCAAACCCCGGTAATCCGCTCGCAAATTCGAAAGCAGGGAATAAGCAACCGTGGCCATATTACAGTTTACTTACCCGCATACAGCGACGAAAAAATCATTGCTTTCCTAAGTGAAATAAAAAATATGGAATGGCATGTATTCAGTAAGCATAGCCGACACGGGTATTATCGAGGAAATATTTCGGTTCAACCCATACATAACAATGCCTTTGTAGAAAGCCTTTGCAGCAGTGATGGCTTAATATGCAATGCGGGCTTTGAGGGACCTGCAGAGGCTATGTACTTACATAAAAAACTGTTGGTAGTTCCTATGAAAAACCAGTACGAACAACTTTGCAATGCAAAAGCCTTAAAACTAATGGGCGTACAGGTATTAAACAGCATTGGAATTGAAATGCAAAAGCAACTGGAAGCCTGGTTGAACTACGCCTGTCCGGTTAAGGTAAACTATTACGACCAGGCGGCAGAAACAGTTCACCGGGTTTTAAGCAGTGCGAAAGCCTGATAGCTTTATTTAGGGTCTGCTGATTAACGCGTAATTTAGTGATTGAGTAGATAAAAATGAATTCTTCTGCAAGGTTCTGAAATGATTGTTTCGGGTAAAATTGGATTTACTATGCAGCATGCTTTCCAGAACGCTAATTCAGCTCTGAATTTTACAGCAAGCCCTATTTACTGCTATCTTTGGGCCAATTATGCAGGACATTGAACCATTTTACCGCTGGAGGGACCTATATCAGAGTGAACAAGACCCAAATTCACCTTTCTACGATCGTGAATACAGTGAATTTGAATTCTCAAACCGTGTTTATAATTATGTTATCCATCCACAATGGGATGAATTTGGCTCTCCTACCTTATATGCAAAAATAATCTATGCCGATTACCTGAAAAGCTTTGCCGTTGTTGAACTTATTGGAGAATGGAACGATGCAATCAACAACGATATCATGTTTCTGAAGCGTGAAGTGGCAGAACCCTTGCAGGATGCAGGAATTACGAAATTTATTTTAATTGGCGAAAATGTTTTGAATTTTCACAGCAGTGATGATTCTTACTACGAGGAGTGGTTTCAGGATGTAGATGATGAAAACGGCTGGATTGTAGCCATCAATTTCCAGGAGCATGTATTGACGGAATTCCGCAGCAATAACCTTGATTATTACCTGGTTTTTGGTGGAGAATTAGATGCCTTCAACTGGCGGAAATTCAACCCATTTCAACTCTATTCAGAAGTTCAGCGCATCATAACACATCGCCTGGGTTAATTTTCAAAAAGGCATCAACTTAAATTTGCTTATAAACTGAATCCTTCCTTCAATTTTTCTGCATTTTCAGCAATTTGAAGTTGATCGATAAAATCTTGAATCTCGCCGTTCATAACCTCTGGCAAGTTGTACTTGGTGTAGTTGATACGATGATCGGTAACGCGCGATTGAGGATAGTTGTAGGTTCTGATTTTTGCAGAACGGTCGCCTGTTGAAACCATGGTTTTTCTGCGGCTTGAAATGGCTTCATTGTGTTTTTGCAATTCCATTTCGTACAACTTGGTTCTAAGCATTTGCATGGCTCGTTCACGGTTACCATTCTGAGTTCGCTCAACCTGACAAACCACTACAATTCCGGTAGGCTTGTGGGTAAGCATTACCTTACTTTCAACCTTGTTTACATTCTGTCCACCCGCACCACCGGAGCGAGCTGTTTGCATTTCGATATCTGCCGGATTCAATTCAACATCTACCTCTTCTGCTTCCGGCAAAACAACAACTGTGGCCGCTGATGTATGAACTCTTCCTTGGGCTTCTGTTTCAGGAACACGTTGAACACGGTGAACTCCACTCTCGTATTTTAAAATACCGTAAACTTCTTCCCCACTTACCTCAATTATCACTTCTTTGTAGCCACCCACAGTACCTTCAGTAAAATCAATCACCTCGGTCTTCCAACCGCGCTTCTCGCAAAAATACATGTACATTCGGTACAAATCTCCCGCAAAAATACTGGCCTCATCGCCGCCTGTTCCAGCACGAATTTCCAGAACTGCATTCTTCAAATCTTCAGGCTCTTTAGGAATAAGAAGAATCCTGATTTCCTCCTCCATTGGTGCAACTTTGGGCTCAAGTTCATCCAATTCTGCCTTGGCCATTTCGCGTATTTCATCATCCTTCTCCGTTTTCAGAATTTCGCGAGAACCGGCTATATCTGTAACCAACTTTTTGTATTCGTAGTATTTATCGACAATGGGTTGTAAACTCTTGTATTCCCGGTTCAATTGGGTAAATCGCTTCATATCAGCAACCACATCCGGCAGACTAAGTGTTTCTTCTACCAGTTTGAATCGATTGTAAATGGCTTCGAGTTTATCAAGCATATCCCTGAGATTAAAAAGTCGGCAAAGATAGGAAATCCGAGCTATTTCTTTGTTCTGGCTAACAAAAGGTAATCCTTTACCAAAATCAAGCTTGTGCCTTTTGGCATTTGCTTGATGGCTTTTATACCCCGAAAAGGCAGGGGGCTATACCGCCGTTCAAGGCTCTGAAAATCATACCAAACCTGCTGACCATCGGCTAAAAATGAAATCCCCATACGAGTGGTTTCAGCCCAGATTGCACCTTGAATGGGAATGCGTTTGATAAACTGGCCAAAGACGTCAAATACAAAAAATCCGTTCACTGAATCAACCAATAAAACGCGTTCACCATTATCAAGAATAAATTGTGGCGATAAACGTAGCCCATTGCTAAACTGCAACAGGTTACCACTTTTGATGTTTACCTCGGCATCTCTACCCAATTTCTTTAGGGTCATATCTCCCGAATCAAAAACCCAAAAGCCATTATCATAGGCACGTCCAACAGCCGAAGCCTGAACAATTTCATAGGAACTCAATTCAAACCTTCCCTTAAGTGCCAAGTTATTATCAACCACGGCGAGGCTGTTCATCTCTGGATAAAACAACAAGATTTCGAGTGGATTTGACGCATCCAACCAGGCTATATTACCTGAATACGAATAGTTTAAAGTGCTTACCCGCTTTGCATCGCTATCAAATTTCAGCAGGCGATTTCCGGCATCAACTGCATAAGTGTTTCCTAATTTATCCCAGGCGCAGAGTTTAATTTGAGCAGCAAGTGTATCCGTTATTCTCAGGTTTACGAGCGAATCCTGAGCAGCCAGGTTGAATACCGGCAAAAGAAACAACAGACCAAGTTTAAAATGCAGGGAGCGGAACATCTGATTCAAACGTTTTTAGCTCCAACTTATGCTGATTAAACACCGCATAGGAGTTGAAACCAATCCAATCGCCAAGATTTACGTATGCACTTTGCTCAGAAAGCGGAAAAATCATGGGCAAATGCCTGTGGCCAAACACAAAATAATCAATCCGTTCCCGGTCGGGATAATTTCTGCAAAACTGAATAAGGTGTTCTTTCTCGCCGTAAAAAGTAAAATTGCCATCAAAGGTTTTAAGCTTGCTTTGGTGGCTAAACCAATTGGCTGTTCCAATTCCAATACTTGGATGCACAAAAGAAAACAGCCATTGGAAAAAGCGGTTTCTGTAAACAGAAAGGATAAACTTAAATTTGGCTTGACCGGGACCTAAGCCATCACCGTGGCCAACGAAGAAACGTTTTCCACTGAACTCAAAAACCTGAGGTTCAGCATAAACCTTAACTCCTAATTCTTTCTCGAAGTAACCAAACTGCCATAAATCGTGGTTTCCATGAAAAACATGTACTGGAATTCCCGCATCAGCAAAGGCCGCCAGTTTAGCTTGAAGCCGAACAAAACCCTTTGGAACGACAAGCTTGTATTCAAACCAGAAATCAAAAATATCGCCAACAATAAACAAGGCTTCACAATCGGCAAAAATGCTATCAAGCCAGCGAATGATACGCTTTTCGCGTTCAAATGAACTCGCTTCATCGGGTATCCCCAAATGAAAATCTGAGGCAAAGTAAACGTTCTTGCCGGCCAAGTTTAGTCGTGTTTGGTGTCGTCAATAAAAAACATAATCAACTCTTCAGGACCAAGACCGCCCGGAACTTTCTCCGGTAATTCTCCAGGATTTGCTCCCGGGATTTCCTCTGAAAAGGATGGACCTGATATCAGGCTGAACATGCTTGGTGTTTTCTTTCCATAGCGATTGCGCAGTACCAGAAGTCCATCTTTCATATCGGTTACCAGTTGTGAACGTCTAACAATGAATACCTGAACAGGAGCCCAAGCACTCAAGGTTTTTGAATTTCGAATACTGCTGATTAAAATACTTCCTGTGCGAGCAATCAAGGCTTCGCAACCCGAAATTGCAGCCTGGGCTTTCTCCAGATTTTCCTTCCCATGCTGGTAGCTGATTCCGCTATCATCCAATAAGGTTTTAACCTCCTCTTCCCAACAAAACAGGTATTTCCATTTGCGCATTTCAATGAGGTCAATCAATTTGTCAACGCAATCAAATTGGTTATCACAAAAAACAAATTTCCCTCCTGAATCTGTAAACCTTTTTACAAAAGTTTCAGCCAGACTTTCCTCTTCGGGACGAGCATAGATGCTTGATTCCAGATCTATGTTCTGAAACTGCGTTTTGGATTTATTATTCAAAGCCTGTCTTACCTTTTTAAGGATTTTTTCTTTGGATGTAACATGCTGTTCCACTTGTCGCAAGTTAGCAAAAAGGCACGTTAATGCCCCAAAGCTTTTCCACCAATCCAATAATTGCTGTGGTTAATCGTCTGTTTTTGGGCA
Source organism: Bacteroidia bacterium (assembly GCA_023151275.1). Classification (GTDB taxonomy): domain Bacteria; phylum Bacteroidota; class Bacteroidia; order UKL13-3; family UKL13-3; genus CAISCU01. Next base: position 558,733 of record JAKLJI010000001.1, on the reverse strand, counting down.
AATTCATGTTTATTGGCTCTTCCGACCAACTATTTTCCTAAAAATTAAACTCACCACTTCCGACCAGGTTGACAATCATCTCCAAATGCAAAAGCGGAAACAAAAGAAACAGGCCTCCTGCATTGCTACGTGTGGCCTGTTTCTTATGTTTTTACCAAGGCTTAAGCCCTAGTCAATAGATTAAGCTTCTGGATTTTCTGCTTCTTGTGAACCTTCTGAAGCTGGCTCAGCAATTACTTCAACAACTTCTGCAGGAGCGGCTTCCAACACTTTATCGTGTGGACGAACCCCAAGAATTTCCTGAAGATCGTGCTGGAATAAGATTTCTTTCTCCAACAGGATTTGTGCAAGCTCTTCCAATTTCTCACGCTTTTCAGCCAATAATTCTTTGGTCTTCAAATAGCAGGTTTCGATTAATTTTCTAACCTCCTCGTCAATCATCAAAGCAGTTTGGTCTGAATACGGTTTGGTGAATCCATACTCCTGGTTGGCATCGTAAAACGATACGTTACCAATGCGTTCGTTCATACCGTAGATGGTAACCATACCATAGGCCATGCGCGTAATCCGTTCCAAGTCATTCTGAGCACCTGTGCTGATTCTTCCAAAAACGATTTCTTCAGCTGCGCGTCCACCCAAAGTCATGCACATCATATTCATCAACTGCTCGGTGGTGTACAGGTACTGGTCTTTTGGAAGATATTGAGCATAACCTAAAGCGGCAACCCCTCTAGGCACAATGCTCACCTTAACCAAGGGGTCGAGACCTTCCAAGAACCAACCTACAATAGCGTGACCTGATTCGTGGTAGGCAATAATTTGCTTTTCTTCAGCTGAAATGATTTTATTTTTCTTCTCTAATCCACCAATAACGCGGTCAACAGCATCCTGAAAATCCTGCATATCAACACTGCCTTTGTCTTTACGAGCAGCAATCAAAGCAGCCTCGTTACAAATATTGGCAATATCAGCACCGGCAAAACCGGCAGTTTGAGTGGCCAAACGCTCAGGATTCACATCGGCAGCCAATTTGAGTGGCTTCAAATGCACCTTGAAAATTTCGGCACGGCCGTTCAAATCAGGCTTATCAATTGAAATCTGACGGTCGAAACGACCAGGACGCAACAAGGCTGAATCCAAAATATCGGGACGGTTAGTAGCAGCCAAAATGATTACGCCCAAATCGGTGGCAAATCCATCCATTTCAGTGAGCAATTGGTTGAGTGTATTTTCACGTTCATCGTTTCCACCCTGGACCAAATTTTTTCCGCGGGCTCTACCAACGGCATCAATTTCATCAATAAAAATAATGCAAGGCGCCTTTTCTTTGGCTTGTTTAAACAAATCGCGTACGCGGCTTGCTCCAACACCCACAAACATTTCTACAAAATCTGAACCTGAAAGTGAGAAGAATGGAACACCAGCTTCACCTGCAACTGCTTTGGCCAACAAGGTTTTACCAGTTCCCGGAGGGCCAACCAATAGTGCTCCTTTAGGAATCTTACCTCCTAAGTTGGTGTACTTTTTAGGATTCTTAAGAAAATCCACGATTTCCATTACCTCAACCTTCGCCTCGTCTAATCCGGCAACATCTTTAAAGGTTGTTTTTACGTGTCCATCCTTATCAAACAATTGCGCGCGGCTTTTTCCAATATTGAAAATCTGTCCACCACCGGCAGGACCACCGGTCATTCTGCGCATGATAAACATCCAAATGCCAACCAGAATAATGATAGGCAACATCCAGGTAAATAGAAAATCGCCCAAGTAATTGTTTTGAGTTGAATACTCAATAGGCACTTGCTGGGTTGCAGGCCAACCTTTCTGACGCTCGCGCATATCGGTTTCAAAGCTGGTCACATCTCCAATTTCAAAGAAATAATGTGGGCCAACATCTTCGCCTAACATTCGGCGGTCTTTCAGCTCTTTGTATTTATCAAGGCCTTTGGCATCCTTCTTCAGGTAAATCTCGGCAACCGATTTGTTAACTACAACAACCTTTTCAACATCATGCGCAAGGAGCATGCGGTTGATAAAATCGATGCGGGTTGTTTTTACAGCTGCATTTTTAGGAAGGAAGGTAAGAGCAATAAACAGTACTGCAATTACAGCATATATCCAGTAGTAATTAAATTTGGGCATTTGTGGAACCTTTGGCTTCCGGTTCCGCTCAAACGGATCTTTTTGGGGTTCTCCCTGTTGGTTTTCTGACATGATCTATGTTCGGGTTTCTATACTTTTATTGATTGGGGCCTAAGTTAATTAAACAGGCTGGTTGATTTTGGACCAAATCCAGCTTTTTTGAATGGGAATCCACATTTGCATGTCCAACTCATCTTTGGTTTGAGCCAGCGTATTCAAAATCAGGCTTTCGGAATGAATCTGGCCAAGATCTATCAATTCCTGAACCTGATTTTTGGAACAAATTTTTACGGTTTCACCATCTTTCACATAAACCAATAAACGATTAAAAAGGTTTATTCCGGTTTCTGCTTCCAACTCGCGTACCACTTTTACAGACTTATCAATCCCGCATCCGCTAACTTCTGCATGCGATTCATCAACCATAAAATACAAAACACTATCAAACCAAACTCCTGCATCAGCCTTTAATTGCTGTTGGTGCGAAGTCCAATCTGCGGTGAACTGCTTTATCTTCTCAAGTACCCTTGCTTTTTCCTCAGGAGAAAAAAACCGGGAAGCTCCGTATATCCAAACTCGAGAGCCCGGATTAAAATCTGCATTTTTTTCCATAAACAGGTTGCATGTAGACCAAAAATCAAGCCATTGACATAATGTCAGGAACTCATCCTCAAAGATTCTATATATTCGTAAAGAATCAAGCAAAAATGAGTTTTGGAAAATAATCCAATTTCAACTAATTCCCCATGATTTTTTACCTTAGAAAATAATCAATCCCCCTATTTTTGAATCATGAAAACACGCATAACACTTGTAGCTACGCTGATTATCACACTCTTTCACTTAAATTCACATGCCCAAATCCGGGAATTCAGTCTGGGTTATGGTGTACTGGGAAGGCAAGAAATTCAGGTTCGCGACATCAGCAATTTTGTTGAAACTAAATTTTCGGGAACGATTGGTGAAAACACCAAGAAAACTTTTAGTCCATTGGGTCCAATTCGTTTGGCCTATACCATGTACGATACCAAACACATCACCTTGGGAGCCGATTTTTCGTATGCAGCCTGTCAATCTGAAATGCAATATGCCAACGGAACATCGGAAAAATCAGATTTTCACTTTTTTACCCTGATGGGAAATGTAAGCTACCAATACCTTGACAATCCTAAACTAAACATCTACAGCGGCTTGCATTTTGGCGTAAGCTACTTACGCGGAAAAAACCTGGATACCAACAAAAAAGGTGAAGACTACCTGCCTGCTTACCATGTCACTCTACTTGGAGTTAGATATGGCGAAAAATTGGGCGTTTATGGTGATTTGGGATATGGCTACAACGGCTATGTAAATGCCGGTGTTTTTTACCGTCTTATTCAATAACCCAAGTAAAAACCGGATTGCCTGAGTTTACGAATTTGCGGGCCAGGACGTTAGAAAAAAACCTATTTTCGGAGGCTGATTGAATGCAATCAGCCTTTCTTTTTATATGATTAAAGCAGAAGATATTGTAATTATAGGCGCTGGGCCAGCCGGAGTTTCCACATCACTTTTCCTTGCAAAAGCAGGAATTCCGCATACTTTGATAGAAAAATCCCAATTCCCGAGGGACAAAACCTGCGGAGATGCGCTGAGCGGAAAAGTGGTATATGTGCTTAAGCAATTGGGTGAAGGCTATGTAGAACGCCTTCAAAACAAACCCGATGCTTTTCTTCCCAGCTGGGGAGTAAAATTTGTTGCACCTAACGGAAAACACATAGATATTCCATTCAAGTCAGATTTAAGCAAAGAAACTCATGCCCCAGGATTTATTAGCAAACGCATTGATTTTGATGCTCAGTTCTTTTCTTGGATTAACCCAAATTATACAAAAGTTCATCTGAACACGGCACTTGAAAGCATTGAGGGCAATGGCAATAACATGGTTCTTAAGCTAAATACAGCCGGAAAATCATGGGAAATAAAATCGCCAAAGCTGGTAATTGGTGCAGAAGGCGACCGCTCTATTGTGGCCAAAAACCTATCAGACATTCGTAAAGAAAACGACCATTACTGCGCCGGAATACGCGCCTATTATGAAGGAGTTGAGGGTTTACACCAACAAGGATTTATTGAATTGCATTTTTTACCCGAAATGCTTCCCGGCTACTTTTGGATTTTCCCCTTGCCAAATGGACAAGCCAATGTGGGCGCAGGCATGTTGAGTTCAACCGTTAGCAAAAAACGCATTAATCTAAAAGAAGACATGCTTCGGGCTATTCAAAACAACCCACATATTAAGGAGCGTTTTAAACATGCAAAGCCTATCGGAAAAATTCAAGGTTGGGGCCTCCCTTTAGGTTCAAAAATTCGTACCATCTCGGGTGAAAACTTTCTCTTAACCGGTGATGCCGCTAGCTTAATCGACCCCTTTACTGGTGAAGGCATAGGAAACGCACTTTACAGCGGTATGCTTGCAGCTCGCCATATTGAATCCTGTATCCGCGAAAACCGCTTCGATGCTGCATTTAACAAAGCCTACGATAAGGCTTTCTACGATAGACAATGGGATGAACTCAAATTAAGCCATACCATGCAAAAACTGGTAAAGTTCCCATGGCTATTCAACTTTGTGGTAAACAAAGCCCATAAGAATAAGGCCCTTCGTGAAACCATCAGCTGTATGTTTGAGGATTTGGATTTGCGTGCAAAATTGAGAAATCCACTCTTTTACTTGAGGTTGTTGATCAACGATTAACATGAAACTTGCAGTTTGTATTCCCGTTTATCAGGTAGATGTTTGCGCTTTGGTTCGGCAGCTACATCATGAAATTGAGCAAAACAAACTGCCGGTAGAAATCTGTATTTTGGATGATGCCTCATCGCAGGAGATCCGAGCAACGAATGAAGCCATTCGCCCTTTGTGTGCAACCTATGTTGAACTGAAAACCAATTTGGGTCGATCTGGCATCCGAAACCAATTTTTGAATCATACGCAAGCTGAAAACTTGCTTTTTGTGGATTGCGATATTCTCCCAGTTTCCGAATCCTTTTTAAGAAACTATCTTCACATAGCTGATGCGGCTGTTGTTAGTTGCGGCGGTCATATATATCCCGATACTCCACCAAAGCAATCGGAGCAGCTGAAATGGAAGGTTGGACGAGAACGCGAAAGTAGAAGTTTGGACGTACGAAGGAATTGCGGCTGGAAGAGCTTTATGCCCAGCAATTTCTGCATCAAACGAGCGGTTTTTGAACGCATAAAGTTTGAAGAAAGGCTTTCAGGATATGGCCACGAGGATACACTTTTTGCCTTTCGACTTTACCAAAAAGGAATTGCCATTACACATCTGGATAATCCGGTTCGGATTACAGATACCGAACAAAACCAAATTTACCTTCAAAAAACCGAGCAAGGCATTCGAAACTTAAATCATGTTGCTCAATTGCTCAATCAGGACGGAGAATTTGAAAGGGGAATCCGCCTACTGAAATTTTACCGACAACTGAAAACTACAGGTTTATTACCCCTATTTATGGGCATCTTCACCTGGATTGAATCACCACTTCGCCGAAAACTCCTACAAGCTGCATTGCCATTGTGCTGTTTTGATTTGTACAAACTCGGAATGTTGGCCAAAGTTCGTAAAGAACTGATTGGCTGAAAATTTGCATTTGGAAAATTTTACATTATCTTCGTGAGCGAATTAGATGAGGGGACCGAAAGTCCCCTCTTTTTTTGAATCTTATGCAGTTAGCAGAACAAATTAAGGCCTGGGGTGCAGAATTTTTACCCTCCGATGTATTTGTGGTAGAAACCGAATACAAGGTAAACTCAGGCAAACTTTCCGTTTTTTTAGATAGTGATGGCGCTTTAACCATTGAACAGTGTCGCTTATTCAACCGTTTTCTCTCTGAAAAACTAGATGAAATCGACTTCAGCGAAAATGCCTACACACTTGAGGTTTCATCACCGGGAGTAGATCGTCCGCTAAGACTAAACAGGCAGTATCCCAAGCATATTGGCAGAGAACTTCAGGTGAAACTGAAAGGTCAAAACGTGCTTGTGGGCAAATTGCTGAGTGTAAATGCCGAGTCCATTCAGCTTTTGCTAAAAGACCCTAAAAAAGCCTATCAATCCAAAACCCCTACCGAAAAAGAAATTCCATACTCTGAAATAGAAGAAACATTGGTTCTGGTATCTTTCAATTAAAAAAACAAACACAATTAATATGCACAGTTCAGGATTAATTGACTCATTTAGTGAGTTCAAAGAGTTCAAAAACATCGACCGTGCCACCATGCAACGGGTGCTTGAAGATGTATTCCGTGGTATGTTGCGCAAAAAGTTCAATAGCGACGACAATTTCGACGTAATTATCAACGACAAAAGTGGTGACTTAGAAATCTGGCACAACCGTACTATCGTTCACGACGGCGAGGTTGAGGACCCGAATACGCAAATTGCCTACAAAGACGCTCTTAAAATTGAACCCGATTTTGAAATTGGTGAAGAAGTTACCGCTGAGGTAGATATTTTAAAAGAGTTTGGACGTCGTGCCGTACTTTCTGCACGTCAAACCCTGCTTTCCAAAATTTTGGAACTGGAAAAAGACGAATTGTACAAGAAGTACAAAGACCGTGTGGGTGAAATTATCACCGGTGAAGTTTACCAGATTTGGAAAAAAGAAATCATGGTATTGGATGATGAAGGCAATGAATTGGTGCTTCCAAAAGCAGAAATGATTCCTGCCGACCATTACAAAAAGGGCGACCCAATTCGTGCAGTGGTATTGAAAGTGGAAATGCACAACGGAACCCCGCGCATTGTGCTTTCGCGTACCTCTCCGGTTTTCCTTGAGCGTTTGTTTGAACAGGAAGTACCAGAAATTATTGATGGCCTAATCAGCATCAAGAAAATTGTTCGTGAACCGGGAGAACGTGCTAAAGTTGCCGTAGAAAGCTACGACGACCGCATTGATCCAGTTGGAGCCTGCGTTGGTATGAAAGGTTCTCGTATCCATGGAATTGTGAGAGAATTACGCAACGAAAATATCGACGTAATCAACTTCACTGCTAATCCTTCTCTCTTGGTACAGCGTGCTTTAAGTCCTGCGAAAATTTCTGCAATTAAAATTGAAGAAGACCGCAAACGCGTGGCAGTAACCATCAAAGCCGATCAAGTTTCACTTGCAATTGGTAAAGGTGGACACAATATCAAACTTGCCGGAAAACTAGCCGGTTACGAAATTGACGTTTACAGAGAAACAGAACAGGAAGAAGAAGATATCGACCTGGATGAATTCTCAGATGAAATTGACAGCTGGATTCTTGACGAGCTAAAAGCCATCGGTTGTGATACTGCAAAAAGCGTGTTAGCACTTCCAATAGAAGATTTGGTTCGTAGAACAGAATTAGAAGAAGAAACCGTACTTGAAGTACGCAGAATTCTGGAAGCAGAGTTCGAATAGGGCCAAATCCGGTAACGGAAAAGGACCAAAAAAAACCATAAAGGCCTGATTGTACCTGCTATTCCACAAAATAGATTCAGAACTCCAGGTATTTTCAGGCCTTTTAATGATTAATCGCAGAATATCACCGATATTCGCAGCTAAATTCAGAAGTATCAGGGCATAATGAGCGAATCAGCCGGAAAAATTAGATTACAAGCAGTCGTAAAGGAACTCAACGTTGGTATGGGTACCCTGGTGGACTTTTTAGCAAAAAAAGGGCACTCCATCGAAGCTAAACCTACCACCAAAATCACAGAGGATCAATACAGTTTACTCCTGGCGGAGTATTCCTCGGAGAAAAAAGTTAAACAAGAAGCCAACAAACTGGGCAAAGAACGCATCAAACCAAAAAATGAGGTGCACGAAATTGCCAAGCCTAAACCTCTTGTTATTGAAGAAGAAGAGGAAGAAGAACGTATCCTGATTAAATCAGGATTGGTAAACACCAAAAAGGCAGCCGAACCTGTGAAGGAAGAAGCCAAGCCAGTTCCTCCACCAGCGCCAACACCAGCTCCCGAACCGGAACCTGCTCCGGAACCAAAACCAGAGCCTGTTGCAGAAATTCCAAAACCTGAACCAACTCCGGAACCTGTTGCAAAAGAGGAACCAAAACCGGAACCTGTTAAGGAAATAGAACCTGCGAAAGAACCGGAAAAAGAAGAGCCCGGATTGAAAGTATTAGGTAAAATTGACCTAAACGCACTCAATAAACCAAAAGGAAAGAAAGAAGAGAAAAAAGTAGTGGCTCCGGAGCCTAAGCCGGAACCGAAAGCCGAAAAGCCTGCTGAAACTCCAAAACCTGAAACTCCGGTTGCTGAGCCCATTGAAAACACAAAAGCTCCTGAAGTTGCTCCTCCTGCTCCGGTAGAAGAAGAACAAAAAGTATTTGAAACCAAATACGAAAAACTGGATGGCTTGAAGGTTCTCGGTAAAATTGAACTGAAAGCAGATCCTCCGAAAAAAGCTCAACCTGTTGCTTCAAGCGACAATCTGGACCAAAAGAAAAAACGCAAACGTAAACCAGTTGCTGGTTCAGGTGGTGAACGGGTTAATCCAAATCAACCCAACACCAATAACAATAATAACAATTCAGGCCAACACAATCGCGGTCCGCAAGGAAATCGTCCGGGTGGCTACAACAACCAAAACCGTCCGGGTGGAAATAATTTCAACCGTGGAAATAACTACGGCAGAGGTAACAACAATAACCCGGCTGAAAAAACTGAGGTTAGCGAAAAAGAAATCCAGGATAAACTTAAAGCAACTTTAGCACGCATGAATCCGGGTAGCAAGAACCCTGGAATTGGTGCAGTTCGTTCAAAAATCCGTAAGCAGAAACGCGACAGGATGGCCGATGAACGCGAAGAAGCTGCAATGTTAGAACAGGCAGACCAAAACAAACTTAGGGTAACCGAGTTTGTAACGGCAAACGAGCTTGCTAAAATGATGAATCTGCAAATTACTCAGATTATCGGCGCTTGTATGTCTCTTGGAATGATGGTAAGTATTAATCAGCGCTTAGATGCTGAAACCATTGCCATTGTGGCTGAAGAATTTGGTTTTGAAGTAGAATTTGTTTCTGCCGAAGTGCAAGAAGCCGTTGAGGAGGATATCGATGATCCGGAAAGCCTAGAACCTCGTGCCCCTATTGTTACTGTAATGGGACACGTTGACCACGGTAAAACTTCCTTGCTCGACTATATCCGTCGGGCCAACGTAGTTAGTGGTGAGGCCGGTGGTATCACCCAGCACATTGGTGCTTACGAAGTGAAACTGGAAAGTGGCAAAAAAATCACCTTCCTCGATACTCCTGGTCACGAAGCGTTTACCGCCATGCGTGCCCGTGGTGCCAAAATTACCGACATTGTAATTATTGTAATTGCTGCCGATGATTCAGTAATGCCGCAAACCCGTGAGGCGATTTCGCATGCGCAGGCTGCCGGTGTTCCAATCATCTTTGCCCTTAACAAAATTGACCGCGATGGTGCAAACCCAGATAAAATCCGTGAGCAACTTTCGGCCATGAACATTCTTGTTGAAGAATGGGGTGGAAAATTCCAGTGCCAAGAAATTTCAGCCAAAAAAGGACTCAATATCGATCTCTTACTTGAAAAAGTATTGATTGAAGCGGAAATGCTTGAACTAAAAGCAAATCCAAATAAACGTGCAGTAGGTAGCATTATCGAATCTACATTGGATAAAGGACGTGGTATTGTTACAACTGTAATGGTTCAAAGCGGAACCATGCAGGTTGGTGACCCACTTCTGGCCGGTGTTTACTCCGGTAAAGTAAAAGCCATGTTTGACGAACGCGGCAAAAAAATGGCCAAAGCCGGACCAAGTACTCCAGTAGTAATCCTTGGCTTTGACGGTGCTCCCCAGGCTGGCGACAGATTTATTGTTACCAAATCTGAAACAGAAGCCCGTGAAATTGCAACCAAACGTCAACAACTTCAACGCGAACAAGGAATCCGTACGCATAAACACATTACCCTCGATGAAATCGGTCGCCGTTTGGCCATCGGAAACTTCAAAGAGCTTAAAGTTATTGTTAAAGGTGACGTGGACGGTTCAGTGGAAGCGCTTAGTGATTCACTTATCCGCCTAAGTACCGAAGAAGTACAGGTTTCTGTTATCTATAAAGGTGTTGGTCAGATTTCAGAAAGCGATGTTATGCTCGCCTCTGCTTCCGATGCTATTATCGTTGGTTTCCAGGTTCGCCCAAGTGGTCAAGCCCGCAAACTGGCAGAAACAGAAAGCATCGATATCCGTCTTTACTCCATTATTTATAATGCCATCGAAGAAATTAAGGGCGCTATTGAAGGCCTTATGGCTCCAAAAATGGAAGAGAAAATCCTTGGAAACGCAGAAATCCGCGAGGTCTTCAAAATTTCCAAAGTGGGTGCAGTTGCCGGTTGTATGGTTACAGACGGAAAACTCCTGCGCAATTCAAAAATCCGCCTGATTCGCGATGGTGTGGTGGTCTTCACCGGAACTCTTTCTTCACTTAAACGTTTCAAAGACGACGTAAAAGAAGTAAACAGCGGCTACGATTGCGGTCTTACCATTCACAATTACAACGACTTACGCGAGGGCGACTTTGTTGAAGCCTACGATGAAGTGGAAGTAAAACGAACAACTAAATAAATTTCTAAAGCTGTCTCAACCGAGGCAGCTTTTTTTTTGGCGCTTGCCGCAGCGGGCAAGTTCAATTTTCGCCCTTCAAAATTCATACTGCCCGCCGCAGCCGGGGTATCCGCTTGTACTCCGCAGTGGCATGCTTTGCGTTTTATGCAGGCTGTCGGGGCTTTCTGCCGGCAGCCCGCCCTCCTGCAAAACGCTAAAGCTGCCCCTTTGCGGGGTACCGCTTCTCCCCCTAAGCCAACCGCATTCGTTGATTCATTCTCCCAGCTTCCCAATTTTTTTGCATATTGTAGGCCAATTCTCCGAGTATGAAAAAATTGCTGCCTATTCTAGCCTTGCTGCCTTTGCTTGCTGCATCAAACCCCAAAGATTCCAGCTTGGTGCGCAATCTGTTTGAACGCGAATTCAACCAAGGACGTTCCTACTCCGATTTGCGCTACCTCTGCAAACAAATTGGTGGGCGATTAAGTGGCTCTCCCCAAGCAGAAAAAGCAGTGCAATGGGCATTTGCAGAACTAAAAAAAGATGGCTTTGATTCGGTTTGGTTGCAACCTGTTATGGTTCCTCATTGGGTAAGAGGCGATAAAGAAAAAGCGTACGCAAAAGTGGGAAAGAAACAAATCGAACTTAGCATTTGTGCACTTGGAAACTCGGTTGGCACTCCTGAAAAAGGCCTAGAAGCAGAAGTACTTGAAGTGAAAACCTTTGAAGAGCTAAGAGCCCTTCCCACAGAAAAGGTGAAAGGCAAAATCGTTTTCTTTAGCAGACCCTTTCCAAATAACGTGCTAATTTGCGGTCAAGCCTATGGAAACACGGTTAACCAACGTTCTCAAGGACCCATTGAAGCCGCACAAAAAGGAGCAATTGGCGTACTTGTGCGCAGTATGACGCATGCATTGGACGATGAACCTCATACCGGTGCAACCAATTACCGGGACTCAATTCCAAAAATTCCAGGCTGTGCCATTTCAACCGTTGATGCAGATGAACTAAGCAAACTAATTCATGAAAACGGGTGTGTCAGAGTTTGGTTCAGACAGACCTGCAAAATGCTTGATGATGTGTTGAGCTATAACGTGGTTGCAGAAATGCGTGGAAGCGAGAATCCCAACGAAATAATCCTGGTAGGTGGACATTTGGATTCTTGGGATAACGGCGAAGGGGCACATGATGATGGGGCAGGTTGTGTTCAAAGCATGAATGCGCTACGCTTATTGAAACAAGAAGGCTATAAACCCAAAAGAACCCTTCGTGCTGTTCTTTTTATGAACGAAGAAAACGGTCTAAAAGGAGGTTTAAAATATGCCGAATTGGCTAAAGCCAACAACGAAAAACACTTAGCAGCCATTGAAACCGATGCAGGAGGATTTATGCCGCGTCATATTGGATTTACCTTGCCACAAGATTCACTTGGAAAATACAAGGATTGGGAAAAACTGCTTGCCCCCTATGGCGTTCAAAACTTTGATGCAAATGGAGGTGGAGCAGATATTGGTCCGCTAAGAAACCAAGGTACAGTGCTTATTGGCTATCATCCCGATGGACAGAAATACTTCGACATCCATCATACCGCGGCCGATATCTTTGAAAAGGTAAACAAACGCGAATTACAATTCGGAACAGTTGTGCTTAGCGGCATGTTGTACTTATTAAGTGAATATGGACTGCGCTAAGAACACTTGTCTAAATCCTTTGAAAAGTTATTGAACAAACCGTTCCAAGGATTTGCGAAAAGTTGATGTATTACTTAGATAAAACTAACTGATTACTCTTCCAACCTGGAAGATTTGTTTAGTTTTTAAATTGAAATGATGCTGCTGCAAAATGATTAACCTCTTTTGGAAGCAGATTTTCTCTTAATCCGGTATGCGCGGTAAAATCAAGGCAAAAGTGCTACCAACATCTTGTTTACTTTCAACCTCAACACGGCCTTGATGACGTAACATAAAATCGCGTACAAGGATAAGGCCTAAACCGGTGCTTGATTCACCTTCAGTTCCTGGTCTGCTCACTTGCTCATTCAATTTAAATAGTCGCGAAACCATTTCCTCCTTCATTCCAATACCTTCATCTTTTACAGCTATTCGGATTTCACCACTTGCAAGCCTCTCACCAATAATATTAACCTTCCCTGCTCTTTTGGTAAACTTTACTGCATTACTTATCAAATTCCTCAGGCAGGAACCCAGCATATGCGAATCGCCAAACACCAATAAATCTTTTGGGTAGTTAATTACCAATTCAATTCCCTTGGTTTCTGCTTGCTCAAAAACAGGCAACAAACTTGTATCTGAAATAATTTCCCGGAAAGAGTAAACCTGAGGATCAAAAGGAATCACATTCCGTTGGATTCTCGACCACTCGAGCAAGTTTTCTAAGAGCTCGTGCAGTTTGGAAGCAGAAGCACTCATGGCATCCACAAACTCATGAATTTCTTCCCGACTCAGGCTGCTAAAATCATCAGCCATAATGCGTGTAAGACCCAAAAAGGCATTGAACGGATTTTTCAAATCGTGGGCAATAATGGAGAAGAATTTATCCTTCTCATTCAAAGCCTCTTGAAGCTCTTTATTTTTGTCCTCCATAGCACGACTGGCTTCAACCTGGTCACTAATATCAATCAAAATGCCATTCCAACGCCTTTCATTCTCGCTGATTCGCTCTGGCATGGATTTGATTCTAAAGAAACGAACCTTCCCATTTAATAAAATTCCTCCAGACCAATCAAAGGGCTCAAAATCTCTGATACTTCTTGAATAGGCATCCTCAAAACGCCCCCTACATTCGGGTAAAATTAAATCAACATAAGCAGTTATAGGCACTTCAACAGCAAGCTCAGTCAATCCTACAAGCTGCCGCATGGGCTCACTCATATATTCAAAAACTGCCGGACCGCCGCTTTCAATTTTTAAAATAAAAACCCCAATAGGAATACCTGAAACCAGGTGATCGTACCGCTCCTGGCTTTTACGCAATTCATTTTCATAGGTCTTTCGTGCTGTAATGTCTTGTCCACTTGCACGAACACCAATAATTTCACCCAACTGGTTTTCTATGGTTCGCCAAGAAACAGAAAGCCAAAGGCAATTGCCGTTCTTATGCTTGATTTCAACCTCTTTCTGCCCATAGGGCATTGGGTTTGGCCTTTGCAATATCAATTCATGAATAGGTATCCATTCAGAGAATCCAGAAGGACGACAACTTAAATGCGCATGCTTAAGAATCTCCAATGGCGAAAAACCAATGATTTCCTGGGCAAAATCATTTACCCATTCAAGCCTTCCATTTTGGTCAAATAAAACTTCTAAACTGCCTGAATAATTGGCAATGGCCTTAAATCGTTCCTCACTTTTTCGCAAAGCTTCTTCGGCCAAAACTCGTTCTGTTATGTCACGAATTGAACCAAAAAATAAAGTTTGCTCGCCTGTTTGAATTAAATAAACATTTTCTTCAGCAACCTTAATCTCGCCTTTCCGATTGACAACATTTTGCCGAATAAGCCTATTAAAAGGCTGGCCGGGATTATTGACCATCTTAAAAAACGCTTGCTTAATCTTCTGTAGGATTTCTTCTCCACGTATTTCAGGAGGAACCATTTGCACCTGCATATCCCAAATAAATGAGCCAAGCGCTTCGGTTGCCGGAATCCCAGAGAAATCCTCCATGGCTTGATTCCACTCCAAAATAATTCCCTTGGAATCCGTAATTACTTTTCCATCCGGAGAAAGACGAACCACCTTCCGGTAAGAATCCTGATCTGGATTTAAATCGGCCATAAGCATTTCTTTACTCGAAACTAGCTCTCCCTGCTTGCTAAAAAAATGACTTTACTTGAAACAAAAATCATAATTTATAAAAAAAGCCGCAGAAATGCGGCTTTTTACTAAGGGAGACTACTTTTAAACTGATTGTATCTTTCTACAAACAAACCAGAATTACCACCCGAACCTAAGCATTTCCAGGTTTCTTCAATGTTTGAAACCCGATTATCCGGATTGGGATGTGTACTTAAAAACTCAGGCACTTGAGATGAACCACTAATTTTTTGGAAAAAATATTTGGCACCTTGCGCATCATACTCTGTATTAAGCAGGTAGCGAACAGAATAATCATCGGCTTCGGTTTCATCGGAGCGACTAAATTTTAAAGCAAGTAGTTGCGCTCCTAATTGAGCTAACATGGATGGATTGCCGCCACTCAAAATTTGGATTAACATATCAACCCCATACTGTTGAAGCATTTGATTGGCCGAATGTCGTCTATCAGCATGTGCAATTTCATGACCCAAAACTCCTGCCAATTGCGTTTCATTGTCCAAAAACTTAATAATTCCGGTGTACACATAAATATATCCTCCGGGTGTACAAAAGGCATTCAAGGTTTTATCGTCTTTGATAATTCGTATTCTCCACGGGAATTCGTTTTTGTAATACACCTTACCGGAATTTAAGATATTGTCGCGAATGCGGTAAATATGTCCGTAAGCCACAGGGTACTTGGTAGAATCCAAAACCGGGAAATTTGTAGGGTCAGCTTCAATTTGAGCAACAGATGAAAGTCCCATTTGAGCGTCTTGACTTATGCTCATCAACAAACCAACTGCACCCCCTGGAGCTTTACCACCGCAATTGTCGGTAAAGCCATCATCCTTGCGGCAGGAACTCAAGCCAAGCAGGGCAACTCCAAGAAAAATCAGGAGTAATTTTGAATTTTTCATGCGGGAAATTTACAAAAAAGAGCGAATTGAATGAATCATTGGCGCCGAAAGATTGATTCAAAATGAAATTCCTGTCCACCAAACAAAAGGGATTACCTATTTTTGCCCCATCATGAAAGTAGGTGTAGTAATATTCCCGGGTTCCAATTGCGACCAAGATGCCATTTATGCATTCAATAATCAGTTTGGATGTGAAACCGTTGAACTTTGGCACAAAGACCATGACCTTCAAGGTTGCGACCTGGTTTTTCTTCCCGGTGGTTTTTCATACGGCGATTACCTGCGCAGCGGCGCTATTGCCCGTTTTTCACCTATCATGCAAAATGTAATTGAATTTGCCGGAAAAGGCGGTTTGGTTATGGGTGTTTGTAATGGATTTCAAATTCTTTGCGAAAGCCATTTATTGCCTGGCGCTTTGCTTCACAACAACCATCAAAAATTCAATTGCAAAAACGTTTACCTGAGCGTTGAAAGCACAAATTCACTCATCACTTCAAGTATGAGTAAATCTAAAGCTTACCAAATTCCAATTGCACACGGAGAAGGTCGCTACTACTGCGATGAGAATACCTTGGCCGAGCTCAAAGCAAACGACCAAATTTTGTTCAGATACTGCGACGAAAATGGAAACATTAACGAAGCCTCTAATCCAAACGGTTCACTTGAAAACATTGCAGGCATTTGCAACAAAGGAAGAAATGTATTTGGCATGATGCCTCACCCGGAACGTGCAGTAGACCCAGAACTATACAATACCGACGGAAGAGCTTTGTTTGATAGTTTGCTTCAGACAGCGCTGGCAAAATAATCGCCTAATTCTTTCAGTTTACTTGCCGGCATTCCCAAAGCGAATCCGGATATAGTTGCATAGCATTTGAAGTTCTTCATTGGTAAGTATTTTATTGGCTGGCATTGCCAATGAATACCGCTTACCATTTACCAACATAGGTCCTTGTTTTCCATGGCGAATGATGTACGGCACAGAATCCGGATGTTGAAGAATCCAATCTGAATTTTTAAGCGGTGGAATTAAATTGGCCAAGCCTTCACCTTCTTGCCCGTGGCAATTCAAACAATGCGTTTCGTACAAGCCATAACCTGAGGCAAGCGCCTGCATTTGGTCGGGACCCGGTTGGGAATCGCCACAGCCAAGCAAGCCAACTAGAAGTGGAACAAAAAAACTAATCCTTTTTTTCATGCAACAAAAGCGGAATGTCGTTAATCAATTGCTTGGTTTCTGATTCACTGGTTCCATCGTACACGCCACGAACACGACCTAATTGGTCAACTAGGATAAGTCCGCCACTGTGAACAAAACCCCCGGGCTCAAGCGAATCCGCCATTGCAGTTGCATAATACCCTTCTTCAGCAAGCTTCCAAGTGTATTCACGCTCAGCTCTTAAAAAATGCCAAGCAGGAGCTTTAGCTCCTAGCCCCTCAGCGTATTCCTTCAATACAGAAATGCTATCGTGATCCGGGTCAATGGTATGTGATAACAACATCACATTGGGTTCGTTGCCATAAGCTTCATACACCTTAAGCAAATTGCGTTTCATTCGCGGACAAATGGTTGGACAAGTAACAAAAAAGAAATCTGCAACGTAAATCTTACCCATCACATCCTTTTTTGTAATGATATCCCCATCTTGATTGTAGAAGCTGAAATCGGGAATGGTCTTATAAATGGTATCAACCACTTCCTTCCCGTTAACCTGTTTTACCTCCACCTCGCGAGGCCCAAGGATGGGCAGAACAGGCTCGGAACATGCCGATAACAGAAGCGCAATCCCAGCAAGTTTACTTATTTTCATAACCCATTAATTTTGCAAACCAAAGACTAGAATCGGTTTGGTTTTTTACAAGTTGAATCAATTCCAATTGTTTTTTCAAATACGTGGCTGCGGTATCCGATTGTAAATTTGGTTCACGGTATTGATGCATCCAATCCAGCATCAGCTGATCGGCTTTGTACAAACTCGCCGAGAGCTGACGAAGACTATCGGAGCGAGTTCCGCTTCCCAATGAATCCGCTTCCAGGTTTGCACGTGATTTTAACTTGAGAATGCGACTTGAATGAACCATGGCAGAATCATGCAATTCCATCACTCGATTCGCAAGATGTTGGTTTTTTTCAGGAATTCCGTTGCCGGATCCCGAACAGCCGGTGATGGCTAAGGTAGCCATCACCAAACTGCCAGAAATAAAAAATTTCATATCAATGGTGCTCGTTCTCTTTGCGGCAAAGACCTACAATTTCATGAAACACATCATGCAATGCATTCAAGGCTTTAAATAGTTCCTTGTCGTCTGCTTTGCCACTCTTTACCAATTCATGCAACTTTTTTGAATCGGCTTTCAAGCGCTTAACGGCATCTTTAATTCCCTCGGTTGCAAATCCGTCAGGTATTTTTGAATCTGCAAGAGCAGTAGCCTTATCCATCATTTCGCCACTGCGCTCCCGAATGGGCTTGAAATTGCCTTCTTCAGCAGGGTGAAAGGTGGTTGACATAACCTGGTGAAAAGTTTTTAATTCAGGCCATTTTTCTGTAATGCTTTGGGCACGTAACTGAATAAGAGATAACAATCCTATCAGGATAAATACAATTTTTTTCATGGTAATCGTTTTTAAAATTAAGAATAAAATCCGGTTGATTTTGCTATTCAACACAGCTAATAAGCAAGTGGGGCAAAGGGTTTTGTTACATAAACAGCCATTATGCCCGAGGAGGTTGAAATATGCGCTGATTTACACCTGAAAGCAAGGGAATATCTAGGCAAAATGCCCAAGCAAGCTTTTGGGCATACACCGGACCTAGAAAGTTCTTTTCTCCGGGGATTTGCAGCGGCTGCAATTCGTGTTGTTGGTACAAACAGGAAGATTTCTTGTCATCTTGCTGTTCCTCTGCCTGTTTCAGATTCTTTTTTAATACACAACAACCCTGGCAGCTGTTGTTATCAACGCCTTTGAATTGGCATTGCTCACTTGCAATAAACTGCTTGTTGAGGTGGAATGCTGCCAGCACCAGTCCTGACTGAAAAGCCTGAGCAAGGGCAGCAAAAACCAAAAGGTATGAAAGCAGTCGATTCATGAACTGCAAATTTACTTTTAATGATGCTGGAAAAAAATGAATAAAATTAGCCATTCGCGTTGCATATTGTGCCATGCGTTCTTCAAGCAGAATTCCGGGAATAGATGCCTTGCGGTTTTTGGCCTTTTTCAAGGTGTATCTGTTGCATGTTCCTGTAAACACCAGTAATTGGTGGTTGCTAAATCTGAAAACAGGTGGCGGAATTGGGGTTATGTTTTTCTTTGTTTTGAGTGGCTTTTTAATCAGCCGACTTCTGATTTTGGAAAAACAGGAACTGGGTCAAATAAGAACTTGGCGATTTATAAAACGGCGGAGCTTACGCATTTGGCCCTTGTACTTTTTTGTGTTAATAGTTGTTTTGGCCTTACCAAAAAACTGGCAGGAGTTGTTGGGCTGGCGCATTACCGGGGGCTATGAACCCGATTGGCGATTCAGTTTTAGCTTCCTCGAAAACTACAACATGCTTAAGCAGGATGCATTTCCGGTGTTAAGTCCTTTGCCTGTGTTTTGGTCGCTTTGCATTGAGGAACAATTTTACTTGCTCTGGTTACTGCTTTTCAGCTGGGTTCCCCTCAAGCATTTGCAGAAGATGCTGTTGGCGTTTATTCCGCTTGCCTGGTTATTCCGGTGGCTTGAGCCATATATTTGGCACAATACCCTTATGCATACCAATGAGGTAACTACCAATTTGGATTTGTTTGCACTTGGTGGATTGCTGGCTTTGTACTATCAAAGCCAAAGCGTCAAAAAAATCAAGATTGAGGCTTTTTTGCGTCGATTCAGCTATCCGCTTTTGTTGCTGGTAATTGGCGTGATTTATTTCCATCGGTACCTTCTTCCCGATCTTGCATTTAGCACTATTCACCTAATAAGAAGCACTGCATTTGGACTGCTATTTGTGTTGCTCATAATGCTCTTTATTACTCCGGATCCACGGATAAAATTCAAACCCAATAGCCTGATAAGTAAGTTAGGCGATTATACTTATGGACTTTACATGCTGCATTTGCTAGCCATTCATAGCCAAATGGCCTTGTTCAAATATCTGGGGTATAGCCTCAATTCATTCAGCACCGGACTTGCCTTTATGGCCATCAATATGCCCTTAAGCTTTGCACTTGCCTGGCTAAGTAGAAAATGGATAGAAGAACCTGCACTAAGGCTTAAGGGTGGTTAGAAAGAATAGCCAACTCAAAAATCCAATCCTTTGAAAATTGTTAACCTGACTCAAAATCCGTGTTTCAGGGCCAACCCCGCCCTGTTTCTTTAAATGCTGCGTCGGAATGAGTATGTTTGAGCATGAATGAAACCCGCTTCAAAAGTTTTTCAGAATTTTATCCGTTTTACCTGAGCGAGCACAAAAACAAAACATGCCGAATTCTGCATTTCATTGGCACTACTCTCTTCTTTGTTTTTTTGATGGGAGCTTTCCTGTTTCATGAACCGCGCATGCTTATCCTTTGTCCGCTGGCTGGATATGGATTTGCCTGGGCAGGACATTTCTTCTTCGAGAAAAACAAACCCGCCACTTTTAAATACCCACTTTGGAGTTTATTGGGCGATTTCAGGATGTACTTTGAAATTATTGGAGGGAAAGAAAATTTCGCTTAAATGGTTGCTTACAATCCCAAAGACTGGTTCGGACTCATTTTTAAATTTCACAAAAGCGATACCTTTCGCAGGCTATTGCCATTATTAATGGCGGTTGCAACATATTCGGCACTTTTGGCCTGGATAGAAATTGATGTTCTAAAACTCAATTTTCGCTCAACTTCTGCACTGCATTCCATTCTGGGCTTTGTGGTTTCCATTTTATTGGTGTTTAGAACCAACACTGCATACGACCGTTGGTGGGAGGGGCGTAAACTATGGGGTCAACTGGTAAACAATTCCCGAAACCTGGCTTCAAAAATTATCGCCTTAAATCCCAATCCTGCGCAGAAAGAACTCTTGTTGGGCTATATCGCTAAATTTCCCCAGCTTTTAATGATGCATTTGCGCGATGAAAAACATCCCGAATTGGATGAAACATCGCATCAACCCAGCCTCCACGTGCTGGAATTCCAGAGTAAGCTGTTCAATACATTTAACGCCCAACAATTGTTGCTGTTGAATGAAGAAATAAGCGGCTATCACAACATACTTGGGGCTTGCGAACGCATCAAAAAAACGCCCATTCCCTTTGCCTATTCCATGTTTTTGAAAAAGTTCATTTTTGCCTATGTGCTCACCATGCCCTATGGCTTTATCAATGAATTTGGCTATGGTGTTACAGCAGTTGTTACTTTTACTTGCTACGTACTCACCAGTATGGAATTGATTGCAGAAGACATTGAAAATCCTTTTGGTTACGATGCGAATGACCTGCCACTTGACCAGATTTGTGAAAACATCCGTACCAATATTGCCGAACTTTCTCAACCAAAGCTAATCTAGGGTCAGCTGTTAAATTCTGATCTGCATTCGGTTCGAGGATAAGCCTGGCAGATAGTACTTTCATACAGCTGCCCACGCCTTTCCGATTAAAATGTTGCGGAGCTGGATTAGCGTTCTGGAAAAAATGCTGAATAGTAAAATCCAATTTTAACCAAAAGAATTGTTTCAAAACCGTGCAGAAGAATTCATTTTTCCCGGGTTAGAATCTGCTCTATTACTAAATTACACGTTAATCAGCATACCCTTTCCATGATTTTTAACCTTTTGTCATTAGACAAGGTCGAATTAAAACCGGGCATCAAAGCTTGAAACAATTTAACCATTCAAATGCAAAACAGACTGTATGTTTGCAACCCAAATTGCATGCATGAAACTGTTATTTCATTACTTAAAGCCTCATAGGCACCTGTTACTCTTTGCTTTACTTCTTGCGGCCGTCAACCAAAGCTTTTCCATGATGGATCCGTATATTTCGCAATTAATCATCGACCGTTATCTGCTTAAAGCGAAAACAATGGAGTCGGGAGTATTTATTAGCGGTGTGGCATGGCTCTTGGCCGGGGCGGTAGGTGTAGCATTTGTTTCGCGAGTTGCCAAGAATTTCCAGGATTATTTTACCAATGTTATTATTCAAAAATTGGGTGCAGCTATTTATACCGATGGAATACGTCACTCGCTCGCCGTTTCTTACGAGGCTTTTGAAGACCAACGCAGCGGTGAAACTTTGGGCATTCTTCAAAAGGTACGTCAGGATACGGAGCGTCTTATTCAGGCGAGCATCTCAGTTCTATTTACCACCTTTATCGGGATTGTATTTGTTTCGTATGTGGCCATTCAAGTGAATTGGTTAATTCTACCGGTTTTTATTTCAGTTATTCCAATTTTGGGTTTGATGAGCTCTTTGTTGAGTAAACGCATCAAGAAAATGCAAAAACTCATTGTTGGAGAAACAACTGCTTTGGCGGGCTCAACCACAGAATCTTTACGAAACATTGAATTGGTGAAAAGCTTGGGCTTAAGCGCTCAGGAAATTGGAAGATTGAACAATACCACGGAAAAAATTCTTGGCTTGGAGCTTAAAAAAGTACGCTATATCCGAAGCCTGAGTTTTGTTCAAGGCACAACAGTTAACTTACTCAGAACGGCTGTCATGTTTGTTATGATGTATTTGATATTTAAAGATCAAATCAGCGTTGGCCAATACTTTATGATGATGTTCTACTCGTTTTTCATTTTTGGCCCCATGCAGGAAATTGGAAACGTAATCAATGTTTACCGGGAAGCCGAGGTCAGTCTGAACAATTTCAAGAAGATCCTGGATACTCCCTTAGAACCTAAATCAGACAATCCAACAAAACTAAATGCCATTCAGGAATTGGAATTTAAAAACGTTGTATTCCGCTATCAAAGTTCAAAACGAGCCTCTTTGAATGGAATTGATTTCTCCATACACAAAGGAGAAACCATTGCATTCGTTGGTCCATCCGGTTCAGGCAAAACAACACTTGTCAAGTTATTGGTAGGCTTGTATCGTCCTCACGAAGGAACTATTTTGTACAATGGCATACCCTACTCCGAAATCAATATTGAAGAACTAAGGGAGCAATTGGGCTTTGTTACTCAAGATACCCAATTATTCTCAGGTACAATCAAAGAAAACCTACTTTTTGTTAAACCAAACGCGAGCGACGAAGAAATAAAAGAAGTACTTGATAAAGCCGCTTGCCAAAACTTACTTGCCCGCGCCGAAAATGGAATTGACACCGTTATTGGCGAAGGAGGCGTAAAAGTTTCGGGTGGAGAAAAACAACGTCTGAGTATTGCCAGGGCATTACTTCGAAATCCAAAATTATTGGTGTTTGATGAGGCAACATCCGCCCTTGATTCGATTACAGAAGAAGAAATATCCGACACGATTCGCAATTTGGAAAACAGAAATGAGCACATGACCATTCTGATTGCACATCGTTTATCAACCATTATGCATGCAGACCGCATTTACGTATTGGAAAAAGGAAATGTGGTAGAATCTGGAAAACACGAAGATTTATTGTCTGAGAAAGGACTTTACTATGCCATGTGGAGGCAACAGGTTGGAGAGGTGAATTAGGCTGTTTCATTTTCTGGGATGAAATCATAATTTTTGTAGCATGCAGGAGCCCAAACCCACCACAGCGGAATTGTTTTTTTCTGACCCAGAGCTAATTAATCAAGTTAAAACTTTTGGGGTAATCCGAAAATACCATGCCGGCCAGTTTATCATTCAACCCGGCGAGCCCATTACACATGTTCCCATTGTTTTGGAAGGCTCGGTGCGTATTATCCGTGAAAATGAAGAGGGTGAGGAGGTTTTTCTCTACCACCTGTTTCCGGGGCAAACTTGTGCCATGTCGCTTTCATGTTGCCGCTCGGGAATGAGAAGTATGGTTATGGCCCTTGCAGAAACCGATACCCGTTTG
Organism: Bacteroidia bacterium; assembly: GCA_023151275.1. Lineage (GTDB taxonomy): Bacteria > Bacteroidota > Bacteroidia > UKL13-3 > UKL13-3 > CAISCU01. The sequence continues at coordinate 535,254 of JAKLJI010000001.1, read as the reverse complement.
ATTATGTTGCCCACCAAACAAATGGAAGATTGGTTTAGGTTTGAAGAATGGAAGGCTTATGTAAACAACAATTACCAAGCACGATTCACCGAATTGCTTCAGGTAATTGATTTAATTGCATTCAACCACATGGACAAGCAATTGCTCCACTACCTGAAAGAAAGAACCAAAGCACAGGGCACTGAAGTACTTTCATTAACTCACCAGGAAATTGCTGAAGAACTAAATACCCAGCGAGAAGCCATTAGCCGTCTATTGCGCAATATGGAGAAAAAAGGCTTGGTTGAATTGGGAAGAAACAGCATTAAGGTAAATGCAGGAATAGAGGAAAAATAATTATACCCTTTATTTAAGGCTCATGAGTATATTTCCGCCACTAAAATACCTATGAGATTCTACCTGCTTTTGATCTATTTTTCTATAACTACCTCTCTTTTTGGGCAGGTTGATATGCTCCATTTTGAGCAGGAAAATGCATTGAATGAACAGTTAGAAAGCTTGAAAAATAAGCCGAATTTAGACACCCTTGAGCGAATGAGCGACAGGTTGGAGTTCCTTACCCTGCATTCAAAAATCCCATTAGCCCGATTAAAGTACTACCTTGTTGAATCAAGAAAAGTAACGCAAAACAATCCCCTTTTAAAAACCAAGGAATACCGAATCTACTACATTTCCGGAGTTTTGGATTATCTGTTGGGAGATACGCAGAGCTTTGAAATCAAAATGGCTGACATTACCAAGAAGTTGCATGCCAAAGCAGATTACAAGGAGCTTGCCAAAATGAATTCAACGCTAGCCGGATTCTACAATTTCAAATCGAAATTTGATTTAGCCAAAAGCATTTATTTGGAAAATGAGAACCTTTATACTCATCAATTAAATCAGGATGTCCAATCTAGAAAAGTAGAAAGTTGCATATCAAATGCAAACAACCTGGCTCTTCTTTACAGAAACCAAGGAATGCTGGATTCAGCACTTTATTACTATGAACGAAGTTATGAGCGAGCAAAACTCTACCAACACAAAGCATGGATTGGAATTATCTCTGGTAATATTGGTTACTGCCACCTAGCAAAGGGAAATTATGACTTGGCAGAACCTCTATTAATTACTGATGTTAAATACTCCCTTCAACAAAATCAGCAAACTTCTGCCATTAATGCGATGACGAATTTGGCGCAGATTGAATTAAAACGTGGTCAACCCCTGCGGGCAAAAGAATGGTTAGACAAGGCAAACCAAGTAGTAAATCAATTTGACAAAGCCACCAGCAAAGAACTAGACAAACCCTATTATTCCTTATTCAAGCAACTGGAAGGCGAAATTGCCATTCAGTTAGGAAATACTGACCTAGGGGTTAAGGCATTTCATGAAGCCATAGACTCGCTCAACAAGATTAATAAAGCGAAAAGCAATGCCAATGAAGAATTTCTGGCCAAACGCTACATCATCGAGAAAAACCTGATGGTTATCAATAGTCTCGAAGAACAACAAACCCGAAAAAACCTATACTTAGCTATCGGTGTAATACTTGTTCTAAGTTTGGCATTCTTTCTCTGGAGGCAACAGGTTTTCAATAAAAACCTCAAGGAAAAAAACCTTGAAATTGAATGTCAGGCTAAGGAACTCGAAAAGCTCAACCTTGAAAAAAACCGACTACTTTCCATTGTTTCACACGATTTAAGAAATCCCGTTGCCAACCTGAACAGCTTGATTGAAATGCAAAGGGACAACGATATTACTCAGGAGGAATTTATTCATTTCAGCAAGGATATCAGCAAATCCTTGAAATCTTTGAACTCCATGCTTGACAATATCCTGCATTGGGCCAAAGCTTCCATGGATGGTGGTATTGTTCCGGAACTTAAGTTGCAGTCGCCTGCAGACCTCATTCAACAAATCATCGACCAATCAAAACCTTTACTCGACGCCAAAAATCAGATCTGTGAATTCATCAACTCCAACCCCTCCAGCTGGAGTTTTGACTCAAACCTATTATCCGTTGTGCTTAGAAATTTGCTGCACAATGCCATAAAATTCTCTCCTACAGGAAGCACGATTCGCATACAAACCATTCTAGACGGAACAAGAAATTTAATTCAGATTACAGACCAAGGTGTTGGAATGGATTCGAATCAACTCAAGAACCTATTGGAAGGAACTGTTGCCAAGCCTGGCGTTGGAACCTCTGGAGAAAAAGGAACCGGTTTGGGAATGCGCATTTCAAAGGAATTTCTTGATGCCATGGATGCAAAGCTAGAAGCATCAAGTGAACCTGGAAAAGGCACATGTTTCTGCCTCGTTTTTACCAAGTAGAACTTTAATTGAATTTATTCTATAACCATCGCCTCTAACTAGTGAACTTTCAATAAAAACAGTTCACCCCCCTTAGAATAAAAACTAACAGGGAGATTTTGCAGAAAAGGATAGTAATAGTATCAAAGTTATTTCATCTCATTGGGATAATTCTTCATTCAATTATTTTTAGGAGTTGGATTAGTAATTTTCGGACAATCTTCCCTTTTACTATGAGACTCTGCCTATTTTTACTCTTTCTAATAACGTCCACCTACGGCTATTGCCAAGTTGATGTATTAAGTTTTGAACAGGAAAAGCAATTGCAGGAATTGCTTGCTAAACTGAATAATAAACCAGAACCTGAAACACTTGAACACTTAAGCAATGAACTTGAATTTCTTACCCTGCGCTCACAAATTCCATTAGCTAGGTTAAAATACTATTTGGTTGAATCGAGAAAGATCGCCCAAAAAAACAAGACGTTGAATAAGCTGGAATACCGGATTTATTACATTTCGGGAATGCTGGATTATTTGCTTGGTGATTCTCTAGCATTTAAAAAGAAGACTGAAAATATTCGACAAGAATTAATTCTTAAATCCGATTATAAAGCATTGGTTTCCATGAATATTGCTATAAGTGGATTCTATGGATTTAAGAAAAAATCAGACTTAGCCCTAAAAGGGTATTTGGAAAACGAAGTGATTTTTAACAACCAGCTTAAAGATGAACTTAAATCCGGGACTATTCTCAACTGCATTTCCAATGCCAATAATCTGGGATTTCTTTACCAGGAAATCAATAAGCTTGATTCGGCTATCTATTATTTCAATCTAGGTCTCCAACGCGCAAAGGATTACAAAAATGAAACCTGGATTGGTATCATTTCCGGAAATATTGGCTCTTGTCATTTTGATAATGGACATTTTGATTTTGCCGAGCCTCTTTTAATTACAGATGTAACCCTTTCCTTGAAGCAAAATCAACCCACATCAGCAATAAATGCTATTCTTAGCTTAGTTGAAATTGAACTCAAACGCGGGAGACCACATGAGGCTCAAAAATGGCTGGACAAAGCCACAGATATTCTCAACCATATTGACCCTGTTCTGAAAAAATTGATTGACCAACCCTATTTTCCAATGTTCAAACAGCTGGAGGGAGAAATAGCCATTCAACTTGGAAATGCCAAGCTTGGGGTTGAAGCATTTCGTGAAGCTCTGGATTCGTTAAAACAGCTGAATGCAGAGCAAACATCGGCCAATGAAGAATTTCTGGCCAAACGCTACATCATCGAGAAAAATCTGATGGTTATCAATAGTCTCGAAGAACAACAAACCCGAAAAAACCTATACTTAGCTATCGGTGTAATACTTGTTCTAAGTTTGGCATTCTTTCTCTGGAGGCAACAGGTTTTCAATAAAAACCTCAAGGAAAAAAATCAGGAAATTGAATGTCAAGCAAAGGAACTTGAAAAACTTAACCTAGAAAAAAACAGGCTGTTTTCAATTGTTGCCCACGACTTAAGAAGTCCGGTTGCAAACCTCAACAATCTACTTGAAATGCAAAGTGATTATTATATTTCAAAGGAGGAGTTCGTTCAATACAGTAAAGACATTAGCAAGTCACTTAAATCCTTAAACTCCATGCTTGAGAATATCCTGCATTGGGCCAAAGCTTCCATGGATGGTGGTATTGTTCCGGAACTTAAGTTGCAGTCGCCTGCAGACCTCATTCAACAAATCATCGACCAATCAAAACCTTTACTCGACGCCAAAAATCAGATCTGTGAATTCATCAACTCCAACCCCTCCAGCTGGAGTTTTGACTCAAACCTATTATCCGTTGTGCTTAGAAATTTGCTGCACAATGCCATAAAATTCTCTCCTACAGGAAGCACAATTCGCATCCAAACCACTCTAGACGGAACAAGAAATCTAATTCAGATTACAGACCAAGGAATTGGCATGGATTCTTATCAACTTAATAAATTAGTTGAAGGAACTGTTGCCAAGCCTGGCGTTGGAACCTCTGGAGAAAAAGGAACCGGTTTGGGAATGCGTATTTCAAAGGAATTTCTTGATGCCATGTCCGCAAAATTGCAAGCATCAAGCGAGCTTGGAAAGGGAACCCAATTCGATTTAGTATTCCCGAATCAGGATAAATAGAACCCAATTTTTCTCAAATCTGTCCGAACTACGCTTCAAAAAATCAATTTTTTCACGACGTTTTTTGGCCATTTTTGTCCAACTCAAACCTGGAAAAAGTCATTTCTGAATCAAAATCGAAACCGGTTTCCACAAAATTTCAGAATCAAATCTAGCTTTAAGGATAGCACGCGGTAAACTGATTTACAAATTATTACACATTGTTGTAGTAGAAATGTTGTAGGACTATTTAAGTCGAAATTTCAAAGTGAAAGCATTGAAGGGTGGCAAAATTCAAAAGCTTGACCAGAGGATTGTAAATTAGCTTTTGAAAATCCAAACGCGATGAAAAAACTTTCTACTTTTCTATCAGGGATGATCCTGATGCTATTAAGCATACCAGGATTTTCTCAAAGCAATGTCACGTTCAGCGTTGACATGGCCCAGTACACTGGTCTGAATGACACTGTGTACGTTAATGGCACCTGGAACAACTGGTGCGGAAAATGCAACCCTCTTACCAAAGATGCCAACTCCAATGTATGGTCGGCAACACTTCCTATTCCAAACGGTACGCATGAATTCAAGTACACCATTGGTGGCTGGAACGCTCAGGAAACCTTGACCCCAGGTTTGCCATGCACGGTTACCAATTCAGGTTTCACCAACAGAACCCTTTCAGTAAGTGGCGCTCTTACACTTCCAACTGTTTGCTGGCAGTCGTGCACAACCTGCACAGCTACAAGCCAACAAGTATTGAATCTTCCAATTACATTCGATAGCACAGGCTTTACCTATGTGCTTACCGATTTTGGAGGAAACAGCAGTGTTGTTGGAAATGATCCGGTAGATTCTTCAAACAAAGTGGGAGTTTTTACAAAAACCAATACCGCTGAAACTTGGGCTGGAACAACATTTGGCACAGCAAGTGGCCTTGGAAATGCAATTCCATTTGCCCAAAATGCTACCAAAATCACTATGAAGGTTTATTCTCCTGACAGTGGTATTGTAATTCGTTTGAAAGCTGAAGACGCAAATGACGGAACAAAATCTGTTGAAACAGATGCCCGCACAACTGTAGCTAATGCTTGGCATACCATCACTTTTGACTTCGCCAATCAGGCAACAGGAACAGCTGCTTTAAATTTGACCTACACTTACAAAAAACTTTCAGTGTTTTTCAATTTTGGCACCAGTGGTTCAAGCGCAGGAACCAAAGTGTACTATGCTGATGATATTGCTTTTGTTGCACCTACAGGCCCAAGCCTTACTCAAGTTAAACTTCCAATTACCTTTGACGAAGCCAATGTAGATTACACCGTTATCGACTTTGGTGGAGCAGCTACAACAGTTGATTTTGAATCAGGAACAAGTGGAAACAAAGTTGCCATAACCTCTAAACCTACAACTGCCGAAACTTGGGCAGGAACAACAACAAGCACAACTGCGGGCTTAGCACAGGCAATTCCTTTTGCAGCTGGTCAAACCAAAATGAAAGTAAAAGTACTCTCTCCAGATAGTGGCATTGTAGTAAGACTTAAAGCAGAAAACGCATCAGACCCAACCAAATCGGTTGAAACAGATGCCCGCACAACTGTTGCCAATGCTTGGGAGGACCTCGAGTTTGATTTTGCTAACCAAAGTCAGGGAACTGCCGCCATTAACTTTGCTACTGTTTACAACAAACTATCCATTTTCTTCAATTTTGGTAAAAATGGCGCTTCAGAAGGCAACAAAACCTACAAATGGGATGATGTTCGCTTTACTGGAGGCGGCACTCAAACTCCACCAAAAGTAAACGTTACTTTCTCCGTAGATGCTCGCTCCCTTCCATTAGGTCCAAACGATAAAGTTACCTTGAATGGAACCTTTAACAACTGGTGTGGAGAATGCGCACAAATGACAAATGTTCCTAATACCAAAATCTGGACCATCACCCTTCCATTAGACACCAATACCGAATACGAATACAAGTACACAGTTGGAAACTGGGTAATCCAAGAAAACCTTGCACAAGGAAGCCCATGTACCAAAACCTCAGGTAACTTCACTAACCGTGTAATCAAAACAGGAACCAGCAATGCAACACTTGATGTGGTTTGCTGGGAAAGCTGCTTGGCTTGTGCTGGCACAGGACCAGTGAAAACCAATGTTACCTTCCGCGTAGACATGTCAAAATACAACCTTGCTCCAGAAGATACAGTAACCCTAAACGGTAGCTTCAACGGCTGGTGCGGAAAATGTACTCCAATGACTAAAGAAGCAAATTCATCCATTTGGTCGGCTACACTTTTACTTGATAAAGATTCTTCTTACGAGTACAAGTATGTAATTGGCGATTGGAAAGTTCAGGAGTCATTGAAAGAAGGTTCAGCTTGTACCGTTACCAATTTTGGTTTCACCAATCGCTTTTTAAAAGTGACCAACCTAAACGATACATTACCTGTTGTATGTTGGGAGAGCTGTGTAAGCTGCGCTAACACTGCACCAAAAGCTAAAGTTACATTCCGTGTTAACATGAAAAACTACGTGGGTGATTTAACCTCAGGTGTTACCTTGAACGGTAGCTTCAATAACTGGTGCGGAAGTTGTGCTCCAATGACAAGCATAGGTGGTAATATTTACAGCTTAACACTTAGCTTGGATACCGGTGAATATCCATTCAAGTTTACCATTGGCAACTGGGAAGATCAGGAGCAATTCAATACTGGTGACCCTTGCACAAAAACAGAAGGAACCTTTGTTAACCGCATAATGCGTGTAACAGATACTGCTGCTGTACTGGTTGGTCCATATTGCTGGAATACCTGCACACTTTGTGATGCCGTTGGCACAGAAGAAAACGTACTTGCCAACCTGAGTGTTTATCCAAATCCTGCAAGCGAGAACATCCTAGTAGATTTAGGTAAAGTAATCAGTGGCAAATCACGCATTGCCATTTACGACCTAAGCGGAAAAGAGGTAATGAGCCAAAATTACACAGACACAGAAAGTCTACGCCAATTAGATATCAAAGCATTAAATAAAGGTTTATACCTGCTGAAAGTGGAAGCCGGAAGCTGGATCAAAACCGTAAAAGTCCTGGTAGATTAATTCAGGTTTGGTAACCGCAGCTTGTGATTGAGCGCACAAGCCACGGAATTTAAAGGGTTCGGCAATAGCCGGGCCCTTTATTTTTTTACACCATTACAATTGCTGATTTTCAGCTTCTAAGCGGGTAAGGTATTCGGTAAGGTTAACACCATTTTCCAACATCATTTTCTTTCTCAGGCGGTACCTGCTAATCTCAACGCCCCGCACTGAAATGTTTAATAAAGAAGCAATTTCTTTGGTGGACAAATTCATCCTCAGGTAAGCACACATTTTGATGTCGTTTGAACTAAGCACAGGATGTTTTTCCTTAAGCAAAACAGTAAACCTGTTATGAATTGTATTGAAGTACAATTCAAACTTATCCCATTCCTTATCAATCAGTGCATCGTTATCAATGTTGCGAATGAGTTCTGCAATTTCAGGTTTGATTTTTGGGTCGTTACTGATTTGAGAAATTCGCCTCAACTTGTCTTTGATAGACAATAACATTTCACTTTTCTGAACAATATGCATGGTTGATGAGGCCAACTCCCTGGCTTGGTGTTCCAATTCTTTTTGCAATTGCTGGTTCTTCAACTCAATCAATTCTTTTTCTTTTAACTCCTTTTGGGTTCTTAATTCTTCTGTTTGTTGCTGAAAGTGTTGATCCTTCTCGGCCATTAAGCGACTTGCTTCTTTCTTAACACGTCGTTGAGGAATTAGAACTATGGCCACGATTCCTATCAGGGCAAAAAACAAATACATAAAACGGGCAAAACCCGATAAATACCAAGGTGCATTCACCTGAAAACGGATTACGGTTTCTGGTCCTTCAAGACCCATGTATCTGGCTTTCACGTGCAGCGCATAATCACCATAGGCCAATCTACTAAACTCCCGGGTTGTTCCCGGCTTCCATGGCGACCACGACTTTTCCCACCCTTCAAGGTAAGTGCTAAACATTAAATCCTTGAAGTAAAAAGCATTGGGTGAGCTGAATGAAAATTCCAAAGATCGATCATCAAACTCAAACTGTTTATCTGAACGAACTAGCTTAACATAAACAGAATCCGGAAAATTGAGTGAGCCAATACTGGTAACCATTACTTTAGGCGCATGCATGGTAAACGGATTTTGCTCTGAGATATCCATGTGTACAAAGCCCGATTCAACGCCTAGAAAGACATTTCCGCCTGCACATTCCTCAAGGTATTCAAACCCACCCACCAAATTCTGGTCAATACGCGGCAAATCACGTTTGGTATAACTGTACTCAACCCCATTATAAACCGGTTTGATATAAACCACTTGATTATTCCCTAGCACCCAAACCAAACCTTTTTGACCATTAAACATGCGTCGAATTGGCTTAAGATTTCCCAATTGCTGATTGATGGCTTTATAAGGCTCAAACTTATCGGTGCTTTCCTTGTATTTGTAAACGCCTTCAGGTGTACCAAAACACAAGCCGGGATCAACTCTAAATACATAGTTGTCAGTTGTTCCAGGAAGGCCATCTGCCTTACCATATAATTTTACTTGTTGAATCTGAGTGTAATCGGCGCTGCAACTCAGTTTATACAAACCTTTATAAGGATGTCCAACCCACAGTGCACCGCTTTCATCTTCCTCAAGAAAGCGACTGGACTCCTTAAACCGATCAAGCCTACTTTGAAGCTCTAAAGTAGTTCCGTTCCATCGCAACAAGCAGAGTCCATTGTAGGTTCCAAGAATATAATAACCGGGTTTGCGCGAAAGAGGCAACAATTTCCAACAACCCCGAATATCAACAACCTTAACGGCTCTTCCAGAGGATACATCAAACAAACCCTCATGGTGACATACAAACAATTTCCCCTGTACTATCTGAAGGTTCCAAACCTGTCCTTCTGAACCCGGAATAAGTTGATAGGCATCCCCTCGGTATTGCCCTTTGGTGCGCGAATACAAGCCATTATTGGTTCCAAAATAATAAGAATTGCCCAATTCCTTCATGGCATAGCCGGTACCTTTCAACAAGCCATCCGGAACCAAATAACTAAAGGGATAATTCAATCGAACAAGGTCAATTCCATTGTCGAGGCCCAGCCATAAATTACCGTTCCTATCCGGAAACAAGGAAAGAACATTGTTATTTTGCAAGCCTTCTTTTAGGGTTACGTTGTTTACCACCTGCAATCCGGAATCCAGAAAAAATACACCAGAACGGCTACTTGCCACCACATAGCCAGAGCCCATTGCCCTGATTTTATAAATTCTGCTCTCCTTGAGCGTTCCAAAATCTTTTGACAGAGCTTGAAGTGAATTCCCCTGAAGCAGAAACAAACCATTTCTGTAGCAGGAAACCAAGAGCCCGTTTCCTTTGTAGGCCACCATTCCCGAAATATCAAACCCACTACTTTTAACCAATAATGCAAAACCGGAACTTCCTCGCCGGTAAATTGAACCGGAAGCATCGGTTAAATACAAAGCTCCATTCAGCTCAAACAAATTTTCCAACAAGGCCTCACTGGGTTTCTCGGCTTGAATTTGCTTGCCATCATAAACAAAAACCTGCTGACTGGTTTGAAAATAAACCTGTTGACCCAGTTTCTTAATGGACCAAACATCTTCAAAGCCCCGATAACCTAATGGCAACAGATTCTTGAGCGAATGAAACACCCAATTTCCTCTACTTTCAAGTTGAAAATACCCAATTTCGTTTTGTCCTCCTGCATAAACCAAATCAGACAGTGTATCTACAAACAACGAACGAAGAATTGATTTTCCGGGCAATGAATATCTGGCAAAACGGTTCCCATCAAAAACCAATAAACCATCGTTATTGGCAAAAAAAAGTAAACCATCTGAACTTCCAGAAATGTCCCAGGTTTGGGTTCCGCCGCCGTATTGGTCCTTGGTAAAAGATTTAACCATTGGACCATAAGAAAATCCATTGCCAAAATTTTTTGTAGGAATTCCTACCAAAAGAAGCAGTACCCAACTCAGAAAATGGAATTTTCGGCTCATTAACGCAATCTATTCAATTGAAACAATATCTCTTTCAAGCTGATTTTACAATTGAGTTATATTTTTGAATTTCAGTGTTTTGCAAAACAGTGTTGTAGGGATGTTGTAGAGTTTTTTGGCTTGAAGTACGTAAGTTGGGCAAACAAAATTCCAATTTATTAATTCCAGTGTCGAAATTCGGGTTATGCAATTCAAGCAACTGATTGGTATGCTGTTCTCGGGATTTTTGGCAATTTCATCATTTGGCCAAACTCTCCCAATACGAACAGACTCTCTTCAAACGGGGAGCCGACCCATACGTAGCATTCCGGGAACGAATATTCCACTCAACAAGTTAACCGTTGGTGGATACTATCGTTTTTTCGGAATTAACCGAGATCTGAAACAAGATTTCGTAGTTCTTCCCGGAAATCCCTACGCAAATGCTCCGGCTTATGTGCTCGGAACAGGCGATGTTTTCAGAGATCCACCCATGATGTTGTTGAACTTATCGGTTCAACCCAATTCTAAAACTTATGTGGGAATGGACTATGCACTTTACCACAACTTCAGCGGACAACCCGGAACCAGCCCCATCAACCTAAACTTAGGAATCAATCTAACTGGTTCCATTCAGACCTCACATGGAAAATTCACAGCCCACCTTGGTGGGATAAACTGGATAGATGTTAGTGGAATGGTTTTCAGTAGCTTTATAGGCTACCAACGCTTCAGCATTTTTGAACGCTGGCCCTGGGAAGGAAATGCATTGGCATCGGCTCGTGCACTGAATTATGTAGAAAACGGCACCATAAGCAGAGATATGCGGTTTGGGATGCAACCTTTTAAAGGTTTAATGATTGATGGTTTAGACCTGCCTTGGCAAACCCAAGTGCGGCTTTTGTACGGTACAACACCCAATGCAGCAGCAATTGCAGGAAATCAACCTTCGATAACCCAGGGAGGCAGACTTCGTAAGAAGCTTGGCCCAATGGATTTTGGTTTGAATGGAATGGATTACAGCATGTATCTTGATTCTTTGGCAAAAGACAAATCTGGCATTCAATTGTACACCGTTTCCTGGGACCTGAAATTGGATTGGGTTGAAATGGCCTTGGAGGCAGGACGCGGAAGATTGTACTCACCCTACCAAAATCAAGGATGGGGAGAAGCTGCACGATTTAGCATTAAAAGCGGAAAGAAATGGAAGAAACTGCCAATCGAAGCGGAAGCTTTTTATCTAAGTCCGCAATTCATCAACTACTACGGAAACTTCCTCAGTCCAAATACGACCATCTTAAGCGCAGCAAGTGTTGAACAAGGTGCAACTGCCAATGCTTCAAGTGGAGGAATATCAAGCTTTGCCGGCTCTATTACAGATGTGGGTCAGGTGAGCAATAACCGCAAAGGAATTAGCATCAATGCTTGGTTCAATCCGTTTAGAAACACCTATATCAATCTAGGAAATATGGCAGCTCAGGAAATTGAAACCTTAAGCAACGACTTATCCTTTGGCCATAAAATTAACGCCTTGCCCTTTTCAAGATTCGCGCCTTTTACTTCAAACATGGGTGTTTACAAGAATTGGACCTCTTATTTCAGAGGCTATTCACAAGGTGTAAAAATTACAGATAGCACTTCACGCAAGCAAACTGGTTTCACTATGCTGCAAGTGCAATTCAAGCAGAAATTGAGTTTGCTGGGTAAGCCGGTTTACCTGCTTTACCTCGCTTCTCTGGGTTCGGCAACTGAAGGCTTTTCTGCAGTGCCTGAATTTAGCAACAAAGCCTACCTTAGAACACATTACCATGAAGCCGATTTGATAGTGGGACTCAACAAAAATCTAAGCTTATGCGCAAGCTATGGCTTGGAGCGTATTCAGGGAAACAACAGACTTAACCGTGGAGATAACAAAGACGGTGTTTTGGGAAGTACTGCAAACGATCCTGTGAACCAAAGCTCAAGCTTGATAGGATTGGGACTAGACCTTGCAGTCTCAAAAAACACCAATCTTTATGTTAGGCATAGACGCATGAAGCAACAAGATAAAAGCTTCACCCTCGACCATATTGAAGGAACCGAAACGACAATCGAACTAAAACTATTCTTTTAGCATGAAATTTATTTATACATACATCCTTTTGCTGATAAGCCTTTCTGCCTTGGCACAGGATAAAAAAGTTGAATTCTTTGGTGCCGGCAGATTCAGCTTAAACAATAGCAACCTGACAGGTAAGCTTATTGAATCTGACACCACAACGGCCAGGAAACAACTGAATGGAGCAACGCTATTCGACCTTGGTTTTCATATTCGCCCAAACGCTGAAACTGAAATTAAAGCCATTACACGCGTTCAAAATGACCTAAATGGGTTTTGGGGTGCCGGAATAAATTTTTACCTACGTGAACTTTATCTACGTGGATTACTGCTTAACCGCATAAGCTATCAGGTAGGTGATTTAAACACACGCATGACTCCTTATACGTTGTTTAACCAACAGGTGGAGATGGCACAGGGAAATCCAATGGCCTTGGAAACCTTCCGTGAAATCATTCAATACGACCGCTTTTATGGTGAAAACTCCTGGCGCCAACAAGGGGCACAAGCCGAAATGACTTTGGATTTACAACCCATTAAGCATTCACTTCAAATCAAAGGGCTTATTGCCAAGAACAGACAAACCGATTTTTTCTCAAAACCCGACAGACTCTTCGCCGGAGCGAGCCTTGAGCTTAAAAACAACTACCGCTTCAAACTTAACTACGATGGTGTTCGTGTTTTTGATATCCCCAAATCGGCCATGTTTTCAGACCTAGCCTTCCTGAATATTGTTCATCAACTGGGCTTGAGCAAAGCACTTACATTGGCCAAAAACAATTTTTTAATTTCGGCTCAAGCTGGCCTATCACAAGTTGAATACCAAAATGACCCACTTGCACCAAAACTTGAAAATGGCGCTTTTAACGAATTCTCCTTAGCCTGGAAATCTCCCGATAAGAGCTGGTCTGCACAGGTAGAATGGCGTGCAGTAGAAACCGGATTTCGAAGCATGGGTGCACAAAGCAGAAGCCTCAATTTGAATGCACTAACATCTCAGTATGCCTATATCACCAACCGTGAATCGCAACGGGCATTAACATTGGCAGAAGTTCTAACGGATGGAGCGGTTTACCAGTCCTTTCTAAACCCAGAACTTCAGCGCTTTCATCCAGCATTTGAAAACATAAATCCTTATGGAAAAGCAACGCCCAACAGACAAGGAGTAAGTCTTAAAGCAGCCTGGGATAGCAAGGTTAAGGGCAATGCAAGTGTATCGACCGGATTAGCAAGTATGAAAGAAATAACTGGCCAAGGAACTACTAACTTAAGAAGCTTCTTAGAACAAACCGTTCAAGCCAATGTTAAACTAAGCTCTTATGTTGGAATGAAGCGCAAATGGAACATCAGTTTATGGGCACGCCAGCAGCAAACCAAGCGCGATGGACAAGAAGGTATTGATGCCATTAAGCTCACCAGCACTCAGCTTAAATTTGGAACCGAAGTTGAACTTTTACCGAAATTAGATATTCAACTGGCATGGTTAAACTTAACCAGTGAGGGCAATGAATTTCTAGCAGAACGAAACAGCTACAACCAAGTGGTATTCTTCCAAAAACAAGATTGCAACCTCAAACAATCTTTTCTAATAGGGGGTTTGAATTATCAGTTTTCAGAGCAGGCATCACTAAAAATCCAATACCAACAGATTGCCAACCAGCAAGACATTCAACCCAACAACGCTTATCAGATTAATCGTTTGGCCATTCTTTACAACCTCTTTTTCTAAGTATGAAAAACCTATTGATGAGTATATTCCTGCTAGGCATTCTTGCAGGCTGTAAAAAAGATTCAGTGTCTGAGGGTCCAGACCTCAACGACCTCTTTGGTGAATTTAAAGTAATTGAACCCTTGCGTGCATCGCAAAAAACAGTTGACTTTAAATCAGGTGGAAGCGTTGAATTCAAAGCCCGATTAAGCATTCGCACCAATTGGACACTCGAAGTAATTGGCATAAACAGTGGTGCAAGAAAAGTTTATACCGGCAATGCCAAAGACCTGGAAAATGGCTTAATTAACTGGGATGGAACCATAAGCTTCGCACCCTTTTTCAGAAAGAATGAATCGGCCTATGCCAGATTATCTTTTGATAACTATCCGGATACCTTGTATTCAGACACGGTTCAAATTCTTGAATCGCGGCCAACTCCAGGCGTTGATATTTTGATTGATGATTTTGAAAGTCCACAAAGACCCTACAGCACATTTCAGGAAGGACAACAAGCTTACAACTCTACTGCTGTTAACTTCCAAGGGGTTGGTCCAGCTGAAAAAACAAGATTCTATGCCATGTCGGGTAACCATGGTCCAACCGCGAGCTTGTTTTTATGTGGTATGAATTTATCAAGTAAGATATCACAAGGAACCGGAAGTTCGTATTTTCAATTTGCTACTGATAATCCTAAAAAGTTATTTTTCAATGCATTCATTTATGGCTGGGGCGATAACAAAGCTGAGTTAAGCATTGAATTTCAGGAAGACGATAACCAGGATGGTACCTATCAACCCGCACAAGAAGGCACCTACACCTACAAAATACCGGTAAATTGGACGGGCTGGAAACTGGTTAGCTTTTCTTACGACGATACCAAAATCTCTACCTCGGGCGGATTTGGAAACCAGGACAGAAACGGAAAAAAAGAATTAGACCGCATCATTGCAACCCAATTCCTATTGCTTGCACAACCTGGCACATCCGGCATTACACGCATTGGTTTAGACTTCTGTTCATTCACGTACAATCAACCCTTCATGCCATGATAAGATTGCTTGGCCTTCTTGTCTGCCTGCTGCAACTTGCTTCCTGCGGAATTCAACTCAAGCAAACCCCTCTTACAGACGAATGGGGAAGAACTTGGTATTCTGAAGAAGGAAGAGCCTTTCAGGACCGAGATATTTACAACGATGGAAGTACTGACGTATGGGGACTTGAAAAAACAGAATGTAAAAACTTCAATCGGATTGATAGTTTGGCATTCAAGGGAACATCCTGCTTACGCATTGAATTTAACCGCGAAGGAGCTTGCCCATGGATTGGTTTAGGAATTGGTTGGAACGGCTATGTGGCCAAAGACATCAGTACCGTAATTGAGACGGACATGATTGAGTTTTACCTGCGTTCAATCCAAGGAAAACACCACTCTCCTACCCTTATCTTTTTGTTTGAAGACTATTCCGGTAACATGAGTGCAGCTGCCTTCAAACCTGCTTACCTTAGCAAGTATCCGATTGATGAAAGCTGGCAACAAGTGCGCATTCCCTTGAGTGCATTTGAACGCAAATGCGATTTCAGCAACATCAAAAGTTTAAACATCGAATGTCAAGGAAACGCTGCTATTCTAGTGGATGAAATACGAATTGTTCAAGGAAGCTTAAGCGCCAAAAAAACAGAAAAATGGGGCAAAGTTGTAAGCAGAGAATCCTCGTATTCGCTTTATCCCGGAAACGCTTGGTGGGGTGAAGCAAAACTTAGTAGTTCAGCTGTTCAAAAAGATTTTCAAAACACCTTCAACAATATGCCTTCTCTTTCTATCCGTTGGAAAAGCAAATCTGATAAACCCATACAGATTGCAGGATTCAGCTGGTCGAACTGGGAAGCAAGTAAGTTGGCCGACAGCTTGAAAAACTATGAATTTGTTATCAATTACAAGCACAAATCCGGACCCTTGCCACAATTGGTGTTAGAGAATTACAAAGGCAAAACAGCCCGCTATTCCATGGATTCAAAAAATGGAACACCAGAAGGCGAATGGACCCAAACCCGCATTCCACTTGAAGCCTTTAAGATTGACCCAAGCAATTTTGACATCACGATTTTCAAACAATTAATACTTGAAACCGAAGCTGAGGGAGAATTCCTACTCGGAAATATTCAGTTAAAACGCATTAAAAACTAAGGCATGACATTCACAAAAAAATGGATATTTATACTTCTTGCAATCGCCCATATTCCGATGAGGGCATTTTCACAGGAAGTTTTGTTTTGGGCTGATGAATTCAATGGCAATAGCCTGGACACATCTTATTGGGAGTATCAAATTGGCGATGGGTGTCCCAACCTATGCGGCTGGGGAAACAATGAACTTCAAAGCTATCAGAAAAGCCAATTAAAAGTAGAAAATGGCTTGCTGATGATTCAGGCAAAAAAACAAAGCATAGGCAACTCAAGCTATGTATCATCCCGAATCAGAACCATCAACAAGCTTGATTTTGCAGGAGGCCGCATTGAAGTAAGAGCGCGTATGCCAAAAGGAAAAGGCTACTGGCCGGCAGTATGGTTTTTACCCACTGAAAATTACTTCGGACAATGGCCTATGAGTGGAGAGATAGATTTGTTGGAAGGTAAAGGACAGGAGCCTACTAAAACCTGGGGAACCATTCACTATGGGTCTTATGCCCCACAGAATAAATACTCCGGAGAAACCTATACATTGCCCTCAGGTAATTTCACCGACGACTTCCATACATTCACGATAATCTGGAAACCCGATTCTATCAAATGGTATGTGAATGGTCAACTGTTTGCAACCCGCACACCCAAAGATTTGGGAGGCTACAACTGGCCTTTTAGACACAATTTTCATGCTATAATAAATCTTGCTGTAGGAGGAAATTTCCTGGGCAATCCAGACGGCAGCACACCCGATACGGCAACTCTACAAGTGGATTATATCCGGATTTATCAGGCACCGGAACACCAAACCATTTCGGGACCCGAAGCGGTTTTGAGGTATGAGAAAGGACGCAAGTTTTATGTAAATTCGTTCCCTGGAAGTACCTACAACTGGATGCTTCCAAGTGGAGCAAGCTTGGTTTCTGGAGCTGGAACTCCAGCTGTGGTGGTTAATTGGGGCTTGAAAAGCGATAGTCTAAAAGTTGAAATTTCGCGCAATGGATCTAGCTATATCCTTTCAAAATGGGTAAACAGTTTGCCTGATACCTGTGGAGGATTAATTGACAATGGAGAAGACTTAAACACCATGCTTTATGCCGCATCAACTGGAACTTTTAGATTAGGAACAACCAATCCGGCCAAAGACAGTGTAAACAATACAAATGCTTGTTACAGGTATTACCGCAACGCTACACAAGCTTATGATAATATCAACTGGAGAACGGATTTGATTAAGGAATCTGAATCCTTTGAGAAAGGAAATCTGGTATTGCGCATGAAGGTGTACACAACCGCTCCCATTGGCACAGAAATCAATCTGAATTTTGAAAACAGACAACGAGCCCAAGCCGATTATCCAAGTGGAAGGCGCTCTGTTTTTCAAGCCAAAACAACACGTACACGTGCCTGGGAACAGCTAGAATTCAAACGAATTCTTACACCGGACTTACAAACACCCGCTAACAGCATCGACCAATTGGTAATGTTGCCTGCTCCAAATTCTTCCAACAACGATGTGTTCTTTTTTGATGAGTTTAGCTTGCTTGAAAAACCTTGCAAAGATGCAGCCAATGCCCTAGGTGAACAGCTTGATGATACAGAACTATTGGTTTATCCAAATCCTGTCTCAACTGAACTAAATATTCAATCTGCATCGCCTATTCAATCCCTTGAACTGTTAGAAATATCAGGCAAATCATGCGGGCTATTCTCAACGCTTGAGCAATTGAATCAGGAACTAATCCATACAACTCCGGGATTGTATGTGTTACTGGTACGCACCGAAAACAGCATTAAAACTTTCAAACTCAGAAAAGAGTAACATGAAAAAACAATTTGGTTTGATACTTGGCATTCTTGCAGCTGTGCTTTCATGGGCTCAACCCATCAAGGTTGAAATTCGCATAAATGAAGCCGGAAAATTCACCCTGCTAAGAAATGGAGCACCTTACTACATCAATGGAGTTGGTGGTGATGCCTACATGGAAACCACCAAGGAGTGCAAAGCAAACTCCATTCGCCTTTGGGGACCTGAAAAGGCACAGGAAGTCTTAGACCTTGCGCAAAAAAACGGCCTTACTGTGATGTTGGGATTGTGGATGGCTCCGGAAAGGCATGGCTTTGATTATTCAGATCCTATTGCTTGCCAAGACCAGCTTGAGCAATTTAAGAGCGTTGTGAATCGCTTCAAAAATCATCCTGCACTTTTGCTATGGGGCGTTGGAAACGAAATGGATTTGGAGTATACCGACTTCTCGGTATGGAAAGCCGTTCAAAACATAGCTGAAATGATTCACCTTGAAGACCCCAATCATCCCACCTGTGTAGTAACTGCGGGTATTGACCCGGCTGAAGTTCATTTGATAAAAACGCATTGTCCTGCCATTGATATGTTAGGCGTGAATACCTATGGCGATTTACCCGGACTTGCAGATAAAATCAGACAATTTGGTTGGACCAAACCTTACTTGGTTACCGAATGGGGACCGAATGGGCATTGGGAAGTTCAGAAAACAAGCTGGAATAGTCCCATAGAACAAACATCAACCCAAAAACAGGAAACCTACCGCGAGCGTTACCTTACCAATATTCTTGCCGACACAGGACTATGCCTGGGCTCATATGCATTTCTTTGGGGAGAAAAGCAGGAAACCACGCCAACTTGGTATGGAACTTTTGTGGGCGAAAACAAAACCGGTGCTGTGCATGAGTTAAAACAACTCTGGAGCGGCACTCCATTCAATGACCCTTGTCCAAAAATTACCAATTACAGGTTCAAAGGCAAATTACCTTCCGAATCGGTAAAGCTAAAAAAGGGGGAAAAAATAGAGGTTGCACTACAACTTGAGAATGAACCCGATGCAATTGGGAACATCACTTGGGAACTGATGCCGGAAAGTACCTTCACTGGAGTGGGCGGAGATGCCGAACAAAAACCGGAAGCCATTCAAACTTCACTTAAGAAAACTGGCGCTGGTCAATACAGTTTCCGTGCTCCTTATGCCAAGGGCCCTTATCGTCTGTTTGTATATGTGAAGAATGGAAAAGGAAGCATTGCAACAGCTAACTTTCCTTTTTTGGTTGAATAAACTGAAAAAGGATTGAGTGTTAAAGTTTTTGAACCTAAACCAAGGAAAGGATTAATACCAACTCAGGATTCAATCGATTTGCTTTTCAACACAAAGCCTGCCCCGAAAATGGTCTCAATGCTCAACTGTGGTTCATCTTTGAGGTATTTGCGCAATTTAGCAATGAACACATCCAGGCTTCTACCCAGAAAATAATCGTTCTGGCCCCATACTTCAAACAGTAAGTCCTCACGCTTAATTACGCGATCAAGATTCTTGAAGAATACTGCCAACAGTTGCGATTCTTTCTGCGTCAATCTGCGCTCGCCGGAGCTTGTACGAAGCAATTGAAGTTGTGGAGTGAACTGCAAACTACCAAATTGAAAAACCTCGTCCACTGGGCCTTCCGGGGCATTTCTGCGAAGCAAGGCCTTTATCTTCCAAAGCAATTCTTCTTCATCAAAAGGCTTGGTAATGTAGTCATCTGCACCGGTTTCGTAGCCCATCAACTTATCTGATTTTAGCGACCTGGCACTGATGAAAATTAAGGGTATTGCTGGAAAGAGTTTTCGTACTCCTTTTGCTAATTCATAACCCGTTTTTCCGGGAAGCATAATGTCAAAAAGAAACAAATCATATCTTGATTTTTCGGCTTCCAACAAGGCCTGTTGACCATTGGTTAAATGGCAAACTTCCATTTCTTCTGAACGGAGATAATTGCTAAGCAGGTTACCTAGTGTTTCATCGTCTTCAACTAAAAGAATCTTCGGCTTCATGGCATTTGGGGAATTGAAGTTGAATGCGGGTTCCTTGTGGCAAATTGGTTTGGATATTCAGGGTTCCTCCGGCAAACTTTACGAGTTGATTCACATAAGTCAGACCAAGCCCATAGCCGTTTACTTGCTCAGCATTGGGACCAGGAATTCGGTAAAAAGGCTCAAGTACTCGTTCTCTAAATTCAGGAGCAATACCTATTCCCTGATCTGCAATTTCTAGCACATAAGAATGCTTTTCCAACTGGCTGCGAATTTCAATTCTTGGCTTATCCCTGCTGTACTTCATGGCATTTTCCAATAGGTTTCTAAGAATTGCTTCCAGGTTATTGGGGTCTATTTTGATTAAAGCATCGCCTGCCATCAACTGCAAATCAATAGTGGCATTACAATCCTGAATGCGCAAAGCCATGGAGTCAACAGCAGCAGAAACTACAGCATCGGCATGAATAACCTGTGCTTTTGAAGCCCATTCATTCTTCTCAACCGCACTCATTAGCAATACGCGCTCAACCTGCGATTCAAGCTTTTTATTTTCATTCAACAGGACTTGCAACAGCTTATCCGGATCTTCTTTGGATGAACGCAACATGGTTTTTACAGCAAGACGCATGGTTGTAAGTGGCGTTTTAAATTCATGTGCCATGATATTTAAAAAATCCAGGGTGCGTTGGCTAAGTTCTTTCTCCTTTTTCCATTGCTTCAACATCATCAGAAAGAGGTAAAAAACAACAAGCAACAACAATACTGAACTCATAAAAAGAATGCCTGTTTCCTGCAAGATGAAAGCTTTTCTCCCTGGAAGAATTAGCTTGAGCACAACGCCGTTTCTACTTACAATTTCTTCTATGCGTTTTTGAAATACACTCTTCCCATGCTCCAAGGCCTCTTCCTCTTCAGATTCTGCTTCAGAATGCTGTGATAGTTCAAAAGAAAAAGGAATATCCATACCTATCTGAGCCATATTCCAACGAAGTAAAGAATCAATTCTGGCATGCTCTGCATCGGGCATTTCCAGCGGACCCTTACCCATTTCGTTGTCTCTGCAACAACGGCCAATATTTTGGCAACTCTCCCGATTTTCACAAATGGCAATAGCTGTTCGCGAAAGCACCAGTTCAGCCTTTTCATTGAACAGTTGCTCCTTGGCTTGAGCCATTTGAATAAGCCAGCTGATTTGAATGCCCAATAAAGCAATCAACACAACAACACTTACAATCAAAATACGGGCTCCTTGTAGGCTTTTCACAGCACAAAAGTAGGTCTTTAATCCATTTCCTTGAGGCATTAACAAGTCGTTAACAAGCCACTAACAAGTTGATAACAACACTGGGTTACTGAGCAAACTACCTTTGTCAAACCAAATTACAAACCATGAAAAAAAGAATCTTGATGGGCATAAGCGCCCTGTTCTTCGGAATCACCTTACTTTCTGCTGCTGTTAACTCAAAAGCTTGCGACGACAAAAACGGTAACAAAAAAGAATGTTGCAAAGACAAAAAAGAATGCAAAACCGACAAGGAAAAATGCAGTCACGACAAAAAGCACAAAGACTCAGAAAAGTGCAGTGCAGAAGAAAAGAAATCCTGCAAAGACCACTGCAAAACTGAAAAAGCAGCTGAACCCAAAGAAGAAAAGAAATAAAGGAGCTGGGAGTGATTAAACTCCCGGCTTTTCTTGTTTGCCATCTGCATGCTTAGCAAAGCGACCGAGGCTTCTATCGTGCACCTGATCGGCCTTTTTCCATGGCCAACCACCAAAACCAGTTCGGTGATAGTCATCAAAGGCTGCTTTAATTTCTTCTTTAGTATTCATTACAAAAGGCCCATATTGAATAACTTGTTCATTGATGGGCTTTCCTTGCAATACAAGAATTTGAGCTTTTCCTTTAGCTGCCTTAAGCTTAAGTGAAGCAGAACCCAAAACACGAACAGATTTGTAGGAAGAAACCGGGTTTCCATCGATTAGCAATTGTTCGCCTTCGTAAAAATAAAGCATGCGGTTGATCTCTTTTCCGGCGGCAGGTAAGGTGAATTCTGCCTGTTCATCCATCAAAATATTCCACACTGCTACTTCATGAAGAGGATCTGCAGCCCATGAATCAGGCGGTGGTTGCAAGGCTTTTGATTTTCCGAGTTTACCTGCTATTACTTCAACACGAGTTTTCTTGCCCTGCGCATCTGTATTCACCACCTGCGGAATCTGTTCAGCCCAAAACATTTTAAAATGCGGCTTTACCATTTTGCTTTTGGCGGGTAGATTCAGCCAAATCTGAAACAGCTCAAGTGGATTGCCTTTGTCTTTGTTAAGCAGAGGAAACATTTCTGAGTGCTGAACTCCCCCACCTGCGGTCATCCATTGCACATCGCCATTTCCATAACGCCCAGCTGCACCCATAGAATCGGCATGATCTACCAAACCTTTTCGAACCACCGTAATTGTTTCAAATCCACGGTGAGGATGGCCTGGAAATCCCGGTACCTGCTTACCATGATACATTCTAAACCCATCTTTGATGATAAAATCATCGCCCAAACTACGTCCGGTTAAAGAAGCTGCCGGGCCCATTTGGTCGTTCCCGCGTGGGAAATCATCTTCGTGGTGTACGCAAAATAAAAAGGGATCAAGAGTCTCCCATTGAAAGCCCATTGGCTTCACTTCAAGAATTGGATTCATGGTCTGTACTGTTTTTCGAATACCCTGGGCAGCTTGCTCCAAAGGTGAAACAACTGCCGCACTAATGACGAGTCCTAATCTCCCTAAAAAACCTCTGCGAGAATTGCTTTTCATACTGCGTATGGGTTACGGTTTATTCAAAATTAACCCCATCAAGGGCAAAATGTTCTGAATGGCTGAACAAAGGACTGACGAATCGTTTATAAAGCCCTGAAAAAGAAAGAATCAGCCAACAAACTTCAGGTGGGAATATGACATTTATCCCAAAAAAAGCAAAATGTTGAGTTTATTTTAGCGAAGCATGAAAAAGCAACTCACAGGAACAAGCTACGAAAACATTCAGGAAAGAATCCCGATGCCGGCACTTCAGCTGGAGCTTAAATCGGGCGCAATTCTTTCGTGCAATAAGGCCTTTGAATTGCTGGTAAACAAAGCTGCAAACTCCTTTATTGGCCAAGCCTTTTCAACCTTGATTGATTCAAACTATGCGGATAAATTCAATGACTTTATTCGTCCGGAAGGCGCTTTAGACAATGGAGAAGAATTAAGGATTCATTTAACAAGACCGAGGCAGAAAAGCAGACCTATCTCCATTTCCGGCTTACGATTTTTAGAAGGCGGACTCGAAAAACTTCAATTGTTCCTGCACGCGGAGCCATCAAAATCAGAAAAAACACTTCTCCAAAATGAAGCCATCAAGTGGGCAAGTCAAAGTGAGCTCTTGCTTAAACAGGCTTACGAGGTTGCCAAGATGGGCCACTGGGAGCTTGATTTGGCCACGAATCGGCTTTTTTGGTCGGATGAGGTCTTTACACTCTTTGATTGCAAGCTCAATGAATTTGATGATAGCTATGAAGCATTTCTCAAATTTATTCATCCCGATGACAGGCAAAAAGTAAAGGAAGCCTACGACAATCACCTTTTACACAAAAGCAGATATGATATCGTGCACCGCATTATCACCAACTCGGGACAAACCAAATACATCCGAGAACGCTGCAAAACAAGTTTTGATGAGCACAACAATCCTATTCGCTCTTTTGGAGTTGTAGCCGACATCACAGATTTGATAGCCTCAGAGCTGGAGCTTCAAGAAAAAATAAAACTGCTCGAAAATCAGAAAAACGAAATTGAAGAACTGCACAGGCTAATGGAACTCACGCTTGAGCAGGCAGTTGATGCGGTTATTACCATTAACGATAAAAAAGAAATCATTTTTGCGAACCCTTCCACAGAAAGATTACTCGGCTACTCCAAGGAAGAACTTATTGGGGCAAACGTAAATATCGTTTTGCCCATGCAAGACCGGGCTGCCCACGACCATGCCATTGAAACCAATTTGAATACTGGTATCAACCGGGTTGCCGGATCAGGTAGAGAGTTTGAGGTAAAGCGCAAAGACGGCTCCATGGTTTGGGTTCATTTGTCTTTGTCTAAAGTGGAATTTATGGGTCGATTTCAGTTCACTGCATTTTTAAAAGATATCAGTGCACGGAAAGATGCCGAAAGGCAAATGCTTGAAGCCCAAAATCGCTTTGAAGAAATTGGCATTCATACCCGAACCATGGCTTGGCAAATTGACCAAAGCGGACTGTTTACCTATGTAAGTAAATCAAGCAAAGAACTTGTTGGCTATGCTCCGGAAGAACTGGAAGGAAAACTGTACTATTTTGATTTGCATCCGATTCAAGGCAGGGAAGAGTTTATTGAAAATGTACAAAAAGTTCTGGCCAGAAGAGAGAGTTTTAGAAGCTTGGTTAATCCTATTCAAACCAAATCCGGAGAACAAATTTGGGTTTCAACAAACGGCTTTCCCTTATTTGACGAGGCTGGAAACTTGATTGGCTATCAAGGCTCTGATACAGATATTTCTCAGGAAAAGAAACACGAAGAACAAATTTACCTGCTTAAACAAGCCATTGATTCGAGTACAGTAAGCATAACATTGGCAACTGCTGAGAAACCTGATTTTCCGCTGATTTATGTGAACGACGCCTTTTGTTACTTAACTGGCTATACCAAAGAGGATGTTCTTGGAAAAAATTGTCGCTTCCTTCAATCGGAAGACAAAGACCAAAACGGATTAGACCTCCTTAGGGAATGCATTCGTCAGGCCAAACCCATCTCGGTGGTTCTAAAAAATTATACCAAACAAGGTAAACTATTCTACAACCAGCTGAGCATATCCCCCATCTTCAATCAAGCTAAAAAATTAACGCACTTCTTAGGCGTTCAAAAAGACATTACCCAATTAAAAAACA
This sequence comes from Bacteroidia bacterium, assembly GCA_023151275.1. GTDB lineage: Bacteria > Bacteroidota > Bacteroidia > UKL13-3 > UKL13-3 > CAISCU01. Next base: position 509,981 of record JAKLJI010000001.1, on the reverse strand, counting down.
TTGAATTGGCTTTGCTTGAAAGCGAAGCAAATCTTAAAGCCTTACTCAATTCAAGCTCAGAAAGTGTTTGGTCTGTTGATAGACATTACCGGGTTATTTATTCAAATGAGGTTTTCTCAAATGAGTTTAGAAATGCGTTTGGTCACTTCTTATTGCCGGGTGATTCCATCATCTCTTTACTGCCGAAAATGCTTCAAGAAAGGTGGAAAGAAAGATATGACAAGGTTTTTGCTGGTGAGAAAATTCATTTTACCGAACGAATTCCTACCGAAATAAATACCTACTATGTAGATGTTTCGATGAACCCAATAATCATCAACAACCGGGTTACAGGTGCTTCTGTGTTTAGCAAAAACGTGTCGGCTGAAGAAGAAGCTAAACAAGCCCTACGCGACAGTGAGGAGCGCTTCAAAAGCCTGTTCACAGGAAATATCATACCGATGCTGTTGATTGACCCGCTTACCGGAAACATTACAGAGATTAATCCTGCATGTGAAAGCTTTTATGGCTACAAAAAATCGGATGTCATCGGGAAACACCTGAGTTGTATCAATGCGAGCATCAGCGATTTTAATCACCTTTTCAATGAACTCCGTCAGAAAAAAGGTGTTCGGTTTGAATTCAAACACCGTAAGGCAGACAATAGTCTAATTGACGTAGAGGTATTTTGCAGTTTAATTAACTTCAATGGCAAAGAGGTAATATATGAAACGGTGCATGATATTACCGATAGGAATAATTATTTCAAGGCACTTGAAAGACAGAATAAAATATTCAGAGACATTGCCTGGACTCAATCTCATGTGGTAAGAGCCCCATTGGCTCGCTTAATGGGCTTGATGGAATTACTTCAAGATTCGAGCCAGGAAAATTTGAGCCAAGAGCAAATCATTTCCATGATGAATGATTCTGCCAATGAACTTGATACCATTATCAAAGACATTGCAGAAAAATCATTTGTAGCAAACAGTTTAAAAGAAATTTCTACTGAAACCAAAGCTAAAACAAGCACATTGGCCAAAGAAACTCCGCTGCATGTGTTACTGATTGATGACGACAAAATGGTTCAGCTTCTCCAAAAAGCGGTTATCAAAAAGCAAGGTTTCTCGCAAGAACCTGAGGTTTATTTTACCGCAGAATCTGCATTAGATTCACTAATTGGTAGAGCTCAATTAGACGAAAACTTCTTGATATTCCTCGACATCAATATGCCCGGCATGAATGGATGGCAATTCCTAACTGAATTGGAAAACCATGAATTCAAGGGAGATATTCGGGTTATCATGTTAAGCTCTTCTATCGACCTTGACGACAAGCTAAGGGCGAATAATTTCAATCGGGTAATTGATTATCAAACCAAACCATTAAATGCAGAATTGCTAGATTCAATCAAAAAGCACCCAAAACTCATCGGCTTTTTTTAAGTCTAACTACCCTTCGATGAAAAAGAATACACGAAAAAAATCAGACCCAACCATTGTCCAAAAAGCGAGTCCAGATATTGTAGCCATTGGAGCTTCTGCCGGTGGTCTTGACGCCCTTCAGGAATTGTTTACAGCAATGCCGGTTGATTCCGGACTAGCATTTGTGGTAATCCAGCACCTTTCACCGGATTACAAAAGCTTAATGAATGAGCTGCTGGCAAGGCACACCAGCATGGCCATTCATATTGCCGAGCATCTTATGGAATTAGAGTCCAATCATGTTTACCTTATTCCACCCGGTAAAAACATTTCGGTCTTTCACAATAAAATATTCCTTGAACCGCAGAATCACACCAAAAGTCTAAACCTTCCGGTAGATATCTTTTTTAAATCATTGGCAAAAGAAAAAGGCAACAAAGCCATTGGTATTGTATTATCTGGAACAGGGTCAGACGGAACCCTTGGAACAAAAGCCATAAAAGAGGCAGGAGGCATGATTATGGCCCAGGATACTTCCTCTGCGCGCTTTGATGGGATGCCGAAGAGCTGCATATCTACCGGCTTGGTTGATTTTATCCTAAGTCCGGCACAGATGCCAGAAGCTTTATTGAACTTTATCCGTCACCCCTTTTCACAGGGCAATAAACCCATCGAAAATATTCTCACCCGAGATATCACAACAATCGCCAAAATCTGCATGATCTTACGCGACCATTGCGGTATTGACTTCACCTGGTACAAAGAGAACACCATCATTCGCAGGCTTGAAAGAAGGGTAAGCATCAATCGCCTGAACAGTATTGATGAATACCTTGAATTTTTAAATTCATCTACCAAAGAAAAAGAAACTTTATACCGTGAACTCCTCATTGGTGTTACAAGCTTCTTCCGAGATGGACAAGCCTTTGCAACCATGGAGAATCACGTGATTCCTGCACTTCTTGAAAACAGACCCCCATCTATCCGGATTTGGTCTACAGGTTGCTCAACCGGAGAAGAAGTGTATTCTCTGGCCATGATGGTGCAGGATTACCTGGATAAAAATAATTTATCCTGTGACTTGAAAATATTTGCCACCGATGTTGACAAGCATGCACTTGAACAAGCTAGCAGTGGATTCTATTCAGACAGCATAGCCGGAGACATTGATCAAGAACGACTTAATAAATACTTCACGCGAAGAGAAGCCGGATATCAAATTAATGAAAACATCCGCAAATCAATTGTTTTTGCCCGACACAATTTGCTCAAGGATCCGCCATTTTCAAAACTCGACCTATTGGTTTGTCGTAATTTATTCATTTACCTCAAACCCGAAATGCAAAACCAGCTCCTCACCTCATTCTTTTACAGCCTTAAACCCGGTTCCTATCTATTCATGGGAAGCAGCGAAACCTTGGGGAGCTTGTCTGATGCCTTTGAAACCGTTGACAATCGCTGGAAAATCTATCGGGTAAAACGAAATTTTAAATTGCATGATACCATTCGTCAATCGCATCTGCAGGTTCCTGAAATGCAGGAAATAAATCCGAATTCGACTATTCCACAAGAACACCGCTCAAAAGCAATTCGAAGCGAATTCTCGCAGGAAAATCTGCTGAATATTCTTGCTCCACCAACAGTAATTATTGATGAACAAGACAATCTGCTTCAACTGATAAACGATACAACACCCTACCTTACCTTAAGACCCGGAAAGTTCTCGCAAATCTTGTATGACCACTTGCAACCTGAATTTGGAGTTGTTTTGAAAACCTTGATTCAAAAAGCAAGAAAAGAACGCATGGCCTTTCTCAGTGAAAGTGTCAGCTTATTTGACCAGGAAGCAAAACGAAAAATAAGAGTAGATATTCGAAATCTTCAGACCGGAAGCGGAACACAACAGCTTATTTCCTTCAAAGAAGAACCAACCCTTACTGATAATGAAAACACGGATACCGGTACAGAAGTACGAATCAACCTCAATGCTTACGAAGAAATTAAACGTGAATTGCAATACACCAAAGTGAGTTTGCAAGCCACTGTAGAGGAATTAGAAACAGCCAACGAAGAACTGCAATCCAGTAATGAAGAATTAATTGCTTCAAACGAAGAATTGCAGAGCACAAACGAGGAACTACAATCTGTAAACGAAGAATTGTTTACCGTTAACTCAGAATTTCAAAGCAAAATAAACGAGCTTACCAAGACCAATACAGATATTCATAACCTACTTAGAAATACAGAGGTAGGGGCGCTCTATCTTGACTCACGCTTGTGTATCAGAAAGCTTACTCCTTTGGTATCCAATATCACCCATATTCTTCCTACAGACAGCGGAAGGCCCATTGCGCATATTTCCTTGGGAGATGTTTATCCCGGAATGGTTAAGGATATTGAACAGGTGGCAGAAAACCTTCAGCCTATTGAGAATGAAATTCAGGCTGCAAATGGAACCATTTATCAAGTACGTATTTTGCCTTACCGCACAGAAAACAATGCCATAGAGGGAATCCTTATCACCTTTGTAAATATCACCCGAATCAAAACCGGTGAAATTCAACTTAAGCTTACAACCAAACGACTACAGGAAGCTTTAGGAATGGGCAGGATGGCATGGTGGGAATGGGATAGACACAGTGGCAAAGTGCTGATGGATGATCGAAAAGCAACCATGTTGGGTTATACACTGGAAGAGTTTCCAAAAGACATTTATGGTATTACTGCCCTCATTCATCCGGATGACTATGAAAAAACCATGCAGGATATGCGAGAACACCTGGAAGGAAGAGCTGCTGAATGGATTTCTACTTACCGTATCAAACGCAAAGATGGCTCTTATGGTTGGTATTTCGACAGGGGCGTGATTACCGAAAGGGATGAAAAAGGGATGCCATTAACCCTTGTTGGGACCGTGATAGACGTGAGTCGATTGAAAGACATAGAACTCGATAAACTCAACATGGAAAAAACCCTGGAATCTACCTTCGATTTATTGGATACCCCTTTGGTTGTTGTTAGTCCTGAAAACAGCTTAAGAGTGCTAAACACTCAATTTGCTAAGATACTCGATGTGGAGCGGGAGGAGTTACTTGGAAAACCCTTTCCGTCTGCAAAATTAAAACTCAAAATCGGGGGAAGAAAAGTAGCTGAAAACTATAACCTCTATGAAGAAGCACTTCAGCATACAGAACTATTTCAGCAGAACAATTTTTCGATTACTACTAAAGAAGGCAAGTTGATAAAATTTAGGTTCAGAATAAAAAAATCGAACAAAGAACCAGAGCCTATTCATGCCATTATACTATCCCTTGATATCAGAAATTCTTAGTTTCTATGAAAGTCTCAACCAATCAAGAACTGCAAGACCTTATCCGGAAAGCATTGGGCAATCCGGGTTTGGATATTGATAAACTAAAAGAAAAGCCCATCGAAGAAATTCTGGAAACCCTAAGCATCTACCAACAGGAACTTGAATTTCAAAACAAGGAACTTGCCCATAGTTATGAGCAAATAGAAGCCACAAGCAAACGCTATCAGGAGCTGTTTGATGAGGCTCCAATTGGCTACCTGGCATTGAATCAAAAATCCGTTATTCTGGATTGCAATAAGAAATGCGAGAAGCTATTTGGTGTATCCAAAGAAAAAATTGTTGGTAAAGAAATTCACGATTTCATAGCAAGTGATTACCAGGATCAATGGTATCTTTTTCTTAAAAAAGCCTGGCAGCAGGAGGAAAGTGTTTCATCAACTGAGCTCAAGTTTTTAGGCAAGGAGGAAGAGTTCTACGCAGATGTGAATTGCCAAACTTCAATTTCGGAATCAGAAAATGAAGAACGCTTGATGCGCATTAGTCTTTCGGATATTTCATCAAAACGGGAAACGCAGCTCGAGCTACAACTAGCCCACGAACTACTGAAGCTGGAAAACCAAAAAATTCAGGAAACCTCCTTGCGCCTGAGACAAATTCATAAAATGGCGGACCTCGGATTCTGGGAATACGAGCCGGAATCCGGCATTTTCTCTTGGAGTTCGGAAATGTTCAAAATCATGGACATAGAACCCGAAAAGTTCAATGGCCTTCTGAGTGATTTTTTTGAAAGGGTGCATCCCGATGATTGGCAAGGCTTTGAAAATGCATTTGAAAACCATTTGCTAAATGGAATTGAACTAGAAATTGATTTTCGGGTTGTTACAGCGCAAAAAACCGGGAAACATTTATTACTGCATTGCCAAACGATTTTTGATGAAGAGAAAAAACCTCAGCGTACGATGGGTACTGTTCTTGACATTACCCGTTTGAAGGTGGCAGAAGAAGAGTCAACTAAAAACCTCAACCAATTTAACGCCATTGCACGAAGCATTGAAGAGGTGTTCTGGCTTAGAGACAAAGAAAATAAAAACCTACTGTACTTAAGCCCTTCCTTTGAGAACCTGTTTGGCATAAAGCCTAATGAGTTTAATAATCGCTCTGAAACCTTTTTCAAAATACTGCATCCGGATGATGTTGAAATCGTAAAGCAAAGGCTTTCCAACCCTTCAAAATCTGAAAGGCAGGAGCAGACTTACCGAATTATTCATCCAACCAAAGGTGTTCGCTGGATCAATTCAACCTCAGGACCAGTATATGACTCCAATGGCAATATTGTTAACTTCAGTGGTATCGCTAGAGACATTACCGAAGGCAAACTACGGGAAATGGAATTGAACCAAACCCGGGAAATGCTGGAAAAAACGGCAAATATGGCCAAAATAGGAAGTTTCGAACTCGATTTAATTAATCAAAAGCTTACCTGGTCAAACCAAACAAAAGCAATCCATGAACTGCCCGATGATTTTGAACCAAATTTAGAAACAGCAATTCTTTTTTACGATGCAGATTTTAGTCGGGCTGTGCTTGAACGGGCCGTAAAAACAGCCATTGAAACCGGTTTGGAATATGACTTGGAACTCCAAATCATTACCGCGAAAGGTAATAAAAAATGGGTGCGTACCATTGGAAAAACAGTATACGAAAATGGCAAATGCATCAAATTGGTTGGCACCTTTCAGGACATCCATCAATTACGTTTGTTTGAAGAAGCCCTTCAAAAAGAAAGAGACAGACTAAACAATGTTATTGAAGGTACCAATGTAGGTACCTGGGAATGGAATGTGCAAACCGGCGAAACCATTTTCAACGAACGCTGGGCTGCTATTTTGGGATATACCCTATTGGACCTGTTCCCTATAACCATTCAAACTTTCGACAGATTAACGCATCCGGAAGATTTGGATGGCGTGAACAAAAAACTTGAAGACTACTTCAAGGGAGAAGCCGAATTCTATGAAGCCGAATACCGCATGCTGCATAAAGATGGGCATTATATTTGGATACTTGATAAAGGTAAAGTATTTGAGTACACCTCAGATGGAAAACCGCTTATCATGGCAGGTACCCATCAAGACATAACCGAACGAAAAGAAAATGAAATTAGAATAAGTCAATTATCCCTTGCCGTAGAACAAAGCCCAGTAAGCATTGTAATCACCAACCTGGCAGGTGAAATTGAGTATGTAAACAAAAAATTCAGTGAAGTTACAGGCTATAGCCGCGATGAAGCATTTGGACAAAATCCAAGAATATTAAAATCGGGGAATAAGCCTTCAACAGAATACGAAAAACTATGGAACAATATCACGCATGGGCAAACCTGGACAGGCGAGTTTCTGAACAAGAAAAAGGATGGAAGCTTTTACTGGGAACAAGCATCTATCAGTCCATTAAAGAATAACAAAGGGGAAATCACTCACTTTATTGCCGTAAAAGAAGACATCACTGATAAGAAGGAGGCCTTGTGGAAGCTGGAAGACAGTGAACGCAAATACCGCCAAATCAGTGAAAACATGTCGGACATGGTATTTACCATAGATGCCAACATGAATGCTACTTATGTGAGTCCTTCCTCGTACAAAATATTTGGTATTAGTCCGGAAGAATACAAAACCAATGCACTCTTACAATGCTATACCGAAGAGTCGCAGCAAATAATTTTGGAAAGCATTGAAAAACTTAGAATGCAAAAGGAACGCATTGAGCCTATACCTGTGCGTGAGCTGGAAGGCATTCATAGCTCAGGTAAAAGAATCTGGGTTGAAATAAAACTGGAAGCTATTCGGGATGAGCACCATAAACTTACCGGTTATATTGGTGTTTGCTCGGATATCACCAAACGTAAAAAAGCGGAATTGGAGCTCAGAGAAAGTGAATTCTTGCTTAGCGACCTTATTAACTTTTCAGGAGCTACCGTTTACCGAAAAGATTTGGATGGACGCTACGAGCTGGTTAATCAACAATTTGAAAAAACCTTAGGGCTTGCCGCAGAAGATATCGTAGGTAAAACCGATTTTGACCTGTTTCCAACCGATATCGCCGAAATGTTTTTGAGCCACGACCAGCAGGTTATTCAGCAGGGAAATACCATTCAGGTTGAAGAATGGCATCCAGAAACTTGGACCTCCGGGCAGCAGAAATCGGATAAAGAAAAAGCGATTCGCTACTTTTTCTCCAACAAGTTCCCGGTTAGAAATTCGGAAGGAAAAATTATTGGAACTGCGGGTGTAAGTTTTGAAACCACCCAACTCAAGCGTGTTGAACAGGAGCTCAGCACCAGTCAAACCCGTTTCAGAGAACTCTTTGAATACTCTCCAATTGGTATGTCGACTGTAGCCCCAAATCATCAGGTAATCATGGTAAACCAAAAATTCACTGAGATTACCGGTTATAGCCCAGGTGAAATTCCAGATGTAACTACCTGGCAATTGCTTGCTTATCCGGATGAAGCCTATCGAATTTCCATCCAGCAAAAACGCTTGAAACTTGTTCAGGAAGCAGAGCATGCCAAATCCGCTTATGTCTCCATGGAAACCAAAGTGAGGTGCAAAGATGGAAGCTACAAGTACCTGGATATAGGCTATATGAATTTTAATGAATATGCGGTTTATACCTTCATGGATATTACCTCGAGGGTAAAAGCAATTCAGGAACTTAGACAAAGTGAACAGCGCTTCCGTAATCTTTTTGAAGCCAATGCCTCACCCATGTATCTACTGGATGCCTCTTCATTGAATATGGTTGATGTAAACAATGCAGCTCTGCAATTCTATGGCTTCAATCGGGAGGAATTTCTTCGCTTAAACCTCAAAAATATCAATCCAAAAACAGATGAAGTAAAATCAAAAATTGAAAAGCTACGCACTGAAAAACATATCCGTACCGAACTCAAGCACCGCCTGAAAGACGGCACTGTTCGGGATGTGGAAGCCTTCTCTACCCTACTTGAATCTGGAAATCTTGAATTGGTGCATGAAATTGTACATGATATAACCGAACGCAACCAATACTTTGAAGCGCTGGAAAATCAAAACAAGGTAATGCGTGATATTGCATGGACACAATCGCATGTGGTTAGGGCTCCATTGGCAAGGCTTATGGGATTGATGGATGTTTTTGTGGAAAAAGATTTCAGTATTCTTCCGGAGAATGAACTTATCAAATCTGTTAAAGATTCTGCGAATGAACTGGATAAGGTAATTAAAAACATTGCAGAAAAAACCTACGTGGCCAACAACCTTAATCACAGCAACCCCAAAGGAGAAAAAACTGAACCTAAGAACATTCAAACCTTAACACAAGAAGTTCTTTTGGTGGATGACGATGAGATGATTCAAACCATTCATAAAACCATGGTTCAGAAATCAGGCTTAAGCCAAAATCCCAGGTTGATGCCCAATGGTCTGGAGGCGCTTCAATTTTTGAGAAGTAAAAACGACAAATCTATCCGCTTCCTGCTATTCCTTGATATCAATATGCCAAAAATGACCGGCTGGGAGTTTTTGGATGAAATCACTAAAGCGCCGCTCGACTGCGAAATCAATGTTGTCATATTAACTTCATCTGTAGAAATACAGGATAGGTTGAAGGCTCAACAGTACCCACAGGTGATTGAATACTTAACAAAACCAATTACGAGTTCAATTCTTGCAGACATTAAAAACCACCCCCGATTAAAGTTACCAAATGGCTAATCAGAAAGCTGATAACCAGATTTAAAATTGGAGCAAAAAGGCTTATTTTTTAAATCAATTGGCAATCTTCACCAACAAGAGAAACCTACCTTTGAAGAAATTCGTATCTGCCTAAAAAACACACAATGGAATACCGCACAGGGCAACTCACCGAGCTAAAACACAATACCCTCTATCCCGTTGATAAAGGTAGTATTGTGCTATTGGATGCTGGTTTTAACCTCATTTGGAAAGAGCCAAAATCAGCCTTTCCTTTTCAGCATGCCGAAGAGCTATGCAAAACACCCTGGTTCGTTTCCTTGCAACAAGGACTTGAAAATGGAGAAAACCCTGCTCGGATAAACCTGATTGATGAAAACCAGGGATACTGGATTGCGTACCTTAAGCAAAATCAGGAATCCTATTTACTTGAATTGGTGAAAGCCAAAAATGAAACCAATCCTTCGAATAACAGAGGCGATGGCTTACAGAATCAAGATCTGTTCAAATCAATTGCAGAACCGGTTTTGGTTTACCACAAAACTGAAAAGAAACTGGTATATGCAAACAAAGCTTATCAGAAATTAACCGGATTTGACCTAGCTGATAATCCAAACTCCTCCTTGTTTGAAGGCCTAGGGTTTTCCGGCATTGAATATCCGGAAAATGCTGAACTCTTTTTGAATGAACACAGCAGTTTTCAGTTCCAATCCACCTTCCAGCAAAGTGATGGAAAAAAAGTTCCGATTCATGTTAGCTATTTCGATTTCACACAGGATGAAACAGCGCTTCGCCTCTTTGTTTTTTCCAGCCAGACAAAAGATGAAAATCAACTGCTGGATATACTTGAAAAAATTTCAATTGGAATCCTGTATCATAACCCGGATGGAATTATTACAGCAGCTAATTCTGCCGCAGCAAAAATGCTCGGCAGGACGAAATCAGAACTTATAGGCTGCTCGTATGCATGTCCGGATTGGACTATTCTAAATCCGGACCTTACGCCAATAGCATTAGAGGATCATCCATTTATCAAAGCAAAAACAAGTGGCAAGCCGGTATATTCTCAATTGATTGGTCTATCCTTAAAGCAAAATGACACTAAGCTTTGGCTTGAAGTTTCTGTGGTACCCGAATACCAAGAGGGAGAAAAAACTCCATTTCGTTTTGTTACCAGTTTTTACAATGTAAGTGAGCAGGTAAGAGCTCAAAAGAACCTTCAACAACAGAATATCAGTCACAAATTATTAACCCGAAACGCTCAAACCTTTATCAATCTTCCATTGGAGGAAGTGGATTGCCAAATTCAGCAAACCATGAAGGAGCTGGGTGAGAACTTTGAGACCGACCGCTTCTATATTTTTGAATACAATTTTGAAGCACAAACCTGCACCAATACCTATGAATGGTGTGCAGAAGGTATAAGCCCAGAAATTCAAAACCTACAAGATTTCCCGGTTGATCATATTCCCGATTGGGTTAATGCCCACAAAACCGGGAAAATTATGGAGGTGCAGGATGTGCTTGCCTTGGAAGAAAAGCATCCAATGCGCCAAATTCTGGAACCTCAGGGCATCCAAAGTATGATTACGGTTCCGCTCATGAACCAAGGAGTTTGCATAGGTTTTATTGGGTTGGATGCCGTAAAAAAGAAACATGTATTTACCGAAATCGAGAAAGACATGTTGTTGGTATTTGCCGAAATGCTGGTGAATATTCACAACCGCATCAACCAAATCAATTACCTGAAAGAAAAAGAAACCTTATTCAAAAGAATCACCGAAAACAGTTCGGACATGATTTTGATAGCAGACTCGGAGTTTAAGCCTATCTATGTTTCACCCTCCGTAATACGGGTTTTTGATGAAAGTCCAGAATCATTCATAGCCAAGAAGGACCCAGAAAGATACACCACCGATACTTACGACAAGCTACTTTCCATTCGGTTTGAAATGAGCCAAGCTATTCAAAAAGAAGGCTCAGTTGTTGGAAAAACCTGGAACCTCGAAGGAGAAGCCTACAAAGGCAATGGGGACCTTTTTTGGTTCTCTACCAACTTTCAGCCGAACCTGGATGAAAATGGAAAAATTATTGGTTGGATTGGAGTAACCCGCGACATCACTACCAAAAAAACATACGATCTTGAGTTCAAACGCAACCAGGAACGTCTTGAAAAAATGGTTGAAAACCAAACCCTTTATGTGATGCGCACCGACATGCAGGGAAGGCATACCTATTGGAATAAGAAGTTTGAGGAGGATTGTGGCTTTCTGTTTGAAGGAAGAGAACATAGACCTGGCGATGCAGAGCTTACGGTAATGGACTATGAACGGCCCAAAATGAGAAAGGCCGTTTATGCATGTATTGCAGAACCCGGAAAAGTAATTCAGGTTGAACTGGATAAACCCAAAAAAGATGGCAGCATACGTACGACACTTTGGGAATTTGTTTGCCTCACTAACGATGATGGTGTGCCCTCTGAGATGCAATGTATGGGCCTTGACATTACCGACAGAAAAAGGACCGAAAAACTCATTCAAAAAAGTGAAGAAAAATACCGAAGCCTGGTGGAAAGCACAGACTCCATCGTGGTGCTTTATGACCCGGAAGGAATCATTCTCTTTTGCAATACCATAGCCGCACAAAATTTTGGCAAAACCCCGGATGAAATAATTGGAAGGTCAACCGGTGAACTGGTTTCACCTGAAGAATTTAAGGACATCATCAACAACATTACCTGGGTTATTCAAAACAATGCAGGTAAAGTGTTTGAGCCCTCCTTGCTTATCAATGGAAAAACGCTTTGGCTAAGAACCAGCATACAGCCTGTTCGCGATGAACAAGGAAATGCCTATGCAGCTCTGATGAATTCAACCAATATCACAGACCAAAAGCAAGCAAGATTAAAGCTGGAAGAAAGTGAGCAACGCTTCAAGAGTTTGTTCTTTGGTTCACCGGATGCCCACCTCATTATGATTGACGGGAGGTACTCGGATTGCAATGAGGCCGCCTGCAAGTTATTAGGTTATTCCTATGAGGAAATTGTTGGAAAAACACCAACCGACATTTCACCTGAGTTTCAGAAGAACGGTGTACTTAGTAAGGAGCTGGTTATACGGAATCTTGAAATTGCAAAACAGAAAAGCAAACTTAGTTTTGATTGGCTACATGAAAAATCAGATGGTACAACCATTGAATGCGAGGTTACCTTAACCAGTATCAATCAAAAAGACGGGAATATAACTTTTGTAAGCTGGCAGGAAATTACCGAAGTTAAGGCCATTCAAAATGCACTCAAGAAAAGTGAAGAGCGCTTTAGCCAAGTGGTAAGCCAAAGTAAAACTGTGGTTTGGGAAGTAAACAATGAAGGCTTATATACATACGTAAGCCAATTGGCCGCCGAAGTTTACGGGTACACACCCGAAGAACTTGTCGGCAAAATGTACTTTTACGACCTCCATCCCGAAGAAATCAGAGAGGCTTATAAACAAGAGGCTGAAGAACTTTTTAAGCAAGAACAACCCATAAGCGAATATGAAAACCCCATTGTTAAAAAAAGTGGTGAGTTAATTTGGGTTTCAACCAATGGAATTCCCTTTTACAATGAAGTGGGAAAAATCATGGGCTTCAGGGGCTCTGATATCGACATTACTGAGAAAAAACAGGCCCTGGAAGAATTGAATAAGTTCCGGATGATTTCGGATGAAGCAAATTACGGAACAGCAATTACGTTGATGGATGGCACAATTACCTACATCAACAGAACCTTTGCAGAAATGCATGGCTATTCAACTGATGAGCTATTGGGGAAAAACCTTACTGTTTTCCACAATGAAAGTCAATTACCACGTGTATTCTTTTTGCTTGAGGAAATGAAACAAAAAGGTGGATTTGCTGCCGAAGAAGTGGATCATGTTACACGCGACGGGAATGTATTTCCAACTCTGATGAGTGGTAAGCTAATCATGAAAGAAAACAAACCCCTGTATTTTGCTGCAACAGCCATCGATATCTCTGCGCTCAAGCAAACCGAACAAGAGCTTAGAAAACGGGAAGATGAACTGAACTATGCGCAAGAAATTGCTGAAATGGGAAGTTGGGAATACAACTTTACAAGTCAACAGACGATACTTTCTAATGCATACTACAAATTAATAGAACGTAAGCGAGAGGAACATCCACCTTCCTTTGAAAACTACTTGTCCATTATCCATCCGGATGACAGATATATGATTGATGAAACCCTAGAAAAAATCAACCGTTTTCAGCAGGAAGAAACCATCCAAATTAGACTGCTAATGCCCGATGGAAGAATTAAATGGGTAAGAAACAGCATCGTTCCTATTTTCAAAAACAAATTACTAGTTGGGCTAAAAGGAGTAAACATAAATATTACTCAACAAAAGCAACAAGAAGAGCAAATCAAACAACAAAACCAGCAACTAAGTGCAATTATTGATGCCCTTCCCGACCCTGTATTTATCTCCGATGAACAAGGCAATTTCATTGATTATGTAAGATCCAGTTCTGTAAGCAGCACACGTGATTATTCAGGCCATGTAAACACCAATATCTCAAATTGGTTATCACCTGAATACAGTAAAAAAGTGGTTGAAAAAATTAAGGAAGCACTAAGCAACCAAATCATTACAACCATTGAATACCCTGCATTTGATATCGACCAAAGCCATAAGGTCTTTGAGAGTCGCATTGTTCCGCTTGAGCAAAACAGGGTCCTTCGCATGGTTCGTGATATCACCGAACGAAAATTACAAGAAGAAGAAATTCGTAAACTAACCAAGGCCATAGAGCAAAGTCCGGTTGCGATTATCATAACCAACCTTGAAACCGAAATTTTGTATGCCAGTCCGGGTACATTAAAAATAACCGGATACAAACCTGAAGAATTGATTGGAAAAAAGACCCGCATTTTCAAATCAGGTAAAACCGGTAAAGAAGCGTATAAGCAGCTTTGGGAAACGCTTAACAAAGGCGAAACTTGGGATTACGAATGGATTAACCGGAGGAAGAATGGCACTGAATACTGGGAAAGTACGAGCATTAGTCCGCTTGCCAATGAAAACGGTGAGATAACCGGATACATGAGTATCAAACAGGATGTATCGGAAAGGAAGCGAGCAGAAGAGGAAATCCGCCTGTTGAACTCCGGACTTGAATCCAAAATTGAAGAACGCACCCAAGAGCTTCAACTCAAAACCCGAGAATTGGAGACCTTCTTCAATGTGGCGCTTGACTTGCTTTGCATTGCGGATATCAATGGCCATTTCATTAAAGTAAACAAAGCTTGGGGAACCATTTTAGGTTATCCCGTTGAAGAATTGGAAGGCCAATCCTTTATGAATTTCGTTCATCCGGAAGACATTCCAGCTACATATCAGGCCTTAGAAAATCTGGAAAACCAGAACCTGGTGCGAAGCTTTACCAATCGTTACCGCACAGCCGATGGCAGTTTCCGCTTTATTGAATGGCATAGTGTTCCGGTTGGCGTGCTTATCTATTCCGCAGCGCGAGACATTACTGATAGAATTATGCAGGAAAATGCCTTGAAACAAGCTCGTGAAGCTGCTGAACTTGCCAACAAAGCTAAGAGTGATTTCCTGTCACGCATGAGCCATGAACTTAGAACTCCCATGAACTCCATTCTGGGTTTTGCACAATTGCTCGAAATGGGTGAATTGAATCAGCAAGCACAAAAAAGCGTTAACCATATTCTTAAAAGTGGTAAGCACCTGCTTAATCTAATCAATGAAGTGCTGGATATTTCGCGAATTGAAGCCGGCAGAATATCCATTTCCATTGAACCCGTATCTATTCAAAGTGTATTTGATGAAGTTAGCGACCTCCTGAAACCAACAGCAGCTAAGAATCAAATCAGTCTCTATATTCCCAAACTGGAAAACGATTGGATGATTGATGCCGATAAACAACGGATTAAACAAATTCTGATAAATCTAATAGGAAATGCTATCAAGTACAACAAACCGGGAGGTTGGGTGAATGTTTCAACTAACCCTGTCGATATTCAGGGTTTTACCTGGATGAGAATTGAAATTTCGGACAATGGGCAGGGAATCGCACAAGAAGATTTGGAACGCATCTTCCAACCCTTTGAAAGGGTTGGCGACGAATCTGTGAATACCGAAGGTACAGGACTAGGTTTAGCGGTTGTTAAACAACTTACAGACCTCATGGGAGGAATCTATGGCGTAAAAAGTCAGCTCGGAGAAGGCAGTACATTCTGGGTAAAATTCAGAACCTCTAAGGTTCAACAAAAAAATCTTATTGCTGAAAGTATCCTTAAGGATGAGGAACAAAAACTGAAAAAAAATTTAGGCAAAATCTTGTACATCGAAGACAACCAATCGAATGTTGAATTGCTAGAAAATGTGTTGAGTCTACGATTTCCCGGAATACAGCTTGTTTCGCACCCATTTGGCAAAGACACCCTAAAACTTGCGCTGGAACACAAGCCCGATTTAATTTTTCTTGACTTAAATCTTCCCGATGGGCATGGTTCTACATTCTTGGCAGAACTTCTAAAAAATGATGAAACCCGGTCTATACCTGTTTATGTGGTAAGTGCTGATGCAATGCCGGAAACCATTTCAGGACTCATGAAAATTGGAGCAAAAGGCTATATTACCAAACCAATAGATATTTCCGTTTTATTGAATCTAATTAACGAACACCTGGCCTGATATGCAAATCCCTGAATTACTTCTGTCGCGAATTCTGATTGTAGATGACAATCATTCCAATATTGAAATTCTCAAGGAGCTGCTTGAGCTCAAAGGATATTCCAATATTCGGACCACCACCAAACCCTTGGAAGCAGAAGGGATTATCGACCAATTCAATCCCAATCTATTAATTCTTGACCTGATGATGCCCGAACTTTCGGGTTATGAATTAATGGAACGGTTAAAAAACAAGGGCCTGCTTGATGGCTACATGCCCATACTCGTGCTTACTGCCGATGCAACTTATGAGGCCAAAAAACAAGCGCTTCAAGGAGGTGCATCCGATTTCCTAACTAAGCCTTTCGACCTAACAGAAGTTGACCTTAGGATTAAAAACCTGCTTACCAATGTTTACCTCATGAATGCACTCAAAATCAAGAATCTTGGTTTGAGTGAAACAGTGAAAGAGAAATCTGAAGAGCTCAATAAAAGTTATGAGCAATTGGAAATTGAAAAGATTCGAGCTGAGGCCAATGAACTCAAATACAGGACGCTGTTTGATGCCAACAAAGATTTTATTTGCCTGCTTGAATTGCAGGAAGAAAGTCACAAATGTCCGATAAGGGAGCTCAATCAGGCCAGCTTTCATGTTACCGGGTACACGCGCGAAGAATTATTAGGACAGCCTTACATGAACCTCGAGGCCATTCCGGCTAGAGACCAATTTGATTTGATTACCCAACAACTAAAGGCAGACGGAGAAGCCAGTTTTGAAACCGTTTTCAAACGAAAGGACGGTAGGCTTTGCAATGTGGAAGCCAAAGCTGTAATGGTTGAAATTGCAGGTCAAAAGCTTGTGTTGATGATATGCCGCGATATTACTGAACGGGTTAAATTTATTGATGAAATCACGCGGCAGAATGAGACTTTACGCGATATTGCCTGGAGCCAATCACACTTGGTAAGGGCTCCATTAGCAAGGCTTATGGGTTTGGTGAATCTGCTTGAACCTTCAGCTCAAGAGCTAGAAATAATTGAGGCCATTAAAACCTCTGCTGATGAATTGGATGCCATTATTCATGACATCGCGGATAAAACCTTTACCGTAAACCAAAGCATTAATCAGGATATTGGCACCGCAGAAAACGCATACGTTTCTAAGCATTTTCATGTACTTCTTGTTGAAGAAATTAAAATGGAGCAACTGTTGCAGAAGGCGGTTATAATGCGCAACAAATTTCATCCAAATCCGGAGTTTGCTTTTGATATCCAGGAGGCGTATACAACCTTGCAAAATAACAACAAGGAGGAGTCAAGCTACCTGGTTTTCGTAAATACCGACCTTTCTGATTTTGTGCTCGAAGAATTTCTGGAGCAACTCAGAAAAATGAATCTGAAAAGCCAAATACGGATTGTTTTAATGAGCAAATCAGACATGTTGGAAATGGACGGGCTTATGGATAAATATCCTGAACTAATCGGATTTATCAAGAAGCCAATCTCCGCGGAATTGGTTAACAAACTGCGCACTCAAGCATGGATATCTGCATTTTTTCAGTCATAAACTGCGTTTTAGCTGAAATTTTATTTGCAAAAATTAACACGAAAAGCTGATTGACAGCTTTTTACACTTTCTACCTTTTGATACCAAAACAAATTAACCTTAAAGCGAGTATACAATATATCGGCGCTTTACTAATTTTGCGCCCTCTAAATGCAAGTGTATATCCGGATTTTTGTGTTAATTCTTCTCATACCAATGATGCTTAGCACGCAGTTGGTACCGGATTATCTTAGCTTGAATGAGCCACGAACAGAATCTACACTGAATGACAATTCGTGTGAATACGATTCGTATGAACTTAAAAAACAAGACCTGAGTTTCCTTTCAGAAAAATCAATTTACTCCGGCCTGAGCTTTCAAAAGCAAGACGGAGTTTATCAGGAAGGTAAACACCCTCAACTCTCAGTGGAACCGGCAACTCCACCCCCCAAAGCCTGAGTCCGCTGCTGTCACATTTTTTTTAGGTTTTAACATTTTATTTCATGATTCAAAAACTGATTGCGTTCAGCACACGCAGTCCATGGACTATTGGGCTGTTTGTATTGCTTATTGCTGCCTGGGGAGGCTATTCCCTCAAGGAGCTGCCAATTGATGCAGTTCCCGATGTCACCACCAATCAGGTTGACGTCATAACCAATTCTCCAAACCTGTCATCCTTGGAGATTGAAAAATTTATAACAACTCCGGTAGAAATGGCCATGGCCAATATTCCCGGCCTTATTGAGGTACGTTCAAATTCCAAATTTGGAAGCAGTGTGGTTAAACTCATTTTTAAAGATGAGATTGACATTTACTGGGCCAGACAACAAGTATTTGAACGTCTTCAACAAGTAAAATCTGAAATACCGGAAGGAGCCGGCGACCCAATTATGGGGCCACCTTCAACGGGATTGGGTGAAATTTATCAATATGTTATTCGCCCGGAAGACCCCGATAATCCAAGACATACCCTTACTGAAATTCGCACTATTCAAGATTGGGAAGTACGAAGAAAACTATTGGGACTTCCCGGAATTGCAGACGTAAGTGGCTATGGTGGCTATACCCGGGAGTATCAAGCCAAATTAAAACCGGAACGGATGAAGGCGCTGGGCATTACTGTTGATGAACTCCATGATGCCCTTGCCGATGGAAACAGCAACACCGGTGGTGCCTATATTGAAAAAGATAACAAAGCCTATACAATCCGGGGAATTGGTTTAGCCAAAAACCTGGAAGATATTGGAAACACTGTTGTTCGCGTAAACCAGGGTGTACCTGTTTTGGTGAAAGATGTTGCCGATGTTGAATACGGACATGCCCTGAGATATGGTGCCCTTACCATGAATGGAAAAGGAGATGTTGTTGGTGGTTCTATCCTGATGATGAAAGGTGCCAACGGAAATGAAGTGATTGAACGAATCCGTGAACGGATGGCTGTTATCCAGGCTGAACTTCCACCAGGCTTGGTAATTGAGCCTTTTGTTGACCGCTCTAAACTGGTAAATGCAGCCATAAAAACAGTTGCAACCAATTTGATTGAAGGCGCAACCATCGTATTGCTTGTAATCTTACTGCTTTTAGGAAACTGGAGAGCGGGATTAATTGCTTCATCCGTAATTCCTTTGTCCATGCTGTTTGCTTTCATTCTGATGAAGTACACGGGTGTAGTTGGAAACATCATGAGCTTGGGAGCGATTGACTTTGGCTTGCTTGTTGACCCGGCAATTATTGTGGTTGAGAGTTCGGTGTTCTTCCTGGCACTGGGTATGCAAAAGGCCATGCGCGAACAAAACAAATCCATGCTCAGCTACGCAGAAAGGCAGGAATTGATTATTCAATCAACGGGTGCTATTCTAAAATCGGTTGTATTTGGTGGACTTATTATCCTGATTGTTTATGTGCCTATCCTATCCTTGCAAGGTGTAGAAGGAAAGATGTTTGGTCCAATGGCGAAAACCGTTGGTTATGCCATTATTGGCTCGTTGATTCTTTCCCTTACTTATGTTCCCATGATGAGTGCTCTTGTATTGAAACCGGCAGCAACATTGCACCATCAAGACATTGGAACCAAAATAGTTGAATTCTTCATGAAAGGAATTAGGCCCCTACTTCATCTTTCGCTCCGTTTCAAAAAAGCAGTGATTGCCTTTGCTGTGCTGGTAGTAGTAGTGGGTGTAATTGGCTTTAGTCGGATTGGAGGAGAGTTCATTCCAAAACTTCAGGAAGGTGATATTTTGATAGATATGAACCTACCAATTGGCACACCATTAACTGAAAGTATTGCTCAGAGTACAAATATCCAACAATTCCTGATGCGTGAATTCCCGGACGAAATTGAGCGCATTGTTTCAAAAATAGGAACATCGGAAGTTAAGGTTGATCCATTGCCCTTGGAATCACAAGAGATAATCGTTGTGCTTAAGGATAAAAAGTATTGGACCAAATCAAAGCAACAGGAAGAACTTGCAGCGCTGTTCAATGAAAAAATGAAGGACTTTCCCGGAATTATCCTCTCCATTCAACAGCCAATTGAAAGCCGTGTAAACGACATGATGAGTGGAGCAAGAACCGACGTGGTGGTGCAACTTTATGGTCCTGATTTAGACACCTTGGTTAAGAAAGGAAATGAAATCATTCAATTGGTCAAAACTGTACCTGGAGCTGTTGATGTTCAGGAAAACAAGGTATTTGGATTGCCACAAATCAATATAGAATACGACCGAAGAGCCATGGCGGTATATGGAATCAAAGCAGCTCAAATTAACCGTGCAGTTCAATTGGCATTTGGAGGAGCAAGCGCTGGTTTGATTTATGAAAACGATAAGCGTTTTGATTTGAGTCTGCGCTTGGTAGGTAACGAGCGTCAGAAGAAAGAAAACATCGATAACCTGATGATTGAAGCTCAAAACGGGATTCCTGTTCCCTTGAAGGAACTGGCAACCATTCGTGAAGATGTGGGACCTTCTGAAATTGGGCACGAAGGGCTTCAACGCAGGGTAAATCTTGGCTTCAATGTGCGTGGAAGGGATTTGGAAAGTGTAGTAAACGATGTTATTAAAAAGGTAGATGCAGGTGTAAACCTATCAAAAGAATACCGCATTACTTATGGCGGTGAATTTGAAAACTTCAGTCGTGCCAAATCAACACTGGCCATTGTTGTGCCGCTTTCTTTGTTGGTCATTCTGATTCTACTTTACCTAACATTTAACAATATCCGAGATAGCTTACTGATTTATTCGGTGGTGCCATTATCTGCGGTTGGTGGCGTATTGTCCTTGCTCATCCGCGACATGAACTTCAGTATCTCTGCAGGAGTTGGATTTATTGCCCTTTTTGGGGTTGCGGTATTGAATGGCATATTGCTCATTAGTCACTTCAACACATTGGGAACACTGGGAGAAAGTGATCCCGACCAACGCGTACTAAAAGGAATGGAAGAGCGCATCAGACCAGTGCTTATGACCTCACTTGTTGCGGCATTAGGCTTCCTTCCAATGGCCTTATCAACAAGTGTGGGAGCGGAGGTTCAAAAACCATTGGCAACAGTTGTAATTGGCGGACTTTTAATTTCAACCCTGTTAACCTTGTTCGTTCTACCGGTTTTATACACCCTATTCACTTCAAAAACAAAAACCCATGAAACAAGTCACTAAATCAATTTGTGCCATTCTGCTACTGATTCAGGGGTTGAAACTGGAGGCACAAAACCTGAAATCCATGAGTTTGAATCAGCTGTTGGAGCAGGCACAGAAATCGAACCCCAGCATGTTGCTTGCTGAGCAACGCATTGAAAAGGTAAGAAAGCTTCAGGCCTCGGCATTCAATATTCAATCTCCTGAGGTGCTATTTGAAGCCCCAACCTCCACTGAATTAAGGCCCGGTGTGCTTCAGAATATTGATTTTCCTACTCGCTACCTGAGAAACTATCAAACTGCAAAAAAGGAAACTCAAATTACTGCAATTGAAAAGGAAATGGCCTGGAATGAGCTCCGCTTAAAAATCAGGTTAACCTATACTGAACTTCAATACCTCAAGGAAGTGTACGAAAGTTATTTGCAACAGGATTCCTTACTTGAGGACTTGGTGGAAGTAACTGGAATCAGGCATCAGGTTGGACAGATTTCAGCCCTTGAAAAACTCAATGCAGAAGCGCAATACAAAGAAATTCGCTACCAGTTGGGGCAAGTAAAAACTAGACTACAAACCACTCGATTAAGTTTGGCCTTGCTAACAGGAAATCCATCCGACAGTTCGTTGAACAGTTCAGAAGCTCTGGCCAAAGCTCAAGTTCAATCTCCTTTGCAGGAAGATGCATTTGCGGGAAATCCTCAAAATAAATGGTATGAACAAAATATTTCTTTGCAGCATTCTAAACTCAAGCAAGAACGAAGCGGCTGGTTTCCGGGATTGGTGGTAGGTTATTTGAATCAAGGACCGGATCAAACCCCATTGAACTACCGCATGCGCTATGGATTTACACTCCCTTTGTGGTTTTGGCAAAACATCTCAAAAGTGGGTGCACAAAAGAAAGAGCTTGAGATTGCCGAACAACAGGCTTTGGTGAATCGCTATGGTTTAACAGGTGTGTATCAGGAAACCCTTTCAGGATTAAAACAGTACGGTGAGGCACTAAACTATTATGAACAAACTGCCCTTCCTCAGGCAAGTCAATTGGCTAGAGAAGCGCGTGAATCTTACCGATTGGGAAGTATTGGTTATTACCATTACCTCATCAACCTGCAACAGGTAATCAAAATACGATTGGGTTACCTGGAAGCATTAAAAAACTACAATCAAACCGCATATACTTTTCAATTCCTTAAAGGAGAATAAACTTCAATGAAAACAATACTTCAATTAACGGTGCTTTTTCTTGTAGCAGCATGCTCATCTGAAACACCTAAAGAAAACGGCCCAACTACTAAAAGGGATATTGATTCACTAACTCTGAGTAAAAAACAGCTTCAGGGCGTGAATGTGCGCTTTACCCATTTCTCAAAACAGAACATTCAACCCATTATCCATGCCAATGGCATTATCAAACCCTTGCCCGAAAGTAAGGCGGAAATAAGCAGTCATATTGCAGGTAAAGTGGAACGCATTTTTGTCCGCGAGGGAATGAAGGTTTCAAAAGGGCAACCCATTTTAAGCATCAGCAGTTTTGAATTGCTTGAACTCCAAAACGAATATGCAGCAGCCAAGGCCGACGCGGAGTTTCAGAAAGCGGAATATGAACGTCAGGAAACCCTAACTAAAAAGAACATGGGTGTACTTGCTGAATTTCAAAACAGCAAGGCTCGCTATCAGGCCGCCGTAGTAAAAGAAAAAATGCTACTTCACAAGCTTGAGCTTATTGGAATTAGCAAGGCTATATTGAATGACCCGGTTAAAGGACAGATAAGTCCTGTATTGACCATAACAGCGCCCTTGGATGGATACATCAACAAACTGCAAGTTCATATAGGAACATTGGTTGAAAGCCAAACCATTCTTGCCGAGATAATCAACCCTACTTTGCTGCAGGCAGAGGTGTATGTGTACGAGAAAGATGCAGCATGGATAACTGAGGGCTTACCGGTAAGCATGAACCTGGCCGGTAGTCCAGGTTTGGAATTGCAAGGTAAAGTAAGCTATATTAACCGTGCGCTTGACCCAGAAACCAAGACCATCACCCTGCATGTAAATTTTGAGAAGCGCCCACTTTCAGAAATCCATGCCGACATGACCATTCGTGCAGAAATCAAAGGAAAAACAGAGGCTGGAAATGGCTGGTGTGTTCCACTTAGCACCCTCTTTGATGATGGCAGTAAGACCTTTCTTTTTGTGAGCAATTCCATCAGTGACAGCCTTGTACACATGAAACGCATTCAAGTTAAAGTGCAACGTAGAGACGAAGACTATGCCATGCTTGAGCAGCATTCTTCATTTAAGGTAGACTGGGAAATTGCAGACAATAATGTCCTTTCTTTGGAAGCTGAGCGGAAAAAAAATGAATAATTTCGCTCAAAAAACAACTACCCTACTCAATAAAATTTCAAAAAATATAACAAATTATTCGGGGCCCAATAGAAGTGTTATTGGGCCCTCTTTTTAAGGCTCAAAATTAGTAGATTTGGTGGCTTAGGATAATGCCGCTATGATGAAACTTTATCTGCCTTTTGCTATACTTTTTTTCTTTTTGTTCTCTTGCAACTACTCATCTAAGCAAGACCTAAAGGCTGAACAGGAGTCATTGCATAAAACTGCCGAAAAAATAGACAGGGACTTTGCTATCATCAGAAATGAAGTTGGGAGTTTGGCGCTAAAGATTCAAAAACTTTACGAAAGCAGGCCGAACAAACCCTTAAAACCAGCAAAGGATTTATACCATTTGGCCCCCAATGGTGTGTTTTATAAAACCCGGGATGATGGCGGTTCTGCGATTTGTGTAACAGGTGTCTATCCTGTAAATGAAGAAATAAAACAGATTGTATATTTAACTGAACCCATAGATACAGAGTTTGTCCGCATTGTAAAACAATACCCTGAAGTGGTTCAAGTGTACTACAACGACAAACATTCCTGCAACAGGATTTACCCCTTTTTTGATGTGCTTTCGCAATACGAAGCTAAGATGGACATTCCCTCTTACAACTTCTATTACATGGCAGATGAAAAACACAATCCGAAACGAAAAGCAGTATGGGTTAACGAACCTTATGTTGACCCCGCAGGAAGGGGTTGGATGGTTTCGGCAATTGCACCAGTGTATGTAACCAACAAGCTGGTTGGAGTTCCCGGAATTGATGTTACCATCAATGAAATTGCCAAGCGTTATCTGCCTCAACATAGCAGTTCGATGACTCTGATTATGGACAATACAGGGACCGTTGTAACCGCTCAAGAATCAGCAATAAACTTTCTTTCCTTTCCTCCGCTTTTTGATCATAAATACATTGAAACCATCAAGCAAAACACCTACAGAAAGGAACTGTACAACTTAACCTTATCCAAAGAAGAATGGGTACGAGACCTTGCGAAACAAATCTTGCGAAACGAGAAACATGTGGTTGAAACCAAACAAAAAGGGAAAAACATAACTGTGTTGGCAGACCATATTCATGAATTAGACTGGTACCTGGTAAAGATTCTCAAATGAACAAAAAGCTTTACCTGCTAATTCCTCTGATTCTGCTCTTCATTGGGCTGTCTATCTATCAATATACTGATTTAAGCAGGCATCAAAAAGAAGAAACCGCAGACTTCATTTTCCGCCAAATTATCCTTTGTGGAAAGACCATAGAAGAGTCGGCAAATGATTTTGAAGAATCGGCGAAGTTGGAGTTTGCCAACCGTGACTTGGATTATTTTTTTCGCTCAGATACCGAGAAAATTGGACTTGAGAAACAATACAAATTCGTTGATGCCGAAATCAAACGCATTCGCAGATTTTACTCCAGAAACCAAGAGCTAATTAATAGCATTCTCATTCACGATGGAAAAACAGGAAGAGAGTTTGAGCGCGACTTTAACAATTACTTCCGCGTTACTCGACCTTTTCCATTACAAAAAAAACTACCCCTTTTTCAATCCAGTATATTTATCCATGAAGGAAAGAATGATTATTTTGTTCAACCTATCTTCAACTCTTCGGGCGTTCTGATTGCCAATATTCGGTTCAACCTAAACTTTCCGAGATACCTAAACTACCAATTTGACCGATTCTACATTGGCAGAAATTCTTGGGATTGGGCATTTAATCCGGATGGTTCACTCATCACAGTGACTGCAAGTGATAATACAGACACAACGCTGATTCACCCAAATCCACCTTTAGAATTAATTGATAAGCTTCAGAATAGACTAAGCACAGAGTTAGAACATGAAGCAGGCCCCGGCTCAGACAAGACCCTGTATTCCGTGATGTATCCCATCAACTTGTTGGGGAACTCCATTGGGCTTGTTTTTTCGGTGGATACTCAAAGCCTTTGGAAAGAGCAAACCCAGGCCAATTTTCTCATTCTGTTTTACTTCTTGATGATTATTGGCGGTATAATTGTGCTCTTCATCGGAATCATTCGTCAAATAACCCATACCCGCGAACAAATCAAGAAAACAGAAAGCCTGTTAAGAACTGCAAATCAAGGGGCAGAAGTATTGCTTACCGACCCGGATTTTGAGCGCTCCATGTTTTCATTCTTGGAATTGGTATCGGAAGCCTTCAACTACCAACGCGCTTTCTTATTGGCCTCTGTTGAAGAGGAAGGAAAAGAAAAAATGGTGCTTAGGTATGAATGGTGGGAAAAGAGCCACGAACCCCTTGCCGGCTTAATTCCAGGTATTGTTAAGGGTTACAATAGCCGTGTCTTTTCGGCCTGGAAAGACAATATGAAACGGGACCGAATACTGAGGTTGAATGAGGATGAGTTTGGGGCGAAAGAAAAACGCATTCTTAAGTCGCTTGGATTTCGATCTGTAACCTTATTACCCATCTTTATCGAAGATCGTTTTTACGGACTACTTGGATTTGTAGATACACGGCATCAGCGCGACTGGCAAGATCAGGGAGAAGCCATATTCAGAAACATTGCGAATGTTGTGGGTGGTGCCTTGTACATTCAGGAAAATAAAAAATACCTTATCGAGGCGCGCGATGAAGCAGAAACAGCGAATCGTCTGAAATCAGAATTCCTTGCAAATATGAGTCATGAAATCCGGACGCCAATGAATTCCATTTTGGGCTTCAGCGAAATCATGCTTAACACAACCGACAATCCTAAGCAAAAGAATTACCTGAAAACCATCCTCGATAGTGGTAAAACCTTGCTATCGCTCATCAATGATATTCTCGACTTATCTAAAATTGAAGCGGGTCAACTTGAGATTCATAGTCAACCAACCGATATGAGAACTGTTCTTTGGGAAATTGAAAATCTATTCAAACCCAAAGCCAATGAAAAAGGCATTGACCTGTTTTCATACCTGGATCCCCGCTTGCCCAAATCTTTCAAAACCGATGATATTCGCCTGAAGCAAATTCTACTAAACCTGGTAGGTAATGCTGTTAAATTTACCGAAAGCGGTGAGATTGAAATCCAGGTAATCGTAGAGAAGATTCAAACCGGATTGTTTGATTTGATGATCGCTGTAAGGGACACCGGAATTGGCATTCCCGATGATGAACAGGAACGGATCTTTGAATCGTTTAGTCAGCAATACGGACAAGACAACAAGAAGTACGGAGGAACAGGATTAGGCCTCGCTATAAGCAAGAGACTGGCAACCCTTATGGGAGGAAGAATAAGTCTGGAAAGCAAACCCGGTAAAGGCAGCGTATTTAAGCTTCATCTTCCAAACCTGGAGCATAGCGAAGAGCTGGTTGAAAAAACAGAATCGTATGTCTGGAAAGAAGAGAAATATGAGTTCAAGGGCTCAAGTATTCTGGTGGTTGATGATGTTTCTCAGAACAGGGCTTTGGTTGCCAATTACCTCGAAAAGCAGAACCTTAAACTTTTTGAGGCTGAAAGTGGTGAAATTGCAGTTGAGCTTGCTTTGAAATTAAAACCCGATTTAATACTCATGGACATTCGCATGCCAGGAATGAGTGGGTTTGATGCCACGAAAGAAATCCGCAAACTACCCGGTCTTGATAAAACACCAATCATCGCATTCACCGCGTCAACCATGCAAAGAGACTTGGATAAACTTAAGTTCTACTTCAATGGATACCTGCGCAAACCTGTACATCGGAGCACCTTGTTGAATGAACTACTACGCTTTCTTCCTGTTGAAACTCCTGAAGAAATGCTGCAAGAAACAAGAAGTGCCGAAAGCTTGAGCCCGATTCAAATAAGTGAGGAAATGAGAACCTCTTTCAATGAACATTTTCTTACCCGAATTCAAAAACTCCAGGAATTTCTGGTGATTGACCGGGCAGAAGCTCTTGTAGTTGATCTCGAAAGCTTTGCAAAAAAATGGAAGCAAAATCAATTACTCAACTTAAGTGTTGAACTTAAAAAAAGTCTGGACAATTTTGATACACTTGAAATCCAACATCATTTAACCCAGCTAAAGCAATTATTCGAGGAGACCATTCATGAAAACTAAAGACCTGATTCTGGTAATTGACGATCAGCCCAATAACTTAAAGGTAATTGCCGGCCTGCTTGCCGATGAATATGAAATAAGTATAGCAAGCAATGGTGAAACGGCCTTGAGTATGCTTGAAAAAGCCCAACCCGACTTAATACTCCTCGACATAATGATGCCGGGCATGGATGGATTTGAAACCTGTAAGCAACTCAAAAG
This sequence comes from Bacteroidia bacterium, assembly GCA_023151275.1. Classification (GTDB taxonomy): domain Bacteria; phylum Bacteroidota; class Bacteroidia; order UKL13-3; family UKL13-3; genus CAISCU01. The sequence goes on along the minus strand of JAKLJI010000001.1, from coordinate 481,998 downwards.
CAATCCAAATACTGCATCCATACCTGTTATTTTCTTAACTGCAAAAACCGATATCGACGATATAACCAAAGGCTTCAAGTGCGGCGCCGTTGATTATGTGACCAAGCCTTTCAATCCGGCAGAGGTTAAAGCCCGTGTAAAAAACCACCTTGGGCTATACAAATCACAAAACTTACTGAGTTTGAAGAATCTCGAACTTTTGGAAGCCGAGCTTGAATTGACCAATATGTTGGATATTTCCCGTAATCAAAACGAAAGGCTAAAGAGCTTTGCGCATATTGTTTCACATAACCTTCGCTCGCATGCTAGAAACATTTCTTCCTTGCTTGAATACCTAAAAGAAGAAAGCCAGGCCCTGGAAGAATCGGAGATTTATCGCTTACTCAAAAACGCATCCTCCAATCTACTTGATACCATTACCAATTTATCTGAAGTTGCCATCTTGGCAGCAGGTGATAAAAAAGATTTCAAGGTTGTGAATCTAGGAACGGTCATTGAAAAAGCTTTGGAAAATGTGAGTGCCTTAGCCAAAAGCCAAGGCGTTATTCTAATTAATCAGGTTCCTGAAAACATTCAGGTATTGGGCATTCCAGCCTATACGGATTCTATTATTCTCAACTTGCTTACCAATGCTATAAAATATTCAGATCCTGCCAAAGAATCATTTGTGCGCCTTAGCTATACCAATGAATCCGGATTGATATGCATTCATGTTGAAGACAATGGACTAGGGATAGATTTGGTGAAATTTGGCAAGCAACTATTTGGTATGTACAAAACCTTCCACGATCATCACGACTCTAAAGGCTTTGGCTTATTTATCACCAAGAATCAAATTGAAGCCATTGGCGGAAAAATTGAGGTGGAAAGCAGCCCGGGAATCGGGACACGATTTAAGGTTTATTTCCAACCCGAAAAACGCCTGAAAAACCTGTCGGAAACATTGCCAAGCAATGCTACATTAGCCTAAGAATAGCTATTTTGGCATCCCATGAAAAACAAAGACAAAAAGGTTTTCGTAAGTGGATGCTTTGATTTATTGCACAATGGACATATTGCGTTCTTAAAGAGCGCAGCCTCCTTTGGAACACATCTTAGCGTATGCATTGGAGCTGATGAAACGGTTTACGCACTCAAAAATCGTTTTCCTGCCAATAGCCAGGATGAACGAAAATACCACTTGGAAGCCATTCGCTTTGTTGATGAAGTACTGATTGGAAGTGCTACCGGGATGCTGGATTTTCTTCCTGAACTGGAAAAGGTTAAGCCGGATGTTTTTGTAGTAAACGAAGACGGACATCAACCCGAGAAAGAGGCCATTTGTGCCCAGAAAGGAATTGAATACAAAGTCTTAAAACGTTTGCCTGAAGCAGGATTGCCTGCTCGTTCTACTACTGCTATCCGAAAAGAAAACCGAATTCCATTTCGCTTGGACCTTGCCGGAGGTTGGTTAGATCAACCCTTTGTTTCGAGTTTATATCCAGGGCCTGTAATTACACTCTGCATTGAACCCGATTATGCCTTTAATTCCCGAAGTGGAATGGCATCAAGTACGCGTGCCGCTGCTACTGAACTTTGGGAGTTTCGTATACCTGAACCCGATACACTAAAAGCAGCAAAGACTTTGTTTGCTTATGAAAATCCTCCCGGTACTCAGGAAATTGCCGGCTCTCAGGATGCCATAGGCATTGTTTTCACCGGTCTGAATAAACTCTCCTACTCAGGCAACTATTGGCCAAATGCAATTGAACAGGTGCAAGACCTTGATGTCATTCAATTCCTCCAGAACCACCTGTATCTCGTAAGCCTTGAACCCAGAGCAAGCAACTATTCAGTGCTTGAAAACACCCATCTTGAAAGAGAACATGCAAAGGCGCTTTCTATAGCTGCAGAAAAGTGTTGGAACTCAATTCTCCAAAAAGATTTATCAGGAGCTGGAAACGCCATGACCGAATCATTCAAAGCGCAACTTGCACTTTTCCCAAACATGGGGAATGAAGAAATTTTTAGTCTCATTCGCCGCTACGAAAATGAATGCTATGGATATAAACTCAGTGGTGCCGGCGGAGGTGGTTATCTGATTCTGCTGGCAGATAAACAACCCGTAAATTCCATACAAATACGAATTCGTAGAAAGGAGGAATTGTGTTGAGCAAAAATCAGCTTGGGTTTGCCGCAGTAGTAAGTCTTTTCTTCTTTTGGGCATTGGCTCATAACCTGAATCCGATTCTAATTCCTCAACTCAAAAAAGCGTTGGAGTTAAGCGACTTTCAATCGGCATGGGTTGATTCCTCTTTTTATGTTGCTTATTTTTTAATGGCACTTCCCGCAGGAAAACTGATTGAAAAAGTTGGATATCGGGGAACTATCGTTAGTGGATTGGTGCTATTTGCCTTGGGCGCTTGGTTATTTATTCCTGCTGCCAATTTTAGGTCATTTCCATTTTTTCTGGGAGCCTTGTTTGTTTTGGCAAGTGGATTAACCCTTTTGGAAACAGCAGCCAATCCCTTTGTAAATGCAATGGGAGAACCCTCCACTGCCGGAAGAAGGTTGAATTTTGCCCAAGCTTTCAATGGACTTGGGGCAACACTGGCCGCCTTTTTAGGAGCTCGATTTATTTTATCTGGAAAACAGCAAGATGCCTTAGACCCAAGCGAATTTGAATCGGTGAATGGGTGGCTTCAATTTGAAGCGAATCAGGTAAAAATGCCTTATTTTCTAATGGGCTTCTTTGTTCTAGTGATGGCCATTGTGTTCAAACGAATTCCACTACCGGAAATACAGCTTGATAACACAGAGCCTTTCTCTCTTAAAAAACTCGCATCCTTGCAGAAGTTAAAATGGGCGGTGCTTGCTCAGTTTGTGTATGTGGGAGCACAAGTAGGTGTTTCAAGTTTCTTTATTCGGTATGCGGTAAATCAAACCAAACTTAGCGATCAAGAATCAGCGCTGCGCTTATCCTTAGGGCTATTTTTATTTATGTTAGGACGATTTGCCGGGAGTGCGCTCATGAAAAAAATCAAACCGGAAATTGTATTGCAACTCTTTACCTGGATGGCTACATTATGCATGACAATTGCTAGCTTCTTGGGAGGCGAGCTGGGATTGTTGGCTCTTACACTTACACCCTTCTTCATGTCGGTTATGTTTCCCACCATTTTCTCATTCGGTATTCAGCATAGCCAAGGATTAACACGCTATGCATCATCTTTGCTAATTATGAGTATTGTAGGAGGAGCTATCATTCCTCTTTTCATGGGTGCTGTATCCGATGAATCAAGCATCCAATATGCCTTCCTAATTCCGCTTGTTTGTTTTGTAATGATAGGCCTCATCACCCCAAAAATAAAAGCATGAAAACCTGGTACCTTGCATGTGACCTAAAGAATGACCCTGAATTAATAAAAGCCTATGAGCTTGCACATAAACAGGTTTGGCCTGAAATTATTCAATCCATTTACGATGCAGGAATTTTGAACTGTGAAATCTATCGGGTTCACAACCGTTTGCTGATGGTATTGGTAACTACGGATGAATTTTCATTTGAAACCAAGGCACAAATGGATGCCATAAATCCTACAGTTCAGCAATGGGAAGAATTGATGTGGAAATACCAGCTAGCTTTGCCGGAGGAAGCCAGTACGACAAAATGGGTGCTTATGAAGCAAATTTTTTCCTTAAACGACCAGGAAAATTAACAGGACGAATCCGTTTTCAATAACCGAAGCAGGTTACTTAGAATCAATAAACACATTGGCTAGCAGCTGAACAATTTCTGCCTTTTGATTTTCCTCGCGGTTCAACCAATTCAAACCATCCTCCATTTCACGGAAATAATCAATATCCAGGTTGAGAGAGTCGCCAAATGTCTTATAAATCCTGGCCAAATACTCCTGATTCAATGTTCCAATTATGAGGCATACCCGTAATCTTTTCTTGAACCGAAACCTTTTCCTGAAAAAGGAAATATAGTCGAGAATATCCACACGAAACCCAATAGATATACAACGCGATAAATCTACCAATAGGTCAAAATCTTCATTAAACAAGGGGTCTTCAGAGAAAGCAATATTGCTTTGAATGATATCGGAAATCACAATCTTATCGCGAAATGCGGTGATGATTAAATTCTGCTGGGGTAATATGCGGTAGGTCCAAGAGGGCATATTGCAATAGTATAACAATTATTATCAAAATAGACAGACATGCATCAAGCAAATCCTGAACACTTAGGTTAAGGGGATAGATTTTTAATAATAAATCAACCGCAATAATTGGTTACAATAGAATGGTTTTCAAACTTTTATCATACTTCAAAAGGTTACAAGAACCTACCTTTACCTAAGAATGGAACTTGATATAAGAACCCTTTATTTGATATACTCCATAACCTGCGTTGCAAACCTATGGGTGATCTCTTACTTATGGGTTTCAAATCGGACAAAGTTTGATGGCATTGGCTTCTGGGTTTCTGATTTCCTGTTGCAGTTACTGTCAATGGTATTGATTTTATCAAGAGGTTACATACCAGACCTCTTCTCAATTGGAATAGCCAATGTTTTTAGTGCAACAGGTATTTTATTGAGTTTAATTGGTCTCCAAAAATTCTTTCAAGAAAAAATCAAAGTATGGCAAAACCTTGTTCCTCTTGTGGTCTACAGCCTTTTTGTTTTTTGGAGTATCGGTTCTCAGATTACTGTTAGTCAGCGCGGGTTTGCTTATTCAATCATATCTCTCATTTTTTTCGTACAAACAGTTTACCTGTTAAAAAAGAAAAATCTAAGCACCAAAGGGAATGGCAGTAGGCCTGTTTTTTGGATATCGCTCGGTTTCCTTGGTATTAATGTATGTCGTGTTATTTATTACCTCAATGGTGGGTTAAACAATTCGCTGGATTATTTGAAATCGGGCAATCTCGAAGCTCTATTTGTGGTTGGCTACAACTTACTTTTTGTTCTACTAACATTCTCTCTTGTGCTACTAATTAACAAGCGATTGATTATTAAAGTTGAAAAGCAGGAAGAAAAGTTTTTCAAGGTATTTCATGCTTCTCCGCACGCTATTATCCTCACCCGCAAAGAAGATGGAAAACTTACCGAGGTAAATTCAGGATTTGAAAAACTATCCGGATTTTCAACCGAAGAAATTATTGGCAAAACAACCCTAGAACTTGAGCTTTGGGGTGATCCTGAACACAGAAGCGCCTACTTGAAAACGATGTTAAAAGAAGGAAGAGTAAAAAATCAGGAATGCATCTTTTATAGAAAGGGTAAAATACCATTTACCGCTGCTATTTCATCTGATTTTATTGAATTGGATGGAGAGGAAATGGTATTGAGTACCATTGAAGACATGACCGATTTGAACCGATTGGTGGAAGAATTGAAAATTTCTACACAGGAGTTGAGCAGACTGAATGCCACAAAAGACAAGTTCTTTTCAATAATTGCGCATGATTTGCGCAACCCAATAAGCCAAATTACAGCGCTAACTGAATTGATGCATGACGACATGGCGAGAAAGGACTATAGCGAAGCAGAGCAACTTGCAGAGCTCATTCATACCTCCTCAGAAAGAGCCATGGGATTGTTAAGTAATTTACTTGAATGGTCGCGCTTGCAAACAGGCAGAATTGCATTCAATCCAGCGCCCAATCTGTTGAATGAATCTGTGAAAAGTTGTTTAGAACTGCACGAGGAACTTATTAAAAAGAAAAACATTCAACTTAAAACAAACATTCCAGAAAACCTTCAAGCCCATTACGACCGGAATATGGTAGAAACCGTAATCAGGAATTTGGTTTCAAACGCCATAAAATTTGTGAACCCCGGAGGCATTATTCAAATAAATGCATGGAAAGAAGACAATACGGTTTATGTGACCATAAAAGACAATGGCATTGGCATTCCTGCAAACAAACAAGTTAATCTGTTTAGCATTGAAGGTAATTACTCAACCCGGGGAACATTAAACGAAGAGGGAACAGGCCTGGGCCTTGTGCTGTGCCGAGAGTTTATTGAACGACATGAAGGCAAAATCACCCTTCAAAGTGAACCGGGAAAAGGAAGTGAATTTACCTTTACACTTCCGGTAAATTCATAATCTAATTCCAACTTGTTAACGAATTTCACTTAAAAAAAGGTGGCTGCTTCAGACTGAAGCAACCACCTTATTTGAATTAGTTTTGAATTATCAGTTTGCGCGTATGCACCTGATCTTTGGCCCTTAGTTTAAGGATATAAACTCCGTTTGGAGCAGTCAATTGAATTGTGGGTTCTGCACCTGGAGAAAGAACGCTGCTTTGAACAAGCCTTCCACTCAAATCTACAAGCTCAACATTTATTTCCTGTTGTTGCATTCCATTCCAATCAACAATCAATTTATCTGATGCAGGATTAGGCATAAACCGAGGCTCGGTTCTGAGCTCCTCAGTGGCAATCCAAATGGTCTTACTTAACTCACTCTTTCCGTCAAAATCGGTTTGACGAATGCGATAAGCCACCGAGGCAAGTGCTTGGTCTGCAAATACGTTTCTATCGGTAAAGGTATAGGTGCTTGTGCGACTTGTCGTTCCTTTTCCGGCAAGCTCGGCAATACTATAAAAATCCACTCCATTCAACGAACGCTCTACCGTATAGAATTTGTTATTGGTTTCACTGGCTGTAGTCCAAATCAATTCTGCATCATCACCTGAACGGTAGCCCTCAAAGCTTTGCCATTTTACAGGCACGGTAGAGCTTGCAGTTACAAAAACGGTATCTCTGAAAACTCCACAACCGTTGGTGTACTCAGCTACATAAGCATAAACACCCGGTGTGGTAAATGGACCCACTTTTGAAACAATCATCGTATCATACAAGGCACTCATGTAAGTCCAGGAGAAGCCCGGCGCACTAACAGGCTGAGGCAAGGGAACATTGCTATTGCGCACATTTGGATCCTGAGGCTGCGTTCCTGAATTAATCCAATTCACTGCGCTATTGCTGTCTGCTCCATTCAAGCGGTTTCCTGAACTGGATGAAGCCGCTGTTGCACCCGACCAATCGCTAGCCGTTACACCGGCAGCAGCAGGGAAAACAAATGAACCATAAACCACCGCATCAACTATTAAACCTTGTGCGTTCCTTAGAATTCTTCCGGCAGCACCTGTAGAACCAAAAGTTCCGGTATAACCGCCATGGTAATAGAAGTTGGAAGGCGAAGGAACACTCGCGTTCAATTGGCCAACTGCGATAATTGCTGTTCCATTCGGGCTCAGGCGAGTGCCTGTTGGGAAAGTATAAGAACTCAACAAGGCGGTTGTGCTCCATTGTTCCAGCGTAATACCACCCAAATCTGAATTTGGCACACCGGTTATCTCTACATAATCATCCGCAACTAAGTAGGATGGCCATCCACCTGTTGGAGCACCAACAGTTGTTTTGAAATGACAAACCTCAGTGAAGAAAAACGGACCTGATGGGAATATGGAAGATTCCGCACGAATGATCACAGTATCTGTAGGCGAATTAACAAGAGCAGTTTTAGGACTTACACTTAAAATAGGATGAATCACCAATTGGTCTGTTTGCAATAAGGTGTCGTTTGCTGTTATTGAGTTAACCGGACTTGATGAAATCCAAACATCCAAGGAGTAGGTACCCGGCAAGGAGAAGTTGGCGGTGCCCAGGTAAAAATCCTTACTCAAACCGGCACCAAGCGTATCTGAGATAAGAACTAAACTATCAACGGTATTCACCGGACCGTTAATTCTGGCTTGAATAGTAAGATTATTCACTCCAAAATCTACGGTTGACCCAATTAAATTGGATAATGTAATTTTGATTGAATCATTGGTATTGTAACACTGATTTTGACGAATCAGAGTTGCTGAACTTAACTTGATATCGGCGCCAACACCAGTAAACTCAAAAGCTCCAGGGTCGGGTGTTGTTGATGAACGTGCATTCCCATTGATGTCTTCAGCTAATGAAACAGGAAGGCCGATATTATCTATATTGGTTGAAGCAGGAACAAAGTTGTTTGCTAGAATGCTCGTGAAGGCCGGGTCTACATCCAATGAAGCTGAATCCATTGAGGTAAGTGTTTTCCAGTTGGCAAGTGTTAATGCAGCTTGACCCCAGAATCCCATGGTATATGTGCCCGATGTAGAACTGTTAAAGTACACATTACCATTTGCTGTAAATGTGGCACTCGGGTTCGTAATGTACAAGGCATGTTTAGCGCCGGTTCCACCTCCACTTAAGCTGAGTATATTATTCCTAAAATCAATATTGCTAAGTGTTCCATTTAAGAACACGTTACGCACCGCTCCAGTTGCTGCAATAGGAATTGCATGATGAATCGTATTGTGCCAGAAGCGGATTCCGGAATAGGTTCCGGTTAGTCCATAAATACCATAATAGGTTGAAGTAGTTTGATTGTTGTAAATGAGGTTATTTGCTATAACAGTTTCCTCCCCTGTATTATTAACCGAGGCTGTTGTAAGGTAAATGGGATAGCAAGCATAGCTGCCGGAACCCGCATCGTGAATGCGGTTTGAGCGAATATCCATTTGGCGAGCAGTAGCCATGTAAATTCCATAGAAGGTAGAAATTCCTGCGCGGGTTTCACGGTTAATATCGTTTCCGACGATTTGTGCTGAATCTGCATTGCTGAAGTAAATTCCATACAGGTAAAAATTACTGCATGTATTGTTCAACACCCGATTGCCTTTATTATCAGCATAAGTAGAATTGCCAATAAAGGTGATGCTGTAATAACCACCAAGAATCGTATTCTTTTCGAGTGTAATGTAGCTGCCATTGTTTCCGGCAGTTGTAGCACCTGTTGTTGAGCCTGAACAAACAATACCTGCATTGGCTGTTCCTGTAGCGGTTTGATTTACCACTACTGAACATTTCTGAATGGTAAGGAATCTTGAGTTTCCGCCAATATGCACGCCAAAACCTGCAAAGTTGGAGTCGCCAAGAATTTTCAAACTATCAAGGGTTACATACTGGGTTCCATTGAAGGAAACCAAAGGTGAGTTATTGCCTTGAATGCTTGCTCCATTGCCTTGAATGATTACCGGATTTGAAGCGCTTGCGCCGGGAATTGTTCCAAGGGAAAGTTGGTTGCCAACAACACCGGCACCTGGAGCTATGCTTATAGTAACGGGACCCGAAACACCGGCACAGGTCAATTGGTTAAAGACCTCATTCAGGGTTTGAAAATTTGTACCACTTGCCGGTAAAGCCGGATTAACCGTGTAAGCACCCGTCATGGCAGATGATGGTGTTTGAACAGCAACAGCAATTGAGGTATCTGAAGTTGAACCACAGGTGACAATGCATCGGTACCAAGAATTTTGAGCTTGTGTTTTTGTAACTAGTCTGAAGGTATCTGCAGGAAGAATCGTGAAAGGACCGGAAGAAGAACCGGTTGAAACAATCCATTGATACCTCATACCCGAACGAAGAGTATCGCCACTTAAGCTAAGCGAAAAACTTTGGTTAGCACAAGCAATGGATGTACTTGAGGTTGCGGCACCCGGACTAAAACTTCCAGAACAAACAGCAACAGAATTTAAAAACTCAAATGCACCTATATCCGGAGTAGCCACAGACCTTGCAGAACCAAGTATGTCGCTACTCACACCGGCAAAAGCACCCAAATTATTCAAAGCAGGATTAGTTGGGGTGTAATTCCAAGCTTGGGCTAAAGAATACAGAGGGTCTATTAAAACTGAAGAAGCATCTTGGGATGTAGCCGTTTGCCAAGCCGCAAGATTTGAACGGTTAGCTGCTGAATAATAACCCAAATTGTATGTTCCTCCGGTAGAAGCATTGAAGAAGTTGTTGTTGTTGCTTAGGATAGAGGCTGAAGCATTGGTTATGTAAATGGAAAACTTAGCACCTGTTCCACCTCCACTTAAGGTGAAATTGTTGTTTCTGATAACAAGTGAAGAAAGGGTGCCATTCAGGAAGATAGAACGAACAGCACCTGTTGCTGTTGCGGGAATAGTGTGGTGAACCGTATTGTGTAGAAAGCGCAAACCGGTATAGGTTCCGGTTAAGCCATAGATTCCATAATAGGTGCTTGTTGTTTGGTTGTTGTAAATCAAATTATTCACAAAATCGGATTCAGCACCCGGAGCGTTTACACTCGCTGTTACTATGTAAATGGGATAACAAGCATAACTTCCTGAGCCCGCATCGTGAATTTGGTTTCCAATTACTTTCATGTTGCGTGAAGTGGCCATGTAGAAACCGTAAAAAGTTGAAATTGTGGTGCGCGTTATGCGGTTGATATCGTTACCCAATACCACAGCAGAATCAGCATTGTTGAAGTAAATGCCATACAGGTAAAAATCGCGGCAAACGTTTCGCTCAATGCGGTTCCCATAGCAATTTTGGTACGAGGCATTACCAATAAAAATGATACTGTAATACCCGCCCAAAATGGTATTGTTTATCAATGTAACATTGTTGGCATTGTTTCCGGCTTGTGTGGCTGATGTTTGAGAACCCGAAGCTACAATACCTGCAACACCTGTTCCGGTAGCAGTTGTGCTAACTTCAACGGTACATGCACGAATGGTCACAAAACGTGTATTGTTGGTTAAGTGAATACCAAAACCACCAAAGTTGGCTCCACCCATTACCTTTAGAGAATCTAAAGTAACATAAGCGGTGTTGTTGAATGTTACCATAGGTGAAGGAGCCTGGGTAATAATTGAACCCTGGCCATTGATAACAATCCGATTGGTATCTGAAGCGCCGGGGATAGCACCAAAATTTACCTGCCCTACGAATGTTGAATTCGGTGCAACGGTAGCAGTTACCGGTCCTGATACACCTACGCAGGATAGCGCATCTGCAAAGTCTGCAATGGCGCTGAAGTTGGAGGAACTAGCCGGTAAACTTGGATTGATAGTATAGCTTCCTGCAAGTGGATTCGTAGGTGTGTTTACAAATACAGCAGTTGAAGTATCGGTTAAAGAACCACACGTAACAATACAGCGGTAAAAAGTTGAGCTTGTTTGACTTTTTGGAAGTGTACGCAACGAATCAGCAGGGTCTAAAACATAAGAACCCGGAAGTCCGGTTGAACTGCTAATCCATTGGTAGGTTAAGCCCAGACGAACCGAATCATTTGTCAATTGAAGTGTAAATGGGGAACCGGAACAGGCGATATTTCGGTTGGCAATTGCCTGTCCTGGATAAGGAATTGAACATGGAACCATCGGCCTCCATTCAATGCGGCCAATCCAGGCACGAGGATGATTGGTTGGTGCCGCAGGAGGCGTTCCTCCGGCATACGAATTGTTTGTACCCTGGATAATAAAAACTCCGTTTGAGGAGTCGCTTGTTACACCACCGGGATGGGTGAAATAACGCTGAGAAGTTGCAAATACAGCGAGAGACCATGTGGTGTTAGCAGGAACCACAAAACTTAAATTTGTTAAAAATGGCTGAGTTATTGTGGTGGTGCTATTTCCTAGTCCTGTGATGGTTCCTGAAGCCACCAGATTCCATCCATTGGCCAGATCAATTGCTCCAGGTGCCGAAGATGTGGGAGTGGTTTTATAATACAAAGCAGTAGCCACATTGGCTGCCGTGCTCGAAGTAACCCCATGAACCTCCTTTATTTCTATGGGATAAGAGTTGTTATTCCGGAAATTGAATACAACTGTACCTGTTCCGTTGTTGTTTGTTGTGCTACCGGTAGTGCTAACCGAAAAGGTCTGTGCCTGCAAGTCTAAACCCGCAAGCGCCAAACACAACACAGCAATTAACCTGTTAAAATGACGGATAATTTTCATGAGTCTGTTAAATTTTTATTAAACCAATTCGCAAGAAATAAAAAATTCATTAAAACACAATAATCTGATTGACAGTTTTTTCAGTTATGCCCCTATCAAAAAAATGCTGCAAAACGAAAAAGATAAAAAAAGGTTTAAACCCACGCAAAGTTTCTGGACTTTGATTTTCCGCTGTCGAAAAAGGAAAGTCAAAACCAGTAATTGAGTTAAAGCAGGTATATCAAAACTGATTTTTGAGAATGATTTACTTTAAAACCTAATGGATACTATTAAACGATTCGAGCTTCTAAAGGGTGGCTTAAAGCACCTTAAAATCTACTAATGACAAGGCTTTTATGATTTTGTAAAGAGAATTTAAGCTTGAAAAAAAGTAAGCTGCAACAAATTCAATTTGCTTACTCATCAACCATGATAAAAAAAGTCATTTTTACCCTGCTGAGCTACCTATTAGTGGTTTCGTTGCATGCCCAAATTTCCATTAGTCGATCAGATTATGCCAATCCCGGGGATTTTATGCGCTATGAAATAGACACTCCAGCCGCTAGCTTTATCACTAACCTGGCTCTCAAAACCGGCTTGAATAAAACCTGGGATTTTTCATCGGTGCAGCATTCTTACGTGTATGACTCGATAACATTCAGTGCTGTTCCCGCAAATGCCCCTAGTTACTGCAATCTTTTGGTAAATAGCAGATATGGCGCACATTACGAAAATGCCGACAATGCCGGTGTGAAACGGATACTTGACCGTCCAAACAACAACATGACAGGCATGTATATTGATTTCCTCCGCTTCCCCATTGCCTATGGAAACACCTTTAGGGACAGTTTGAAATACATTAAAATCGGAACCCCGGCAAGTTTCAATACCCCATTTCTTGGAACCATTGGTTATGATTCATTGCGTGCACAAATTTTTGTTTTTGACACCATCACGTGCATTGGCTCCGGAACGCTTGTTTTACCGGATACATCCTGCGAAGTAATCCTTGTAAAAATCAGCAGTCTGGCAGCAACCAATTTGTATGGCCGAATGCCCACTACGGGCTGGAGAAGCATAAATATGTTTTTAGGACTGGATTCAACCCAACGTACCATCGAATACCTGTGGTTGGCAAAAAACGGCAAATCCTATATGGCAAGGGCAGTACTCGATGCCAATGGTACGTCCGTGCGTCGATTCGACAGATTCGTAAAACAATTCACTTATCCCAAAATCAAAAGCATTTCAACGCCTAGCGCAACAAAGGGAAGCACCATCAACCTTCAGGTGAACTGTTCAGGCTCCAACTTTACAAAACAGCCCGGCTTTTCAATTACAATCCGAAAAGGGAATTACAAACTTTCACTCAACAGCTACACGGTAGTAAACGATTCGGTGGTATTAACCAATTTTACCTTAAAGCAAGTTGATTCGTTGGGGGCGTACACTATTCAATTGCTTGACCCCATTGCAGGACTGCTTCAATTGCCTGAGGCATTTGTTGTTTTGCCTTTTGAAAGAATTCCCCAATTGCAAGCATTAAGCGTTGGAAAAGGAAATCCAAATTCAAGTTTCGTCGATACCTTGTTGGCAAGTGGTACACATTTTTCTACCAAAGCTGCTAACGTAAAAATAAAGATGCTGAAAAATGGTCAGGCCATTTCCGGGATTAAGACCAGTGAAATTGGGGTGATTAACGACAGCACGGTGCAATTCAGACTTATTCTTGATAGCTCAGTTGAAGCCGGACACTATGCCATTCAAGCCTACAATTGGATTGATAGTTTACTGGTTCTTGACTCTGCTTTTGTTGTCAGCATGCCAACCGGAATCGAGCCTGAAAACAAACAAGACCTGGGTTTAAATGTGTATCCAAATCCAGCAAAAGACCGGATTCAAATCACTTTTACGAATCCGGGAAATGAGTTGGCAGAACTTCAAATTTTTACTTTACTAGGTGAATTGGTCTGGGAAGAAAAAATCAGGAAATCCTCCTATCAGATTCCTTGCCAAAGTTGGAATAAGGGAGTGTACCTTATTCAACTCAAAACCCCTGAAGGTATCAATACCAAGCGTGTTTGGATAGAGTAAAAACAAATCCATTAACCGGCATCAGAAAGCAAGCAATAGGCAGGTTTATCCAAAACCTGCCTATTGTTTGTTAAAGCACCTTAAAGGTTAAAGTGAATCGGGTTCCAACGCCTTCCCAGCTTTCTGCATCAATATCGCCACCCAATGCGTTTATCTGCGATTTAATAAGGTAAAGTCCGATTCCTTTGCTCTCATGATTTTTGTGAAAACGTTGGTATAGACCAAACAATCTATCTTTCACCCGATGGTAATTAAAACCGGAACCGTTGTCTTCGTAAATCAGCACAATCTTTCCCTCCTTCAACTCAGACTTTAACTTAATATGTGGATTACGTTCTTGAGATCGGTATTTCAGGGAATTAGTAATGAGATTAAGGAAAATGCTTTCAAGGTAAGCAGGAGAAAATTTTAGCTGAGGCGCTTTGGTAAAATCTGCCTCAATTTTGGCCTGATTAACCGCAATTGAATTGTTCAATAAATCGCAGACTTTATTCAAAGTATCCTGAAAAAGAAGTGGTTCTAACTGAATACTTTTTGATTCCTTAATCAGCAAAATATTGATTAAATCATCCAGTGTTTCACGTAATCGGAAGGTTGAAACTTTGAATCCATCAATGAGGGTCTTTGTTGATTCATCGATATCCGGCGGTAATTCAAGTAGGTTTGAAATTGCGACCAGGTTGGTAAGTGGGGCTCTTAAATTATGAGAAGCAATAAAGGTGAACTGCCGAAGGTCTTTGTTCTTTGCCGTTAATTCCTGAATCAGTTGCTCCCGTTCAATCTTGGCCTCCTTTTCTTTGGTGATATCGGTTTCTATTGCAAAAAAGCCATCAAATACGCCTTCTGAATTAATAAGCGGTTGGCACTGAATCCTTATCCAATAGGGCTCACCAGCCTTACTGTAATTGATAACTTCAACATCAAATGCCTTTTTACTTTCAATGGCATCGTGCATCTGGCGAATTGCAACAGGGTCTGTCCCCTCTCCTTGCAATACTTCACCCGGCTTCTTGCCAATCATTTCTCCAAGTGAAAATCCGGTTGTTCTTTCAAATGCCTTATTTACCCAAACCACCCTGCCATAAACATCAGTAATTACTGCACCATTAATGGTTTCGGATGCGATAAGGGAGAGTCGTCTAATTTTATTTTGGGTATCTAATACATCTGTAATATCACGTGCAGAACAAATTAGTCGGGTATAAGCCCCCTTGCTATCAAACAAAGGCGTTGCAGAAATAACTACTGTACGCACTCCATTTGGATACACACCGGTTTCCTGAAAAACAACCGTTGAACGGGTTCGAATGGCCTGCCAGTATTTATCAAGCTCCAATTCCTTCAAAGGAGAGCTTGCAACATCATCTAAATATTGATTAATTCTTTCTTTCTCCGGCAATCCTGCCAACCGCGTAAACGAATGATTAATCATCAGGTATTTAAACCTATTGGTTTCATCCAATTCAAGCAGAAAAATAACATCGGAAACGTTGTTAAATACCTCTTCCAACAACTGTTGATTTCTTAGCGCTTGCTGCTCAAACTCCATTCGTTCAGTAATATCAATCATGATACTTACATTGAAGTTTTCACGAATGCGGATTGCCTGGTAAAGTGTACTTACCAGCTTTCCATTTTTAGTGTAAAACTGAAAATCACCCTTATCGATACCCTTATTGATATATTCCTGATACTGTTCCCCTGCAGACTGATGGCTTGCAACCTGTATATCCTTCACCTGCATCCTGAGAAACTCTTCACGTGAATATCCGAACAGCTCACAGGCAAATGGATTAACATCCAAATAACGACCAGCATCATCCGCCACAACTATTGCAGTTAATGAATAATCAAAAACTGTTCGTAAATACTCCTCACTTACTTTTAATGCTTCATGACTTTTACGCTCGTTAGTAATATCTGTCCGAATGGCGATAAACTGAGTTGGTTTACCAGTTGGGTCTTCCTGAAATGGCACGATGGTTGTCCTTACCCAATAAAGACTTCCATCCTTTTTCTTGTTGCAGATATCGCCATGCCAAACTTTTCCGGAATAAATAGTTTCATAAAGCTCTCTAAAGAAACTTGGAGGATGAACTCCAGATTTTACAATGCTATGATTTCTTCCAAGTAATTCTTCACGACTATATCCACTAATCTCACAGAATTTATCGTTTACATAAATGATTTCACGCTCCGAGTTCGTAACCACAACAATCGAATGTTGGTCAAGCGCAAACTTTTGGTGATTAAGTTTATTTAGCGCCTCTTCTGCTGCTTTAGCAGCCTGACGTATTTCTGAAACATCATGTACGTTTCCGATAAGGTGGGTGCAGGCACCTTCCTCGTTAAACAAGGGACTGACGCGCACAATTCCTGTTTTCAGTTCACCCGCATATTCCGTGGTTTCTTCCCATTCAACAAATTGTCTCTTTTCAATTGCCTCTGCATATTTGGAATGAACCAAACTCAGTGAAGGCTCAGGAATAACTTCATAGGTGTAGTGGTTCACAACCTGATCTCTGGTGAAGCCGGTAGAAACACAAAAAGCATCATTAACAGTCACAAACTTGTAGCTATTGGGGCCCATTACCTCAATCTTAAATACCACATCGGAAATGGTATTGTAAATCTGAACAATTTCAGACTGGCGCTGACTCAGTTCAAGTTCTTTCTGTTTGTAACTATCAATATCCTGAACTGTACCAAATAACCGAATGCATTCCCCGTTTTTGAGCTCGGCATTGCCCTTGATGCGAATCCAAACCTTTCTGCCCTTGGCCGTCTGAATTTGAAATTCATGGGAACAGGGCTTACCTTCTTTAAGCAATTCATTAAACGACAAACAAATTTGATTTCTGGTATCCTCTGATTGGTAAAAAACAAGTGTGGCCTCTAAGCTTGGAATAAAATCATCGTCCACTTCATAGATTGATCGGGTAATGCTTGTCCATTTCATCTTATTCTCTCTTACCTCAAATTCCCAGCTTCCTATTCGCGCATAATTGTTTGTTTCCTCCAACAAGCGGGTAGAATCAATCAATTGATACTGCAAATTCTTGAGGGTTGTAATATCAGCAAAACTTACAATGACAATCGGTTCACCTTTTCCATTAAAAGCAGGATTAGCATCTACCTGAAGCCAATTTATTTTACCAGGACCTGTTTTACTTCCAATCACCACACCTTCAACTTTAATTCGGTGCTTTCGTGCAATGGTTGATGGAATCTCGTCAAATGAAAATGGTTCATGATTCTCTTTAATCAGGGACCAGTGTTCATCTGCTGCCGTTTTACCCAATAAAAAATCTTCTGACACCCCAAGAAGCTCAAGAGCTTTTATGTTAAAATGGATGATTTCATCTTGCTCATTATGAACAACGATACCCACATTAACCGATTCAATTACCCGGCCAAGATCCTCCTCAAGGGCCTCACTCATAGCAGATGTCCGTGCTCCTTTCGTTGACATTTGACCGAGTAAAACAATTCGTTTATCACAAGCTTTATCATCAGGAATTACCTTACCTGATAGCTCTAATGAGAACTGCTTTCCATTTTTTCCAACAGCATCAACAACCGAAGTAATTTCACCCTCAGCCAGCAAATCGGAGAAAAGAAGTTTTTGTGCGTTGTCTAAAAACAGATTGGTTATGGGAAGAGCTTTGATTTCGTGGATTGAATAGCCAAAAAGCTCACTCGCTTTAGGATTACAATCCAAAATTTCGCCATTCAAATTGATTGAAAGATAAGCTTGAGAGGATTTCTCAAGTAAATAATTCAGAATAGTTTTCTCCATGTAAAATTGACTACATTTCTGCTTGGGCAATAGAGTTTCTCACCATTTAGGTGCTGAGCCTAATCGATTGGTTATTGCATTTTGAGTTAAGTTCTCTGCTAAGATTTAGCTGATAAAACTTGAGCTAAATCGGAAAAATTGCCGATTCCGAACCCAATTTACCAATCGATACGGGGTGCAAAGCTATCACGTTTGTTGAGCTCAAAAAACAACAAGCAGACGAAAAGTCTATATAAAAAGCAAAATAATCATGATAAGCGGAAATCTGTGATTTCTAATAAAAAAGAAAAACAAGTGTTAAACTGCATCCAAAGCGGGAAAAGACCTGCTCTTAAATTAACATTAAGTGCCATTTTCTTGATAAGCGGAAAGCTCTTCAAGAACAAAGAGCCACAAACAAGAGCACTCGTGACTAAAATCACTAAAAAACCTGATGAGGACAAGTAAGGGTTGCGCATTCCTAGACTTTTTGAACACCAATTCGTTCAGAAGGAATTATAGAAACAAAGTCTTTTCTGAAGTCTGAATATCGTGGGGGAAAGAAAAAACCGATTAACCAATTCGTAGTACCTAAAATCTAAAGATAATTTGTAGTCTCGACAGGAATCGAACCTGTATCAAATGTTTAGGAAACATCTATTCTATCCATTGAACTACGAGACCAAGTCGCCAGGTTAGCGGGCTGCAAATATAGTTTATTCTTGTTTTTTGCAAAGTTGTCATTCGACAGCACTGTTTTCATTCGTCTTTTTCTAACTTTGTTCAATGGCCAACTACCACTCCCTCTTCTGGCTAAATCCACTTCCATCTTGGGTGTTCTGTACTCAGACACTCCGGTTTCTGGAAGTAAACCAAGCTGCTATTGATTTATATGAATACTCGAGGGAGGAGTTTCTATCCATGACCATTCGGGATATTCGGCCTCCGGAGGAATTGGAACATCTTGAAAATAACCTTAGTACCCTTAACTTAAATCAGCCAAGCCAATCGGAAATTTGGTTACACAAGACACATTCCGGTAAACTTATCTATGCCGAATTGCTTGCCCAAACTATAACATGGGATAAAAAACAAGCCAGATTGGTTGTTATTAAAGATATCAGCAAACAACTGGAATCAGAGAGTGCTCTGAAACAAAGTGAATACAATTACCGATTGTTAACCGAAAGCACTGTTGACCTAATCATTCGTTTTAATAAAGAAATAAAACCTGTTTTTGCTAACCATGCAACCTTCGATTATTTTAGTTTACCTCCAGAATTTTTTATTGGCAAATCACTTACCGAACAAGGATTCAAAAAAGAAGAAGTTGAGCACTGGGAAAAACAAATAAAACAAGTTTTTGAAACCGGAATCAAGCACCAGGAAATTACAGCTATAGATGAAATAAATAGATACGTGAACTGGAGTTTAATTCCTGAAAAAAGTAGCGATGGTAAAACAGCAACAGTGCTAAGCTATAGCCGGGATATTACCGAACTCATTCACATTAGGGACCAATTAACCAAGAACGAAAAGGAACTGAAAGAAATAAACGCCGAAAAAGACCGCTTTGTTAAAATAATTGCACACGACTTGAGAAGCCCCTTTCAAGGCCTTATTTCGTTGTCCCAACTGCTAGCAGAAAACCTAAAAAACTTATCCCCTGAAAAGGTTCAGGAATATACTAACCGACTCAACAAACTCTCTGTAAATCTATATCAATTGGTTGATAACCTCTTGGAATGGGCTACAATTCGAGATGGAAAAAAAGAGTTTAAGCCGGTTCTTCTCAATGTTCTAAAAGAAGTAAATCTTTGTGTTTCCTTCATGGAAGAGGGTTTTCAATCCAAAAACATTGAACTAAAATTAACAATTCCTAGGGACGCAAGTGTAGTTGCTGATCAAAAAATGTTTCAAACCATCATACGCAACTTACTTAGCAATGCATTAAAATTTACCTTCAGGAATGGCTTAGTTACCTTGGTTGCCACAAC
This sequence comes from Bacteroidia bacterium, assembly GCA_023151275.1. Taxonomy (GTDB): domain Bacteria; phylum Bacteroidota; class Bacteroidia; order UKL13-3; family UKL13-3; genus CAISCU01. The sequence continues at coordinate 462,344 of JAKLJI010000001.1, read as the reverse complement.
AAACGAACTTGAAACGTCCATTCAAATTACAGATACAGGAATGGGGATAAGTCAAGACCTTCTAAAACGACTCTTTCAAGTTGGTGAAAAAACCGGACGTTCGGGCACCGAAAATGAAACAAGTACCGGCCTTGGTCTTCCACTTATTAAGGAGTACATGGATCAACACCAGGGAAAAATTAGAATACAAAGTGCAGAAAACAGCGGAACTACCATCTCCTTGCAATTTCCCAATCCAACAACTTGAGGGCTCAACAGGCTAAAAGCAAGTGGAATTAAAAAGGTATTTAGGTACGAAATGACCTACTGTTGAAGCTAATTAAATTCTACGGACAAGTAAAGTCACCAAATTTTTTTTGTTTATTCCCAAATCCGTTCAACTATCTTTGCCCTGTGCTTAAAAATCAAAACAAGCTAAAACAAGCTGTAAACTGGATAACACTCTTGTGTTTTTCGGTGATTTTGATTGGTGCACCTCTGCTTCAAACCAAAACAGAGCAAGTTTCTGACGAAGCACATTATTCGCTCGACCAGAAAAACAACCTGAGTTCCGGTTCACTTGGTTCCTATTTTGAAAAAGAAGAATGCTCCGACAGCGAAAATGCCAAATCGGAATTCTCTCGTGATTTTACAGGTACATTCTTTGCTTTTGGCTCTTTCGCAAAAAGTAAATCAGTTGAACCAACACGGAATTGCCAAACGCATTCCCTGAGCAGACCGCTCTTCCTTATGCTTCGGCATTTGTTGATTTAGGCAATAGCCTTCTGTTAACTTTATTATTCTGAAGCCTTTCTAGCTTCAATTTCTTACCTATTTACTTATTTCCATGAATACAGGAACAACTGGATTATGGGATGAGGGGGCTGTTCTGCATAAGCTAGAACATTATCTCCCAGCCCAGGCTCCTTTAAAAAACTTTGTCCATCACAATACGCTTCATGCTTGGCAACATCTTCCCTTCTTTGATGGTTGCAGGTTGGCCAATCAGTCTTTAGGGTATAAAACCTCACTGAATTTGCATGAATTCAGAGCCTTTTATACCAAAGGACAAATCAAAGAAGAAACCCTACGCCAGACTATACAAAAAATAAAAGGCACAGCCACAGAAAACCATTGGTTTAACCTGATGGTGAATGTTGAAATTCATCCCAACCAAAAGCCAAGGATTGGTTTGCTTCGACAAAACTGGAAGAAGCGCTATAAAATAGATCTCGACTCCCTCGTGTATCCATTGCTCTTCCGTTTGCTTTGCAGTTATTTAGACCAAGGTGTTTCCATCTGGAACTTCCCTGTTCATCAGGATGGATTGCTCGCCTCACTACGTGAGCTTGAAAGGAACTCAGTTGTAAGTATTTTCAAAGGAAAGCGGGCAAAAGAGTTTCTTCAATCCGAAAACTTGAGTATTCCATTCTTACTTGAACGGATTGTTGGGGACCCAGCACTTTATGAGCAATACCTGTTCGACCAGCAATTCGGACATCAAGGTTGGTCGGGAATAACAGCAAGTATTGAAGCTTCACCTGAAAGTTTGCTAGACCCCAAGCCAATATCCTTAAAGGATTTGATACTGGTGGAGCTTCTCATGGAATTGGATGTTTTAGATCACCAATTTGGACCTATTTGGGCACCCTTATCAACCTTACTTGAGTCTTATCCATTGCCCTTGTTTGAAAAAGGAGAACGTGAATTGTATGACGAGGTGCTTGAGCTTTGGCAACTGGCAATGGAATGGTCGTATTACAATCCCGTACTTTCAGGAATTTCCTGGTCGTTTTCGCAAACCATTCAAAAAAAGACCCCACGCTTTCAGGGTTTGTTTTGCATTGATGACCGCGAATGTTCATTCAGGCGGCACTTGGAAGACCTTGCGCCGGCTTGCGAAACCTTTGGTACACCGGGCTTTTTTAATGTGGCTTTTTACTTCAGACCTTTTGAAGGAAAATTTCTCGATAAAGTCTGTCCTGCACCTGTTTTTCCCAATCACTTAATTGTTGAAACAGAAGCAGATTCGCACAGCGAAGAGGATGCACATTTTCATCAACGCTCGCATTCACTTTGGACGGGTTGGTTAACTGCACAACTGCTTGCACCTTGGACAGCTCTCAAACTACTTAACAACCTGTTTCGACCTTCCATGTCGGCAGCTGCGGCTTCCTCGTTCAAACACATGCACCATGCTACGCAATTAAAAATTGAAGCGGATGATGTTCCACAGCTTGAAAACGGTTTGCAACTTGGATTCACGGTTGAGGAAATGGCAGACCGAGTATTGGGACAACTCAACAGCATTGGATTTACCAAAAACTTTGCTGATTTGGTTTATGTAGTTGGACATGGTTCAAGCAGTATCAACAATCCTTATTATGCGGCTTACGATTGCGGCGCTTGCTCAGGAAGACCGGGAAGTGTTAATGCACGGGTATTTGCCTTTATGGCCAACCATGAAAAAGTGCGTGAGCTGCTTAAACAAAAAGGAATAAGTATCCCTGAGAGTACCCGATTTGTTAGCGCACTGCACGATACAGCAAGCGACGATATTGTTTTCTACGATATTGAAAGTTTACCGGAGAACCTGAAACAACAGCATCAGGAAAATGAAAAACACTTTATTGCTGCTTTAGACATCAATGCCAAGGAACGTTCAAGGCGTTTGGTAAGTAGCAAGTCAAAAGGTCCTGCTGCATTGGTTCATTCCCGCATACGTAAACGCGTGGTTTCTTTGTTTGAGCCAAGGCCCGAGTTAAACCATGCCAGCAATTGCCTGTGCATTATTGGAAGCCGACGCTTAACCCGCAATGTTTACCTGGATAGAAGAGCTTTTTTAAACTCTTACGACCCCAAAAACGACCCTGACGGAAGTTTGTTGCTTGGCATACTTAAAGCAGCTGCACCAGTTTGTGGAGGTATTAATCTGGAATACTATTTTTCTCGGGTTGACAATCAAAAACTTGGTGCCGGAAGTAAGCTACCACACAATGTTATGGGACTTATTGGTCTTGCGAATGGGGCTGATGGAGACCTAAGACCCGGGCTCCCATCGCAAATGATAGAAATTCACGACCCTTTACGTTTGCTGATGATTATTGAGCAAGTCCCGGAATTGATTCTACAAATTCTAAATCAATCACCTGAAACTGCCAGCTGGTTTATAAACGAATGGATAATTCTAACGGCAATTCATCCCGAAACAGGAAAGATTTATCTCTTTAAAAATAGGCAGTTCCAAGAACTCACTCTTGTTGATGAAGAACTACCCGTACTTATCCATGAGGAGCAATTGTATGAAGAACAAGAGGGCAATCTTCCTGTGTTTATAAAGAAAGGAGTTGAGGCATGAACCATATACTTCCCATCCTGATACTTCTACCCTTTACGGGATTTCTCTTAAGCCTGATTATTCCATCACGCAATGAGAATGCGTTGTCAACACTTGCTTTTTTAGTAACCGGCTTGCATCTGGGCATTTTAAGTGTTTTCTCGGTTTACTGGTTGATACATGGACATCCGCACTTAAACATCAAGGAAGTGGTGCTATTTAGCAATGAACACTACGAATTTTTTATTGATTTCTTCTTTGATAAACTAACTTTGGTTTTCTTATTGGTTGGTTCATTCTTAACCTTTCTGGTGGCCTATTACAGTCGATACTACCTGCACAAAGAGAGCGGGTACAAGCGATTCTTCAATACCATACTCCTGTTTTTTACCGGCTATACACTAACGGTTTGTTCAGGAAATTTGGAAACGCTCTTTATGGGTTGGGAAATTCTAGGAATCACTTCATTTCTCCTGATTGCCTTTTACCGCAACCGGTATTTGCCCGTAAAAAATGCAGTAAAGGTATTCTCTGTTTACCGCATAGGAGATGTTGGTCTGATCTTGGCAATGTGGTTAAGCCATCATTTATTTGGTGAGAATATCACTTTTCTTAAGCTTGAAAGGATTCCCGCTTGGATTGAATCCTTTCAAACCCATTCCCTAACCGGAACTTTTATTGCTCTGATGCTTTTGCTCTCAGCAGCAGTAAAATCGGCACAATTGCCCTTTTCATCCTGGTTGCCACGAGCCATGGAAGGTCCAACTCCATCCAGTGCAATTTTCTATGGTTCCCTCTCGGTACATATTGGTTTGTTCCTGCTTATCAGAACACATCATCTTTGGGAGATGCAATATACCATGCGGGTTCTTGTAGCCGCTTTAGGAATTGCAACTGCCATCATTGCCAACCTGATTGCACGGGTTCAAAGTTCTGTTAAAACGCAAATTGCCTATTCATCAATAGCGCAGATTGGACTTATGTTTTTGGAAACAGCTCTTGGCTTTCACAACCTTGCACTTTACCATTTTGCAGGCAATGCTTTACTCAGAACCTACCAATTGCTCATATCACCATCGGTTGTAGCTTATCGCATTCGCGAACAATTTTTCCATTTTGAGCCAAGGAAGCCTAGCCTGGAAGACAGTTGGCCCAAGCGAATTGAGTACAGCTTATACGTACTATCCCTCAAAGAATGGAACCTAGATACCTTGATGTACACCTATTACTGGCAACCCTTCAAGCAACTTGGCAAAAAGCTTGGAAATCTTAACCTTAATCGAGCCCTCCTGTTATTTGGTTTGAGTTTTATTCCTGCACTCATCAGCTCTTTCTACCAGCAGAATATTCCGGTGTATATTCACCATTACCTGGCAGAAATTTTTGCCGGCATTGGATTACTCCTGGTATTAAAAGCCTTTACAGAACGCCGTCAAACGACATTGGCCTGGTCGCTGGTTTTGATGAATCATACCTGGGTTGCACTAGCAATTTCCTTCAATGAAAAGGTGGGAGCAAAAGAACTTATTCTATACCTAAGTGGTGTTGCTATTGGCGGAATTAGTGGCTGGTTGGTCCTGCGAAGGATGAAAAAACTTGAAGAAGGAATCAACCTAGACCAGTTTCACGGTCATATAAAATATCATCCAAAGCTTGCTGTTCTTTTACTCTTATCCTGCCTTGCTGTATCCGGCTTTCCCATTAGCGGTACCTTTATTGGTATAGATTTGGTATTTGGACATATTCACGAAAACCAAGCCTTTTTGGCCACCATGGTTTCATTAGGTTTTATTGTTAGCGGAATTGCACTTATCCGCGTTTATGCACGGGTGTTTTTAGGGCCACACCTGAAGTCTCCACCTGAAATGCCCTATCGTTCATCTTAAAAAAATAATTTATGAATTCACCTAAAATATCAATTCCCTATTTAAAAGAAAGTCTGCTCCAAAACTGGAAATCGGACTTAAGCTCAGGCTTTATCATCTCGCTAATTGCATTACCCCTCTGTTTAGGGATTGCACTTGCAAGCGGAGTTCCACCTATGGCAGGATTAATAGCCGGAATCATTGGTGGTCTTATTCTTAGCTTTACAGGAGGTTCTTACCTCACCATTAATGGACCAGCAGCCGGATTAGCAGTTATTGTTTTAACAAGCATGGAAGGATTTAAATCCATGGCTCCTGCAGGTTTAAGTCCGGAACAGGTTGAAATGTTTGCTTACCAGCATACCCTTGCAGTGGGCATTGCCTGCGGAGTACTCCAAATTCTTTTCGGAATGGTTCGTGCGGGTGTACTGAGTAATTTTTTCCCTTCCTCTGTGGTGCATGGCATGCTTGCGGCTATTGGCATCATGATTTTTGCCAAACAGTTTCATACCGCAGTAGGTGTTAAGCCCGAAGGCAAAGAAATGTTAGAAATCATTGCAGCGATTCCAAGCAGTTTAATGAACATAAACCCTGAAATCGCAATTATTTCAGCCATCTCTTTGGTAATACTGATAGGACTTCCACTGGTAAAGCATCCACTAATCAAAAAACTTCCAGCACCCTTAATTGTGGTGTTAGTTGCCATACCGCTTGGCCATTACTTTGACCTGGAACACGAGCACAAGTACTTGTTTTTGAACCACCACGAATACACAGTGGGACCGAAGTTTCTGGTTTCACTTCCTTCCAATTTCCTGGATGGAATTGTGCTGCCAAAATTTGATTTGCTGTTCACTGCATTCAGTATTCAGATGATTATTACTTATGCATTGGTAGCCTCTTTAGAATCCTTACTTACAGCAGCTGCCGTTGATAAACTAGATCCAGAAAAACGCGTATCCAATTACAACCGCGAACTTTACTCAAAAGGAGCAGGAAATGCCTTGAGTAGTTTTTTGGGTGGATTGCCCATAATAGCAGAAGTAGTAAGGAGTTCAGCCAATATCAACAATGGAGCAAAATCGCCATGGGCCAATTTTTTCCATGGTCTTTTCCTTCTCATCTTCGTCGTATTCTTAAGTCAAATCATCCACCAAATTCCACTTTCGGCATTGGCATCTATGTTGATGGTTACAGGTTATAGACTTGCCTCTCCGAAGGAATTCATGAAGACTTACAAAATTGGAAAGGAACAGCTTCTTATTTTCATTTCAACCATCATTTTTACCTTGGCTACGGACTTGTTGGTTGGCATACTGGCCGGGATTTTAGTAAAGATTGCGGTTCACCTGGCCAATGGTTTACCTTTAAAAGGCATGTTCAGACCCTTCCTAACCATTGACATGAAGGACGAGGACAATTACCATGTTGATGTAGAACATTCGGCCGTTTTCAGCAATTTTATTGGTTTCAAAAAACGAATTCTGGAACTCCCACAAGGGAAAAACATCATTATCGATTTCAGCAATACACGGCTAATTGATCATACGGTAATGGAAAATCTTCATGAAATTCAAAACAATTACCGCAGAATGGGAGGTACTTTTGAAATTGTTGGATTGGATGAACACGCACCTCTTTCTACCCATCCTTTTGCGTCACGAAAAACAGGGAAAAAAGCATGAAAGTAAAAATCGCATTAGCACTGGCATTAACCACCATTCAAGCCTGGGCTCAACAACCTGAGGTAAAGTTGAAACTTTCGGAAGACGGTCAAGAATACATCAAGTTTAACCTTACCTCCCAAGTTTGGTTAAGGGAAGCAAACAACAATCCCGGAAGTACCCTCTTTGGCATTGAGAATAAATCTGGCTTTGATGTTGGTTTGCGCAGGGTACGGCTTCAAAGTTTTGGTATGATTAAGCCCAAAACCTTTTTATACACCCAGTTTGGAATCAACAATTTTAATGCTGCCGGAACAAGGAAACCTGGCTTGTTCTTTCATGATGTGGCCTTGGAATATCAGTTCAAAAGAAGCATACATGTTGGAGCAGGACTAAGCGGTTGGGGCGGATTTGCGCGATTTTCATCCCCATCCGTTTTAAGCATACTTGGAGCTGATGCACCCTTGTTTCAGCAAAGCACCAACGATGCAAGCGACCAATTTCTTCGGAAGTTAGGGGTGTATGCCAAAGGAAAACTTCTTAAGTTGGATTATCGTGTAATGCTTGCTAGCCCAATGTCTGTACAGAATTCCTCCGCAGTAAAACCCATCAACACCTATTCTGATTTCTCTTACAATCCACCCAAGCCACAAGCAAGCACCTACCTAATGTGGCAATTTGAGGATGAGGAAAGCAATTTAACTCCTTACACCACCGGCACCTATTTGGGAAAGAAAAAAGTATTTAATCTGGGAGCTGGGTTTCAATTTCAGCGAAACGCAATGTGGCATTGGAAAGACGCTAGCAACAAGGATACTGTGTTTGAAAACCTGAGAAACCTGGCCATTGATTTGTATGTGGATCATCCTAGCGGAAAAAATGGTGCAGCCTGGAACATCTATGCCATGGTGGGCAAAATGAACTATGGAAAAAACTATATCCGCAACAATGCGCCTATGAACACTTCGGATGGAGTTGCAAGTGTTAGCAGCAACGGAAGCGGGCCGGGAACGGCATTCCCCATGTACGGTACAGGATGTGTAGTTTACCTGCAAGGCGGTTATCTCCTTCCTGAAAAACTTAGCTTGATTGGCGGTAGAATCATGCCATTTGCTCAATTGATGAGTGCACGCTATGATCGCCTCAATAACCGAATGAATGTTTGGGACATTGGTTGCAATTACTTCCTAAACGGACATCAACACAAACTCAGTTTGAACTACCAGAACAGACCAGTATTCAACAACCAAAGCTGGAAAGAAGAAACACGAAAAGGCATGTTGATTCTTCAATGGCAGATGGCTATTTAGTTGTTAACAAACAGGGCGCTTCCGGTGGAATCGCCCTGTTTGTTAACTGTCTTTTTTCCTTACTAGGGTTGACCATGTTTATTTGGGAACAAAATTATGTTAGCGGCAACTCCAACTATAATCAAGTTTCTCTATGGTGTCTGAATAGAGCACTGTAAAGCGGCGAGTAATTTTTCCCGCGTTTTGCTCATAGCTGTATAGGTACTCCTCGGGTTCGGAACCATTATAATCTCTGATTTCTTTCTCTACTACATGCTTTGGCGCAACACCTGCAAATAGCGCTTTATTCTGCCAGTTACCCGATTCATTTAGTAGGGTCTGATGTGGAACAAGCACGGTGTAATTCTCAGAACTAAAACCAGGAGCAGTTGTGGTTTGAAGCTGTGCCACAATATCTCCGTCTTTCCAAGTAAAATCTGTCTCCAACTCAAGTTCTCCAAAGCCTAGAGAAATAAGCAACAAACGCTTGGTAACTTGTTGCTGAGCATTGTATGTAAAATACAATTTTCCGGGTTGGGTATTAGGACCAACCCGAACCAACACATTTCCACTATCTGCATTTCCGGATGCATTTAGGTAATAGATACTTCCATTGCTCAATTCAACGCTATTTCCTTTGTACTGATAGGTAATTTCAAATGAATCCTTCGTAAATACATTGAGATTGACAGAGCGGATCAATCGGTTCATATTATCCCACTCATACTTGGTTTGAAAGGTATCTTGTAAAGTTTGTTCAGCCAGAAAACAATTGCTTTTTGGCGTTTCACCGGTAACCGGGTTTTCTTCTTTTTTACAGGAATACAAGGCCGCAAATAGCAGCAGAAAGTAAATTGATTTTTTCATAAGGTTTTGGCCTTAAGTCACTTTAAACCCGTATAGGGTTGCAAGTGGTAAAAGCCAAGACCCTGAAAAAGTACTATTTCACAAAGGCTAGTACCTCTGAATTGAATACAGAGTAGCCTTCCCATTGCACAAAATGACCAGCCTTTGGCACCATTACCAATTTATGATTCTTAAGTTGGGCACATCCCTTTTTTGCAACGGCATCTGTTGTTCCTCCATGCAAAAAGCGATTGGGGATTAGATTATCATTCTTTCCATAAAGCACCAATACCGGTTGAGTTATTTTGTGAAGTTGGTCGAATACGGGTCCATTTACCATGCCTTGAACACTTTGTGGAATCATATAACAAAATGCATCAAAATCTTTGGCATTGCGCATGGCTAGTCTATCGGTAATCATGAAATACGCATCGGATGGCATATTGTCGAAATTGGAGGCAAAATTGGCAATGATTTGTTCGGTTGGCGTTAATGCTGTTGCCCTAGCAGTTACTGCCTCTCTAAACCATTGCTTCTCGCCTTCATTGAAGGTCTCAAAACCCGCTGGTGCAGCAAGAATCAATCCTTTTATCCTTTCGGGCTGCTTAAGCGCCATAACCAATGAAATTTGGCCACCCATCGAATGTCCTGCCAACCAAAATTGGTCAACACCCAATACATTTGCCAACCTAAAAACCTGTTCAGCAAAGAAATCCATAGAGCCATCGTAGGCGCCTTTGCTACTTTTTCCATACCCTGGTAAATCAATCGCTATGCAGCGGTAAGTTTTTGAAAGCTCATCCAAGTTCTTTTTCCAGGCGGGCATATACGAGGCAAGTCCATGGATAAAGAAAATGGTTTCCTTTCCTTTTCCCTGATCGGTATAGGCTATCTGAATGCCATTTCCCAAATCCGCCGTTTTGGTTTCAAATGGATAAGGTAGTTCATCAATGGTGGAAACTTTAGGAAACTTTCTGAATGGGGTCATACAAGCTGAAATCAGGTTGAAACCTAGAAATAAAAAAATAAAGGTTCTCATCGTGCTTAAAATAAAAGCCATTTATACACCAAAAATACTGTCCATGGATTGGCTGGTTTTGTTGTAACACCACCATTAACCACGCTGCTTGAATAAAAATCACCCAATGAACAATAGGCACCGTGCAGCTCCACATTCATAAATACATTGGGGGTATAGGATATTCTGAAATTTGCTTCGGTTCCCATCAAATTACCTCCACCTTTTGGTGCCACATTTGCAAGTGCAGATGCAAAACCAATTCTTCCATTTAGCTTATGGGGAATAAAATCGCGGCTTACTTGAATGACACCTCCGCTTAAACCATATCCCATATTGGCAAAATCGTTTACAAGCGAAACAAACCGATTAACCACGTTACCATGAGGAAACAAAATATAGGAACCGCTGCTTATAAAAATACTTACTGGAGCGCCCCAGTTATTGCCGGTCATAACTCCGCTGTACTTATTATCTTCTATTCCATTTGCATCACCGGCACTATAAAGAATATCGGCCTGAATAATATCCATGGCTGTTTTTCCATACCTGTATCCAGTTTTCAGGTTAACACCCAGTCCTCCAATTGAGGCGCGTTTTCCCCAGTTATTTACCACTATTTTTGATAGCGTATCAACCTTGCCGAAATTGTAATTTGCAAAGGCTGTCAACATCCATCTGTCTTGAAGATAAGCAGCATTTCTGGTAATAAATGTGCCCAGCCACATAACATCGGCTCTGTACTTATTGCCACCTATGGGGAAACGAAACGTACCATTGTATTCACTGAGTGAGGAGTTCAATCCCTGTCCTAAAATTGATGGGCCGCCTTCTCCACTTGCTCGGTCTCTTACATAATCAAAACTGGCTCCAAGCTTGTATTTGGCATGAATCTGTCTTTCGTACATGGCTTCATAACGCACAACATCGTCATCCAGCTGAACGGCATTTTCATACAATTGCCAGTAGGCAAGCTTGAACTTTTGAAAATCTCCATCGTATCTAACATTAATTCCGGTTGCATCTGTTCCCCAATACATCAGTCGGTAACCCGTATTTGTTAGTTCATCAAAAAAGGTTCTGTAGGCATTCCCCGGATTGTCGAACATGCGCTGAAGACCCATATTCACAGCCCAACCTTTTGCCGGAATAAGCTCCAATTCTACATTTTGCGTTTGAATATTTACCTGATCGCCCGAAACAGCACCACCAAAGTTTCCACCTGCACCGTAGGCTACATCTCCCCAAGTGTAATCAATTTCAAAAGAAGCGCGAAGAATAGCTTTGCCGTTTAACAGCTTGGGTTGATAGATGAAGAAAGGCAGGAAGCGTTGTTCAAAATAATGGGTTGTTAAAGAATCAGAGGTTAAGGTTGTATTCTGACCAAACATTCTTCCAAATATCTGTCCTCTCAGGAAGTCGTTACTTGGATAGTAGTTTGCATTTACAAACTGGTTGTAGAAGTACCCAAAGAACTGAAGCTCTTTATCAACTTTTTTTGGAATTGGTCGGTCAAAAACCGCCAGCGATGTATCTGTTATGGAACTTTGCGCAGAAAGAGCTGAAGAAAATGCTACAAATGTACCAAGCAGAAAACCAGCAATCGTCTTCATTGGTATGCATTAAAAAACCTGCCGGACAAGACTAAACACCATCATGAACCGGCAGGTTTACTACTAAAATTAATTAACCTTCAAATACTTCTGAACATTCATTGCTCCCAGTGCACCGTTGTTGGTTGAACCAAAGCCTTTTTCTGGAGTAGGTTTTACAGCGCCAATATCAGGAGTTGTTTGAACGATTTCATAACGAAGTGTATCGTTTTTGTATTCAAAGATTCCCTCACTGGTAAGCGCAGCTGGAGAAGTCTGGTTAATTTTGATGGTCCAAATTGTTCCTGTTGTACTCTTTTCTTGAGAATAGGTTCCAGATAGAGTAGCCAATTGTGTTCCTGTATTGTCCCATTGTTTAACAGTATAGGTATTGTTGGTGTTGAACTCAGCATAAATGGAATCAACCTTAAATAGGGTTACCAAAAGAGGAGCAACATTGGCTTTAGAAGACTGCCATTTTCCTTGAATGCCAACACTGGCATTGTTGGAGTTGTCGGTAGTAGTTTCATCCTTTTTGCAGGATGAAATAAGGCTGCTGCCCAAGGCTAGCATACCAAAAATGAACACGATTTTTTTCATTTTTACTGTGGTTTTGAATGGTTGGTTAATTTAGTTTACTCGTTTATTTATTCGGGTTAAAGTCCCTAATTCTTTGGCTAGACTTATATATACTCCTTAGAAATAAGTTGTTTATTAAATTGTTTTACAGGATATTACGAAGTACTAAATAACTCAGACTTGAGTTTCTTTATTAATTCGGGTTGTTGTTGAAAGAGCTGCTCCAATTGTTCTAAAATTCGGTCTTTGCGCAGGGGGTCCTGCACTAGTAATACCGCCGAATTTTTCATTTTTTGAATGGCATTGTTTTCTGATATCAAGCCCTCCATGAACTCTGCAAGTGCAATATACCAGCTCATGGTTGGCAGGTAATAAGGTTTGCGCGAATACTGAAGCTCCTTTTCACGAAGCTTGTATCTGTTCACTACAAAAATCAAGCGTTGAAATTTCTCCTGCAAAACAAGGCTTCTGAAATAGCTTGCGAAGAACAGGTGCCAACGCGTACTCATTACTTCCTTTAAGTGTGAACCCAGGTAGTTTTCGGCAAATCTACTTGCCTCCTTCAATTTCCCTAGATCAACCAGGCAATGCACGTAGTGTGCAACAAATCCCATTTTGTTGTACAAATCGTTTGTGGTTCGCATCACGGGAAAGGCTTGCTTCATTAAGTCCATCGCTTCTTGAGATTTACCTTGACGGCGCAAAACAGAGCTTAGGTTAACTACATAAAACAAGTAATCATTGGTTGGATATTTCAAACTCAGGTATCCATAATACCTGGCCTTATCAAGCTCACCGGTTTTTGAATGAAGCAATAGACAATTGGCATAAAAATTCACCAGTAACCTTCTGCCCATATATCCATTGGAAACAATCATGGCAGAGGCTTTTGCAATTAACTGCTTCATGCTGGGATAGTCGCCTTTGTTCATAAACAAAAACCAAAGCCTTACAGCAGCTGCATATCGGGTTAAGCCATCTAGTTCTTCCGAGTCGAAAATAGAAAGCAGGGCATTCTCTTCTTCTTTGGTAACTACTTCCTGGCTGGTGTATTCATCAATAATATGCCGGGTAAACTGGTGTAAACTTTTGAACCGTTCTATACTATTTGCATAAGCATTCCCGTAGTTCTCAATCCATTTGTTCACCTCTTCATAAGGTTGAATACGAATTCGAATGAGCAAGTATTGCCTGAAGTGAAGCATTAACTCAAAAAAGCGCATAAAATGATAATGGCGATTGCTGATGCTTGCCATCATTTTCATCAATTCTTTCTCGTCATCTTGGGTAATATTATCCGATTGAACGCGTGCATCAAAGTATTGAATTCTAGTAAGGAAATGGTCCACATCCGCCTGTTCAAGCAAGCGACTCAAATGGATTTTTAGAAAGGAATACTTCCGCTTATCTACGCGTTCATCAAAACCATAAAGTCTTGTTTCTTTATCTGCTTCACGAAGTATCTTCTCAAAAATAGCATTCAGTTGTGTATCCTCCCTTTTCAAAACCCCACTTAGGTAATGAATTTCAAGAGGAAGCAGTTCATCGCAAAACTTGGTGAATATGGCGAGTTTGGGCTTCATGGCAGCGGATTAAAAGGTAAGGCTTGTAAAGCACGCTTATCCAGTTTGCCTGCATCGTTGTGTGGCATTGAGCTAAGGTGAACAAAGTACTTGGGCACTTTAAATGATGCAAGACTGTTTTTGCCATATCTCCTAAGTTCTTCCTCTGAAAGTGGTATTCCGTTATGAGTTGTATAATAGGCCAATCCAACTTCTCCCCATTTGGTATCGGGAACAGGAATGACGGCTATCTCAACAATTTCTTCGTGCTTGCGGAATTCCTTTTCAATTTCAGCCGGATATACGTTTTCACCCCCCGAGATGAACATGTTCTTCTTTCGGTCAACCAAAAACAAATAGCCTTCCTCATCGCGAATTAAGACATCACCCGTTTTGAACCAAGGACCATCAAACGAACTAAGATTTGCTTTTTCATTCCGCCAGTAACCGGGACAAACCACATCACCCTTCAGCCAAAGTTCTCCTTTTTCAAGAATCTGTGCATCTTCACCAGCGTCGTTCACCAGCCTGTAATCCACATAAAAATTTACGAAACCTATTGACCCGCGCTTGCGAATGGCATCAACTGCGGGCAATGAGGTAATATTGGGACCAGCTTCAGTTAGCCCATAGCCTTGCCGAATATAAACACCTTTAGAAGCCCAGGTTTCAATCAAACTAAGCGGTAAGGCTTCTCCACCCACGATATAATTTCTTAGTGCGCCAAACTTTGCCTGAGTAAACAATTCATGCTCCACCAGCATACGTGTCATGGTTGGCACAGTCATAAACTGAGTAATCTGGTCTTCTTGCAAACCTTTTAACACCATGCCAGCATCAAACTTCCTGAGAATATGAATGGTTCCACCAACATGAAGGAGCGGAGTTGCCAATACGTTCCAGCCTCCGGTATGAAAAGAAGGCATACACAACAAGGTGGAATCGGAGCCGTTGAGTTGAAGTCTAAGCATCGTATTCAGACTGTTCCAAAAGGCCATTCTATGTGTGTACAAGGCACCCTTTGGGAAACCCGTTGTGCCGGAAGTGTACAACAAGAAAAGTGGAGCATCAAACGAAACCTCAGTCTCCGGCTCATCCGGACTACCAACCCATTCCTGCCAAACAGATAATGATTCAACAGGCACCTGATGTTGCATAGCCTGCTGCATGTACTTTTCTTCTGCCAACAACAATGTTGGATTGCTGTCTGTTAGGATATACTCTAGTTCTGGTTTGGTTAACCTGTAATTCAATGGAACCAGAATAAAGCCTCCTTTTTGAGCAGCAGCAAACAAGGAAAAAGTGGCCAAACTAAATTCGGCCAACATAGCAACCCGATCTCCTGGTTTAAGCCCTCTTTGACGCAGTTCATGCAAAAGTCCGTTTGCTCGCCTGTTTAGTTCTGCATACGAGTAGGACAAGCCGGTTTCCAGCTCGCGCAGGGCGGTTTTTTCGGGTTGATAGAGCGCCCATTTACTTAACCAATCCGTTTTCATTGTTCAATTTTTTTAAATCTTCCAAAAAAGCCGAATAAAAGAACTGTTAATGCCGATACCAAAATCCCTAATGAAGCAGGAATCGCGGGGTTCTTTACCGTTGCTTGCATATAGGGGGTTAACGAAAAATAATACACCGAGAAATGGGTGAAAATGGCGAGTACTGCAGCTAGCATCAAACTAGAGGACGAGGTTTTGGGGAAAAACAAACCGCAAAAAACAGGAACAACAGCAGAAGCAAAAAAGGCATATACTCCATTCTGGGCCAACATGGCCACACTAAAGTTTGGCGACATCAGCTGCTGCATGCTCAAAAATCCGGTTGCCATTGCCAACATGACAATGGTGAGCTTGTGAAACCAAAACCATTTTTGTTCTTCAACACTTGGAAACAAAGGCTTAAACACATCACTTACCAATGTGGTAGAGAGCGATTGGATCAAGCCTTCAAGCGTAGAAATTCCTGCTGCAAGTAATCCCATTATCACCAATAAACTCACCACAATTGGAAAGCGTTTCACTACAAAAACCGACATGATTTTATCTGTTGCCAGTTTACTTCCATCCACACTCAACTCAGGAAACATTAACCTGGCATAGAAACCGGCAAACACTACCAGAAAAAATAAGGTTTGCACAAGTACCGCAACGGTTAAGTATTTATTCACCTGTGCATCACTTTTTAGCAGCATGGATTTGGTGATGATATGCGGTTGACAAACCACTGCAAATCCAATAATCATCTGAGCAAAAATGATTTCAAAATAATCTCTGAATAAGGGAGAATCTGGTCTGGTAGAAGCTGTAAGTAAAGGGTCTATGGCTTGCAGACGATTAAAAAAACCAGCCCAGCCCGAGCTAAAATTTTCCAATCCTGAAAAGAGCAGAATCAATGCCACCACAATCATAACAAGAGCTTGAATAGTATTTGTGTAAACCATAATATTAGCTCCTCCAAACATCATGTATCCAAAGATAAAAGCAATTACCAGCCAAAGCACCAAGATGCTATCTGCATTTAAGGCTGCGGAAATTACTTGAGTTAAACCTACACAAATCAGCACAAGAAAAGTTAGCAAAAGAATACTCAGGTAAGCAAACCAATTCCGAAGCGATTTGCTATTAAAGCGGTTACCTATCCATTGCGGAAGTGTTTGTGATCCGGTGCTTTCTCCATGTTGCCTGAACTTTTTACTAAGCACAACTAAAGCGGCTAAAGCTGCAAGCGGAAGAAAAATTCCATAGCTTAAAAAGGCACTCCAGCCATAAACCGCAACAATTCCCGGATTAATAATAAAAGTAGCCGCAGATGTCATTGCCGCTGCTACAGACAGTCCAACCATGAAGGGAGAGAACTGGATACTACCCATGGCATAATCGCTCAAGGTTTTTGTTTTCATAGCTCCACGGATTACCAGAATCAAAACCAGCGTCATGTAGGCAATTAGCATCCAAAACGTAGCAACTGAAAGCGAACCTGCTGTATCCATGGAATTAATATTTTAGGAGAGTTCCAGCAAAAGCAAGTCCCCCACCAGAACCAATCATCATAATCCACTGTCCCTTTTCAACTTTCTTTTCTTCAATTGCCCGATGCAAGGCCATTGGAATGGCGGCAGACCCTGTATAACCAAAATAATGCATATTGGTAATTGCACGTTCAACGGGAACCTTAAGCAAGGTAAGTGTTTCACGAATGGCATGCACATTGATTTGAGTTAGCACAAACAGACTTACATCCTGAACAGAAATACCCGCGTCCTTGCACATTTGATCCGCCATTTCAGTCCACATGGTTGGATTTAACTCTTTAGGAAATTTCTTCACAAACTTGAGCAAGTGGTCTTTATTAGCAATGGCTTGTTGATTTAGTGGAAATCGGGTTCCTCCACCATAAATGCCCATCCAGTCGTGGTATTCACCTTTGGTTCGTTGGATCGAAATCATGGTTCCACGCTCGGTGTTTGGCACAGCTTTTAGCACCACTGCTCCTGCTCCATCTGCAAACAAGGTCACCGTTTTCTTGTCCAACATATCCAGGTATTTACTCATGGCATACGCGCCAATCACAAGAATATGCTGGTGTCTTTTATCGGCTTGAATAAATTTACTTGCCGTATCGAAAGCTGCAACAAAACCGGCACAAGCAGTATTCAAATCAAAGCTTCCTGCATGTTCAGCGCCAATTCTGTATTGAACAACTGCGGCTGTTGATGGTGAAATGTATTCGGGTGTATCGGTTGCAACAATTACCATGCTCAGCTCATTTGCAGAAATACCTGCATTGGTAAGAGCCATGCGTGCCGCTTTTTCGCACAAATCGGCCGTACTTTCGTTTTCCTCACACCACCTTCGTTCATAAATTTCTACATTGGCTTTTAACCAGGTATCCACATCCTCTCCCAGTTGCTGGTTAAACCAGGAATTGGGAATTACTCTTGAAGGAACATAAGCGCCAGTTCCGAGGATTACAGCGTTATTCACAGGAATTGAATTAAAGGGTTATTCCACCATCAACACTCAGGCAATGGCCATTGATATAGGCTGCTTCATCTGAGGAAAGAAAAACATAAGCCGAGGCTATTTCTTCGGGTTTTCCAAGACGTTGCACTGGTGTTTTCGCAACAATCCCCTGAATCACTTTTTCAGGAACGGTTTTAATCATATCGGTTTCTATAAACCCCGGAGCTACCGCATTTACTGTAATTCCTTTCTTGCCCAGCTCTTTTGCCCAAACTTTGGTAACCCCAATTAATGCGCTCTTTGCCGCAACATAGTTGCTCTGCCCAAAATTGCCATACAGCGCAACTACCGAACTGGTGTTGATTATACGTCCGTAACCGGTTTCCGTCATGATTGCAGAAACTGCTTTTGAACAGTTGAAAACACCTGTAAGGTTTACATCTATTACCTTCTGCCAATCTTCAATACTCATTTTGGCAAGGGTTGCATCCCGGGTAATGCCTGCATTGTTTATCAGAATATCAATTCTGCTGTACTTAGCAAAAACGAGTTGAGTTGCTCTTGAAACAGATTCCCAGGATGCGGTATTTACTTCGTAAAAATCTGCAGGAAATCCCGCCGACCTTAGATTTTCAACCGATGCTTTCCCTTTTTCAACCTGCACATCCCAAATTTGAACAATGGCACCTTCTTTAGCAAAACGTTGCGCTGTAACCCAACCAATTCCCGATGCGCCACCGGTAATGATGGCAACTTTATCTTTTAGTCTTGACATAATTTTTCAATGAGGTAGCAAGCAAAAGAATGTTTATGTCAGAACCATAATTTCAACCCTTTTTTTTATTGGATTTAAATAAAAAATTCTCTCAAACGTGTCCTATTTGTTTGTATTACAATTTTTTACAAAATATTACAGCGAAAGGACTTAAAAATACTTATACCTGGAAATAAAAAGAAGCAAGCCGGGTCACTGAGTGCCCGGCTTGCTTCTTTTCCACCTAATTTAGTTTTTGGCGCTTAGGTGCATTCGCTTCTCGTCTATCATTTCCCCATTTAAGAAAAGCCTTAGGGCATAAGACCCGTTTTTTACTGTTTCCGGGTTGAATTCAATTTTCTGTTCGTGTTTTCCCTTTTTCATTTTCTTGTTCTTTATCAAATCAAGGGCTTTTTCGTTGCCTGGATCATAAAGAATCAAGGAAACAGTTCCATCAGAAGGCAGACTGAACTTGTGGTTTTGCTTTACTTGGTAAACAACCTTTTTTGATGCTACAGCTTTTTCAGGTTCAGGAGTTTTAGTGTCGGGTTCCGATTCATTTAGTATGGTTGCTTTATCCGATTCAGCTTTACTTTCTGCATTAATTGGTTTCGCACTTGCTTTAATTCCTTTTAAAGTGGTTTCCTCTTCAGGAGCTTGAATGGGTGGTTGAATTCCTGCAAGAATCTCCTTCCATTGCTCGTTGCGGTTCCAATCTTGAACAGGCAAATTGTTTAGGTCTTGACCATCACTTAACACATACACAGCATCCTGAGCCCCTTCTCTGTCCCATAACCCATTTTTTTCAATGGCCTGGGCTAATTGAACCAATTCAGGCTCGGCCATTTTTCCAATACTAAACAAATCACCTCTTGTGGCTTTGCGGTCGTTTTTTTCGCAATCAAGCGAGTAAACCACTTTTTCTACAGTAGTAAAAGGCGGGACCCTAACAAAATCATTTTTGGTAACCAACAAGTCGCGAACCTCTTTACGAAAAGCGATAAATCTTCTACCGGCTTCAACTTGAATCGCTACAGTAAATGGGAGGGTGTTTTTGATACGAACCATTGCCTGACGGTAGGCGGTTCCTGTTCCAATAACCTGAATGTTGATGGAGCGGTTTTTGTACGCTTCATTCATGTTCATCAACACATCTGCCTGGGCTTTCCAGGGCAGTAACGAGGCAATCATAAGGCCTCCAAACACTACACTTCTCATAGCTTTAAGAATTTAAGGGTGGAAAATGAGGAAGTGTAAATGTGTTTACTGCATAAGTTGGAATTTGGGTTTAATAACGACAAGCGGCGCTTTTCGTACATGAACGGAGTAAAAGATTCAAAAAAACTTCACAATATCCTGATAATTAGGTAGCTATTTTTTGTGTGTCCTGTAAAAAAGTTTAGGGCGTAACAAGCATTACTTATGATTTTTAGTTATTAACTTGAAAGTTTTAAATTGCATCTTACCAAAAATGAAGGAAGGAAAGTATAGACACTTACTGGCTCTAGTCCTATTATTTTGCCTAGTTGTTTCCCTCAATGGGAAACCCAACAAAAAACTGTACTTATCGGTTAACTTCAACAATTGTACACTTTGCAACTTATCAATTAAAGCTTATTTAAGTGATTGGGACCCTAAAATCCCAATTACTTTTATAGCCGATGAAGGGAACCTAACCAATGCTCAACTTAAAGCATTTTCTGAGGCGGAGCTTGGGCTTAAGTTCAATGAATACCTGGTTGATAGCAAACTCTATCAAAAGTTAAATTTTGGAAATGAAAACTCCAAGTTTCCTGTTCTTAGTCTTGAAATAAACGACACGTTAAAACTTGGTTTTCAGTTGAATGAATTGCCTAACTACCTTGAAACGATTAAAGGTATTATGCTTCATAATGAGGTAATTGTTCAAAAGGTACAAATTCCAAGAATAAGAAGTTTTCCGGGACGCTTTGACCTAGCGATTGAAGGAAATAAGTTGTTCCTTTTAAGCTGGATAAAAAATGATAGGATATATATTCAGAATCTGAAGGATAAATCATTGGACTCTATCTACTTGTTCAACAACAGGAAACTAGTACGCAGCTGCTTGAATGTATTGGGAAAAACAAATTTGAAAGAAGATGAAATAATAGAAACCTTTAATGCTTATCCGATTCCAATGAAAATGTTTAATTTCAGGAATCTTCAGGCAAACGAATTTGGAATAGGCTGTGCCTTAGACTTTTTCTTTTTTGACCCCAACGATACTTCAGAAATCCTATCAACAGAATGGGGTCACTTCTATTTTAAAAAGTTAAAAAATGAAAGTTCATTCAAATTAGACCTACTTTCTTTTGACAGCGTTTACCAAACCCATTCGAATTCCCTTCCCCTCTTACCAGACTATCAAACGTATATTCCGTTAAATGATTCGCTCCTATTAATTGGTTTAAAACAAAAGCCGGAAAATGATACTATTTACAAAGTGAAAAGAACAATTGGAGTATATAACATTAACAAAAAACAACTGGAGGAAACCGGAATACGAAACTTCATAATTGAACCCGCAATTGACTTCAATGGGGTGGATGCTATTAATCAGCCGAATATACTGTTTGACTATTTTGTTAGCGGTAATCTATTCTATACCAGAACTAGTCCAATGGTTTCACTAAACGGGGAGACCTTTAATCTTTCAAGTCTTATTCCGGGAATTTCTTGGATACACATTTTAAAGCCCATCTCAGAAACACCGCTTGTTGAGGGATACATTATTAGAAATGGAAACCTGCAATACGTTGTAGTAGATTTAAAAAAGTCCAATATGATCTGGCATCATGACCTGGGAAAACAGGATTATTCTAGCAATATCGCTTTAGATAAAAGTTCCATTTTCTGGCTAAACAAAAAGAAGGAACTCGTTAAAATTACGTTTCAAAATTAGAAATCTATTTCACAACCGACCCGGGTTCAATATCCTTTTCCGGACTAACAGAATAAAGCTTTCCAAAATCATTTCCTGCCATCAACAACATTCCTTGCGACTCAATTCCTCTGATTTTACGTGGAGCTAGATTAGCAACAACTGTTACAAGTTTCCCAACAAGTTCATCAGGCTGATAGTATTCGGCAATTCCCGATAAAATGGTCCTTTTTTCAAACCCTAGATCCACCGTTAATTTCAGTAATTTATCGGCTTTTGGAACACGCTCCGCTTCCAATACCCGACCAACTCTAAGGTCAATTTTGTCGAAATCTTCGTAAGTAATTGCCGGTTTAAGTTCGTGTAATGTGGCTTTTTGGGGAACAGATTCTTGCACTTTTTTTATCTCAGCAAGTCTATTGAGTTGAGTTTCTATCTCCCCATCTTCAACCGGTTTATAAAGAATTTCCGGTGTTTGGATTCGTTGTCCACTATGAACTAACACCTCTTCATCCAACATGTTCCAACTTCTGTTGTTTAACCCAAACATGTTGAAAAGCCTTTCCGCTGTTTTGGGAAGGAAAACACTTGCTCCAATAGCAAGTTTTGAACAAACTTGAAGGGCATTAAACAAAAGCGTTTTAACCGATTCAGGATCGGTTTTTATCAACTTCCAAGGCTCGGTATCGGCTAAAAATTTATTCCCTGCACGCGCAATGTTTATCCATTCTGCTTGTGCATCACGCAGACGAACCTGATCAAGAAGGTCATTCATCTTTGTAACGGATTGACGAATATCCCTTTCAAGAACCGCATTTGCTGCAACCAGTTTTTCATCAATTAAACCTGGCGAATCAGGTACCAAACCTTCGTAATATTTGTGAATTAGAACAGCAACGCGATTAACGAAATTGCCGAAAATGCTCACCAATTCACTGTTCACTCTGGTTTGATAGTCTTTCCATGTAAATTCAGAATCCTTGGTTTCGGGTGAAATGGCTGTTAAAACATAGCGCAATTCATCTTGCCTTCCGGGAAAATCCATTAAGTATTCATGAAGCCAAACAGCCCAATTCCTGCTGGTTGAGATTTTATCACCTTCAAGATTTAAGAATTCATTTGCAGGCACATTTACAGGCAAATTGTAGCCACCATGTGTCATTAACATCATCGGAAAAATAATGGCATGAAACACAATATTGTCTTTTCCAATAAAGTGAATGAGTGATGTTTCCTCGTTTTGCCAATATGTTTTCCATTCTTCAGGCTTACCCAAGGAATCAAAATACTCTTTGGTTGCACTTATATAACCAATTGGGGCATCAAACCAAACATACAAAACCTTGCCCTCTGCTCCTTCTACTGGAACAGGAACGCCCCAATCCAAATCGCGCGTCATTGCCCTAGATTGTAAGCCCTCGTTTAGCCAACTTGCACATTGCCCTTTGATATTGCTTTTCCAGTTTTCGAAGCGTTTTATATAGGATTGAAAAGCTTCAGATTGTTGGATTTCACCCATGGGTAGAAACCAGTTTTTTGTTTCTTTTAATACCGGGGTATTCCCACTGAGTGCTGATTTTGGATTAATTAAGTCTGTTGGGTTAAGTGAAGTTCCGCATTTTTCGCATTGGTCGCCATAAGCACTTGGGTTTCCACAACGCGGGCAAGTACCTGTGATGTAGCGGTCGGCAAGAAATTGACCAGCCTCTACATCAAAGTATTGCCTAGTAACCTCTTCCACAAAAACCTTATTCTCATATAAGTTTTTAAAAAACTCTGCCGCTGTTTGGTGATGCACTGTCGAGCTTGTTCTTCCATAAAAGCTGAAATCAATACCAAAGTCACGAAAAGCGTCTTGCATGATTTGATGGTATTTATCAACCACTTGCTGTGGTGACACGCCCTCTTTTTTTGCTTTTATGGTAATTGGAACCCCGTGTTCATCACTTCCGCAAATAAAAACAACATCCTTTCCCAAAGCCCGAAGGTACCTGACATAGGTATCGGCCGGTAAATAACAACCGGCCAAATGGCCAATGTGTACGGGACCGTTGGCATAAGGAAGGGCAGCGGTAATGAGGTAACGTTTAGGTTCTGTCATAAGGCGCAAAATTAAGGGATTGAGAGCTAATGGAGGGAACGGAAAAGAAAACTAATTTTGCAGCATGAAAAACAAAAAGGAACCATTCAGAGAAAGCCAGCGTTTTACGCAATGGTGGGTTTGGGTTGTATTGATAGGAACGGGAACCTTGCCCTATATTCCCTACTTTACCGGCGCATATTCACAAGATTCTGCCACTGGTTTGGTTGGGTCTAGCATTATTATGCTGGTAATGGCCTTGCTGTTTTTGGTACTTCGCTTAGAAACCACCATTGATGAAGACGGAATCCGGATACAGTTTTTTCCCTTTCATTTTAAGAGCAGGTTTTATTCCTGGAACGAAATAAAGCGCATGGGTGTGAGACAATACAGTCCGCTACGAGAATATGGAGGCTGGGGAATTCGCGGTTTCTCGAGAAAAAACAGAGCCTTTAATGTAAAAGGAAATTGGGGATTGCAACTTGAATTTGAAAACGGAGACTTATTGCTCATTGGCACCTCCAAGCCTGAAGAATTACAAAATTGGCTGGATAACTAATTGAACTTAAGCGGGACCGAATTTCTATTCAGCGGAAGCTGCTTTTCCGGCAATGAATCCTGTTGTCCAAGCAGCCTGAAAGTTAAAGCCACCAGTTATTCCATCTATATCCAAAACTTCGCCGGCAAAATGAAGCCCTTTGCAGCGCTTACTTTCCATGGTTTTGAAATCAACATCATCTAGATGTACGCCTCCACAGGTAACAAACTCTTCCTTGAAAGTTGTTTTTCCTTCAATAGAATAAGTATCGTACATCAAACAACGAATAAGCTGATTCACCTGCTCCTTGCTGATTTCTGCCCAGTTTGCCTGATCGTTTATCCCGGCTTTCTCCATTAAATAAGCGCTCAACCTTTTGGGTAAGGTAAATGGAAATAATCCCGCCACTTGTCTGGCTGGGTTTGCAGCCTTTAAGTTCATTAACTCCTGGCGAACGGAATCTTCTTTTTTTCCTTCAAGCCAGTTTACTTCTACCTGAAACTGATAGTCTTTCTCGGCAAGAATGCGAGCACCCAAGGAGGAAGATTTTAAAACCGCTGGACCACTAAGTCCCCAATGCGTAATCAAAACCGGACCTGAAACCTCAAGTTTGGTTTCCAAGATTCTAATTCTGGCTGTATTTACACTAATACCACTTAAGGCATGAAGTTCTTTATCCAGAATATTAAACGTAAACAAAGATGGAACGGGCGTTTCTATCCTATGACCAAGTTCCCGAAGCCAATTAAAGCTTTCACGGTTCGGATTTCCACCGGTAGCTACAATCACGCGTTTGCAATGGATTTTCTCTCCAGACTCAAGGTACAAGTCTATTCCACCATGGAAAGCAGGAACCAGCTTGCGAACAGGACTTGAAAGCATAAGCTTAACTCCGGCTTTTTCTGCTTCCTTTTCAAGGCAATCAATAATGGTTTGTGAATTATCGGTAACCGGAAACATGCGCCCATCCGGTTCAGTTTTCAGCTTTACCTTTCGGGATTCAAACCATTCAACAGTATCTTTGGGTTGAAAGCGGCTAAAAGCGCTTTTCAATTGCTTCTCTCCCCTCGGATAACTTTGGGAAAGCTGCTTCAAATCAAAACAAGCATGTGTAACATTGCACCTGCCTCCTCCCGAAACCTTTACCTTTTGTAAGGTCTTGGAACCACGTTCCATTAAGATTACTTCCAGATTTTTATTGTTCTGGGCACAGGTAATCGCCGAAAAGTAGCCTGCGGCTCCGGCACCAATTACAACAACTTTATTCGTCACAGGTTCAGAATTTTGGATGGATTTGGGCTACAAAGAAACAAAATGCAGCGCGATTTTACTAGAAAGTAAAGAATGGGCCTGGTTATCAAGTGCTGATACAGCCTGTATGATTAAAGTTGTGCACGAATCTGCTGTTTTTCCCGACTAGCAATCGAGCACATTCAACAAATTAAATTCCCTTTCTTATTCCGCATTTGGCGGCTTATTCAAATTCTTTTATGTTTGCCTGTTACGCCTTTTCAGGTGAGGACTGGTTTTTGCCAAAACCTGAACCTTTACACGAACTAGGTGTACATGACTATTGAATCAACCTGCGTTGCAATGAACAAATACAATCTGACGAACAATGTGCTGGGATGGATACTGTTTCTGGTATCACTGGCAACCTACACGTTAACCCTTGAACCAACTGTTAGTTTTTGGGACTGTGGTGAATTTATTTCTGCCTCTTATCGCTTACAGATTTGCCATCCTCCGGGAGCACCTCTCTTTTTGATGATTGGCCGTGTATTTAGCTTAATGGCAGGAGCCGACGTTTCTAAAGTAGCATTCTGGGTAAATATGGTTTCAGCTGTAACCAGTGCACTTACCGTAATGTTCATGTTTTGGACGATTACGCATTTAGCAAAGAAAATGCTTGTAAAATCGGGTGAAGCAGAAGGCTGGCAAAGCATTGCCATCATGTTTTCAGGAATTGTTGGCGCTTTAACCCTGAACTTTTCGGATACCTTTTGGTTCTCGGCGGTTGAAGCAGAAGTTTATGCTTCTTCATCCTTCTTTACCACACTTACATTTTGGTGTATCTTGAAATGGGAAAATATTGCAGGAGAACAAACTGCAAATCGTTGGCTAGTTTTGATTGCTTACTTAATTGGACTTGCCATTGGTGTTCACTTATTGAATCTCCTTGTAATTCCTGCAATTGTTTACGTGGTTTATTTCAAACAAAATAAATTCACTACTTCCGGATTCTTACGTGCTTCAGCCGTAGCCGTTTTGGCCATTGGAATTGTTCAGTTTGGCATAATCCCTGGCTTACCAGGCTTGGCTACCAAACTTGATTATTTCACAGTAAATAGTCTTGGTATGTTTTACAACTCCGGAGCCTTGCTTTTGATTGTAATTCTATTAGCACTGATAGGTTCTGCAATTCATTATACCCATACCCGCAGCCAAACCAGCTTATACATTGCAGTTGGAAGCTATGGAATCTTGGTATTCTCATCGTTTATTATCAATGCCAGCGGTGTAACAGCACTTTTCTGGGCTATAGTTACTGCGGCGATTTATTACCTGGTGTTCAAACGCGAGGCTGCCATGCAAATGGTTAACCTGGTAGTATTGTGCTTCTCGTTTGTAATCATTGGTTACTCTTCGTATAGCATGATTATCATTCGTTCTTTGGCCAATCCGCCAATCGACATGAACGACCCTGAACAGCCTTTTGCCTTGTTGAGCTACCTAAACCGCGAGCAGTATGGAGAAAACCCATTGGTTTATGGTCAATACTTCTATGCCAAGGTTATTGATGTTAAAAAAGGAAACATGCAATATGCCAAAGGCTTTGATGGCAAGTATGTTGAAACCGGCGAAAAGTTGGAGCGCGTTTACGACCCTAAAGATTGTACAATCTTCCCAAGGATGTGGGCTGACCGTCCTGACTACGTTGCCGCTTACAGAGAATGGGAGAAAATTCCTGAAGGCAAAAAAGCAACTTTTGGAAAGAACGTAGACTTCCTGCTTAGCTATCAGTTGGGATTCATGTACTGGAGGTATTTCTTCTGGAACTTTATTGGTCGTCAAAACGATGAACAAGGATATGGAGATATCGTGCGAGGCAATTGGCAGAGTGGTATCAAAGCTCTGGACGAAAGTAGATTGGGACCTATTAGCAAAGCTCCAGATAGCATTAAAAACAACAAAGCCAATAACAAATACTATTTCCTACCGCTTATTCTTGGTTTGATTGGTTTGTGGTATCACTTCAAAAATGCTAAAGAGGATGCTGTAGTTGTAAGTACACTGTTCTTGTTCACCGGATTTTTTATTATCCTATACCTAAACTTCCCTGCCCACCAGCCTCGCGAGCGAGATTATGCCTATGTAGGTTCTTACCAAACCTTCATGATTTGGATTGGACTTGGGGTATTGGCCTTGGTTGATTTCTTAGGTAAGAAAATAAATCGAAATGTGGCAGCGGCTTCTGCCGGTATTCTTAGTCTTGTTGCGGTTCCTGTATTGATGGGACAGCAAAACTGGGACGATCACAACCGCTCAAACAGATACACTGCTTTGAACTTTGCAGAAAACTACCTCAACTCATGTGCACCAAACGCCATTTTATTTACCAATGGCGATAACGACACCTATCCATTGTGGTACGCGCAGAATGTAGAAGGAATTCGCTCAGATGTTCGTGTAATCAACATGAGTTTATTGAATACCGATTGGTACACAGATGGATTAAAGCGTTCTGCATATGGCTCAAAACCTGTTGATTTTAGCTTGAAATCAGAGCAGTACAAGCAAGGAACACGTGATTATGTAGTTCATTACGAAAACCCTGAATTGCAGCGCCAGTACGGCATCAACAACCGTGATTATTATCCATTACAAAACATCATTCACTTTATTGGTGACGATAACGACCCAATGGGATCCGTGCAAAGCCAGGGTGGAGAATCACTTCGCTACTATCCAACCAAGCGTTTTAGCCTGAAAGTTGACAAAGAAACAATGCTTAAAAACGGAGTTGTCCGTCCGGAGGATGCTCCATTTATTGTAGATAGCATCAAATGGGAAATTGGAAACAGCACCTTGATGAAAGCTGACTTGATTCTGCTTGATATCATTGCAAATAATTACCAAACTCGTCCAATTTACTGGGCCATTACAACAGGCAGCGATGTTTACCTGAACTTGCAACCATACTTCCAGCTTGAGGGACTAACTTACCGCCTTGTACCAATTGTAAATACCAATACGCAGGAAGGCAATACCGGTCGCATCAACACAACTGTGCTGTACGATAACCTGGTAAATAAATTCAAGTGGGGGAATATGGGAGCACCTGGAGTCTACCTGGATGAAACCATTCTTCGTCAAACCAAAAACTTTAGAAACATTTTCTTCCGTTTGGCTGAAGCTTTGGTAATGGAAGGCAAAAAAGATTCGGCCATCAAGGCTATTGATTATTGCCTGAAATCGCTTCCAAAAGACCAGATTCAGTACGATGTTTTCACCGTAAGACTTGTGGAAGCCTACTACATGGCAGGAGCCACAGACAAAGCCAATGCACTTAGCAAAGAGTTGTTCAACTTCTTTGAAGAGCGTGGAAAATACTACCTAAGCTTTGGTAAGAAGAAAAACCTGGTACGTCCTGAAATTGATGAGAACATGCAGATTATGGGCTACCTGGCTCAAATGGCAGAGTTTAACAAGCAAACCGAACTTTCAAGCAATTTCAAAACCAGAGTTGATTCTCTTCAGGCTGGTATGTAACCATGTACAAAGCCAACAATAAGCAATTGATTTACGGCCTGCATGCAGTGAAAGAAGCACTGGATGCAGGTCGTGATTTCATAAAGATTCAAGCAGAAAGAGGGATTCGCAACCCTCTTTTTGATGATATTCGAAACCTTTGCCAGAAAGCAGATATTCCTATTCAATTTGTTCCGAGGGAAAAACTTGATTTCATGGGAACAAAAAACCATCAGGGAATCTGCGGATTTATCTCCCCGGTTAGTTACCACAAACTCGAAAATTTGGTTCCTACCTTGTATGAAAGCGGAAAAGACCCGTTTATTCTGGTTCTAGATCGACTTACCGATGTTAGGAACCTGGGAGCAATTGCTCGTACAGCCTTGTGTGCGGGTGTGGATGCCATTGTAATTCCATTTACTGAAACAGCACCGGTGAATGAAGACGCAGTAAAAACCTCTGCCGGGGCATTGCTAAAAATTCCAATTTGCCGTGAAAAACATTTGAAAACCAGTCTTGAACTGTTGAATCAAAGTGGTTTTACAACGGTTGCTTGTACTGAAAAAACGAAGCATACGCTTGAAGAAACCAATTTGTGCGGCCCATTAGCCATTGTTATGGGGAACGAAGAAACGGGTATCAGCAACGATTTGATTCGCAAGTGCACTTACCTATCCAAAATTCCTATGGATTTTGGGGTTAGCTCGCTAAACGTTTCTGTTGCAGCCGGAATTGCACTTTACGAGGCCTTGAGACAGAGAAGTAAAGAGCTTTCAATATAATACCCTAAACCGAATGGTGGAGGGAACACGTTTTAGTTCCTGCAATACACTCTCTGAATAGTCTTTGTCCACATCGGTTATTACATAACCAATCTCATCGTTAGTTTTCAGGTATTGCCCGCTGATATTGGTTTTAGATTCGGCAAGAATGCTGTTTATGCACGCCAGAACCCCAGGTACATTTTTGTGAATATGAATAAACCGATGTCCTGTTTGCAAAGGGGGTAAACTTATGCGAGGGAAATTTTCGCTTAAACTGGTGCTTCCTGTATTTACAAAATCAATCAAGCCTTTGCAAACAGCATTGGCGATGTTTGTGGTAGTTTGATGGGTATTAAGCCGCTCGTTTAGGGTTATATAGGAATTTTTCAATGTGCGAATTTTCTTAAAGGTTCGCTCGCTTAAACAATCCATTGCAAATCCTCCGAGCTTTTGCTGCTCTAGCATCTGTTTTACGGCCTCCGAATCTATCAGTTCATCATAACTTAGGTGAATGAGTATAGCACCCGATTTCATTTGCTTGATTTCACGCAAGCCAAAAGCCAAATTTCCGAGATAGGTTTTATCCATTAAAACCACCAAAGCATCGGCCTTTCTGATTACCTCTTGGGGTGTTTTCAATTGCATGGCGTTCCCCAATGGTGGTCTCTCTTCTTTATCAAAATATAAAACCTGCATGCCCAAATTGGCAGCCATTAATGATAATAGGGAACCACTATGACCATATCCGATTATTCCCAAAGTCTTTCCTAAAAGTTCTTCCTGTTTTTGCCTAAACAGATTCAACATCATCAATAAGGCCAATTCCGCAACACTTCTGGAATGTGAATGAGCCGGACTAATAAGTGCCGTTCCCGATAATGCCAAATGGGATGAAAATTCAGGATTAATAACCTCACCCCAGACAGCTGTTGCCAATTGCTTGGTAGGCATTTCAGTCAGCACTTTCTGGTAAGGAACTGCCGGATGAAAAACCAACAAATTCGCCTGCTTAATCTTACTCATCATGCTTGAATTGGCATTTGCCGGAACCTTGTAAATCTGATAGCCTTCCTTTTTAAGCTCGTTTTCTGCTTCATAGCAGGGTTCTCCCCACAAAACTGCTTTAATTCTGCTTTTTGGATACGAAATTGCCATGGGCAACTTTTCCTGGTAAAGAATCTCATCCAAACAGGATGCAACACGCTTTGCTTTTTGAATAACGAGAGGTCGGGCAATATTCTCGGTAAAGGCAAAAAACTCATGAGCCTGACCCGATGCAAGCAGTTCGTAATCGGTATAACCATCTCCAATTGCAATCACTCTTCCCTTCAATTTCAATTGCCTGAGCAACTTTACCTTGCCTTGTTCCATGGCAAGCACATTGGTTTCATCGGCCCCTATGATGTTGTTCTTTTTATCAAACAAAAAGGTATTGGCAAAAACCTGTTCAGGGTTTACTCCATAAGGCTTTACAACAGGTTCTATAAATTCCTTAAATCCACCCGAAACAATTAAAATTTGCCCTTGGTAAGCTTTGAAAAAGTTTTTATTTCTGGCAAACGAAACACTTACTCGCTTCCGAAGTCGGTTTACCAGCATTTGGATGTGGTATTTTTTAGCTGATAGCAGTGCTATTCTGGCCTTCAAACTTTTTGGAAATGGCATTTTACCATCCATCGCCAAATCAGTCAACTGCCTTATTTTCTCGATAATCAGCTCGCGATCCGGATCATTTTTAAGGCTGATAGCCGCTAACTCTTCCATTGCCTCTACCTGAGTAAAGGTGCTATCAAAATCTATGATAAAATAAGGCTTCTGAGTTTCCATACGCTTGAAAGAAAAAAGGCTGCACCCGGTTTGGAATGCAGCCTTTCTGGAATAAAAATTTTGGTTAATTTTTTATGAACTTCTGGATAATCATTCCACGGTCTGTTTTTGCATAGAGCATGTACATACCCGGCATCAATGAACTTACATCGATGCTGTTATCAGCACTTGGACCTTCCTGAACCAATCTGCCGCTTAGGTCATAAACTTTGTAAAGCTCGGCTTTTACGCCACCCACATACAGCTTATCGGATGCCGGAACCGGATACAACGAATACTCTTCTACACTCAGTTTTGGTAATCCAATTGATGAACCATCATAATCAATTATCACACGTAATACTTTTTGGTTGTGAAGCAATTGGGCGTCAACAACACCTATGAGGTTCGTAAGCGTTAGGGTAAACTCTTTTTTACCCCAGAAAGCGCTATTTGGAATCAGGTTGATTGGCAACAGACGTCTATTGCTCAAATCATACTGATTTGTTCCGGCAGGAAATTTTGCAACCAAAGGTGTGAAGTTGTAGTGAATTCCATTCAAGGCTGAGCCATCCTGATTAGAAACGGTAGCGCCAACTTCAAAATCAAGTGTATCTGAGTTTTCAGGCCAAACGATTAGCTCAACAGCTGCATTTGCGTCTGAATTACTGAAATTGTCATAATCTTTGGCTACAAAACCAAAGCGGGTCTGGCTAAAGCCAAATGTTCCCATTCCTAGAATCAAACCAAGTAAAACTATTTTCTTCATAATGGTTAGTTGATTGTACCTAAAAGTCAAACCCACAGGTTATCCACAAATTTGCCCTTTGATACAGGATTACAAGTTTACTGATTATTGTTGATGAAAAAAAGTAGGGAATCGTTGCATTTTATTTTGCCTATCTGATTTTTAAGGAACCTTTGCTTTGCAAAACCTCCGGCGCTTTCGGATTCAATTTCCGAAGTTCTTCTATTGTCAAACCAAACTTTCGCGAAATGCTAAACCAGGTTTCTCCCGCCGAATAGGTGTAAATAAAGCTTTCGGGCTTGTTTGGGGCCTGTCCGGGAACAATTACCAGGTGCTGACCAATGCCAATTCGATTGTCGGACAAGTTATTGGTTGCCAGAATATCGGCTGGTTTCAGGTTGTACATTTTTGAAATGCTGTATATGGTTTCTCCTTCACGCACAACATGCACCCCGGGAATGCGCTGCGGCTCGCGGGTATCTGCTGATTTAATTGCAGGATTAATAATCAAACGCTGACCCACACCAATACTGTCAGATTCAAGAAGATTGAGGTATTTAACTGCGTCAACCCGAACCCCATATCTTCTAGAAATGCCAAACAAGGTTTCTCCTTTTTGTACGGTATGGAAAAAGCTCAGGTTTTCCCTAAAATCATGCAAGCTATCAATTCGATTTACCGGTGTTTCTACTACGGGTAAGGTTTCAAGGTTGCGCTTTGGGTCTTCGTAAACAACCAAATTGGGTGCAGAATCTTTGGGTGCAGAAACCACTTGAGTTTCAGGTTTTGCAACAACTGGATCCGGCTTGATCTCTGGTTTTTGCGCAGAATCTGTCTTGGCAGCGGGAATTGCTGCTCTTAATTTAGGTTTTTCGTTGCGATTATCTTTCAGAAACACTTGCTCCCCGATTTCTGGTTCCTCTCCAACAAGCATTTTATTTCGGTCGAGCAATTTCTCAAGCTTAACGGCATAACGCTGAGAAATCAGGTACATGGTTTCAGTGCCAGCCACCAGGTGAATGGCAATGTCGTTTTTGTTCTTTTTTGACTTCAGATAAAGCGTATCACCAGGCTGGCAAACGGCATCTTTACTCAAATCGTTGTAACGATACAACTGGTGCACTTTTAAATCGTAGGTCATGGCTATACTGGCATAACTATCCCCGGCTTTCGCAACAATTCCGGGAACTCCATTCACCTCAATTTCCTTTCCATGGGCAAGCAGCTGCTGTGCTTTCTCTTCCTTGAGTTCACGGTCTTCCTCCTCACTAATTTTTGTGGCATCAAACCTATTAAGCTTGTGCTTTTCAATGAAGGTTATCAGCAACTCGGCATACTGCGGATTGGTAGCATATCCGGCTTTCTTCAACCCATGCGCCCAACCTTTGTAATCGCTAGGGTCCAGGTCGAACAAAAACGCATACCTGGAATTCTTCATCAAAAAATCGGAGTGGTCGCGGTAACTGTCAATTGCCGCCGGATACTTTCTGAAACATTCCTGGGGCGCATCATCGTCTTCATACACTTTTTCTCCGGTCCAGGAAGCCTTGCACTTTATTCCAAAATGATTATTGGCTTCTGTTGCCAAACGGCTATTCCCGTTGCCACTTTCCAAAATACCCTGAGCCAGCGTAATACTTGCCGGAATCTTACTGCGGTACATTTCGTCAACAGCTATTGCACTGTATTTCTCAATGTATTGGGTTACTGTAAGTTTTGGAGTAATTGGTTTAATTGCAGCCGAGTCTGTTTGTGCATGAAGTTGGCCCGCAATAAAGAGAATTAATCCAAGTACTGAATAGTGTATGCGCATAGTACAAAATTATGAGGTTCTCGGTTTGCTGTTCTTCTTTCTTGCACACAAAAACCAGGCCCAACATGGCGCTTAGTGCAGGAAATCATACGGATTTTAAAGCCCGGGCGTAACAATTGCTACTCCCAAACGGTAACCGCTGCCGTACTTTTGGATTTAATTTAGTGAATTTGGTCGGAATTTCACGATTAGATTTAGACCTCAATTCCAATTAAAACCTATTTTTGTCAATTACCTAAAAAAGCAATTATGCAGTTTCGTAGATTACTTCTATCGCTTTTTCTTTTGGGAATGAACCTATTGGGGTTCGCCCAAATGAAGCAAAAACCAACCTGGACAACATCCTTTTCACCCTCAAACCCTAAACCAGGTGATGAAGTAGAGCTAATCATGTCGTGTAAAATTGACAAAGACTGGTACATTTATTCCAATGATTTCAGCGATAAAGTAGGCCCTATAGTTGCTTTTCTTGAGTTTAAAAAAGACCCCTCCTATCAACTTGTTGGAAAAACCCGACCCATTGGAAGTCACAAAAAGTTTGATGAGGTATTCGAAGGGGAAGTTTCAACCTTTACCGGAAAAGCCGAGTTTAGGCAAAAAGTAAAGATTTTAAAGGCCAATCCTGAGATTTCTGTTGAAATGGAATACCAGGAATGCTCAACCGTTACCGGCCAATGTGTTCTCCATAACGACAAATTAACTTGGAAGATAAAAACATCAGGAAAGGAAACAGCCACAGCAGAACCAAACAAAGAGGCAACTGTTGAACCGGTTGCTCCAGCCACAGCAACCATTCCGGCAGATACACAGGCAGTAGAAAGCTCCAACTCAACAGCCGCTGCTGATTCATCATCTGCTATAGAGCCGCCAGCAGAGGCAACAAGTTCAACAAAAGGAAGTTTTCTGGCCTTTTTACTTGTTGCATTTTTAGGTGGTTTGGTTGCAGTTGTAACTCCTTGTGTGTTCCCAATGCTTCCAATGACCGTTACTTTTTTCACCAAACGTAGCGATAACAGAGCTCAGGGAATTCGTAGGGCGCTTACCTTTGGAATGAGCATTATTGCTATTTATTCCTCACTTGGCTTTGTATTCTCCTTGTTTGGCCTTGGACCGGAGTTTGGAAACTGGTTAAGCACTTCCTGGGTTCCAAACATTTTGTTCTTCATCATTTTTATAGTTTTCGCTGCATCTTTCCTTGGATTGTTTGAAATTACACTCCCTCATCAATTTGTAAATTCCGTAGATTCAAAAAGCAGCATGGGCTCGTTCCTTGGTGTGTTCTTTATGGCCTTCACTTTAGTTTTGGTTTCATTCAGTTGCACCGGCCCCATTGTTGGAAGTCTGCTAATTGAAGCGGTGGGTGGAGCATTTTTGAAACCCATGTTAGGAATGGCCGCATTTGGTGCCGGACTTGCTCTTCCATTTACACTTTTTGCCATTTTCCCAAGCGCTATGCAAAACCTGCCAAAATCAGGCGGATGGCTAAACTCGGTAAAAGTTGTACTGGGATTCCTAGAATTGGCACTTGCTTTCAAGTTTCTTTCGATTCCGGACCAAACCTACCATTGGGGTTTATTAGACCGTGAGGTTTACCTTGCCATTTGGATTGTAGTATTTAGCTTGATGGGACTTTACTTGCTTGGTAAGCTCAAGTTTAGTCACGATAGCGATGTGCCTTATATTTCTGTTCCTCGTCTATTCCTTGCAATTGCCACCTTTACCTTTGTGGTTTACCTGATTCCTGGATTATGGGGTGCACCACTAAAAGCACTTTCCGGTTATCTGCCACCACAAGAAACACTCGATTTTGACTTGGTTGATGAACGCGAAATGGAAGGTCAGGTTACTTCACATGCTGCTTCAAGCGAATCTAAAAATGTGCGCTTTAGCAACTTGTTCAAATTGCCACACAAACTGAATGGATTCTTTGATTACAAAGAAGCTGTGGAATACGCCAAAAAGGTTAACAAACCCGTTTTCATCGACTTTACCGGTCACGGTTGCGTAAACTGCCGCGAAATGGAAGCCAATGTATGGAGCGACCCAGAAGTGTTGAAAAGGCTTAGAGAGGATTATGTTGTTGTAGCACTTTATGTAGACGATAAAACAGAGTTGCCACAAAACGAATGGTACACCAGCAAGTTTGATGGAAAAGAAAAGAAAACCATTGGAAAGCAAAACTTTGATTTTCAGGTTAGCCGGTTCAATGCCAACGCACAACCCTATTATGTGTTGATTGATCACGAGGGCAACCCGCTGGTATCGCCAAAAGCCTACGATTTGAACATTTCAAACTTTGTAGCCTTCTTGGATAAAGGAAAAGAAAACTTTGAAAACCGTAAGAAGTAAGCAATCATGAACGCAATAAAAAACCATTTTACCGAAGCCCAGGATGTATTAAGCCGCTTTTTGGCTGATGATAGCAATTTTCAGAAGATTGAAGAAGCCGGAAAGATTATGGTTGAATCCATCAAAAATGGAGGCAAAATACTCAGTTGCGGAAATGGTGGGTCGATGTGCGATGCCATGCATTTTGCCGAAGAACTAACCGGAAGGTACAGAAACGATAGGCCTGCAATTGGTGCAATTGCCATGAGTGATGTAAGTCACATGGCCTGTGTTGGCAACGATTACGGTTACGATTTTGTATTTAGCAGATACCTGGAAGCTGTTGGTAGAACTGGAGATGTTTTATTAGGAATTTCAACCAGCGGAAACAGTAAAAATGTATTGAATGCCATGGACGTTGCTCGCAAAAAAGGCATTAAAATCATTGGCTTAACCGGAAAAGACGGCGGAAAAATGGCTGGATCTTGCGATGTAGAAATTCGTGCACCGCATAGTCAATACGCCGACCGTGCTCAGGAAATTCACATCAAGGTGATTCATTCACTCATCGATTACATTGAAAGTAATCTGTAAGTGTTGTAAGCCTGAAACTTTCAAGTTTCAATAAGATTTCGTTACTTGTTCCGAAATCATGAGTAAATCGCCCTTCTTCAGAAAGAAAAGCATCAGCGAACTGCTGGCCTCAACTGACGGAATCTCCGAACATAACCAACTTCATAAAACGCTTGGTTTACGCGATCTAACTGCTATGGGAATTGCGGCCATTATTGGTGCCGGAATTTTCTCTACCATTGGTAATGCAAGCTATACCGGTGGTCCTGCCGTGATTACCTTGTTTATTTTCACGGCCATTGCCTGCGGATTTTCAGCCATGTGTTATGCAGAATTTGCCTCGGTTGTGCCTGTTAGTGGAAGTGCCTATACTTACGCCTACACTTCATTTGGAGAGGTGATTGCCTGGATTATTGGTTGGGCACTTATTGTTGAATATGCCATTGGAAATATTGTAGTTGCTATTAGTTGGAGTGATTACTTCACCGGATTGATTGCAGGTTTAGGCTTCCATATTCCGGAATACTTTACCATGGACTACCTGAGTGCCATGCGAGGCTTTAAAGAAGTATCCGGCCTTTTAAACTCAGGAACTGGTTTTGAAGATTTAAGCGCCTCTCAGAAAGAAGCCTACCTGGCTTGGAAAAATGCTCCTGAAATTGGTGGCTTAAAAACCATTCTCGACCTCCCTGCTGTAGGCATTGTAATTGCAATAACTGCACTGATTTACAGAGGTGTTAAAGAAACAAAAAACGCCTCCAATATTATGGTTGGAGTTAAGTTACTCGTTATTGCACTGGTAATTGTAGTGGGCGCATTTTATGTTAACCCCGCAAACTGGACTCCATTTGCACCAAACGGTATGGAAGGTGTTCTAAAAGGAGTAAGCTCTGTTTTCTTTGCGTACATTGGCTTTGATGCGCTTGCAACAACTGCAGAAGAATGCAAAAATCCCAGAAAGGACTTACCCAAATCAATGATAAATTCTCTTCTGATTTCAACCATACTCTACATTTTCATTGCCTTGGTGCTAACCGGCATGGTTTCATACAAGGATCTCGGAGTTGGCGACCCTTTGGCTTTTGTTTTTGAAAAGGTGAATGTGAGCTGGATGAGCGGAATTATTGCAGTAAGCGCGGTTATTGCCATGGCCAGTGTACTATTGGTTTTTCAAAATGGGCAACCCCGAATTTGGATGACCATGAGCCGTGATGGCTTGTTACCTTCAGCCTTTTCAAAAATTCACCCCAAATACAAAACACCGGCTTTTTCAACACTAGTTACCGGGGTTTTAGTTGCTGTTCCGGCGCTGTTTATGAACCTAAAAGAAGTTACCGATTTGTCGAGTATCGGAACCTTGTTTGCTTTTGTAGTGGTTTGCGCCGGCGTTATTCGCATGGAGAGCCACAAAAATGAATACCATACCGGCTTTCGGGTACCTTATTTGAACGGAAAGTGGATTGTTCCGATTCTGGTTGTTTTTGGATTTGTTTCATTGGCGGTCTTTAGAACTGAAGCCTTTTTTAACTTCTTCAAGCTGAATGAGCATTTCGCCCACAAAATTCCCATGCTTGCATTTCTTGTTCTGGTATTGGTGATGAGCGTATTGTCATTCAAAAATAATTATTCGATTATTCCGGTTCTAGGTCTTTTTGGTAACTTCTACCTCATGACAGAACTCGGATTATCAAACTGGATTGGCTTTTCAGTTTGGCTAATTCTTGGATTGGTTATTTACTTGGTCTATGGAAAAAAACATAGCAAATTGGCTGTCTTGTAACTTTTAAGCAGGTTTTTCTCCCGTTTATCTGTAAAAATCATTGTCTGGTCAGAGAAAACAGGTTTTGTTGGTTTGAATACCTAACCTTTGCGGCCAAATTTTACAGGCATGCTCAACTCAATTTTCAGGATTTCGACCTTTTTATTCCTGATTGTATTTATTCCATTTAACGGATTTTCCCAAGAGCAGAAATTTACGCTCAGCGGGGAAGTAAAAGATGCAAAAAATGGCGAAGACCTCATTGGCGCAACCATTTCCATCCCTGCAAAGAAATTGGGTGTAACCAGCAATGCGTATGGTTTTTATTCCATTAGTCTGCCAGCGGGTACCTATGACGTTGAAGTAAGTTACCTGGGGTACATCACGCAAAAATTAACCATTACCCTCAATCAAAATCAACGGAAAAACATTGAACTCAGCGAGGATAAAAAAGAACTCAAAGAGTTGGTTATCAAAACAGATAAGGCCGATAAATCGAATGTTGAATCCAACAAAATGAGTGTGGTTAAGCTTGATATCAAACAGGTGAAACGCATTCCTATTCTTTTGGGGGAGGTTGATATTATTAAAGCTGTTCAACTTCTTCCCGGCGTACAACAAGCTGGCGATGGGAGTACGCTTTTCACCGTTCGAGGTGGAAACATAGACCATAACTTAGTTCTTTTGGATGAAGCTGTTGTTTATAATCCTTCCCATGTGCTTGGATTCTTTTCAGTCTTTAATGGAGACGCCATCAAAGATTTCGAGATTTACAAAGGCGGAATTCCTGCACAATACGGTGGTCGCCTTGCATCTGTGTTGGATGTCAGAATGCGCGATGGAAATACCAAAAATTTTGGCGCTTCTGGAGGAATCGGACTGCTTTCATCACGCTTAACCGTTGAAGGACCCTTGGTAAAAGACAAAGGTTCATTTCTGGTTTCCGGCCGTCGTAGCTATTTTGATGTGTTTTTCCCTTTAAGCGAATCAACCAAAGACGCTTCTGCCTGGTTTGGCGATTTGAACATCAAAGCCAATTATAATTTGGGAGAAAAAGACAAAATCTTTGTTTCAGGATACCTTGGAAGGGACAAGCTCGGATTTGGAGAGTTTTTTGGCTTTGGCTGGGGAAATTACACGGGAACACTCAGGTGGAATCACATTTTCAACAACAAGCTTTTTGTGAATACCAGCCTGGTTTACTCTCGCTATGATTATGGTTTTGATTTGAATATTTCAGACAACCTCAACTTCCGTAGATCCAATTTCATTAACGACCTCAACCTGAAGGCAGAAGGAAACTACTTCATTTCACCTTCAAGCAGTATCAAATTCGGAACCAAACAAACCTATTACAAATTTGATCCGGGAGTTCGCACCAAAATCACCGAAAACTCTGTGGTTGACAATGCCTCGCTTCCTTCAAAACGAGCTTTTCAACAGGATTACTTTGTGAGTCATTCCTACAAATTCAATTCCCGTCTTAGCACCGAATACGGAGCGCGAATTTCAGTTTTCTCAAATGTGGGCGAAGGTCGCAGAATTAATTACCTAAACGGCTCGCCTACTGTGCTTGAAAATGGCTTTTTGAAGGAGTCTGAAAAAGACCCGCTCAACCCCTACACCAACTATGCTTCGGGTGATATTTACAATACCTATACAGGATTTGAACCACGGGTTGCCCTAACCTATTTGGCAAGCACTACAAGCTCTGTTAAAGCCTCTTTCAACCGGATGTTTCAATACATGCACCTCATTCAGAATGTTACAGCATCCACCGGTCAGGAGTTTTGGACACCTTCAGACAATTACATCAAACCACAACAAGCCGACCAAATTGCCTTGGGTTACTTTAAAAACTTTAACGACAATCTGATAGAAACCAGCGTTGAACTCTATTACAAGTGGATGAATAACACGGTTGAACTTAGAGATGGTGCGGATATTCAATTTAATGAAGCCATTGAAGGTCAAATTATTGCAGGAAAAGGCAGAGCTTACGGGGCAGAGTTCTTTGTCCGTAAACCTTCAGGTAGAACTACAGGTTGGATATCTTATGCACTCTCCAAATCGGAAAGAAAAGCTGATAACATCAACAATGGAGATTGGTACAATTTTAGGTTCGACAGGACGCATTACCTCACCGTTGTTCTTAGTCATGAATTGACTGAACGAATTGCGGTTAGCGGAAATTTTGTTTACGCAACGGGTGAAGCATTTACAATGCCCAGTCAACGCTATTCCATTTTAGGTGCCGAAAATCCTGTAATTTATTACAGCGAACGTAACGGCGCCCGCATGCCTGCTTATCACAGAATGGATTTTTCGGTTACTCTTGGTCGGAAAAAAATTCCTGGAAAAGTGTATAAAAACGAATCAAACTGGGTGTTTTCTGTTTACAATGTGTACGGCAGAAAGAATGCATACACGCTTAGTTATGAAAATGATTCAAAAGGCAACCCCATAGTCCAGAAATGGTACCTATTCACTTTTGTTCCATCAGTAACTTACAATTTCAAATTCTAAAAGCATGTCAATCAAATCATTTCTTTATACAGCCCCTTTGTTTCTCTTCACGTTAGTTTCATGTAAGGAGACAATCGACATTGATATTCCAGGAGCCGAACCTTTATTGGTGGTTGAAAGTGAAATTACTACTGAAACAGACAGCTCGTTTGTGAAATTGAGTTTAAGCTCAGATTATTTTGGCGATGCCAAGTATCAATCAATTAATTCTGCTGATGTTCAGGTAAATTCAATACCTTTTTTTTCCCTTGGAAACGGGCTTTACAAACCTGCACCAGGTTTTGTTGGGAAACGCGATTCTTTATACACGCTTCAAATCAAATACAACGGTAAAACCTATAGCGCAAAAGCGGTTTTAGAACCCATGTTCAGGGTAGATTCTATCTTTCAAACATTTAAACCTAAAGAAGGATTTTTGGAAGAAGGATATTCCGTTAGCTATGTTGGTTTTGATGAGCGTAAGCCTGTAAAATACACCTATTTTCAATCGGGTATTTTTGACAAAGTTTCACAGATGGATACCCTTCAAAACGACTTGGTTTTGTTTGACAATAGCGTAACGCCAGTTGGAAGAACTTACAGCTTTGAATTACCATTTACCCGCTTCAAATCAGGAGATGAGTTTTTTTGCATCTTTAGGTCTGTTGACAAAGCCATGTATGATTTCCTCATTGCATTTGGAACCCAAACCAGCGGAGCTCCCGGACCATTTCAAGCTCCACCGGCAAACCTGCCTACAAATATTACCGGGGGCGCTGTGGGTTATTTTGCCACCTACGATGTAGTTCGCGTGAGGTATCAGGTGAAATAAGAAAGCGCTAAGATTTTTTTGAATTTCAATCGCTTAGCTTTGCAAGTATGGTTAAACGGTTTTTATTGATAAGTTGGCTGCTTGCAAGCCTTTTTAAGGTTCAAGCACAAACAGATAGTTTAACTACCGATGAGGTGGATGAAAACGATGAAACCTTTAGTTTATACAAACCCGGACCTGAGGGAACCTGGAAGCTTGGTGTAAAAATGAACCTGAATTTTTCTTCCTTGTTTGGAAGCGAAATGAAAAGTCAGAAGCTGCTAACTGGCATTGGTGGCGGTGCTTACGGGCGTTGGAACCCCAATAAGAAATTTGCTTTACAAGCAGAGGGTCTCATTGGATTTAGGGGCAGTAATTTTAACCATGGAGCCAATGGCGAATACACAACCATAAAAATGCTTTATGCAGATTTTCCTTTTATTGGATTCCTCAAGTTTGGTAATGAAGGCGTGCATCAAGTTGGGATTGGTATTCAATACAGCCGGTTGTTGAACTCAAGTATGTATTTCAAGGGTGGATCGAGTTATGGTTCAAAAAAGCCAGAATTTAGTGCAGATGACTGGCTTCCCCTACTTGCCTATCAGTACAAAACCAATTGGGTTTCTTTTCAAATTGCCGCAAAATATGGGCTGAAAAACATCAATCTCGGAAAAAGCTGGCCTGAAAATGGAATTCCTTTGAATAGCGGCGGTGAAATTCGGAACTTTACCACCGAATTCTCACTAATGTTTTAAGCTTTGAACCGTACCGAACTCATCTCCCAAATCCGTGCAAAGAAGAGCTTTCTTTGCGTTGGACTAGACACCGATCCCAATTTGTTGCCCAAACACCTTAGCAAGGATGCCGATGGCGTTCTGGCTTTCAATAAGGCTATTGTTGAAGCAACCTCTGATTTGGCTGTTTCCTACAAAGTGAATACCGCCTTTTTTGAAGCTATGGGCAAAACGGGCTGGGAAATCCTGCACGAAACCTTCAAGCTTATTCCTAAAAGTTGCTTGTCTATTGCAGATGCCAAACGTGGTGATATTGGTAATACAAGCAATCAATATGCCCGTGCATTTTTTGATGAAATGGACGCTGATGCATTAACCCTTGCGCCTTATATGGGACTTGACTCCATTCAACCTTTTATGGGCAGAAAAGAAAAATGGGGAATTGTTCTTGGCTTAACTTCAAATCCTGGGTCAGCTGATTTTGAACAACAAAGACTTGAATCGGGAGAGTTTATGTATGAACGCGTAATTTCTACTTTTGGTAAAGCTTTTAGTGCCGATGAACTGATGTTTGTTATTGGCGCAACCAAGCCTGAGCAATTCAAATCAATTCGCGGTATTGTTCCAAATCATTTCTTTTTGGTGCCAGGTGTTGGTGCCCAAGGGGGTCGTTTATCTGAGGTTTGCAAATTTGGGTTGACCGACGATATTGGCTTATTAATCAATTCATCGCGCGGTATTATTTATGCCTCTTCCGAGATGGATTTTGCTGAACGAGCAAGAGCCGAAGCCTTAAAGCTTCAGAAAGAAATGGCATCTTATTTATAAAAAACGGGGCGGCTTCGCCGCCCCGAAAAATTTTTTTACCAGCCTAGAATCCAGGCAAAAATCAAGGGTGCAACTATTGTTGCATCACTTTCAACAATAAATTTTGGTGTATTAATATCAAGTTTACCCCAGGTTATCTTCTCGTTTGGTACAGCTCCGGAATAAGAGCCGTAGGAAGTTGTAGAATCAGAAATTTGGCAGAAATAGCTCCAGAATGGAACGTCATGCCATTCCAAATCCTGATACATCATTGGAACTACGCAAATTGGGAAATCTCCCGCAATACCACCACCTATTTGGAAAAATCCTACGCCTTTCCCTGAAGAATTGTTTCTGTACCAATCTGCTAACCAAACCATGTACTCAATACCGCTTTTCATGGTGCTTGCTTTGAGTTCATTTTTGATAACATAAGAGGCAAAGATGTTACCCATGGTGCTATCTTCCCAACCCGGTACAACAATCGGAAGATTTTTCTGAGCTGCTGCCAGCATCCAGCTGTCTTTTGGATCAATCTCATAGTATTGTTCAAGCTCTCCACTCAAAAGAATCTTA
Organism: Bacteroidia bacterium; assembly: GCA_023151275.1. Lineage (GTDB taxonomy): Bacteria > Bacteroidota > Bacteroidia > UKL13-3 > UKL13-3 > CAISCU01. The sequence continues at coordinate 418,404 of JAKLJI010000001.1, read as the reverse complement.
TACATGTATTCATGCGGGAAATAACGCTCACCAGCTTGCTCCGCCCTGGTCCATACACCGTGAATATGTTTTTGTAATCTTCTAAATGCTTCCTCCTCAGGAATGCAAGTGTCAGTAACGCGGTTATAATGGTTCTCAAGTAAATCCCATTCTTCCTGAGGGCTTAAATCGCGGTAATTGGGAACGCGCTTGTAGTGACTGTGCGCCACCAAATTCATGATATCTTCTTCAAGATTAGCGCCGGTACAGCTAATAATATCTACTTTTCCCTGACGAATCATTTCTGCTAACGATTTTCCCAGTTCAGCCGTACTCATAGCACCTGCAAGGGTAATCATCATTTTTCCGCCTTCTGTAAGGTGGGTTTCGTAGCCTTTTGCTGCATCCATTAAAGCAGCTGCATTAAAGTGCTTGTAATGATGCTCAATAAAATTTGAAATAGGTCCTTTAGTCATATTTGTTTCTAATAATTTCTGAACTGAGATAAAAAGCGGGTATCGTTGGTGAAATAGGTTCTTAAATCCTTTACATCGTACTTCAACATGGCTATTCGCTCAATACCCATACCAAAAGCAAACCCTGAGTATTCCTCGGGGTCAATGCCTGAAGCTTTCAATACATTAGGATCAATCATTCCACATCCCAAAATTTCAAGCCAACCTGTTTGTTTGCAAACATTACATCCTTTGCCTTTACAAAGCTGGCAACTGATATCCATTTCTGCACTGGGTTCAGTAAAAGGGAAAAAACTTGGACGAAAACGAACTTGGATATCCTCACCAAATAGCTGTTGTACAAAGTAGTATAAGGTTTGCTTTAAATCCGTAAACGAAACACCTTTGTCAATGTAAATGCCTTCAACCTGGTGAAAAAAGCAATTTGCACGAGCTGAAATAGCTTCATTGCGGTAAACCCTACCTGGCATGATTGCCCGAATAGGTGGCTTTTGGGTTTCCATTAATCTTACTTGTACCGAGGAAGTATGCGTTCGTAATGCAATTTCTTCATCGATAAAGAAGGTATCCTGCATATCTCTTGCAGGGTGGTTGGGAGGAAAATTTAATGCGGAGAAATTATGCCAATCATCCTCAATCTCTGGTCCTTCTGCATAAACAAAACCGAGTTTACTCAAGATTTGTATTATTTCATTTTCCACAATAGAAAGCGGATGTCGCGCTCCCGAAAATTGTGGCTCGGAGGGAAGTGTATAATCTACTGCTGACTTATTGCTTTGTTTTTTAGTTGAATCAGAAAGCTGTTGAGCCTCTTGCCATTTTTGTTGGGCCAGCTGTTTTAACTGATTAAGAATTTGTCCGGTCTCTCTTTTCTGATCAGCTGCAATCTCTCTAAAATTCTCAACAAGGGTACTTATCTCACCTTTTTTTGATAAAAATTTTAGGCGAAACTGTTCAGCTTCTTCAGAAGTCTTCAATTTTACTTCTTCAATATGCTTTATTAGTTCCTGTATTCTTTCCTTCATATGCTGTTGGCTTTACAACCGGTTTCAAAGGTAAATTCTTTTTAGAAGTTTGATTCATTCCAATTCACACAGATAAAGTATTATAGACTTATTTCTAATTAATATGTATTTATAATATAGTCTGTGAATTTGGTGGATTACTTCTTTTCGTTGATAGCTATTTTTTAGTTAGAACCTTTTTCTTAACAGTAAATTCACATGATTATCCATTGATTTACTGTGTTTTGTTTGATTTTATCCCTTGTGTTGATTTTGATATCCACTTATTTTTTTGGATAAGATTTTCTTTCGCAATGTTAGCTTCCTTATTGAAATGTCGCACTTTTATCAACCTTGATTAACATTGTGACAAGCCTAAATAGTTATCCCCTTCTAATTATGACCCTTTTGCACAGGTTTATTAACAGAGTGCGACATTTTACCAGTCTATGTTATCCAGGTTGATACTTTGTTCTATTTCCCAGTTGGATTTAACTGTAATCTTTAATGGTAGAATTGTGATTGGCTCCATTTCTCTATTCAATCTCCAATCAGCTGAATCCCATTTCTTGTTTTTGTTTAAGTCTTTTGATATCCTGAGTTGATAAACGCCAGGTTTCATAAAACTAAGCAGTTCTTTTTTGCTATTTTCTACGTAGATAAGTATAATACGTTCTGGTTTTTCTGTGTCTGATATCAATTCTATGATATAGTTTTCATTGGCTGAATTAGTCCAATTGAATTGAATGCTTCCTGTTTCTTTCTCCTGGTTTATTGAAAATCTGTATTTACGCTTCCTAAGTTTAACACCCCAAATGTCCGTTAATGCAGAATCTTTAAGCTCTAGTTCATAGTTTTCACCCTGCTTTGATTCTAGTGGGATTTGGATAGTAAAAGAGTCTGTACGGAGAATTTTCGCTGAAATGGGTAATGTATCCAGTTTAAGTAGAATTGAATCCTTAGAAGTAATATGAAAAGGTGTTTTTGATTTGAGTTCCAATGTTTCCTTTGGATTTAAGGAACTTGGTAGATCTAATTCAATTGCTTGTGGTTTAGATTTTCTTTTATTCTTTATGCTTACTTCCCTAGGTTCTTTGTTTTCCAAAAATGAAAGGACTGTATTACCAGAATCATTTCGTGTTCTTGTATAATAGTAAAGTGTATCTAATTGATTATCAAATTTTTGTTGTCTTGAATAGTGATTTTTGGGATCAATATCAATGCTTTGATTATCGTAAATGCTTAATGCATAGGTTGTTGCATTAAGTTGAAGTGTATCTGTTATTTTATTCCTTGGGAATAGCTTTGCTTGATTACTTTTTAAATTGATACTATTGAGTGTTTCACATGGATTTTTGGCAGTATTTATTAAGCTGAAATCTTCGTTTGGGTCAAACTTTAGGTTTTTGTTTTGGTCATTAAATCCAAATAAAGCAAATGATTGGTTGGGTAGGTTCTTTATTTCATAGTTTCCCTTTTCATTCGTTTTACTCAGGTATATGGGGTAGTGATTTAAGTATAGACTGTCTTCTACCTTATTGCTTGTATATAATCCGATAGTAAATGCTTTCTCTGGTTTACCGGTCAGTGCTGAAATTACGACTCCATGGAATTTGCAAGTATCTATGATTTGTCCTGTAGTGAATGCATAACTGAAGTTATCTATTCGTGTTCCTTCATGAATGTCTGCGATTGCATTTCCAAAATTGATGGTGTAGGTTTTATCTCGTTCGAGTTTACTTCTTTTTAAATCTATCGAAATAGATTTACCATCTGATTCAATGATTGGTTTTTCTTTAATTATGGGTGAAATAATTATTTGTTCTGGGTCTTTAATATCAATGAATTCATCAAAACGTATTTTGATGGTTTGTGAGTTAAAGTTTGTTGTTTCATTTTCCGGTACTATGCTTTTTACCTTTGGTGCTTGATCATCTTTCGGGCCACCGGTTGGACTTACAATTTGAGCACAAGAACTTAATACCAGAATAATTAATATGTTACTAAGTTTTTTCATTGTTTGTGTTCTACTACGAATAAAATAGTAGATGGATTTCCTGTAAATAGTGAGTGGATATTTGAGTAGATTCCTTTGAATCCTCCAAGGATAAATCCAATTGCACCTTTTCCTTTGTGGTATTCTGATCTCATTGAGATATAGGGTGCATCAAACCATAGGGTTTTCTGTTCTTTCAGTTCAAAGCCATTCTTGGTTAAAAGTATTTTCAAACTTGTTTGGTTAAAGTGATGAATATGTCTTGGCACATCATAGCCATCCCAATAGTTTTTATAATGTTTAGCGTCCCAGGATGATGAGTTTGGGACTGCAATAAACATTGTACCTTTTGGATGTAATAGATATTTTAACTCCTTCAATCTATCCTCTAGCCTGTAAACATGTTCAAGTACATGCCACTGAGTTATTACTTTGAATTGATGATTTGTGAAATCCATTAAATTGGATTCTGGTTTGATATCAATCCCAAAGGTTTCTTTCACATAGTTGATTGCTTCCAAGGAAATGTCTGAGCCACTTGCATTGAAAGTTCCTTCCTTTTTAACCCCATTTAAGAAATAGCCAAGGCCACAGCCAAGGTCAAGTAATTCGCCATTACTTTGGTATTTTTTTATGAGATTTAGCTTTTTGCTGATTGAGTAGTTTCTGACCAAATCATACAAAAAGTATGTAATACCATGTTTAGATTTATCACTTCCAGCATGGGAGATGTAGTTTTCGGACTGATAATATCTCCCTGCTTCCTCCTCTTTTGGTCTTGGATTTGTAAATTGGTGTGTACATTCTTTACACTCAAGGATTGTGAATTTTTCCTGAGTTGCTACGTAATCCGTGCAGGTGTATTTTTTTTCGGTTTTTTTTGATTTGCAAACCGGACAAAATTCAATTTCTTCCACTTTGCAAAGTAAATATTATCGGCCTAAATGTACCAGAAGAATTGATATATCTGATGGAGATATTCCGCTTATTCGTGATGCTTGTCCAATATTTTCCGGTTTGTGTTTATTCAGTTTTTCTCGTGCTTCACTCGATAGTGATTTAATACTTGAAAAATCAAAATCAGGTGATATTTGAATATACTCTAACCTTTGCATTTTATCTGCCAGCTGTTGTTCTTTTTCTAAGTATCCAGCATACTTCAGCTGGATTTCTGTTTGAAGCAGAACTTCTTCGCTTAAGGTTTGGGTCCATTGGTTAACAGTTGGTAGGTTAATCAAATCTGTTATTGAGATTTGTGGGCGAGCAAGAATCTGTTCCAGCTTGTAATTTTGGGTTATTGGGTTCGTTCCAAGTTTTTCTAAGGTTGGATTTACTTCGTTTGGTGTTATGGAAGTTTTCTTAAAAAATTCGATTGTAGCATTTGTTGATGTTATTTTTGATTTTACTGCATCGAGTTCTTGTTTGTTTACCATTCCTAATTTGTATGCTTTTTCTGTTAAACGGATATCAGCATTGTCTTGGCGGAGGAGTAATCTGTACTCTGCCCTGCTCGTGAACATGCGATATGGTTCGTCTGTTCCTTTGTTGATAAGGTCATCAATAAGTACGCCGATGTATGCTTCTGATCGGTTAAGAACAAATGCTTCTTTTTCGTTTATTTTTTGATGAGCATTAATTCCTGCAATTAAACCTTGACAAGCAGCTTCTTCGTAGCCTGTTGTTCCATTTATTTGTCCGGCAAAAAATAGTCCTTCAATTTGATGTGTTTCGAGACTTGGTTTTAGCTGTGTAGGTGGAAAATAATCATATTCAATTGCATAACCCGGTCTGAACATTTTTGCATTTTCAAAACCTGGAATTAATTGAAGTGCTTTGAGTTGAATGTTTTCTGGTAATGATGTGCTGAATCCATTTACATAGATTTCCACGGTATTCCATCCTTCCGGCTCAACAAATATTTGGTGCCTATCTCTTTCAGCAAATCGGTTTATTTTATCTTCTATGGACGGACAGTATCTAGGTCCAAGACCTTTTATCCTCCCCGCATACATGGGTGAATCATCGAATCCAGTTCTTAGGATTTCGTGTACTTTTTCATTGGTGTATGTTATGAAGCAGGACCGTTGATTAGTTACAGGTTTAGTTTTTGGCGAGTACGAAAATTTTCCTGGATTTTCGTCGCCCTGTTGTTCTTCCATTGCCTCATAATTCAAAGATCGACCATCGATTCTTGGAGGTGTTCCGGTTTTCATCCTTCCTGATTCAAATCCAAGTTGAATCAATTGCTCAGTTAATCCTTTTGCGGATTTCTCCCCTATTCTTCCCCCTCCAAATTGCTTTTGTCCAATATGGATAATTCCATTTAGAAATGTTCCATTAGTAAGTACAACTGCCTTTGCCCGAAACTCAATACCAATTCCGACTTTTACGCCACTTAATTTTCCATTTTCAATAATCAGTTCAGTTACCATGTCCTGCCAGAAATCAATATTGGTATTTGCTTCAAGTAAATTTCTCCACTCTGCACTAAAAACCATCCTATCGCTTTGAGCTCTAGGACTCCACATGGCAGCACCTTTTGATCTATTCAGCATTCTGAATTGAATAGTAGATAGATCAGTTACAATTCCTGATCCTCCACCAAGCGCATCAATTTCTCGTACTATCTGCCCTTTTGCTATTCCTCCCATGGCTGGATTGCAGCTCATTTGTGCAATCTTGTTCATATCCATGGTAATCAATAAAACTTTTGACCCGAGTTTTGCTGCTGCATTTGCTGCTTCACATCCTGCATGTCCTGCACCAACAACTATAATATCGTAGCTTGGAAATAAATTAATATGTTTCACGTGGAACCTGGTATTTTTTATCGTACAAATATAGCGCCTCATCTTCGGCTTGGCGCATCTGTCTTTGGTCAAATTCAGTTTTATCTTTCAAGCCGCATAGATGTAGTATGCCATGAATCATTACGCGAAGGAGTTCTTTTTTGATGGTAATTTTATAATTTTTTGCATTCTCTCTTACCCGGTCTAAACTGATGTAGATATCGGCTTCAAGTAGTTTTTCTTCAGAAGATAGGTCAAATGTTATGATATCAGTATAGTAATCGTGGTTAAGGTATTGCTTGTTTATTTCAAGTAGGTAATCATCTGTGCAAAGTGTATATGTAATGTCTGTAGCTATTTTGCCATGTTTTTTGGCTACTTGCTTTATCCATGTTTGAATCTTTTCCTTATTTAATTCAAACTTCACCTGTATGGTATTAATACGAATTGATCTAGTTGATGACTTGAATACTGCCATTGTATTCTTCTTTTGCATTTCCATGTTTTATTATTGCTTTGTAAAAGTAGACATCAGGGATTACTTTTTTTCCATTTGAGTCCTCCCCATTCCATGTTACTCCATTGTTTGTACTGAACACATTTCTTCCCCACCTGTCAAATATCTCAATACTTGAATTTTCTTCTTCAATCCCGATACCAATTGGTTTGAAAACTCTGTTTATCCCATATATCGATATGGCATTTGGCCAGAAAATATTTCCCTTTACGGTATAGCAAACTATGTTTGATTCACTTGTGTAAGGTGAGTTTCGTTCTGTGGCAGTTATTCTATAACAAACTGTTTTTGTTTCTTCAATTTCGTCTGTAGTTGTTGTATCTATTTCTGATTTCCATACCATAAAATTCCGAGCTTCATTTTCATTAGTTCCTGATCCTCTGTTGATTATGTACTTTTCTACCCCATTGTTCCACGTGGAATAGGTATTCCAGGTGAGTAGATGTTGAATATTTGTTTGAATATCTAATGTTATTGTGTTTGATGTATTTGAAGAATCTATGTCACTTGAACATGCGCCGTTGTTTATTATGGTGTAGGAATAAATACTTTTATCATCTGTATTTATATCCAAATACTCCGTGCTATTTGTTGGGATAGAAATATAAGTGCTGATTTTATTTACTTCCTTTTTTAGACTTGTCTTAATAGGAGTTGCTTCGGCCTGTCTTGTGATTAATATTTTCACACCTCCAGTTTCACGTGAAACACTGGCAATGTAATCTCTGCCCGGAGGAAATCTAAAATAGGGAATGGAATTAACCGAGTTGGAGGAACTAGATGCCGGAATAGTTGAGTTGATGGCTCTTACGAATAACTTTAAGGCCTCAGTTCTTTTTGTGTTTTTCAAGGAATAACTAGTGCTTGAGCCGCTCACACTATCTAAGATAAATATTTGGGTGCCTACAATTGAGAGAATATAGTATTTATCTATACTCGGCCAGCCTTCATAGTGCGACCAATTTAAGTTGATTTCTTTTTTGCAAGTATCAGTTTGAATTAAAAGCTGGATAGTTTGATGTATGTTCCCACTCAATGGATTTCTATTTCCACAACTATCCAAACTGGTAATTTCGTAACGTAGTTTTGTTAATGATGGATTTCCAGAGCCACCATCAACATAGAAGGTGTCTTTTAAATTCTCAGCAACTCTTGGGTCTGGTCGATTGTAATTGTAGAGGCTATAAGAAGCAAAGTCGATACTCCGGTTTCCTTTCCATCCAATATGCACTTTGTTTGTGAAAGGATCTACAGATACAGAATCAATTATTGAAATATCGGGTTGGATTTCATCTAGAGTTACAGTGTCGGAAAAAGATTCAATGATACCGGAGCCACAATCTTCATTCCATTTAAAATAGTATTCCCAGTTTTTATTGGTAGGAAGGTTTGCACCTGTATGGGTAAAGGTGAAATTATTGGGGTTGATGATAGATGAAATTTCATTAAATGGACTAACACTGCTTTCTCTTCCGTATAAACTTAGATTTCCAATGATAGTACAGCTATTCGGATTCCTCGACCAGAGAATAGTATTATCATTGATGCTTCTACATGATTTTCGAATAACAATGGACTGGCCGTTGCTAATCAGAAATGAGGTAAGTGCAAATAGTGCTAATATGTACTTTAGGGTTTTATTCAACTGTTATTTCAATAAGGTCATTTATATGCAAATACTGATTTGCTATTTCTCGTATTTCTTCAGCTGTCGCTTTTAAGATCCTTTCTTTAAACTCGTTGAGGTAATCGTAATTGAGTTCGTTGTCTAGGATCAATTTCATACGTCCCGAAAGAGAAAGATTATTATCAAGACTTTTTAAGATGGAACCCAGCAAGTAGTTTTTTGCAGTACTAAGTTCGTCTGCTTCTACTAATTCAGTTTGAATCTTAGCAATCTCTGAGAATATTTCTTTTCGCGCTATTTCTATGTTCTTTTTATTTAAATCACTTTCAATGTACCAAAGAGAATAGTGTGAGTTTGTTTCATGAGATGAATAAATTCCATAAGTTAATCCTTTGTCCTCTCGAATGTTTTTCATTAATCTGGATCCAAAGTAGCCTCCCAAAATTGTGTTCATGAGTTGGAATGTAGGAAAATATGCATGCGTGCGGGAGATTCCTTTGTGTCCAAGTTTGATAGTGCTTTGTACGGCCTTTTCTTTAGTAACGATAAACTTTCCTTTTTGTGTAGTGAGTTCAGGATAAATTATGTTAGAACTTACTTTATTCGAGAAGTTGATAGATTCTACAACTTTATCCTTAAGTGAATCCTCAAATCTTCCGCTTAAAAGAATATATTTTAGTCCCTTAAGGAAATAGGTCTGGTGATATTCTATTATTTGAGCAATATCAATCTTATTGATATCCTCAATGCTGCTTGATATGCCAAGAGGATGATCATTTCCAAAGAATTTTGAATTGAATTCTCTTCTGCACAGAAACGAGCTTTTTTGTTCATTTACCTTTAAGCGTTCAATTGCATTTCTTTTTAAGGTATTCAAAGCTTTTTCAGGGAAAATAGAATCCTCAATAGCTTCGTTGAGCAATGGAAGCACAGCCATTAAGTGTTTGCTTAGGCAATAGAGTGTAATTACGCTATCGTATTCACTAGCTTTTGCTTGAAAATAGGCACCATAGTAGTCAAGTGCGTTTACCAGTTCGGTTCCGGATTTTGACTTAGTTCCTTCAGAAAGCATAGAGCATGTGAAGCTTGCAACGCCTGGTGCAGGTTGATTAATTATTCCACCTGAGAATACCAGTTCCATCTTAATTACATCTTGTGTGCCGGCGCTTTGAAAGTAGAATGGTACTCCTTGCTTAGTTAATGTTTTTTCAAATGGCTTGAATTGTAAGTTGTATCCTTCGTTACTTAAACTGGGTTTTGAAATTCTAGTCATTGCTTGAGCTTTTATAGTGAATGGTTGAGCAATTTGTATCTACTAAGGTTCTTTTGGCTTCTGAAAGGAGTATTTCTTTCGTGATATCTAAATACAAATTGATTTCTTTGTTTGTCAGTTCAATGTCTCCTAGGTATTCAGCAAAAGCTAATTTCATAGCTCGATTTAGCAGGTTAACATCACCAAAACGTATATTGGTTTCGGTTTTATTCTGAACCATGGTTAATTCTCTATCGGTGCAGCCCGTGCGGAAAAATTCATCAAGAACACCCTTTATTGCGTTTTCTGCTTGATGAAATGAAGTTTCTGGTAACAACTTACCTTCTATGAGGAATAATCCTGGTTCTGCATCTCCAGAAATGTAGGCGTCAATTTCCGAGAAAATAGCCTGCTTTTTAACCAACTCATCGTATAAACGTGATCCTTTTCCGGAGCCAAGAATATCAGAAAGTAAATCCATGGCATAGTAATTTTGGCTTAATCGGTCACCCATATGCCAGGCTTTTAGAATTAAATTGCTTGGAACATCTGACTGTATTTCTTGGAATCTTGCCTCGGTTTGAACGGATTCCTGAGGATAGTTTATTCGTTTAATTTCTTGTGCAGGTATGTCTTCAAAATAAATGGAGCAAAGCTCTTTAACCCTTTCCAGGGAAATATTTCCTGCGACAACCAAAATGCAATTATTGGGTGCATAGAAGTTTTTGAAAAAGGATTTTACCTGGTCCATATTGGCTTCTTCAATATGGCTTATTTCTTTACCAATTGTTGGCCATGAATAGGGATGTTCTTTGTAGGCTAAGGGTAAGATTCTTAACCAAATATCTCCGTAAGGTTGATTTAAATATCTTTCCTTGAACTCTTCTATTACAACACCTTTTTGAACATCAAGGCTTTTCTGTGAAAAGGCTAAGCCACGCATACGGTCGCTTTCTAGCCAGAAACCAGTTTCAATATTTGAAAGTGGCAGGCTTAGGTAGTAGTTGGTGATATCGTTTGAAGTAAATGCGTTACTATCCCCTCCTGCTTCTTGTAAGGGTTCATCAAATTCAGGAATGTTTGGAGTACCCCCAAACATCAGATGCTCAAATAAATGAGCAAACCCTGTTTTGTTTGGGTCTTCTTCCTTTGAACCTACTTTGTAAAGCAGATTTAATACGGCTAATTGGCTGTTTTCGTCCAGGTGGTGAATAACAGTTAGCCCATTTTTTAGTACAAAACGTGAATAGTGTATCAAGACTTTGGCTTTTCACAAAGTTAGAAAAGCCGTATGCCCTAATTCGGAATTGAGTTAACAGGAATGCAAAGGTTTCCTGTGGATTGTTTACTTTTTAATGGGATTAAACTTCCTTTTCCCACTTAGCGATAACATATGTCGCAAGGCAGTTTCCTATAACATTTACGGTAGTTCTTCCCATATCCATTAGCGCATCTACAGCAAGAATTGCAAATGCCTTCTGAGGATCCAATCCAAGCGAAGAAACTGTACTTACCAGAATTAAAAACGATGCACCCCTAACACCTGCAACACCTTTGCTAGTAAGCATTAAGATTAAGCACATTTGAATTTGTTGAGCAATGCTAAGCTCTATTCCGGATGCCTGAGCAATAAAAACAGATGCCAGGCTTAGATAAAGTGTTGTACCATCTAGGTTAAAGCTGTATCCAGTGGGTAAAACGAATGATACAATTTTTCCGGGAATGCCCATTTTCTCAAGGTTTTCCATGGCTTTCGGCAACGCGGCTTCTGAGGATGCTGTTGCAAAAGCAATGGATACTGGTTCAGAAATTGTACTGATAAATTTTCGAATTGGAAGTTTTACAAGAATTGCAATCGGAACCAATACAAGTAATACGAAAGCAATTAATGCGACATAAAGCGTTCCAACTAGTTTAAGCAGATTTCCAATAACGCCTAAACCCATAGAAGAAACAGAATAAGCCATGGCCCCACCAACAGCTAATGGTGCGAACCACATTACAATATCAGTGAATTTAAACATGGTTTCACTTAATCCTTCCATGAAGCTTAAAACACTGTTTTTCTTCGTCTTATCCCCTACCATGGCCAAACCAATGCCAAACAAAATGCTGAAAACTACAATTTGAAGGATTTGATTGTCTGCAATAGATTTCGCAATGTTCTCGGGAAAAATATCAAGAATGACATCGTGATTGTTTTTCTGACTGAGTAGCTTCTCGGCTTTTTCAATTTGAGTCCCCTCTACTTTTAGCTCAGTTCCTTTCCCAGCTTGAGTGAGGTTAATTGCGACAAGTCCAATGAACAAGGCAATTGTTGTTACAATCTCAAAGTAGGTAATTGCTTTTAAACCCATTCTTCCAACTTGTTTGATGTTTGAATGACCGGCAATTCCAACCACAAGTGTTGCAAGAAGCAAGGGTGCGATAATGGTCTTAATGAGTCGAAGAAAAATATCCGAAAAAACCTTCAATCCGGTAATTTTTTCGGGAATTGGTATCCCTATATTTTGCCAGAATTGATGAATTCCCGGCCAATCTAGTCCTAGAATTATTCCCAAAATCATCGATACCATTATCCAGCCTGTTAGACCCTTATTTTTTACTGCAAACCATAAGCCGCTAAGGGCAATTGCCCAATGCGACAATGAATTGAGTATTCCATTATCAAGCCCGGAAAAACTAAGAATCAGGCTTAATGATATAGAAGCAAGGAAGTAAACCAAAGGGAACTGTTTCATTTTCTTCATGTTTCAAACTTAACCTTCAACTTAAGAATAAAAAATAGCTACATTTTTGAACCAATTAAACTTTCGCCAATTTTCTCAGTCTTAGAATAAAATCAAATCAAAATGAAAACAACAACTCGTTCGCTAATCGCTTTACTTGTTCTTTTCCTTATCGCAGGAAGCTCATGCCGCAAACAAGATTCTGAAAGAAATGACTGGACTAGTTTTGAAGACCAGAATTCTGCTGAATTTAATTCTGAACAGATTTTGAAAGAAGTTGATGAGGCCTTGAATTCAACGGGTTTGAATAAGGGAAACTATCCAATTCGAACAATCGATACCCTTAATTCCCCAAAACGATTAACAGTTGATTTTGGACCTGAAAACTTTTTGTGCGAGGATGGAAATTTGAGAAGAGGGAAAATTCTCGTTTCCTGGACAGGTGCTTACAAACAAGCAGGAACCTTGGTTCAGATAGGTTTTGAGGATTTTTATCAAAATGATAATCAGATTCAAGGTTCAAAACAAATTGAGAATAAGGGCTTAAATTCTGATAATCAGCTTGTTTATTCCGTTAATGCATCAATTGCAATAACCAGTCCATCCAATCAAAGCTATACTTGGACAAGCACACGTACCAGAACATGGATTTCAGGATCTTCAACCAAAAACCGATACGATGATGTCTATTTAATCTCGGGCCAAAGCTCTGGAGTTAACCGTAACGGAAAAAATTTCTCCTGCCGCACGTTAACCGATTTGAGGATTGATAACAGTTGCACCTGGAGGGTGGTTGCCGGTAAACTTGAACTAAATGTTGAAGACAGACAAACTCGTGTGTTAGACTACGGTGATGGCGCCTGCGATGGAACATTTACTGTAAATGTAGGAGGCAAAACACATACGGTTAGGCGCAAAAAATAGGCAATGAATTAATAATGAAGGAGATTTGAGGCAACTTAAATCTCCTTTTCGTGTTAATTCATTCATATTCATAGAGAAACCTGAAATTATCATTATCTTCGCAGGCTATTTATGAAAAAGTATTCATCTGGCCCGAATTCAGGAAATCGTCCTGCCGCTAGAAAAACTGCCGCCAAGTCTGCTACTGGCAAAAAAACATTCTCGAAAAAATCCGAAACAAAAGGTTGGAATAGAAAATCGAATGATACTCAGGAAAAGGATTATCGTTTTGAAGCGCCTGGTTCACGTGGAAAATTGGTAAGAGGCAAAAAGAAGTCTGAAGACTCCCCTGCTTCAAAAAGACCGGGTTCACGCTTTGGAAAATCAGATTCAAAGCCAACAAGAACCTATGGTTCAAGATCAGCTTCTGGTGAAGGCTATGGAGAAAGATCCGATTCATTCAGGGAAAAGAGAACTCCTTACAAGAGAAGTAGTTCTTCGGAGTCTGGACCTCGTTTCAAGAAATCGGCTTCTTCAGATACTGATAGAAAACCTTACGGAGAAAGACGCAGCAGCTCTGCTCCACGTAGAACGGATAGAAATTCAAGTTCTGAGCGTTCGGAAAGACCAAGACGTTCCTTTGATGGAGATTCATCAGAAAGAGGGTTTAAAAAATCCTTTTCTTCCTCAAATTCAGATAGACCTTCCCGCTCCTACTCAAAACCCGGAACCGAACGAAAAGACAGGCCAAGTCGGTCTGCTGATGGAGAATCATCGGAAAAAGGCTATAAAAAACCGTATTCTTCATCCAGATCAGGTTCTTCTTCAAGTTCAGATAGGCCTACAGGTTCCTATTCAAAACCTGGAACAGACAGAAAATCAAGCTACGATCGTTCAGAAAGACCAAATCGTTCGGCTGATGGAGATTCTACAGAAAGAGGATTTAAAAAGTCATATTCTTCATCAAGAACATCAAAACCAGGTTCTTTTTCTAAGCCCGGTTCTGAACCAAGAACGCGCGTAAAGAGTCGTTTTGAACGAAATGCAGAAAAAATGGAGGACGCAATATCTGCTGCAAAAGAAAAATCGAAAAAGCAGAAGCCTTCAGCAGAAAGAGATTTAGAAGGCGGAGAATCAATTCGCTTGAACAGGTATATCTCGAATGCCGGAATTTGCAGCCGCAGAGAGGCCGATGAGATGATAGCTGCCGGATTGGTAAGCATTAATGAGGTGGTTGTAACCGAATTGGGTTCGAAAGTAAGCAAGGGTGATGTTGTAAAATTCAATGGCTCAAGGCTTTCTGTTGAGGAGAAGGTATACATCATTCTGAATAAACCGAAAGATGCAATAACCACTTTTGACGACCCTGAAGGAAGAAATACCGTAATGGATTTGTTTGAAGGAAAAATACGCGAACGAATTTTTCCGGTTGGACGATTAGATAGAAACACAACAGGGGTTTTGCTATTAACCAATGATGGAGAGATGGCGCAACGTTTGATGCATCCCAAGTATGAGGTGCATAAAGTGTACAAAGCAACGCTTGACAAACCACTGAAGCCCACAGATTTATGGACACTTTCGAATGGCGTTGTTTTGGAAGATGGCCCCATTAAACCGGATGCTATTGCGGCACCAGATTCCAAAAACAAGAATGTAGTTGGTATTGAAATTCACTCCGGAAAAAATAGAATCATTCACCGCATGTTTGAACACCTGAACTACAAGGTAGATAAACTTGATAGGGTGCTTTATGCCGGCCTTGAAAAAGGAAAATTGAAAAGGGGTGAATGGAGACCCTTAACTGAGAAGGAACTAAAATCGTTAAAACGTCAGCTCAGGTTGAAATAACTCTTGATTCGTAAATAAAATATTAACTTCGCAAATCAAATTGTAAGACAATGACTCATATTTTTCTGTTTTTCGGAAACCTTGGCGGTGGCGAATGGATTCTGATTATTCTGGCAATTGTACTTCTTTTCGGGGGCAAGAAAATTCCTGAATTGATGCGTGGAATCGGTCAGGGAATTCGTGAATTCAATGATGCCAAAAAGAGCGTAAAAGACCAGATTGAGGAAGGCATGCGTTCGAAAGAATCAGAGAAGAAGTAATTCTTTTTGTTTTGACCAACTGCATACTTTAGAGAATAAAATTGAAACGGTACACATCCTTATCTCAGATAAGAAAAGAAATTTCAGAAGGAGCCCTTACGGTTCCTTCTTTGGTTAATGGTTACCTAGAGGCCATTGCTTCACAAAAGCACCTGAATGCCATGCTTGAGGTGTTTGAGGAAGAGGCAATCGCTAGAGCAAAAGAGGTACAGGAGAAAATTCAGAACGGAACAGCCGGTAAACTTGCCGGCATGGTAATTTCCATTAAGGATAATATTTGCTACAAGCATCATAAGGTTTCGGCTTCCTCAAAAATTCTAGAAGGTTTTGAATCCATTTACTCTTCTACGGTTGTTGAGCGCTTGTTGGCAGAAGATGCCATTATAATCGGCAGAACCAATTGTGATGAATTTGCTATGGGTGCTTCCAATGAAAATTCGGCATTTGGACCGGTAAAAAATGCGCTAGACACTAACCGCGTTTCAGGAGGATCTTCTGGCGGCGCGGCCGTTTCGGTTCAATCTGGAATGTGCTTGGCAGCCTTGGGAAGCGATACCGGAGGTTCTATCCGCCAACCGGCCTCATTTTGCGGAGTTGTTGGCTTTAAACCTACTTATGGTCGCGTTTCTCGTTGGGGTTTAATTGCTTATGCGTCTTCATTTGATATCATTGGTCCATTAACTCAAAGTATTGAGGATACCCAGTTGCTTATGGAGGTAATTGGCGGACCGGATGAAAACGATGCAACAGCATCTGTAAAGCCACTTGAACCTTTTGTTGTGAATCAGTCTTCAGGGAAAAAACGTATAGCTTACTTTAAAGAAACGATTGAGGCTGAAGGAATTGAGCCAGATGTAAAACAGTCGGCTTTGAACCTGATAGCTAAACTCAAGGAAATGGGACATGAAGTTGAACCTGTTTCATTCCCTTACCTGGATTTAATGATTCCTGTTTACTATACCCTAACAACGGCAGAGGCTTCATCAAATTTGGGCCGATTTGCTGGTATGCATTATGGATACAGAAGCAAGAATGCGCGCGATTTGGAAACCACTGTTCGTAAATCACGTTCTGAAGGTTTTGGTACCGAAGTGAAACGAAGAATCATGCTTGGAACCTTTGTTTTATCTTCTGGTTATTACGACGCATATTATAGCAAAGCTCAGAAGGTAAGAAGAGTTGTTACCGATTTCACCAAAGAACTTTTCAATCAATACGATTTTATCTTGTCTCCAACTTCGCCTAATGTGGCTTTTGAATTTGGAGCCAAAGCTGAGAATCCTATTGCCATGTACCTAGCCGATATTTTTACAGTTCACGCTAATATTTTTGGAGGTCCGGCCGTTTCAATTCCTTATGGAGCTGATTCTGCAGGCTTGCCAATTGGAATGCAGTTTACAGCCAATACTTTTGAAGATTCAAACCTGTTAGCCTTTGTAAAAACCCTTTAGTTCAGGTGGGCTACATTCTGCCCGAAAACCTGTTAACATCTTAATTAATCCGGTAGTTTAAGGCTACCACAAACCGTATTTTTCAAGCATGCGAAAATTGGGCTTTATCGTAGCCGTGCTACAGCTTTTAATAAATTTTACCATTGGTTTTTCTGCATCCCAAAAAGGGCAGGATGAATTGTTTCAAGGGCGCATTTCTGCTTTGAAAACCGGAATCGATATCAATTATCATCCAACGGCAAAGGTTTATATTGAAGAGTATCTTGCCAATCCTGATCAAATCAGAACCCTCGTTTCGCGAAGCAAATACTACTTTCCTATTCTTGAAAAAAGCTTGAAGCAAAAGGGGCTACCCGTTGATTTGAAGTATGTAGCTGCTGCAAGTTCAATGCTTGATCCTCTTTTTGTAAACCCATCAGGCGCAAGTGGTATTTGGACCATGAGTTATCAGGTGAGCAAAATGTACAAGCTCAAGGTAAATACATTTGTTGATGAACGTCGTGATCCAATCAGGTCTAGCCAAATTGCAGCACAGCACTTTAAAGATTTGTTTTCCATTTACAAAAGTTGGTCTTTGGCAATTGCTGCTTATGGTTGTTCTCCCGTTCAGCTCAACAAAGCCATTCATGCAGCCGGAAACAGTTTGTATTACTGGGACATATACAAAGTAATGCCTTCCAATTGCCGCGATTTGTACTCGCGGGTTATTGCAACAGTTTACATATTGAATTATTACAAGGAACATGGTATCAAACAAGCAGACCCCTTGGTTTTTCCGGTTTGCGATACAGTACGTGTAAACAAATGGCTTTCATTTTCACAAATCGCCGGAACAATGGATATTGATACTGTCCTTCTCCGGAATTTGAATCCGGTGTTCAGAAAAGATATCGTGCCTTTTTCCGCACAAGGGTATGCACTTCGGGTACCAGCCGAAAAGAGTGGTAGATTCGCCATGTTAAAAGACTCGTTTTACAGGCCATCTGCAAACCTCGACATTCAACCGGTGGCAATAGAGCAATCATCAGAGCCGGTAACACAAAACAAGGGTGAACAACGTGTAAGAAAGAAGCGCGTATTTTATACCGTCAAGCGCGGAGACAACCTTGGTGATATTGCTGATTGGTTTGATGTAGATGTTTCAGAGCTAAAATCCTGGAATAAAATCAGAGGGAATAAGCTTACTGCCGGAAAGCGCCTTTCGGTGTTTGTACCAGCTACAAAATCCGGTTATTACAATCGCATTAACAGAATGAGTTCATCGCAAAAGAAAAACCTTAAGCGTAAGGATTAATTTGTAGAGATACCTCTGGAAGTCTTTTGGATTTGATTAATAACCAATAACCCAATAAAAAAGCCCTGCTACACTTAGCAAGGCTTTTTTGTTTGAGTTGGTCTGACTGTTATCTGTCGTAACTGCGACGTTCTCTTGGAGCTCTTTCTTCTCTAGGACGCGCCTCGTTAACTGTAATGTTTCTGGACATAAATTCCGCGCCATTCAAGTTGTTGATTGCATTCTGAGCTGAAGCGTTGTCAGGCATTTCAACGAAACCAAAGCCTTTACTTCTTCCGGTAAATTTATCATTGACAATGTTAACCGATGATACTTCGCCGTAGCTGGAGAACAGGTTCTGAAGGTCTTCTACCTTAGCTGACCAGTTCAAATTTCCGATGTAGATGTTCATAAAAAAATGATAGAAAAATCAAATGTAAGCTTTCCTTTCACATTTTCAAATTTAATGCTCATTTTTCAGAATATTTATGAAATAACTGATTTTCAAAACACTATGATTCTCTACTTTTTCTTGGTCATTTCATACAGCAAGTCGTGAATCAGGGTTCTGTAATTGCCATCCGACAACTTTTTATTTTCAGCACTGGGGTGAATTCTGTTTGATAAGAATACATAGACCAGGCCTGTCTTTGGATCGGCCCAGGCACAGGTTCCGGTAAAACCAGTATGGCCAAAGCAAAGGGCGGAGGCTAGTTTTCCTGCCGGACTTGCCTTCATTGCGTTCATTTCCGGTTTATCAAACCCTAAGCCTCTTCTGCTTTTTTTGTTCTGCTTGCGTGTAAAATATTCGATTGTGGAAGATTTTAAAACCCGAGTTCCACCGTATTCACCGCCATTGAGAAGCATTTGCATAATTACTCCTACATCGTTTGCATTGCTGAATAAACCGGCATGCCCCGAAACACCCCCTAACAATGCACAAGCCTGATCGTGCACATAGCCATCTATGAGTTGCTTTCTGAATGTCTTGTCGTTTTCTGTTGGAACAATTCTGCTGTTGGGAATGCCTTTTTTCAAGGGATTGAAACCCATACCAGATAGATTTAGTGGTTTGAAGAAGTTTTGTGTCAGGAAAGATTCATAGCTTTCATTGGTAATTACTTCTACAACCTTTTTTAACATCATGAAGCCCAGGTCACTGTAAAGGTATTCTCCGGGTTTTTTCATTTCGGAAAGTGCGATTGTTTTCCAAATTTCAAGCTCGTAATCATTCCGAATAAACATACTGTCTGCAACCTGAACAGAAAACTTCTTATCTGAGGTTTTCCTATAGATTGAAGTATCCGCTTGCCCATTTATCAATGTTCCTTGGTAAAAGGGAATAAAAGGGGTTAAACCGGCTTCGTGAAGTAGAATTTGGCGTATGGTGATTTTTTCTTTGTTGGTTCCGCGTAAAACAGGAAGGTAAAGTCCAATTTGATCGTTTAAATGCAACTTCCCATCTTCAACCAATTTCATAATTGCAAGGGTAGTCCCCAAAACCTTGGTTAAAGAGGCCAGGTCGTAAATATGGTGATTTTGTACATTGGGAGAGAGACTATCGTAGGTGTGTTTACCGTAAGATTTGTTTAGAAAAACTTTTCCGTTTTTTGATGCAAATACTTGGCAGCCTGGAGTTGCTCCGCTTCGTATGGCCTGCAAGGCAATTGAATCAACAAAAGATAATGGAACATGGTCAATTCCAATTTCTTCAGGCATTACATATTCTAATTTTCCATTGGTTTCAGTTTCTACGCCTTCGCCAAGTGCAAATTGCGGCTTTACCGAAACAGGCATTTCTCCTTTTGCCTCAATTGAACCCATTAAAATTTGAGCGGAAAGTTCATTGTAAAGCGGTAAGTCCTCGAAGGCAACAATTACATTTCTTGCGGCCGGGAAGTGTTGAAGAATATAGGGATTACCGTGGTTAACCAGAATGGTTCTTCGTTCGTTCAATACACGATTTACAAAACCAATTTGAGCAGTGGTTAGGCCTAATCTCCTGCTTACAAATCGGCTGGTGTTTTGCATGCTAAGAATAACTAGGCTGTATTTTTGAAGTTCAGCGGCAAGGGAGTCAAAGGCTAAAACAGTGTCGTTTTTGTCAATCGAAAAATAATCAGCCTTCACATAATTGTTCATGGTTTGCTGAAAAACTGTATAGTTTGAGCTTCCAACAGCCACAACCGCAATTTTGTAGTTTTGAGGATAATTCAGCGGAATAAGGTTGTCCTGATTTTTTGCAACAACAATGGCATTCTTAACAATTTTACGAATCAATAAATCGGTTGAGCAGCAATTCAAATCGTCGTAAATGTTTTTTAGGTTGATGGGTTTGTATTGACTTAATCCGGCCCAGTACTTGGTAATCAGAATTTTTCGACAGGCATTATTAAGTTGTTCCTGAGTAATCAGGCCTTTTTTCATGTATTCTTTTATCCAAAAAATGCTTTTTGGAACATCTTCAACAAACAACAACAGTTCAACACCTGCCATTAGGGCCTTGGCACTTACTTCGCCGGCAGATGCATAATTGGCAACGCCTTTCATGTTTAATCCATCCGAAACAACAAGTCCTTCAAACCCTAATTCTTTTTGTAGAAGCTCTTTAACAATGATGGGTGAAATGGATGCAGCCCTGTTGGCGTTTGTATCAATTGCCGGCACAAAGAGATGACCAACCATTACACCGCCAATTCCTTTGTTGATGGTTTCCCGAAAGGGATAAAGCTCTAAGGAGTCGAGGCGCTTTCGGTTTGCATTAATGATTGGTAATGCGTGATGTGAATCTGTTTCGGTATCACCGTGGCCGGGAAAGTGCTTGGCTGTAGCCATAACATGTTGCTCCTGCAATCCTTTGGCATAAGCCCAGCCGTGTTTGGCTACGGTTTCGCGGTTCTCGCCAAAACTTCTGTCGTTAATTACCGGGTTTGAAGCGTTGTTATTGATATCAACATCCGGGGCGTAGTTCATGTGTATGCCCAAACGCTTGCAATGTTTAGCGATTTCAGCACCCATTTCACGGGTAAGCTCCAGGTTGTTGGCAGCTCCAAGAACCATTTGCCTAGGAAAAGTGGGTGTACTATCTAAACGCATGCTCAATCCCCATTCGCCATCAATGCTGATGAGCAAAGGAATTTTTGATTTGGATTGAAATCGATTACAAAGAATGGCCTGTTTAACCGGGCCACCTTTCATAAACATGAGCCCGCCAACTTTGTAATCGACAATTAGCTTTTCAATTTCCTTTTCATGAGTTTGGTCGCGCTGTGTCCAAACCGCAAGTGTGATTAGCTGGGCAATTTTTTCGTCTTCCGAAAGTGTTGCCATAAGTGAATCAACCCAAGGATAGGATTTATTCCAGGAAATTTGTTGTCCTGAAAGGCGTGAAAGCGAAAACAGGAATAGGAATGAAAGGAAAAGCGCTTTTTTCATGCGGATTAATCCACAAAGTAGCGTAAAGCTCAGGGCTTTTTTGGTGGAAAGCGAAAATTTTTATGCACGTTTGACACGTTGAAAGTTCTCCACAGCGTCGATTTTTCCTAGTTTTATGTGGTTTTTTGCAAGTTCATGTCCAGTTTAATAAAATTACTACCAGATCATGTTGCCAATCAGATTGCGGCGGGAGAGGTTATTCAGCGACCGGCTTCTGTAGTAAAAGAGTTGTTGGATAATGCGCTGGATGCCGGTTCAAGCCAAATTTGTTTGTACGTAAAAGAGGGTGGCAAGGCCTTAATTCAGGTGGTTGATAATGGTTGCGGGATGAATGCGGCAGATGCCAGAATGTGCTGGGAGCGACACGCCACGTCTAAAATTCAACAAACAGAAGATATTTTTAAAATTCATACCATGGGCTTTAGGGGAGAGGCTTTGGCAAGTATTGCCTCCGTTGCCCATGTTGAAATGAGAACACGCAGACCAGAGGATGAGCTTGGAACACGCATTCAAATTGAAGGCTCGAAGCTTGTACTTCAGGAAGACTTTGCCGGAGAATCGGGAACCTCCATTGCCGTAAAGAATCTTTTTTACAATATTCCGGCAAGACGAAATTTCCTAAAATCGAATCCCGTAGAATACAAGCACGTGTTGGAAGAGTTTAACCGGGCAGCTCTTGCCAATCCGGAAATTGGTTTTCAGCTATTCCATAACGACGAGGAGCAGATAAATTTGGAATCCGGTTCCATGGAAAACCGAATTCTGGAGTTGATTAATGGTGCTACCGAGGGAAATTTGCTTGAGGTTGATGAGGAAACAAGCGTAGTTACAATTACAGGTTTTGTAGGAAGTCCTGAATCCGCGCGGAAAATGCGTGGTGACCAGTACTTTTTTGTTAACCGAAGGTTTGTGCGCGACCCCTATCTGAATCATGCTGTTGTAAATGCCTACGAAGGTTTGATTAGTAAAGAGCAGTTTCCGTTTTATGTGTTGCATATTCAAATAGATCCGGCGTTAATTGATGTAAATATTCATCCTTCAAAAACCGAAATAAAATTTGAGGATGAACGCAATGTGTATCAAATCTTAAGGGCGGTAACCCGAAAAGCACTTGGAAAACTCTTCAAAGCTCCTGAATTGCCAGGGCTTAGGGAAGACAATCAGTTTATGTTCAAAGAGATTGAGCGGGTTAACAATCCTTCGGAGTTTTCGGAATTCAAACCTGTTTCTACAGTTGGTAGTTCTTCAAAAAATTGGGATGACTTTAAAGCCGTTTACCAAGAGGGTAGGAGTAAATCAAACCGAGGCTGGGAGAATTTGTTCCCGGAAAGGAATCTGGTTCAACCCGCTTATAAGGAAGAAACTGTTGGTCATGTGGGAAATCCGGAACCGGATGAGATTGTAAACCGAAGCTTCTTTCAAGTTCATCAACAATACATTGTAACTCAAATAAAGCGGGGCTTGATGCTGATAGATCAACAGGCTGCACACGAACGAATCTTGTTTGAACGTTACCTGCTTGCATTGGATAAAAACCCTGTGGTAAGCCAGCAGTTGTTGTTTCCCAAAACCGTAATCTTACCTGCCCAAGACGAATTGGTTTTGCTTGAAATTCTGGATGATATCAGGAAATTGGGTTTTAATATCAGTCATTTTGGAAAAAACACTTTTGTGGTGAATGGATTACCTGCCGAATTACATCTTGGCAATGAGCAAGATTTGCTTGAAGAAGTAGTTGAAAGTTACAGAACGAATAAATTGAGCAGCGAAGAGAAGAACAAAAAGGTAGCAAGAACATTGGCCATAAAGGCGGCAATTAAAAAAGGAACTCGACTGCAAATTGAGGAAATGAGCAGGTTGGTTGATGAGCTTTTTGCCTGCAAAGAACCAGCGATTGCTCCTGATGGAAGAGCTTCTATACGTATGCTGAGTCTGGATGAATTAGCCGAGCTGTTTGTTAAATCAAAGTAAGTAAAGAGCGTATGTACCGACCTTATGGTTTTGATAGTATTCCACCGGTTGTAAAAAACCTGCTCATTTTAAATGCGCTGACTTGGCTTGCAACCTTGGCTTTTTTAAGCATGGGTTGGGCAGATTTACCCTCAACACTTGGATTGTTTTATCCGGGTTCTGTTTATTTCAAGCCCTTGCAGTTTTCAACCTATATGTTTATGCACGGTTCGTTTACGCACCTGCTGTACAACATGCTCGCTTTGTGGATGTTCGGTTCTTTGCTTGAATCGTATTGGGGCCCAAAACGCTTTTTGCTTTTTTACCTTACCACGGCAATTGGCGCGGCGTTGATGCATATTGGCGTGACTGCTTGGGAAATTCACGGTCTTCAGCAGCAAATAGATTTGTACAAATCGAATCCGGATGTTTCCCAATTGTCATTGCTGTTGCAAGAAGATCATACCTTGTTTATTAAACCCGAAATTCAGCGATTTCTTGATTTGTTCTTGGCTGATCCAAATAACTCCCAGATTATTCAGGAGTCGAAAGATTTAGTTGACTTGCTTCCTATACGGAAAATGAATGTTCCGGTAGTTGGTGCAAGCGGAGCAATTTTCGGTATATTAATGGCGGGTTTCCTGCTCTATCCCAATACCGAAATGATGATTTTGTTCTTTCCATTTCCCATCAAAGTAAAATACCTTGTTTCTGTTTTAGCCTTTATGGAACTTTACGAAATTGTAGGAAACAAACCTTTTGATAATGTGGCTCATTTTGCACATTTGGGAGGAATGCTATTTGGTTGGATACTTGTTAAATATTGGAATAAAACAGACCGGAATCGGTTTTATTAAATGTTGAGGTGAAATGAATTTGTTTGAAGAACTGAAGTTCAAATTCAATAGGGGAAATGCGATTGTTCGCATTATCATGATAAATGTATTGGTGTTTATTGTGTTTGGTTTAACCAATACTCTTTTTATTCTTACCATGGGTTCTCAAGCCCAGGATGCGGTTCAAAACTTTAGAAACTGGTTTGAATTGCCGGCTTCCTTTTCGCGATTGCTTTACCAGCCTTGGAGTTTGTTTACCTATATGTTTCTTCACAATGGATTTTTGCATTTGATTTTCAATATGCTATGGTTGTACTGGATAGGGCAGATTCTTCAGCAGTTTCTAGGGAATGCAAAAACCTATGTTGCTTACTTGCTGGGAGGTTTGTCTGGTGCCATTGCATACCTTGTTGTTTATAACATATCTCCATTCTTACAGCCTACCGTTTCATTGGCATTTGTGGTGGGAGCAAGTGCAGCGGTTTATGCTGTGGTATTCGCATCTGCAACCTTAAGTCCCGACTATGAGCTTTCCTTGTTTCTGATTGGTCCGGTAAAACTTAAGTTCATTGCATTGGCAACAATCTTAATTGATTTGATAATGATTCCGGTTGATGGCAATGCAGGCGGACATATTGCCCATCTTGGAGGAGCTTTTTTCGGGTTCTTATACATCAAACAGCTTTACAGCCATAATTTTTTGAGTAAAGGCTTCGATAAGCTTGAGTCTCTTTTCGCGCCTAAGCCAGAATCAAATCTGAGGGTTTATCACCGCTCTGCATTTATTCGCAAAGAGGAAAAAGGAAGGCCCACCCAGGAAGAAATTGACCAAATTCTGGATAAAATAAACAGCAAGGGAATTTCGGTATTAAGCCAAAAGGAACGGGATTTACTTAACCAATTTGGAAAGGATAAATAAGTGAAACAAGGCTGGTTTTTCCATTTAGTATTTGTGGCAAATGTTTTTGCCGCTCTGGCCTTGGCTCTTTCGTATGGAGCGCCAATGCTTAGTCCGGATGATTTTTGGCCAGCTTCCTTTTTTGCCCTTGGGTTTCCTAATGTATATCTGATTAATCTACTCTTTGGCTTGTTTTGGCTGATTTGCTGGGACAAAAGAGGGTTTTTCTCTTTGGGCATGTTGCTGATTGGTATTCCGTTCGTTTTGAAGTTTGTTCAGCCCTTTTCCGGAAAGTCGGAAGCTTCAGGCTCGCAACGAGTCCTAAAAGTGATGTCGTTTAATAGCCACTTTTTAGGAGCCTATGATGGCTCGCAAGATGAGGTTCAGGACTTTTTTGCGCTATTGAAAACTGAAAAACCAGACATTATCTGCCTGCAGGAATTTTCCAATTATGGAGTTCGAATAGGAACCAAAGATCAACAAGATTTGCTGAAACTGCTGAAGGACTATTACCAGGTGAATACCGACTCATTCCCACACATGGGTGCAGCTGGTTCGGGTATTTGTATGTTCTCCAAATTTCCTGTTGTTAAAAGCGGAATCGCCGAGCAAATCAATCCGGTTGGCAACCTTACCATTTATGCAGATTTACGCATAGATAATCAGGTTGTTCGGGTTTTCAATACACATTTGAAATCAATTGTTTTTGAAGAGCAGGATTATGTAACGGTTGATTTGCTCCGTGGCAAAGAGTTCAACCGCCGCGAGCTTTATGGAATACGGAGAATTATTGCCAAGCTTAAATATGCATTCCGTTATCGGGCAAGACAGGCAGAAGCCATTCGCGTGAAACAGGATTATTGCATGTATCCCATGCTTGTTTGCGGCGACTTCAACGACCCGCCCAGCAGTTATTCCTACAAAACCATACGTGGTGAATTAAAGGATGCCTTTGTTGAAGCTGGATATGGATTTAGCACAACCTATACGGGCAAAATGCCTGCGTTTAGAATCGATTATATTCTGCACGATCCAAGCTATAAAACTCTAAGTTATCAAACCCACTCTTTTGCTTTTTCAGACCACAAAGCCGTTTGCGCTACTATTCAACTTGGCGAGTAATGGAAGTTGTTATGGGCCAGAATAAGGAGACCGGGTTTAAGTTTCCACCGCTTGGAATCAGACTTGCTGCTGCACTAGTAGATGTTGTTTCATTGACCATTCTGAATAGAGCGGTAATATTTCTATTTGGCACACTTATTACTTCTGAAACTGACGATTCAAATAAGGAATGGTTTTTGGCCCCAGACCTTTTGCTTTTTGGAGCTATGGTAATTTTTTTGCTCTCCCTCTTTTTGAATAAAGATGTTTTCAACGGACAGAGCCTCGGGAAAAGGTTGTTTAATCTTCAAATAATAAAGCAGTCTACTGGGCAAATAGCAACTCCTATTGAGTGCGTTTTCAGAAATGTGACCCTCATTATCTGGCCCTTGGAGGTACTTTTCATTTTAGTTTCTCCATCTAGTAGATTGGGCGACAATCTTGTAGGAACTAAACTTGTCTACAAACAAGCTGAAAATATCGATAACCCAAATTGGACAAAATTATTCTTGGCTATCATTATTGGATTGTTAATAACTGCAATAGTTTGTGCTATTGGTATGCTTTTGTTATTCGTTGTAACTGCTTGATAACCATCAGAGCCTTATAGTTTTTCCTTCTACTTCATTTCTTTATTGAGTCCGTACACCACTTAGTTTTGGTACTTATGAAATTCGTCAAACCATTAATTTGGCCTTTTTCCACCCTCTCTGTTTTCTGCTCCCATCATTTTGAACTGACGAATGGTGTAGGTAAATGTGAGCATGAAATAGCGCTGTAAAACACGTGTGCGGGTATCTTCAACATAAGTTTCCGTTACGGTTCGGTTGATGCTATTGTTTTGATTCAGCAAGTCGAAAACGCTAAGTCGAAGCTCCGCTCCTTTACGTGGCAGAAATTTGTAAGCAACCGCCGCATTCCAAAGGTAAAACTCTTGGTTAAAGCTGTTTCCCAAGCCTAGGTAATTTGAATAATTGATGTCTGTATTAATTACCCACGAAGTGGTTGGCATGTAGTTCAGTTTAAATCCGGCATTGTGAACCAAGAAATTGCTATTTCCTTGCGCTTGTAGCGTATTCGTTACCAGGTTAAAGTTTGCCGTGTAGTTAATGTTGAAATCGAGTAGCTGACTGATATTGCTTCCTAAAACAAAACCGGTATTTAGGTTCAGGGTTTTGGCTTTGTTGTCTAAGTTGTTGATGAGACCAGGAACCACCGTATAACTTCCACCCAGATTCAGGTTCAAATTACTTTTTAGCTTTTGAACCGGTGTTCCATAGTTGAGGAAACTTCGGATGGAATAGTTTCCACTTAGATTCTCGGGTCTGCTAAGTTGTTGTCCGCGATTTAATGCAACCCCATTTACCACAATGTCTGAACTGGCAATGTAACTCGTGCTGGCAATGTAATTGTTGGTGAAATTGGCCATACCAAACAAGAAAATAGAACGTCCTTTTTCGGTTTGATTGTTTCCGTACCTAAATAACAAGGTATGGCTGTATTCCTGCTTCAGGTCTGGATTTCCGGCGCTTAGGATTAAAGGATTGCTGTTGTCAACCACGTTTTGCAGCTGACTTATTGATGGAACATTGGTGCTTGTTCGGTAGAAGGTGCGCAGTGATTTTTGAGGATTGAATTTTACCTCAAGCATTAAGTTAGGCAAAAGGTTGCTGAAAGGTTTAGAGAAATCGCGGTTTTGCGGAAAAGATTGGTTGTTTTCCAAAACCAGGTATTGGTGGGTAAGTCCGGCTGTGAATACATACCTTTCCCCTTTCAGGTTGTAGTTTACACTGCTTCTATGGGTAGTTACAGTGCTGTTAAATACGTTACTCAGCAAACTGTCGATGGTAGAGTAGTCGCGGGTTGAAAGTGAATCAAATCGCTTGGTTTTTTTGTCAGATTCGTTCAGGTTTAAACGGGGTTCGTAGCTTAGCAAAAGCTGTCCCGATTTTCCAACCGGTTCTGTGTAGGTGAGGTTTGCACTTAGCGTATTGCTGGTAGTGCTTTGTGAGGTTAACTGGTTAATATTGGTTCCTGTAGTTCCTGCATAAACCGAAGTTTGGTAGTTTTCTGCGGTTCTGTCAGAAAGTTCATGATTTAGATTCAATGAAACAGTCCGGCCGGCTTTTGCCAACTTATGTCTGATTAGAACCGTATTGGCCAGGTTGTAGCCTGAATTTCTACTGTCGTAATTGGAGTGGGTTTCGTTTAGCACCGAATCAATTTCTCGGGTGCTTCCATTGAGTAAAGAAAGGGTATTGCTTTTTTGAAAGCTTATACGTGGCGTGTATAGAATACTTGTTGATGTGTCAAAATTGTATTCCATGCGCATGTTGAAACGATGGTTGGTGTTGGTTGAGGATGTCAAGCTGTTTTCTGAATAAATCTGCTTGTTGTCCGAACCGAGGTTAAAGGTTCTGTCGAGGTCTTTTTCTGTATTGTTTTCGGTTTGATTGAAGAAATAACTCGCACTTAAGTCAAGCTTGTTGCCCCATTTGTTGGCATAATTCAAACCCGCACTGTTGGTATTGTTTACACCATTTTGCTGGCCCACCAAGAAATTGCTCAAACCCGACTGCATGCCACCAAATCCACCACCTGGTCCACCTCGCATGCCCATAGGTCTTTGCATACCGGGTGGTCGCATTCCGCCGCCGCCGGAACTTCCAAACAAGTCTTGCATAGAGAAATTTTGCTGGTTGATGTTGTTCGACATCCCCAGGAATGTGATTCTTCTTTCTCCCTTAAATGCATTCAAGGTTGCGCCTGTTTGGTAACGCTCATCGGTTCCATATCCGGCAAATACTTTTCCAAAAAGACCGTTTAAACCACCGCGCGTAACAATGTTCATAGATTTGTCGGTGTTTCCGTCGTTAAAACCCGTAAACTGGGCCTGATCGCTCATGCGGTTAAACACCTGAACTTTATCTACAACCTCTGCAGGTAGGTTTTTCAAAGCCATTTGGGCATCATCGCCAAAAAACTCTTTCCCGTTAACCAGCACTTTTTTTACCTCTTCGCCTTGTGCTTTAACGGTTCCGTTTTCAATGGTAATGCCAGGCATCTTTTTCACCAAATCCTCGGTTGTCGCATCCGGATTCACCTTAAATGCCGATGCGTTCATGGATGTGGTATCGCCTTTTTGCTCGGCACGAATTTGGGTCCCTTCAATCTTTACTTCTCTTAACTCCTTGTTGTTTATTTCTAGGCTAACTCGCAGTCTGTTTGGTATTCCGGTCTGAATTACAATGCGCTCTGTTTTGGATTTGTAGCCAATGTATGAAAAGCGAAGTGTGGCAGAATCGGCAATGAGGTTTGAAAACTCAAACATGCCTTGCTCGTTGCTTACGGTGTTTTGTGGTTTTTTATTGGGTTGATTGAGCTGAATGCTAACACCAATTAAAGCTTCATTGGTTTTGGAATCAAGTACTCGTCCTCTTAGCGTTTCATTTTGTGCAAACAGTGGCTGGATGCTTACCAGCAATAGGGTGAATAGAATTAGTTTTTTTGTCATGGATGCAATCAGACTCCAAATATGCCGATAAATTGATTCTCATCAGACATAAAATAAGTTACAACCTTATTTGACAGGATAAGTGGCAAATGGTTTAGAAATGTCAGAAAAAATAATTGGTACTTGTTAAATTGAGATTGGTGTTTAGTTTTGCGCCGTCTTTAGGGGTGTCCCTTTTCATGTGGAAAGGGGCTGAGATCATACCCTTCACCTGATCAGGATAATGCCTGCGTAGGGAAAAGAGGACGGGATTTCATGTTTTCGGTTTCAGATCTTCCGATCTTCATAGGGTAAACCAGTTTAAGGCCGCGCAGCCCCTGCTGCGGTTTATTTTAAAATCCTTAACTGTTTACACCATGCTAAAATGGTTTAATTTTTGTTTCTTGTTTTTGATCTCCTTGCAGCTGACTGCTCAGCATCAGCTCCAGGGAAAAGTTCAGCATGCGCTTACACTCAATGCTTTGGCCGATGCCGATGTTCAACTTGTTCAACAAGGAAAACTCATTCAGCGAGCGCAGTCCAATGCAGATGGTGTTTTTGTCTTTAGCAAACTAAAACCGGGGAATTACACGGTTTTGCTCACGCTGCATCAATTCAAAAAAGAGCAGGTTTCTGTAAGTGTTGGTTCTTCTCCCAGCCAGCTAATTAACATTTCCTTGCAACCGCTTTCACTTATTGCTGATGAGGTTTTGGTGCGATCAACCCGCATGCAGAAAGATGCTCCGGGGACATTCACCAACCTAACGCATCAAGAAATCAGCAAGCAAAACCTGGGTCAAGACATGCCTTCGTTATTAAATCTTACTCCCAATGTGGTCATTAATTCAGATGCCGGCGCCGGAATTGGTTATACGGGCATTCGAATCCGTGGTGTAGATCCAACCCGAACCAATGTTACCATCAATGGAATTCCCTTAAATGATGCCGAATCGCATGGCATGTTTTGGGTAAATACTCCGGATTTTGCAAGCTCAACTCAATCCATTCAAATTCAACGGGGCGCCGGAACATCAACCAATGGTGCCGCTGCTTTTGGGGCGAGTGTTAATCTTCAAACCGATGTGGTTGCCGAAAAACCGTATTCCGAGATTTCATCAACTCTGGGTTCTTTTAATACCCGTCGCTTGATGCTAAGAGCCGGAACAGGAATTATGGACAATGGCTGGTCTGTAGATGCGCGTCTTTCACTCATCAAATCCGATGGATTTATAGATCGCTCCTTCTCCGACTTAAAATCGTATTTTGTTTCTGCCGCCCGGTATGGCAAAAAGAGTACCTTAAAAATCAATCAGTTCTCGGGCAAAGAACAAACCTATCAAGCCTGGAATGGCGTTCCCGAGGCCAGATTAAAAGGGGATTTTGCCGGCATGCAGCAATTGGCTTCCGATTTATGGATGAGCCCGGCTGATTATGCGTTGCTGCTTTCATCCGGTAATAGAACCTACAATTCCTTCACCTATAAAAATCAAACCGATAACTACCAACAAGATCATTTTCAGGCGTTTTATACCTATCAAACCGGAAAAAACAGCAGTTGGAATACGGGCTTGCACTATACCTACGGAAGAGGCTATTACGAAGAGTTTAGGCCCGATGAAAAATTCAGTAAATACAAATTGGCTAATCCTGTTTTTGGAAGCGATACCTTGACAAGCGGAGATTTTGTGAGGCAGCGCTGGTTGGATAATGATTTCTACGGATTGGTTTCGTCGTGGAATTTGGAGAAACCGGACTTCAATTTGGTAGTGGGCACCGGAATTCACCGCTACGATGGCCGGCATTTTGGGAAATTGGTTTGGTCTTCAGTTGGAACACTATCCGATTTGGAGAAGAATTTTTACGAAGGAAAATCAGCTAAAACAGACTTCAATATCTACGCCAAGGTGAACAAGAAGTTTGGCGCCAAGTGGCAAACTTTCCTGGATTTGCAGTTTAGAACCATTGCCTATACACTTAAGGGTGAGGATTTGGATGGAAGTACTTACCGACCTTATGATTTCAACCTCAACTACAACTTTTTCAATCCTAAAGCCGGAGTTTCATATCTACTTAATCCAAAAGCACAGGTGTATGCCTATGTTGGAGTAGCGGGAAAAGAACCCATTCGGAATGATATCATTCAAGCCAGTGGTTCAAGTATTCCAAAACCGGAGCACATGTACAATGGGGAATTGGGATATAAACTCACAGGCAGAAATCAGGCATTTACTGCCAATACGTATTTGATGTATTACAAAGACCAATTGGTGGCTACTGGCGAGATAAATGATGTTGGTGCATACAACCGGGTTAATGTTCCCAAAAGTTACCGAACCGGAATTGAACTTGCCTATGCGCTTCGGGTTTCAAATCGCCTAACCTGGAGCTCAAACCTAAGCTGGAGCCGGAATCGAATTGTAGAATTTACCGAGTTTGTTGACGATTGGGATTTGGGAACTCAGGTTCAAACGAAGTATAAAAGCAGTCCCATTGCGTTTTCTCCGGATTGGGTAGGGGGTAGTTCCTTGAGTTATGCCTGGTTTCCGGGTTTCACAACAGAGCTTATCAGTAAATATGTTTCGCGGCAATTTTTAGACAATACCGGCAATAAGGCCAGAAGCTTAGATGGCTTTTTTGTGAATGATGTTCGCGTAGCTTGGGAGAAGAAAATGCCTTTTTGGTTTGAATCGGTACGAATTACCCTTCAGGTAAACAACCTGTTAAGTGAGAAGTACGAACCTAATGGTTACACCTTTAGCGGAATTATTGGAGGCACGCGCAGAGACTTTAATTATTATTTCCCTCAAGCAGGAAGAAACTATTTGCTGAATTTAAATTTGAAGTTCTAATCCGACTTGTTTTCCAAACAAATCAGGATTTTCCGGTTGGTTGAATTTTTCTATATTTGCGTCCCTTCGTTTGGAAGGGGCGTTATTGCGCAAGTGGCGGAATTGGTATACGCGCTGGTCTCAGAAGCCAGTGGGGCAACCCTTAGGAGTTCGAGTCTCCTCTTGCGCACAACAAAAAAGGCACCTCGTTTGAAGTGCCTTTTTTGTTTATCCGGTTTGAGTTAATGCTTAGTTTTTAAATGCGCCGAGCATAGCCCGCAACGGGTTTTTTGCCTGTTCAATACGTTCAATAATTACTTCGGCTTGTGGGCGTTGGCGGGCGTTTAAGCGAACAATATCCTGAAAACCTTCAAGCGCTTCATTGTCTCTACCAGCTTTTAAATACGCCAAGGAAAGGTACCATTTGCTCATTTGAATATTGGTAAAATCGCGGAAGGATTGTGTTGCCAGTTGAAGTCGGTAGATGGCAAGGTTGTCGAAATCGGTTTTGAGGTAGGATAAACCCAAGTACAAATGATAAAATCCTTCTTCTTCGGTTCGTGGCTCAAAATTTTGGAATCCTTCGATGGCTGTTGAGTAATCGCCCTTTTCGTAGTACTTCATGGCAATCTGACTTAAGCCGGTGGAATCGGTATAATTTGGGTCGCTTGTCCAGTAATTCAGGCAGGGTTTGAAGTTCTGGTCGTATATCTCTCTCAATTTGTCTTCCGGAGCCCGATACCGTTCGCTGATGAACCAGGTGGCCAGAAAAACCACAACAATAATCAGCAAGTAAATCAGAAATCGGATTGCACTTTTCATCGAACCAAAGTTATTGGAAAATCTTTAGTTGCCCAATCTTGTTGCGGAATGGGCGTAAAATCAGGCTTATTGTTCCCTTTTTTTATTCAGAAATTGAACTATACGGCCAAAAGCTTCCTGGTTTTTATGGGAATGCGCACCTCTAAATTCCACAATTGCTGCTTTTTGTTTGAAGTAAGTGGTTAGCTTTTTTCCTGGTGTGATTTTGTCACTTGACCCGTATAGAAATAAAATATCTGGCTCTTTCTCTTTCAAACCTTCAACTACTTTTTTCCAGTCGGGAATAAAATGAACCATGTTTTTCCAATTCTGGTAAACTTGTTTTGCTTGATCAATGCTTCCCAGCTGCAGTTCCAAAAGTCGAACCCGTTGCAAAGGAATCAAGCCAAGTCTTGCAATTAAAGCAGCGCTTCCTATTAATTGCTTTGGATTTTTGCAAAACCAGGCGAATAACTGCTTGAGCGGAAAAAGTGTGTTTGAAACCCAAACCAAACGCGAAAACCCATTTCCCGGACTTGCAAATACCACCCAAAAATTGGGATTGAATAACTTACTTTGAATGAGTTTTGCAGCTAGCCAGTTGCCTAAACTAAAGGCTCCAATTCCCAGGTTTTTGGGTTTTCCATGCACTTCGTCAACCAGATTTTTTACCGCCTTAGCCCACAATCTGTCACTTTGGGGCTTGCTTTCCCAAACCGAATCGCAAAATCCAAAATGGTTAATCATTAAGAATGACCAGTTTTTGGGAAGATGCTCCACCCAATCTTGATAGTGCAGGTGGGTTTGGCCATAACCGGGAAAGAAGAGGAGTAGATTTTCACCGCTGCGCGAATAGAAATAACTTATTTGTCCCTCAGTTCCCTGATACAAAGCATATTCAAGTGGTTGTTTGTGCGCATTCATTGCTTGTGTAAAAATACTTTTTTCAATGGTGAAAAAAGACCAGAAAATTAGCTCTACATTTGCACAATTTATACCGACAGTTGCCCTCCTCATCGGTACATGAATTGACATCATAAACTGTTTATGCCAAAAGATACCAGCATCAAATCCGTTCTTATAATTGGTAGCGGCCCAATTATTATTGGTCAAGCCTGTGAGTTTGACTATTCAGGAAGTCAGGCAGCACGCTCCTTAAAAGAAGAAGGAATCAAGGTTATTCTAATCAACAGCAATCCGGCAACCATTATGACAGACCCGGTAACTGCAGATCATGTTTACCTGCTTCCATTAACTTCTCAATCCATTGAACAGATTTTGCAGGAGCATCAAATTGACGCTGTTCTTCCTACCATGGGCGGACAAACTGCATTGAATCTTGCCATTGAGTGCGAAGAAATTGGTCTTTGGGAAAAATACAATGTGCGTATGATTGGGGTAGATACCAAAGCCATCGATACTACCGAGAATCGCGAAAAGTTCAGACAAAAAATGCTTGAAATAGGAGTTGGTGTAGCACCTTCCCGGACAGCAAACTCCTTTTTGGAGGGCAAAGAGATTGCCCAGGAAATTGGATTTCCTTTGGTAATTCGTCCTTCTTATACCTTAGGCGGTACCGGTGGCGGATTTGTTTGGGCTAAAGAAGAATTGGATGGCGCGTTGCAACGCGGGTTAACCGCCTCGCCAACGCACGAAGTGCTGGTTGAGAAAGCTGTTTTCGGCTGGAAAGAATTTGAATTGGAATTGCTGCGCGATAAAAACGATAGCGTAGCCATCATTTGTACCATTGAGAATTTTGACCCCATGGGCATTCATACCGGAGATTCCATTACCGTGGCTCCGGCAATGACCTTAAGCGATACCTGTTTTCAAAAAATGCGTACCCTTGGTATCAAGATGATGCGCAGTATTGGAAATTTTGCCGGTGGTTGCAATGTTCAGTTTGCTGTAAATCCTGAAAACGAAGACATTATTGCTGTAGAGATTAATCCGCGTGTTTCTCGTTCTTCGGCTTTGGCCTCTAAAGCAACCGGATATCCGATTGCCAAGATTGCTGCCAAACTAGCTATTGGTTATCACTTGGATGAACTCAATAATCCGGTTACCAAAACAACTTCGGCTTACTTTGAACCCGCACTCGATTATGTTATCGTAAAAATACCGCGCTGGAATTTTGATAAGTTTAAAGGTTCAAACAAAACCCTTGGTCTTCAAATGAAAGCTGTAGGTGAGGTAATGGGCATTGGCCGTACCTTTATTGAAGCTTTCCAAAAGGCAGCTCAAAGCCTTGAGATAAAGCGAAATGGTTTGGGTGCCGATGGTTACCAGCAACGCAAACTGGAAGATATTGTTGAGAAATTGAAGAATCCGAGCTGGGATAGAATGTTTGCCGTAAAGGATGCACTTAGCTTGGGTATGCCCATTTCGTCGCTCGAAAAAATCACCAAGATTGACCGTTGGTTCCTGAATCAAATCAACGATATGGTTAGGCTTGAAGTGGATACCAAACGCTTCAACCTAAAGAATATCCCGCGTGAGTTAATGGTTGAACTGAAGCAAAAGGGATATAGTGATATTCAGATTGCTTACTTGTTGGGTGGAGATACCACCGAAGATGAAGTTTGGAATCTTAGAAAGGAAATGGGAATCCACCGTATTTATAAAATGGTGGATACCTGTGCAGCTGAATTCCCTTCGCCAACCAACTATTTCTATTCAACCTTTGATGGAGAAAATGAAAGCGTAGTTAGCGATAAAAAGAAAATCATTGTTCTGGGTTCCGGTCCAAACCGCATTGGCCAGGGCATTGAGTTTGATTACAGCTGCGTGCACGGGTTGCTTGCTGCTAAAGAGAGTGGTTATGAAGCCATCATGATTAACTGCAATCCAGAAACCGTAAGTACAGATTTCGACATGGCCGATAAGTTGTATTTTGAACCGGTATTCTGGGAAAACCTGCGCGAAATTGTTGAACTTGAAAAACCGGAGGGCGTAATTGTTCAACTTGGCGGACAAACGGCGCTGAAATTAGCCCGAAAGCTTCACGAGCAAGGAATTAAGATTATTGGAACCAGTTTCCCGGATATGGATATTTCGGAAGACCGCGGTAGTTTCTCAGACTTGTTAAAGGAGTTGGACATTCCTTATCCGGATTACGGTGTGGCTGAAGATGCCGACGAGGCTATTAAGGTAGCCAATAAAGTGGGCTACCCGGTATTGGTTCGTCCGAGCTACGTTTTGGGAGGCCAAGGCATGAAGATTGTTATTAACGATGAAGAATTGGAGCAGGCGGTTATTGATTTGCTTGGCGATTTGCCAGGAAACCGTGTGTTGATTGACCACTTCTTAGATAGGGCCGAAGAAGCAGAAATTGACTTGATTTGCGATGGTGCTGATGCGCATGTAATTGGAATGATGGAACATATTGAGCCTGCCGGTATCCATTCCGGCGACAGTTCTGCTGTTCTTCCTCCATTTAGCCTAAGCCAAAATGTACAAGACCAAATGGAATCCTATGCCAAACGGCTTGCAACCAGCATGAACATCAGTGGCTTGCTAAACATTCAGTTTGCCATTAAAAATGAAAAGGTTTATGTAATTGAAGCCAATCCACGTGCCAGCCGCACGGTTCCTTTTATTGCTAAAGCCTATCAGATTCCGTATATCAACATTGCCACCAAGATTATGCTTGGGGTGAATAAGCTCAGTGATTTCACCTTTGAACGCAAGCTTAGCGGTTACGCCATCAAAGAACCCGTGTTTTCGTTTGAGAAGTTTCCGGGTGTAAACAAAGAACTTGGTCCCGAAATGAAATCTACCGGAGAGGCCATTCGCTTTATCAAAGATTTGAATGACCCGTATTTCAGGCAGATGTACAAAGAGAAGAGTATGTACTTAAGCAGATAAAAAAACCGGCGAAAGCCGGTTTTTTTGTGTCTATTCAAACAAATGATCGGGTTCTGGAACTTTGAACACCAGGAAGTTCGTTCCAAAAAAGTTTAGAAATACATTCAACCCAATGGCCAGCAAATTGGAAACCAGTGGTCCGTTTTCGCTCAACCATAAGGATAAACCACTTTGGTCAATATTGGCAGCCAGGCTTGCAAACCACATATTGGGATGCAGCCAGTGGTCGCATACAAAATTAAAAACCAGGTAAACCACAAAGGTTATGGCATAAACCATGATGTATTTGAGGAGGTATTTTTCGCCATCCTCGGTTTGGTCGATATAGGTCCAGAATTTGTTGAGGGTAAATCCCACAAAGAAACCCATGATGTAGCCAATGGCTTTTGAAACCAAGTTAAGTGCCGGATATTGAGAGGCAATTAGCCAAAAAACACCAAGACTAACCCCTGCGCTCGTTGCTCCAACTATTCCAAATTTCAGGAATTTCCGGGTCATTGGGTATTGGCGAAGCCACATCCGGAAGTTTTGAATATGTCTGAAAGGCATAAGAAATGCGAATGTAGCAAAATCGGCAGGATTGCCGCCTAACTCCCTTATTAATCTAACATTAAACCCGGATTACGCATTTGAACTTCGTCATGAGGGCCAAAAGGCCAAAGAAATTGGCAGTTTCACGAGCAAGGCATAATGCACCGTTACGGTGAGTGAGGGAAACTGAGTTTACGGCTAATTTCACAGGCATTTTGGGCAGTAATAGATGGTCAAATGCTAAAGCTTTCCTTCATCAGCAAAACTGTAATAGTCGTTACCGGCAATTATCACATGGTCTGCAAAAACAATATCCAGCAATTTGGCTCCATTTTTTAATTGTTCGGTTAGTTTGATGTCGGCTTCACTGGGCTTTAAAGTGCCTGATGGGTGATTGTGCGCCACAATGAGCATGCTGGTTTTGTGTTGAAGTGCAATTCTGAAAAGCATTTTGGGATCTACCACCGTGCTGCCTGTTCCTCCGGAGCTTAGCATGATTTTATCAATCAAAAAAGCACCTCGGTTCATCATAATCAACCAAAACTCTTCATGTTCAAGGTCTCTGAGGTGGTCGCGAATCAGCTCAACGGCATCGCGGCTGCTTTTAATTGATTTTCGTTCGATGGCGCTTTCTTCGCCTCTTCGCCGGCCTAATTCAAGCATAGCCAATAGAACTACAGCTTTTGCCGGCCCAAGTCCTGAAATTTTTAAGAAATCTGCGCTGGAAAATTTTCCAAGGTTGTTAAGGCTGTGCGATGCGGCTTCCATAACCTCTTTGCCAAGATCGAGTGCGCTTTTCTGTTTGTTACCCGAGCCAATCAAAATGGCCAGCAATTCTGAATTGCTGAGGGTTTTTCCGCCTTTTTTGAGCAGTTTTTCCCGAGGTCTGTCGTCCTCGTGGAGTTGTTTTATTCGTTGTGGGGCAGGGTTCATATTCATGCCCGAAAGAAAAAAAATAAAAAAGGCTTTCCTATTAAGGAAAGCCTTAAATCTATATCAGAGAACTGATTATTTCTTTTTGGTGCTTTTTTTAGCTACTTCTACTGGAGCAGTTCCAATTTTGGCAACAGCTTTAGCCAATTTCGACTTCTGGTTAGAAGCTTTGTTCTTGTGAATCACAGAACGCTTAGCCAATTTGTCAAGCAATGAACTTACTTCTTTCAAAAGTGCTTCAGCTTCACTCTTTACAGTTGAAGTACGGATACGTTTAGAAAGTGTACGGGTTGTTTTTGCCTGATAGCGGTTTCTTAAACGCTTGGTAGCATTGCTACGGATTCTTTTTTTAGCTGATTTATGGTTTGCCATTTTTCTAACTTATTCGGTTTTAGCTTCTTTTCTCACGAAAAGGGACGGCAAATATAGTTTATTGAAATGGAAAGTCAAATCTGCAAAAAAAAATTATCCTCAAACAGAGAAACTTTCGCCGCAACTACATGTGCGAGAGGCATTTGGGTTGTTGAAAGTGAAGCCTTTTCCGTTCAAACCGTCGGTAAAATCCAATTCTGTTCCAAACAAATACAGCACACTGCGTTTGTCTGTAACCACGCGAACGCCATTGTGGTCAATAATTTCATCTCCTTCTTTAACAGTATTGTCGAAATCAAGTTTGTACGACAAGCCTGAGCAGCCTCCGCTTTCAACGCCAACACGAAGAAAATAGTCGTTTGTATATGCAGATTCCTGAATGAGTTCAGAAATGCGATTTTTTGCTTTATCAGTTACGGTAATCATAGTATGAATGATTAACCGCAAAAGTAGCAAGCTTGTTTTGATTTTGAAAGGGACAGCTAATCGTTCCCGCTTTTTTACCTTTCCTGCTTACATTTGTTCCATGACGTTTGATGTAAAAACCATAGGCATTGCAGGCGCAGGTTCAATGGGTTCTGGCATTGCCCAGGTATGCGCCCAGGCCGGTTTTCAGGTTGTGTTGTATGATATCAGCTCCGAAATGCTTACCAAAGCCGAAAAGGGAATTGCTGCCGGTTTTCAGTTTTTGGTTTCAAAGGCTAAACTTACTTCAAAAGAGCAAGAGGCTGCTTTGGGAAGAATTACTTTCAGCAACCAGATTTCAAGCCTAAAAGCCGAATTAATTATTGAAGCAGTAATCGAGAAACTGGAAGTTAAGCATCAGTTTTTTACGGAAGTGGCTGCTATCAATCCTCCAACTACTATTCTGGCATCCAATACATCCTCCATTCCAATTACGCAGATTGCAGCTAAAATCCCCAATCCCGAACGCTTTTTGGGAATTCACTTTTTTAACCCGGCTCCGGTAATGAAACTGGTAGAAATTATCAAAGGTGAATCTACTTCTGATGAGGTTAGTGATTTTTGTTTTGATTTGATTTCAGGCATGGGAAAAACCTGTGTTATTGCCAAGGATGCTCCTGGTTTTATTGTGAACCGTGTGGCAAGACACTACTATGTTGAGGGATTAAAGTTGCTGGAAGAAAATGTAGCTTCTTTGGAAGATATTGATGGCTTGATGGAAAACTTTGGGTTTAAAATGGGTCCCTTTCGCCTAATGGATTTGATTGGGGTTGATACCAATTTATCGGTTACAAAAAGCATGTACCAACTGTTCCATTTTGATAGCAAATTCAGACCCAATCGCATTCAACAGCAAAAGGTTGATGCCGGAAAATTTGGACGTAAATCGGGGGAGGGCTTTTACCGTTATGAATAAAATTGGCTTAACTCTCTTGTTTTTGATGGTTGCCTTTGCCTGCAAAAAAGACAATGGCAATTCCGGTAATACAGACTTTTTCAATCCGGTTTATGTTGATTTTACCATCAACCTAAATCTTCCTGATGCCGCCGAGTTGAAGTTTCCCAATGGCTATTTTTATAGCTCCTTTGGTTACAAGGGAATTGTAGTTTACAATACCGGCTTTAGCGGCTCAGACCAATACGTGGCTTTCGACCGGGCTTGTCCTTTTAAAACAGATAGTACTTGCTCAAAAGTTACCATGGAAACCAATGCGCTTTTTCTAACCTGTGGTCAGTACAGTGGTTCTAAGTTTGTGAATTGCTGTGGTTCCAAGTTTGCCGCACAAAACGGCGGAGTGGTTTCTGGTGAGGCTAAGCGTGGACTTAAGCAATACTACGTTTACAATTACGGTACAACCCTTCGGGTAACCAGCAGTCCAATTTAAGTATGAGAAGAATAATAGCATTTGTTTTTGCGTTCAACGCGCTTGTTGCGGCAGCTCAACCTGCCTTTGTAAAAGATTCATTGGATGCTTTTGTGGAGCGTGAAATGAAACGCTGGCAGGTTCCAGGGTTGGCTTTGGCTATTGTAAAAGATGGAAAAATTGTGCGCTGCCAGGGTTATGGCGTTCGCGATTTCCGTAAATCGGAGCCTGTTAATGAGTTAACCCTTTTCCAAATTGCTTCCAACAGCAAAGCGTTTACTGGCACAGCCATCGCGCACTTGAATTACGAGAAGCGCCTTTCCTTGGATGAAAAGGTAAGCCGTTATCTTCCTTATTTTAAGCTGTATGATCCTGCATCCACCGATATGTGTACCGTTCGAGATGTGCTCTGTCATCGCCTGGGTATGCAAACTTTTCAGGGCGATTTTTTGAATTGGGGCAGCAAGCTCAGTCGGAAAGAAATTGTGGAACACATGGCTTTAACCAAGCCAGTTCATCCTTTTCGTTACAAATACGGCTATTGCAATGCCGGTTACATTACTGCCGGCGAGGTAATTTTGGCGGTTACCGATACGGTTTGGGATGATTTTATTGATGCCCGTTATTTCAAGCCACTCGGTATGAAACATACCAGCAGCCGTTACAAAGACATGGTTTCTGATGCAAATGCCTGTGTGCCTCATAGCTTGGTTCGCGGAAAATTGGTGGCCATCAAACTAACCAATATCGACAATATGGGTGCTTCTGCAAGTATCAATTCCTGTGTTGCTGATATGGCCAATTGGCTGCTAATGCAGCTTGATAGTGGAAGGTTTAACGGAAAACAGGTTATTCCTTTTCCGGTGCTGGCCGAAACGCGTCGATCGAATATGATTGTAAACGATGTGCGTTCTCCCATTTTCAAAACCAAGCATTTTTCAACCTATGGTTTGGGTTGGTCATCCTATGATTATGAAGGTAGACGGGTTTGGGAACACAGCGGTGGCGCAAATGGATTCGTAACCAAAACCGAGTTTATTCCGGAAGAAAACCTGGGCATTTTGGTGTACACCAATTCCGACCAAAACTCGCTTTATGATGCATTGGTGAAACAAATTATTGAGGCCTATTTCGGGATGCCTTACCGCAACTTGAGCGAAAAGTATTTTTTGGCGGGAGTTGAGGGCAGGAAAAAGGAAATTGCCCAACAAGATAGCTTGGTTCGTTTGGCGGAGATGGTGAAAAAGCAAAAAATGGTTCCCGATTTGAAGGCGTTTACCGGTGTTTATACCAATGAATTGTATGGAACCATAGA
Organism: Bacteroidia bacterium; assembly: GCA_023151275.1. Lineage (GTDB taxonomy): Bacteria > Bacteroidota > Bacteroidia > UKL13-3 > UKL13-3 > CAISCU01. Next base: position 376,108 of record JAKLJI010000001.1, on the reverse strand, counting down.
GCTGAAGCTTGAGAAAGGAAACTTGAACATGTACATGAGCCAGCATCCCAACAACATCGGACGATTAAGCTACCTGGGTAACGACAAGTTCCTTTGTGTATATTCGGATATTACCTGTGGTGAAATGGTATTTCCTATCAAGCGCGATGCATCAGGCAAACCAATTGCTATTGATGTGCGCGTGAATGATTTTATTGATTACTTGCCTTATACCTTCCTTAAAAACTAAACGTGGGAATGACGACAAGAAAGTTTTTACTTGGCCTGCTCATCGCGCTGAATCTATTGGTTTTGTTGGGTCAACTTTGGCCTGATGGGGCGCCCCCTTTTGCCAGGATAATGAATATTCTTTTCTTGCTTGGAAGCTTGATTTGGTTTTTGGAAGCGATTCGAAAAATGAAATAGTGAGGTTATCTCAAATTTCAAAAAATTAGCTGACAGCTAAACAATAAAGGCCACAAGTTGCAATACGAGTGGCCTTTATTATTGTTAGGCAGAAAGACAAAATTACTTTTGAGACAGTCTCTGGTTTTAACTTCCAAATTCCATCTCTCCGGCGTCGTCCATTTCTTTGAGCTTCATAATCTGGTCCAAAGCGTCAGGAACAACATCTGAACAAATGGTAATGAAGCTATTGCGTTTTGCATTTTTTATGGCGTAATCAATGGCTTCGGTTTCTTTTTTGATGATGGTAACCTTTTTGCCAGGATCTACTTCCTGAATGCCTTTCATCATCAAATCAATAATCTCCTGTTCGGTGCGGCCGCGTAGGTTTTTATCTTGTCGAATGATGATTTCATCAAACATACCTGCTGCCATTTTTCCCAAAGCAATGGTGTCTTCATCGCGTCTGTCGCCAACTCCGGCAATTATGCCCACGTGCAAGGCTTCAATTTTTGAAAGCATATCGGCAATGGCACTAAATCCTGCGGCATTGTGAGCGTAATCCACCATTACCTCAAAGTTTTTGAACCGGAAAATGTTCATGCGTCCCGGGGTTTGTGCCGGTCCCGGAATAAAGGTTTGCAGGGCAATGCGCATGTCTTCTATTTTGAAGTTGCGTATAAACCCGGCAAGCAGGGTAGGGAGGATGTTTTGAATATTGTAAAGTGCTCTACCTCCATAAGTAAGCGGAATATTCACCGATTTTTCAACCCGAATTTTCCAGGTGCCTTTGCTAATGGTTACAAATCCGTTTTCGTAAATGGCTGCAAGTCCGCCTTTTTTAACATGGTCTTGAATAATTGGATTGTTTTCATCCATGCTGAAATAGGCAATCTTGCATTTCAGGTTTTTGGCCATGGAAGCAGTCCATTGGTTATCGGCATTTAAAATGGCATAACCCCCGGGCAATACGCTTTCAGGTACCACCGCTTTTACGCGGGCAAGTTGCTCAATTGTATCAATGTCTTGAAGTCCTAAATGGTCTTCTGCCACATTGGTTACTATGGCAATATCGCAATTGTGGAAACCAAGTCCGGCTCTCAAAATTCCACCTCTTGCGCATTCCAGAACCGCAAAATCTACTGTTGGATCTTTCAGCACAAATTCAGCACTTACGGGTCCTGTGCAATCGCCGCGCATCATCATTTGGTTCTGAATATAAATGCCATCTGTTGTGGTATAGCCCACTTTGTAGCCCATGGTTTTTACCATATGTGCCATAAGGCGGGTAGTAGTAGTTTTTCCGTTAGTACCACTCACTGCAATAATCGGAATTCGAGCAGATGAACCCGGAGGATACAACATGTCTATAACTGGCTCGGCCACATTGCGCGGTAATCCTTCGGCTGGGTCAATATGCATACGGAAACCTGGTGCGGCATTCACTTCCAGAATTGCTCCTCCGTTTTGGGTTATGGGTTCGGTTAGGCTTTCGGCCATTATATCAATACCGCAAATGTCGAGTCCAATTATGCGTGCAATGCGCTCACACATAAAGATATTGTCGGGATGCACCATGTCTGTAACATCGGTTGCCGTTCCGCCTGTACTAAGGTTTGCAGTAGGTTTTAACCAGATTTCCTGACCTTTTTCGGGAATGCTATCCAAGGTTAAACCTTTTTTGTTGAGCATATCCAGCGTAAAGTCATCAATTTTAATGGAGGTAAGCGTTTTTTCGTGGCCATAACCTCTTCTGGGGTCTTGATTGGTAATATCAATCAGCTCCTGAATGCTATGAATTCCATCTCCGGTAACCGCGGCAGGTTTGCGAATGGCAGCAGCAACAAACTTGTAATTGATAACCAAAACGCGATGGTCTTGTCCGGTGATGAAGCGTTCAACAATAACCCCACGTGAGTATTTTTTTGCTGCTTCCAAGCCTTTTACAGCGTCTTCCCAGTTTCGAATATTGGTAGTTGCTCCTTTGCCGTGGTTTCCATCTACCGGTTTGGTAACAATGGGGTAGTTGATTCGCTCAATGGCCTCTTTCAATCCTTCTTCTGTATAAATGATACGGCCTTTTGGAACCGGAATTTCTGCTGCTTCTAGTAGGTTTTTAGTTTCTTCTTTGTCGCAGGCAATATCAACCGCAATGCTTCCTGTTGTTGAGGCAATGGTTGCACGTATGCGGCGCTGGTTCACCCCATAGCCAAGTTGAACAAGGGAGTGTCTGTTGAGGCGAATGAAAGGAATTCCGCGTGAAACGGCCTCTTCTACAATGGTTCCGGTTGATGGCCCAAGTCGTTCGTCCTCGCGTATTTCACGCAGGTTTTGAATGTCTTCCTGTAGGTCATATTCGGTTCCTGCAATCAAAGCTTCAGCAATTCGTACTGCGGCTTTAGCGGTATAAATGCCTGCTTTTTCTTCCATGTAGTTGAAAACAACATTGTAAACGCCATGCTTAGAGGTGCTTCTGGTTCTTCCAAATCCACAATCCATACCGGCAAGTGTTTGCAGTTCAAGGGCAATATGTTCAATCACATGGCCCATCCAGGTTCCTTCTTTTACCCGTTTAAAAAATCCACCCGCCATTTCTTCCGAACACCGGTGTGAATACATGCTGGGGAACATTTTTTCGAGCCGTTCTCCAAAGCCATCAATCTTATTGGTGGGGCGTTCTTCCATCTCTTCCAGATCCAAGCGCATCTGAATGAGTTTGTGCCTGCGAACGCTCCAATAGTTGGGGCCTCTCATAACTTTAATGTCGAGTATTTTCATGCAAAAAGGGTTTGTTTGTTGTGTTTGTTTCTCAAACAATATACTTATTCCGTTCTTCAAATTCCAAATTGTCACTCTGGTTCTTTTTTTGATTTACAATTGAATATATGATTCGATAATTATTTGGGCTTTTTGGCTTTCTTTGCCCCCTCTAAATTTTTTTGTTTTGACATTCCCTAAAGGAAAACTTATCTCCATTGGCGGTGCCGAGGATAAAGGTACAGACCTGGAAACCGGATTTGTTCAGCGCAATCGCCTGAATTTTTTTGAACTCGGTATTCTAAAACGCATAGTAAACGAGCTTGGTGGTCCAGAAAAACGCATAGAAGTAATTACCACCGCATCTTCAATTCCTGAAGAGGTTGGCGAAAATTACCTGAGTGCTTTTGGAAAAATTGGCTGCACCAATATCGGCATCATGCACATCAAAAAGCGCGAAGAGGCTTTGCTTCCGGAATATGTAGAGCGTATTAAGCAATGCGATGGTGTTATGTTTTCCGGTGGCGACCAATTGAGGTTGAGTTCCATTTTTGGTGGAACAGAGATTTACCAAATTTTGCATGATCGCTTGCAGGACGAAGAAGGTTTTGTTATTGCCGGTACCAGCGCAGGTGCAATGGCCATGAGCAATACCATGATTTACATGGGGAAAAGTGATTTGGCACACTTAAAAGGTGAGGTAAAAATTACTACTGGATTGGCCTTCATCGGAAATGTTATCATAGATTCTCATTTCGATAAGCGTGGTCGTTTTAACCGTTTGGCTCAGGCTGTTGCGTCAAATCCGCAATGCATTGGAATTGGTTTGGGCGAAGATACTGGCGTAATTATTACACGTGGCAATGCACTTGAAGTAGTTGGAAGTGGCGCCGTTGTAATTGTGGATGGTCGCGATATTCTTCACTCCAATATCACCGATGTTAGCATTGGTGAACCCATTGCAGTTGAAAATCTACGTGTAAATATCTTGGTGCGCGGTAACGGTTACTTGTTAAAAGAGCGCAAGTTTTTGGCTCAAGTAGCTGAATTGGCTAACTCCTGATTTTTGCTTAGCGCATGAGTTTAATTCGATAAAAATCAGCAAGTACTGGTGAATTGGCTTTTCAGGATTTGGGTACAGACAATAAAGAATTTTGAAAGTCGTTTTAGGTTCATGCAATTTTTTGAAATTTCAGGATTGATTGTGCAAGTTGGCACCTTATTCCTTTTTGTATCCTTAACGCTTCCCCGTTTACGCCAAACACAACTGCTTAGGATTCGTAAATCTTAATCTCGTTTATTCCTTCAGCATTTTTTATTCCGCGGTACATGCCTTCGGAGTTGAATGCCAGGACGTAATTTCCGTCTGCATCCATTCCAACTAAACCACCTTCTCCGCCAAACTTTACAAGTTTGTCGTTTACAACAAAGCGGGCTGCTTCTTCCAGGCTCATGCCACGGTATTCCATCAAACAGCTTATATCGTATGCAACAACTGCGCGAATAAAATATTCTCCATGTCCGGTGCAGCTAATTGCACAGGTTTTGTTGTTGGCATAGGTCCCTGCTCCAATAATTGGCGTATCGCCAACCCTACCAAAGCGCTTATTGGTCATTCCGCCTGTTGAAGTTGCAGCAGCTAAATTTCCCATAGCGTCCAATGCAACAGCTCCAACAGTACCAAATTTTTTCTCGCCGCTTTCGGTTTTATCGGTATGATCCAATTGGTACGAGTCGCTATCTCGTATGTCTAGCAATTGTTTATATCTGCTTTCCTCGTAAAAGTAAGCCGGACTTTCGCATACCAATCCTTGCAGTTTTCCGAAATTTTCGGCCTCAACTCCACTTAAATACACGTGACCCGATTTTTCCATTACTACTCTGGCCAAAGAAACCGGATTGCGAATGCTGCTTATTCCTGAAACGGCTCCCGCGCTTAAATCTGCCCCAAACATAATGCTTGCATCCATTTCGTGGGTCCCATTGTGGGTAAAAACAGCGCCTTTTCCTGCATTGAATAGTGGAAAATCTTCTAAGCTTCTTACAGCGGCTTCCACGGCATCCAAACTGCTTTTGCCAGATTGCAAAAGCGCGTAACCGGCATCAAGCGCGTTTTGAAGTGCCTGATGGTAGGCTGCTTCTTTCTCTTTTGTCATCAAAGCTTTCAAAATGGTTCCTGCACCACCATGAATTGCAATTCCAAAGCGTTTGTTGGTTGAGTTCATGTTGCAATTTTGATTAAGTTTCTTCAATCCCAAAAATTATCTCAAAAAATCTAACTAATCTCAATTTATACAAAGGTTTTCGCAAGTGCGACATTTTTGAAAAACGGAGTTGTTTTGGGTTTTTGTTTGCTAATTAGTGCCAGTTTAGTTTTGACTTTTAAGGTTACACAGCTTCAGATTTATCCTATTTTCTTTTCTGGTCAAATGATTGGTAGTCTTGTTACCTATTTTGAACACTGTATTTCTGTTTTATTCTTGTTTAATAAAGGCTAATTGGAAGTGCGACATTTTTTGAGTTCGCTAGAATTTTAGCCTTAGGTGTACAATTTTTCAGTCAATTCAAGCTGTTTTCACATCAAGGTGAACCAATCTTTTTTTTCTATTGGATTGGCAAACGACTAATATTGAGGTGTAAGTGTCCCAGCAGATGAGAGAAAGGTTAAAGGAATTGGTAAATGGAGAGAATCGGGTTTTCGGACTTGATTTGCTCCGTTTTTTTGCCATTATGCTGGTGGTTTTTGGTCATTCGCGTTGGATGACAGAAAGTTTCCCTCGCCCGCTTCATATCCTTTTTCATGGCAGTGGAATTTTAGGCGTTGAATTGTTCTTTGTGTTGAGTGGGTTTTTGATTGGAGGCATATTGCTTAAAAATTTCGAGAAGAATGGCAATTCCCTGAATCCGGATGAAATCAAGCAATTTTGGATTCGCCGTTGGTTTAGAACCTTGCCCAATTACTTTCTGATTCTTGGCGTTTACCTCGCTGTGTATTGGGAAGGTAAGCCAGAGCATTTTTGGCGTTATCTGATTTTTGTTCAGAACTTCTTCAATTATCCTCCTTATTTTTTTGAAGAATCCTGGAGCTTGGCCATTGAAGAATTGTCGTATTTACTTTCTCCTTTGGTTCTGGCAATTTCTGCCTGGATTATGTCGCGTATTGGTAAATCGAAACCGGTTTTGTTTTTCCATGTTAGCCTGGCTTTGATTGTTTTCATCACTGCTCTTCGCTACTATTACTGCAGTGCGGTTTTGCCCGGTTTGCGCAGTTTGCCTAATTATTCCTGGCAATATATGCTTCGTGAGGTAGCTACCATACGCCTTGATTCCATCTATTATGGTTTTGTGGCAGTTTACCTTAGCAGGTACTATTCAAAGGCTTGGGATTCCTATAAGTGGCTTTATTTTTTAATTGGATTTGTAGGAATCCTTCTGCTTATGAAATTTTCGCCCCAATTGATGGATGAGAATCCAACTCCACTAGTTAGTACACTCTACTTTTCCTTCTTGAGCTATTTTATTGCTTTGCTTCTTCCTTTGTTGGCTTCTTTTAAACAGATAAAGTGGAGGCTCATTTCAATTCCGGTAACCTGGATTTCAATCATTTCCTATTCCATGTATCTTATCAATGGTGGCTTACTTAGCTGGAAGTTCTCCGCGTGGTTTCATGAAGGAAAGGACTGGTCTGGTCCTTTGGAGGCGGGTTTTTATTACGCGGCTTATTGGGCGCTTTGTATTCTTATCTCAACCCTGATTTATGTGTTTTTTGAAAAGCCTTGCACTTTATTGCGTGAAAGGCTATCCAAATGAATACTGCCTGGATAATTCTTGTTTTTGCCGGATTTTTTGAAGTTGGCTTCACCTTTTGTTTGGGCAAAGCCAAGGGACTTCCTTTTTCAGAAGCCTGGCCCTGGTATCTTGGCTTCTTAATTAGCCTTGTATTAAGTATGCTTTTGTTGATGCGTGCCTCCCGAGAACTTCCGCTTGGCACCGCCTATGCTGTTTGGACAGGAATTGGGGCTTTTGGAACCAGTTTAATGGGCATTCTGGTTTTTCAAGAACCGGCACATTTCTGGAGATTGTTTTTCTTGTTTACGCTTATTGCCTCAGTTATTGGTCTGAAAGCATTTAGCGAAGGATAATCGCATAAAAAAAGCCGGAATATTACTCCCGGCTTTTCCTTTATTTCTTTCTCGAAATGGCTTTCAAAGCTGCTGCTACAACGTTTTCAGCTTCGAGACCATATTTTTTCATCAGTTCATCGGGTGTTCCGCTTTCACCAAAGCTGTCGTTTACAGCTACAAATTCCATTGGTGTAGGATTTTCGCGGGCAAGCAATTGGCTAATGCTATCGCCTAAACCACCATTCATTTGATGTTCTTCTGCACTTACAGCACTACCGGTTTTGGCAACAGATTTTAATACCGCTTCGGCATCAAGTGGTTTAATGGTATGAATATTAATGATTTCAGCGCTAATGCCTTGTTCGGCCAATTTGTGGCCCGCTTCAATGGCCTTCCATACCAAATGCCCGGTTGCAAAAATGCTTACATCGGTTCCTTCATTCAGCAACAACGCTTTTCCAATTTCAAATTTCTGGTCGGCGGGTGTGAAATTAGGAACCGCTGGGCGACCAAATCTCAGGTAAACCGGTCCCTCGTAGTCTGCAATTGCAATGGTTGCTGCTTTGGTTTGATTAAAATCGCAAGGATTAATTACCACCATTCCCGGCAACATTTTCATCAAACCAATGTCTTCTAGAATTTGGTGAGTTGCACCATCTTCACCCAAGGTTACTCCCGCATGAGATGCGCATATTTTAACATTCTTGCCGCTGTAGGCAATGGATTGACGAATTTGATCGTACACACGTCCGGTACTGAAATTAGCAAATGTTCCGGTAAATGGAATTTTACCACCTATGGTCATACCGGCAGCTACACCCATCATATTGGCTTCGGCAATGCCAACCTGAAAAAAGCGGTCAGGATGTTCTTTTTGAAAAGCATCCATTTTCAATGAACCGGTAAGGTCGGCACAAAGCGCTACCACATTTGGATTGGTTTTGCCCAGTTCCGAAAGTCCGGCACCAAATCCACTGCGTGTGTCTTTTACATTCTGTATTTCGAAGGTTTTCATAATTCTTAATTGAGTACAATGTTTGTGGCTTGGCCACTGGTTATTTTAAATCCGCGTTCAAAAGTATTGCTGCTTCGGGTTGCTCCCTTGGCTCGATAAATAATTTTATAATCTCCGGGTTGAATAATGTATTGATGCAAGCGTTTTTCGAGAGGCAATTTGCATACCCAAACTAGTTCATTTCTAACCATTTGGTAGATATCAGCATAAAAATCCTGAACCTGAAAATTGATGATTAGCTTGCCGGGTTGTGGCAATTGAATGGTTGTTGTTGTGCTTTGATCAACCGAAACGTCTTTGAAGAGCATTCTGGGTAAACAAAGCACCTCTACATCGTATTTGCCAACCAGGTATTTTTCTTTGGTAACAGCTTCTTGCACATGTAGCGTTTTTGGGTCGCGTGCTTTTCGGGCAATAAATTGAAGGTTTTGATAATTGGTTAGTCCATCAACCCGAACGGTTAACTGCCCTTGTGGTGCATCTACACCAATAATAGTATGTTTTCCGGGTGTTACTTCAATGTTTTCTTTTACAACCTGAGGAATGGTATGCACCACCATGCGGTATTTGTAAACAGGGTCAAGCAAAATAGTATCCGGAACACCGCGTTCGTTGATGGTATGCACGTAATTGTACAAAAGCATGCCGCTGTTTTGGTCGTAAAAACTCATGTTTACGTTTGATTCTGTTGGCTTGCCGTTGATGTCTAATAAGTTAACTTGTGCAGTTGTGTTGTTTAGCGCCTGAGAGATAACCACATTCAATACATTGTTGAAGGTTTCTTCTGTATTGGCGTCGTAATACCTGCCCACACAATCAAAGGCTTTTTTGAAATCTTCGGTTGAACCAATACCGATGATAAATGGTTTCAGAATAACACCTTTGCTTTGGAGCGCTTCCGAAACGGCGCAGGGATCTCCAGAACATTCCTCAATACCGTCTGTAATCAGAATAATAACATTTCTTGAATTGGGTGTTGACGGAAAATCGGAAGCTGCCATTAACAAGGAATGGGCAATTAAGGTGGTTCCTTTAGGTGTAATGTTCTGGATTCGCTTTTTTACTTCTTCATGGTTTCCTTCCCGGAAAGGAACTTCAAGACGCGTGTCTTTGCAGTTTCTTGCTCCCGGAGGAGAAGTATGACCATACACCCGAAGCGCCACTTCTACATTGGGTTTTCCGGCCAAGCTGTCAATGGTTTTTGAAAGCAGCCTTTTGGCCACGTTTATTCGGTTATCGGCATCCAGTTTTGCATACATGCTTCCACTTGCATCAAGTAGAAACAAAATGCGGGTTACTTGTGCTTTTTTGTTCGACTGTGCCTGTATGGGATTAACCAAGCCAATTAAGGCTACGAGAAGAGCCATAATTCCAATAATCCAAGTTTGTTTTTTCATACAGTACGTCTTAACGAGTTTAGTAGTCGCCCATTGTTTCAGGAAGTTGGGCAAGGGCTTTCTCAAGCTCGGCGTCGTTTGGTGCTACACCATGCCATTTGTGAGAGCCCATCATGAAATCAACCGGATATCCCATTTCAGATTTCATGATTACAAAAACAGGTTTTCCTTGTCCTGTTTTGGCTTTTGCTTCACCCATTACTTTCAGAATGTCTTGGAAATCGTGGCCGTTCATAGTCAAAATTTCCCAGCCAAAGGCTTCAAGTTTTGCCTTGATGTCTTCACCAATTCCCATTACTTCTTTGGTTGAACCATCAATTTGCTGACCGTTGAAGTCGATGGTAACAATCAAGTTATCGATTTTTTGATGAGCCGCAAACATGAAGGCTTCCCAGTTTTGTCCTTCCTGAATTTCACCATCACCCATCAAAACATATACCAACTTGTTATCCTTGTTGAGTTTTTTTGCGAGTGCAGCACCACAGGCAACCGAAACGCCTTGTCCCAAAGAACCGGAAGCAATGCGCACACCCGGTAATTCTTCGTGTGTGGTTGGATGGCCTTGAAGACGGCTATTTATTCTGCGGAAGGTTTTTAACTCAGAAACCGGGAAATATCCAGAACGTGCTAATACGCTGTAGAAAACTGGAGAAATATGTCCGTTCGATAAGAAGAAAATATCTTCTTGGGTACCATCCATGTTGAAGGAAGTATTGTGTTCCATCAGGTTGAAGTAAAGGGCTGTCAGAAAATCGGCACAACCTAAACTTCCTCCCGGATGTCCACTTTTACAGCCATGAACCATACGGAGAATGTCGCGGCGAACCTGACTTGACATTTTTTCTAACTCAGGAACAGATAGTTTGCTCATTTTACTAAGATTATCAGAGCTGCGAAAATAAGCATTCATGCGCCAAAACCGGCAGTTTTATGAATATTATTCTCCCACCCAACGCGCTTCAATTTAGCGAAGTCGAAGCCTGATAGCCTTTTTCAAGGACTTAAAATTGGAAGCATCATTTGTGTTTTGCACTTAAAAATCAGCAATAAAGCTGTGCTTTGATGGGAATTACCGATTTTAGCAGGCTTTTTTAGGAAAACACCTGACATGCGTAAAGAAATTCAAATTGATTTACTGCCCGAACACGGGGAAGATAGGGAACGGATTTTACGTGCCATTTCAAGTCACCTGGGCGTTCAGGTTTCAGATATCAAAGGCTATAAAATTCTGCGAAAGAGTTTAGATGCCCGCAAAAAACCGATTCATTATAAAGTGCTGCTCGAGGCTTTTGTTCAGGAAGAGCCTCAACAAGATACTTTTGAGTTCGATTACAAAAATGTAAGCAATCAGCCTGAAGTTTGCATCATTGGAGCCGGCCCGGCAGGATTGTTTGCAGCTTTACGTTTTCTGGAACTTGGGTTGAAGCCTGTAATTTTTGAACGCGGCAAAGATGTGAAAGAACGCAGGAGAGATTTAGCCAATATTACCCGTCACAATACCGTTAATCCGGATTCAAATTATTGCTTTGGTGAAGGTGGCGCAGGCACCTATTCCGATGGAAAGCTATATACACGTAGCAGCAAACGGGGTGATGTGGGGCGGATTCTGCGTCAATTGGTGCTTCATGGTGCCGACCCATCCATTTTATACGATGCCCATCCGCATATTGGAACCAATAAACTACCGGGAATAATTACACGTATTCGTGAAACTATTTTGAATTTGGGAGGAGAACTGCATTTCAACTCCAGACTTACGGATATTGAGGTTCAAGGCAATGCCATTGGTGGAATTCGCATCAATGGGGATTTCAGAAAGACAGATAAATTGGTTTTGGCTACCGGTCATTCAGCGCGCGATGTTTTTGAATTGTTGCAGCATCGAGGAATAAAAATTGAAGCCAAACCATTTGCCTTGGGTGTAAGAATTGAACATCCTCAGGCTTTAATCGACCAAATTCAATACAAATGCGATTCGCGCGGCGAATTTTTGCCGGCAGCCAGCTACAGCTTGGTTCATCAGGTGGAAGGGAGAGGTGTTTTTTCTTTCTGTATGTGTCCTGGAGGAATAATTGCTCCGGCAATGACCGCTCCCGGCGAAATTGTAGTGAATGGATGGAGTCCATCAAAAAGAAATAACCCTTATGCAAATTCTGGGATGGTAACATCCATTGAGCAAAAGGATTTTAAACCCTTTGCACCTTTTGGAGAACTAGCAGGAATGGCCTTTCAGCGTAGTGTTGAACAAACCTGTTTTGAAGCCGCCGAGCGAGATTTGAAAGCACCCGCCCAGCGTATGGGCGATTTTATAGCAGGGAAAGCCTCATCAACCCTGCCCGAAAATTCGTATTTACCGGGAACAGTAAGCAGGAATTTGAATGAAATTCTTCCCTCATTTGTGGCCAAACGTTTACGAGAAGGCTTGGCTGCATTTGGAAAGAAAATGAAAGGCTATCATACCAATGAAGCCATAGTTCTTGCAACAGAATCGCGCACATCATCGCCAGTTCGTATTCCTCGCGACAAGGAAACATTTATGCATGTTGAGGTTCGGGGTCTATTTCCCTGTGCCGAGGGTGCAGGTTATGCGGGTGGAATTGTATCTGCTGCTATGGATGGAGAAAATGTTGCAAACGCATTATCAAAGGTTTTTTATGAATAAAGGAATTCAGTTAATACTTGCATTACTCGTGTCTTGTGCCGATTTGTTCGCCGGTACAATTGGCTTGAGTAAAACCAGTTTGCCTTCATTTGGCTCATGTCCCATAAACTATGCTGCCGTTCCTCAGCGCTACAAAGTTTGGGGAGTGAATATGTCGGCTGGTATCTTGATTAATGCTCCGCTGGGATTTGAGGTTTCATTAACCGGAACAGATTCCTATTCCCGCTCTATTCTGCTTCCTTTGAATGGAAACAAGGTAGATACCGCCCAAATTTTTGTGAGGTTTGCTCCGCTGACAACTGGCGCCAAGGCTGGTGTTTTGGTGCATAGTTCTTCAGGTTCGCCAACCCAAAATTTGCCGCTTGGCGGAACTGGTGTTGCAACTACCGGAATTCCTTCAGGTTATTACAATGGTATCAATCAAAGTGGCCAAGCCTTATTAACAGCCTTATACAATAAGATTTCTGGACATACTGTGGTTTCTTACAGTGGACTATGGACAGCTTTTCCTGCAACTGATGCCTTTTATACCGGGAAGGTTTGGGATATTTACTCCACCTCCATTTTTGGCAATGAAGCAAATTACACCTTCACCTATTCAACCGATCAATGTGGTACTTATGCGGTGGAAGGAGATTGTTACAACCGCGAACATTCCTTTCCTCAAAGTTGGTTTAGCAGTGCATCGCCTATGTATTCAGACATGTACCATATTCTTCCTACAGATGGCAAGGTAAATGGCATGCGCAACAATTATCCTTTTGGGGAGGTTGGAAGTACAATCAGCTGGCAATCTCAGATTGGTGGTAAGTTGGGAACTTCCATCAGCCCAAACTATACCTCAACTGTTTTTGAGCCGGTAAATGAATACAAAGGAGATATTGCTCGGGGATTGTTGTACATGGCCGCCCGGTACAACAACCTAATTGCCTCCTGGCAAGGCAATGGCAATGCCAATGAAGTGCTTGCCGGAAACGCTTATCCCGTTTACGATGCCTGGTTTTTGAATGTATTGGTGAAATGGCACAATCAAGATCCTCCGGATGTGAAAGAGATTAATCGTCAGAATGGAATTTATACGAGGCAGAATAACCGAAATCCGTTTATTGATTCACCCCAGTTTGTAAACCGAATTTGGGGATTGGCCAAACCCGCCGAACCAACCATATCGGCTTCACAATTCTCTATTGATTCGCTTACTCCAAATTTTGTGCGTGCACATTTTAAAACAGGAAACGGTAACCGAAGGCTCGTAATTTGTAGGGCGGGTTCACCGGTGAATGCTTTTCCGGTTGATTCTGTTCAGTACACGGCTTCTTCCGTTTTTGGTTCGGGTTCTCAGTTGGGAAGCGGAAATTTTGTGGTGTACGATGGCCAGGGTTGTACCTTCAATGTAAGTGGACTTACAGGCAGCCCAGCTCAAAATTATTACTTTACAGTAGTTGAATACAATGGGCTTAGTCGTACAGCAAATTACCAATCTTCGGGATGGTTGAATTCGCTACCGGTAACAGTTCCGGTAAAATGGCTTGATCTGCAGGTTGAAGGAAATTCGGCCAAGAGAACCATTGAATGGCAAACTGCTTCTGAGGAAAACAATGCCTATTTCAAGGTTCAAAGGAGTACAGATGCTGTAAATTGGATTGATGTGGAAACAGTTCCCGGTGCAGGATTCAGCGCAAGCATTCAGAGCTACCGCAGTATTGATGTTGAGAGCGTTCCACAGCATCGCTTGTATTACCGGATTGAGCAGGTAGATCGTGACGGAAACAATTCCTTTTCAAAACTTGTTGAATGGAATAGTGTTGAACAATTTGCGCCAGTATGTTCGCCAAATCCTGTGCTTGAGGGAAGGATTACCGTAGAGGGATTGCTTGCTGAAACCCAAACGCAGTTCAGGATTTTTACAACAAGTGGACAGGAGGTGCTAACTAAAACCATTTCGGCAAATGCAAATACGGCTCAAATCCTTGACCTGCCTCTTTTTTCCGGCGCTTATGTTTTACATGTCCTGCAAGGGACAAACCAATTCAGGCAACTCATCATCGTCCCCTAAAATGATTACCAATACCAATCACCAGGAAATTTCCGATTCATTTGTTTTTGAAGTGAATAAGGCCGATTCAGAATGGCAAAACATGCTGAGTCCGGAGCAGTATCAGATTTTAAGAAACAAGGGAACTGAACGTCCCTTTTCAAGTAAGTTTGAAGACCATTGGGACGGTGGATTTTATACCTGTGCTGCATGCGGAAATGAATTGTTTTCATCGGAAACCAAGTTTGATGCCGGCTGCGGATGGCCTAGTTTTTACGATGCACTCGACCCTAAAAAAATTGTAACCAAAACCGACCGCTCACACGGAATGGTTAGAACTGAAATTATGTGCGGCAAATGCGGTGGGCATTTGGGTCATGTTTTTGATGATGGTCCCCAAGATAAAACCGGATTGCGGTACTGTGTGAACGGCGCTTCCCTGAATTTTAAAAACAAATAGGACAAAGCAGAACTAAGGGTAGAAATTGCCTTGAATTTCGCATCTTTGCTCCTCAAACCGCCTGAAATGATACTTAAATTTCTCTTTTATGCCGTTTTGTTTTATTTCCTTTTCAGGTTTTTGTTCGGCAATGCCTTCAAGGTAAATGTTTATCACCACCAGGTGAGGCCAAATGCTCCTGCAGAAGACCGTGAACCGGAAGGTACAGTAACCATTAACAGCAAGGTGAAAGGTTCCGGAAAAAATGGCAAAGACCAGATTGGGGAGTATGTTGACTATGAGGAAGTAAAGGAATGATTGAAAAAAAGATTCGTTCCATTCTGCTCCAATTGTTGGGTGCAGAATCGTATTTAGGACTTGTTAGTCAAACCTATATCCGACTTATTTCAAATGGGTTTCTGAAAAGCAAATACCCGGAATTGTTTTATCTGAAAGAATTGATAAAACCCGGATTTGTTTGCATTGATATTGGTGCAAACGTTGGGTATTACTCGGTTTTTTTGTCGAAGTACGCTGGCAACTCAGGCCATGTTTATTCCGTAGAGCCTGTGCCTTTGTTTGCACGTGTTTTCATGAAAAATGCCGGAACTTTTGCCCAAAAGAACATCACCCTTTACCAATTGGCTTTGGGTGCTGAAGAAAAGGAAATCACCCTAGAAACTCCGGTTATGGATGGCGTGTTCAGGCATGGATTAACCAAAGTGGTAGAGGGTCAAAGTCAATCGGCCGGAATTAGCTATCCGGCAAAAATGGTTGTTGCCGATAAGCTCTTTGCAAACCTTAAGAAACTCGATTTCTTGAAATGTGATGTGGAGGGTTACGAGGTTCATTTGTTTCCACAAATGAAAGAAACCATTATGCGTTTCAAACCAACCATTCAAATTGAGATTAGTGAGGCAGAAAACAAAAGGAAAATGCTTGAATTGCTGGGCACCTGGAATTATGCTCCGTATCGTTTAAAAGAAGGAAAACTTCAAGCCCTCAATATCCAAGAAGCGCTTTCGTACGATAAAGGGGATTATTACTTTATTCCTAACTAAGGGCCCGTTTTTTTGCTTGAATCTTGATTAGGAGAATTTGGTTTTTCTGGGTAAAAGCCCTGAGGTAGCACCAACTTTCTGAAAATGCCTTGAATGAATTTAGGGTAATAGTTATTTCATGGTTGCTTATTATCTATTGGCTTAACTGAAAATTCTTGGCACAAAAAAGGCTGCTGATTTCAAACCAGCAGCCTTTTTAATAGGAATTTCGTTTTTCTACCAATCGTCTTCATCAACAACTTTAGGTTCTTTCATAGCCTCCCGGTAGCTGGCCAAAAGGGCCTGAATATCTTTATCAGCTGCTCTTAATACTGAATCGTACTGCCTTACATTGTTGATGCTGGTGTAGTAAAACTCAAAATAATTGCGGTTGGCTTTGCTTGCTCCTGCTGGTTTTACAGACTCGTGAACCAAGTTAGAAACGCTGTATTTGTAGCGGCCTTCTTTAATCAAAACCGTAAACTTCATTTCGTATTTACCAATATTGCGCTTGGTGTACTTATTCAAGTAAGAATAAGCAGGTATATAGGCTATGTAAACCAACTTTTGGTTGCGTTTATCAAGCTCTACTTTGGTGTCTTTGGTAAATGCCTTCTCTGCCCAACGCTTGGTTCTAAGGTAAAGTGAGTCAGAGCCACTTTCTTCTTGTTCTACCACACCTGAATAGGTGATTAAATTGGTAGTAGAATCAACGGTCAAAACAATCCTTTCGTAAGGTTTTGTAAGCGGGTCTGTTTTCTCATTGGATTTGTCTGAACCTTCTTGGTCTTCGGAAACAGCTCCTGAGTCTAAAGAGGTTGAGTCCGAATAATTGAAGTCAAAACCAGGAGATTCAGGTTCTCCTACCTGAGCTTTCAAGGTTGCGCTGCCCAAAAACAGTACCAGTAAAACAACTAAGTGACTGAAGGTTTTTTTCATGCTTGATCTTGGTTTTCCTGTATTTTCAGGGGTTTCAAAAATAGAATTTATCAGATAAAATAAAATAGCTGTAAATATTTAGCGATTTATGGATTAGCTTTTTGCTTTTGAGGCTTTTCGTTTTGTCTTTGTTGTTTTCGTTTTGGTTTCCTCTTTGGGTCCAATTCCATTGGAACGAAGCGCGTTCCAATAGTCTTTTCCGTAAGCTACAAAGATTTCCTCTCCCGGTTTCAGGTTTCGGCTTGCAATAATGTAAGCTCTGCTTCTAATCACCTCAAAGCGACAATTGTTTCTAATTCCGGGTATGCGGGTAAAACCGGCTGCATCATTGGCATAACGTGCTAGGGATTCTGGCACGTGTTGCGCATCTATGCATTTCCTATCTGAAACATAAAAGTAATAAGCTCCAAAACCATCTTCCATGGCCTCGTTTCTTTTTTGACACTCCTTCCAGGTAATGATTTCACCGGTGTATTCAACCACCTTTTCACCACGCTTAATCGCAGTTTTGGTGAATAGGCCTTTGCCACAATTCGGAATGCTCGACTCTTTAACTTCCAGTTTCATTGGTTTGATTGAATAGAAAAAATGGTGCCAGTTTTATAACCGGGCAAAGGTGAAAAAAGTATTTCATCCTTATTGCAGTTTTTTTACAAAAATGTACAGCATTTTCAGATTGTGTATGCTTTCCTGCTGCCTTAGTAAAATTTAAGTCGCCTAAGTTTACATTCGTAGCATGAGTGCAGGGGTAATTTTGATTTGCATTGGCTTGTATTTTGCTGGTTTGTTGAGTATTAGCTGGTTCACCGGGAAAAATGAAACCAACGAAGGGTATTTTATCGGAAACAGGCAATCGCCATGGTTTGTGGTGGCTTTTGGAATGATTGGGGATTCCCTTTCTGGAGTAACCTTCATTTCTCTTCCCGGAACTATTGTTTCTAACAGCTTTGCCTACTTGCAATTGGTTATGGGCTATTTGGCCGGATATGCCGCTATTGCATTGATATTGCTTCCTGTTTATTATAAGCTTCGCCTTACTTCCATTTATGCCTATTTATTGGATCGCTTTGGTTCGGCCTCACAAAAAACTGGCTCCTTTTATTTTCTGGTTTCACGTTTGTTTGGCGCAGGTTTGAGGCTTCTTCTTGCTGTGAATGTGCTTCAATTGTTTGTGTTTGATGCCTGGGGAATTCCTTTTCCGGTTTCCGTTGCATTGATTATTTTGCTCATGTTGGTTTATACCTATCGGGGTGGAATCAAAACCTTGATTTGGACAGATTTATTCCAATCGGGTTTCTTATTATTGGCAGTGGTTCTTAGTATTTGGGCTATCTTGAATCAATTGAATTGGAGCTTGAGCCAAGCTGTTTCTGAGATTTATTCAAGCCGATTCTCAGCTACTTTTTTCTGGGATTGGAAAGAGAAGAACTTCTTTGTTAAGCAATTTCTGAGTGGTGCTTTTATCACCATTGTAATGACCGGTCTCGATCAAAATATGATGCAAAAAAACTTGAGCATTCGCACCCTGCCAGAGGCGCGTAAAAATATTTTTGCCTTTAGCGGAATTGTGTTTGTGGTGAACCTCTTCTTCCTTTCGTTGGGAGCTTTGATTTATATCTACGTTGAAAAATCGGGCATTCAATTACCGGTAGATCCAACTACGTTAAAGTTGCAAACTGATAAGGTCTTTCCTTATTTGGCTATTAACCACTTGGGATTAATGGCTGCTTTGGTTTTTATTGTTGGTTTAACGGCTGCCACCTTCAACAGTGCCGATAGTGTATTAACCACGTTAACCACTTCCTTTTGCATTGATTTTTTAGGTTTTGATACGGAGCAAGAATCTACAGGCAAAGAGGTAAGAATTCGCCACGCTGTACATGCAGGCTTTGCCATTTTGTTGTGGTTGTGTATTGTGTTGAGTCGGAGTTTAAATCAAACCTCAATTTTGGATGCAATTTTTACTATCGCAGCTTTTACCTATGGTCCCTTGTTGGGTTTGTTTGCCTTTGGTTTGTTTACGCACAGAAAGGTAAGAGACAAGTTTGTTCCAGTGTTAAGCATTATTCCACCCTTGGTATCCTTGTTGTTGTACCTGAACTCAGAAGCGTGGTTTGGCGGATACAAGTTCAGCTATGAATTGTTGCTGATAAATGGC
Organism: Bacteroidia bacterium; assembly: GCA_023151275.1. Classification (GTDB taxonomy): domain Bacteria; phylum Bacteroidota; class Bacteroidia; order UKL13-3; family UKL13-3; genus CAISCU01. The sequence continues at coordinate 357,158 of JAKLJI010000001.1, read as the reverse complement.
TTGATTATGTTTTTCTTGCTGTGGCTGTTTTCAAACCGAAACCTAGCAATAAAGGAATAAAAAAGGCGGCCTTTTAGGCCGCCTTTTGCATTATTTCAATTTGAAAGCTTTCTTCACTTTATCTACGTAGTCAAGTTTTTCCCAAGTAAACAGTTCCACTTTGCGTTTTACTGTTTTGCCGTCGTTCGACTTGAAGGTCTTTTCTACAATCTCATTCTTACGTCCCATGTGGCCATAGGCAGCAGTTTCTGAGTAAATAGGATTGCGCAGTTTCAAACGGGTTTCAATTCCGTAAGGAGTCATGTCAAACAACTTCTCAACCATTTTAGCAATCTGGCCATCTGTCATTTTTACTTTTGAAGTACCATAAGTATTGATGTAGATACCCATTGGGTCTTTAACACCAATAGCATACGAAACCTGAACAAGTACTTCAGAACAAACGCCTGCTGCAACCAAGTTTTTAGCGATATGGCGTGTAGCATAAGCTGCTGAACGGTCAACTTTTGAAGGGTCTTTTCCGGAGAATGCACCACCACCGTGAGCACCTTTTCCACCGTAAGTATCTACGATGATTTTACGACCTGTTAAGCCTGTATCACCGTGTGGACCACCAATTACAAATTTTCCGGTTGGGTTGATGTGGTAATTGATTTTGTCGTTGAATAGGTGAGCGTATTTTTTGTATTTCGCTTTAACGCGTGGAATCAAAATTTTAACGATATCGGCTTTGATTTTGGCCAACATCTTCGCTTCGGTATCAAAATCATCATGCTGGGTAGAAACAACAATGGAGTCAATACGAACTGGATTGTTGTTGTCGTCATACTCAAGAGTAACTTGTGATTTTGCATCAGGACGAAGGTATTTGATGGCTTTGTTTTCGCGACGTAAAGCAGCAAGCTCAATCAAAATTTTGTGAGCAAGGTCTAGAGCCAAAGGCATGTAATCTTCGGTTTCTGCAGTTGCATAACCAAACATCATTCCCTGGTCGCCTGCGCCTTGGTCTTGTTTCTTTTTGCGGTCAACACCTTGGTTAATGTCGGCTGATTGTTCGTGAATAGCAGAGAGAATGCCACATGAATTGGCTTCAAACATGTATTCGCTTTTGGTGTAACCAATTTTACGGATAACACCACGCGCAATTTCCTGAACATCCAGGTATGCTTTTGATTTTACCTCACCGGCAAGTACAACCTGTCCGGTTGTTACAAGGGTTTCGCAGGCAACCTTTGAATCTGGGTCAAAGGCAAGGAAGTTGTCAATAAGCGCATCAGAAATCTGATCCGCAACCTTGTCGGGGTGACCTTCACTAACCGACTCTGAAGTGAATAAATAAGCCATTTATGCTAGGATTAGTTGTTGTTTTTTTTAGAAGATAAACTAGCAGGAATCTGGTCAATATCAGTTGAGAACAAAATTGACAAGAATGCCCGCATGGTTTTGCCACCGTGGTGTTCTGCCCGGTTGGCATCAGACCCAGTCTGATTCTTCATGCGCTGCAAAAGTAATTTTTTCGCTCAAATTACAAAGTTGTGATTAGCAATAAATAAAAATTTTCAGCAATCGTCAAACAATCGTGATTTCAATTCCAAACTTCTCAGAATGGTTAGCTCGTCTTTTAGTTCTTCCAGCATGTCGTCAGCTGCTTTGCTGTTTTCGCCGGGTTTAAAGCCTTTTCCACAAATTGGACAAGTGAGCTTACTTGAGATAATATCTGCAATAGCAATACCATCTAGCGATACAGTCTCTGTGCAGGTAGGACAGCTTACAATCATATAGCAAAATAGTTTTCGCTTTTCACATTACCAACCCTGCATTTATTGATTGTCTGTTTCTTATCTTTAATTGGGCTAATTATTGCTGCAAATGGTTAGATGGAACTGGGAATGCTTGTTTTATTTTTCGCTTTTCTTCCCGATTTAAACTGGTAAGAAAGTGAAATGTAAAAAACATTGGATTGCGTTGTGTTCTGATAAGGTTTGATGCCTTTTTCACTGAAGTTGGGATTCAAAAAGTCTTTCAGGTAATACCGAAAGCCCAGGTTATAACCTGATTTCATTTGGAAGCCTCCAAAAACAGATGGCATGAGTAAGGGCGTGCGTTCGCTAAACCAGGAGTTAAATTTGGCTGAGCCGATTTTATCTCCCTTTACAAAAAGTTTTTCCTTGTAGTTCACCGCCAATTCAACTTCTGCTCCGGCGTAAATGAAGTTTTTGTTTTTCATGTCGCCAACTTTAATGGCTACCGGTATTCCAACGTAGTAGTTTCTTCGCTTGTACATGGTATCGCCATTGCTAGATGTAAACCCTACATTGCGAATTCCCCAACCTGAAAAAACGCCAACATAGTTGTTAAAATCAATATGCAGTTGTTCACCGTAATGGAAGAAACCCGAGAAACGCAAGGGAGTGTTTATGGATTCATTGTTGATTTGGTAGCGTGCAAAAGAGAAAATGAATTCACCGTTTTCCGTTTTGTAATACTTCAGTTGACCAAATGCAGAAAATGTGCTCACGAATAGGAGCAATGTTGCCAGTTGTTTTTTCATTTGGTTAGAGTGCGTTAAATAAGGTAAAGTGTTTTTGAACCTTTTCTTTTTGGCTGCTATCCAGTTTGCGGTAAGCTTGTTCGGCTACCTGTCTGAATTTGGTTTGCTGGCAGAAATGGTTTAGGCTTTCAGCGGCAGGTCCCGCAAGTCTTCCATTCGATGATTGGCATGCTTGAAGCAGGTTTTCAGCAACTTTTTCCGAGAAGTGATTCAGGTTTTTCAATACCTGAAAACTTGCAACCCGGCTTCTAAATTCAAATGCCGATGAACTTATTTTTTCAAGTTCTGCTTTTGCAGCGGCTTCGTTGCTGCCAAATTCTACCGATAGTTCAAGCCATTTTAAACGTACTGCTTTGTTCATTCCCTCCACGGTAGATGTTTGTTTGAGGAAGTTCTCAGCTTCTGCAGGATAATTTCTGCATAGTTTTTCGAGGGCTGTTTTAACAACATCATAACTTGAATCTCCAAGGGCTTTTTCGAATAGAGGTTTCCAGGCGCCTTCCGGTTTTCTGGTTTTGGCCAGTATGTTTTCACGTACCGCCGACTTGGGATGGCTCATGGTTTTTTGCAAGAGTTGTTGAACCTGTTCGTCTTTGTCCTGGCTCAGTTGATTGATGAGCTCATTTACTATTCCATGATGCTTTTCACGCTTCAGGGCTTCCATCAACACTTCACGCTTTTTTTCGGTTTCAATGTCTCTGAGTTGAACTGCTGCATCATACCTATCCAAGTATTCTGCTGCCATTTCCAATTGGTTCTCTAACTCTTCAAAGCTTTTCTTAAATGTAAGTTGTTTCAAGATATTCGACCCCGGATCAAACAGAACATAGGCAATTTTCTTCTTGGCTGAATTTGGAATTTTAACCACTTCAAAGTCTGAAGATAGTACTTCTTTCACGCTTGATTTGCTGCCATCCTGGTAAACCACTTCCAATACAATTGGCATTTGGAAGTCGCCAACAGTTTCGCTTTTGGTATGAATTTGTTCAATGGCAATTTCTGTTGCCCGGCTTCCATCCTGATACGTTAGGTCTTCGTAATGAACACGGTAATGAGGCTCGCCTCCGCGGTAAATCCATTGGTCAAAAAACCAATCCAAATTCAATCCCAACACATCTTTAACGGCTTGTTGCAAATCGTTGGTTTCAACATTGGCATAGGCGTGTTTTTTCAGGTAATGGTTCAGCACTTTTTTCCATTGTGCCTCACCCAGCACATATTCCAACATTGAAATTACTGCTGAACCTTTTGGGTAAACACGTGCTGTTCCTCCTTGTGAATGACGAACCGCAAAATTGTCTTTTTTGCCAGCTTCAATCGCCGAGTTTTGATTGGCTCTGCGTTGCCAATCCCACTCCTCTTTTCCATCGGTAACACGTGAGAATTGTTTTGGGAAGAAGGTTGCAAAGCTTTCCTGAAGCCAGGTGTCGCGTCCATCACGAGCTGTAATGTAATCGCCAAACCATTGGTGGGTTAATTCGTGCATGTTTACGCCCACGTAGTTTCTGTCGAGATAAGCGCGTTCATCAACGTTGAAAAAATCTCCAAAAACAGTTGCGGTGGTGTTTTCCATGGCACCATACAAAAAGTCCTGTACCATGATTTGCGAGTAGCTTTCCCAAGGATAATTTATTCCTGTGTATTCTTCCATAAAGTCAATCATGGCTGGGGTATAGCGGTAGGTTGGCGCTAACCTTTCTTTGAATTCAGGATAGTAGTAATATTTTAATGGAACACCTCTTTTGGTCGATTTGTCGGTTGCAATACCATATTTGCCAATGCCAATCATTAACAAATAGCCGGCATGGGGTTTCGACATTTTATAATGCCAGCTTAGTTTGCCGTCTTTATCCTTTGATTTTTTAACCAGTAAGCCATTGGATAGCACTTCGTATCCAGCTTCAAAATGAATAAGCGTTTCTGTGGTGAACTTATCGTTCATATCATCGTACATGGGTATCCAGTGGCGGTTGTCAATACCTTGTCCTTGCGTCCAGATTTGTTGCCTTACTGCAAAAGGGTCCGGTTTTTCCGCTTCAGGTTCATTCCAGCCAATGAAGTAAATTCCACGCTTGGGTTTGCAACTGTACTCAATATGAATGATTCCGCTTTGTGTCCATTTCAAACTTTTTTGCGGATATATCCAAACGCCATTTTTGTTTGATTTTGTTTTCGTTACAGCTCCATTGATGGTACACGAGCTTATCTCAATTGCCGGAGCATCAAAGTAAAATGAATCAACCGTTTCTTGAAGGGTAGTGAATGAATGGTCAACTTTTCCGGTTACCAGACCTTGTTTTGGTTCAAACCAAACTTCCACTTTCATGTGTGTAATATCAAGCGGATGCTCGCGGTAAGTCACTTGGTCTTTTAGATAACTTTTGTGCTGACTTTGTGCAGAAGCAATGAGGGCAAAGCCCATGGAAACGATTAGTAATTTGAATTTCATGCCTTGGCTTAAAAACTCAAATATTGAACCTGTTGCTCAGATATCCAAATTACTCAGCTTCTTCTTCGTCAATTTGCCATTGTGGTTTTTCCGGCTCAATGGTTTCACCGCGCATATTTAACAGCATGGGTTTTCTGTCGAATTGGGCCTTGGCAATGCCTTTGCTGTTGAAATCGTTGATGAAATCATAAACCGGCGGAACCAATTCTTCGCCCTCAAGCGTAATCAAACCCACTTTTCCTTTCACAAAGGTGCGGGCAATTCCATTTTTGAAAGGGCCAATTTTATCATACTTGCAGGGAATAAATTCTTCGCCATCGTAAGTAATATAGCCTTCTTTTTCTTCACGAATTACTTTGGCTTTTTGGTTGATAAAATCGCCAATGTAAGTGTAAATGCATGGAATTACTTCTTCTCCAGCCTGATTGATAAAGCCGATTTTATCGCCCTTAAAAACTTTTGCTCTTCCATTTTTGTAGGGCCCAATTCGGTCATACCCTTTCTGAAAAGGCCCTCCACTTGCAGCCAGCAGCATAATTAGAGGCAAAGCCAGCAGTAGAAAAAGATATGAAACCTTGTTGTCTTTCACGGTATGGTTTATTACGTACAAAAACCGGCCCGAACTTTATTTTCTTACAAATTTAAGATATTTCATCTCCTGGCTCTCCCGCAGTGATTGTTTGGAGTCTTTAAAATTGGTCGAAATGAGCCATTTATCCTTACTTTTTTAGTGTTTTAAGCGATTAGGGAAGTCCTTAGATTGTGCAATTATTTTGTTTAAGTGGCGGTTTTTCTATTTGAGCTGCGGAGCCCTTATTTGTGTATTTTGCTGAAAACCTGACGAATAAATATTTTTTGCTGCTATTAACAGAATATTAAGTGCCTTCCAAAATGTGCAAAGCTATTTTAGCAAGGTGCTCGGTGGGCTAATTCATTTATTTTATCCCAATACCTGTTTAGGGTGCAGGAATGGACTTTTGAAGTCTGAGAGCTATTTGTGCATATCGTGCTTATCTAAATTACCTTATACCCAGTTTCATCTTCAACAGGGAAATCTGGTTGAAAAGTGTTTTTGGGGAAGAGTTCCGCTCCATCAAGCTTTTTCGTATTTGTATTTTAGAGACAAAGGCATGACGCGCAATTTGTTGCATAGGATAAAATATCAGGGCGATAAAGAACTTGCTACCCATTTGGGCTTTGTTTATGGAAGTCGATTAAAAGAGGACATTCCGGAATTGTACTACGATGGAATTTTGGCAGTTCCGCTACACCCGGCCAGATTGCGGAAAAGAGGTTTTAACCAAAGTCATGAATTTGCAGAAGGATTATCCGCGGCAACTGCCATTCCAAACCTAAGTCATTTAGCCCGGCGCGAAGTTGCAACCAGCACGCAAACACGAAAAAATAGGGAAAGCCGTTGGTTGAATGTTGATTCCATTTTTTCGGTTAACAAGCAATTGGCTGACCAAAATCATGCACCACATTTTTTGCTCGTTGATGATGTAATTACCACAGGAGCTACAATGGAAAGCTTTGCGGCAAGTGTTTTAAATGTTTTGCCAGATTGCAGATTAAGTGTGGCAAGTATTGCTTACGCGGTTTGAATGTTGTTAATTTGTTAATATATTGAAATGAAAAAAGTATCCATTCTTACACTTGTTAGCCTGTGGTTCCTTCTCCCCCTGCAAGCGCAGTTTCAGACAGGAATTTACAGTAGCAACTTTGCAGGTGTTATGGGTCCTATGATAAATCCTGCAACCACTACCTGGTTAAGTAACAGTACAGAAATTCTTCCTGTTGGCCTTAATTTTTCGGTGTTGAATAACGGCTTTTATATGCCTGCCAAATCTCTTCCTTCGCTTTTGGGAAGTTCGGCAACCGAATTTTTATCCGATACAGGGAAAAACGTAAGTGAAAAGTTTGACCGGGTTTTTCAGATTAGTCGGGACTTAAAACCTTCAAACTACGCTTACATAGAAGCTGCAATTTACGGACCTTCCGTACATAGTAATTTTGGTAAGTTTTCGGCGGGATTATACACCGCTTCGCGAAATGTTTCCTCTTCGTATGGATTAACTCCTGAACTTGCAACCTTCCTTCTAAAAGGTAATCGAACCAACGATTTGCTGGGTAAAACCATGAGCATGGCCAATAGCCGCTCAGGAAATTTGGTTTTGCTTGATTTTGCCGGAAATTTTTCTGCCATTATCAAGGAGTCTCAGCGCTACTCACACCGTTTTGGCTTGAACCTGCATTATTTGGTGGGTATCAATTCCATTTATTGGTGGGATGGAAGCAGCAAATGGACATTTGGTATGGATTCTTCCATTTATGTTGAAAATGGTGGCTTTCAGTACGGTTATGCTGCAACCAAATCCAAATATGTTAGCGAGTTACTCGCTCCCCGTGGAAATGGATTTTCGCTGGATTTAGGTTACACCTTTACACGCAAGAAAAAAGGAATACGCTCCAGTTATGCGGTTTGTCCAAATATTGCCGGAGGGGGAAGAATCCGCAAATTCCAAACCTACAAATGGCGTTTTGGGGTTTCAGTAATGGATTTGGGATGGGTGAATTTCAATCAACAAACCGTGGCTACAACGTATGGAAATGTAAATGCTGTGGTAGATAGTTTGATTGATGCAGCCTACAACGGTGTGTTTGCTTTGGATAGAAAATTGCGATTTGCTTTCATTGGCTCTCCGGGTGCTAATTTCTCTGCCCAATCCGAATACAGACATTACATGCCAACCCGCCTGAATGTTCAGTTTGATTACAATTGGAAAGACATGTGGTATTTGAGTTTCTTTGGAAGCCAACGTGTGGTGTTGAACGATGTTATTTCATCGCGTGCTGCTAATATCCTCAGCTTTGCTATTCGTCATGAGAATGTGAAAACAGAATGGTCTGTTCCTATTTCGTTGATTGAATACCAATATCCGGTGGTTGGATTTCATTACCGGTATGGACCATTCTTCATTGGTACGAATCAGGTATTGGAAATGTTTGGTTTGCGCAAAATCAGAGGTGTTGATTTGAACTTTGGTCTGAAATTCAATATCAGCCATATCAAAGGCTACTAAGTACGAATTTGTACGCTATGTTTAATATTCAAAAAAGCCCTCGAGAGGGCTTTTTTAGTTTAGTTTTTCGTTGTTGGTTAATATCACAGCGGATTCAATAAGAACCGCAGGGAAGTATATTTCACCTTTAATTCGAGGGCTGTTTCAGGGTTAATAGAAAAATTGCCCAAGTGATTATTCTGCGACCCCCTTCAGGGTCGATTGTATTTGGCCAACTTTATTTGCTATAAACCTTTAATCCCTTCGGGATTGGAGAGATTTCGAAGTTGATTGATTTCTTAACGGATGGAATTAGCGCCAATTTGGTGAAAGCCGTTTCGTTTGATTATCCGGTGTTTCTTCTCGACCCAGAAAGGGTCACAGGTTTATAGAATAAATTTCCGTCTCGTTTTTCTGCGACCCCTTCAGGGTCGAACATATTTTCCAGAATGCTATTTCTATAAACCTTGAATCCCTTCGGGATTTGAGAGATTTCGAGGTTGATTGAATTCTCAAGGATTGAAATCATTTCCAATCACCTGAAAGCCGAACCCTTTGATTGTTTGAATCTCATCCAGACTCAGAAAGGGTCACAGGTTTGTAGGACAATTTCCCATCTGATAATTCTGCGACCCCTTCGGGGTCGATCGTACTTGACGAACCGCATTTGCTATAAACCTTCAATCCCTTCGGGATTGGATGGAGCAGATTGGATTTCAAAACGAATTGGGGTAGCCAGAAATTGGTTTATGAATCAAAGTTTAAGTTATCTCGTGACACAAATGGAATCTGTGAAATCTGCAAAAAAAACACGGGCTGTTAAATTACTTATGCTCCATCCAGACCCAGAAAGGGTCACAGGTTTGTAGGACAATTTCCCATCTGGTTTATTCTGCGACCCCTTCAGGGTTGAACCTGTTTTTCACAATGCGATTTCTATAGACCTTGAATCCTTTCGGGATTTGAGAGATTTCGAGGTTGATTGATTTCTCAACGGATGGAATTAGGGCCAATTTGGTGAAAGCCGTTTCGTTTGATTATCCGGTGTTTCTTCTCGACCCAGAAAGGGTCACAGGTTTGTAGGACAATTTCTCATCTGGTTATTCTGCGACCCCTTCAGGGTCGATCGTACTTGACCAACTTTATTTGCTATAAACCTTGAATCCCTTCGGGATTGGAGAAGACACTAGAAAATGGATTTCTCAAGGATTGAAATCATGTCCAATCTCCTCAAAACCGAACCCTTTGATTGTCTGAATCTCATCTTGACCCTGAAGGGGTCACAGGTTTGTAGAATACATTTCCGTTTCGTTTTTCTGCGACCCTGAAGGGGTCGAACCTATTTTTCACAATTCGATTTCTATAAACCTTTAATCCCTTCGGGATTGGAGATAGCTCATGGTTGATTGATTTCTCAAGGATTGAAATCATGTCCAATCTCCTCAAAACCGAGCCCTTTGATTGTCTGAATCTCATCTTGACCCTGAAGGGGTCACAGGTTTGTAGAATACATTTCCGTTTCGTTTTTCTGCGACCCCTTCAGGGTCGAGCGTATTATACAACCAGCATTTGCAATAAACCTTCAATCCCTTCGGGATTGGAAAAGACACTAGAAAATGGATTTATCAAGGATTGAAATTAGTTCCAATCAGCTTAAAACACGTGCTTTGTGATTTCCTAAAATTCAACTGACCCTGAAAGGGTCACAGGTTTATAGAATAAATTTCCGTCCCAATATTCCGCGACCCTGAAGGGGTCGAACTTCCGAAATGATGTTTTCCCTTCAAATCTTCAATCCTTTCGGGATGGTATTCATTTTTGCCAATTGTGTAGGTAATCAAACAAAAAAAATCTGCGGGAAACCATGCAATCAAAAGAGGGCTGGTTTCCCGCAGATTAGAATTTTGTTGGAATCGCTTAAGGAGTATTACTTAATCAAATTGGTAATTTCTGCCGACATGGGCTCTGTGCCTGAAGGAAAATAAGCAATCCAATTTCCATCCGGACCAACCAAAAACTTGTTGAAATTCCATTTTACGGTATTGCTCGCTTTTCCGTTCAAATCTTGTTTGCATAACCATTGGTAAATGGGATGTTGACCGCTACCTTTTACTTCAATTTTTTCGGTTAACGGAAAGCATACGCCATAGTTCTTTTTGCAAAATGCTCCAATTTCTTCTGCTGTTCCGGGTTCCTGACCACCAAATTGATTGCAGGGAAATCCTACAATTACCAATTTCTCTTTGTAGAGGTCTTGAAGTTTTTGTAATCCTTCGTACTGCTTGGTGTATCCGCATTCGCTGGCAACGTTTACACAAAGCACATATTTGCCTTTAAAATCAGCCATGGATAAGGTTTTGCTTCCATCCAAACTTTTCAAGCTGTAGTCGTAGAAATTGGTTGATTCTGCCATGATTTTAGGTTGTTGAATTTTACTTTCGGTAAAGCTGTAAACCAGAAGCCCGGTAAAGGCCAATGCCATAATGCTAAAAATGTACTTCTTCATTGTTGGGTTATAGTGCTAAAATTTGTTCTTTTATTTCTTCCATTTGCCATTGTGGGGTGGATGTGGCTCCACAAATGCCAATGCGGTCGCCCTCTGCAAACCATTCTTTTTTCAGTTCATCTTTGTGGCTTACAAAGTAGGTTTCAGGATTGTTGTCTTTGCACACATCAAACAAAACTTTACCGTTCGAGGACTTTAATCCGGCCACAAAAACAATTTTATCGTAGGCTTTTGCAAAGTCACGCAATTGGATATCGCGGTTACTAACCTGGCGACAAAGTGTATCGTTAAAATCAACCTCAATGCCTTTCTTTTCCAATGTTTCTTTTAAGGCATAGAGGTTTTTGGTGCGCTTGGTGGTTTGAGAAAACAACTGCACTTTTTTAGGAAGTTCATGTTGCTCTAACTCTTCAAATTTCTCAATCACAATAGCGTTTCCGCTGGTTTGGCCAACCAAGCCCTTTACTTCTGCGTGGCCATGTTTGCCATAAATAAGAATTTGTTCTTGGTCGTTGTAAGCCTCACGTACCCGGTTTTGAAGTTTTAGTACCACCGGACAGCTGGCATCAACCAGTTCAATTCCCTTTTCAAGTGCCAATTGATAGGTTTCCGGCGCTTCACCATGGGCGCGAATCAAAACCTTGCAATCCGACAATTCCCGGAGTTGGTCGTGGTTAATTATTTCCAGTCCCTTCGCCTTCAAGCGTGCAACCTCTTCGTCGTTGTGCACAATATCGCCAAGGCAATACAAGTGCCCTTCCTCATTCAAAATATCTTCGGCCATTTGAATGGCAAATACTACGCCAAAGCAAAATCCTGAATTGTCATCAATATCAACCTGAACCTTCATTTCCTGAGATTTAGTGCAATTATCATTAATTAAACCCGACTTTTCCTTATTTGTTTGTTCATCGTTGGCAAATCAGCCTTTTCATTCAAAGTCCTTGAATTCTTATTTTAACCCGGAATACGCATTTGACCATCTATTACTGCCCAAAATGCCTGTGAAATTGGGCGTAAACTCAGTTTCCCTCACTCACCATAACGATGCATTATGCCTTGCTCGTGAAACTGCCAATTTCTTTGGCCTTTTGGCCCTCATAACGAAGTTCAAATGCATAATCCGGGTTTAATGTTAATCCGATTTGTAGGGTAAAAATTTGCTATAAAATCTTTAGCTTGCGTTTTGGAATTCTGATTGTTGCAAGGTAAGGTTATGATTGGACAAGATGCTTTAGATAAACAGCGTAATTTCCTGTTTTGAAAGCTAGATAATTGACAGATTGCCTCCTTGCATTTGAAATTCCGAACTAGCTATGAAACACCTGAAGATTCTATTATTTGTTTTTGTACTTTTTGGATGGCAAAACCTGCGAGCCCAAAAGACATCCCTAAGTTCAATAGTCCATTACAACGAACATGCAGTAGTGTTGAATGCCCTAGAGGTAGATTCTTTTGTATTTGCCATAGTTCCGGTAAATTATCCGGATTTAGGGAATAGTTGTGTAAAGATATACAAGGCAGATAGAGATTTAAACCTTGTAGATAGTTTTATTCGGGTACTTGATTTTGCGGGAGCCTATGTTACCAATATTCTTCATACGGAATCGGGCAAGCTATATTTTGGGCTTTCCAAAGAAGAAGGTACACCCTCTTTAACGGTGTTTGAACTGTCAACCAATTTGGTGATTACAGATAGTGTATTGGTTCAGGACAGCATGTACAAAAGCACAACGTTTCAATTTGCCAAACTGATAAAGGGAAGTGCGCATCGATTTGTGCTGAACACGGTGCGTATGCGTGGAGCGTATCCATTGAATGTTTATAACCTGCTTAGTGATACCTTGCGGGTAATAAGGTCGGTTGTTGACACATCATTTATCAACGAGAAAGAAACGAATAAGGCCATAACAGCGAATATGGTTTATATGGACAATCAGTACCGTATTTTGCAATGTTCAGATTTAAGCGCACCCGGGCAAATTAGGACCTTCAATGCCATAAAGCGCTATTCGTCCGAGTTTGAGTTAATTTCATCGAGTAATTTAGCAGGACAGCCCTTGGTGGGTTGGGGAGTTTTTCATTGCCCATTGAATTACAAGGGGCGTTGGATTGTAGCAAATAGGTTTGAGACTAAGTTGGGGGTGTCGTTGAAAATCGTCCCCAACTTTATAGAAATAGACAGCTTGGATAGAATAAAGCAATTGAGTTTTTACAATCCTGAATTCGTTTACAACAATGGAGACGATTACTTGAGTAATAATTGCTCTTGGGTGAATCCGGAAAATGCGGGCTTGAATATAGTATATACCATAGGTGGAAGGTTTCTTTCAAACGAGGTGGTTCACTTGCAATTTGATAGCAATTTCAATTTTTTATCCGAAAAACATTTTGGCTATCCCGTCAATAAAAAGGATACCGTTTTTAGCTTGGTTCAGGTAAACGGAGTGTTACATGTCCAAGGAAAAATGTTTGTATATGGGTATTTGTATAGGTCAGAAAAGGGCTCGGCATCTGATCTAATTCGAGTTACACACCCCTTTATTGAGCCCTTAGAAACCTTTGAAATAAAAACAGGGAGTGATGAAAGCGCGTTTTTGCAGAATCAGCTAAAGGTTTACCCCAATCCCTTCCGGGAAGGCTTTCGGGTAGAGTTTGAGGGGAATCAAGGCCAAATACGGATTTATACGCTGTTGGGTGAATTGCTAAAGGAAGAGCTTGTTGAATCGGGTCAGAACCTAAACCTATCCAGTATGCCCACCGGGGTATATTTGCTTTATTTACAAACCAAGGATGGTAGAACCAGCACCAAGAAACTTATCAAGCAGGAGTAATTGGCATTTTCAAAACTTTGCAGCTTCATTGCAGTTTAATTGAATATGACAGACAACCCGGATTTTTTTGATGAGGATGGTAGCTATATCGGACCTGCCAGTCTTTCGCCCATTCCCCTTAATTTGGGTTCGCCGGTAATTAAAGCAGAGGATAGAAATCAAATCAAGGCAAATGCGGTAGAAGCCATGCACCATTATGCAAACCAGGAAATCTCCATGCTCAAAAAGCAAGCCGATTTAATCATGGAACAGGTGCGCGAAATTGAAAAACGCCTCAAAGTTTCTGAGAAAATTTACCAAAGCGATATGCGCTTTACCCCCGTAATTGGTCAGGTGTACCATTTGTATGAAAATGGCGACCATTTTAAACTGTCGCTTATTGGTCCCAACGAATGGGGAAGAAGTAAGCCGGTGGGAAAATATTTGGCCAGTGTTCGTTTGCTCGGAGATCATAGCTGGGATTTGGTAAAATAGTTGGCTTTCCTTTCCGCTGCTTTTGGCGTAAACTTGCCCAAAAACCGAATCATGCTTTTCGAGAATTCTTTGGATTTTGCCCGCCGGATGGATGCTTCCGACGCTCTTGCTTCTTTTCGTTCCCGTTTTCATATTCCGCAGCACCAGGGTAAAGACCAGGTGTATTTGTGCGGAAATTCACTTGGTCTTCAACCTAAATCGGCCAAGGATGCCATTGAACAAGAGTTGAAAGATTGGGCAGAACTGGGTGTAGAAGGCCATTTTAAAGGCAAAAATCCCTGGATGTATTACCACCATTTTCTCACCGAAAAAGCAGCAAAAGTGGTGGGTGCACTTCCCGAAGAAGTGGTTATCATGAATAATCTAACAGCTAATCTTCATCTGATGATGGTTAGTTTTTACAAACCAACAGCTTCCCGTTACAAAATTATCATGGAAGGTTCCGCATTTCCTTCCGACCAGTACGCGATGGAAACACAGGCAAGGTTCCATGGCTTAAATCCGGACGAGGCCATTGTTGAACTTAAACCGCGTGAGGGTGAAGATACCTTAAGAACTGAGGACATTCTTGCTACCATTGAAGCCCATAAAGATAGTTTGGCTATTGTGATGATGGGTGGCGTAAACTACCTTACCGGGCAGGCTTTTGATATGGAAGCGATAACCCAAAAAGCCCACGAAGTGGGTGCAAAAGTGGGTTTTGATTTGGCCCATGCCGCCGGAAACCTGCATTTAAAATTGCACGAATGGGGTCCTGATTTTGCCGTTTGGTGCACGTACAAATACCTGAATTCCGGTCCGGGTGGTACCAGTGGTGTTTTTGTTCACCAACGCCATGCCAATAATCCGGACTTGGTTCGCTTTGCGGGTTGGTGGGGCCACGATGAGGAGTCGCGTTTCCAAATGAAAAAGGGATTTATTCCAATGAAAGGTGCTGCGGGTTGGCAACTTAGCAACGCCCAAATTTTCCCAATGGCCATCCACAAAGCCTCGCTCGATTTGTTTGATGAGGCCGGCATGCAAAACCTGAGGGCCAAGAGTGAATCGCTTACAGCCTATTTGTATTTTATCCTAGCGCAGTTTTCTGAGCATTTGAAGGTGATTAGCCCGGTTAATCCTCAAGACCGCGGTTGTCAACTTTCAATTATTGTGAAGTCTGATGGCAAGCGGTTGTTTGATTTTCTGGAAAGCCGTGGAATTTTACCCGATTGGAGAGAACCCAATGTCATTCGCATGAGTCCTGTTCCAATGTACAATAGCTTTGAAGATGTGTACAGGGTTGGTGAGGCTTTGCAGGCCTACTTCAATGCCGCTAAAAACTAAAGCCCTTTCTTCCTGTTTTTTTGATGGAATTCTGCCAATCCTGACTTCAATCAGCCTTCGGAATTGGCAACATTCCTTATGTTTGTTCGTATGAGTGAAACCATCAGTGTAATTGGAGGCGGATTATCCGGCTCATTGCTTTCTATCTATTTGGCCAAGAGAGGTTTTCAGGTAAATCTCTTTGAAAGACGTCCGGATATGCGTACCAATCGGATTTATGCCGGAAAGTCCATTAACCTGGCTCTTTCTACGCGCGGTTTGCGTGCCTTGGAACGTATTGGCTTGGATAAAGAAATTCTGGAAGATGCAATTCCCATGTATGGCCGCATGATGCACAGCAGAACCGGTGAGTTAAATTACCATCCCTATGGCAAAGAAGGTCAGGCCATCAATTCGGTTTCGCGGGGTAGGTTGAATTTAAAGTTGATTGAATTGGCTTCAGCTTATCCCAATATCTCCATGCATTTCAATGCCCGCTGCACCGATGTTGATTTGAACAAAGCTGCTGCCACATTTGAACTGGAAGATGGCAGTGTGAAAACGTTTGAAGCCAACCGCATTATGGGAACCGATGGCGCTTTTGCGGCCACCCGGGGAAGGTTGCAAATCACCGATAGATTCAATTATTCGCAGCAGTATTTGCATGTTGGCTACAAAGAACTTGCCATTCCAGCGGGAGAGAACGGCAGTTTCTTGATGGAGAAGAATGCCTTGCACATTTGGCCGCGTGGTTCGTTTATGATGATTGCCTTGCCAAATCCTGCCGGCGATTTTACCTGTACCTTGTTCATGCCTTTTGAAGGCGAGAATAGCTTTGATAAGTTGAAAACGCGCGAAGAGGTAAGTCGCTTTTTTGAAGAGCAATTCCCGGATGCTGTGTCTATGATGCCGGGTTTATTGGATGATTTCTTTGCCAATCCTACTTCAAGTTTGGTAACGGTAAGGTGTTATCCTTGGGTAAGAGAAGATAAATTGGCTTTGTTGGGTGATGCTGCACATGCGGTGGTTCCCTTTTACGGACAAGGCATGAATTGCAGTTTTGAAGATTGCGTGGTTATGGATGATTGCATTGAAAAGTATGGGGATGATTGGGCCCGCATTTTTGATGAATACCAAAAAGAGCGCAAGCCCAATGCAGATGCCATTTCTGAACTGGCTATCCAAAACTACTACGAAATGGCGGATAAGGTTGGCGATGCGCATTTCTTGCACAAAAAGCATATTGAACACGAATTGACTGAGCTTTATCCCGATATTTTTAAATCGCAATACGAGTTAACCACGTTTAGCCTGAGTCCATACAAGTACGCATTGGATCAGGGAAAAAAGAACGATGCTTTGTTGGAACGTATTATTGCAGAAAAGGCTGAATCAAAAATAACAGACCCTGCATACATGGCTGGTTTGTGGCATTTGATTCAGTAGAAGCTTAGAATATTATGCCAAGAATTTTACCTATCTTCAATATTTAAAATTAAATGGAAAGACCTTTTGTTTGGCAAATGATAAAAGAGGCTGTTGATAACCTTAACGGCCGTGCAACTTATCTAGAAATAAGAAAGTATGTTAATACAAAGTGGGGCAATGTAAATGAATCGACAATCAATGCTCAAATCATTGTCCTTTGTGTTAATCACGCCTCAAGGATCCATTACCCAGAGAATAAAAAACCTCGATTATCTAATTCACAATATGATATTTTATTCTCCACAGGTCGCGGGCAGGTTGTAAAGTATAATCCCCAGGAACACGGAACTTGGGAAATCTTTCAAAATGAGTTTGGGGGCTTAGGTATTAGGCAGATAATTAATGATCTAGAAGATTTTGACGAGCAAGTTGAGAGCGGTCCAGGTTCCTTTTTGTTTCCGATTGAAGCAAATCTTCGAGACTTTTTAATTCGCAATCTCCATACTTATAAAGAAGCAAAACTTAAATTATTTGTTGATGAAAACGGAAGAGATGGAAGGGAATATCCTACTGACGTTGGGCCAATAGATATTTTAACTGTTGACGAAGTGGGTAATTTTGTCGTTTTTGAACTTAAGTTATCGCGAGGTGCGGATAGAGCTTTAGGCCAATTACTCCGATATATGGGTTGGGTGAAGAAGAATTTGGCGAAAAATAAAGATGTGAAAGGAGTGATTGTTGCCAATGAAATGGATGAGAAAATTAAATATGCGGTAACAGTAACGACGAACATATCCTTGTTTGAATATGAAATGAAATTTGAATTGTTTAGTCCGAAAGATTAGTTCTGATTTTACGAGAATACTCTAAATAAGGCATCATGGAATATTTCTTCACTTCAAAATATTCCTGCGAATGCTCCTTTTTGCATTTCGGATACTCCGGAGTGCAATTGGGAGCATTTCCGTTTTTTAGCCTTGGCTTTGTCTGCAATTTTGAGTCATCAAATTCAAACAAACGCCATGAAAAAGTACATCTTAATCGGATTTTGGACTCTGGGAGCCTTAACCTCAACAAAACTTAAAGCAGAAAATGGTGAACGCAAAGGTTGCCAATCTGTGCAGCGCATTGAAACCCAAAACCTGGAAAGCACAGTTTTTTATGATGGAAGTTCAAACCTCCGCTTGGGTTTGGTTCAACCCGAAAAAGAAACCATTAAACTCCAATTTGTAAGTGGAACAACCTGTTTGTTTTCTGCTACTTACCGGGAGCAAGCCGTTTCGGAAGTTTTTGATTTAAGCCAGTTTCCTGAAGGAAGTTTTAAGGTTCGTTTGATAAAAGGCAGCGAGATTATTGAAAAAGAGTTTTTCAAAAGCAGCCCGGCAAGTACATTTGAATAGGAATGGAAATGCGATCGGGCAAGGGCTTTAGAATCTATGTATTTGTAGGCAGTGTTTTGCTGTTTCTGCTTATACACGAGCTGTTGCTTAGCCTGATGGGCTTTCAGTTTTTTGCCGAGGATTTTCTGGTCCGTTTGATCTATGGATTTTTTATGTTCTGGGCCCTTTTCAGGCTCAACAAAAATGTATCGGCCAAACTTGATGAGCAGTTTCCCTGGTCTCGAAATCCGGTAAAGCGCTTTGGTGTGCAAACCTTGCAGCAGGCTGTTCTGAATAATTTGATTCTGCATTTGGGCTTGTTGGGGCTTGAGTACTTCGCATACAGAGCGGGTTTTGCCAATGTGTTTGTAGATTTTACCATGGTTTTTTATCAGTTTTTGATTGTGGCCTTGGTGCTCGAATTGAACGTGTTGGTTGATTTTTCCGGCTATTTTGTGCAGCAATGGCATCATGCCCGTGTGCAGCAAGAGTCTTACGAAAAAGACAAAGCGCGTTTTAATCTCGAAATGTTGCGCAATCAAATCAATCCGCATTTTCTGTTCAATAATTTGAATACGTTGTCATCGCTTATCTACGAAAGCCAGGATAAGGCCGCAGATTTTTTGCGCATGCTTTCGCGGGTGTACCGTAGCATTTTGGAATTTAGAAATAGAGAAACAATACCACTGTCTGAGGAGCTGGATTTTTTTGATAATTACCGCAAGCTATTGAGCATTCGTTTTGAGGGTATGTTGTTTTTTGAGTTGAATGTCCCGGATTCCATCCGGCAAAAGCAGGTTATCCCTCTTTGCTTGCAAATGCTTATTGAGAATGCCATCAAGCACAATGTGGTTTCTGCTTCAAGACCGCTGCGGGTTGAAATTTTTTACGATGCCGGAAAGCTGGTGGTGAGAAACAACTTACAAGCCAAAGAGAACCTTGAGTTTTCGAGCAAGCTCGGGCTTGAAATGATTAGTAACCGTTTTGATTTTATGGGCGGAGGCAAGGTTGAAATTGAAAAAACAGATTCGTTTTTTACCGTGCAAATTCCGCTTTTACCCGAAAATTTAAACCAAGCACAATGAAAGCCTTACTGATAGAAGATGAACCCTATGCCCGCCAGGAATTGAAGCGTCTTTTGGCTAAACTCGACAAAGGAATTGAGGTAGTTGCTGAACTTGATTCGGTGAAAGATGCCATAGAATGGCTGGAGGACAACGAAGATTTTGATTTGATTTTTTTGGATATTCAGCTTTCAGATGGCTTGAGTTTCGATATTTTTAGGTCGCTGCGCATTGATAAACCTGTGATTTTTACCACCGCCTACAACGAGTACGCCATACAGGCTTTTGAGTTGAATTCGGTAGATTACTTGTTAAAACCGGTTGAGCCGGCTTTGCTTGAAAAGGCCATCAACAAGCTTGATCGTTTGCAACAAGCCGGAACTCGTAAACCGGCATTGGATGGCGACGAGTTAAGGCGCTTGTTGGGAATTGCTCCAAAACCCGAAAAATCGCGTTTTCTGATTAAGTTGGGCGACCAGTTTAAAACCGTTGAAACAGCTGAAATTGCCTGGTTTAGTGCCGATAGAAACACGGTTACCTTAACCACCCACGATGCTAAAAAGTATGTGATTGAATACACGTTGGATGAGTTGGAGCAGCAACTTAGCCGAAAAGATTTTTTTAGAGCCGGACGAGGAATTATTGTTTCATACTCCTGCATTAAAAAGGTGCACAAGTATTTCAATAGCCGCTTACTGCTCGAAATTTTACCCGAAGCGGAAGAACAGGTGCTGGTTAGTCGCTTGCGGGTAGATGCATTTTTGAATTGGATGGACAATGCCTGAGAAAAGGAACATATACCGAATAGGTTTCCTGGCCTTGCAGGTGTTGATTTGCATGGTCCTCTTGTTTTCGTCTTGTCAACGAAAACGCATTGTGGTGGCCGCACTTCCACCTAATACGCCACAAGGTTCGCCGGTTTATGTGGCTGGAAGTTTTAATTCCTGGAATCCGGCAGATCCGCGTTATGCCTTGCAAGCAGATGGAGAAAGCGGGAATTGGTACGTGGATTTACCCTGGGGTTTTGGCATTGTACAGTATAAGTTTACCCGTGGGGAATGGAGCAATGTAGAAACCGATTCGTGCAGTGGCGAAATCATGAACCGAACTTGGGATTTACAAACAGGCGAGGCTTCTATCAATTACATTTCGGGTTGGAAGGATTTGGAGCCCGTGTTTTGCGGAAAAATGGTTTTGGTACTTGAGAAATTGCCAGAAAATACGCCCATTGGCAGCCGTATATTTTTATCGGGCAATATCAACTACTGGAGTACTGGTCAAAAAGAGTTTGAGTTTAAACCGGGTCCCAATGGCAAGTATTACCTAACCCTTCCTCGTTTGGTTCCTGTGGTTCAGTTTAAGATTAACCGAGGAAGCATGGAATCGGTTGAAGCCGATGAAAACAATGAAGACAAAAAGTACAGGGAACTGCGTTTTGGCGATTGCGATACCGCGTTTATCCAGTTGCGCAACTGGCTTGATTTGCCCGATGAAAGTTTGGTTGATATGGTGCTTTGCATCAAATCGGTGCCGGCGGGTACAATTCCGGGCTCACGTTTTTACGCTGCCGGAAATTTCAATTTTTGGAATCCACACGACAACAGTTTTCAGTTTAGGCAAAAGGGCAGGCGGGCTTATTTAAACCTGAGGGCCAGAAAGCAGGAGTTGTTGCAATTTAAAATTACGCGTGGCGCTTGGGACAAAGTTGAAACGAACCGCAACTTTGGTGAAATTCCCGATAGGGAAGTAAAGGTTAGTGGTGATACCCTATACCTGGATATTGAGAACTGGCTTGATTTTTCTCCTAAAGACCCTAAAAACAAAAGTCCTAAAGCTCCGGATTTGGCCCATCAACAGGTGCCTAACGAGCAAAAACCTCTGGTGATTCCTCTTCCGACAGGTCCGCCAATTGCACCTGAGAATTATTTTGAAACCGATGGATTTCGGAAGCTCACCTTTATTATAGAGCAAGTTTCGGACTATACCCAGGAGGATGAGTTTATTTACTTGGCCGGAGATTTTAACAACTGGAATGCCAGCGATCCGCAGTATCGGTTTAAGCGAATTTCGGGAGGACGTTATCTGTTTACGCTTAAGTTGAACGATTCGCGAGCACATGAGTATAAAATTACCCGTGGCAGCTGGGAAACCGAAGAAGCAGACCAACATGGCCGAAAAATGGGAAATAAACGCATTCCGGGCGGTTATTCTCAAGATACCCTGCACTTAAAAATTGCCCGTTGGGTAGATGAATTACCTTTTAGAAAATTGGTTATTGTGTTGGATCAAGTGCCTGCGAATACGCCACCAAAAGATGGCATTTACCTCACCGGAAACTTCAACAACTGGCAACCTGCTGATGAACGTTATCGGTTTAGGCGCATGGAGTCCGGGAATTACGTGTTGGTATTAAAACGCTTTACCAGAAACTACAAGCAGTTTAAGTTAACGCGAGGAAGTTGGGAAAATCAGGCCAGCAACAGGCGCAGGCAGCAAGCCGGAAATCAAAATTTTGGAAACCCTGAGGATACCTTATTTATACGGATAGATGCTTGGTTGGATTTGGATTGATGGGAGGTTAATTTTTCAATAATGCTCGGTGTTAGCGGCTAGAGCTACACTGTTGATTTGTTTGAAAGTCTAACTGTCGATGGCGTCAAATTCCTGATGGACCTCTGCAATGTCTGAGAGGAGTAATGGATTCGTCATAGCCAATTTAAGCTCCTCAAATTTTTGTGACCGAGTGCACACCTCATCGTCAATAAACACAGCTACTTCTTTCCTTCCTTTAAAGTCTGGAGGAAGCGTCACAACAACTTTATTGTCTTCTACAGGAAGTATTAACCTGTATGTCATATGGATTTATAAACCAAGATCAGGAAAAAATGTACGGAAATCAAATTGAGGATCTATTACAAAGTCAAAGGATACAATAAGTGTGAGTTGTGGCGCGAGTTAATGCGCCTCCCCTCCGGCTTAGGGGCAGATGCGGATACCCCCGCAGCTAAAAAATGCAGGAACTGTTGGGTGCCATTGGCGACCACAGGAAGCCCAATTGCGCCCTACAGTTGCGCGTTTTTTGCAAGGGAGTAGGAGTGATGACCCGGCACCTTGCGGAACGTAGTTTTGATTGAAATGACCTTTCCTTGGCAAGGTGCAAGCCCCAAAAGAAAAGCTTAAAATCGGCGGGTTAAATTCCGGAGAGTTGCAGTTTGAGTTTTAGCACCGCAGCCACGGTTATGGCATCGGTAATTTGACCTTGCATTACCAGTTGATACAGCTCTTCAAAGGGCAGTTTGCGCAGGCGTAGATCTTCGGTGTCTTCGGGTTGTGCCTCCGTAAAAGATAAATCGCGGGCTACGTAAACCAAAGAATGCTCGTTGGTGGCCGAATTGCTTAGGTGCATTTCCATGAGCAAGTTCCAGGAGTTGGCAACGATGCCACATTCTTCCAATAACTCACGTTTTGCTGAATCGAGCGGGTCGTTTTCAAGTTTTCCGCCACCTTCCGGAATTTCCCAAGAGTAGCGGTTTATGGCATAGCGGTATTGTCCCACTATCCAGGTATTGTTTTCGCTGTCGAGGGGAATGATGCCAATGGCCAGATTCTTGAAATGAACGAGTCCGTAAATGCCCGGATTTCCGGATGGGTTAATTACATCTGAATGTTGAAGCTGTATCCAGGGATTGTCGTATTTTATTTCGGTGGAAAGGGTTTTCCAGGGGTTGTGGTTTTCGTTGAAAGCTTCCATAATAAGCCACTAAATTAGGTGAATTGGGCTACAAATGGACAGGATTGTGGTTAAACTAGGCCTTCGTTGAGTGCTTTGGCCACGGCTTCTGTCATTGAGGCCACGTGCAGTTTGGAGTAAATGTTTTTGATGTGGCTGCGCACGGTTTCAAAGCTAATTCCGCATTCGGCGGCAATCATTTTGTAGCTCAGGCCACGGGTAAGTGAGCGGAGAATTTCGGTTTCGCGTTGGGTGAGGTCGTAGGATTCAGACGGTTTTTTGCTCAAGTTTTCACTAAACATGCTCAATACTCTGCGTGCAATTCCGGGACTCATTGGCGCGCCACCATTGCGGGCTTCATGGAGAGCTTGTAAGATTTTTGCAGGTTCGGTTTTTTTGAGCAGATACCCGTTGGCGCCCGCGCAAATGGAGCGGAAAATTTTATCATCGTCTTCAAAAACGGTGAACATGATAATTACCAATTCAGGAAACGCAGTTCGAAGCGCTTTAACACCTTCAATGCCGTTGGTTCCGGGCATGTCGATGTCCATGATAATTAAATTGGCTTGGCAATCTTTTACGCGCTGGATGGCATTTGAAGCATCGGGGAAAACCCCTGCCAAGGTAAATTCCGGATCAGAGGCCAATAGCACCTCAAACGAATCGGTGATAGCGCGGCTATCGTCGAACAGGCATACTTTGATTTCCATCTATCAAAGTTACCAGATTAGAGCCTCTCAAAAAATCACCACTTTTGGGGATACTTAATGGCAAAACTTAGGGTGGTTCCCATACCGGTTTTGCTAGAGATAAGCAATTTGGTTCCGAGTTGTTGTGCCCTAACCCGCATGCTAGCTAACCCATTGCCTGCTTTTACTTCGTCTTGGTTGAATCCTTGTCCATCATCTGTAATCACAATATCAAGCCTGCCTGATTTTAGTGACATGAGCAATTGCACCGTTTTGGCCTGGGAATATTTGGCTGAATTGTGCAGGGCTTCTTTGCAGATGAGGAAGAGGTTTTTACGAATGGCCAACTCAAGCTCAAGTTGAGGCACAGCTTCATCTTTGTAGAACATAAAGGTTACGCCTTTTGAGCCAAAGAGTTCGTGACCAAAATTTTCAATGCGGTCGAGTAATTTCTGAAAGGAATCGTTGCCGGGATTAATCATCCAAACGATATCCGACATCGACTCAATGGTAGAGCGCGATTGCGTTCCCATTTTCCGAAGGATTTCGGCAGTTTTTTCGGTATTGCCGTTTTCCAAATGACGGAGAGCGGCTTCGCTATAAAACGAAACGCTGCTTAAAGCAGCACCAACCTCATCGTGTAAATCGGAGGCTATGCTGCTGCGTAGGCTCTTAAGCAGTTTGAGGTAGCGTTTGCGTTTTAAACCCAGCCAAACAAACCATATTCCGGAAAGAATTGTGCTGAGAAGAACGGCGCCAAAACCAAGCCAATAGTCCAGTGGTAGATCCCGGAGCATGGATTGCTGGTTTAAGGAAACTTAGGGAATTTCTTGAAGTCGGGTTTGCGTTTTTCAAGGAAGGAATTTTTTCCTTCTTTGGCCTCATCACTTAGGTAATACAACAAGGTTGAGTTACCGGCAAGTTCCTGAATACCGGCTTGTCCATCCAGTTCGGCATTGAAAGCGCTTTTTAGCATACGCAAAGCGATAGGACTTTTTTCCATCATCTTGCGGCACCATTCAACAGTGGTTTGCTCAAGCATTTCAAGCGGCACAACTTTGTTAACCAATCCCATATCCAAGGCTTCCTGTGCATTGTATTGATCGCAAAGGAACCAAATTTCGCGTGCTTTTTTCTGTCCTACAACACGGGCCAAATAACCGGCACCAAATCCACCATCAAAGCTTCCAACTTTAGGACCTGTTTGTCCAAATTTTGCGTTTTCAGCGGCAATAGAAAGGTCACAAATTACGTGCAGTACATGTCCGCCACCAATTGCCCAACCAGCAACCATGGCCACAACGGGCTTGGGAATACGACGAATTTGCATTTGCAAGTCGAGCACGTTCAAGCGAGGCACTCCATCATCACCTACATAGCCTCCATGTCCGCGCACGCTTTGGTCGCCACCGGAGCAAAAAGCTTCTCCACCTTCACCGGTTAGGATAACGCAATAAACATCTTCACGCTGTCTCGCAATTTCCATGGCTTCACTCATTTCCTTTACGGTTAATGGGGTGAAAGCGTTGTGTTTATGTGGACGGTTGATGCTTATTTTGGCAATGCCGTCATAGAATTGAAAAAGAATTTCCTGATACGGTTTGATGGTTTCCCAGGGAAAAATAGATTTCATGTACGCTTAGTTTATCGTTAAGGATTTAAACTCACGAATGGCTGCAATGTTTGCTTGGTTGTTGAATTGTAGTTCAAGCAGGCCAAAACCGGCTTCAGCATCCAGAAAGCTACCAAGCCTATGTTGCAATTCATTCGGATTGCTGCAAATGTAATGGGCAAAGCCAAAATCATCTGACAAATTTTTCAGGTTTCGATGATGTGGTGTGGTAAACCATTCCAGGTAGTCTGCATGTTTGGTTGGACCTTCAATCCATTCAAATATTTTTCCGCCACCATTATTCAGCACAACAATGCGTAGGTTGTGCGGTAATTCTTTTATCCAAAATGCATTTCTATCGTAAAGCAAAGAGAGGTCGCCAACAATGAGTACATGTGTTTTTTCAGGCTTCGCACTTGCTGCCCCAATGGCTGTAGATACAGTTCCGTCAATTCCGCTTGTTCCCCGGTTGCTATATACTTCAATGCCTTCGCTCATGCCACACATCCACGATACATAGCGAACTGTTCCTGAGTTGGCCAGCTGTAAGCTGTGGTTTTTACCAAGTTGTGCAAGTATAAGGTTTACCGCAAGCGGTTCGCACCAGCCTGTTTTACCAAACCAATTGCGTTGGGCTGTTGTGGTTTTTTCGTGGTAGGCTTTCCAAACGCTTGCGTAAAATTCGGGTGCAGCAGCTGGTTTTCGGGTGATTGCTATAACTGCATTCAAAAAATCTTTAGGCTTGCAGCGAATAAAATGGGTTAAATTCTGGTAGGTATTTATTCCGGTTTTCTCGGGTCCTAACCGGAAATGATACAATGGTTTAAGTTGTTTGAGCCAATTCTTCAATGCTTTTGAAACCAAAGGTCCTCCAAGGGAAAAGATGAAATCGGGTTCCAGGTCTTTGAGCCGATTTTCATCCGCATATTGAATAAGTGCATCAAAACCGGGAACTGTAGCAGAATGGCATTGGTTTGAAACCACATCGGCAATAATCGCAACATCAGGCTGCTCTTGTAATCTTTTTAGGGTGATCGATAAACCTTCATCGGGAGGCATTTGACCTACGATGATTAGTTTTCTATAGGTAGAATACCAAGCCTGCTTCACTTCGTCTAATACTTGTGTTGGAAGTGGTAATGGGGTATGTCCAATGTCTTTAAATTGGTGCAAGCGTGGTATAGCCGATTGAATTTGTTCGGGGTACAAGGGTTCTCGCAAAGGAACATTGATATGCACCGGACCAGCCCCTGAAGAAAGGATAGTTTCGTAAAGTGCAGTTAGAACAATGCGCTCTGTGAGTTGAAAATCCACTTTTCCTTCTTCAAAGCAAAGCAGTTCGTGACTTCCATTTACGTGTTTTCCGTACACGTTTTTTTGCATTATCATCTGTCCGTCTTGTTGGTTTAATAGCTCGGGCGGACGATCGGCGCTTAGCACCAACAAAGGAACCTTTTGGTAAAAGGCCTCTGCTATGGCGGGAAAGAAATTGAGCAATGCTGTGCCTGAGGTGCAAATTAAAACTACGGGTTTTTGGTGTTGCTGAGCCTTACCCAAGGCAATAAATCCCGCAGAACGTTCGTCAACTACCGAGCTGCATTTTATTCCGGGTTGCTTCAGAAAAGCATAAACGAGCGGTGCCGAGCGGCTGCCGGGGCATATAACGGCCTCTTCAACGCCAAACTCCTGACAAACTTTGGCTATGGTAAAAACATGTTGCTGCACAAGGATGGATTTTAATTCAAACTTAACCCATTAGAGCAAGTGCCGCGGCTTAAGTAATAAACACCGTACTCAGAACTGTACACGAAGTCCCATATTGATGCCCCATTTGCGGGCATTGGGCAGTTCGTGGTAGTTTAAGCGGTGGAAAACGCCCAGCGATAATAACCTGAAGATATTCTCTATTCCATAACCCATTTCTACATAAGGTCCTTTGTCGAAACTGTGTACGGCCAGTACCGGATTTCCTTGAGAATCTACTTGCGACATTTTTCCAAGATTGCTGTTGCTTAACTGTCCATAAGCCGATTTTACAACCAGGAAATTTCTCCATTTTAAATCGCGGATATACGGAATTCTGTTCAGCAGCAAGCCCTCAAAGCGTTGGGTATAAGAAAGGTGAACATATTGGTCGCTGATAAACTCATAGAAATTCATCAAGCTATAATTGAAGTCGCTGTAGATAAAGCTTTCATTTCCTCGAGCAACATCAAGCAAGGGATAAGGAAGCGTGCCCCAGATTTTACCGGCATACAACCACCAATCGGCATTTCCAAAAGTGCCCAGATTCGATCTGTGACTTAGGGTAAAGTTTACGCGGTGGTAGTTGAAATCGCCATTCAAAAAGTTTTTAATTCCCCGTTGATAATTCATTACCACTACCGGAGCTTTTGATGCCTCTATCCGAAAGCGGTCATGTCCTCTTGAAATCATTTTTTCGCGGTAGGCAAATCGAGCTTCCAACCCTACTGTGGTATGCGAAAAGCTTTCAAAAATATTGTCACTGCTGTGGCCTTTTTCGGGGTGATTTAGAAAGGCGAAGTTAAAATTGCCTACCGGGGCAAATTGGGCCTGGCTGCCATGCAAGGTGAACGACCAATAATTGGAAAAGGATTGGGTATAAGAAGTCTTCCACTCGGATGAAGAATTCATACGTACATTGGAAGTAAAGAAGTTGAAAAACTGGAAAACGCCACTGTTTCCAATGGAAGAAATTGGCGAGTTTGTAATTCCAAGCAAGTCGTAATCGTTGCGGTAACTCAACGAAAAGCGAGTCCATTTTTTGGAGTCGAGAATATAATCCATCCCCAAGCGGTACTTGAATTTTTGATCGCGTGTGCCGTAAGCCAGGTAGCCACTTAAAATGAGTTTTGGATTGAAATCATAATTGGTTTTGAAGCCAAGTCTAAAGCGTGGTCCTTCCACCTGATTAAACGAAACCAAACTTAAATAGGGTCCCCAGTCCACTTTGCCAATTCTGCGGTAGCCTTCAACAATGGTTTGAACAATATCGATATAGGTTCTTACAATGGGGAGGTTGTTTACAGAATCAACCATCAGGTACATTTGCTTTTCAACCTTGCTCAAAGGCTCTGTTCTTTTGTTTTCCCAAAAGCTACTGTCTTTCTTATCTACACCCGGTTCGGTAAGAATGGGATAATCAAAAAATTCATCGGGTTTGGGTTGATTGTATTCAAAGGCAGAATAGGCATTGTAGAAACTGGCTAGCAATCCTGAACCTGATTTTGCAAAGCGGGCAAAATCAAAAACTATTCTGCTTTTTGAATTAATCCAAGGACCAAAGGGGGTGTAAATCCATTCCTGTTGCATGCGAATGCGGTTCAGGAAATTGATATTGGTTTCTTTGGAGATGATTAAATCTGCTTTGGTTAGTGCTCCCGAGGCAGAATCAATCCAAATGGTTCCTTCAAAACCCAAATCTTGTTTGCGTTTTAGGTTCAATTGGATTTTGTAGGTTTCCCGGCTTTCTTCTTGACTAGAATCCAATAGCGTATAAATGTAAAAGCTGTGGGCTCCATCAGCAATTGGACTAATAAAATCCTTGTTCAAAATCCTTACATAGTTGTTGTACAAGTTGTAGTGGTGCAATTCTCCACCCATCAAATCAACGATATACGAGTTCTTTTCAACCCCAATTCCGGAGTAGCGATTGGCTTTGATAATCTCTTTGGTTTTAACCGGATTGTTTTTGAAATGATAGCGGCTGAAGGTTTCGGATACCATCACCGGAAGGATATGTTTTCCTTCTGCATTCTTCATTTGATTAAGGGTATCAAACAAGGACTCCAGTGGTTTAAATACCGGATTCTTTTTCATGTCGGGTGAGACATTGGTAAGCGACAAATCCAGTTTTGAATACGAATCGTATTCATAAGCACTAAGATTTTCCTGATTATTTTGCGTCCGGTTTTTGCGGGCTTTATCAACAATGCGTAAGGCAGGATTTACGCCTGGAGTAATGACTACTTCGCCAATCTCATGGGTTAGTTCTTCCAGTTCTATCAGCAAGGTTTGCGACTGCCCCTTTTTGAGTCCAATACGCAAGGGCTTGTAACCCATATAGCTAATTAATAGGGTATCAGCATTGGCCGCTGCCAATTTAAAATGGCCTTCAAAATCGCTTGTAGTGCCGCCTAGGTTGTTTTTAAAGCCAAGGCTTACATAGGGTAAAGCTTCTTTGGTTCGCTTGTCCTGAATTTTTCCTGTTACACTTGTCACACTTTGGGCCTTTAAGCCAATGCAGACAGTAATAAACAGATAAATGACAAGCAGCTTTTTCAATTCAAAAGTCTGATTTTCATCCGAATATCCTTCAGTGGACGATCTGCATTTCCGGTTTGAACCGAAGCCAGTTTATCCAAAACTTCCAATCCGGAAACCAATTCGCCAAATACGGTATAGTCGCCATCCAAATGCGGAGTTCCTCCCACTTTCATGTAGTAGTCGATAATGCCGTAATCAATCGTGTTTGGGTTTTGTTTGTTGTACTCTTTCTCTATTCCTTCCTGCAATGAAAGCATGTATTTCTGTTGGCCTTCTTTATCGCCTTTGGCTTGATAAACCTGAAGTTTGTTTTGAACAGTATCGCTTTGAAACAGGTTGTACATCATCATTTGTTTCCGGGTTAGGTTACGGGTATTGATGATTTTTTCAAGCTCTTCAACGGTATAGGTTCTTCCTTGAACAATGTAAAACTGGCAACCGCTTGAGGCTCTTTCGGGGTTGTTATCGCGAGCGGCGGCAAGAGCCCCTTTTTTGTGAAAGATGCGGTTGTCAAATTCGGCAGGAATGCGGTAGCCTACATCACCATTGCCAAGCATAGCTGTTGAATCTGCCGTTTTTGACAAGGGATCACCGCCTTGAATCATGAAGTTTTTGATGATGCGGTGAAAGAGTAAAGAGTCGTAAAAACCTTGCTGCACAAGCTTTACGAAGTTATCCCGGTGTTTGGGCGTTTCGTTGTAAAGTACAGCAACCATGGTTCCAAAATCAGTGGTAATTTCAACCATACGTTCTTTTTCACGATAAGGTTTAGGTGTTTTTTTGGCCTGAACAGGTGCGGCTTTGGATTTTCCTTTGGGCTGTGTTTTTGCTTGCGGTTTGGTTTGTGCAAATACCGTAAGGCTAATACAAAGTGAAACAAAGATTATAAGTGCTTTTTTCATATTCGGAATTAAGAAAGGCAAAATAAACATTTTAGGCCAATGCCGCCATAGGCTTTGGTTGAAGTGGCTAAAATGCCGGGATAAGTGGCCGTTTTTCGGCAAGAACTTTAATCGAAAAAGGTTTAGTGTGTGTTGTCTGCAGGAGCGGCTTCAGTTTCAAAAAATCCCGATTCGTCGAAATAGCGAACCAACAAGCGTCTAAGCAGCAATTCCTGATTCAGTAAATCGCCATAGGGCGGCCTCGATTTTTGTTCGTAATGTGGCCAACCGTCTTCGTCTTTGTACGAGAACACAAAATGGCCTTCGTAGCTTAGTAGTTTGCAGGTGGCTATATGCATCAAATCCATTTTTTCCTGCTTGCTGAATTCACGTACAATGCCCAATTCATTCATTCCTACCAAAAACAACAGGGCATTCATATCCGGCTTTTTTCCGTATTGCTTTTTTAGGTCGAATTGCAAGCGGTACCAAAGCGATTTTTCACGGTCTGTCAGCTGAATTTCCAATTGTGTTGTTGTGTCCTGCATGCAGCCGCAAAGAAATCAAATTGAATTTATGAAACCTATCAGCCTTGTGTAAATTCTGTGGCTTACATTTGTTGGATGAGAGTAGTTTTTATCCTGTTATGTGCAGTGCTGAATCTGGCTTCATTAAATGCCCAGAATGCTTCTCCTGCAAAGAAAAGTATGGCTAAGGTTGTGGCTGGTCCCATGTTGGGATATGCAGAGCACCGCGAAGTTAGTATTTGGATTCAAACCGAAGCCGTACAGGAGGTTTCACTGCGCTACAAATTATCAGGCAGTTCAAGTTGGGAGCAAGTAAAAGCCAAACCGAATGAATTGGGAATTTCTCGGTTTACTCCCGCTTTGCTTTCACCGGGTTCAAGCTATACCTATCAAATTTTGCTGGATGGGAAAGTTTGGGAATGCAAAGATGAACTGAATTTCAAGACCAAAACACTTTGGGAATGGCGAACTCCTGCTCCTGATTTCACGTTTTTGCTTGGCTCTTGCTTGTATATCAACGATAGTGCCTATGATAGACCCGGAAAAGCTTATGGCGCTTCAAGCGAGATACTGAAGTTTATGAAGCAAACACCCGCCGATTTTATGCTCTGGTTGGGCGATAATACCTATTTGCGTGAAGCTGATTTTAGCAGTAAAAGCGGCATGGCCTACAGGTATAAACATACACGTGCCGATAGCAATCTTCAAGGTTTGCTGAGAGCAATGCCCAATTATGCCACCTGGGACGACCATGATTATGGTGATAATGATGGAAACTCAAGCTTTGGGCTGAAAAAAACTAGCCGCAGTTTGTTTATGGACTATTGGCCAAACAAAACCTACGGTGAAGATGAGCAAGGCGTTTACCATAGCTTCTCTTGGAGTGATGCAGAGTTTTTTCTTTGCGATGACCGTTGGTTTAGAGATGCCTCTGAAATGGAGGAATTGGATGGAAAAAAAGCCATGCTTGGAAAAAAGCAATTGGAATGGCTAAAGAACAAATTGGTGCATAGCAAGGCAACATTTAAGTTTATTGTAGTTGGTGGCCAGGTGTTGAATAAACATACCGACAAGGAATCCTATAACCTGTATAAAAAAGAGCGCGAGGAGTTATTGAATTTTCTGGTTCAACAGAAAATTTCAGGAGTGGTTTTTCTCAGTGGCGACAGGCATCATACCGAAATTTTGAAGGATGAAAGCGTGAAGGAAAAGCTGGGTTATTCGCTTTATGACATTACCTCCTCGCCCCTGAGTTCAGGTGTTTCAAATGTGTTGAAAACCGATGAAGCCAAAAATCCTCAACGGGTGCCAAATACCTTAACGGTTGAACAAAATTATTGCAGCATTCGCATCAGTGGTAAGAAGGGCGAGCGTATTGCCTTAGTTACCTGTTACGATAAAAATGGATTGGTAAAATGGGGCTATCAAATTCCGGAATCGGAGCTAAAAACGGGAGCTGACAAGAAATAAAAATTGGAATTCGGTTTTCACGTGTTTATTTGTATGAACAGATTATGGAACAAGCAGCAAAACAAATTCAGGAACAGTTTATTCAACGGATAAAATCCGCGCTTCCTTCAAACGTTTCTTTTGTTGATGAACTGGCCGACCTCTTGAACGTAAGTACAGATAGTGCCTACCGTCGTATCCGCTGTGAAACCCTGTTCAACATTGCAGAGATTACCTTGGTTTGTAAGCATTTTAGGGTAAGTTTTGATCCGGAAGTGCAGCACCTGGCCAATAAGGTGAGTTTTGATTACCTGAAGCTTGACGATAAAAAAGAAAATTTCAGGCTGTGGCTGCATGCCATGGGAAACGATATCAAAAAAATTGGAGCATCGCCCAACAATCAAATCATGTATGCAGCAGATGATGTTCCAATTTGGCACCACTTTTTTAGCGATAAACTCATAGCCTTTAAGCTCTTTTACTGGTTAAAGAGCATTTTGGGTGCTCCTGAATACGCGGATAGTTTGTTTGATCCGGATGAGATTGACCCGGACATGATTTCCTATGCCAGGGAATTGATGAACAATTACAACCGCACTACTTCATCCGAAGTGTGGACAGAAGATACTATTAACAGCAACTTAAAACAGATTGAATACTTCTGGGAATCGGGTTTTTTTAGGTCGAAGGAGGATGCACTGATGATTTGTGATTTGTTGCTGGAAGAGATGAATTTACTTCAGAAAAAAGCCGCAAAAAGTTCCAAACTTATTGGTACCGGTGAATCGGGAACCGAGAATTTTAAACTATACAAGAGTGAAGTAATGATTGGTAACAACAGCATTCTGGCCAATATTGGTTCAACCAAAATAGCCTATGTTAGCAACAATACCTTCAACATGATGAGCACCACCAATGCCGATTTTGTGCATGAAAACGAGTATTGGTTGAACAACCTGGTAAAAAAATCAACCCTGATTAGCGGAGTGGCCGAAAAGCAGCGGAATCAATTCTTTAAGCAACTGCGCGATAAGATTGAAATTCTGAGAACTCGGATTGGGAGTTAAGTTGTCTGAATTTTATTTAGGTTGAAAAGCCCTTCTTCCACTTCTTGCAGTAGTTTTTTGATGTAAGCTTCAACGCTCAGCGAATTTTTTAGCTGCATGGCAACCTGACCAATTTCCAATTCCCCTTCTTGTAAATCACCCTCCAAAATTCCTTTGCGGGCGCGGCCTTTTCCCAAAATTGCTTTCAATTCTTCTTTGCTTGCTCCATTTTGTTTTGCCTGCTCCAACTGGTTGAATAGCTCGTTTTTCAGCATTCTTACCGGAGTAAGTTCCTTCAAGGTCAATTGTGTATCGCCTTCTTTGCTTTGAAAAACGGCCTCTTTGTAGTTGGTATGAGCCGATGATTCTTCACAAACTGCAAAAGCAGAACCAATTTGCACACCATCTGCTCCCAGTGCTAGTGCTGCCAGCATGGATTGTCCACTTGCAATTCCACCGGCTGCCAGCAAGGGTACCGGGCAAATTTTCCGAATTTGAGGAATTAGAACCAATGTCGTTGTTTCCTCTTTTCCATTGTGTCCGCCTGCTTCAAATCCTTCGGCAACCAATGCATCTACACCGGCATCTAGGGCTTTTAAAGCAAACTTTTCATTGGCAATTACATGCACAACCGTAATTCCCTCCGCTTTCAACCTTTGGGTGTATAGAGCAGGATTTCCTGCCGATGTAAAAACCACCGGCACACGGTTTCGGATGATGACTTCTACATGGGCTTCAGCATGCGGGTAGAGCAAGGGAAGGTTCACACCAAATTTTTCGATACCGGCTGCCTTGCATTTTTGAATATGGGTTTCGAGCAATTCCGGGTACATGCTTCCGGCTCCAATCAAGCCTAAACCACCTTGTGCAGAAACTGCTGCTGCAAGCTTCCAACCGCTTACCCAAACCATACCACCTTGAACAATGGGCAGCTTTATTCCAAAAAGCTTGCAAACCGAATTTTCTTGAAAATTGAGCATGTTGCAATATAGGGGAGTTGCCTGCAAGCCTAACAAGCAGTTGACAGTACAAAAGATTAGGAGTGGAGAAAATGCTGCATTCAAGCAGGTGCAATTGGCTTTTTGATTTTGAAGTTTCCTTTGGCCGAGTTCAATTGGCATTTTTTTGGTTCTGAGTAACCCCAATTTGGAAACCGTTACAGCTGAAAAATGTATCTTAACCGACCGAAAAAGAAAATTTAATTTGAAGGTGAAATCCGCATACGGATTCATGAATACGATTAAAACCGGAATAGCCAGTGAATAACTTAAAAGAATTGAAACCCCGGAAGGCACTGAACAAAGCCTTTTTAAAAGTAAAACCAAACAGGACTGAAATTGAAGGGTTCAAGGCCAATCTTATTGCTTTACTTGACAGGACTAACGATACCGAAAGTGAAGAGTTTCATAAAAACCTGGTTTCTGACTTTTTGAAGGATACCTATTACAAGCAAAACCATTTCATCAATACCAAAGGTAGAAACGATCTGGTAATTCATAACGGACAACAAGCAAGCTCAACAGTAGGTGTAATTATTGAGGCGAAAAAGCCAACCAACAAAGCGGAAATGATTACGAGAGAAAATCTCAATAAAAAAGCATTTCAAGAGTTGGTTTTGTATTATCTACGCGAAAGAATTTCTCACAAGAACCTTGAAGTTAAGCATTTAGTTGCTACCAACATAAATGAGTGGTTCATTTTTAACGAGCATTTATTTGAAAAACTTTTCGCCCAGAATAAAGCCTTTGTAAGGCAGTTTGAACAATTTGAGGCAAGTAAGAAAACAACAGAGGTTTTTTACAAAGAGATTGCCGAGCCCTTTATTGATAGCATTACTTCTGAAATTGAATTTACGTATTTCAACCTTCAAGACTTTCAAAAACCACTTCGCAATAGCGACAAAGCAGATGATAATTCGCTCATTGCTTTATTCAAGATTCTTTCGCCCGAACATCTTTTAAAACTTCCTTTTACCAACGATAGCAATAGCCTTGATAAACGCTTTTACAGTGAATTGCTGCACATTATTGGGTTGACAGAAACCAAAGAAGGAGGCAAAAAGCTGATTGAACGAAACAAAGAAGGCGAACGGCATACTGGAACAATTCTTGAAGATGCTATAATTCAGCTTGATAGCCTAGACAAATTAAGCCGTTTGGAGAAGCCAAGCCAATTTGGAAATACCCAACAGGAAAAGCTTTTTAATGTTGCCCTTGAACTTTCAATTACCTGGATTAACCGAATCTTGTTTTTAAAGTTGTTGGAAGCGCAGCTAATTACCTATCAGAAAGGCGATAAATCCTATTCGTTTCTAAATCTTGATAAGATTAAAAACTACGACGACCTGAACAGCTTGTTTTTTCAGGTGTTGGCACGCAAACAAGACGAGCGAAACGAAGATGTAAAAAAGCTTTTTGAAAAAGTTCCCTATCTCAATTCGTCGCTTTTTGAGCCAACAAGCCTTGAGCAGCTTACCCTCTTTATCAGCAACCTGAAAGACGATAAAACCATTCCGATTTTTTCGCAAACTGTGTTGAAAGACCAACAAGGCAAGAAGCGAACAGGCAAAATGACTACGCTTCATTACTTGTTTGAATTTTTAGATGCTTACGACTTTGGCGCAGAGGGCAGTGAAGAAATTCAGGAAGACAGCAAAACGCTCATCACTGCTTCTGTTCTTGGGTTGATTTTTGAGAAAATTAACGGGTACAAAGACGGCTCTTTCTTCACTCCCGGTTTCATTACCATGTACATGTGCCGTGAAACCATTCGCAAAGCTGTAGTTCAGAAGTTTAACGAAACAAAGAATTGGAACTGCAGCAGCCTTGAAGAGCTTTACGACAAAATTGAAGACCGAAAAGAAGCCAACCAGATTGTAAACAGCATTAAAATTTGCGACCCTGCCGTGGGTTCTGGCCACTTTTTAGTTTCGGCACTTAATGAAATGATTGCCGTTAAAAACGACTTAGGAATTCTCTGCGACTTCGAAGGCCGGTCCTTGAAAAACTATTGGGTCGAAATTGTAAATGATGAATTGTTTATCACAGAAAAAGAAAGTGGCGAAGAGTTTTATTATCTAGCACCAGCACCAAGGAAAGAGAAGACAATTAAATACACCTTTGGTGGCGGTGCTTTTACATATACAGCTAAACACCTTACAGAAAGACAGGTTGTTCAACAGTCAATATTCCACGAAAAGCAAACTCTTATAGAAAACTGCCTGTTTGGAGTGGATATTAACCCTAACTCTGTTAAGATTTGTCGGTTGAGGCTTTGGATTGAACTATTAAAAAGTGCCTATTACACCCCTGAAAGTAATTTTACGGCGCTTGAAACACTTCCGAATATCGACATCAACATCAAGTGCGGCAATTCCTTGGTAAGTCGTTTTCCGATTGATGCCGACCTGAAGCAGGCCCTGAAAAAAAGCAAGTGGACCATTGATGGGTATAGAATTGCTGTTGATACGTACCGCAACGCCCAAAGCAAGGAACAAAAGCGAGAAATGGAGCAGCTGATTGCCGACATTAAATCAGATTTTAGAAGTGAAATCTCCCAGAATGACCCCAAGGTATTAAAGCTTCGCAAACTCAGCGGCGAGTTGTTTCAATTAACCAACCAGGTTCAATTGTTTGAGCGCAATAAAAAAGAAAAAGCCGATTGGAACAAGAAAGTAAACCTCCTAACTGCCGAAACCCAAAAACTTGAGAAAGAAATAGAAGAGATAAAGGCCAACAAGATTTTTGAAAACGCCTTTGAATGGCGCTTTGAATTTCCTGAGGTGTTGAATGATAATGGCGATTTTGTGGGCTTTGATGTGGTGATTGGGAATCCGCCGTATTTTTCACTTTCAAAAGTAAAGGAGCAGTCAGAGTATTTTTCAAAAGCTAATTATGTAACGTATTCTAAAGGTGCTGACATTTATTGTTTGTTCTATGAACTTGGTGGTACTATTTTAAAACCATCGGGCTTTTTGACCTATATCACCTCCAACTCTTGGTTAAGGGCGATTTATGGGGAGCTTTTAAAGAAATATTTCGGTCAGAAATTACTGCCAGTTTCTTTAATGAACATTGAAGATGTTCAAATATTTGAGGAAGCTACTGTTGAATCAAATATTATTATACTTCAAAATTCAGGGAATTCAAGTTCATTTCCAGTTGTCAATCTTTCTAAAGATTACTTACTAGGTGATTCCTTGAGTGAATATTTCAAAAGAAATAGCTTTGAATTTGTTCCTACCTCTGTATCCGAGTGGTTTATCGGAAATCAGTCTGTTGAGGCATTAAAGTGGAAAATTGAAAATGGTACAAGACTGTTGAAGGATTTTGATGTTCGTATAAACTTCGGTATTAAAACGGGTTATAATGACGCATTTATTATTGACGAAATCCAGAAAAATGAGTTAGTAAGTGCTGATGGAAAAAACGCTGGATTAATTAAACCGATAGTTCGTGGCAGGGATTTAAAGAAGTACAGTATTGATTTTGGTAATAAGTGGTGCATCTGTACTTTTCCAAGTATGCGTATAGACATCGAAGATTATCCAGTTCTCAAGAGTTATTTTCTTGCAATAGGAAAAAGTCGACTAGAACAATCTGGGAAGCAGGGGAGCAGAAAGAAAACGAGTAATTTATGGTTTGAAACCCAGGATTCAATTTCATATTGGGAAGATTTTGAAAAACCCAAGATTATTTGGGGTGAAATATCAGATAAGCCAAAATTTGCCTTTGACGATGAAAAGTATTTTGCGGAGGCAACTACTTTTCTGATGACAGGTGAAAAATTGAAATTCCTTTTAGCAATATTAAATTCAAAAGTTTCAGAGTGGTATTTCAATTTAATTGGAACAACAACAGGAATGGGAACAAACAGATGGAAGAAATACAAAATTGAGTTGTTGCCTATAAAAATTTCTTCAAAAGACCAAGAAAATGAAATCGAAGTTTTAGTTAACCAAATCCTGGCTATTAAGAAACAAAACCCATCAGCCGAAACAGCAGACTTAGAATACCAAATCGACCAATTGGTTTACCAACTTTACGAGTTGACACCAGAAGAAATAAAAATTGTAGAAGGGAATGGGTAACAACCTAGAAAGCATCCTCTATCCTCTTTAAGCAGAGATTGTTAGGTAGCTAGAGATTACTGTGAATTTGTACAATCTTGACCTTAATATTTCTGTTGAATGCCGGTTGTTGGAAAGCGCTTTTCCATCGCAAATTTTGCCTCGCTGTTATTACCTTGCTATTCCCTCTTTGTTTGCCGAAATTTACCGGAATATGCGCGCAAAGCTAGTTTTTCTGATTCTGTTTGGCCTTGGGTTGATTTCTCATTCCTTTTCGCAAACGGCCATTTTTCCTGCCTCGGGTACCTTGTATGATAATGTATTGCATGAAATTCGGATTGTTATTCCGCCGGATTCGCTTGCTGATTTGCTGAAACCGGAAAACAGGTGGACCAATCACAAGTATCCGGCTAACCTGGTTTATGATGGGAAAGATACCTTGGTAAACGTCGGCATTCGCATTCGTGGCAATACTTCGCGGAATGCAAAACGACTTGCTTTTCGGGTTGATTTGGATGAGTTTGCCGAGCAAAATTTTCAGGGTATAAAAACTTTTCACCTCAAGGGAGAGCACAACGACCCTTCCTTGCTGCGCCAATGGATTTGCAGTCAGGTTTTGCTGCGTGCCGGAATTCCGGGCTATCGTGTAAATCCGGTGAAGGTGTATTTTAATTCGGTGTATCAAGGTTTGTATATGCAGGTTGAGCATGTAGGGAAAACCTTTTTGGACAGCCGCCTGGGGAATAAAAAAGGTAATCTGTTCAAGTGTACCTGGCCGGCCGATTTGGATTACTTGGGAACCAACCAAACTGCATATAAAGCAATCATAAATCCGAGTCCTTTAAACGAACGTGCTTACGAGTTGCAAACCAATGAATCTGCTGATGATTACAGCATGCTGGTAAATTTGATTCAGGTTGTAAGTTCCACACCGAGCGCGGAGCTTGAGCAAAAATTGAATCAGGTTTTTGAAGTAGATGCGTACTTGAACGTATTGGCAGCCGAAGTTCTTTTGGGGCATTGGGACAATTACTTTTTCAATAAGAACAACTACTACCTTTATTTTCATTCGGAAACCGGCAAAGCGCATTATTTCAGCTACGATTTAGACAATACCCTGGGAGTAGAGTGGTCGGTTCCCGACATTGGTAGCCGCGATATTAACAACTGGGGTAATTTGTCGTGGTCCAAATCGCCATTAACCTATAAAATTCTGAGTGTTCCCGCTTTTAAGGATAGCTATAACCGTAAGATAAAGTGGTTGTGTGAAGAGGTGTTTAATGAATCCTTGTTTCCGATGATTGACAGCATGAAGGCTCAGATTTCGAGCGCGGTGCAAACCGATCCTTTTTATGCCGGCCAAAGGGAATCGGATTATGGTTTTGATTTTGCAGATTGGAATCAATCGTTTACCGGAAGTCTTGGCGGCCATGTAAAAAATGGCATCAAACCCTATATCACACAACGGAAAAATTCTGCGCAGGCTCAGGTGAAATTGAGTACGGGGAGTTATGAGAATTTTGGCTATAAAGCGCCGATTTTTATAAACCCAATTACGGATGGAATTTTAAGGTATGAAATTTCTGAAGCTCCAGTGCGTATTAGGCTGTATTCTTTGACTATGGAGTTTTTGATGGAATGGGAATTAGCTTCCTCTGGTACAGGCGTCCTCCGTTTGAATCACTTAGCATCAGGCGTGTATTTTTTGGAGTATAAGCACGGAAATGATTCGGTTCGGCTTTTTAGAATGGTTGTAGGTTCCTAAGGTTGGTTTGTTTCTAGACGTTGCATTTTTTTGTACCTGATTGAACTCATTTTTATTCAGTTTTTCATTGCCAATCTTTGTTAAAGCTAGGTTGTTATTGTGGTGTGTTGGTCTGTATATTCTATTGATAACTATTTTTTGTAATTGGAGCGGTTTAATTTTTTATGGCGGGTTACTTTTTCCACTAATTTTCAGCTTGATTTTTTTGTCGAATCTTTAAATTTTATTGGCGTATAACCAATTGGATTTTCCCTTAAGTTGAAAATGAAATTATCTAGTTAATCAATAAAAAGTGTTTTTGCTAGAAGAACCCTAGTTCCTGACCCTAATCCATTTTAGCATGAAGAAGGTATTGATTTTGATTTGGTTGGTTTTTGTTTTTCATGTTGGAAGATCCCAATCCATCCAATTAACCCCAGATTCAGAATATTCAAATGATAAGGATGAGTTGTTTTTTGGTGACATCATTCTCCCTCATTCATTTTTACTTTTTGGGTCTGAATTGGGCGGTAATGAACAGGCTTTGATTGTGAAGGAATTCACCCAGGATGGCATTTTTATTCGTAAGCTGCAGATACCGTTGTGTATGGATTCCAGTTTTTCATTTTTTTCAGTTCTTAAAGTAAAGACTGGCTATGAAATTTGGGGTTATTCAGCGCTTAAGAGCCAGGATACTTCTGTTAGTATTCGTCGTGCAAGTATTTGTGTTGTCCATGTGAATGATTCGTTAAACCATTCTTGGATAAAGTTTTTCAAACTCCCTTTCAACCTTTCTGTTTTTCCATATTTGCTTAAGTGTCGATTGGGTGAAAATTTGGAACGATATGGTGGACTGGCTTGTAAATTAAATAAGTTGGAACTTCAGTATCCAGGTAGGTTTGATGAGCAATTTGCAACAGTTTATTTTTTCTTGGATTCAAATGATGTCTTTAAATGTTTTATGGACTCTTCAAACCTAAATGATTACACTCAAGGTGCAGAAATACTAAAGCAAATTGGCAAAGGGTATGTTGTTCATCGAGGGGCAGATAATAACTTTTATGAGAACAGTTTTCGTTTTAAGGTGCTTGATTCCGATTTTAAAGATTTGGGATATAGGGTTTTAAGCACTATAAATGGCCCCTATGATTTATTGTATTCCATTCCTTTTTATTCTCCTTATTTTAGCTTACTCACCAATCGAGAAGACTCAAATTCGTATTGGCTTGCGGGTCGAAGAAGTACTCAAGATCATGTGAATTCCTTTTTTATAGCGGAACGTGTTTTCGATACCCTTGATGTTGATTTTCCCAATTTGAAATCAACATGTTCACGTAGAATAATTACACTTTTTGAAACCTATGATAGTTATGAGAATCAGGTTCCTGCTTTAGTTGATTGTCTTGACCAATCCACTCATGGTGACTTTGTTTTTGCAGGCATGCTTAATTATACCAAATTTTCTTCTGGTTCAACTTCATTTGAAATGCCAGATACTTTGTTGATTTCATTTGTGAATTCTGATTTAAGCAAGTATGTAGAGAAACGGATTTTTTTGAATGAAATGGTAACAATCAAGCAGGTTTCATTTGTTTCAGACTCTTTTGTTTTACTTAGCGGGTACACGCAAAATTTTATTAAAGATCCTTCAAACCTGAGTAAAGATTACTTTGCTATGTTGGTTAGGATATCGAATGAGCATGTTGGGTTTGATGATATTTCAGAAGAACATGAACGATTTCAGGTCTTTCCTAATCCTTTATCAGGGCAATTTTGGGTGAATTGTTCTTTTGAGGTGAATAGTTTTGAGGTGATGAACTTAGTTGGTGAAGCTCTTTGGTCAGATAAGGTGGAATCAACAGATTTTCATGTGAAAGTTCCATTTTCTTTACCCGGTGGGGTTTATTTGTTGAAGGTGAATGCCTTTAATGGAAATAGCTATTTCAAACGCATTGTAATTGAAGAATAAAATTTAATCTTATCAATTTAATAGGTTGTTGTTTTTAGTCGTTCACCTCGCGTGAAGGACAGCAGCGGTTAGGCAGCCGCTGGGTATGGCTTAGCTTTGCGCTGGTTTTGGAGCGACCACAGGAA
This sequence comes from Bacteroidia bacterium, assembly GCA_023151275.1. Classification (GTDB taxonomy): domain Bacteria; phylum Bacteroidota; class Bacteroidia; order UKL13-3; family UKL13-3; genus CAISCU01. Next base: position 314,982 of record JAKLJI010000001.1, on the reverse strand, counting down.
GCTACCAAAAGCAGCTGCAAAGCTGACATAGCCTGCAATGCCTTTGAGCGGATGGCCTGGTTTTGTGGCGGTAGGGATTGGCAATTGAAACGCCATTTTGCTTGCCACAAAACACGCCCTACAAACCTAAATTTTAACCGAAGTTGATTTCGGTACTGTCGCCAATGTTCAGGCTTTGAATCATGCCCTTGAGTAGCGCATCGTTGCCTATGAGCGAGCGATGGAGAATGGCGTATTCAATTTGCGCGTAAGGACCAATAATGGAATCTTTGATGGTGGCGTAGTTTAAAATGGCATTTTCGCCAATGGAAACATGCGGCCCAATGATGCTATTGCTGATTTTGCAGCCTTCACCAATAAATACCGGTGGGATGATAATGGTGTTTTCGAATTGGTAAGGACTTGTGTCGTAATTCAACCTGCGCAGGAGCAAGGAGTTGGTGTCGATTAACACTTCTTTTTTGCCGCAATCAAACCAATTATCTACATCAAAGGTGCTGAATTTTACCCCTTGTTCAACCATTTTCATGAGTGCATCGGTAAGGGTAAACTCGCCATGGGTTTTGAGTTGCTGGGCTACGTTTTCTTCAAGAGCCTCGAAAAGCAATTCACTTTCACGGATTTTGTACACGCCTACCAAGGCAAGGTTGCTTTTTGGAATACTTGGCTTTTCAACCATGCGGGTAATGAAGCCATTTCGGTCAACTTCTGCTACACCAAACAACCTGGGATCGTCAACTTTTTTAACACCCAAGGTTGAGTATTCAGAAGCAAAAACGGCCTGAGCGTCCATGTCCACAATCGTATCTCCAAAAACAATTAGCACCTCTTCTGCAGGCTTAACATGTTCTTTGGCCAGCCAAATGGCATGTCCTACGCCCTTACCCGTGGTTTGAATAACAAAGCGGGCGTTGATATGCGGGAAACTTTTTTGGATGTACTGCTCGATTTTATCGCCCAGGTAGCCAATGATAAACACAAAATCCGTTATTCCATTTTGGTTAAGGTATTCGGTGATATGGCCAAGAATGGGTTTGCCGGCAATAGGAATAAGTGCTTTTGGCTGAGTATGTGTATGTGGACGGAGGCGAGTTCCGATTCCTGCTACAGGAATAATTGCTTTCATGGATGCGGGTGCAAGCTTCAAAAATAAACAATTCCTGCTTTTTTGATGCCTTTCGCAATTTATCCTTGGATTTTAGGATTGCTGATTGTTACTTTGTAGTGCAAAGTACTTTTATGGGCAATACAACTGATTTTCAAAAAGACCTGGCTTCCATTCGCGATATGATGGAGAAATCGAGTCGCTTTGTTTCACTTAGTGGCTTATCGGGCATTTTTGCCGGGCTTTTTGCGCTTGCCGGAACGGTTTATGCGTATTTTTTGATTTACTACCCCAATAGTCCTTTCGGGTTTAGGTTTGTATACGTGAATCAAAGCTCTGTTTTACTGAAATTACTGGTAGCTGCGGCCTTGGTTTTAATTGCTTCTGTTTTATCTGGTTTTTATTTTAGTAGGCGCAAGGCCATTGCCAGCGGTTTGCCGGTTTGGAGTGCTATTACCCGCAGGTTTTTATTCTCTATTTTGGTCCCTTTGGTTTCGGGTGCGGTTTTTATTGGGTTGATGTTGTTGAAAGGAAATTTAGAAATAGTTGCTCCTGCTTGTTTGCTGTTTTATGGCTTGGCTTTGATGAATGCAGGAAATTTTACCTATTCGGAAATTCGGGTTCTAGGCGCTCTTGAAATTGGTTTAGGGCTTATTTCTGCATGGATTCCCGGGTATGGATTGATTTTTTGGGGTGCCGGATTTGGGCTCTTGCATATTGCATACGGCGCCTTGATGTATTCACGCTATGAATCGAAGCACTAATGGATTTGCTAAGTGGTTTTGATAAGGCCTTTGAGAACCGGGTTCGGCTTCAAATTATGTCGGTTCTGGTGGTGAACGAGGAGTTGGAGTTTAATTTCCTAAAGGAGCTGCTTAAGCTAAGCGATGGAAATTTGGCTTCGCATATTAAGGCACTGGAAAAAGAGAATTATGTGCAGGTTTGGAAAGGCTATAATGGAAGAAAACCTTTGACAAAATACTCAGCAACCGAGGCCGGGAAGCTCGCTTTTAAAAAGCATCTGGCGGCTATTGAAAATTTCATTAACAAGCAAAAATAAATTTTTTTAACTATTCACTTTGTAATTCAAAGCACTTTTATGGAAACAGAATCAATTATTAATCGCTTCAATGCCTGGCTAAAACGTTCGGTTTTGGTAAAAATTGGCACCATTGGTTTTCTAGTCTTGATTTTATTAATCCCGAGCTCCATGATTGAGTCGGTTATCTATGAGCGGCAAAGCCGCGCCGAAGAAGCAATTGACGAAATTTCTTCCAAGTGGGGAGAGGCTCAATTGGTTACAGGCCCAATAGTTCAGTTGCCTTATTCCAAGCTGGTAAAAACCAAAACCGGTGTAGAAACGCTTAGGGAATTTGCGTATTTCTTACCTGCCAGATTTAAGGTAAACGGAAACCTGAAAGCAGAGGAATTGAACCGGGGCATTTTTGATGCTGTTGTTTATAATGGTACGTTTAACCTGTCGTTTGGGTACACTGCCGCCGAACTTACCAAGCTTGAAATTGAACCTTCTGCCATAGACTGGAAAGGAGCAAAGCTCTTGTTTGGCTTTAGCGACTTACGTGGTTTGAGTTCAGTACCTAGTTTGACTTTCCAAAACAATCAATTGACCTTTGAGGCTTTTCATCCGCTTGTAAGCGAAGAGCTACCTGCGGCGCAATACCTGGCAGCGGCAATCCCCAACCTGAATTCCTTGGAGCAATTGGCAAATGTTTCGATGAAACTGAGTTTAAGAGGTAGTAAGTTTCTTTCGTTTGTGCCGGTTGGAAATGAATCAGAAATTGTTCTAAAAAGCAATTGGCCGGATCCTGGTTTTGACGGAAAGTTTTTGCCCGTGCAGCGGCAGGTTAGCGATTCAGGATTTACAGCAAGCTGGTCTGTTTTAGGTTTTAATCGACCTTTTGCTCAACAATGGCTCGGAAAATGTCCTCCGGATTTGGGTAACTCTCTTGCAACGGTAAACCTGCTTATGCCGGTAGACCAGTATCAAAAAAGCATGCGCTCTTCCAAGTATGGCATGCTGGTGGTATTGCTAAGTTTTCTTGCGCTATTTCTAACCGAAATGATTCTTAAAATCCGGATTCATCCTTTCCAATACTTGCTCATTGGTGCGGCAATGGTCTTGTTTTATATCCTTTTGCTTTCGTTTTCAGAGCAAATTGGATTTTCTTATGCTTACCTATTAAGTACAGCCTTGGTAGTGCTTTTGATATCTGCCTACAGCCTTAGCATTTTTGGGAAATGGAAGAACTCACTCGGACTCCTGGCTGTTCTTTCTGCTTTTTATGGCTATGTATTTGTGTTGATTCAACAGCAGCAATTTGCCTTATTGTTGGGAAGCCTCGGTCTATTCTTGGTTTTGGCCCTGCTCATGTATGTTTCAAGGAAAATTAATTGGTATCAGGATTAAAGGAACCACAGGGTTATCCGTGCCGAATCCGTCAGATAACCCTGTGCTTTTACTATACGGAGCAAGCTGGCTTTTGGATTAGAGGTGGGAAATTTAAGGCTGAAGATTATTATCCTGTATAAAGAGATTTTATTTGTTGCTTTTTCTCCATGTTCCTGATAAATGTGTTGAAAATACTTTCATTGTGGAGGTTTTGGCATTTTACGAGGCGCAATCAATGTGATTAATTTTATTTTTGACTTACATTTGGTGTAACTTAAAATGTTTGTAAATTTGAAGTGGAAATAACATTTAGCAATAAAAAGCTGGAAAAACTGGCAAATGATTATTCCAGGTGTCAAAAAGAGATGGGCCAAATTCGAGCAAAACTCTTTAATAGACGACTCGGAGATCTACGAAATGCGGTTACCCTTGAAGATGTGCGTTACCTCCCGGGTAGGTATCATGAACTAACGGGAGATCGAAAAGGTCAATGGGCTTGTGACTTGGATCAGCCCTATCGTTTAGTTTTTGAGCCTGGCCAAAAGCCCATACCCCAGGATGATAACGGCAAATACCTTTGGGTTAAGATTGAAAATGTTGAAATAATTGAAGTTACAGACTACCATTCCAAATAATAATTTAGCTAAAGATGGAAACTAAAAAGAATCAGTATTATCCTCAAATAGCTTTTCATCCTGGTGAAACCTTAAAAGAGAAGTTAGAGGAATTAGGCATGGGTCCTAAAGAGTTTGCAATACGAACAGGAAAGCCCGAAAAAACCATAATAGCAATCTTAAAATGTAAGAGCAGCATCACTCCAGAAATGGCTGTTCAGTTTGAACATGTTCTGAAAATTCCTGCACATTTTTGGTTGAATATGCAGCGAACTTTTGACGAGTTCTTGGCACGTGAAGAGCGAAATGAACTGATAAAAGAGTCGGCTGATTGGGCAAAAAAATTTCCCATAGCTGACATGGTAAAAAAAGGCTGGCTGGCTAAAAAAGGGACAATAGAAGAAAAAACATCCGAATTGTTGGCTTTTTTCAGTATCAGTAACCACAGCGCTTGGGAGGATTATTATTTTAATCAACAGCTGAAGGTGGCATTTCGCATTTCCTTAGCGCATATTAAAGATCCCTATGCCATTTCTGCATGGTTACGCAAGGGGGAATTGCAAGCTGCCGAGCTTATCAGTAAACCTTATGATGAAAAAGTTTTCAAGGAATGTTTACTTGAAATAAAAGCTATAATGGCCAGGCATCCCGAAAACTTTTTTGGGCAATTGCAACGAGTTTGCTTAAATGCGGGTGTAAAGGTTGTCCATACGCCTTGTGTAAATAAGGCACCAATAAGCGGAAGTACACGATGGCTAGGCGATACGCCTTTAATCCAATTAACTGGACGATATAAACGGAACGATAGTTTTTGGTTTACTTTCTTTCATGAGGCTGGCCACATTTTGCTCCATGGGAAAAAGGATATCTTTCTTGAGGACATTGACTACTCCGAAAAAGATAAACAAAAAGAAAATGAAGCTGACAGCTTTGCTGTGAAATGGACACTTTCAAAAGAAGAGGAGGACGAAGTTTTAAAGCGGTTTAATGCATCAGAGAATGAGATAATTAAATTGGCTACTAAGTTTAATACACATCCTGCAATTATTGTTGGGCGTTTGCAACATGAAGGGGTGCTTCCTTATTCTTTCGGAAGAAAATTCTTTGTTCCTGTTGAATTTGAATAAAAGTGGGAGGTACTATTTATCCTTCTATATTTAACTCCGAACTACTTGTAATCAAACCGATAAAATAGCTTGGCCCAGATCACCTTAGAAACTGAGCTCTTTTCGGTTTTGAATCAACAATGCAAAATTCAAGTCCGAAAACTATCTTTACAACTGGTCAGATTTGTTATCATTTCACCAATTTGGATGAAATTGATTCACAAAGAATAATTAATCAAAATGAATAACGCTGATATACGCTGGAAGCAACGCTTTAGCAATTTTGTTAAGGCGTTTATCAAACTGGAAGAGGCTGTTCTTAATGTTAAAGGAACGTATGCTTATGGAGGAGACGCGAAAATCAGTCAGGATACTTTTTTGGAGGATATCATTAAGGAAGGTGTAATTCAGCGTTTTGAATATACCCATGAATTGGCTTGGAATGTAATGAAGGATTTCCTGGAGTATTCCGGAAATAATGGAATTTTTGGTTCGAGGGACGCCACTCGGGAAGCATTTGCATTCGATTTAATCTCCAATGGTGAAGTTTGGATGGACATGATTCAAAGTCGCAATAGAACTTCGCATACTTACAATGAAGAAACTGCTGATGCTATTTTTCAGAAAATTGTGGTTGAGTATTATCCTGAATTTTCCCAGTTTAAAATCCGCATGGAAGACTTGCTTAACAGATAAGTTATGATAGCCCATGGATTAAAAAAAGAGACAGTTTCGGCCATTCAGCAAGTATTAGCCAGATTTCCGGATGTGCATCAAGCCATTCTTTATGGCTCAAGGGCAAAGGGAAATTTCAAACCGGGTTCAGACATTGACCTCACACTTACCGGTGAAAACCTTAATTTGAGCACGCTCCAAAAAATTGAGCTTGATTTGGAAGAATTGCTTTTGCCTTACAAAATTGATTTGTCTATCCAGCGGCAAATACAAAACCAGGATTTACTTAACCACATGAAAAGGGTAGGTGTGGTGTTTTATGAAAGTCCTAAAGCTGAGGTAAAATAACTCCCGAATTACTTGTAATCAAACCTATACGATAACCCTGTTCTTACCCACCTTCCGGGCATAATAACATTGCCAACCTCACGGTAACTTGCATCAAACAAATTGCTGGCTTCGGCAAACAATGAAAACCTATTGCGCTGGTATTGTACTTTCAAATCGCATAACCAGTATTGTGCATAGCCAACCCTACTTTCGTTGCGTGCCCGCACAAAGGCATCCAAACTCTTGTTCATTTTTACCTGAACTGTTGCGGTAAATTGATTTTGCAAGTAATCATACACGTACCTTGAAATTCCGGATGGATTGGTTTGATTGAGGTCTACACGACAATAAGCCAACTGGATATTTTGGATTTTGGTTTCTTCTCTAAAAAAGGATGGTTTTATGGCTAGGTTCCATTCGTAGCCACTCGTTTTTAATTCACTTTGATTTCGTGCAACCCAACTGATGGCCGTTGCCGAGTCCCGAATCCAGTCAATTTGCTTCATGCCATCGCGTAAGAAAACTCCTGCCTGAAGTACCAGCCAGTTTTTTCGATAAAAGAGATTCAGTTCATAATTCCAGGCCTGCTCCGCTTGCAAATCCGGATTTCCAATACTCGTTTTTCCAGCATCTGAATAATACAATTCGGTGAATGAGGGAACCCTAAATCCACGCGAAACTTGAGCAGACATGCTTAAGGCTTCTCCGGTATATCCCAAATCAAGCGAAGGATAAGAGCTTAATCCAAAATCGGAGTAATTGTTGAGGCAAATTCCCGGAATCACCTTAAACTTCTCGCCTAACTGGATGTGCTGATCTGCAAAGAAACCCGTGATGCTTCGGCTTCTGTTGCCAAGACTATTGCTGGTCAATAATTCTTGTCTGAATTCTAAACCGGTGTTCCAATGTCCCAGCTTGTTTTCAGAACCATAACTGATGTCGAAATTCAGGGTTTGGCTTGTATGAGTGTTTCGCGAAAACGATGGCGTATCGCGTTTCAACAAGAACTCATCGCCATGAGCCCGGAATAAGAGTTTACTTTTTAGTTTTCCATTTTTGTGCTGGTAGTTTAAAGAGGCAAATCCCAATTTAGTTTCTTCGTATTGCTTAGGAAAACGGTCGGTATAATAACCGTTTGAGCCGGTCTTTTTTGCTTGAAGTCCCGCCATGGTTTCCATGCTTCCCTGCAAAACCTGAAGTTCATTCTGATAGAGTAATTGGGAGTTGTCGAAATCGGTATTGCTGCGGTAGCCATCAGAACTTAGGTTTTGAATTGAAAAGCGATGCTGCGTTTTACCCAGTTTAAAATCGGAACTGCCTAACAATTGCCTGAATCCATATTGTCCGCCGGCAACCTGAAAGCTTAAATTTTTTCCAACGGGTTTCCGTGTAATAATATTGATTACGCCCGCATAAGCATTCATTCCATACACACGAGCTGCTGCGCCTTTCAGAATTTCAATCCGTTCAATATCAAAAGTTGAAACCGGAAGGTTAAGCAGGTGATGCCCGGTTTGAGGGTCGGTCATTCTTACTCCATTCAATAGAATAAGTGTTTGCTCAAAACTTCCTCCTCTAATTTGCACATCGGCTTGGGTTCCAAATGGACCTCTTGAACGAATATCTACTCCTGCGGTATTTTCCAGTAATTCGGCCACCGTTTGGGCCGGACTCATCCGAATAGCGGCTGAATCAATAATCTGAACAATGCGCAGACTGCTAATTCCGGCTGTTTTATGCTTGTTCTCTGTGAATACAAATTCAGGAATGGCCGAGGATTTTTGCGCGAATAATGGCAACGCAGCAAAGGCCAATAGTCCAGCTAGGGTCAAATTTTTCATGGGCTGCAAAACTAGTTCCTGACAGCTTGCCAGCCAAAAATACTTATTTCACACCCGTAAAGAGCTCGATTTCGGCGTCCTGAAATTATTCACAGCCCTGAATTATGATTTGGTGAAGGCTGCTTCATGGAATAACTTGCAACCGTTACCAAACAGTTATGAACAGAGACATCGAAATCTTTAACCTGATTGAACAGGAATTGCACCGCCAGGAAAATGGCCTCGAGCTAATTGCTTCTGAAAATTTTGTAAGTCGCCAGGTTATGGAAGCCATGGGTAGTGTACTTACAAACAAGTACGCAGAAGGTCTTCCGGGTAAGCGCTACTATGGCGGCTGTGAAGTAGTTGACGTTGTAGAGAACCTTGCCATTGACAGGTTGAAGAAAATGTTTGGTGCAGCTTGGGCTAATGTTCAGCCACATAGCGGTGCTCAAGCCAATGCAGCAGTTATGTTGGCTTGCTTAAATCCGGGTGATAAAATTCTGGGTTTTGATTTGTCGCATGGTGGACACTTAACTCACGGTTCACCTGTAAATTTCTCCGGAAAATTGTATGTGCCAAGTTTTTATGGGGTTGAGCGCGAAACCGGCTTAATCGACTGGAATAAGGTTGAAGAAGCCGCACATCGTGAAAAACCGAAATTGATTATTTGTGGCGCTTCTGCCTATTCTAGAGATTGGGATTATGCTCGTTTACGAGCCATTGCAGATGCAGTTGGTGCATTGCTGCTTGCAGATATTTCGCATCCTGCCGGTTTGATAGTTGGAAAACTATTGAACGATCCCGTTCAACATTGCCATATTGTAACTTCAACCACACACAAAACCTTGCGCGGTCCTAGAGGTGGTGTTATTCTTATGGGAAAAGATTTTGAAAATCCTTGGGGACATAAAACACCAAAGGGTGAAATTAAAATGATGTCGGCTTTGTTGGATGCCGCTGTTTTCCCAGGTACACAAGGTGGTCCGCTTGAACATGTTATCGCTTCTAAAGCGGTTGCATTTGGTGAGGCTTTAACTCCTGAATACGCGGCTTATGTAAAACAAGTGAAAGAAAATGCGGCTGCATTGGCAAAAGCATTTATGGATCGCGGCTATCAAATCATTTCCGGGGGTACAGATAACCATTTGATGTTGATTGATTTGAGAAATAAAAACATCAGTGGAAAGGCTGCCGAAAATGCGCTGGTTAAGGCAGAAATTACCATCAACAAAAACATGGTTCCATTCGACGATAAATCCCCATTCGTTACTTCAGGAATTCGTATTGGTTCAGCTGCTATCACTTCACGTGGTATGATGACTGCCGATATGGAAGCAGTTGTTTCATTTATTGATGAAGTCTTGATGCATCCGGAAGACGAAGCAGTAATCAAATCCGTTCGTTCAGGTGTGAATGAGCTGATGAAGAAATTTCCTTTGTACAAGTAAGCTTTTACGCATAAAAAAAGAGGACGAGATTCAATTCCCGTCCTCTTTTTTTATGCTTTCAATTGGAACTTAGTTCTTAATTATTCACCAGGATTTTGCGACTTAATCGCTCTCCGTTTACTTGAATCTGAACAAAATAAATGCCTCTGTTCATTTCCGGTAACTCAAATTCATACTGCTTATTGCCGGCGCTTTCAAAGCCATCTACCATGCGGTTAATTTCACGGCCGGTAATATCAATCAAAGCAATTTTAACCTGGCCTGATTTCTTCAAATCAAATCCCATATTCAAATTGCGACCAACCACCGGATTTGGATACACTTCTAAAGAGGAAACAAAACCATTTTCGTTGATGCCGGTAGCTGTTTTCTCGTTAATGGTAATCTTTTCTTTTCTGGTTATTGAAGTGGTTTGAGCAAAGGCTCCATAAAAATCAACTGCACCACTTCCAGCAGCAGGTGCTGTCCAGCTAAATGTCCAAACCGCCGGATTGGTTTGTTTAGCCGATGTATGGGTGATGTATTTGCTCGAAATAACCATGCTTCCGGAGCCCGCACTTAAACTTCCCATTAAGGTTCCATCAGCTTTTTGTGGTGATACCTGAAAGCCTTTTCTTCCATTTCCGCTAAGTGTAACAGTTACTGTATAGGTGCTTCCCGGAGTATATCCTTCAGTTGGTACATTGGTGGTAATGATGCCGGTGGCATCAGTTGGAGCGCCGCTGTGGCATCCACTGGTAAAGCAGGTTGCTCCTCCATCGCCGGGCGACCCGGTTCTTCCTGCCGGAGCTCCGGTTGGGTTGGATTGCAATAAGTCGCTTGCTATTAATAACATCGCTAACGAGAGTCCAACTAAGTAACGTTTTTTCATAGATTGTCTTTTATTCAAGTATAGACAAACTTCAGGCCAGATTTGTTGCCTGCCCGTTATTCAAACCTTAAATATTTTTTAGGATAGCTACTTTTTAATCCATTTTGCAGGATCCTGCAATTCGGTTTGCTTGTATATTTCAAAGTGCAGGATGCTTTGTTGGTCTTCCGGATTGGTAATTACCGTTCCAATGATGTCCTTAGTTTTTACTTCTTGGCCTTTTTTTACAGTTACCGTTTCCAGTCGTGCATACACGCTATAATATTCACCGTGGCTAATGAGTACAACTTGGTCCATTCCTGGAATAGGGAAGGTGCGTACAACTGTTCCATTAAAAACCGCCCGAACAGAGCTCTTAGCTTTGGCTTTGATATCAATGCCCAAGTTGTTTTTTACAACGCCTTTCAGCTCAGGATGAGGTGTTTTGCCAAATTTACCAACAATAACACCTTCAATAGGCCAAGGCAGTTTGCCTTTGTTGTCTTCAAAGTTTTTGCTCAAGGCAAAATCAACCTTGGATAAATAGGAGTTTGAAGTGGTTTTCTCTTGAGGAACAGGAGCCTTTTTGGTTCGTTTTGCTTCTGCCAATCTTCTGGCTTCCTCCTTTTTCCTACGTTCTTCTTCCAATCGGCGAGCTTCTGCAATTTCCTTTGCAATCTGGTTTGAAATTGCCTTGTTGAGCTCTTTTTCCTGGCGTTCTTGCTTGGTAATTTGCGTTTTTATCAAACTAACCTGTACCTGCAAACGGTTCAATAGCTTGTTTTCTTCCTGCTTGTCTTGTTCAAGCTCCTTCTTCTCTTTCTCTTTTACATTCATTAGCCAGGTTTTCTGGTCCCTGGCGGCTATCATGCCATTAATTGCTTCAATGATGGCCTTTTGTGTGTTAACAATCAATCGGGCTTGCTGCATCCGATAATTTCCATATTGATTCAGATACCTAATGCGACGAATGGCTTGATGAAAATCTTTTGAGCTGAAAATGAATACAAGTTCTTGATTGAGCTGCCTTTTTTTGTAGGCTGATAGAATATACCTGCCGTAATCTTCTTTCAGCTCCTGCAGTTCTTCTTTTAATTTTCCGAGCTCTCTTTTCTGTCCATCAATTTCAATTGATAGTTCAAAGTTTTCCTGGCCAATATTGTCAATCAATTTCTCCCGGTGCTCTATCTGCTTACCAATTACCTGAAGTTCTTTGGCTTTGTTGGCTTCCTGCTTTTTTACCTGGGCCAGCTTTTTTTTGTTCTCCTCAATTTGCTTGAGTAAAAGTGCGCGCTTGTTTTCAAGTTCTTTCCGCTTCTGGCTGGCCTTTTGGGCATGAAGCATACCAACCGGTTGAACCAGTAGAAGCAGAACAAGAAATCTGCCAATGCATTTAGTAAACAAGCACTTTGTATGTTTTAGGAATAACAAAACTGGGTTCGCGTTTGAATGAAATCGCAATATTGTTCAGTTGAAATCGGCATTCCACTTTTTTTTCCGACTGGATGTTGAAGATTCGTGTGGATGGAATACTATTCTGACCAAAATCCATGAAATGTTCATGGTCTATGCTCATTGATCGTCTGGTTTGTAAATCAAGCAGAGTCGTTTTTTGTGTTTTCAGGTTTGATAAGTAGCCGCTTTCCTGTTGTCCATTTCCAACCAAAAGTGTTATTAATAGCTTTTGGGTTGTGGTGTCTATTTTACTCGTTGCGGTGGGGTCAAAAGGAGCATTGCCCCAAACAATGTTTTGCAACTGCTTAAATCCAATTGGACTTGGGCTGAATTTCTTCAGGTAATCGTAGGATGCACTGATATACACTTTGTTCATCAGGTCAATAATGCGAATGGAATCCGGTTTGATTAGAATTCTCGCCACATTGAGTAAGCCCATGGCACGGGCATTCAACCAAATATAATCGTCTTGATGTGCCTGGATTTCCATATCGAAACTCAAATCCTGCTTGTCGTCTTTGTAATTCACCTCCGCCTTGGCATACAACCATTCGCTTGAGTTTTTTTGCTGCAGAATGTTTTCAACCAACTTTTGACGGCTTAACTCTTCAACAGCAGTTCCCTTGGGTTCTGGTTTTGTTGAACTCAAGTTCTTTTTGGTTTTACAGGCGCCCATGAAAACCACTATAGCCAGCAAAAGCAGAAAGGAATAGGATTTGCTCATGGCTGCAATTTCCGCTCTTTTATTTTTTTCAACAAAGCCTCACTCGGATTTCCCAATCCTGCTGCCTTCTTCCATTGTGCTAAGGCATCTTCCTCTTGCCCCAGTTTAAACAAAACATCTCCCAAATGCTCTGTTACTTCAGGATTTTCCGGCGATAACTGCAAGGATCTTTCTATGTAATTTCTGGCTTCCGAATAGTTTTTCAATTGGTATTGAATCCACCCATAGGTGTCTTGGTATGATGCGTTTTTGGGGTCGATGGAAATGCTTTTTCTGCTCAATTGCTCGGCTTTATCCAACCTTTCATTTCTTAGCGAAAGAAAATATGCATAGTTGTTCATGGCATACGCATTCTCAGGGTCAATAAGCAAAGCTTCATCGTAAGCAGAATCGCTAGTGGTATAATGTCCGTTGTAATGAGCGGCATCTGCTAAACTGCTTAATAGTTGCGATTTTAATTCGTCGTTGTCTGCATATTCCACACCTTTTCTGGCTGAATTTTCTGCAATGGGATACTTCTTCAACGACATTGCTGCGATGCTGCTAAATAAGTAAGCGGGTGCATAGCTAGGAAACAACTCAATTACTTTTGAGCAATCTTCCAGCATCAAATCGTACCGCTGCATCAATTGGTCACATTGCAACACTTGCTCCCAAGATAATATTCCGGCATTTTGCATGCCTGTGGCTTTAAGGTAGCGCTCTCTGGCTTGTTCAAAATTGCGGTCCTGCAAGTACAAATCACCTTGCAAAATGTAAGGACTCGGGTCGCCGGGATGCGCTTTTTCAAATGTTTCCAGTAAGTTTTGGCAAGTTTTCAGATGTTCTGGTTCAAAATAATTCCCGGGAATAATCTCAGTAAGTACATTCAATTTTGTTTTGATATCTGCTTCGCCAGAAAGTCCTTTTTCCATCCAAGAATAACAGAGGTTTTTATCGCCTTTGTTTTTGTAATATTCAGCCAAAGCAAATGCTGCGTAGCCGTTTTTAGGTTCTTTTTGAATGATTTCGTGGTATATGGCCAAGGCTTCTTTCTCTTTACGTGTGGCCATGTACAAATCGGCTAAAGCTCCTTTAAATTGAAGGTTATCCGGAAATGCAGCAATAAGTTTCTTTACCTCGTCAATGGCTTTTGCAGGTTTGTTCATTTGCAGGTAAATCTGCTCCTTTTGCCTTGTTAATCCTTCCGAAATGCCTTTCACCTTCTCATAGGCATCAAAGCTTTTCAAGGCTTTCTTGTAGTTTCCACCTTGGTGTTGAATCATGCCCAATTCAAACAATACGTCCGGATTTTTAGTAGCCTTGTAATGGGCGCTTAAAAGCTCTTCGGCTTTGTTGTAATTTCGGTTGTACCTGTAAATATCAACCAATTGACGAGTGTACCATTCGTTTGCCGGATCAAGCTTTGCAGCTTTTTCTCCAAAAATTTCCGCCTTGGCTACTTGTTTGGATTGCAGCAAGGTGGACGACAATTGAAACCAATTGTTGGCATTGTTAGGGTCAATCTCAGAAGCTTTTAAAAAGTTGCTTTCTGCATCTGCATAGTTGCCAATCAATTTCTCGCGCATGCCATTGAAAAAGTATTTGTCAAATTCAATGCGCTGCGCTTCCGGTAAAGGCTTTTGTTGCCCAAAAGCAATACTTGCTGTTAACAAGAAAAGAGGCTGAAACAGTAACTGAATCAGCCCCCTTTTTATACTGAGGTTTCTCTTCATGCTCAAATTAACTAAGCCAACGGCTTATAGCGATTATTGCTCGGTACTGAAATCTCCCATACTTAGGTCGCGTGAACTTCCTTTGTATTCGCAGTTGCTACCAATCATTGAATTGTCAATATTGGCATTCACCAGCTTGGTTGATTTCTGTACAATGCTATTCGATATAAGCGATTTATCTATCGTGCAATTGTCGCCAATACTTGCATAGGGTCCAACCACACTGTTACGAATGGTAACGTTTTTGCCGATGTAAGAAGGTTGAATAATTACCGAATTTTCTGTCTTTACGCTATCGTCAACCAGTTTTTCACCGCCATCATGCATAAACTGCAAAATGCGTGAATTGGTATAAACGGTTGCATTCTTGTTTCCACAATCCAACCATTCAGTTACCTGGCCTGGCACAAATTTGGTGCCTTTGGTTTTCATGTTTTCTAAACCGTTGGTAAGTTGGTACTCACCTTTTTCTTTGATATCGTTATCCAACAAGTACTGAAGCTCATTCCGCAAATAAGCTCCATCTTTGAAATAGTAAATACCAATAATTGCTAGGTCAGAAACAAAATGTTCAGGCTTTTCTACAAAGTCTGTAATTACGTTGTTGCTGTCAACCTTCACCACGCCAAACGGACGAGGGTCTTCAACTTTTTGTACCCAAATAATTCCGTCCTGTTCGCGGTCTAATGTAAAGTCTGCTTTGAATAAAGTATCAGCAAACACAACCAATACATTCCCTTCCAAACTTTCTTTCGCACACATAATAGCATGCGCAGTGCCTAGTGGTTCATGTTGGTAATAAATGCTTCCTTTTGCGCCTAGTTTTCCGGCTACTTCAACCAACTGCTTTTCAACTTCATCGCCAAATGTTGGCCCAATGATATAGGCAACTTCCTCAATTTGCGTTCCGCAAACCTTAGCAAGGTCCTCAATTATCTTTTGAACAATAGGTTTTCCTGCAACAGGAATCAGGGGTTTTGGAACAGTTAGGGTATGTGGACGCATGCGTTTTCCCATACCTGCCATTGGAACAATTATTCTCATAGTTGTAGTAATTCAAGGCGAAAATTAGTCTTTTCTGCCTATTCTGCCATTAATTTTTGGTGTATAATCAGGCCCACTTATTTGCCGGTGCTTCCATATCCGCCTTCACCGCGCTCAGTTTCGGGTAGTTTTTCTACAATTTCCCAGCTTATTTGACTGTATTTAGCCACTATCAATTGGGCAATTCGCTCGCCGTGTTTGATGCTGAATGGTTCTTGACCGTGATTGATTAACAGCACTTTAATTTCGCCTCTGTAGTCGGCGTCAATCGTTCCCGGACTGTTTAGTACCGTTATTCCATGTTTTAGTGCAAGTCCGCTTCTGGGCCTAATTTGGGCTTCATAGCCTTCCGGAAGTGCAAGTTTAAGGCCTGTGCCAATTAGTTTGCGTTCGCCGGGTTGAAGTGAAACTTCCTCCTCCAAATTCGCCAATAAATCCATTCCCGCTGCATGCAGGGTTTGATACTCGGGAAGGGGATTCCCGGATTCGTTGATTACAGATACGCTTATAGGTTTATCCATGTTTGAATTTTTTTCGTTCCCGGTAAATGGAGATGCTTAAAAATAGGATTAGTCCAGTTATGGAATAAACATAGTACATGGGACTTCCTGCTTGTGAATTCTGGAAGAATCGCACTGTTGCATAGATCACCATGCTTAATACGGAGTATTGAATGAATTTACCGGTTTCATAAGGAATTGGATAGTATTTCATTCCCCAGATGTAAGCAATTACCATCATGAGGAAATAACAAATAAAGGTGGCTAAAGCCGAGCCAAAATATCCAAATTGGGGAATGAGTAAATAGTTGCCTACCAAGGTAATCGCGGCACCAATTAAAGCTATTTGTGCGCCTTTTTGGGTTTGATCGCTCAACTTGTACCAAATGCTTAAGTTATAGTAGATGCCAAGGAAAATATTTGCCCAAAGCAATACCGGTACAACTTGCAATCCTTCGTGAAATTCCTCACCAATAAAATGCTTGAAGAATTCAATATTCAATCCTACTAACAAGAATATGCTCAAGCATACCACAACAAACAAGGTCATAATATTGGCATAAATGGTTTTCTTTTCTCCCTTTTCACCCAAAGCAAAAAAGAAGGGTTCGGCAGCATACTTAAATGCTTGAATGAATAAGGTGATGATAATGGATAACTTGTAGTTGGCGCCGTAAATCCCAGTTAAACGTAAGGCATCTTCCTGATTGGGTAATAGCTTGATCAATAGAATTCTGTCGAGCGTTTCATTAATCATACCTGCAAATCCCACAACCATCATGGGCATGGCATAATTCAGCATTTCCTTGTACAATCCCTTTTCGGCAGGGTTGTGAATTTTTCGAAGTTCAGGCAATAGGGCCAGAAAGCTCAATGCCGAAGCAAATAAATTGGATAAGAAAATCATTTCCGGATTCGGAGTTCCGCTAAATAGTGGAAGAAGTTGTCCGGTAGTTTTATGCCAATACGGACACAACATCAAGAAATACAGGTTAAGAATGATGTTTAAGGCTATTCCCAGGTTTTTGATTAGAGCAAAACGAAGCGCCTTGTTTTCTTTTCTCAACTTGGCAAATGCAATGGCACTTACAGCATCAAGTGCAATAATCGCCGCTGTCATGCGTACTATCCAGGGTTGGTTTCCAATGCCTGTTAACTCCGATATCTGACTCGAAAACAACCAGCTTAAAATCAAAAATCCGATGGATACCCAGGTTACCGACCTTAATGCCGTTCCATAAGCCTCATCTGGATTTTTCCTTTTCTCGGCAAACCTAAAAAAGCTGGTTTCCATACCATGAGTTAGCAGAATATTGAAGAAACTTACATATGCGTAAAGTCCGGTTACAACGCCAAACTGACTTGCATTCAAGGTTCTGGTTTGAATGGGAACCAATAAGTAATTGATAAATCTACCTACAATGGTACTCAACCCGTAAATTGCTGTTTGTCCAGCAAGCTTTTTTAGCATACTCACAGTACAAAAAACGTCATTTTGCGTTTACCACTCATGCAATTTTTCCAATTGCTTGGCTCATTGTCTTATTTTCGTTCGATAAATATGCAAAAGTTCCTCGTTTTCCTTCTCCTTTCCTTAGGCCTCTTGCTGCCTGTAAGCACCTGGGCCCAGAAAACAGATGAGCAATTGGCTGGTCAATATTTGTCGGCTGGTGAGTTCAGAAAAGCTGCCGATATTTATGAGAAACTGTTGAATAAAAACAGCTCTTCCATTTTTCTCTACGACAATCTTCTTAACTGCTATTTGAAATTGAAGGATGAGGAAGAAGCGCTACGTTTAATCAAAAAGCAAAGTCGTCGCTACGATGTAAATCCCGCCTATCGTGTAGATCAGGCTTGGGTTTTGGAGGAGTTTGGAAAGAAGGAGAAGGCTGCTCAAATTCGGAAAGACCTCTTGGCTGAAATTCCCTCAAATCCTTCTCTCATTGCTGAGCTTTCTTTGGCTTTTCAAAAACGTGGAGATAAAAGTTTGGCCATTGAAACCTACCTCAAGGGCCGTCAGGTTTTGCGGAATAACCTCATTTTTTCATCGGAATTGGGTGGCTTGTATGCCGATTTGGGTAAAACCAAAGAAACTGTTGAGGAATATCTGAATGTGTTGTTTGAAGATGAAAGGCAAGAAGAACAGGTTCAGGGTCTCCTTCAAAATTATCTTAAAAATGCCGCGGAGTACGAAATCTGTCGGCAAGCTTTGCTAAAGCGAATTCGTCAACATGCGGATAAGATAGTTTACCAGGAAATGCTGATTTGGCTGTATGTTCAGAAGAATGATTATGCCGGGGCCATTCCTTTTGTGAAGCAACTCGAAAGAAGAAATAGAACCGAGGGAAGGCAATTGATGGATTTAGCCTATTTGGCAATGGCCAATTCCCGTTTTGATGATGCAGTTTTTGTTTTGAATGAAGTGGTGGCTATGGGAACAGATAAGCCCTATTTTGCTCTTGCAAAGCAAACTGCCTTGGAAGCGCGTGCCAAGAAATTGCTTACCGGTAATTACCAAGCTGCCGATTTGAGTGATTTGGAGCAAGAATACAAACTCATGCTTAAGGAGTTTGGTGAACACGAAGGTACGGCACAAACTATACGGGATTTAGCCTGGCTTGAAGCCAATTACCTCAATAAACTCCAGGAATCTGTAAACCATTATCTTTTTCTGACAGGTTTAGTTCGCTTAGACAAGCGCTTTCTTGCCAATTGCAAATTGGAATTAGCTGAAGTGTACATCTTAAAAGGTGAAGTTTGGGATGCCATGCTTCTTTTTGGTCAGGTTGATAAAGACTTTAGCGAGGATCCACTTGGTCAGGAAGCTCGCTACAGAAATGCCCGATTAAGTTTTTACATGGGCGAGTTTGAATGGGCCAAGGCTCAACTTGATGTTTTAAAAACAGCCACTACTCAATTGATTTCCAACAATGCCATGGAATTGTCCTTGCTCATTCAAGAAAACATGGTAGATAGCAATCCGGAGCCTTTGCGCCTTTTTTCTGCTGCATCGCTTTTATTGAACCGGCATTTGTACAAGGATGCAGAGCTTAGATTAGATAGCATTTCAACACTATTCCCCGGCCATGCTTTAAGTGATGATATTTTGTTCAAAAAGGCGCAGATACGTGCAGGTGAATCCAATTTTCCTGCTGCAATTGCTTGCTTAGATAGTTTACTTTCTAAGCATGGACAGGATATTTTAGCCGATAATGCCTTGTTTCAGATGGCTGAATGGACAGAGTTTAAACTTCAGGATAAAACGGCTGCATCCAAATTGTATGAGCGTTTAATTCTGGATTATGGTGGTAGCTTTTTTGTTTCAGAAGCCAGAAGACGTTATAGGGTGCTGCGGGGCGACGACTTAAATCAACAAGAATCTCATTGATATGATAATTTATAATGTTACCGTGAATGTTGAGGAAGACATTCACAATGAATGGCTAGATTGGATGAAAACAATCCATATTCCCGAGGTAATGGCCACGGGTATGTTTCAGGAATCAAAGATGCTAGCTTTAATAAGCCGCCAGGAAGGTGAAACTGGGTTTACTTACGCCATACAATACAAAGCCGCAAGTCTCGATGATTACTTTAGGTACCGCGATGAGTTTGGTCCCGAGTTGCAGCGTAAAACCCTCGAAAAGTATGGAAACAAAGTGCTTGCTTTTCGAACTTTAATGGAAGAGCATTTTGTTCACGCTTAACCGCAGCTTAAATAAAATATACGCTACCTAAATAATCAAAACGCCACTCAAACTGGTTTTTTTGATTTTGGTCGTTTTTCATGTTCTTGGTTTTCGCCAGAGCATTCCAAGTTTATTCTTGTTTAGAAATTTTGTGTAAAGTCTTGATTAGTTGGGTTTTGTTTCAAACTCATCAAAATCTTGCTGTGTGCTTCGTGTTTTAGGTCTTCCCTTTGATTTTTGGTGATTTTTCCCAACTTGGAATGAATTCACCGCAGCTCGTATAAAAATAATGCCACTCACGTAAGCTGGCTGCTATTTGGATAGCATAATGCACTACCTGCATCGTAAAAAAGTCTATTTAAATCTAAAAAACAGCGGCCTGAATCAGTAAAAAGGCTGTTTGAATAAAAATAATTCCTTTGAAAATCTGCGAGTTACGGAGATATGCAATTTAAATAGAAAAAACAGCAACTCGAATAAGTATTTTCGATTCACAAATCAAGGTTACTTATTCATCACCCAATTAAACTGCTGAACATGAAAACAATTTCTACACTCCAAGGAAATTACTCAAATGAAGGCTCAAGTTTGAGTTTGAAAGCTAAAATCAGTGTTGGTGTATTGAAGGGCGGAAAAGAGCTAATCAGTTTTGCCAAGTATTTGTATTTGGTTTCAGTATTAGTCTTGTTGGTTTGTGCTGTTATCGAATTGAAACATATTTTTCATGTTGACCTTTTTCCTGGCGTTGATACTCCAATCGACAATGTTTACTACGCTGGTAAAGACGCTGCTTCACAAGGAATTTTTTAATCACCACTAATCCTACAAATCATGGAAATTTTAGTAGCCTATTTTTCCGAGTTGGTGTTGACTTTAGCTGTAGTAAGTCTGGTTTATTTAATCCTTCTTACCCGCTTTAGCAATCGTGCAGTTTCAGACAAATCTGTTCCTGCTCTGTCCAATAAGTCATTCGCCTTTGTTTTTATGGGTTTGGTGGATGAGAAAATTTTGTTTGAACGAATTCAAGAAACAGATGAGATGCGCGAAAAAGGTCATGAGTTCTTTTTCTTTATTGATAGACCATTTGTTCAAAGCAATCAATTGGCTGGCATACATATTTTTCATGTCGATGAAAAGTCCTTCAGACCCGAAACAATGCTTGAGATGGTAGCCTACGCCTCTCGCAAAGAACCCGGCTTTTTGGTAATGCTTAATCCGGTAAAATCTTTTTCTGAATTCTTGGTTGAATCGCTTGAATTAAAAAAATCGGAGGGCTTTAGCTTCTTTGAATTGCAGTCGGGTTCGAATCCTTTGGATGAAATGGTTTCAACCTCAAAATCATTTTTGGAAATTAAGAATCAGGTGGCTCAGGTACTATTCAATAATCCTGTAGAGGGCTTCCCAGCTGCGGTTGTTGTTGGGGATGAGCTCTTCAACCTATTGCCAGGACAGTTTGCTCAAATTGTTAGCAACCGTTTTCAATCTGCTTCAAACTCCAAGCCGGAACTTCCTAATCAGTTTTCTATTGCTTCTGAATCAGAATCCAATAATATTCTTGGTGAACGCTTATTGCTTCCCCATTTTCATTTGCTTTTAATGCGTTTTCACGCCAGATTAAATGGAAGAGTCTTTGTTCACAGTTTTACTAAAAGTCTTGCCCTTCGTTTTTCAAGTCAACTTTGTAGAATTCTTTTCTTTTTACTCGCCTTTACTGAAACTGTGCTTATAGGGGTTGATTATCGTGTGTTTACCTCTTTTTCACCGTTCATTTATTTGTCTCTTTTAAGCATTTCGGTACTGCTGATGATTCTTTTGGCTGAAGGCCTCAAATCAGGAGCTGAATCGGCTTTTAACCGTTTTCATGTTAAGCGTTCATTCCGTCATAACAAATACCACTTAGAATGGGAAGCTTAATGCAATTGCGGTTTTTTCTGCTTGAACAAACTCATTTATTCTACAACTTGATTAAAAAATATTGGTTGATGAGTATGCTCGTTCTGTTTTTTGCTTCCATCTTGGTCATGGAAGTGAAACACAAATACCATATAGATATTTATCCCGCTATAGATTTTCCATTGGATAATCTGTATTTCTGGTGCAAAGACCAGTTCGGGATTTAAAGCAATGCGCGAATGGAAATCAGCCCTTAAATTTCCTTTCTTAGCCGCGCAACCGGGATATTCATTTGCTCGCGGTACTTGGCTACGGTCCTGCGAGCAATGTTATATCCCTTTTCTTTCAGGATGTCCATCAGTTTCTCATCAGGCAATGGGCGGGCCTTATCTTCTGCCTCAATAGCATCCTTCAAAATCTTTTTCACTTCCCGGCTGCTAACTTCTTCACCTTCATCTGTACTTATGCCTTCACTGAAGAAAAACTTGAGTGGAAAAACGCCAAAATCGGTTTGAATGTATTTGCTATTGGCAACTCGTGAAATGGTTGAAATATCCAAACCGGTTTTCTCAGCAATGTCTTTCAAAATCATGGGTTTGAGCCGAGTTTCATCTCCCTCTTCAAAAAAAGATTTCTGGTAGTTTAAAATGGCATTCATAGTCAGCAACAAAGTTTGATGTCTTTGTCTGATGCTATCAATAAACCACCTTGCACTGTCAAGCTTTTGCTTGATAAATTGAACTGTTTCTTTCTGCTCACGGGTGGGATTTTTTGCTTCATCGTAACCTTTTAAGGTTTCCAGGTACGATCTGCTTATGCGTAAATCGGGGGCATTTCTTGAATTTAATGAAATGCTGAGCTTTCCGTCTTGATCAATCAGCAAAAAATCAGGAGTGATGTATTGGGTTGCGGAGTTGTCAATTGCCTCTCCGGGCTTAGGGTTTAATTTGGTAATGAGGGTGATGCACTCTTTTAGTTCAGTTTCGTTGATTTTTAAAACCTTCACCAGCTTTTCGTAGTGCTTCTTGGTAAAGTCGTCAAAATAATCTTCCAGAATGCGAATGGCCAGTTGAACTGTTTTAAGTTTTTGGTCCTTTCGCTTGAGTTGTATCAATAAACATTCCTGAAGGCTAGTTGCACCAATTCCGGCGGGGTCAAGTCCTTGAATTTTGGCAAGCACTTTCTTCATTTCCTCCAAATTGGTTTCAATGTTTAATGAAAATGCCAAGTCATTGATGATGGCTTCCAAAGGCCTTCTCAAGTAACCATCATCATCCAATGTGCCAATTACTTGGGTGCCAATAATCAATTCTTTTTCCGATTCGGCAATCGCATTGAATTGTTCCTGAAGTTCTTCGTGAAAGGAATTGGATTCTGTTAATGGCCTTTCCTTTTTTTCTTCGTCTCCTTCATCACTCAGGTGAAAACCTTCGGGGTCATACTCGTCGTTCACGTATTCTTTTACATCAAACGATTCATCGGCTAAAAAGTCTTCTACCGAAAGATCTTCCGAGGCGGTATCTGTTTCCTGATTGTCTTTTAAATCTTCGGGGTTTTCACTTGGTGCAGCATCTTCATCTCCCGACCTAAGTAGGGCAGGATTTTCTATCAATTCTTGGTCAATTCGCTGGAGAATATCCACAGAATTGAGTTGCAGCAATTTGATAAACTGAATTTGCTGCGGCGATAATTTCTGAAGCTGGCTTTGTTGTAAACCTTGTTTTAGCATAGGAGTACCGCGAAAATAAGTAATATTCCTATGCTACCTACTTATAAATTAATAAGTGGTTTCTTACGCATTTTGGGCAGCAGCCTGCTCTGAATAAACTTCGGAAGGGTCTGAAAAACGATAACCTATTCCTCTTGCCGATTGAATGTAAACCGGAAGTTTTGGGTCCTTTTCAAAGTATTTTCTGAGTGCCAAAACAAAGTTATCTATGGTGCGTGTATTGGGAATAACTGTATAATCCCAAACAACCTTTAGAATGTGTTCGCGACTCACCACTTGATTTTTGTTTTCAATCAACAAACGCATCAGCAAAAGTTCCTTTTTGGTCAATTCAAATGCACCTTGAACTCCGTGAGCTTCATGGCTTTCAAAATTGATCCAATTTTCTCCGAAATGGAAAATCTTAGGTATTTTGCCGGTATTGGCGTGTTTGATTTGCTTGCTTTTTTCCAGCAGTTTTTGAACTCTTAGAATAAGTTCTTCCAACTCAAAAGGCTTGGTTAGGTAATCATCAGCGCCTTTTTTCAGGCCTTGAATGCGGTCTTCTGCGGTGTTTTTGGCTGATAAGAATAAAACGGGAATGTTGTTGTCGTATAAGCGGATGTTTTCACATACCATCAAACCGTCCATCTCGGGTAACATGATATCTAAAACAACCAAGTCAAACTTCTGCTCCCTAAATGTTTTTACAGCTTCCGTTCCTGTTCCGCAAACATGAACAAAATATCCCTCCAATTCGAGGTTTAGCTTCAGCGCGTGCTGAAGACTCAATTCATCTTCTACGAGTAAAATTCTGTCAGCCATTGTTTTTAAGCCTTAATTCAAAAATACTACCTTTGGGTAGTCTATTTTCAACTTGTATTTCTGCTTTTTGCAGATTTGCAAGGTTTTTCACGATAAATAACCCCAAACCAGTCCCTTTTGTTTTTCGGGTGTTTTCATCCCCAATCCGAAAGAACTTGGTAAATAATTCTTTTTTGTCTTCTTCGGAAATGCCCGGCCCCTCGTCTAAAATTTGTAAACGTACTTCTTGTTTTGAAGAGAGTAGTCTTACCTGAATTTGGCTTCCTTCCGGAGTGTATTTTAAAGCATTGGATAGCAAGTTTGTTAAAATAATTTCCATCGCATTCGGGTCTGCTTTTACATAAACCGATGGCTCAATCTCCATGCTAATGCGTTCATTCAGATTTCTGGGAATGGCAAAGTTTCTCACCGTTTCTTCGGTCAATTCACTCAGATTCAAATTCCGGATATCCAAATCAAAATGAGCACTCTCAAGCCGTGCCGATAACAAAAGATTTTCAACCAATAAATTCAAGCGTTCGCTTTCCTGCAATGAATTTTGAACGATGGTCCGTGTTTGTTCTTCGCTGAGTTTGCGTTTAAGTAAAGTTTCTAAATAGAGCTTGATTGATGTAAGTGGAGTTTTTAATTCATGGGTAACGCTAAGAAGAAAATTTCGCTGATTTCGCTTTACTTTCAAATCTCGACTTAAGCTGTAAAAAATTCTGATTAATCCCCAGAAAATCAGCGCCATCATTACAGCGCCTTCTAGAATAAACATTCGAACCTTCCGCTTGTAAATGGTTTCCAGCTCCTGATAAGCCTCCCATTTAGGCCTAACCATGAAATTATAAAGAGGGTCGCCTTGCGGAATGAAAAATAGTTCGTGTTTGGGGTGATGAGCGTAGAAATAGTTCTTCATGGCTGTGCTATCTTCAAATAGCTCTTGCTGACGTGCCATTTCAACGTCAAAACTTGCTTCGTAAGAATGCGATTCAAGCCCTTTGCGTTCTAGTTCATAAATGGTTTTGCTGCTTTTGTAGTGGGCGTATGTCCACCAACTAAAGGCTGCAACAATGTAAATTGAAACCAATAAGAATAGTAATCTTGCGCGATTCAAATGAAAAGTGGTTTATAAATCCCAAATAATCCGCTGGCTATTCCGGATGTACTTTTTCAGGTTCAACCAAAAAGCAACAATCAAATAAATGATAATGGGTGAACCAAATGTAATAAACGACGTATAAATAAAGTAAAGGCGGATTCTGCTACTTGAAATCCTGAACTTTTCGCCCAAGTAAGTGCAAACCCCAAATACGTTTTTTTCAACAGTATACTTTATCTTATCCATATTCTCAAAGGCAAAATAAACGAAATTTAGCTGCTATTTGTTTTTGGTTTGATAAAATATTGTCCAAGCATGCAACTCAGGCAGTTCCGTTTGATGCAATAATGCAAATGTTGCGCCAGCATGGCTTGAGAATCAAGTGCGGAATGACTTTGCCAACCCCTGGTTTTCCAATACTTAGATTGCTGGTGGTTTTCAGCCGGACAATAGTTCCAAATGTCCAAAGCGAGCTCTTGCAAGTGTGTTTCGTCTCGCTTTTTCCCCAGCGCAAACAGCATGGGTGCAATGGTGTTTACCAAAATTCGATAAAGTAATTCTTTACCGGCTTTTCCGGTTTTGGTTAATTTGTTTCCATTCGAAATTTCCGGAAATTCAGCAAGTTTTGTCAATAGGTTAGATTCTAGTGATTCTGCTATGGCTTTTGGACTTCTCATGCCGGCATAGCTAAACAGATTTACTTTGTCATGGGTATAGAAAAGGGCAAGCTGCAATAGTCTGTTGCTCGGGAAATTTGCCGGTCGGGTTTTTGAAAACTTCCAAACATGTATAGGCATTGCTTCCAGCCTGTGTTTTTCTTTCAAGAACAGCCAGGTTTTACGCAGCTCAATTGCCAAATTTCCTTTTCCTTTTTCCTCCAAAAATCCAGCAAGTCCCCATACCAAAGAGATAAAATTGAATTGTTGTTGCCTGTATTTTAAAATCAAGCCAAAATCAATTTTTGCATTCAGAGATTCTGCTCCATCACTGTTCAAACTGCCACAAAAACTCCTAAGCAATTCCTTGAAAAAGACTTCCTCCCAGTGATTCTTGCTTTCGGCTAAGCGCAATTGAATTCGTTCGAATTTTTCTTCCATCCGCTCTGTGGCTAATCTGTTCGTCCATTGCTCCAATTGAATCCGTGTGGGTAAGTCATCAAAGTTATGGCAAGCTTTTTCGTCTTGGTTCATGAAGAGGTAGTTGTAGCGATTCAGCAGCTCATCATCTAAATAATTTTTTAATTCCAGCACCGGGATTTCAAATCCATCTTCCAAAATGACTTCCTGGTCATACTCATAAACCACATGCAGAATTACCGATTCATAGCCTTTGTCGTTTTGATGATTGTGCTTAAACCAATCCGAACTCCTGACATGGAATTCAATATTACCGAACAATTGAATGGGCCCAAGCTGAACGCGTGCTTGGAGAAAATCTGGTCCGGAGTTGAAATTCCGAAAACCCGGTTGAATAATCTGGAGTTTTTCGCCATTGATTAGGCAGAGTGGTTTGGATTCAAGCTGCCTGTTTTTCCAGACAAAATAGAGCAGTTCTTCGCTGGGATAGATTTGCTTGAGGGGTAGAATTTGATTCATTCCCGAAATTAATTTTTTGTAAATCTCCCGATTTGGGTTTTTTCCTTAAATCTAATTGGTAATTTGCGGGTTATCCGGAATTTTTAAAGGCATTCCGTAATTCAATAATGAAAAAATTAGTTACTCTTTTTTGGGGCTTGGCTTCCTTTCTTTGGCTTCAGGCACAAACCACACTTCCAACATTCTGGAATTTTAGTACACCTGCCATTGCAACTCCTCCGCAAGGTTGGACAATGAATTTGGGAACTAACGGAAATCTCACCTATGCATTCGGTATTGGTGATGCACTTTCATGCCGCCTCGATGCAACCGGAGAAAACTTTATCGTTGCTTTTACCGATAAGCCCGGTCCAATCAGTTATTACTTGAGCCCTCAGAATGCGGGTTCTCCTTGGGGTGGACAGTTTGATATTCAAGAAAGTGCCAATGGCACAAATTGGACAACCATTCGCTCCATTACCTCTAAATCAACAACAGCTACAAATTTCAATGGTGGCAGGTATCAAGATAACCTGAGCGCTTCAACCCGATTCGTTCGTTTTATCTTTACTACCAAACTTCCCGGTGGACAACCTTCTGCTCCCGGCGGAAACATGGCTGTGGATTCAGTATTTATCCGCAAAGGCCTTGCCTCTGAAGCAACTATTTCCATCAAAAAGGGCTCAACAACTTTGGTGAATGGATTGGTGTATGTAGTAGGCAATTCAGATTCAACCGTTTTCTCCATTGAAAATGCAGGTGCAGAGCAAACACTTCGTATTGATAGCGTTCGCTTGCAAGGAACCCATGCTTCAGATTACACCTATTCATTGCTTGCAGATACTGTTTCTCCGCTTGCAAGTCAAAACTTGAAATTGTATTTCAACCCACAAGATTCTGGTTCAAGACTTGCTAATTTGTTGGTTTATTCAAACGACGCATTAAAAAATCCATTCCTCATTAAATTGTATGGTATTGGTGGAAGATTTGCGTCTGAACCAAGCGCTTCGGCTAGTGCCCTAAATTTCTCAGATATTAAAAGTTACAGACATACGCTTTCATTGGTTCCGAGTATTGGCGCCGCTGAGAAGTATCTCGTGGTAAAAAGCACAATGCCACTAACGGGAAATGGTCCTTTAGATGGTGTTTCCTACAAAAGAGGCGATGCTATTGGCAATGGCCAGGTAGCTTTCTTTGCAGATACTGCTATTAGTTATACGCCAAATGCTACTGTTCAGGGTCAAACCTATTACTATTCAGCGTTCAGCTTCAATGGTCCAACCGGTTTTGAAAATTACTATGCAGTGCCTGCAACAGCTTCTGTAACGAATTTAAACGCAAATCCCGGAACCTATTATGGAACTTTAGATCCACTTAAAAGCAGTTTTGTGAGTGATTTGTCTTCAAAAATAAATCCGCACGACACCGTATTCTATAGCTTGTATATTCCTAGAGTTGTAGATCCTTGGTTGGCAAGAGATACTGCCGATGGAAAAGAAGTGGTTACCTGTGTTTACACGGGTTCGCAATACGTATATACCGACCCTTTCCAATGGGCGGCCGGAAATAATGGCGCAACGTTAACGCGTGAGCATACTTACCCGCAAAGCTGGATGCCAAGTAACCAAGGCAATCCAAGCTGGCCCAATGCACCGGGCACCAATAGAGAATTGCCCGAATTCAATGATTTACACAATCTCTTTCCTGCTCATCAAGCAAATGCCAATGCGCGCCGTTCTAACAATCCTTTTGGTGCGGTAGCAACGCCTACCTATACTGCCCCCACCGGTTTTGGTGTTTTGGGTAAAGATAGCGCCGGCAAAACGGTTTATGAACCAAGAGCTGAACAAAAAGGAGACGTAGCTCGTGCCTTGTTTTATATGGCCGTATGCTACAATGGCGTGGGAGGAAAGAATTGGGCACTTCCTGCCCAACAGGACCAGAATTTACTAAAAGCTTGGGCTCGCCAGGATCCACCGGATGCGTTTGAGAAAAGTAGAAATGAGTTCATCCATGCAACTCAGGGTAATAGAAATCCATTTATCGATAATCCGAATTGGATGGATGCAATTGATTTTTCAAACATGACCTGGATTGACAATAACCCTCCGGTACCTGTTCCTGCTATATTATTGGTGAAGCCAAATTCAGATGTTATCTGGACAAAAGGAGAGGACTTAACTGTTCAGTGGGAATCTGAAAATATTGATTCAGTTGAACTCTTGATGAGCGTGGATTCAGGATTAACCTATTCGAGCATGGGTGTGTTTTCATCAAGCAAAGATTCAGTAGTGGTTCAGCCCAACTTAACACCAACAAGTGACTTTGGCTTAATTATAGCGAAGGACATTCATTCAAAAGCGGCAGATACAAGCGAATTGTTTGAAATTGAAAAGCCTGTTGGGTTGAAAAAAATAGGTAACGCTGTTTCACAATTTTCTATTTTCCCTGTTCCGGTAAAAGATGGAAGCTTCTTTCTAGCTACCCAAGAGGCATTCACGGAAATTGGTATTCAAGATATTCAAGGCAGGAAACTTGGTTTTGAAATAAGTCAAGACAATCGCATTCAACTTAGTCCTGGCTTTGAAGGCAAGTTGGCTATTATAACCTTAAAATTTCATTCAGGCATTCAAAGTCGCTTGCTGATTTTTGAATAATATTTGTTTAAAAATTGTGAAAAAGAACAGCGCTAGATTTCACGAATCTGGCGCTGTTCTTTTTTTAAGTCCTGTTTTTCAGCTGTTTAAAATGTTGACAAGGTGTTCAATTCACACCAACTTAAATTTTTCCTAAATTGGGGACCAAGAATCACTAATTTTTAACTATGAATAAACGATTACTCTTGAAAAGACTGTTGTATTCAGCAGCTCTTCTTCTGACTATCGGAGTTTTCAGCAGAGCACAAGCACAGGTGTATCTGACGGAAAACTTTGATGGAACGTTCACGGGTACTCCTTCTGCTCCGACAAACTGGACCCAATCTAGGTTCAATTTGTGGTCGGATGGAACTCCCGCAGCTATTAACGTAGCTGGTCCCAAAGATTGGGAACAAAATGTAAGTACCGGAACAAGCTGGTCAAAGCCAGGCTTTGCAACTCCTCTTCCGGCTTCTGTTTCTGGAAACGGTGTGTTGTGGATTGAAGATTACTACTTCGGTACAACAACCAACGCGCTTTCAAGAAGAATGGAATCTCCTGCCATGAACTTGAGTTCTTCAACTTCGCCTTATGTGAAGTTTAAGTACTGGTGCAGTCAGACCTCTAACTACACTTATCCGTTAATTGTTGTAGCTTCAAACGACAATGGTCAGACCTGGAAGCCAATTATGCATGTTCAGCCAAATGCACCTGTTGCTGCAACAGGAACAACAGCTGCCGGATCAATGCTAGCAACAACACCTTGGTCAAATATTATTGTTCGAATCCCTGATGCCTATAAGGTAACCAATGCTAAAATTGGTTTGGTAAGAAATGCAGCTTACAGCTTTGCTTCTAATCTTTATATTGACAGTTTATCGGTAGAAGAATTTACTCCTACTCCTATTATCTCTGCTGCTTCGGGTTTATGGAGCAATCCATCAACTTGGGTAGGTGGTGTTGTGCCAGATGCAAACAACAACGTAATTGTTGATGTGGGCCATACTGTTGAAATTGATGTGAACATTGCGCGTGCGCAAAATGTGACTGTAAACGGCACTTTACGTTTTTACTCTTCAAGTACCAACCAGGTATTGCAAACCTTTGGTGACTTAATTGTTAATACAGGTGGAACATACTCATCAAATACTGCTCTTTCTACAACTGTTTCCAGATGGACTTACATTGGAAAAAGTTTAGTCAACGATGGTACCTTAACTGTGAATGGTTCAACTGCAACCACCTTGTTCTTCTCAGGAGGTTCTCCTGCTACTTATTCTGGAGCAGGTACCATTACCGGTGGTATAATTCCCGTTACTTATTTTGCAAACTCAGGTGGATTTACCGTTAACTCACCTTTGGTTTTAAGAAATAGTGTATTCCTAATTGAAGGTCCTGTTGCTCCAAATGGTAATTTAACTGTTGGTTTAACCGGAAACGCCATGACCATTACCCGTAATGCAAGAGGTTTCTTTACATCAAGACCAATTTATCCTTCTTTGGGTACAAGTGCGCGTAACGTATATTATGGAGGTACTACCAATGGTAACATGCAACAGGCCATTTTAGGTCGTGATACGATTTTTACAGGTTTTGAGTGTGATTCGGTTTCAAATGGTGAACAATTGGTACTTGGTACCTTAACTATTAACACCATGGACCATATTCGTACAACAGCTCCTTTGCGTGTAGGTAATGCTACACTAGGAGGTGCAACTACGTTTAGCCGTGGTATTGTATTTACTAGTGCTGCAAATCCTTTGATTATTAGTCAACTTGGAAATGGTGCTACAGGCGCTACTCCTTCTACTACAAATCCACCAACTACACAAGGTTCTTATGTGGTTGGTCCTGTTAGAATGGTGAGGGGTGCTGCAAACTCAACTTCTGCAACTGTTCCATTGGGTGTTGGAGGTTCTTACTTGCAAAGCACAGTCAATTCAAACCACTTGAAAACTGTAATTCTTGCTCCAGGTGCAACTTGGAATAACCAACAAATCACCTTCTCAATTGTTAGCCCAGCTGGTGGAACAGTTGATACCGGATTAACAACTTTAATGGGTGATAAATTCTATTACCTCGACTTAAACAATGGTAATGATTTAGGAACCAACGCCACACTTACCTTAAGAGCTCAAAACTATACTTTTGGCAATAGTGATAATATTTCAGGTAATCAGAATCAGTTGTTTGTTGGACAAGCTCCGGCATTAACAGGTTCAACCTGGAAGAGACGTTCGAACGCTTCAACAAACACAACTGCGTTTGCAAACAATACGGTTTATACATTTGCAACTGCAACAACCAGTCCTTTTGGTCCAATTGCTCCGCTAGCAAACAACGGTTCTTATTTCGGATTTGTTTCTAATGCGGGCCTTATGGCTGTTAACGCTACAGATATCCAAAGAAATACAAACCCAGTTTCTCCAGGTACTTCAAACAATGCCATGTTGCGCATTAAGTTAACTGCAACTGGTCAGGTTCCAAAAGATTTGACTCAGATGGTTTTCAGCACTGCTGGCACAAACAATCTGGCTGCTTTGACAGGAGCTCGTGTGTATTTTACCGGAAGTGACTCTACGTTTAATGTGAACTCTACATTTGGTTCACTGGTAACAACACTGGGTGCATCATTCACAGTTAACGGAACACAAACCATTAGTGCCGGTGATAATTATTTCTGGCTTGTATACAATGTATCTGGAACTGCTAACCTCGGCGATAGTTTGTCGGCTAATTTAACGTCATATACATTTAATAGTGTAGTTGCTAATCCAACAGCTCCTGCTGCCGGTTACCGTATTGTTAGCTCGCCAATGACTTATGTGAGTGCTTCTGCTGATCAGGTAGTTCTTTCAAAAATTGAACAGGGTGCAACCAATGGACAGATTTTGAATGTTCAGGTGAATATGTCGGCAACAGGTGCTCCTGTAGCTTTAACACAAATTGCATTGAACACCAACGGTACATTTGCTAGCCCAACCACTTCATTGGCGAATGCCAAATTGTACTTTACCGGATCAAGCAATTCATTTGCAACAACCAATTTGGTTGGAACTACTTTGGCTCCAAACGGTGCTTTTGTTATCAATGGTAACGTGAATCTGGTAAACGGAGCTAACTATTTCTGGGTAACTTATGATTTGTTAGCAACCGCTCCGGTTGGTGACTCAGTAGATTGCGAAATTTCAGGATTGACTGTAAACGGGATTGCACAAACACTTGCCTCTGCACCTGCTGGCTCGCGTATAATTCGCGCTCCTTATTGCCCATCTAATGCAACAACAACTGCTGATGGCGAAATTTTAGGTGTACAAATCAATTCGTTCAACAATGTTTCAACCTGTGCAACTACTGGAACCACCGGTTCAATTTTGAACCAGTATTCAAACTTTACCAACCTTGGTCCTATTACCTTGGTAGCAGGTTTAGCTAATACCTTCTCGGTGCACACAGCTACTTGTGGTGGCCAATTCACAGGTTATATGTCGATTTTCATTGACTATAATAATGACGGTGATTTTGTTGATGCCGGTGAGAATGTACACACTACACCTGCTTTCACCTATGGTTTGAATGTTTACAGAACAGGTACCTTTACCGTTCCATGTAACGCAAATCCAGGGTTGACCAGAATGCGTGTTATTCTGGTTGAAGGTTCAGTTCCAACACCTTGCATAACTTATGGTTATGGAGAAACAGAAGATTACACGGTTAATATTGTGGCTTCTCCTCCATCCTTCACAAACGCAACTGCAATTCAAGTAACCGGAACCACCTCAACAGGGGCAACCGATGTTCCGGTGCTTCGTGTACCTGTAAAAGTTGTTGCAACCCCTTGTCTTCCTGGAGTGATTACCGAATTGCGTTTCAATACTGCTGGTACAACTACAGCAGGTGATATCTTGGCTGCTAAACTTTACAAAACAGGTAATTCAGGTGTTTTCACAAACAGCAACCTCTTGGGTACTGTAACAAGTCCAAACGGTCAGTTTGTATTTAACTTCGTTGATACCGTTTCAAATGATACCAACAACTACTGGTTGGCTTATGATGTAGCAGGAACTGCTGCAAACAACAACCTGTTAGATGCTCGTTTTGATAGTGTTCAGGCATTTGGTTCTTACTATTCTCCTCTAGTTGGTAGCCCTGCTGGTTCAAGGGTTGTTGCTGCTCCAATGACTTATATCTCATCGGATGCTATTCATACAACAACTTCAAAAGTTGAAACAGGAACAACCAACAACCAAATGCTGCGTATTGTAGTAAATACAAGTGCTGTTGGAGCTCCAATTTCACTTACTCAGTTTAACTTAAGTACAAACGGTGGTGGTATAGATACTTCAAACATTGCAGGTATTAAGGTTTGGTACACTGGCAACAGCAGTACATTTGCTACAACCACTCAGTTTGGAACCACTTTTGTTCCTGTAGCCGTTGGTGCTTCGTTTAACGTAACTGGTATTCAGCCTTTGGCAAATGGAGCTAACTACTTCTGGGTAACTTATGATATCAAGGGTGTGGCAAGCGCAATCATTGGCGATTCAGTAGATTGTGAAGTAAATGGTATTGATATTGCTTCAATTACACGTGTTCCAACTACTACAGCTCCAGCAGGTTCACGTATTATTCGTCAGCCTTATTGTGCATCATCGGCAACAACAACTTTTGATGGTGAGATTTTGGGAGTAACAATCAATTCTACAACCAATAACTCTACTTGTTCAACAACTGGTGGTCCTGGTTCAGTACAAAGTCAGTATTCAGATTATACAGGATTGACTCCAATCAATATTGTTGCAGGCTTAGCTAATACCTTCTCCATCCATACTGCTACTTGTGGTGGTAACTTCACGGGTTATGTTTCTATCTTCATCGATTACAACAACGATGGTGACTTTACCGATCCAGGTGAAAATGCGCATACTTCTCCATCTTTCACTTATGGTTTGAATGTATTCCGCACTGGAAGTTTTGTTGTTCCTTGTACTGCAGTTGGTGGCTTAACCAGAATGCGCGTTGTTATGGTTGAAGGTGCTGTTCCAACTCCTTGCGGAACTTATGGCTATGGTGAAACTGAGGATTATACTGTAAATATTATTTCTGCTCCTCCGGTTTATCAAAATGCTACTACTCTTCAAATCACTGGAACTACATCAGCTGGCGCTACCGATGTTGCCGTTCTTCGTGTTCCTGTTAAAGTTATTGCAACTCCATGTATCCCTGGTGTTATTACCGAAATGCGTTTTAATACCTCAGGAACTACCACTGCTGCTGATATCTTGACTGCTAAATTGTATAAAACAGGTGCTTCAGCTGTGTTCAACAACAGCAACTTGTTGGGTACTGTTACTGCTCCAAGTGGTCAGTTTGTATTCAACTTTGTTGATACAGTTGCTAACGATACCAATAACTACTGGTTGGCTTATGATGTAGCTGCTACTGCTGCAAATAACAATGTGTTGGATGCTCGTTTTGATAGTGTACAAGCATTTGGTGCTTACTACGCACCGATTGTTAGCAGCCCTGCTGGTTCAGTTACCATTTCTACTCCAATGACCTACATTTCATCTAATGCCATTCATACAAGTTTGTCGAAAGTTGAAACAGGTTCAGTTAACAACCAACTATTGCGTATTGTAGTAAATACTAGCGCAACTGGTGCTCCAATTAACCTTACTCAGTTTGCGTTAAGCACCAATGGTGGAGGTATTGATACTTCGAACATTTCAGCAATTAAAGTTTGGTACACTGGAAACAGTAGCACTTTTGCAACTACCAGTCAGTTCGGTACTACATTTGTTCCGGTTGCTGTTGGTGCTTCATTCAATGTTACAGGTATTCAGCCATTAGCAGGTGGAGCAAACTACTTCTGGGTAACTTATGACATCAAAGGTGTTGCTAGTGCTATCATTGGTGATTCTGTAGATTGCGAAGTGACCGGTATTGATGTGGCTTCAATCACTCGCGTTCCAACTACAACTGCACCTGCCGGTGCACGTGTAATCCGTCAACCTTACTGTACTTCTTCTGCTACTACTACATTTGATGGTGAAATTTTGGGTGTAACAATTAACTCTGTTACAAACAATTCAACTTGTGCTTCAACAGGTGGTCCTGGTTCGGTTCAGAATCAATATTCGGATTACACCGGATTAACCCCAATCAATGTTATTGCAGGTTTAGCTAATACCTTCTCAATCCATGCTGCAACTTGCGGTGGTAACTACACAGGTTATGTTTCAATCTTTGTTGACTTCAACAACGATGGTGACTTTACTGATCCAGGTGAAAATGCGCATACCTCGCCTTCATTTACATATGGTTTAAATGTTTTCCGCACGGGAACTTTCATGGTTCCTTGTACTGCAACTCCTGGTTTAACCAGAATGCGTGTGGTAATGGTTGAGGGTATGGTTCCTTCTGCATGTGGAACTTATGGCTATGGCGAAACTGAAGATTATACAGTTAATATCATCAGTCAGCCAGCTTCTTATACTACTTCACTAGCAGAACAAATTACAGGTTCGGTTGGTGCCGGTTCTACTGATATTCCCGTATTACGTGTTCCTGTTAAAGCTGTTGCTACACCTTGTGTTCCTGGTATTATTTCTGAACTAAGGTTCAATACCGCTGGTACAACAGCTGCTGCTGATATAGTTTCTGCTAAACTTTACAAAACCGGCAGCTCAGGTGTGTTTAATAACAACAACCTTGTTGGTACTGTAACTTCACCTTCTGGCCAATTCTCATTCCTTGTGTCAGATACTGCAATTAATGATACCAACTTCTACTGGTTGGCTTACGATGTTAGCGCAACAGCTGCAAACGGTAATTTATTGGATGCTCGTTTTGATAGTGTTCAAGCCTTTGGTAACTGGTATGTGCCTACTGTTTCAGCTCCAACCGGAAGCAGAATCGTAGCTGTTCCAATGACCTTCATTTCAACCACAACTGCTCATCCTGATTTATCAGCTGTTGAACAGTCTTCAATCAACAACCCAATGTTGAGAGTAGATGTGGTTACAAGTGCTGCGGGTGCTCCAATCAACGTAACACAGTTTGACTTGAGCACCAATGGCGGTGGTATTGATACCTCAAACATTGCTGGAATTAAAGTTTACTACTCTGGTGCTAATGCTAATCCAACAGTTGCTCAGGTAACTCAGTTTGGTACTACTTATGTTCCAACTGCAACAGGTGCTTATGCTGTTACAGGAACTCAAGCGCTATTGAATGGTACAAACTACTTCTGGGTTGTATATGATATCAAATCAAATGCAATTATTGGTGACTCGGTTGATGCTGAAATGGCTGGTGTAACTGTAGCAGGTGTTTCACGTATCCCAACCGTTACTGCTCCACTTGGTGCAAGAAAAATTCGTGCTCCTTATTGCCCTTCAATTGCCGGTTCTACTGCTGATGAGGAAATTTGGAACGTAACTTTAGGTACCTTGAATAATACTACAAATTGTAATTCATTGGGTGGACCAGGTTCAGTGCTTCAGCGCTACAACAACTATACTGAGTTAGCCGCTCCAATTCTTTATAAAGGTGGTTCTTATTCTTTAAGCTTGAATCTTTCTTCTTGCGGTGGTAACTATGGTGCTTGGGGAGCTGTTTACATCGACTTCAATGGCGATGGCGACTTCACAGATCCAAATGAATTGGTTTACAGCACAGGTAATCATACATCAAGCAATCTTGGTCAATTGTTCAATGGTCAGGTGGTTGTTCCAACTTCTGCCAGCACAGGAAAAACCAGAATGCGCGTGATTTACAGTGAGCAAGGTACTTTGCCAACTCCTTGTCAAGCTTACAATTGGGGTGAAACTGAAGACTACTCTGTAGATATTCAGGATGCTCCTTTCAACAACTACGTTTGGACAGGTTCAACCTCAAATGTCTACACCTTGCCTGCTAACTGGACTCCGGTTCGTACACTTCCAAACATGAACGATAAATTGGTGTTTAACTCTACTTCCCCAATTACAATTACGGGTGTTGCTACTGAAACCGTACGTGTGATGGAAGTAACCAATGGAACTGTAGTTAACCTTGCCGGTTCAGGAAATACATTGTCTGTATCTGATACTTTGTCACTTGGAAACAATGCTCGTGTAAGAAACGGTGCAAACTTCACTTTGGCTTCAGGTAAAGATACCGTTGCAACAGGTACTCTGATTGTTGGAACCGGTTCTGGTGTAAATGGAAGTTTTGCTCGTTGGTTTAATTCAACTACTGGTCAAGTTTCGTTCCCACTGATTGATACTGCTGGTACTACTAGAGAGGTTACCGTTCAGTACACTGTTGGTGCCACTCAATATGGTTCTTTAACCGCCAGCTTCGTGAATGCAATCCCTGGTAATGCAGGTTTACCTGTAAGTGATCCAGTTGCTTCTGTAACTGCTACTCGTGCTGGGGTGAATGGCTACTGGTCATTGCTTCCAAATGGTATCAATGGTGGTGAGTTTACTGGTACATTTAATGCTACTGGTTTCACAGGAGTAAATAGCTACACTGGTTTATTCTTAATGAGAAGATCAGGAAATGCTACCAACTGGGCTATCAATGGTACTCACGTAA
This sequence comes from Bacteroidia bacterium, assembly GCA_023151275.1. Lineage (GTDB taxonomy): Bacteria > Bacteroidota > Bacteroidia > UKL13-3 > UKL13-3 > CAISCU01. The sequence goes on along the minus strand of JAKLJI010000001.1, from coordinate 277,188 downwards.
CTACTGCCGGTTCAAATGCCGCTCCAGTACTTAGCCGTACCAATATGACTCAATATGGTCAGTATGGTGTTGGTGGTGATACCTTGGTAAACACCTTGCCAGTTACCCTGGTTATGTTTAAAGCTTCTAATGCAGCTGGCGATGTTAACCTGAATTGGGCAACTTCAACTGAAATCAATAACAAAGGATTCTTCATCGAGCGTTCGTTGGATGGAGAGAAATTTGAAGAAATTGGTTTCGTTACCGGTAAAGGAAACAGTAAAACTACTGTTAACTATGCAAGTGTTGATTACAACGCCTTTGCTCGCACAGGTTTAACTACACTTTACTACCGCTTACGTCAGGTAGATTTTGATGGAGCTTTTGCTTACTCGAATGTAGTAGCGGTTTCTGAAGAAGATCTATTGAAAGATGAAGTGAGTGTGTTCCCGAATCCATTCGTTTCTCAGGTAAGTGTTAACATCGAAGCTTCAAATTCCGGTACTGCTAGTGTTAGCGTATTGGATATGCAAGGTCGTGTGATTAGCACAGAATCATTGAACGTGGTTGTTGGTTCAAACTACCATGAAATCAAGAATCTGAGCAAACTTAGCGGAGGAATGTACTTTGTTCGTGTAAGCCAAGGTGGTTTAAGCAAAACTATCAAGGTTACTAAGACCAACTAATTCCTAATTGGTTGAAATAGAAGAGCCGGCAACATTCGTTGCCGGCTCTTTTGCTTTTCGGGGATTAAGGAACCAAGTTTTCAAACTCTGATTATGCAATTGAAATTGGTCGTAAGGGTTAAAAAGCCTAAGAATTTGCAGTTTCATGAGCAAGGCATAGAGAATCTTTACAGTGCGTCAGGGAAACAGAGTTTATGCCCAGGTTCACAGGCATTTTGGAAAGTAATAGCTGAACAATTGCACTATTCAGGTTACAGGGCAGTAATTGATGGTCAATGCCTATTCCGGGTTTTATGCTAAATGATGGTCCAACAGGAGTGCATGCGGTTTTGCCAGCCTGGGAACTGAATAACTTTAACCTGTTAGCTTAGGTCCATTCCGGGAAAAATTCGCCCTCGGTTCTTGAGAACTTGAATTTTATAGCAAGCTTGTAGCTGGATGTTTTTACTTGAGAAATGGGATTGTGTTATGGATGTTGAGCTACAATACAGCCCATTTCTAGAGGCAAATTCAGGAAATAGTGTTCAGATTAGATAATTTGATTTGCTAATCCTAAGTCCTCCAATGGAGAAATGAGAAGTTTGATTTTACTTCTTGGTTACTTTCAAGAATATATCCCAGGTAGAGTCAAGGCTTTCTTTTGTTAGAAAGAAATCGCTGGTTTCAATTGCCAAGGTATCTTTGTTTACTTGCTTTAAGTCCTTGCGCATCATGCTGGTGAGGAAATTATATGGCCAAACCAACCACGATGCTGGAACTAGCTTATGGATTCCCAAGGGGTCAAGTCTGAGAATTTTCTTTGCCCACTTTGAATTATCCTCATAGTACTTGTTCACTTTTGCATTACCCTGAACTCCCATGAGTTCTATTTCACCAAATACTGATTTGGCTTCGGCTTCCATTTCCTTAAAAGTGTATTCATGCACGTGAAACGGATTTCGTGCAATGCTCATCAAATTGTTTGGGGAACTGCATAAGAATATTCCACCGGGTTTTAAAACGCGCTTTACTTCTTGCATAAAAGCTTTGCGTTCGTGAATATGTTCGATGAACTGAAAAGCTGTTATTACCTCAAGAGAAGCATCATCAAAGGGTAGGGGTGGTACAGATGATGAAATAAAGCTTAGGTTCTTTCTGTCTTTGTGCTTAGCGCGCGCCTCCTCAACGGTTACAGCGCTGTAATCAACACCTGTAGTATGTTTGCTGAATCCTGCCAAGTATTGTGTGCCATATCCATCGGCACATCCAATGTCTGCCGTAATCTTATCTTTTACTATTTCTGATGCAATCTCGTAAGCAAAAAAGCAGCGCTTTACGGTTACATTGTTGCTATCTTCAAAACTGGGTCTTTCTCTGTCGAACATGTTTTTACTAATCGGCTACGAAAATACCGTTTTCAGGTGAATCACTTTTGATTATCTTTCAATCATGAATGTGAATGGTCTTTTTGCTTTCTTGAATGGGTTAACTGCCAATAATGATAAGCTTTGGTTTGATGCAAACCGGGATACCTATCAACAACACCGGAAAGAGTTTATTCTTTTTGTTGATCGATTTATTCAGGAGGCTTCTGCTATTGATGAGCGCTTGGTTGGCCTTAATCCTTCCAAATGCATTTTCAGAATCAATCGCGATATTCGGTTTAGTGCGAATAAAAATCCCTATAAAACGAATTTTGGAATGAACCTGAATATTGCCGGTTCCAAGGAAGAGTTTTTGGGTTATTACCTTCATCTGGAGCCTGGAAAATCTTTTTTTGCAATGGGTGCATATATGCCACCCTCCTCGCGTTTGGCTGCTATTCGGCAAGAAATTGATTATTCACAACAAGAGTTTCTGGGTATTGTAGAATCTTCAACTATTTCAACAACATTTGGTCAAATGGGAGGTTCTGTCTTGAGTTCTGCTCCCCGTGGTTATGCAAAAGATCATCCCTTGATTGCTTACCTTAAGCATAAAGATTTTATCCTTGAAAAGCAGCTTAGCGACAAAGAATTAAATAGTGCTGGGCTTTTGGAAAATCTAGTAAATCTCGTAGCTGTTGGTAAGCCTTTTATGGATTTTCTGCTTAGGGCTTCAGCTTCCTAGGACCAGTTTTTTCCGAGTTAACGCCATTTTATTTTTGGTTTCTTCCCATTCTTTCTCCGGGTCTGATTCGGAGGTTATTCCTCCGCCCGCAAACTGCCTGATCTGTTTTTCATCAAAACTTAGACAACGGAGGTTAACATAAAGGTGAATTTCGTTGTTGGTGAGGATTGGGCCTATTAATCCTGCATAAAACTCGCGTTTTAATCCTTCTTCCTCTTCAATGAATTGAATAGCTTCCTGTTTTGGCAATCCACAAACTGCCGGTGTTGGATTCAAGGCCTCTATTATCTCACTCAGTTTGTTTTTTTGATGGGTTTCAATCTCAATCCGTGTGAGAATATGTTCTAATTCGCCAATGCGAAGGGTTTCAGTTTCTTTTGCTTTAAAATCAACCATCAATCGGTTTAAGTTATCCTCAATAAATTGGGTTACCAGTTGCTGTTCACGAATTTCCTTTGTTCCCCAGGGCTGTTGGTTTTCGTTTGCCTTTCTAGTTCCTGCTAGCGAGAAGGTTGATATTCCTGTTGAATCTGCTTTCAAAAATATTTCAGGGCTTGCTCCTAACCAGCAACCGTGGTCTTTTGATACCACTAAGCTAACTAATGCTTTGGGAAAGGACTCACAAAACCGCCTAAAGCTTTCAATTGCATTGATGCTTATGCTTTGTGTTTCGGATCTTGCTAAAACTACTTTGGAGTTTCCCGATTTTTTGGATTGCCAGTTTACTGCCTTTGCAATTAGCTTAATATAATCCGCTTCATTCTTTTCGGCTTCGCTCCTTAGGTGTTTTGAAGTGGATATTTGTAGTTGAATTTCTGTGAATTGCTCAAAAGAATTCTGCTTACTTTCTTCTGGATAAAGCAAAAATGCTTTGGTTCCTTCATTGAACTTCCCAAAAATAAAAACCTGTTCCTTTGAATGGCTTGGAATTTCTTCAGCTTGGAGGCTAAAATGTCCGGTCCAATGCTTAATGTTATCTTCTCCAGGTAGTTTAAAAAATACCTGGTCCATTTAGTTTTTATCGATGGCTATAACCGCCATGGTTAACCTGGATATGGAGCACAGTTTACCATCATCATCCATCATTTTTATTTCCCAAACCTGCGTAGTTTTTCCAACATGAAAGGGTTTTGCGATGGCAGTTACCCAGCCTTTTCCGGCAGAGCGTACATGGTTTGCATTTATATCTAAGCCCAATGCCACATATTTAGAACGATCTATACAGAGGTTTGCAGCCATACTACCAAGCGTTTCTGCGAGTGTGCAATATGCTCCGCCATTCACCACACCCAATGGCTGAACTGTCCTGTGGTCTACAGGCATTTTTGCCATTAAATAATCTTCACCCATTTCGGTGAATTCAATGCCAATCCAGTGACTTAGTGTGTTTTCACATCGTTTGTTTAGCTGGTCGATACTAATTTCTTCGGGTTTGAAAAACAAACTCATACTTCTGCTTCCCTACTTGTATATTTAACTATTTTCTGGAATAGCTCCTCCGGTTTGAATGGTTTAGTTACAAAATCATCCATTCCAGCTTCAAGCACTTTGCGACGGGTTTCAAGAAATGCATCTGCCGATAAAGCGATGATTGGAACTGCTGCGTTTTTTACCATTGATTTTTCTGCTCGGATGATTTCTGCCGCTTGAAATCCACTCATTTCAGGCATCTGTAAGTCCATCAAAACCAAATCAATATCGGCTCTTTCACTAAGTACCTTTATGGCCTCAGCACCATTGTTTGCAACCAATACTTCGTTGTTCCATTTTTTAAAGAACTGCTTAGCTACAAACTGGTTCATAAGGTTATCTTCAACCAATAGAATTTTCAGTTTCGACAAATCGTAGGTTTCCTCGGCTGATTTCTTTTCGCGTTCCTGCACCACAGATTTTTCTCCGCGATGATATGGGATGACTACTGAGAACGTGGTACCTTTTCCTACTTCGCTTGAAATGGAAATATCCCCACCTTGCAACTGGGTTAGGTTTTTAGTAATTGCCAATCCTAAACCTGTTCCTCCATATTTACGAGTGGTATCTGTATTGGCTTGAGTAAAACTTTCAAAAATTTTATCCTGCTTGTCTTTGGGAATACCAATTCCGGTGTCACTTATATCAAACCGAAGCTTTAGCATTTCCGGCTCTTCTGATTCTATTTTGACATGAACGCCAACCTTTCCATCTGATGTAAACTTCAAGGCATTTCCTACTAGGTTGAATAGAATTTGATTTAGTCGGTATGGATCTCCTTTCAAAGCAACTGGAACATCCTCATTCACATCCACAATAAACTCAAGTCCTTTTTCATGGGCACGGTGATCAAAGGTCCGCTTGAGTTCATTCATGCGATGCCTTAAATCGAAATCAATTGATTCAAAGGTGATTTTTCCGGCTTCAATCTTCGAGAAATCAAGAATGTCATTAATGATTACTAATAAGTTATCTGCCGAATATTTGATGGATTTAAGATTCTCAAGTGTGGTGCCGGTAAAGCCTTCTTCCAAGAGCAATTCGCTTAATCCAATGATGGCATTCATGGGAGTGCGAATTTCATGACTCATGTTCGACAAGAATTCCGATTTTGCATTTGCAGCTGCAATTGCATCGTTTTTTGCCTGCAGGAGTTCTTGTTCAAACTTCTTGTTTTCGGTTACATCCTGAGAGTAAATGGCAGCACCGGTTACTTCTCCATCCGAATTAATAATGGGATTATAGGTAGTTTCATACCAAGGTACATCTGACCTTGAATTACTGAAACTTACTTGTTCAAGTACCTGAAATTGTTCACCCTTTAAGCAGCGGTGAATGTTTCCAATCATCTTTTCTTTTCGTTCATCCGAAAGGGGGAAATCATTCAGGTTGATGTCACTTTTTACAATGCCATGTTGCTTGATAAGGTGCTCAATGTTTTCCTTAAACGATGAATTGAAAGAGATTAAATTGAGATTTACATCAACAGCATAAATGAGATTTCGTGTGCTTTCAAGAATGGCATTTAAACGGTTGTTGTTTTCTATAATCTCCCGTTCTGCTTTCTTTCTTTGTCTTTCCGAATCGCTTAATCGGATGGCAGTAATTACAACTTTGGAAATTTTATCCGTGTTGATTTCTGCCTTTGTGAAATAATCAAATGCACCGTTCTTAATCATTTGAACGGCGATTTTCTCATCCCCTTGTGATGTCATAACGGCAACCGGAGTTTGCACACTCATTTCTCTCATCTTCATGAGAAGTTGCAAGCCATCTACTCCCGGTAGCTGATAATCCAGAAAAATGCAATCAAATGAATCCTGCGCGAGCGAGTTTAGAGCTTCATCTGCATTCTTACATACTTCGAGGGTATGCTGCATATCTGCCTTTCTCATGGCTCGTTGAAAGGTCATAATATCTACATCATCGTCTTCAATGAGTAGCAATTTTAAGGATGCACCAGGTTCGGTTGACATGAATTGTTTTAATGGAGATTACTCTGGAAATTCACAAAGTTTCCAATAATTGTTGAGGGTAGAAACGGCCTCTATAAACCGTTCCATGCTAAGTGGCTTAAGAATATATCCGGCAACATTCAGGTTGTAAGCATCCACTTTATCTCGGTCTTCGTTTGATGTGGTCATAACGAATACACTTATGTTTTTCAATTCGTTGTTTTTCCTGAGTTCGCGCAAAAACTCAATTCCCCCCATTTTGGGCATATTCAAATCCAGCAAAATAATTCGCGGTACTTCTGCCGGATTACTTGCTAATCGTTGCGTCAGAAATTCAATGGCTTCCAGTCCATTGTTGCAAACAAATAACGGATTTGTAACATTGTTCTTTTTAAAAGCACGCTTGACATTCATCACGTCAACTTCGTCATCTTCTACCAAAAGGATATTCACTATTTGCTCTCCCATCTTAGTTTATAAAAATATGAAACTGCCGCAAATTTTTATAAAAAAATTTACAAGCAGTAGTTAAATGATTAACAAGTATGTAATTCAGGATAGTTTGCAGTTAATGACCTTTGGTCTGTTTAATCCAGGTCGAGTAATTGGTACCTGGGCCAGCTAAAATAAAACTTCGAGCCTTTTCCCGGTTCAGATTCAAGCCAAATTCTTCCTCCATATTCTTCAACAATCTTTTTTACAATGGCCAAACCAGCTCCAACATTTTCAACCTCGTCCCGTCGGTCAAGGGTTTGAAAGATTGTGAATATCCGATCGTGGAATTCTGCTGCAATTCCGGGTCCATTATCGGCTATGCAAAATTCAAATTCCTTTGGATGCGTGTGATAAGTAATATTAACCAGTTTTTCTTTAGACGTATTGTGGTGAATGGCATTCGATACAAAAGTGAGAAACACTTCTTCCAAATCTTTCCGGTTCCCATCAATTTCGGGTAGGGTTTCATCAAAATACACTGCCACTTGAGGACCTGGATTCAGTTTGCGTAACACTGTTAATACAATGTCTTTCGATTGAATGCGCTCCTGATCCAGTTGCGACCGTCCTGCTCTGGCATATTTTGATAGCGAGTTTATCAGGGCCTCCATGCGATGAACCCGGCCTCTTAACAAATGGAAGTACTTTAAAGAATCTCCGCTGAGTTGATCACCCAGCTCTTCTTTAATCCATTCGGTTAGGTTATTAATTCCTCGGAGTGGACTTTTTAAGTCATGCGAAGCGATATAAGCAAACTGGTCAAGTTCCCTGTTTTTCTTTTCGAGGTTAATGGTATATGCTTCTAAGTTTTTACGACTTTTTTCTTCATTTTCTTTGGCCGTGTTCAGGTTTGTTTTCATCTCCTGAAGAGCCTTGCCTAATTTGTCATGACGGCTCAACAGGGGAACGCTGACATTGTAGTTTCCCTTTCCAATTGCATTGGCCACTTCCGATTTTGCTTTGAATCCATCAACCACTTTTTTAGCCGAGGCTATCATGGTTCCAACTTCGTCATTTCGCTTTATCTCAGACCTGAAGGTGATTATCTTACCCTCAGATAGTTCGTCCAAAATAGCACTCATTTCCTTGATTGGCCTGATAACAGTTACATTGGTTACATAAATGGAGAATATGCTTACGGCAATAATCAGTACAATCATTATTACCAGCAAATAAGAGAGGGTCCTGTAGCTGGCGTATTTCTGGGTTTCTAATTGCCTAAAAACATAAATGGCCTCCATGCTGGTTTCTTCAAGGCGAGCACTCAAGTGATTGAATTTTTCTTCAATGTTCTCGTTTATTTCTCGGGCTTGTTGAAGTTTTTGTTGATCTGAATAGTCGGCTGAAACCTGCATCAGATTGAGAATTTGCCTTTGAAGCGCTGCTATTTTCTGAAACTCCTTGTCAATTTCAACTACATTTTTCCGAATGTCCTCTAAACTCGTTTCTTGGCTCATGCCAATTACAGTTAGCTTTTTCTCGTTATAGGTCCTATCGAGTTGCTTCTTTAAGGTTCTTCGTTTTTTCTCGTTGTATTGGGATGAAATATCAGAAGTTAAAAGAATTGTTGTTTCAATTTGGGTTTGATAGTCCTTTAATGCAGAGATAACCGGCCTGTATTTGTCAGAAATTTTGGTGTCTATCTTTTTACTGTATTCAAGTAATACAAGGGCCGCAACAGAAAATACAAGCGATGCAAGCACCACCGCCATGAAGCTCATCGCAGTCCGTGTGCCGATATTGAACCGGTATAATCTGTTGAATAAACCCTGAAGCATTCGCTTGAATTGAGTTGTGACAAATCTCAACGATTATACCAATAATTTAAAGCCCAGTAAAACAAGGGTTTTTGTTGATAAGTGTATTTTTGGTCACTCCCATTTTAGGAAGGAATTGCGTGTTTCCTCTCATTTTGGGAGTAAGCCACTGGTGTGGATAGCATTTCGAATTTGTTGTTTTCTTAAAAATCAAACCGCTACACATGTGCTGTTTTTGGCACTTGATACTGATTTTACTGCTTGTTAGCGGATTTTGTTTAGTGTTCTGAGCGTTTTAAAGTCCGTTGTGTTTTAGATTTTTAATCTCTTGGCACCAAACTTGGTTAATTTTGAACCAAATCAAGTTTATGAAAAAACTACTTCTTGCATCCTTTGCACTTTTTATTGTTTTGAGTTCTTGTAAAAAATCGCTTGTACCTTCCGAGGGCAATCAAGCTAATCCAGATCTTGAGAACAATGTAAACCAAATTGGCGATATGCTCGTCCCTAAGGGATTTGAATACAAAGCAACAAAACTGTTTTCGCTAACTGTTACTCCAGATCCTTTGCAGCCGGCTTCTGAAATTCGTGTTGTTGAAGTTTATACCGACAATCCAAGAAGCAATGGTGTGTTTTTAGGCAAATATTCCTTGAGGTCGGGAGTTCCTTTGGTTCAAAATTTTACCATCCCAACAGCTTTGGAGAAACTATATATCGTTGTAGTTTCCGCAAATGGAACATCTGTTGGCCAAAGAATTTCCAGTGTATCCGGAAGTGCATCCATTAATTTAGGTTCATTGCTCAAAAAGTCATTAGGCAAAACATTGGCTCCATCGGTAAGCTGCAATACGGGTTGCACAAGCACAGCTTCTGGCTCAAATCAGAATTTGTTCATCAACAATGCCTCGTCAGTGGTATGTATCACACGTAGCTTTTCAGGAAATATTGATTTGAATAATGGTACACTTCGCATTTGTGGTGAAGCTGAAATTGGAACAATCAATCTGAACAACAGCTCCACACTCCTGATTTCAAAAGATGCTAAGGTGAAAATTGGCAACATCAATTTGAATACTGCTACTACTAGCTTTACCAATTGGAGCGATGATGTAGAATTGAAGAATACTTTTAGTCCTAATGGTGTAGTAACCAACAATGGCGAATTAAAAATTGGTGGTTCGATGAACATCAACGGAAATGCAAACTTCATTAACAATGGCTTTTTGGATATTGAAAACACACTAAATATCAATAAAGGGTTTACAAATTCTGGTTTGGTTGAAATCGGTGGTGATTTGAATAACAATGGAGGCGCTGTTTCTGTGAATAATTGCCAAATACTTGTTGATGGCAATTTAACCTTGAACAATCCATTTGCTGTTAATGGTGGTTTATTCAACGTAAAGAAAAACCTGGTTGTGAATGGCAATGGAAACTTAAACCTTCGTGATGGTTCAATGGTAACTTGTGATAATGCAACCTTCAATCACATTGCCGAAGGATTTGGTACCCCTTCATTAATTCGTGTAGAGAAAGTGACCGTTATTAATGGCGGTGGCAATTTGAAGGGTAATCTAACGTATTGCGATAAAAACGGAATTGAAACCAAATGGGGAACTATCGCAAATACAGTAACTGAAAATTGCGATTTGTACATTCCTGTTTCTGATTGCAACAATTTGGGCAATGGTGAACCTGTTAAGGTTGACGATGATGATAAAGATGGTGTAGCCAATAAAGAAGATCAGTTCCCTGCCGACCCATCTAAGAGTTATTCCATTTACTATCCTTCACAGGTTGGATTTGCAAGTGTTGCTTTTGAAGACCTTTGGCCAAGTAAGGGCGATTACGATTTGAATGATTTAGTAGTAGATTTCAGACACCAACTTATTACCAATGCATCCAATGAAGTGGTGGAAATTATTTCTTCTGTTCGTCTAAGAGCTTCAGGTGGAACTCAAGCTATTGCTTTCAATTTGGGTTACCCTGTTGATCCTTCAAATATTGAAAAGATTGAGGGTGCAAAATCGGAAGAAGGTCATAAAAATTTGGTTGTGATGGTTTTCGATAACAGCAAAACTGAGTTGGGTGGATGGAATACTGTAATGAGTCAATCTAAAGTTCCATTTAAAGAGTATCAAGTGAATATTACTCTCGCTAAACCAGTTCCAATGGCTGAGTTTGGTTCTATCAGTGAATTTGATCCATTCATCTGGGTGAATCAGGCTGGAAAAGGCAGAGGGTATGAGATTCATTTACCTGGCAAACAGCCAACCGCACTAGCCGACACCAAATTGTTTGGTTATGCAGACGACAATACCAATGTAGAGGAAGGTACAACCTACGTAACCAAAAATAACTTGCCATGGGCTGTTCTGGTTCCTGAAGAATATGCTTATTGCATTGAGTTGCGTATGCTTCCAAACGATTTGAAAGCTGTTCCAGACATTACCCAAGTGTATTTAAAGTTTGCACAATGGGCGCAAAGTGGAGGTAAATTCTATACCGATTGGTACAGGGATTTACCCGGATACAGAAGTTCTGAATACCTTTATAACAAATAGATTTTTTATCAAAAGCCCGGTTGAGCCGGGCTTTTTTATGGAATAAACTTTGGTTCAACCCGGATTTTGCATTTGAACTTCGTCGTAGGGGAAAAAGGCCTTAAGAAACTGGCTTTTCAAGTGGTATTTCATGCTGGTGTAGGAAATCTGAGCAATTGCATTATTAAAGAGTGTTAATTGGATAATCCGTGTTCAGCTTGTTCAATTCTTGGTAAGCGAGCAAAAAAAATAGGGTTCGAATTTCGAACCCTATTTTTTTCAATTATACCGAATAGGATTATTCTACAGTTACAGATTTTGCCAGGTTACGAGGCTGGTCTACGTTGCAACCTCTCATTACTGCAATGTGGTAAGAAAGCAGTTGCAATGGAACAGTAGCAATTAGCGGCAACATAATTTCTTCGCTATGCGGAATGTAAATTACGTGGTCGGCCATGTCTTTCAGGTGCGTATCGCCTTCTGTTGCAATGGCAATAATCTTTCCTTTACGTGCTTTAACTTCCTGAATATTGCTTACCACTTTCTCATAATTGCTGTGCTGAGTAGCAATTACTACAACCGGCATTTCTTCGTCAATCAATGCAATAGGTCCGTGCTTCATTTCTGCGGCAGGATATCCTTCAGCATGAATATAGGAGATTTCTTTTAATTTCAATGCACCTTCCAAGGCAACAGGGAAACCATATCCGCGACCCAAATACAGGAAGTTTTTCGCATCTTTATAGGTATCAGCCAACTCTTTAATTTGCTCATTGGTTTTTAGAACGCGCTCAATTTTCTCAGGAACAGTTTCCAAATCAATAAGCAATTCGCGCATACGCTGAGAGGTAATTGTTCCGCGTTTTTGAGCCATCGACAATGCCATCAATGCCAAAGCTGTAACTTGAGCAGTAAAGGCTTTTGTTGATGCCACACCAATTTCTGGTCCGGCGTGGGTATAGGCGCCTGCATCTGTTGCACGAGGGATACTTGAACCAACTACATTACAAACGCCAAATATTGTTGCACCACGTTGCTTTGCCATTTCAATGGCCGCAAGTGTATCTGCTGTTTCACCGGATTGTGAAATAGCGATTACGAAATCGTTTTCATTGATAACCGGATTTCTGTATCTGAATTCAGAAGCATATTCAACTTCAACCGGAATACGTGCCAAATCTTCAAAAAGGTATTCACCTACCAAACCGGCATGCCAGCTGGTTCCACAACCGATAATAACAATCCGGTTGATGTTTTTGATTTTATCTTCAAACTTATCAATACCAGCCATGGTAATGCGCGCATCAGGAAGGTGGATTCTTCCACGGAATGAATCCATGATGCTGCGGGGCTGTTCGTAAATCTCTTTAAGCATGAAGTGCTCGTATCCGCCTTTTTCAATGTTTTCAAGATTGAACTCAATTTCGGTGATATAAGCAGGCTTTACAGTATTGTCGATGGTTTTGATAGTAAGTTCTTTGTTATCGACAATGGCTATTTCCCCATCGTTCAAATACACAACATTGCGGGTGTATTCAACAATTGGAGTAGCATCTGAAGCAATAAAATATTCGTTTTCACCAACGCCAATAACCATTGGACTACCTTTTTTAGCACCAATCAGGTAATTCGGGTCCTTTTTGGAAAGAATTACGATGGCATAAGCTCCAACAACCTGGGTCAATGACATTCTAACGGCTTCTTCAAATGAAACCGGATTGTTTTTAAACACTTCTTCAATGAGGTGAATCAAAACTTCAGTATCTGTTTCCGATTTGAAAATATGACCGCGGCTGCTTAGCATGGCTTTGAGGGCAGCGTAGTTTTCAATAATTCCGTTGTGAATGATGGCAAATTCACCATCACCTGAAAGGTGAGGATGTGCATTTACGTCGTTTGGTGCACCGTGTGTGGCCCAGCGAGTATGACCCATTCCTGTGAATGCAGAAGTGTCGCGATTACCAATTTCATTTTCAAGGTCAACCACCTTTCCGGTTTTTTTGTAAACCTTCATCTCCTTGTTTCCATCAAGCAAGGCAACTCCGGCGCTATCATAACCGCGATATTCAAGGCGCTTTAGGCCTTTAAGAACAATTGGACAGGCATCTCTGTGCCCGATATAAGCTACAATTCCACACATAGTCTAACAAAAATAAAGGGAAAATATTAATTTATTGCGCTGCCTCGTAAGTGGCGTCAATGGGTTTCTGGATGGCAGATTCCAGTTTTCGGATATCCTGCAGCAAATTTTCAAAGGCTTCAAAGCTCATAGCTTGCTGAGAATCAGAAAGTGCTTTTGATGGATCAGGGTGTATTTCAACCATTAAGCCATTTGCTCCTGCCACCATACTTGCCAATGCAAGTGGTGCAACAAATTTTGCCGAACCTGTGCCATGACTTGGGTCTGCAATGATGGGCAAATGACTTAAAGATTGAATCATGGGAATTGCAGCCACGTCCATCAAGTTGCGCACCTCAGGGTCGAAACTTCTCACACCTCTTTCACAAAGAATAACCTTTTCATTCCCACCGCTCAAAATATAATCTGCTGCAAGCAGCCATTCAGAAATGCGAGCCGACATTCCCCTTTTCAACATAACGGGCTTGTCAATTTTGCCAAGCTCTGCCAGTAAATAAAAATTGCTCATGTTCCTGCTGCCAATTTGAATGATGTCGCTGTATTCCATCAGCTGATCAAGCAGGCTTAAATCCATTAATTCAGTTACAACACTCAGGTTGTATTTGGTAGCAGCTTCTTTTAAAATTTTAAGTCCATCTACTCCCAAACCACGAAATGCGTAGGGGGATGTTCTTGGTTTGTATGCTCCTCCACGAATAAAACGGATTCCATTCTTTGCCAAGAATTCGGCAGTTTCAAAAATTTGTTTTTCGCTTTCTACTGAACAGGGTCCGGCAATCAAATTGGCAAAACGGCTACCAATGGAAATACCATTCACTAGAAAATGAGTTTCTTTTTTGAATTTGATAGATGATAATTGGTAGGGACTAGCAATTAAATCAATGCGTTCAATGCCATCAAGACCTTCTAAAACAGAAGGGTCTACAGATTTCTCAATAACAATCAGATTCCGATTTTCCAGGTAAGAGAAATTAACCTGCTTTAGGGTTAATAATGCCTTTAACTGGTGGAGAGTTTCCGGTTGAATATGCTGTTGAAGTGTAATTACCACGAATGAATTAGTTTATTACCGTATAGGTGAGTTTCAATTTTAGCGCCCCCGAATTTTTTCGCGTATCTAGCAAAACCCGCGAGGCTGAAGTTTCACTAAATGGAACAAACAAGTATAACCCATAGTTTACATTCCGGTTTTGTTTGTACTCGTTTATTAGGTATTGCATGTGACGCGCAATATTGAAACGGTATTGGTTGTAGCTGGTATTCAAGAGTCCACCGTAGTAAGCGGCTCCTTCAATAGCTAAATCTTTTATGAAAATATTTCTTCCCAGCGAATCTGAACCTACCAATTGAAGCTTGCCTGGCAGTCCCCAAGTAGTTGAATTTGATCCAGCAAGAACATTCAAAACCAATTCTGCACCATTGATGGCCAAGTTAGGCTTAGCAATTTTTGCCAATTCAGGAAGTTCGATTCTAACTTTTGTTCCCCCAATTCCCTGAACATAACAGGTGTCTCTATGGGTGCCTTGGAAGCTCTTTTGAATCAATCCCGGTTTTCTATTGAATTTGTAAGTATTGGTAGTTACTTCGCTGAGCGAAACAACATTAAAGTCAGCAGCCAATGTGTCTTTATAATATGCCGTTAGAGCAGTTACATCTGTATTGAAACGGATATAGGCAATTGCTCCGGCTTCACTTCCACTGAGGTTGGTTTCATCAACCACCTTAAATCCTTTGAATGCGGTTTTAAAATTGCTCGAACTACTGAATTCACCTCTAGATTCAGCACCAAAAAGTAGGCTCTCAAAGTTAGCATTCATTTTGATGCGGATATGCGGTGGAAGTCTGAATGTTGAGCTGCCGAGTTTTAACTCCAACGTGTCATTTAGGTTGAATTTTCCTGTCCAACTTCCGTATTCAGTTGGTTTAACCTTGAATTCCCGATTGCTATAGTAGCTTGAATCAACGTTGAGGTCTTCATCTAGCGCATAAACTTTTAAGGTATGCACTTGATCTTTATCACCATACAAAGCGGTTAAATCACGATACCTTAACTGCAAAACAACTGAATCCAATTTTGTGGCACCTTCCCAACTGAAATTATTGGCGGGGAGGTTGTATTGGAAATTGAGCGAGGCTTCGGATATTCCTGTTTCTGGGTCGTTGAGCTTTCCAATGGCATAGCTCAAAAAACTTCCGGTGTTTACCGTATCCATCTCCACTGTGTAGGTGTTTAAACTCATAGTGGTATCGAAAACAGTTGCGAAACCATTCCGTACGCCAATGATTTCAGCACCAACCGAGTTTAAATCCTTCTTACAGGATGAGATAAATTGCAGACTTATCAGCGCTGCCAGTAAAAATTTAGTTCTGGCGCTGAAGCAATGAGTCATACAAGTCAATGTAAACATCCACATTGTCATCCGCTTCCGGATGATCAATAACTGGTTTGTCCTTGATTTTTTTGATAAATTTGGTAACAGCAGGATCAATTTCCGTGCTTGCTTTAACTACTGCGTCTGCATGTTCAATTCCCGACATATACAAGTCTGAACAGCCGGCGTTTGCAAGTGTTGAAACCTGTTTGTTGTCGATTGAATTCAGGCTGGCTTTGCGCGCAAATTCTTTGCCTAATTTCTCGTCGAATTGATTTTCAAACACGGAATAAACCACTTTAGCCAAACGAAATACCGGCTCACCTTTGTAAAGTGTTTTTAGGTAAAGTGGAATTAAGCTTGTCATCCAGCCTTGGCAGTGAATAATATCAGGCTGCCAGCCCAGTTTTTTTACCGTTTCCAATGCACCTTTGCAAAAGAAGATAGTCCGCTCGTCATTGTCGCCAAAAAAGGTGTTGTTTTCGTCGGTATAAACATGCTTCCGGTGGAAGTAGTCTTCATTATCGAGAAAATAAACCTGCATTTTTGCTTCTGGCAATGAGGCTACCTTAATGGTCAGAGGGTTGTCGTTGTCGTCGATAGTAATATTGATTCCACTCAATCTTACCACCTCGTGTAAACGGTTCCGTCTTTCATTGATACAACCAAATCTTGGCATTAAAACCCTGATTTCATTGTCTTTCTCCTGCGTAGCTTGAGGTAAAACTCTTGCCAATTCTCCAACACTGCTCACTTTCAGGAAAGGGGTCATCTCCGAAGAGATGTAAAGAACTCTCTTTTTAGCCATACAGACTTTACAAAAAATAGTATGCAAAATTACGATAATGTTAATAATTTTCTTAATATTCCGACCGAAATAGGAGTATTATTTTTCTTACCTTTTTGAAAACCAGGTATTAAAGTGATTTTTTGCAAGGGGATTTCTTCCCTAAATACAGTTTTAAACTCCAAAGAGTTCAGGAATAAGTCGCTCGGATTCGTTCCAACCATGGGCGCTTTGCACCAAGGTCACCTTTCTTTAATTCGTAAAGCAAAGGCAGAAAATGACTTTGTGGTTTGCAGCATTTTCGTCAATCCAACCCAGTTCAATAATCCGGAGGATTTAAAGCTGTATCCCAGAACGCTTGATAAGGATGCTATGCTTTTGGCTGCCGAGAATTGCGATATTTTGTTTGCCCCTGAAGCAGATGAAATGTATCCGGATGGACTTAAAAAGGAGTCAGCCGATGATTACGGCTACTTTATCCATGTTTTAGAAGGCGCACATAGACCCGGTCATTTTGATGGTGTAGTTACCATAGTGCGGCGATTGTTTGAATTGGTAAATCCCAATAAGGTTTATTTCGGACAAAAAGATTATCAGCAATGTTTGGTGGTTAGGGAGCTAATTAATCGAATGAACGCAAACCTAAGCTTTGTGATGTGCCCTGTGGTGCGAGAGGAAGATGGTTTAGCCATGAGTAGTAGAAACGTTCGATTGAGTGAGGCCGAAAGAAAAGCCTCTTTGGTGTTGTCTCAAGCGCTTTTTCAGCTTAGTAATTCCTGGGAAGAGAATAGTTGGGTTGATGCTTTGCAGGCCTCAAGGGATTTAATTCAGAATAATCCACTAGTAAAACTCGATTATTTAGTGGTTTGTGACCCGAATTCACTCAAGGAATTGGATTCCTTTCAACCCAATGCCATTGCGCTGGTTGCTGCACTTTGCGGCTCAACGCGACTTATTGATAACGTAATTATGAGCTAGGTAGAAAAATTACTATTTTTGATTGCAAAGCATGCGGCAGGAAGAAATTTTTTCAAACTCGGTTTCAAAACGAATCGCTGATTTAAGTTTCAGGATGCGGCTTTCTGATTCGTATGATTCGCTTGACCTGCGCAGGAAACGAGCTGTTCGGCTTTATCAGAACTTGGAATTAGCCCGCCAACGTGCAGCATATGCAAAGTGGAAGGTGAATGAAAACCTGGATAAATTTCTAATCGATTTTGAAGCTTCTGTTATTCGGAAAGGTGGAAAGGTTATTTGGGCATCAGACGCTAATCTGGCTTGCTCAGAAATATATCAACTTGTTCAACGTGCAGGATATAAGTCAGCGCCATCGCTTTACTCTTCTCCAATTCTGGCTGAGATAGGCTTGCATGCTTTTCTCAAATCAAAAAATAGCAATCCTGTACTTTCTTCCATTTCCGATTACATCTTGCAGGAGCAAAACCTCCCGCATTTTTCAACGCAAATTCCTTCTGCCAACGCTACTTTTTCAGATACCAAGAAACGCCTCAATCACTCAATCCGCCATACCCTGGATGCTGATAGCGCCGAAATGGTTAGTGATATACGAAACGAAATCAGACCGCAACTGCTTAAATCGGAATTGGCCATTACAGGAGCTCAGTTTTTAATTGCAGACTCGGGCCAGGTTACTTTGGTTGACAATTCGGGTGGGGGTTTGTTGAATCTTGCTTTTGTTAAGTCACATATTGTAGTTGCAGGAATTGATCAGTTGATTCCATCAATAAATGAATTGGAATTGTTCTTATCCCTTCATGCAACACATTCAAAGGGCCAATCTGCTTATCGGTTTACCACAATTACTGGTCCCGGTGAGCGCGATGATTTGGATGGTCCTGCTGAGTTTTATGTGGTACTCGTTGATAATGGCCGATCGAATGTACTTGCTGCAAGCGACCAAAGACAGGCTTTGGCTTGTATTGATTGTGGTGCATGTAATTCGGTTTGCCCGGTTTATCGTCTTGCAGGTAGTGATGATGGATTTTTAGGTAATCAGGCAGGTCCTATTGGATTAGTAGTTCAACCTTTAAAAGCAGGTTTTGAAAAGCAAGGGTTTCTGAGTGACCATTCAACTTTTTGCGGAAGGTGTTCAAGCGTTTGTCCGGTAAATATTGATATTCATAATCAAATCATTCGTAACCGCAGAGACCAAGTTAGCCAGGGTTTGATTGGAGCAGGAGATAAGCTTGCCTGGTTCAGCTGGGTAAAATTGATGATGAACCGAAAAAACATGAACCGACAAACAACCGTTCGTAATTTTTCATTTCGGGCTTTGTTCAAAAAAGATTTTGGTGAAAGAAGGGAGTTGCCCAAAATTGCAGATAAAACCTTCAATGAATGGTGGAGGGAGAAAAACGGAATCAAATAGGTTTTCTCCCCGGATTAATGCAGGAGCAGTTAAAGTAGTTTTTCAATTAGCTGATCGGGTTTGATGCGCTCAGATTCTGCCTTGTAATTGAGCAACAAACGATGCCTTAAAATGGGTTTTGCTATGGCTTTTACATCTTCAATATCGGGTGAAAATTTACCCAACACCAAGGCTCTGCATTTTGCTCCAAGAATTAAAAACTGACCTGCTCTTGGGCCCGCACCAAATTCAATGTATTGCTTCACTTCCGGTGTGGCAAATTCCGAATCTCTGCGGGTTTTTACCACTAATTTTACAGCGTATTCCAACACATTATCCGGAACGGGAACTCGCCTAACCAATTCCTGAAACTGAAGAATGTCGCTGCCATGCATGATTTTCCTGAGTTGCACAACTTTATTTCCAGTGGTGTTTTTTATCACCTGTAATTCTTCTTGAAAGGCCGGGTAATCCAAATTGATGTTGAACATGAAGCGGTCGAGTTGTGCTTCCGGCAAAGGATATGTTCCTTCTTGTTCAATTGGATTTTGCGTTGCTAATACAAAAAATGGGGATTCCAATTTATGCAATTGACCGCCAACAGTTACCGATTTTTCCTGCATGGCCTCAAGCAAAGCTGCCTGGGTTTTAGGTGGAGTACGGTTAATCTCGTCGGCAAGAATAATATTGGCAAATAAGGGCCCCCTGATGAATCGGAAATGCCTGTTTTCATCAAGAATTTCTGAGCCGGTAATGTCGCCGGGCATCAAATCGGGTGTGAACTGAATGCGATTAAATTTCAAATCAAGCACCTCCGAAATGGTTTTCACCAGTAGTGTTTTTGCTAAACCCGGGAGTCCAATTAGCAATGAGTGTCCATTGGCAAAGATGGAGATAAGCAGTTGTTCAACAACTTCTTCTTGTCCAATAATTACTTTTCCTATTTCACTTTTTAGTGAATTAAAATCGGCATGTAATGCCTTGGCAGCTTCGGTATCGTTATCAAAAACGCGTGTCATTCTAATTATTTACGGGGTTGAATCCAGTCTTTGATGCTTGCACATTTTGCATAAGGTCCATTGACTTGGATATAAAACTCTTTTCTGTTTTTCTCAATCCATTTTTGCATGGCATCGGATTGTTTTTTGTTGAAGGCCAGTCCGTTAAATTTCTGGTAATCGTCTTTTAAATTCGCCACATGTGGAGGCATTTCGCTCTTGAGGTAATACACTCGCCATGCTTTTTTCTGGTCTGGACCAGGTAGAACCATAAGTTCTGGTTCAGAAATTTCTCCGGGTTCCAAATTTGAAACAGAGAGGTAAACGTTTTTGTCGAGTTCATCCACGGGAACTCGTGTGTTTCCTAAACCTCCCGAGCCAATGAATCCGCCATTTCCTTTGGTTTCATTATCGTCTGAGAACTTTTGGACAGCCTTTTCAAAGCTAATAGAGTCCATTTTAATCAGTTGAACAATGCTATCCATGCGGTTTTTAGCTTTCTCCATATCGGAGGAATAAATCTTAGGCATGATAAGGATATGCCTTGCATTCATTTCTTCCCCTCTTCGTTGGATGGCCTGAATGATGTGGAAACCGTAGGTGGTTTCGATAATTTTAGAAACGCTGTCTGGTTTTAATTTAAAAGCGGCTGCTTCAAATTCGGGAACCATAGTTCCTCTTCCAAAATAACCGAGTTCTCCTCCATTTGCTGCTGAGACCTTGTCGTCGCTGTAAATTAAAGCAAGAGTACTAAATCGTTCGCCACCTTCCACAATCCGTTTTCTGAGGTCACTTATTTTTTCAAAAGCAGCTTGCCGGGATTCTTTACTGATTTTGGGTTCTATGATTAACTGAGCTAGTTCTATCTCTGCGCTATAATAGGGGAGGCTGTCTTTGGGCAAAGAGTTAAAATAGTTTTTGATATCGGTTGGACTTACCTTGATGTCTTTTACTATTTTCCGTTGCATTTCCTGAATGAGCTGGCTATTTTTTATACTTTCTCGTTGTGTAGCCTTGAGTTCCTGAATGCTTTTTCCTGAAATTTCTTCAAGGGCTTTTTCGCCCCCGTATTGCTTGGCAAAATACCGGATTCGGTCTTCAATTTCGGCGTCAATTCGGTCTTCATTAACGGGTAAACTATCAACCTGTGCCTTTACAATCATCAGGTTTTCAACTAGTTTTTGTTTTACGATTTCACAGCGAATGCTGTCATGCGTAATGCCTGTTTGTTTTGAGAATTGCTCGTAGGCCAATTCGATGTCTGAACGCAAAATGATACGATCTGCAACCACTGCTACAATTTCATCTAGAACCTGAGCTTTGACCGCCCCCACGGAAATAGAAATACACGCCAAAAAGAGGACTATTAGTTTTTTCATTCGTTAATGCAAATCTGTGAAAATCGGAGCGGAGTTGCGATTCTTTTTTGATAAAAGATGATAAGTTGGTCTTTCCAAACGAGGATTTTTTGCATTTTAGTCCATTTTTTGGGCATTGATTATTGCCTTTTTTTGAAGAAAGGCATCCTGAACTAACTGATTCTTATACTTGTTCAGCAGGTCTTTCTTGCGGTTGAACAAGATGATTTTCCGAATATTTAATTTTTCAAATTCAAATTCCGAAACCTGATTTCTTACTCTGTAGTCGATAATATTCACCAAATAAACAGATTCACCCTCGCTGATTTCCAGAAATTTGTTGTTTTGAAGAAATTGGGCACCATCGTAAGTTTTTATTGGAATTTCTTTGAGCAATTCTTCAAATTCAAGCCAGATTTCTGAATTTAGGTAATGATTTTCGCAGCTTGTAAGTGCAAGTTCCCGGAGTTTTTCAAGATTTTGTTCCTTCCAAGGATAAATGAGTTTTTTTAATTCACTCAGTTGGGGACTTGATTTAGGGCATTTTATAAAAACCAATTTCACAATGTTTTTTCCTAGCATGAAATTTTCCTTATTCGAGTTGAAATAGGATCTCATTTCCTGCTCGGTGATGTTGGTATCGAGGTTTTTTTGCAAGTAATCTTCCTCCAATAAATGAACCATTAATTGCCTTTTATAATCATTAACCAAATGTTCAATTTCGGGCGAATTGTCGAATCCTTTTTCTGCTGCTTCTTGAACTAGTAATTCCTCTGTTATCCAGTTGTTTGTAATTTGTTTTAGTTCTTGAATACTGTCTTTTCCCTTGTAAATTCCGCTAACATGTGGTTGCACCATTTCCCAGGTAAGTTTGGCTTCATTTACCTCAGCAAAAGAATGGTCGTTTGAATTACACGACCAGAAAACTGGAAAAGTGAAGACTAAGAAAATTAGTTTCATGGATTCAAATTAGGAATCTTGAGCACATAAATAATTCAATTTGTCGGAAGATTTTAATCCATGCCCACTGAAAAGGGTCCAAATGCGAGAATTTTCAGGAAGTTTTTCTTCCAATTGGGTAATTGCAGCAAAAACAGCTGCGCTGGTAGATTCAACCAGATGACCTAAGGCTGCCAACTTTTTCCAGGCTTCCAAGATTTCATATTCTGAAACCGAAACCCAAAATCCATTCGTTTCAGCTACTCGCTGTAACATTTCTTCTCCACGCACCGGGTTTGGTATAGCAATTCCTTCTGCCAAACCGGGATTAGGTTCTGGTGAGAACTGCTCATTTGATCCATTGAACTTTTGGAAAAGCGGGTTGCAGGAATTTGTTTGAACCGCAATTATTTGGGTTGATGAGGTATCAAATCCTGCGGCTTCAAGTTCTTTTAGTGCAATGCTGCAACCAGTAATTAACGTTCCGTTTCCTGCCGGAAGTATCAAATAATGAGGCAGTTTGAAGTTTGAATTCAAGGCCATTTCCAGTAACATTGTTTTTGTTCCCTGAAAAAAAACAGGGTGATAGCAATGAGAAGCATAAAAAGTTTTTTCCGCTGCTTGCAATGCTGCATGTGCACAGTCCGCTCTGGTCCCTGGAATAGTTTTTAGATAAGCACCATAGGCTTTGATTTGTGCCATTTTCGCTGTGCTCGTATTTTCCGGAACAAAAACTGTGCATTTGATTTGATTTGCTCTGGAATAGGCAGCAATTGAAACGCCTGCATTCCCACTGCTGTCTTGCACAACTTCCTTAATACCAAGATTTTTGAGGTAGGACATAAGAACAGCAGCACCTCTGTCTTTGTAGGATCCTGTCGGATTAAGATGTTCAAGTTTTACGCGAACCTGAAATTTTTTGTTCCAGGTTAATTCCATTTCAGGAGTGTTTCCCTCACCTAAGAAAATTTTGGTATCAGCTAGGGTTGAAGGGAGAAAATTTTTACATTTCCAGAGACCATTCTCGGATGACAGGTAAAAATGGGGATTGAACGGAAAGAGAGAGGCAAAATCCAGCAGCTCATCCTCTTTTCCCTTCCAAACAGCAGGAATTTCAGGGTAATTTTGTAAAGTTTTTTTTCCTGTAAACATTGCTTAATTAGTTAAAACTTTCTGAATGAATACCTTAAGAAAATTATAATTCGTGGAAAATTCGATAAAATTGGGAGTCTTAACAAGATATTAAGGAGAACCTAAATTACTTTTGATTCGGAAACAACAAATAACAGCGATATGAAAAATGTTTTACACTTTTTCAAAAGGGTTTTGCCCCTGCTTATCCTGCTGGCGATGGCGCTTGCAGCAGGAAAAAGCCTGAAGGCATCTCACCTTGTGGGATCAGACATTACGTACAATTGTCTGGGTTCCACACCAGGTCAGTACCAGCTTACCATGAAATGGTATAGGGACTGCGGCGGTATTCCTCTTTGCGGATGTCCTCCGGGCCCATTGAATACCAACTGTTCGGTAAACTTGTCAATTACCGGTGCTCAGGCTCCATGTCTTGGTACAAATTTTGGAAATACTTCAATTCAGGCCGTTGCGGCGGGTAGTGGTTTTGACATTATCCAGCTTTGTGCAGCTGCAAAAAGTATTTGTACCAATTGCGGAACCCGTACTCCCGGTTCATTTACTCCCGGAATTGAAATTTATACCTTTACCGGTATTGTTAACTTGAGTGGTGTTCCACCAAACTGTTGTTTGGTAAACATTGGTTTTAACGACTGCTGCCGTAACGCAGCTATTACTACTTTGGTAAATCCAAGTAGTTTGTCTTATTACTCAGGTTGTACAATCAACAAATGCATTACCCCATGTAACTCAGCACCAACATTTACCAATGACCCGGTTGCTGTAACTTGCGTTGGACAGGATTTTACTTACAACTTGGGTGCTATTGACCCAGACGGTGACTCTTTGAGTTATGCTTATGGACCAGTAATGACTGGACCAAACTCTCCAGCTCCTTATCAATCGCCTTATTCTCCAACAGTTCCATTCCCTTATTTGGGAGCTCCAATGACGTCTCCACCGGCATTGCCGCCTTTGGGTATTTTTATTGACCCTGTAACGGGTGACGTCCGATTTAGGCCAACCATGATATTTACGAGTAATATCGTAATTGAGGTTACTCAATGGAAAACCATTAATGGAGTGCCAACCATTGTGGGAAAAACTACCCGTGATATTCAGTTCTACGCAAAACTTTGCGATGAAAACAACCCTCCGGTTCTAAGAACATATAATAATGACGGAACCTTAACCTCGCCTCAGCCCAATTACAGCTATGCTATTTGTGCAGGCCAGCAACTTTGTGTGATTATTTCTGCTTGGGACAATACTGCAGGTTGGGATACTACCGATATTACCTGGAATGCTCCTGCTAACCTTACTGCAAATGGTG
Organism: Bacteroidia bacterium; assembly: GCA_023151275.1. GTDB lineage: Bacteria > Bacteroidota > Bacteroidia > UKL13-3 > UKL13-3 > CAISCU01. The sequence continues at coordinate 252,789 of JAKLJI010000001.1, read as the reverse complement.
CCACATTCCAGCCTTTGTATAATGTAAGCCAAAGAAAAGTATTAGGCCCTCGTTTGGATAGTTTCAGGTTCTGTTGGACACCACCGGCGAGTATGGCGAACAATCTGCCGTATTATTTTATTGTAACAGCAAAAGATAGGGCTTGTCCATTGCCTTCGCGCGTTACAAGATCATTCGCGGTTACAGTCCGAAGGATTCCATTAGCTACAATTATTAAAACAAATAAGAATTGTGGTTTCTATGATTTTGGCTACACGCTTACTAATAATGTGCAGTTAAATAACTCATATACCCAGTTCCAGGTTGAGAATGGCCCAAGATCAAACTCTTATGTTACCTACACCGGACCAACTGTTTCAAACCACAGGTTTACCCAAGCGGGTTGGCATAGAGTTAAGTTGCGCTTAACAACCATTGCTCCTCCTGCGCCAAATGGTTGTCCTAATGATAACATCATCGACTCGGTTTATATTGGTGAGCCTTTGGATGTGAGCATTCGTGATACATTCAACTGTCTTGGTTCTCCGGTTTCCCTGAAATCATTTGGTAAAGGTGGTACTCCACTTGGTGCTGCTTACCGTTATACCTATTATTTAGGTGGTTTGAACTCAACCAATATTGTTCGTGCAGAAAGCTTGGATTCAAACGTTACACTGAATCCTGTAAATGCTGGTAACAACACTCAGTATAAGGTGTTGATTCGCGATTTGAACAATTGCCGTGACTCTGCTACTTTCAATGTGTTCACCAGAAATCTCCCCGTTCCTGAATTAGTTCCGGCTATGCGTTTATGTCCTGGTACGCTTGATACACTTGATGCAGGAAATAGTTTCGGTTCGGTTGGAACTTGGCGCTGGAGAAAATCTCCTGTAGCACCTGTTCTTGATGACTCAGTTTCACAGAAAATCATACCAAGAGATAGCGGAGTTTACACCGTAACCAAAACCGATAATTTTGGTTGTGTGCGTGTAGAAAGCTCAAACATCTACTTTAATCTTCCAGTTCCTGTAAGTGCTGGCCCAGATAGAACCATTTGTTTCAATGATGCACCTATAACATTAACTGCTATTGGAACTACTGCTGCGATTGATTCTTTCCAATGGCGCGCTGTTCCGGTTACAGGCTCAAGCCCAGTTTTATCTAATCAGCCAACCTATGTTATCTCACCACCTACAACCACCCAATACCAGGTAACAGGCTATATTACTTATGGTGGAGTTACTTGTTCCAATGTGGATACAATGGAGTTGAAGGTAAATGAGCTGCCAGTTATTAATCGTCCAACTTCAATTCCGCTTTGTCGTACCAACAATATCATTTCTTTACCAGTTGTGAATTCTACCAATAAAACATTGGTAAACCGCACCTGGACTTATCCTAGAAACCCGTTGGCGATAAGTGGAAACCAATTGCTCGTGGATAATTTGGCTTTCCTTCCACCATCAAATGGAAATCAGCCTTATGGCAATTACATTTACATTCAGGTTGTAGACGACCAAGGTTGTTCAATTCGTGATTCTTTATTGGTTGCAGTATTCCCTGTTCCAACAATTAATGCAGGTCCAAACCGCACCTTGTGTGATAACAGCGGAGCTATATTTGATTTAAGGCCAGCTAACCAAGGTTATTCACCAAATGGTGGTGCCCTTGCAATCAATGAAGAATGGTTTGGTCGTGGTGTAATCAAGACTACACCTGGTCAGAACTACTATGCATTTGACCCTAAGGGTGCGGATGTTAAAAACTTACCGGATACAAACGTACTTACCTATCAGTTTACCACAAACTTCCCGCCTTCCAATAGCGTGTTGTTTGCTCCTCCAATTGCAGGTGTTTCAATTGCATCTCCAACAGGTGGTTGCGTAGGTACAGATACCACAGTCTTCCGTGTAATCAAATCGCCAATATTGGTTTCGGGTGTTGGAGCTTCGGTTTGTAAATCGGGTGATACCATCAATCTGGATACTTGGATGATGGGACGTTCTACCAATGCAACAAATCCACAAACCAGCTATTGGAAAATGGATTTTGTTGATGAGTCTTATTCAGCTGCACTAACTCAAGGTCGCAAATTCCTACCTAGCCATCCGGTTATTCCAAACATGACTAAGGAGTACAAATTGGTATACCGTGATACTGCATCAGGTTGCGTGGTTGAAGTGCCTGCTTCCATTCAGGTAAATGCAAATCCGAACGTTGACATCGATTACAATAATCCTTCCGATTCGGCAGTTTGTACAACCAACGGAATGGTAACCTTCTTTATGGACCCTGCCGGAGCTGCTGATGGTGGTACCATGTTTAGCAGTCCTGATTTGCCAGGCGCATTTAATGTTGCTGCAGGTACATTCAATTTGAATACACCAGGAATTCAAAATGGAGTTTATAACGTGAAGTATTATTTCACAGATCCGGGTACTGGATGTAGCAATAGAGACTCAATTGATATTCGTGTTCAATTGCCTCCTCGTTTGGCCATTCAGTCGGGTTCGGTAGTTTGTGCCTACGATGCTTCGTTTACTGTTGGATTTGATACTGTTCCTTCTTCTCCGTATGGAGTAAATTGGACTACTCCTGATGGAAACAATGCCAATATCGTAAACAATGGTACTTCAGGTATTACTTACAATGCATTGCCTTCTGATATCACTCGGGGTACTATCACTTTCGTTGCTACAACAACCAACAATGACCGTTGTGCTCCTGCCACAGATCAGGCTACCTTTACAATACTTCCAAAACCAGATGCGAATTTTGTAATTGCACCAGACCGTGGTTGTGTTGACCCTAGGTATAATGTTACACTGAATTCTGTATTTACTGCAGGTGATCCTGGTGTTCCAACACCAAACTTCAATTGGTATGAAGGTTCACTTAGCTCAGCTCGTTTGAACAGCGATCCGGCTAACGACAAAGTGTACAGTAGAACCTATACAACAGCCGGAACTAGAACCATCTATTTAGTTGTGGAGTCAAGTGGTTGTACAGATACTTCAACTGCTCAGGTTTTTGCATGGCCAACACCTGTTGCGAATTTCAGCACAGACCCAATTAGCACTACCATTGCTAAGCCGTATTTCGATTTCTTCAATGAGTCGACCAATGGCGATAACTCACCATTGAAATACATTTGGTACATGGGTCCTGCTGATATCAATGGACCAGATCGTATCCTTTATGATGAAAGTCCACAAGATGTGAAGTTCCCTGCCGATACTGCACGTATTCCAGTTAAACTTACAGTAGTCAATCAGTATGGATGCTTTGATTCCATTACTAAGATGATTCGTGTAGAGCCAGATATCACAGTGTTTATCCCATCGGCTATCTATAGAAACTCTTCTGTTCCTTGTCCATTGGATTGTAACAGAACCTTCAAAGTAGCAGCAACCGGATTTGAATCCATTGACATCATGGTATTTAATCGTTGGGGCCAAATGGTGTTCAGAACCAATGATATTCAAATTGGTTGGGATGGAACCGATATGCGAACCAAGGAAGATTGTCAGCAAGACGCCTATGTTTATCAGGTGAATGCAACAAGCTTCAGTGGTAAGAAGTACAGCTATTCAGGTTCGGTAACCTTGTTCAGATAAATGAATTGAACGCAAAAAAAAGGGGCCTGGCATCTGCCAGGCCCCTTTTTTTGTGGATTAACTTAGCCAGGAATACGCATTTGACCATCTATTACTGGCCAAAATGCCTGTGAAATTGGGCGTAAACTCAGTTTTCCTCACTCGCCATAAAGATGCATTATGACTTGCTCGGGAAACTGCCAATTTCTTTGGCCTTTTGGCCCTCATGACGAAGTTCAAATGCATAATCCGGGCTTAGTTTGAAAGAATTTCTACCTTTTCTTCTTTGATTTTTTCAAAGCCGCCCCAAACGTTTTTAATGTTTGAAAAGCCATTCTTCTTTAGCATGCTGGCTGCAATCATGCTTCTGTATCCACCAGCACAATGAATCAAGTGTTCTTGGTTTTTATCAAGATTCTCAGAACCTGAAATCAACCCATTCAAGGGAAGGTTTTTTGCATTGAACACATGACCGGATTTGAATTCTTCAGGTTTCCTTACGTCCAAAATTGTGGCTTTAGGATTGTGTTTTGCATCCAAGGCCAACTCTTCCGCCGAAATGGAAATCACCATATCATAACGTAAGCCTGCATCTTTCCAGGCATCAAATCCGTTATCTAAATAGCCTGAAATCGAATCAAAACCTACTCGTGCCAAGCGGGAAACGGTTTCCTTTTCCGTGCCCGGTTTACATACCAAAACAATCTCGCTTTGTAAATCGAGCAAAGTGGCTGCCCATATTGCGAATTGTCCATTCAGGCCAATATTGATGGAACCTGGAACGAAGCCATGTTCAAAGAAATCGGGTAGTCTGCTGTCGATAAGTGTTGCCCCATTTTTGATTTTGGTTTTTAGGGTTTCGACATCAAGAGGTGTTAAGCCGGTTTTTAAAATTTCCTCGTAGCTTTTGTATCCGTTGCGGTTCAACTCAACATCTTTAGAAAAGTAGGCTGGAGCAGGAGCTATTCCTGCGGTAATGCTTGCAATGAACTCCTCTCTCGATTCAATTTTTAAAGCATAATTGGATGCTTTTTGTTCGCCTAATGTACTGAAGGTTTCTTTACCTATGTTTTTTCCGCAGGCTGAACCTGCTCCGTGTCCTGGGTAAACCAGAATCTCATTTGAATAGCTTTTCAGTTTTTGAACGGAATCAAACATTCTTGAAGCAAGTTCTTCTTTGGTAATTTTCCCATCCAACAGATCAGGTCTGCCCACGTCTCCTACAAAAAGAGTATCACCTGTGAACAAGCAATGGTGTTTTCCATCAGCTTGAATAAGCAGGAAGCAAGTGCTTTCAGGGGTATGGCCAGGTGTGTGAATGGCTTGAATGTTTAGATCTCCAACATTGAAAAGTTCTCCATCCGTTGCAATGCGAATGGGCAGGTTGGAAACAGTTTCAGGTCCGTACACAATTTCAGCACCGGTTTTCTTGGCTAAATCCTGATGGCCACTTACAAAATCTGCGTGGAAATGGGTTTCAAAAATGTACTTCAATTTTGCTTTTCGCTCATTCAGCTTTTCCATGTAAGGTTCAATATCCCTTATTGGGTCAATAATGGCAGCTTCTCCATTGCTTTCAATGTAATACGCCGCCTGTGCCAGGCAGCTTGTATAAAGTTGTTCTACTATCATTCTTTTATTTTTTGGGTTGAATAGAATTCTTTCAGATAAAACGGTTCAAAATAAGCTAAGTTTTCAAATGCGGCTGCTTGATAGCGTTCTTCAGCAGGTCCGGCCAAATTGCCAGCTGATAATTCGATATGGGGAAGTAGCTTGATTCCTGATTTTGGGAACTTCGTCACGAATTTCTCGGCTCCCGAGCCAAAACAAAGAATGGGCTGTTCGATTCCTGAAAAGCTTGATTCTTCAAGTATAATAGGCTCAGCCTCATTGATGGCATCGTTGTTTGCGTTTCTTAACTGGCAGAACACTTCCATTCTTCGGGCATCTATCATGGGTAAGTACAAGGCATCGGCTTGATAATTGGACGCAATTGCCGAACAGCTCAGCGCTTCAAGAGTTGAAATACCAATGAGGGGTATATCAAGACCAAAGCAATAGCCTTTTGCAGCCGACACGCCAACACGCAATCCGGTATATGAGCCTGGTCCTTTTGAAACGGCCACGGCGTTTAAGTCTTTCAGTTCAAGCCTTAGCTGCTGAAGCAGTTCCTCCACTAGAATTTGCAACTGAGAGGCATGCTGATTGGGTTGAGTGATTTCTTTCAGACCAATTGTTATTCCGTCTTTTGCAATTCCAACCGAGCATTTCTCGCCTGAGGTTTCAAGTAATAAAATTAAGGCCATCTTAAATTCAAAGGTAAGTGTATGTGCTTATTCATAAAAACCCGCTGATTATCAGTTTTAATCTTGCTCAATCTCAAGAAGGTCCAAGGCTAAGCCTGAAAAAATCCCTATCTTGCAAGCTTAAATGTCAAAACGCTGGATATCCAAAATAGCTCCCGATAAGAATCTGGTTGAGGAACTTTCAAAGGCCATAAACCTGAATAAAGTTCTCAGCAGCATTTTGGTGCAGCGAGGTATGGATAGTTTTGAGAAGGCAAAGAAATTTTTCAGACCCCAGCTCAGCGATTTACATGACCCTTACCTGATGAAGGGTATGGACAAGGCCATCAATCGTATTGATGATGCCATTGCAGGAAATCAGAAAATTTTAGTTTACGGCGATTACGATGTTGATGGTACCACTGCGGTATCTACCGTTTATGGTTTTTTGATTGAGCGCTATCCGCATGTTGATTTTTACATTCCAGATAGGTATACCGAGGGATATGGAATCAGCTTTATGTCGATTGACTGGGCTCGAAACAATGGATTTTCCCTCATTATCGCTTTGGATTGTGGTATAAAATCAACCGATAAGGTGAATTATGCCAAGAGTCAGGGTATAGATTTTATTATTTGCGATCACCACTTACCTGGAGATGAAATTCCGGATGCGGTGGCTGTTTTAAATCCAAAACAGAAAGATTGTCCTTATCCGTTCAAAGAGCTTTCCGGATGCGGAATTGGTTATAAGCTTCTACAGGCTTACGCCATGCGCCATGAAATTCCTTCCAAAGAGGTAGAGCGCTTTTTGGATTTGGCAGCAGTTAGTGTTGCGTCTGATTTGGTTCCCATTTTCGACGAAAACAGAGTGCTTGCGCATTACGGGTTAAAGCGATTGAAAGATCAACCCAACAACGGCTTGAAAGCCTTGCTTGAAACCTATCCCGATAGACCTGAGTACAGTGTAAATGATATTGTGTTCTTTATTGGGCCGAGAATTAATGCTGCCGGAAGGATCGCGGATGCAAAAGACTCTGTTCGTTTAATGACATCCAATTCGGATGAAGAGGCCCGCAAAATTGCAACTCAGGTTAATCAGCACAACAACGAACGAAGAAGCTTTGATCAAACCATTACCGAACATGCTTTTGATTTGATTGAGAAGGATCCCGATTTCATCAATCGCAAGAGCACCGTTCTTTTTCACAACGAGTGGCATAAAGGTGTGATTGGGATTGTGGCATCACGACTCATTGAAAAATACTACAGACCAACCATAATTCTAACCGAAAGCAATGGTATGGCTACTGGTTCTGCGCGCTCGGTGGAAGGTTTTGATTTGTACAGCGCCATTGAATCGTGCAGCGATTTGTTGGATCAGTATGGTGGGCATACACACGCTGCGGGGTTGACTTTGAAGCTTGAAAACCTACCTCAATTTATTGAGCGTTTTGAACAAGTTGTTGCAAAGACGATTGAAAATAGAAGCCTTACTCCGGAAATTGAGTACGACATGGAGATTGATCTCCGTACAATTACCCCTAAGTTTTTCAGTATCCTTAAACAGTTTTCTCCATTTGGTCCCGGAAATTTCAATCCGGTGTTTATGAGTAAGAATGTGTGGGATGTGGGAGATGCAACTATAGTTGGCAACAATCACCTGAAGTTGAGTTTAACCCAAGAAAACGGCGGACGGATATTCAAAGCCATTGGTTTCGGCCTTGGAGAGCATTACGATAAAGTTGCTCAGGGTATCTCGTTTGATATCTGTTATACCATTGAAGAGAATCATTTCAATGGCCACGTGAATCTTCAATTGAACATTAAAGATATTATGTTTAGGGGTTAAGCCCCAAACTAAACCACCGGTTTAAATTGCTCAAATGCCTGAAGGCAGTTGTTGCAGTAATGTAAACTCCGGCATAAGGTTGGACCAAAGGGTGATTTCAATTCTACATTATTGCTTCCACAAAAAGGACAGTGTACGTTCTCCAGCAATGCGTCTGTAATTTCTCCTTCATGCTTGGGAGGAGGAGCCAATCCATGCTTTTTCAAACAAAGCAAACCCCTTTCAGTAATTTTATTGCTATCCCAGGGTTTATCGAATGTGGTTTGAACCAAAGGATTGTTGATGCCAATCTCCAGCAGCCTGTCGCGAACCATTTGTTCCATCATTTTCAGCGCGGGACAGCCGGTGAATGTTGGGGTCATTTCTACAAAAACGGTATCCTCATCGCGAACCTCTACCTTGGTAATAATTCCCATATCAACCATGGATAAGGTTGGAATTTCAGGGTCTTTCACCACTTCGAGAGCTTCCCAGATTTCTTTTTCGCTACGCATATTAGTATCAATAAAACAAAAATAGCCGGAAAGGTTTAACTCTCCGGCTACTTTACTAGTGAAATTCTGTGATAGTTGTCAGTCTAGCGACGACGACGGCTTCCACTGCCTTCCATTTCTCTTTTTCCGTAAGGACGTTTTCCGCCGGAAGAGCGCTCAGAGCTACCACCACTGCGGAACCCGCGGCTATTGCCACGATCCGAAGAGCGTTCGCCGCGATCACCACCACGATCACCTCCGAAACCACCACGGTCTTCACCGCCACGGTATCCACCGCGACCGCCTCCGCCGCCTCTTGGTTTATCACCACTAAGCTCGGCACGAACCGGACGGCCATTGAATTCACCACCGTTTAGGGAAGTAATGATTTTATCGGCATGTTCGGGAGCTGCATCTACAAAACTGTAAACGCCGCTTACATCAACATGCAGGTTTTTCCAGCTAATACCGCTTAATTCAGCAACCCAATCTTTGAAGCTACGAATATCAAATCCGTCTTTTTTACCCAAGCTTACGAATACGCGATTTCCTTTGTATCCGCGGCTTGAAGAACCTTCTTTACCGCTGCTGCGATCATTGCCGCTGGCATTCAAATCAGGGTCGTTTACGAAGTCAACAGAGAAGCGACGCAATTCCAATGAAAGAATTTTTTGAACCAATTCTTTGTGGTCTAACATCATCAAGGCTTCAATCGCACGTTCAACCTCTTTATCGAAAATGGTTTCTTCAATTTCGGTATTGATGATGGTATCGGTAAAGGCCAATAATTTTTTATCGCGCACCTGCTGGGCAGATGGAATCATGATGCGCTCGAATTTGATATTGCTCAAACGTTCAATATCCTTCAAACGACCACCTTCGCGCATGTTTAACAGGGTAAAAGAAACACCTGTTTTGCCGGCGCGACCAGTTCTTCCGCTTCTGTGTGTGTAGTTTTCAATTTCATCAGGTAGCTGGAAGTGGATAACATGGGTAAGTGCAGTTACGTCGATACCACGAGCGGCAACGTCTGTTGCCAATAAGATTTTAATGGCATGGTGGCGGAAACGGTTCATTACCTTTTCGCGCTGGCCTTGACTTAAATCGCCGTGTAAGCAATCTGCATTGTAACCGTCTTTGATTAGTTTGTCGCTAATTTCCTGCGTTTCATTCTTGGTTTTGCAGAAAATGATTGCATAAATGCTATCGCTGTTAAAGTCGATATAGCGTTTTAGCGCAGCATACTTGTCTTTTGCATGAACAGTAGCATACTGGTGAGTGATGTTGGCATTTCCGGAATTGCTTTTACCTACAGAAATTTCAACAGGACTATTCATGTACCTGTTTGCAATGTTTCTGATTTCGCGAGGCATGGTAGCCGAGAATAGACAAACCCTTTTTTGCTCGGGCGTATGAGAGAGGATGTATTCAACATCTTCTTCAAAACCCATGTTAAGCATTTCATCGGCTTCGTCTAAAACCACATAAGACACCTCGTTGATTCGAACGGCATTGCGTCCCATCAAGTCCATTAAACGGCCTGGAGTTGCAACAACAATTTGCGCTCCGCGTTTGATTTCACTAATCTGTTTTTCAATGCTGCTTCCTCCATAAACGGAAACAATGTTCATTCCCGGCTTGTACTTGCTGTACGCATACAAGTCTTTAGAAATTTGAAGGCAAAGTTCGCGGGTTGGACAAATAACCAAGGCTTGTACTGCCCTGCTTTGAGGTTCAACAAGTTGAATTAGCGGAATGCCAAAAGCGGCTGTTTTTCCGGTGCCCGTCTGGGCTAATCCCAAAATGTCTCTCTGGGTTTCCAAGTAAACCGGGATGGTTTGTTCTTGGATAGGGGTTGGAGACTCATACCCCATTTCCTGAATCGCATTCAGGATGAGCGTGTCTACGCCCAATTCACTAAATTTTTTCAAAGTACTCTATTAAAATGAGCCGCAAATATAGGCTAATTTTTCGTAATCCCTTGAAAATGAAAAAATAAGTTGTTCCTTGATTTTGATTTGTACCTGAAGAAGCACGGTTAATGCGGCTTTAGCTGGAAGTAAAATTTTGCTAATTCCCTGTTTTCGTTGGATATGCACAAAAGATTAAGCATCTTTGTCAGACTTATCCAGAAAGACGGAGGGAATAGGCCCAATGATGTCTTGGCAAGTCGGATTTTCCGTAGTGCCAACACCTATCTTCCGGCAGGAAGAGCTGATAAGTGTAAAGCGCTCTCGGGCGCAAACACCAGCCCAGCTTGCATTTTCTTGGAAAAGTACCTGCTTTAAAAGGTCTTTTTTTGCCCTTTTGAGGCAATTTAAGCTGAAAAGAAATGAATATTTACGACTTACTAAAAGAGCGCATCCTAATTCTTGATGGCGCTATGGGTACTATGATTCAGCGCTACAAGCTGGAGGAAAAAGATTTTAGAAACGAGGCTTTAAAGGATTATCCGCATTCCCTCAAGGGCAATAATGATTTGCTTTCCATTACCAGACCCGATGTAATTAAAGCCATTCATCGCCAATACCTGGATGCCGGTGCAGATATTCTTGAAACCAATACCTTCAGTGGAACTGTAATTGCTCAAGCTGATTATTATTTGGGGGAGGATTGGGTGTATCAAATCAATTACCAATCTGCTAAAATAGCTCGTGAGGTTGCCGATGAAGTTACTGCGCTTACGCCGTCTAAACCTCGTTTTGTTGCCGGCTCTATGGGTCCAACCACCAAATTGGCTTCCATGTCACCAGACGTAAACGATCCAGGTTTTAGGGCGGTTTCTTTTGATGAATTGTGTGAGGCTTTCAAAACGCAAATTGGAGCTTTGTTGGATGGTGGCGCAGATTTGCTTTTGATGGAAACTGTTACCGATACCTTAAACGTAAAAGCAGCCTTGTTTGCAGCTCAGGAAGTTTTTGAAGAGCGTGGAAAAAACTACCCCATCATGGTTAGCGGAACCATTACAGATGCCAGCGGAAGAACCTTAAGTGGACAAACTACCGAGGCGTTTTTGGTGAGTGTTGAACATGCACCGTTGATGAGTATTGGTTTGAATTGCGCACTGGGCGCAAGCGCACTTCGTCCTTACTTGCAGGTATTGGCTTCTAAATCCAATCTGTTTGTGAGTGCTTATCCCAATGCAGGACTTCCCAACGAAATGGGTCAGTACGATGAATCGCCTGCTTATATGGCCCAACAAGTGGAAGAGTTTTGCAAAGAAGGACTGGTGAATATTCTTGGCGGTTGCTGCGGGACAACTCCAGATCATATCAAAGCCATTGCTGAGGTTGCTGCGAAGTATCCACCGAGGAAGGTTGCCGTGCCATTAGCTATTGGCCATTAGCAATTGGAAAACGATGGCTATGGCTTTTAGCTATGGCTAGAGGAAAAATTTGGAAACAATGGGAACAAGGGACTTTAGGAAATACGCCATTTGGAAGGATAGCATTCAACTAACCAAGTCCATCTATTTGTTAGTTGCGAGCTTTCCTAAAGAGGAGCGATTTGGATTAAGTTCTCAACTCATTAGGGCAGCAACTTCCATTCCTTCCAATATTGCTGAAGGTTGTTCAAGGTCGAGTGAAAGTGATTTTAAAAGGTACCTTGAGATAGCATTAGGCTCAGCTTATGAAGTAGAAACCCAATTGGTAATATCTTCTGAAATTGGACTTCTAGAAAAAGACAGGTTAAACGAGTTAATTGGAGATTTGCAGATAATTCAAAAACAAATTCTCCAATTGATTCATAAAATTGAAAATTCGATTAAAACAAAATAGGTTAGGCCATAGCCATAGCCTAAAGCCATAGCAAGAAATGACATATATTCTCAAACTCAGCGGTCTTGAACCTTTAATCATTACTAGGGAAACCAATTTTGTTAATGTTGGTGAACGTACCAATGTTACCGGTTCCAAGAAGTTCCTTCGCCTTATCAAGGAGGGCTTGTATGAGGCTGCGCTTGATGTTGCCCGCGAACAGGTAGAAGGCGGCGCTCAAGTTATTGATATTAACATGGATGAAGGAATGATTGATGGGGTAGAAGCCATGGTGAAATTCCTGAACCTGGTTGCTGCAGAACCTGATATTGCCCGTGTTCCGGTGATGATTGATTCTTCCAAATGGGAAATTATTGAGGCCGGCTTGAAATGCGTGCAAGGAAAATGCATCGTGAATTCAATCTCTTTAAAAGGGGGTGAAGCCGAATTTATTCATCAAGCCAAAACAGTTAAGCGTTTTGGTGCTGCCGTTATTGTTATGCTGTTTGATGAAGTAGGTCAGGCTGATAATTACGAGCGCCGAATCGAAATTGCCTCGAGAGCTTACCGCATTTTAACTGAAAAGGTTCATTTCCCTGCAAGTGATATCATTTTCGACCCGAATATTTTTCCTGTGGCAACAGGAATGGAGGAGCACCGCAGAAATGCGCTCGACTTCTTCAATGCCACCAAATGGATCAAGGAGAATTTGCCGGGTGCTAAGATTAGTGGTGGCGTTTCCAATGTGTCGTTCTCTTTCCGTGGAAACGATAAAGTGCGCGAGGCTATGCATTCTGCGTTCTTATACCACGGCATTCAGCATGGCATGGACATGGGTATCGTCAATCCAAGTCAGCTTGAGGTGTACGATGAAATCGACAAAGAGCTTTTGGAATACGTTGAAGATGTATTGTTGGATCGTCGCGATGATGCTACCGAACGCTTGCTTGAATATGCCGAGAAGGTAAAAGGAAAAGGCAAAGAGAAAGTGTTTGATTTGGAGTGGAGAAATGCAAGTGTAGAACAGCGTCTTAGCCATGCCCTCATAAAAGGAATTGTTGATTTTATTGATGAAGATACCGAAGAAGCTCGCAAACTTTTTGAAAGGCCTTTGCAGGTAATTGAAGGCCCATTGATGGCCGGCATGAATCAGGTGGGTGATTTGTTTGGTTCCGGAAAAATGTTCCTTCCTCAGGTTGTTAAAAGTGCACGTGTTATGAAGAAAGCGGTTGCTTACCTCCTTCCATACCTGGAAGAAGAGAAGCGACTGAACGGCACTACCGGTAGCGGACAAGGTAAGGTTCTGATGGCTACCGTTAAGGGCGATGTTCACGATATTGGAAAGAACATTGTAGGCGTTGTGCTGGCCTGTAACAATTTTGATATAATTGATATGGGTGTGATGGTGCCAACCGAAAAAATTCTTGCTAAAGCTGTTGAAGAAAAGGTGGATGCCATTGGTTTGAGTGGCTTGATTACTCCTTCTCTGGATGAAATGGTGGGAGTTGCCAAGGAAATGGAACGCATGGGACTCAAAATTCCTTTGTTGATAGGTGGAGCAACTACTTCCCGCGTGCACACTGCGGTTAAAATAGATCCGCATTACAGCGGTTCGGTGGTACACGTGATTGATGCAAGTAAGAGTGTTCCGGTGGTGCAAAGCTTGATTAGTAAAGAACATGGTCCGGTTTACCACAAACGCATCAAAGAAGAATACGAAAAATTCAGAGAAGAGTATAAAAACCGCAAGCGCGAAAAGAACTTTGTTCCAATTGAACAGGCTCGCCAAAAAGATGTAAAGGTTAGTCTGAGCAATGCGGTTAAACCAAGTTTTACAGGCACTCGTGTGTTTGAAGATTATCCCTTGGACGAGCTTCGGAATTACATCGACTGGACTCCTTTCTTTGCCACCTGGGAATTAACCGGAAGGTATCCTCAAATATTAACCGATGAAATAATTGGTACAGAGGCAACGAAGCTTTTTGAAGATGCCAATAAGATGCTCGATCTGGTTATTTCGAATAAATTGCTTCAAGCTCGTGCCGTTTTAGGATTTTGGCCTGCCAAACGCGCTGGTGATGATGTAAAATTGGATGTAAATGGAACTGAAGAGAGCTTCCATTTCCTACGTCAGCAATCGGAAAAAGCCGAAGGTCAGCATTACTATTGCCTGGCTGATTTTGTGGCTGAATCGGATGCTACCAACGATTACATGGGCGGGTTTGCAGTTACTGCAGGTATTGGGATTGAAAAGCTGGTTGAGGCTTACGAAAAAGACCACGATGATTACCACAGCATCATGATTAAAGCCATTGCCGACAGGCTTGCAGAAGCACTTGCGGAACGCATGCATGAGCGGGTGCGAAAGGAGTTTTGGGGCTATGCTTCAGAAGAAGCTTTGAGCAATGAAGAGTTGATTAAGGAAGCTTATCAAGGTATTCGTCCTGCACCCGGATATCCGGCATGTCCTGATCATACTGAAAAGGCTACCTTGTTTAGGTTGCTGGATGCGGAAAAGGCAACAGGCATCAGCCTAACCGAAAGCTATGCGATGTATCCTGCCGCATCGGTAAGTGGTTTCTACTTTGCCCATCCGGAATCCAAGTATTTTGGCGTAGGAAAAATTCAGAAAGACCAAGTAGAAGATTATGCCCGCCGCAAAGGCGAATCGGTGGAATACATTGAAAAATGGCTTGCTCCGGCTTTGGGTTATGAATAGTCTTAACCCTGAATAGGGCTTGCTGATTAACGCTCAATTTGCTGATTGAAAAGAATTTAATCGTGGATGGAATATTCTTCTGCAAGGCTTTGAAACGGTTTTTGTGAATTTTACAGTCTTTTGCTTTGCAGCATTCTTGCTGATTCGCTAATTCAGCTCCGCATCATCTTCTTCGGATAAGCCTGGATGGCTGTACAGGAGCACTATCCACCAGGCTTATCCTCGAATCTAATGCAGATCTGAATTAAACAACAGACCCTAAATAAAAAAAAGCCGGCTTAGCCGGCTTTTTTGTTGGTGTTTATTGAACTTCTTTAAAATCTTCTCCCAAATTCCAGAGCACAAAACTCCAGAAATCGGTAGCATCTTCAATTAATTTGGCTGTTGGCTTACCTGCTCCATGGCCGGCTTTGCTATCAATCCGAATCAATACCGGTTCTCCATCTTTGGCTTGGGCTGCTTGCAGGGCTGCGGCAAACTTGAATGAATGTGCAGGAACCACACGGTCGTCGTGGTCGGCTGTCATTACTAAAGTTGCCGGATACCTGGTTCCGGGTTTTAGATTGTGTAAGGGCGAGTATTTTATGAGGTAGTCAAATTGCTCTTTGCTTTCGCTGCTTCCGTATTCAACAGCCCAACCCCATCCAATGGTAAACTTGTGGTAACGCAACATGTCGAGCACACCCACTGCAGGGATTGCTACCTTAAATAGGTCGGGTCTTTGTGTCATACAAGCACCAACAAGTAAGCCTCCGTTTGAACCTCCATTGATAGCAAGCTTCTCACTTGAGGTATATTTTTCGTTGATCAGGTATTCTGCAGCTGCAATAAAATCATTGAATACAGTTTGTTTCTTTTCTAACATGCCTGCCTTGTGCCAGTCTTCACCATATTCGCCACCACCGCGCAAATTGGCAATGGCATAAATGCCACCTTGTTCCAAAAAGGCCATACGTGAAACCGAGAATGAGGGTGTTAAGCTGATATTAAAGCCACCATAGCCATAAAGCAGGGTTGGATTTTTGCCATTCAATTCAATCCCTTTTTTATGAATGATAAACATCGGCACTTTCACCCCATCTTTTGAAGGATAAAATACCTGCTTGGTTTCAAAGTCTGCGGTGTTGAACTGAACTTCAGTTTTACGGAATAATTCAGCTTTGTTGGTGCTGAGGTCGTATCTATAAATTTCTCCGGGATTGGTGAACGAAGTAAAGCTGAAGAAGGCTTCCTTGTCGTCTTTTTTGCCACTAATTCCACTAGCAGTTCCAATACCAGGTAATGGAATTTCCAGTTCTACTTTACCACTCATATCGTGTTGATAAAGCTTTGAACTTGCATCGTGTAGGTAAGTGCTAAAGAGTTTGTTCCCACAAGTGGATACCGATTCTAAGAGATCTTTTCCTTCGGGTATGATGTTTTGCCAATTGGCAGCTTCCGGCTTTGCCGGATCAACCAATACCAGGCGGTAGCGCGGTGCTTCGTAATCGGTAAGCGCAAGAATTTTATCGCCTATATTGTCAACTACAGTATAGTTGTTGGCAAAGCCTTTGAATAGGGTTTTGAATCCGGTTTCTTTTTTACTTAAATCTTTAACCAAAATTTCGGAGCCGCTGGTTCCTTCAGAAACATTGATAATCAAAAAGCGATTGTCTTCTGTAATGCCGGCATTGAAATAGCGCAAAGGATGGGCTTTGTCTTCGTACACCAATTGGTCTTCGGCTTGGGTTTTTCCCAAGGTGTGAAAATAAATTTTCATGTACTCGTTTTGGTTGCTAAACTCCTTGCCCTTCTTGGGCTCATCGTAGCGACTGTAGTAGAATCCATTTTCACTCCATGTTGCGCCACTAAATTTTACCCAATTGATTTTATCGGAAAGCTTTTGTTTGGTGGCAACATCCATCACAAAAATTTCATTCCAATCCGAGCCGCTACTGGCAACGCCAACTGCGCAATATTTATGGTCTTTGCTAAAGCTTACGCTGGCCAATGAAACGGTTCCATCTGCCGAAAGGGTATTTGGGTCGAGAAACACTTCAGGTGTTCCATTTAAGCCTTTTTGGTAGTATAAAACAGCCTGGTTTTGCAAGCCATCGTTTTTGTAGAAGAAGTAGTAATCGCCTTCTTTAAAAGGCGAGCCATACTTGGGGAAATTCCAGATTTTGGTAAGTCTTTCCTTGATTTTATTGCGAAAGGGAATTTGGTTGAGGTAATTCTGAGTTACTGTATTTTCTGCTTTTACCCATTCAACCACCTCGGCGGCAGTATCGTTTTCAAGCCAACGGTAAGGGTCGGCCACTGGTGTACCAAAATAGGTGTTGCTTGTGCTATCCTTTCGTGTTTCGGGATAAGCATCAAGCTTGATTTGTGTTCGTTCCATTTTTTTCTCTCCGCAGGCAATAATAGTTAGACAGCCCAATAGGAATAGGGTTTTGTTCATGGGATTGATTTTTGTTTGAATCAAAAGTAAGAATCAAATAAGTGGGGCCAATTCCGTTTATCAAAATGCATCCTGTTTTTATTTGATTAGGCTTGAGTCCTGAAGCAAGTCATCATTCCCAAATTGCTATATCTCAAATCGGATATCCATTTATTTCGCTTTCGTATCTGCCGAATCAACCCCAAAATCTTTCATCAGCTCAATGCCGTATTGCCTGATGGCTTCAATAATGCCAATGGCTTTTTCTCCCCTTGGGCTGATTGCATATTCTACTTTGGGAGGCACAACGGCATATACTTTTCTTGTGATAAATCCTTCTTCTTCCAATTCTCTTAACTGACTGGTAAGCATTTTATGGGTGATTCGGGGTATGGCCTTTTTGAGCTCACTGTAGCGCATAACCTTGTCTTTCAAGCGCCAAAGAATGGGCATTTTCCAGGTTCCTCCAATGCGGTCCATGGCAAATTCAACCGGATTGTAATACAGTTTGTTGTTGTAAATGAATTCAGGCATGCCTGCAACTTATTGATTTTATTGATACTTTCCTAAAAGTGTGTATCACATTTGAAAGTAAGTATATCAGTATTGAATAGCTTCTCATCCAACTTTGTTCTATCAAACCAAAACCAAAAACATCCAATTATGAAAGAACAATTGCGTTATGTGCATTTTCATGGTGCTCCATCCAAAGGAAAAATTTTAATGGTTGCCAGTTCTCCTTCAGTATCTGCTCAAACAGGCTGGCCCATTGGTTTCTGGGCCGCTGAACTTACGCATCCCCTTCGCGTTTTTCAGGAAGCAGGTTATGAGGTTGAATTGGTTTCAACCCAAGGCGGTAAGCTTGAAATGGATGGCTATTCCAACCCGCTAGATCCAAGTGGTTATTCGGCTCATGATATTATCACCCTTGGTTATTTGCAACAGCCCTCTTTCCTTGCTATGCTCGAAAATACGCCTGCCCTTTCAACTGTGAACATGAACCAGTACGATGCCATTTTTTTGGTAGGAGGTCAAGGTCCGATGTACACGTTTAAAGGCAATGAAACCTTGCAAAAGCTATTTGCTTCTTTTTATGAAGCGGGTAAGCCAGCCGCTGCGGTATGCCATTCAACCACACTTCTTCTTGAAACCCGCCTTTCTTCAGGAGAATTGTTAGTGAAGGGCAAAACTTGGACAGGTTTTGCTGATGCTGAAGAAGACTTTGCCGACCAAGCAGTGGGCATGAAGATTCAGCCTTACCGCATTGAAGAAGAAGCGCGCAAATTGGCGGATACACAGTTTAAAGTTGCTGCTCCTTTCTCCTCGTATGCCATTCAAGATGGTTTTTTAATCACCGGACAGCAACAGAACTCGGGTGCAGCAGCAGCTGAAATGGTGGTTGACCTTTTAAACGCATAATCATGCATGCTTTAAATTGGTTTGAAATACCTGCACTTGACTTATCTCGTGCATTTGCTTTCTACAGTGCGGTGCTTCCTGCAAAAGTGAGAATGGGAACTTTTGGACAAGGTGATTTGATTCTGTTTGATGTGCCCTTTTCAACTGGAGAAGCTGTTGGTGGTTCGGTAGTATGTAGGCCTGATTTTTTGCCATCAAACCAAGGTCCGCTGATTTACCTAAACGCCTTTGGACCCTTGGCAGAGGCGGTAAAGCGGATCGCTCCTGCAGGCGGCCAGGTGCTAGTACCCGAAATAAATTTGGGCAAGTTTGGCTATGCAGCAATTTTTATGGATTCTGAGGGCAACCGACTGGGTTTAATTTCACATGAGGCATAAGCTTTTTTCTATTATTTTGCTTTTGGCTATGCTTGTTTGCTCAAGCATAGCCAAAGCTCAACTTCCTGTTGAGTGGTTTGTAAGTGAAAAGCGAAGCACCTACGACCTCATGTTCTTCCGAAAGTTTCAAGGCAAACCAGAGGGAACAGGAGCGCTTTTGTATTTTAATCGGGTGCGCATGAGTCTTTATCCGGATATGGATTCAAAATCCAATTTGCCCCAGTTTGGAGCCACACAAGCCATTTCGTATAATCCATCCTATTTGCATGGATTTGCTCCGGTAGCTGTTTTGCAGGTTACCAATCGCGCGCTTCAACCCAAAGTAGGCTTGCAATTTGCGCATCAAGCAAAAGACTTTACGCTATTTAGCTGGGCCGTTGCCACCTTGAATGAAGCCTCTGCCGACCATTTTCTATTACTCAGATATACGCCTGATATCGCGGCTAATTTCCGCATGTTTTTGCAGGCAGAGTTTTTTAGTGTATTGCCTTTAACCAATCGGCTTGAAAGGAACTTTGTTCAACGCTTTCGTTTGGGGTTACAGCGAAGCAAATGGCAGGCAGGATTGGCCTATGAACTGAATCAAGCCGGAAGGGAAAACTATAGGCAAACCCAAGTTCCCGGAATATTTATCAGACACGAATTTTAGTTATGATTATCAAAAGAAACTTCAACCCTTTGCGGGTTATGGGCTATGTAAAGTACGAACTTGCATTTGCATGTTTTGTATCTTTAGCTGTGTATTTGCTTCATGGGAATGGGGCATCTGTTCCCTCCATTCCTTTTTCTGTTGCAGCCATTCTGGGAAGCGCATTGGCCATATTCATTGCGTTTAGAAACAATTCAGCCTATAGCAGATGGTGGGAAGCCCGAACACAATGGGGCGGAATTGTAAATTCAAGTCGGGTTCTTGCCAGATTGATAATTACTTTCACCGATAGTCACGCCCATCAAGCCAACTACAGCCAAGAGCGCAGTGAAAAATTTAAGCGGGAAATGATTTACCTGCAATTGGCTTGGGTAAATGCTTTGCGTATTCAACTTCGTGGGCAACAAAGTTGGGAAGAAATCAAAGCTTTTCTCTCCGATGAGGCCTATCAGTGTGTATTGAATTCACCTCATAAAGTTAACCAAATTCAACTGCTTCAAGGTCGTATGATTTATGCTGCTATGGCCAACGGAACTTTAGCCGGATTTGATAGTTTTCAATTGGAGGGACAGTTGTTGAGTTTGGCAAATTACCAAGGTGCATGCGAGCGCATCAAGAATACACCATTGCTGAGGCAGTACGATTATTTTACGCGACTTTTTTTGTATAGCTTTTTGTTCCTTCTTCCTTTTTCCCTGCTTTCTGATTTTGTTCGTATGGAGCAATTACATTTGCTTTCACCTGTGAGCATCCTCATTTCATTTGTATTTTCAATAATTGCCAAGGTTGGCGAAGTGAATGAAGACCCCTTTGAAAATCGGATTACCGATGTTCCTGTAACAGCAATCTGCACAACCATTGAGCGTGATTTGCGTGCACTTTTGGGCGAAACAAATTTGCCAGCAAAACCGGAACCTAAACAAGGTTATTTGTACTGATGAAAAACACTTTAGAAGTTCCCTCAACCCGGATAGAGGCTTTTAGCGATGGTGTAATTGCCATCCTTTTAACCCTAATGGTTTTTGATTTGAAGCCTTCGGGTTTATCGGATACGGATACGCTATTGGCAGCCTTGCCTGATTTGCTTCCGAGGCTCATTTGCTATGTGCTTAGCTTTTTGGTGATAGCCATCATGTGGGTGAATCATCACCAATTGTTTCATCAAATCAAACACAGCAGCCGGGGCTTGCTTTGGCATTCCATTCACTTGTTGTTTTGGATGAGTTTGATCCCGTTTTCAACGGGCATGCTTGGCTCTGCTCCGCTGTTTTGGGCCTCCTCTTTTGTATATGGATTTGTATTTGGCATGTGTGCTTTATCCTTCACCTTCTTGAGGGGTTATGTGCTAAAAAATGACCTTTTGCATATCCATATCAACCCGAAAAAGCATTTGCGCATTCGCAACAAGAACCGTTTTGCATTTGCCATTTATTTTCTTGCGGCCTTGGTTAGCCCACTGTCGGTATGGCTCTCGTTTGTCGGATTTATTCTAGTTCCGGCCATGTATTTTATACCTGAACGCATAGAACACAATCAAAACCAAAATGGATTATAAACATATTTTTGAAAACAACGAAGCTTGGATTCAGGAGAAGCTGAACCTCAATCCCGATTACTTCAAGCAATTGGCTTCTGGCCAGCAACCCGAATACCTCTACATCGGTTGCTCGGATAGCCGGGTAACTGCTGAAGATTTGATGGGAGCTCAACCCGGTGAGGTGTTTATTCATCGCAACATTGCCAATCAAATAATTCCTACCGATACCAATGTGAATGCGGTGGTGCAATATGCAGTTGAACACCTTAAAGTTAAGCATGTCATTGTATGTGGACACTATGAATGCGGAGGGGTAAAGGCCGCTTTGAATCCTTCAGATATGGGTCAGTTGAACAATTGGCTGCAAACCTTAAGAGATGTTTATCGTTTGCACCGGGAGGAGTTGGATTGCATTGAGGATGCACATAAACGTTTTGATAAATTGGTTGAGTTAAATGTGCGAGAACAATGTATGAACCTTCTTAAACTTGACCATGTTCAGAAATCCTGGTACAAAACGGGTTATCCCAAGGTACATGGCTGGGTGTTTGATGTGCATACCGGGCGCCTACTTGATTTAGGCTTGAATATGGAAAAAGAATTTTTAGCTATTCGGAGCATTTATGATTTAAAACCAATTCATTAAATTATCTTATGAAAATTGCAATCATTGGAACAGGAAACGTAGGTGGAACTTTGGCTCAGAAATGGGCCGCTGTTGGCCATCAAATTTGTTTGGGAGTGCGTGATACAAGTAACTTTAAAGGCATGGAACTTCTTGCTCAACCCGGTATTCAGGCCAGGATGATTGCTGATGCCGTCCAGGAATCGGAGCTGATTTTGCTGAGTACTCCTGCTCCGGTTGCTGCTGAGGTTGCTCAAAGCCTTGGTGATACCAGTGGCAAAGTAATTATTGATTCCATGAACATTGTGATGGGTAAAGGGCCTGCCGGATTTTCAACAACAACCGATGCTATTCTTGCCAATACCCAAAGTCGGGATGTTGTAAAATGTTTCAATACTACAGGATTCAACAATATGAAGAATCCAAACTATGGCAAGTTAGCCTTGGATATGTTTGTAGCCGGTGATAGTAAACCCGGAACAGTTGCAGCTATTCAATTGGCCAAAGATGCAGGATTTGCTGAATGCTACTCCATTGGTGGCAACGATAAATTTGCGCTTATGGAGCAATTTGCTTGGTTTTGGATTAATCTGGCCATGTTCCAAGGCCAAGGGCGGGAAATAGGCTTTAAATTGCTGAAGCGATGAAAACTGCTTTAGTAACCGGAGCCTCAAAAGGAATGGGCTTGGAATGGTGCAGGCAACTTGGTCAAAACGGATATCTTGTTTTTCTTTCGGCGCGTTCTCAAGATCAAGCCGAAACTGCAGCTGCACGGTTGCGTCAGGAGGGGATAGATTGCATTGGAATAGTGCTGGATAGCGGCAATGAAGAGAGTATTCTTCTGGCAGCGGAAATCATTCAGGAGCATTGCATGGCTCTCGATTTACTTGTAAACAATGCTGGCATCAACCCAAAAGATTACCCGGATAAAGAAAAGATGGCAAGTTGTTTTAAACTCGAATCGCTGAATGCGGATGCGGTGCTTGAGGTGATGAAAGTAAATAGTTTAGGACCCTTGCTGGTAGTGAAGCATATGTTGCCTTTGTTAAAGAATAGCCCTGAGCCTAAAGTTTTGCAGATTTCAAGTTGGTTGGGTTCGGTAAGTCAGGTGCAGTTTGGCGGCCACTATGGTTATGCAGGAAGTAAGAACCTGTTGAATATGCTGAATAAACTTATGGCCAATGAGCTTAAGCAAGATGGAATCATTTCGGTATGTGTAAATCCGGGTTGGGTACAAACCGATATGGGAGGCAGCAAAGCCAATTTTACCATTCAGGAGGCTGTAAGCAATATGCTTTCTTTGGTGTCGATACTAAAACCAGAAGACAGCGGAAAGTTTCTGAATTACGACGGTGAAATTCACCCTTGGTGAATAAGGAAAAAGTTAACACACAAGAAGCGAATAATTGCAACTGGTATAGTTACTTTGTAGCTTATCCATGATGTTGCGCCTCATTCTTTTGTTTTCCTGTTTTTTGTCCTTTTGGGCAAAGGCGCAACCTGTGGCCAGTTTTTCTGCCAATCCCAGAAGTGGCTGTGTTCCTTTGCAGGTGCAATTTACCAGCACTTCAACTGGGAATGCGCTTACGTATTTTTGGCAGTTTGGAAACGGCAATACCTCAACTCTTCAAAATCCACAGGCCAATTTTGTAGTGCCGGGAGTTTATACTGTTAGCCTCAGGGTTAGTAATGCCAGTGGTAACGATACCAAAACAGAGCTGAGTTATATCCGCGTATTTCCTCTGCCAACGGTTAAGTTTGGTACTGCCCGTCAATCCGGATGCGCAACCCTAACAACTCAATTTTTTGATTCAAGTTCCACCCCCGGAGCACCTTTGAGAAGCTTTTCCTGGGATTTTGGAAATGGAAACGTTTCAACGCTCCAGAATCCATTTTCTTCTTTTTCTTTGGCAGGTTCGTATGGAATTAGTTTGATGGTAACGGATACAAACGGGTGTTCCGGAACCCTAATCAAACCAAACTACATTCAAGTAAATGCAGCTCCCCAGGTTAGTTTTCAAAGCAATCCCGGAACAGGGTGCAGCCTACCCGCTCAACTCAATTTTTCAGCAAGCATTCAGCCATCAGGAACTTATTCGTATTACTGGCAGTTTGGGAATGGACAAACAAGCACACTTGCCAATCCTCAAGCCAATTACACCAACAATGGCTTGTATTCTGTTCAACTCCGGGTGAGCAATGCTGCCCAATGTACGGTACAAGTGAATAGACCCAATTTTATTCGGGTGCGTGATTTTAATCCCGATTTTCAATTCAATAGTCCACCCCGTTTGTGTGAGCCGGGAGAAGTTGTTTTGTTGAATACCTCGGGTTTCGATACGCTAGGTATGCGGTTTGAATGGTTGTTGAATGATTCGCTGGTTTCAAGCAGCAACCATTTAACTGCAAAGGGACTCAAAGCCGGAACTTATAAGGTTGAGCTTCGGTTGATGCTTGGCGATTGCATGGCCAGTAAGGTGAAGCAGAATTTCTTTACCATTCTTCCCGGTCCAAAACCTAGATTCGGTACACTTAAGCAACAGTATTGCAACAAGCCGGCAAGTGTTCAATTTTTTGATAGTAGCGCATCAACGGTTTCCAGACTTTGGCTTTTTGGCAATGGGCAACAAAGTGCCGCGCTAAATCCGGTAGCAACTTATTCCAATTATGGAACTTATACGGTGAAGTTGGTTGCCACCCATGCCAATGGCTGTGTAGATACATTTACCCGCTCGAACTATATCCGGGTTCAACCACTTTTTGTTTACCCTGCCATTTCACCTAAAAAGGGTTGTGCTCCCAATAATCTGACCTGTATTGTTCAAGATACCAACAAACCCGCGTTTTCATCCTGGAGTTGGAATATTGGTCCAGGTGTGGTAAAAACCGGAAACATGGTAACGCATTACATCAATGCTTCGGGCAAGTACTATGTGCAATTAAGCGGCATCCATCCGGATGGATGCGCAATCAATTACCTCGACTCTTTTGAATGGGGAGATCCACAAGTGATTTCAGTGGCGGCCCAAAAGCAAGAGTTGTGTTTTAGTGAGCAACCGGTTCGTTTCAATATCCTTTCACCAACCGATACCTCTGGTAAAAAACTTTCCTGGTTGGTTTCGGGCGATACCATTCCAATTGGTTCGGGGCAAACCCTGATATTTATGGATACGGGCTACCAATCAGTTGGATTGCTTGTTGATGATAGGGGCTGTGTATCGGGAAATACCTCAGCAGCTTCAGTATATGTAAAGGGGCCCATTGCCTCTTTTTCAACCCGACTCAATACCTGTCAAAATTCACGCATCAGCTTTCAGAACAGAACCATTGGTGGTACAAATTTCCTCTGGATTTTTGGAGATGGGGATTCATCAACCCAAAAGAATCCAATTCATGATTACGATTCTGCTGGTTCGTATTTTGTAAGATTGATTGCCCGAGACACACTTACCGGTTGCGTACACGATACCGCTAAATGGATTAATGTGCAGAGCTCGCTAAAAGCAGATTTCCGAATAATTAATCCACTTGGATGTGCACCCTTGCTAAGCAGTTTTGTCAATACAAGTGCACCGCTCAGTCAGGTCAAGAAAATTTGGTACAAGGTTTTGGCTGATTCTTTCCCGGGTCCAAATGGTTCGTATTTGTTTTACAATTCCGGTGTTTATACTGTTCGGATGGAATTGATGGATGATAAAAACTGCCTCCATGTGGTAGAAAAAACCGATTCCATTCGTGTTTTTGGGGCTGAGCCTGCTTTTCATTCCACACCCAATTTGGGCTGTATGCCTATTTTGGTTCAAACCAGAGATACCAGTCATTCGGATTTACCCATCGTGAAACGGGTTTGGACCTGGAACTTTTCGGATAGCTCGGTTTATGTGCATCCGGATTCGTTGGAATCGAGATTTAGGTTTGTACAGCCTCCGGTAAATCAAAGCGATGGAATAAGCCTAAAACTTACCTTGATTGATAGCTTTGGTTGTGTGTATTCGGGAAGTAAGAAAATCTTTTTGAGCAGGCCAACTCCCGACTTTTTTGTTTATCAAACCAAAACCTGCGATAAAGATACCTTTAGGTTTGTACCGATTAGCGAATCCATGATTGGATTGAAACCTTTGAATTTGTATTGGTTTAGCGATAGTCAGTATGAAATGAACAAGGTTTTGAAGAAAGTTTGGGGCGGCGATACTACACTGCCGGTGCGTTTAATTGCCAGTGATGTAATGGGTTGTCGGGATAGCATTACCAAGCAAATTCGCGTTTTAACCGGTCCGCCCAAGGTGAATTTTGATGCGTTTCCCAAGCTCATAAATTGTCCAGGCCCACCAATTTCCTTCTCCGATTTCAGCAAGCCGGGTTCGAGTCCAATTGTTTCATACAAATGGGAATTTGGCGACGGTGGAATTAGCGAATTGAAAGAGCCTGCTCGAATTTACCTGCTTCCCGGTTCGTATTCGGTTTCATTAACAGTAACCGATTCGCTTGGTTGTAAAGACACCAGAAGCATTCCGGATTTGCTTGTAATCGGCGGTCCACGCGGATTTTACTCCATTTCCCCAACCTTAGGTTGTGCCCCCTTGGAGGTTGACTTTAAAGCCTCCATTGAAAATGCTGTGAAATTGGAATGGGATTTTGGCGATGGGAAAGTAGATACCATAGGTAATACCAAGCATGTTTATGGGCGAAAAGGACAATACATTCCCAATCTTAGTTTAACCGATTCAAGCGGTTGCAAAGTAGGCCTGCCTCCCAAAGATACCTTGTATGTGTTCCCAAATCCACAGGTTGATTTTACTGTTGATAAGCGCCTTAGTTGTTTGGGTTCAGCGCTTGAATTGAGTGGCAGTGTGGTTTCAGATTCAACCATTGCAAGTTACCGTTGGCTGGTGGATGGAGAGGAATTGAATGGTATTGGTCCTCATACCTATACCAGCAAACGAACCGGCCTTTTTCCGGTTTTGTTTGAGGTCATAGATATTCAGGGATGTATGGGTGCAAAAATCGACTCGGCAGCATTTCAGGTATTTAAAGACAGCATTGCACCTTTGGCACCAAGAATAGCAAGTGCAAGTAAGGAGTCAGATACCCGGGTTGAATTGTTGCTTTTCCGAAATGCAGAGCCGGATGTAAGCGCTTATCATATAGAATATGGGAGCACATCAGATCCTCTTGTTTCTGTCCGAAATGTAAATCAAACGGCAGATACCCTTCAGATTTTTGACAATTTGGATACGCGGTTTTTCAATTACCAGTATCGTATTCAAGCCATAGATGCATGCGCCAATATCTCGGAGTTCAGCCCAAAGCATACCACAATTGAATTGCAAGCCGCTGGCAGGTTAAATGCTGTTTTCCTTAACTGGACACCCTACCTGGGTTGGGATTCGGTTGAGGTGTATGAGGTTCAGCGATTGGAACACGGAGCTTTTAAACCCATTGCCCGACTTCGGGGAACTGAACATGAGTACACGGATAGTAGTATGCGTTGCCATGCCTTGGCTGTTTACCGCATTCGGGCTGAGTTTGCCAAAGAAAGGGCTCATAGTGATACCGCTGCTGCAATTCCTTTGTTTCAATCTGAAAGCCCTGCTACCCGGACGATACGCGTTACAGTGGAAGCTGATAAATTGTTGCTTCAGTGGTGGAAAAGACAACATAAATTTCCGTATCGGTTTAAGGTGAACCGTTTTTCGGATGATCCGGATCGCATGGAGAAAAGTTTTTTGCTTTCTTCATCCGATACCTTCTTGGTTGATGCGGATGTAGATGTTCAACAATACAGTTACACCTATGTTGTAAGTTTGATTGATTCTTGCGGAGGTGAAAGTCCCATTTCCAATGAAGCTAAAAGCATGGTACTTCGCTTGGATGTTGAGCGAAACGACAAGCTAACCGAGGATCCAATTGTATATTGGAATCCTTATAGGGATTGGGCTTCGGGAGTTGAGCAATACGAGCTGTTTTTTTTCAACGATAGTTTGGGCGGAAAGGAAAAAATTGCTGTTTTGAAAGGGACAGATTCATTGCGTGTAAAACACAATTACCTCAACTACGAGCAAGATGATTATTGTTACGAGGTTGTGGCCTATCAGCAGGATAGCAATTGGGTATTTAGTAAATCAAACCGTGCTTGCCTGCCCACAAGTCCGCGCTTGTATGCTCCCAATGCATTTACCGCCAATGCAGATGGGTTGAATGAAGGCTTTCGCTTGAATGGCGTATTCATTAAAAAGTATTATCTAAAGGTTTACGATCGCTGGGGGAAATTGGTTTTTGAAAGCAGCAAATTGGATGAAGCCTGGGATGGAAGAATTGATGGCTTGCCTGCTGCTTCGGACACCTATTTCTTCGTTGCTGAAGGGTGGGGAAGGAAAGGCAAATCGGTAAAACTTGAAGGCAATGTGACTTTGTTGAGGTAGCAAGTGGAAAGGATTTTTGACTCCCAAAGAAAAGATCCAGCTAAGCTGAGGAAACATTCATCATTGCGTTTGAATAATGGGATGCAATAACCAATTATGAGCACATTGAATTGGTTTTGCCAGAGCGAAGACGAAAACATTACTGTTTTAGTCCTAAATTAGCTGACTCCAATTTCAATGAAAAATCGAACTGAAATGATGCCACTGGGAAATAGAGCCTCCAAAAAAGTGGCGGCAAAACCCCTTGAACATTGTGATGAAGATTTCGGCTTGCAATTTGTTAGTTACCAGTTAAAATGTTTGGTTGAAGAAACTTTGAATGCAATTAATGGATGTGAAATTGGGAGTTTAAAAATGAATAGGTTATGATTACAAAAATTCGAATAAAGAATTTCAGACAGATTAAAGATCAAACCATTGATTTGGATCAGTCAGTTGTAATAATAGGACCAAATAATGGTGGTAAAAGTACTTTGCTTCAAGCTATTTCATTATTTGCTATTGCTGTTAGATCTTGGGGCGTTGAAAGGGTAAATAAGAAAAGTAAAGCCCAGAAAAGAACAGGGGTGGCAATAAATTTGGAGGAGTTGCTTAATATTTCAGTAAGCGATTTTAAAGAGTTGTGGACAGACCTGGTGGTAAGAGAGGGTGTTACAAATATTGAGGGTAAGCCAACTGCAAAGAACATAAGAATTGAGATAGTCGCTGAGGGTTTTACTAATAAGGAATATTGGAAAACTGGTTTTGAATTTGATTATGGGCGAGATAGCCTTATTTACGCAAGGCTTACTCAAGATGAGCATAATAACCTGTTTGAGTTTCCAGAGATTCTTTTGAACGAAAGAATAGGATTTTTGCCTTCTGTGGCTGGTTTGAAACCATCAGAGGATAAATTAGAAATAGGATCTATTTTAAGATATATTGGAAATGGAAATACCTCTGATGTATTGAGGAATGTATGTTATCTTTTGTATGACAGGGAAGATAGAACATCTTGGAAGCAATTTGTTGCCGAAATAGAAGGCTTGTTTAGGGTTCAACTTAATCCGCCAAAGTATATTCCAGCGACTGGCTTACTTAAAATGAGTTACAATGAAGGGCAAAAGAAAAATGTAGATTTGTCTTCATTAGGAAGTGGGACAAAACAGGCAATTTTACTGTTTGCTTATTTACTAGCTTTTCCAAATACCGTTAATCTTTTAGATGAGCCTGATGCTCATTTAGAGGTTATTAGACAATCAAATATCTATGATAAAATAAGCGATTTAACTAAAAAAAATAATAGTCAGTTAATAATCGCTAGTCATTCAGAGAGTGTTATGAGCAGGGCCTTTGGAAAAGATTTAGTAATATCTGGAATATTTGGGGAGTTTGAACGAGTTAATCAGGATAAGTATATTAAGTCAGTCTTAAGGGATATTGGGTATGAAGAATTTTTGATTGCAAGACAAAGGCCTAATATTCTATATTTTGAAGGAACAACAGATTTAGATTTTATTAAAGCATTCTGCAGAAAACTTGGATTGAATGCAGTCCACCAATTCATTGAAGATAATGTTTTTCCATATCCGGTTGGAAATGATGTAAATAGGGTAAGGAATCATTTTGATTCCTTAAGAAAGTTTATTCCTAATCTAAAAGGGTATGCAATCTTTGATAATTTAAGAAGAAGAATAGAAAATAACCAGCCAGGGTTAATAATTAAACAGTGGAATAGAAATGAAATAGAGAATTATCTACCCATTCCAGATTCTTTATTCGGTTTTATTGAAAAATCAGAGTTTGGCCCAATTTGGGAGAATAGGTTTAGAGAAGTTGTTATTGGAAGTATTCCACCCTTAGCATTTAAGGATCCTTTAAATTCTTTTTGGATTACTACAAAAATTAGTGATGATTTCCTGACCCCACTATTTGAAACATTTTTGGATGAAGTTGGTGTTCATAGAGGAATTATGGATAAATCAAAGTTCTATCAATTGGTGGATTTTGTTAATCCTAGTTTGATCGATAAGGAAATGGTCGAAACGATTAATGAATTTCATAACTATTTTTCTAGCTAAATCGCCCCAAGTCCTAATTATTAATTCCTCTTAATTTTTGCGATTTTATCTTTTGATTTAAGAAAGGATTACTGGTTTTTTATAGATAATAGCATAGGCCGCTTAGTGTACCTCCAATCAAAACCCATACTCCAAAAAAATCCCTTCCAACTTGCCGTTGAAAGGGATTTTTGAATGAGAGCCAGCTTTTCTTTATTTGATGGCTTCTGCGTAACGACGGTTAACTTCGTTCCAGTTGATTACATTCCAGAATGCGCTGATATAATCCGGACGACGGTTTTGGTAGTGCAGGTAATAGGCATGCTCCCAAACGTCAAGTCCGAGGATTGGTGTGCCTTTTACATCAGCAATGTCCATCAAAGGATTGTCCTGGTTTGGAGTAGAAGAAATCTGTAATTTTTTGTCGGCACCAACGCTCAACCATGCCCAACCTGAACCAAAACGAGTTGCAGCGGCTTTGTTGAATTCTTCTTTCAACTTGTCCATTCCGCCTAGTTGAGTTTCAATAGCAACAGCAAGTTCGGCAGATGGAGCAGATGTTCCTGCGCCAAGGATAGTCCAGAACAAGCTGTGGTTGTAGTGTCCACCACCGTTGTTGCGAACTGCTACCGGAAATTTGCTGATGTTTTTGCAAATGTCTTCAATGCTGTGGCTTTCACCTTCAGTGCCGGCAAGTGCAGCATTTAGGTTGGTAACGTATGCATTGTGGTGTTTGCTGTGGTGGATTTCCATGGTGCGGGCATCAATATGCGGCTCCAAAGCGGTGTACTCGTATCCGAGTTTAGGAAGTTCAAATGCCATAATTTTTGTAATTGGGTTTAAATGTTAAAGCCTTCAAATATACTAACAGGTTGCCGCTTTCAATTGTTTTCAGCCATTTTGCTACCTAAGATTTTTGAAAAAATCCTTCACCAGCTGGCTGGCTTTATCGGCCAAAATTCCGCTGCTTACTTCGGTTTTCGGGTGAAGCAGATGGCTTCCTTCGCGCATGAAACCACGTTTGGCATCGCTTGCCCCGTAAACCAACCTGCTTACCTGCGACCAATAAATGGCTCCCGCACACATAATGCAGGGTTCAAGGCTAACATACAAGGTACAATCGGTGAGGTATTTTGCTCCCAGGTAATTGGCAGCTGCGGTGATGGCCTGCATTTCGGCATGCGCAGTAACATCGTTTAAGCGCTCGGTAAGGTTGTGGCCTTTGCCAATAATTTTGTTGTTGCATACCACAATTGCCCCAACCGGAACCTCGCCCTCTGCTGCGGCCTTTTCTGCCTCCCTGAGAGCCAGTTCCATAAAATATGCGTCGCTGAATAATTCTGCCATTTGCATTCAAAGTTAGGCTGCCTTCGCCATAAAGCCCTATTTTCGCGCTTCTGTTTTTTAACAACCATTATGCTTAGAACTCATACCTGTGGCGAATTGCGATTGGAACATGCCGGAACGGCTGTGACCTTGTGTGGCTGGATTCAAAAAAGCCGTGATTTAGGTGGAATGACATTTATTGATTTACGCGACCGATATGGCATTACACAATTGGCTCTCAACATGGATTCCAATGCAGAGCTTTGCAGCTTTGCCCGGAAATTGGGGCGTGAATACGTGTTGAAAGTTGCCGGTGTGGTGAAAGAGCGTGAAAATAAAAATGCCAATATTCCAACCGGAGCTATTGAAATTGAAGTCAATTCCATTGAAGTTTTGAATGAGGCCATTACACCTCCTTTCACCATTGAAGAAAATACTGATGGTGGCGACGAACTTCGCATGAAGTACCGCTACCTGGATTTACGCAGAGCCAGTGTTCGTTCAAACCTTCAATTGAGGCACCAAGTTGCCAGACATACCCGCGCTTATCTCGATCAAAAAGACTTTATTGAAGTTGAAACTCCTGTCCTCATCAAATCAACTCCTGAGGGTGCCCGCGATTTTGTGGTTCCAAGCCGCATGAATCCAGGCGAGTTTTATGCCCTTCCGCAATCACCTCAAACCTTTAAACAATTATTGATGGTAAGCGGATTTGACCGCTATTACCAGATTGTAAAATGTTTCCGCGATGAGGATTTGCGTGCCGACCGTCAACCCGAGTTTACGCAAATCGACTGCGAAATGAGTTTTGTGGAGCAAGAAGATGTGTTGAATATGTTTGAAGGAATGGTTCAGCATTTATTCAAAGAGGTAAAAGGAATTGATATCGGAACATTGCCTCGCATGACCTACGCCGATGCCATGAAGTATTACGGTTCAGACAAACCTGATACGCGTTTTGATATGCGCTTCACGGAGTTGAATACCTTGGTAAAAGGAAAAAACTTCAAGGTGTTTGATGATGCAGAATTGGTAATCGGAATTTGTGCAAAAGGCTGCGCCGATTATACTCGCAAACAAGTGGATGAGTTGACCGACTTTGTTAAGAAACCACAAGTTGGTGCCACCGGCTTGGTTTATGCACGATACAATTCCGATGGGAGCTTAAAATCAAGCGTAGATAAATTTTACGATGAAGCCGCTTTGAAAGAATGGGCTGCTGCCATGCAGGCTGAGCCTGGCGATTTGATGCTGATTTTGGCTGGTCCCCTGCACAAAACTCGCAAAGCCATGAATGAGCTTCGTCTTGAAATGGGAACCCGATTGGGCCTACGCGATAAAAATACATTCAGTTGCCTTTGGGTGCTTGATTTCCCATTGCTTGAGTTTATTGAAGAAGAGGGACGCTTCTTTGCTATGCACCATCCATTTACTTCACCCAAGCCGGAAGACCTTCCATTAATTGATGATATGTTGGAAGCCATGAAGGCCGGAAAGCTGGATGAATCCGCGACAGTTCCAAGAGCCAATGCCTACGACATGGTAATCAATGGGGTTGAAGTTGGTGGCGGTTCAGTTCGAATTTTCAACAAAGACCTTCAGAAAAAAATGTTTACCCTTTTAGGGTTTAGCGATGAAGAAGCCCAAAAGCAATTTGGCTTTTTGCTGAATGCCTTTGAATATGGAGCTCCACCGCATGCAGGTGTGGCCTTTGGTTTCGACCGCTTGTGTTCGCTTTTTGGCGGAGCTGATTCCATCCGTGATTTTATCGCATTCCCTAAGAACAATTCAGGAAGGGATGTGATGATTGATGCACCTTCTTCCATTGCAGATAAGCAATTGGATGAGCTCAGTATTGCATTAAAAAATTGAGCGCTTGAAATGTTAGAAATTGGTATAACTTGTAAGATAGAAAATTAAAAAAATAGAGAAAATGGCTTTAGATGTAACAGGAAAGATTATTCTTTTATTACCGGAAACAAGTGGTCAGAGTAAGGCCGGTAAACCTTGGGTGAAACAGGAGTTTGTGCTAGAAACACAGGAGCAATATCCCCGCAAAATTTGTATTGGTTTAATGGGCGATAAGGTTCAGGAATTGAAGAAATACGGTGTTGGAATGGAAGTTAAGGTTTCCCTTAATATTGAGTCGAGAGAGTACAATGGAAAATGGTATACCAATGTTAATGGCTGGAAAATTGAAGCCCTTGGAAACGCACCAAGCTATTCAAACCAAGCTCCCGAAACAACCTTCCATGCAGATCCTGAGCCGCAGTTTACTCCTGATTCTACAACAGACGATCTGCCCTTTTAATTGAAATGATCAGGTACCTGAGGCATAATGAAATTGATAAGACCCGCTGGGATCTTTGCCTGGAGCAATCCCCCAATGCCCTAGTTTATGCCTGTTCCTGGTATTTGGATTCTGTTTGTCCCGGCTGGGAAGCCCTGGTTATGGATGATTATACGGCCATAATGCCACTGACAGGTAGGAAGAAGTTTGTTTTTTCCTACCTGTTTCAACCCTTCTTTACCCAACAATTGGGGGTGTTCTCCAAATTGGATATTACACAGGAATTGCTTGAGGAGTTTATTCAGGCCATACCCACACATTTTAGGTATGTTGAGATTCAGCTCAACGAACACAATCAGATTCTGAACCCTGCATTCAAGGTTAAGAAAAGCAAAAATTTCCTGCTCAACTTGAACAAACCCTATCCCAAATTACAAAAAGGGTTCAATGATCAAGCCAAAAGAAATTTAAAAAAAGCCCGTAAACACGAGCTTGAAATCAAAAGCATCAGCTATCAGGATGTGGTGAGTTTTTACCGACAGCACAAAGGTCGCGTAACTTCTGGGGTTGGAGAGCAAGACTATACCCGTTTGCTCCATTTATTAACCCAAGCTTGGGAGAAGAAAAAGTTAATCTCCAAGGGCGTTTTCAATAGCAATGGCGAGTTGGTGGCTTCGGGTGTTTTTTTAGTTTTCAGAAGCCGAATTTTGTTCTTATTGGGAACTTCCTCCGAATCGGGTCGGGAAAGCGGAGCTATGCATTTTTTGTTTGATCACCTCATTCTTCAATTTGCAGGTCATGGTATGACCTTTGATTTTGAAGGCTCTGAAAATCCGGGAATAGCTCGGTTTTACAAGAGTTTTGGTGCGGAGAAGGTGCATTATTACCGACTAAAAATTAATCGTTTACCTTGGATTATTAGGTTATTAAAAAGTTGAAATGAAACTCGCGGCCATTGATATCGGTTCCAATGCGGTGCGTTTGCAAATTGTGCGAACCAACGAAGAAGGAAATGCTGAGCTGTTTAAGAAAGTTGAATTTGTTCGTATTCCTGTTCGCTTAGGCGATGATGCGTTTAAGGACAAATACATCAGCAAGGAAAAGCGAAAAGTCTTTTACAAAGCCATGCATGCCTTTCAACTTATGTTGGATGTGTTTGAGGTTGACCATTATCTAGCCTGCGCAACTTCTGCCATGCGCGAGGCTGAAAATGGAAAGAAGATTGTAAAAAAGCTGAAAGAAGAAATTGGCCTAAACATTCAGATTATTGATGGTAAGACCGAAAGTCAGATTATTCTGAAGTCCATTAGCCATTTGTTTCAAGCCGGAAAAAACTACCTCACCATTGATGTAGGTGGTGGTTCAACCGAGATGACAGTGATTAGTGATGGTAAGGTAGTGAACTCCGTTTCTTTTGATATTGGAACAGTTCGGGTTTTTGATGGTGCCGTGAAAGAAAAGACTTGGCAGACCATTGAAAGTTGGGTCAAACACAAAACCGCCGGACTTGATAACCTGGAAGCCATAGTAACCAGTGGTACCATCAACAAAATTTCGCATTTGTTAAACGATGGCTTGGAGCAACCCAGCTTTAGTCGCGAGCAGCTGAAAAACTTCCATAGAAAGGTTTCAAAAATGTCGGTAAATGAGCGTATCGAGCAATTGAAACTCAATCCCGATCGTGCAGATATTATTGACGTTTCTGCGGATATTTACTTGCGTATTTTAAGTTGGGCAGGCATTGAGCAAGTTACAGCTCCTGCCAATTCAGGCCTGAAAGACGGGATACTTCAGTTTTTGTACGATAAGCACAATTTGGCTCAGAAGCGCTAATTAAAATGCTTCACCTATGGTAAGGTAAAGTCCTTTGTTTCCTTTTTCACCAAATCCCATATCAATGCGGGCATTTAGGTGTTCCTTTCTCAATAGTACACCTCGAATACCAAATCCGTAATTCGGTTTGACCGATGTAAATGCATCGTTTAGGCTCTTACAAACATTTCCGGCGCCGGCAAAAGCAACTGCACCCAAGGGTCCCCAAATGGTTTTGCGCAATTCAGCCTGAACAACCCACATGTTTCTATCGCGGTAACGCCCGTTGTAATAGCCTCTCATGTACATGTCGTTTCCAATAACACTCAATTGGCGAAAAGGCACAACTCCTGTTGTTGTTTGATTGATGAGTTGGAAGGCAAGCACATTGCTCTTTTTCAAATCAATGAAGTATCGGGCATCCAAAAAAGATTGTCGGTGCGTGTATCCATCGCCCATAAAAGGAAGGTTGAACAAGTAGTAACCTTCCAGGTAGTAGCCTTTGTTGGTGAAGAAAATTTTGTTTCGGTTGTCGTACACCAGCGATAATCCGGTTCCGCCACATTCAAAACCATTCATACCTTTATCCGTAGAGCTTGGCAAGGGGCTATTTTCAGGAAAGCGGAAATTGTACATGCGTTCATAATTTACCTGAACGCCTGCATAAACTGCCGGCCAGATTCGTTTTCTAACAGAAAGGTTTACGCGCTGTTGTTTAAAGTAGTACAGTTGTTTGTTGGTGTTAGGAACCTCGTTTCCTATTCCCCAGTAATACTCGTTGAAGTTATTGTACACAAACTGGCCTTTAACATGCCAGGTATTTTGTTTGAGGAATACATCAACAAAAGGCCTAATCGAAAATTGGCCCAGTTGTGTGTATTGCCAATTTAGACGAAGTATGGAAGGGCGGGTTAAACTATCTTGTTTCAGTTTAAACATGTAGCCGCTTGAAAGCCCCAGCTGCCAGCCGGTTTCTGGACTTACTCCCCAGATGGGAAGCATGATTAAAAAGGATTTTCGAGGTTTTGTACTATCTCCTTCCAGAATGTTGTAGCCCCAATCCAACAGGCGTTCTACTGCATTTTTTTTCTGGGCCTGAGCTTTTATTTGGCCAAAAACCAGAAAAACCACCAGCCAAAGACTGGTGGTTTTAGGTATTCGAAAGTTTTGGAAATTGAATATCAAATTATGGAAGCAAACGGCCATACATACGCGGGAATGGGATACTCTCACGCACATGCGGTAATTTACAAATCCAGGTTACCAAGCGCTCTAATCCCAAACCAAATCCGGCATGTGGAACAGAGCCATAACGACGAAGGTCGAGGTACCATTCAAAAGCTTCCATGGGCAATTGATGCTCGTTGATTTTTTCAATAAGCTGGTTAACGTCGGTTTCACGCTCGCCACCTCCAACAATCTCGCCATAACCTTCCGGAGCTAAGGTATCAACTCCGCGGGCAAAACGGCTATCATTAGGATCGCGTTTGAGGTAAAATGCCTTTACCTCATGTGGCCAGTTGTAAACCATAATGGGCACATCAAACAGACGGGTCAGTACAGTTTCATCAGAACCACCAAAATCGTTGCCGTATTCAAAATTGCGTGCGCTGTTTAACCATTGCGGAATGTTACGGGCTTGTTCTTCCAGGTCGGATAGCTCCCGTTTCAATTTATCAATTTGCGCCTGATTGAAGCCAATTTCGCCTTTCTTCATGCCAGGCGTTTTGATTTTCTCTTCGCGCTGAGCAATTTCTGTTTTCACCTCAGCAATGCGGGCTTCAACCTGTTTCATTTCCTCTTCCAAGGAGCTGATGGCGTTTTTGCCATTCACATCCTGTTCACCTTTGATAATGCGAACCGCTTCATCGTAAGTAAGACGAGGAAAAGGTTTGATGATGTTCTTTAAAATACTGGTATCGCGGCCAATCACCTCCAATTCCTTGCTGCAATCGTCGAGAACTGCAGTAACCACGGCTCTTAAGAACCGTTCAATAAGGTCCATGTTGTCGAAAATATCATGAAACACCATTTCCGGTTCAATCATCCAGAACTCGCTCAGGTGGCGACGTGTTTTCGACTTTTCAGCGCGGAAAGTTGGTCCAAATGTGTAGATTTTACCGAGCGAGAAAGCCATGGCTTCCCCATACAGCTGTCCACTTTGGCTTAAGTAAGCCGGGTCGCCATAAAAATCGGTTTCAAACAAATTCGAGGTTCCTTCGCAGGCATTGCCCGTGAAAATAGGAGCATCCATTTGCACAAAGCCATCTTTTTGAAAGAACTCATGAATGGCAAAAATTATCCGGTTACGCACACGCATAATGGCCCATTGACGCTGAGAGCGCAGCCAGAGGTGTCTATTGTCTGTTAAGAAATCAACACCATGTTCTTTTTTGGCAATGGGGTAATCATTCGATTCGCCAATCAGCTTTAAGTCTGAAACCTGAATTTCATACCCTCCAATTTGGCGCTCATCTTTTACCACTATTCCCGTTAGTTCCAATGAGCTTTCCAAACTAACTTTCTTCGCTTCATTGAAGCAAGATTCGCTTACCGTTTCTTGGGATACTACGCATTGGCACCATCCTGTGCCATCGCGCAGAATTATGAATGCCAGGCCTTTGCCTTCGCGTTTGTTGCTGGCCCAACCTTTAAGAGTCACCGTTTTTCCTTCGTGAGCCTGAAGGTCTTTAATGAGGTATTCCTGCATGAACTTTCGTTTGTTTTACGAGTGAATAGCTACAAAAATAAGGAATTTGAGCCGTTTAAGCCTAAGTGCTAACGAATCTGTGTTATTAGCTGAGGAGTTATTCCTACTTCTGATAAATTTTCAGAAGTATTTTGCCATTGAATGCAAGGCGAGGCTCATATTCAGGACGGCTACGATTTAATAATTCTTGGATTGTCGAGATGGGATAATGCATTGAACAGTTCAACCTTCAATATTGCGAAGGAATTTGCACGAACACACCGGGTGTTTTATATCGATAAACCCTTTTCTTATAAGGACTATTTACAGGAGAAAAAGTTAAGTCCAATTCACAGCAGGAAGGATGCAATTCGCTCTGGTAAAAACTATTGTAGAAAATTAGAGACAGATGGTGTAAGTTTTTATGTTGTAACTCCACGTATGTGTTTGCCCATCAATTTTTTACCTGATGGGAGACTGTATGACTGGGTATCCCTTTACAACCGCAGACTGGTTACCGAAGTTATTCAAAAGCTCATTCATGACTTTTCCATTCGGAGCTATGTTTTTTTCAATTCCTTTCTTCCAACTTATTTCGATGTGCTTAGACCGAATATGCTTCAGCCCTTGGTAAAAGTTTATAGGTCTTGTGATAATATCAGTCAGGAAAAGTACATCGCGAGGCATGGCGTAAGGTTGGAGAAACAGGCTGCGAAGGAGGCAGATCTTGTATTGGCAAGTTCGTTTATGCTTCAGAAAAATTTGGAACTCGTTTCCAATCGCATTGTTCATCGTGTTGCCAATGCCGCAGACCCTGAAATTTTTTCTTGTCCATCTCCTCAAAATCTAATCAGACCAAAAGAGATACGTAGCATTAGAGGGAAAATGTTACTTTATACCGGAAGGCTAAGTAATTTGAGAATTGACTATGAACTGCTGGTTAAAATTGCAAAAGCAAGACCATTTGATACGCTGGTTCTGGTTGGGTTGTTTGATGAATGGGATTTGGTGAAATATGGTTTGCGTACATTTACTAATGTTGTAATCGTTGGTTTAAAACCCGTCAAGGCGCTCAGGGAATTTCTGGCCTTTTCAGATTTAACATTAATCCCATTTAAAAAGAATACCTTAACAGAAAGTATCTATCCCTTAAAGATAAACGAATATTTGGCTGCCGGCAAGCCGGTGGTTTCTACCAACTTCTCGGAAGATATACGAACGTTTATTCCCCATATTTCAGTTGCCGATTCCCACGAAGGCTTTCTTGGTGCAATAGACCGTGAACTTCATGAATTTACCGAGCAAAAATCCAAAAGTTTAATTGCTTTAGGGCAACAGAATACCTGGGCCCACAGGGGTAAAGAGTTTCGGGAATTGATTCATGAAGCTATTTTGAAGCGCATGTAGATAGGAGTTGACATTTTTGAATTAAAGGCCTCAATTTGCAATTGCATGCGCTATTTTATTGAACTCGCCTACAATGGCAAAAATTACCACGGCTGGCAGATTCAGGACAATGCCCATTCGGTGCAGGAGGAGCTTCAAAACCGAATGAAAATTTTGCTCAAAGATGACTATGAGTTGGTTGGATGCGGGCGCACGGATACAGGCGTTCACGCTTCCCAGTTTTTTGCGCATTTTGATATCGAGCAACAACTCTCAAATACGGAAAGGTTTGTTTATCAGCTTAATGCCTTGTTGCCGGATGATATCAGCATTTACAAAGTTTTTGAAGTAGAACCTGATTTGCATGCTCGTTTTAGTGCAATTGAGCGGGAATACGAGTATTTGATTTCAACCCGGCCAACTCCTTTTTTGAATGAGTTGAGTTGGACCTGGTTTCGGGTGCCGGATATCGATAAAATGAATGCCGCCGCTGCCTTGCTCCTGAATTATTCCGATTTTGAATGTTTTAGCAAGGTTCACACACAGGTTAACACTTTTAGATGTGAGGTTAGAAAAGCCGAATGGAAATGGAAAGAAGAGGGTTTGTTAAGCTTCACCATTTCTGCCGACCGGTTTTTGCGCAATATGGTGCGTGCCATTGTAGGAACACTGATGGAGGTGGGTCAAGGTAAAATGGATTTGGCCGATTTTAAAAAAGTGCTTGAAAGTAAGAATCGCTCTGCAGCCGGGCAATCGGTGCCGGCTCGAGGGCTGTATTTAAGACGGATTAGTTATCCTGTGATTCAGTAATTTCTCCTTCGTGTTGATTAGTAGCAGAAAGAGGATTGTTAAGGAGACTTTCCATTGCTCGTTGAGCCGCCATTTGTTCGGCTTTTTTCTTATTTGTATGTTCCGCGGTTCCTTTTAGGTCGCCGTTAATCAACACTTTAATTACAAAAAGCTTTTGTTTGCCATCTGGTTTTTCCTCCACATCAAATTCCACTTTTTGCCCATTTTTCTGACCTTGTTCAATTAAGCGACCTTTAAAATTAGTTTCGGTAACCTGCAAACGATCAACGTCAATGTGGTAGCGAATGAGTTTATTGAGGATAAAATCCCGGCAGGTTTCAAACCCACCATCTAGGTAAATAGCACCTAAAAAAGCCTCAAGAGCATTTCCAAATATGCTGTTACGAATATTGAGATTTTGCATACTCCGCCGATCATAAGTAACCAAGTGGTTGAGTTGAATTTTGATGGCCAGTTCATTTAAACTTTCGCGGCTTACAATTTTCGAACGCAGTTGAGTAAGAAATCCTTCGTCTTGAAAAGGATATTTTTTGAAGAGGTAATCGGCAATTACTGCATTTAGCATGGCATCGCCAAGAAATTCCAGGCGTTCATTGCTATCTCTGGAGCCGTTTTGATGAATGGTTTTTGAGACGGAGTGGTGTCTCAGGGCTTGCTCGTAGCAAACCAAATTTCCGGGTCTGAATCCGGTTATGTGTTTAATTTGGGCTGAAAAGGCCCGATGCTTCGCATTTCGGGGCCATATCGACGTCACGATTCTACGAAGCACCGGGAAAATCTTATTCGTACTTTTTAATAATCACTGAAGCATTGTGACCCCCAAATCCGAAGGTATTGCTAAGTGCCGCTCTAACTTCTTTGTGCTGAGCTTTATTGAAAGTAAGGTTCAGGCGTGGGTCAAAAGCAGGATCATCTGTGAAGTGGTTAATAGTAGGAGGGATAATTCCTTTGTTAACCGCTAAAATGGAGGCAATGGTTTCAATAGCACCGGCTCCACCCAACAAGTGCCCTGTCATGGATTTGGTTGAGCTGATGTTCAGGTTGTAAGCGTGATCGCCAAATACTGTCATAATTGCTTTCACTTCCTGAGGGTCGCCTAATGGAGTGGAAGTTCCGTGAACATTGATATAATCAATTTCTTCCGGTTTCATTTCTGCATCTTCAAGGGCATTGCGCATCACATTGCTGGCACCCAAACCTTCCGGATGCGGAGCGGTCATGTGGTAGGCATCTGCAGAAAGTCCGCAACCTACAATTTCGCAATAGATTTTTGCACCTCGTGCGAGGGCATGGTCTAAGTCCTCCAAAATCAAGGCTCCAGATCCCTCACCCAAAACAAAACCATCACGGTTTAGGTCGAACGGACGTGACGCCGTTGCCGGGTCATCGTTGCGTTCGCTCAGGGCTTTCATGGAATTGAATCCACCCATGGCAGCT
This sequence comes from Bacteroidia bacterium, assembly GCA_023151275.1. Classification (GTDB taxonomy): domain Bacteria; phylum Bacteroidota; class Bacteroidia; order UKL13-3; family UKL13-3; genus CAISCU01. The sequence continues at coordinate 210,890 of JAKLJI010000001.1, read as the reverse complement.
TCATTCACACAAGCTTCAGAACCGCCACTTACAATAACATCAGCTTTTCCAAGTCTGATATAGTTGAAAGCGTCGGCAATTGCATTGGTTGAGGAAGCGCAAGCAGAAACAGTTACAAAATTGGGACCACGGTACCCGTGGCGAATTGAAATCATGCCGGCAGAGATATCACCAATCATCATTGGAATGAAGAAAGGGCTGAAACGCGGGGTTCCATCTCCTTTGGCAAAAGAAGTAACTTCATGAAGGAATGTATGAAGACCTCCGATTCCGGTTCCCCAAATTACACCCACCCGATCAGGGTTAATGTTTTCTTTGGTTAGCCCGGCATCTTTAATGGCCTCATCAGTGGTAACGATGGCAAACTGAGTAAAGCGGTCCATCCGCCTTGCCTCTTTTTTGTCAATAAACTCGGTTGGATCGAAGTTTTTAACTTCACAGGCGAATTGGGTTTTGAATTTGGATGCATCAAATTGGGTAATTGGTGCAGCACCACTTACCCCATTTGATAATCCATCCCAATACGCCTGAAGGGTGTTGCCAATAGGTGTCAACGCACCTAATCCGGTAACAACAACTCTACGCAAACGCATTGTAAAATTTTTAATGCTGAGGCTTAGCCTTTTACATTAGCTTCAATGTAGGAAACGGCTTGTCCTACTGTGCTGATTTTCTCAGCCTGATCATCTGGAATAGCAATATTGAATTCTTTTTCGAATTCCATGATCAATTCAACTGTGTCTAGTGAATCTGCTCCCAGATCGTTGGTAAAGCTTGCCTCGTCTGTGATTTCAGCTTCTTCAACGCCGAGTTTGTCCATGATGATAGTTTTAACTCTTCCTCTGATGTCTGACATTGTTCTAAAGTTTAATACTGTGCAAATAAAGTGCTTTTTGCATTTAAAAAACAAATTTTAACTCCCCAGCGTTCAATGTTGCTATTGCTCATACCCACCATTTTTTCGTTTATTTGTAAGTGTGAAAAAATTGCAGCTTGAGGTTGATGGGGATATTAATTTTCTGCTAATTGGGATTGTAACCAGCCAGAATATTAGTCGCCTGGGCTTTCTGCTCAATCGGTATTCAGACCTGAATCTTAGTCGGGAAGAAGATTTAAACCTGTCTGATTTTAACCCAAATCATCAAAGTTCGTTCTCAAAACTTGACTATCGGGATGAAGAGAATCACCTCGATTTTTCACTCATTGCAAACCGGGATTCCGGAGAATTCCTCCATCCTGGCATCAAACAGTTTGATTACCTGCTTGTTATTAGAGGAGGGCTTGAGTTTTTTAACCGCGGTGCCTTTCTTGATTCCATGCGTCAATTGCAGGAAATAAGATTGATATCTGAGATTGAGGACTTTAAATTGAAGAATAAACTTAGTTGGATAGTATAAAATAGATTATGATAGATAGAACTTTTAACCGTACCAAAATTATTGCAACCATTGGTCCGGCAACCAGCAGCTACGAAAATTTACGTAAGATAATTGAGGCAGGAGTTGACGTGTGCAGACTTAATTTCTCACATGGCTCCTACGATGACCATCAGCAGGTAATTGATAATATCCGAAAGGTAAATGATGATTTGGGTATGCATGTGGCTATTTTACTCGATTTGCAGGGTCCCAAACTGCGTGTGGGTGAAATGGAAAACGGAAAGGTGGAACTGAAAAAAGATGCTATCCTTGAAGTAAGTACCCTAAAGTGCATAGGTACCAGCGAGAAAATCTATGTCAACTTTGAAAGTCTTCCCAAAGACATCAACCCAGGCGAACGGATTTTGCTGGATGACGGAAAATTGGAATTGAAAGTAATCGAAACCAACAAAAAGAATTCCATCAAAACCCAGGTTATTGTTGGTGGCTGGCTTTCAAACAAAAAAGGATTCAACCTTCCCGATACCCGATTGTCAATCCCATCCATGACTCAAAAAGATTTGGATGATTTGAAATTTGGACTGGAAAATAAAGTGGAATGGGTTGCACTTTCCTTCGTTCGCAATGCCGATGACGTTATTTTTATCAAAAATATCATTGAGCTTAACGATTGGAAACCTCGTGTAATCGCAAAAGTTGAGAAGCCTGAAGCAGTAGAAAACATTGATAGAATAGTTCAGGTTACGGATGGAGTTATGGTTGCCCGTGGCGATTTGGGAGTTGAAATGCCTATGGAATCGGTTCCGGTAATTCAGAAAATGATTGTAAAAAAGTGCATCGAATTTTCTAAACCGGTAATTATTGCCACTCAAATGATGGAGAGCATGATTACCAATCCGGTTCCAACCCGCGCGGAATTGAACGATATTGCAAATGCCGTAATGGATGGTGCTGATGCCGTTATGCTGAGTGCTGAAACTTCGGTTGGTGCCTTCCCAATCAATGCCATCACCTACATGCAGAAAACAATTCTGGAAGTTGAGGAGAAAACCAATGCGCCTTATTTCAAAGGAAAAAGACCTGATGCACATTCTGCAACCTTTCTTTCGGATGAAATTCTATTTACCGCAGTTCGAATTTCTGACCACTTGAAAGCCAATGCGGTTGTGGGTATGACTTTCTCAGGCTATTCGGCATACCGCCTTGCTGCTTATAGACCCAAAGCCCCAATCTTTATCTTTACTACCAATCCACGTTTGCTTAATACACTTAGTTTGGTTTGGGGTGTAAGGGGTTTTCTTTACCGCGGGTTTGAAAGTACAGATGCTTCCATCAATGATATCAACCAACAATTGGTAGATATGGGTTATGTGAAGCATGGTGATTTGGTAATCAATACGGCTAGTATGCCAATTACCGACCGTTCACGCACCAATGCGGTTAAGATTACCGAAATTAAATAAGCCTGTTTTCCGGGTAAGCAAACCACTTTATTGGTGGCTTGTTTATCCGGATATCTAATTTCTTCTATTGAATAGCAAGTTCCAGCTATGGATGCAATTGATTTAATTCCTAATAAAGTGGCCTCAAGTGGGCTTGTTACCTTGGATTTAGAAACCTATTTCCACGATGGCGAGCGGGTAGCCTTTGATATCAAGCCTTGGTTGTTTCGTGAAATGATTCTTAAAGAAAAAGATTTTCGTGAGGAGGTGAAGAATCATGCTTGGGAAAACTACCAAGGTAAGAACCTGGCCTTTTTCTGTTCGAGCGAAGCATTGATTCCCAATTGGGCATGGATGTTGCTTGCAGCTTCCGTCCAACCCTATGCAAACCGCTATGTTTTGGGAAATCTTGAATTGCTTGAACATACCTTATACCTGGATGCTTTGAATGCCATTCGACCGGAAGATTACAAAGATCAGCGTGTAATTTTAAAAGGATGTAGCCATAAACCGGTTCCTGTTTCTGCTTATGTTGAACTGAGTTCACGCCTGTTGCCTGTTGTTAAAAGCCTAATGTATGGCGAGGCTTGCAGCAATGTTCCGGTTTACAAAAAGAAGTCCTAAGCGCCAATCTTTTTCTTTTTGATGTCGAAAGGCATAAATGGTTTTAAGTAGGTTTTCTGATTCTCCAAGAAAATGGCGTAACTGTGCCCTTGCCAATGTAGGGTAAATGATTTTGGTACCTCTTCCAGAATCAATCGTCCACCGCTACTTCTGTCTTTTCCCATGTTCTTCAGTTCGTAGCTTAATAATAGTGAATCTTGTTCCCGGGCATTGCAAAAGGCATAGGTGCTTCCCAAGTCTTCTGTAATGTAAGGAACTCTTCCTGTCCAATGCCTAAGTGAGGGTCCGGTTTGAATGTAAAAGCGTTCCAAAACAGAGGAGCTAAGTTCCAACGAATCCCAAGGCTTCACATAGATACTGCAATAGGCAATTGGCGTTTTACAGGGATAAATGCCTTCGTATTTTTCGTAGTAGCAGTTGAAGAAATAGGTGAATAGGAGCAATTCCTGTGGAGTTCGGTTTACAAAAATGAAACTTTGGCCAGGGGTTTTTGCTAAGGGTTGACTCCATTCCGAAGGTCCTGAACAAATTCTTCCGGTTTGCCAATTGGGTATGCTGTCTTCGGTGTAGGTAATTCCGGCTGCTTTGGCAATAGGGTCATTGGCCAATTGTTGCAAAAGACTATCGCAATGCAAGCGACGAAGCCTACTCAATTGCCCTTTGGGAAGGTTTACAATCTGCTTGTAGTTGTCTTCCATAATACGTGCATTCCATTCATCTTTCGGCCAAACAAATGGTCCCGGAGGTTTTGATTCGTGGTTATAAATTACCAAGGTGAAAATTAGAATTACACCGCCAATTATTGAGCCTCCCGCTATTAGAGCAACTTTGTAACTGCCACCCGCCACCATAACCGTAGCCATTCTGCCATAATGCAAGCTATCGTTCTCGGGATGGTATTCTCCCATTTGAAACAAGATGCTGTCTGCAAAGTCAGAACCCTCGGTGTAGTTGCTATTTTGGCTAAATGCACTTAGAATTTTACCAATTTTTTCATCCAGAAAAACCCCTTTGTACTCATTCATCAAAAGGAAAAAGCCTTTCTTTTTAGCAAAAGGAATTTGTTTTTTTAGTTTATAAATTGGTATACGCGCATTGATACTTTCTGCAATCAGTTCGGCTTGTGAACCTAAGAGATTTTCCATTTTTTGAAGGAATCCCGGGCTGAATACATTTCTACTCCTATGCCAAACCAGTATTTCTTTGTAATCGCCAAGGTTCATGCGCTTCGAAAATTGATTGAATAAATCAGCTTCTAAATATTCGCTAAAAAAGTTGCGCACCAGCTCCAAATCTGCTTTGTTGGCAGGAGTGAAAGGAATAAAATCATGGGCTTTGAATTTCTTACCTTTCACCAAATGACTTAGCATATCATCTGATAGTATTAAGTCGATAGCACGGCCATGTTTGTTAAGGGCTTCAAGAAATTTTTCAGTGTTATCGGCTTCAAATGCACTTTCTTTTCGGGCTCTTGCTTTCACTTGTTTTTCCAAACGGATATAAGCTGATTCGGAAAGGTTTTCAAAGAAATTGGATTGAATTCCATAGCGAAGCAACCGAATAAAAAAGTCTGGAATTATTGGGTTATGATTTGATAGTTTATTGCGGACCTTTAAAAAAAAGCGGCTTATTTGCAGTGGAAGAACCATCGCCGAAAATACCCTATTTTATTTAGTACCATGCAACAACCCATAAATTTTGGAATCGACTTAGGAACTACTTACTCAGCCATTGGCAAATATGAGCATGGCAAGGTGATTTTGTTCAAGAACCCAAAAGGATTTCGCGAGTTGTTGCCATCTGTGGTGGGCTATAAATCAGGGAAAATTTTGGTTGGAGAAAAGGCGCTTGATTTACTTGTTACTCAACCCGGCAAAGTTGTTGGTTCTTTCAAGCGTGGCATGGGAACAGACAGCAGCTATCGGGTTGAAGGACTTGAACAAGCGGTATCTCCCGTTGAGTTATCTGCCGAGGTGGTTAAGAGTCTTTTGGGTTTTGTTCAGGATGAAACAGTGGAAGCCTGTGTGATAACAATTCCCGCCTCGTTTGATACCATACAATCCAATGCTACACGTAAGGCTGGTGAACTTGCCGGACTTAAGGAAGTAGTTCTGCTTCAGGAGCCAATTGCTGCTTGTTTGGCCTATGCAAACGACAATCAACTTAATCTTGATACCTTTCAACGTTGGCTGGTTTACGATTTTGGAGGTGGTACTTTTGATAGCGCCCTGGTTGAAATTAACCACCGTGAGCTCAAGGTAAAGAACCATTTGGGCAACAATTTCCTGGGAGGCTTTGATATCGACCGCGCTATTCTTAATCAGGTAATCGTCCCGGCAATCGACCAAGAGCTATGGGATGCATTGGATAAAGATAACAAAGAAGAGTTGTTGAATTACCTGCTGTCTAAAGCCGAAGAAGCAAAGAAAGACCTGTCACTTAGCGCGGAAACCACGCTTGAATTGGAGTTTGAGGATGCCGGTCTTGAAATGGAATTGCTTATTAAGCGCGAAGCCTTTGAAGCATTGGTAAAGCCTTATTTTGAAGAGTCGCTTCAGCTGCTGAATGAACTTATGCGCATGAGCGGGTTTTCATACAAGGATGTGAACCGCATCGTTTTGGTAGGCGGTACAACGTATATTCCTTATATCCGTGAGCAATTGCGCTTGCAAACCGGACTTGTGGTTGACAGCAGCATCGACCCTACTACTGCTGTTGCCCGAGGAGCCGTTTATTATGCAGGAACACGCATGCGTGAACAAATTGCCGAGCCAGTCGAAAAGTTTCAAGCCCTGAAATTGCATGTAGATGCTGAAACTCAAACCCGCGACCTCGAAGAATTGCTGAGTATTCATGTGGAGCCGCCTCAGAAAGGGCGTTTGAAAATACTGCGCAGTAACGATAAGCAGCTTGTATTTGAAGAAGAAATCAATGGAGAAGCAGAGGTTTTTGTTCCGCTTTTGCCCAAAGAACTTAATCGCTTCGACTTGCAGTTTGAAAGTACCAAAGGCAAACAAACCGCCTTTGCTGCATGTAGCATTTCACATGGCTTGTACAGTGTCAGCGGTCAGCCGCTGCCTGCCGATATTTGTCTGGAACTGGATACCGAAGACAACAGTACTTTGCTGGAACCTGTTTTTAGTCGAAACAGTTTACTTCCATTAAAGCATACCTTGCGTAAAACCTTATCGCGCACCATTCGGGCTGGCTCGGAAGATGCTTTGTTTATTAATGTTTTGGAAGGTAGAAGAGGAACTTTACCCGCCTCAAACCTCAGCATAGGTTTGATTGAAATTAAAGGGACTCAGGTTAGTTACGATTTGGTTAAGGGCACAGCCGTAGAACTTGAATTGGAAATGTCTGAATCGCGTGATTTGAGTATTCGGGTTCGAATACCCTCAGCGGAGCTTGATTTAGGAAGCAGATTCAATGCACAGGTAAGGGTTGCCAACAAAGAAAAAATAGAAAAGGAAATTGCACTTGCACAAGAACAGGTAGCACCCGCCATAGTAAAAGCCTTGCAGGATCAGGACTTTGAGCTTGCTGCCCGCCTTCAAAAGCTTTCTCATGATTTGGAGGAGATAAAAAACGAACAAGTGGATTTGTATCGGATTGATGAGCAAAAAAGAAGTTTGCTTCGCGAGCTTGATCAAATTCAAGGTGCCGGTAGAATGGAAATGGCCATTCAGCTTTGGGAACAGGAAAAACAACGTTGGACAGGACTTGAGCCCAATGCAAGTGCTATACAACGGACAACCGCAGAGCGCTTGATTCAAACTGAAAAGGCTATGCTTGATTCGGGAGATGTGTTTTGGGTGAATAAATCGTGCAAGGAACTAAGTTCAATCAATTCAGACCTCTTTTATTCAAAACCCGAAAATTACGTGGGCATTTTCCTTTCCCTGCAATTCATGGAAAAGCAGTATTTCCGGGATGAGCGCAAAAGAGCTCAGCTTATCGCCCGCGGAGAATCTGCTTTGGAGGTGAAAGATTATTCTTCCTTGATGCATGTTTGCCATTACCTGTTTGGCGAAATTAAGCCTGAGTTTTTGAAAGATGCCGAGCTTAAAACGGAACAAGGAATAACAGGAATACGTTAATACTATGAAAGACTGGTTTGGATACGAATACGGATTTGTGAATATAGATGAAGAACATTTGTATTTCACCAATTCAGGCAATTGGAGCGAAATTGCCAACTTGAAAGAACGCGGGGAAACAGGCAAATATGATAAGCTAAGGAAGCTGCTTCGTGTAAAAGGAATTCAAGGAGTTTTGTTGCTGCTTGGTTTCGCAGCAGCCCTTGTTGTTGCTGGTTTCACCTCGGCCAATTTGGGATTTGCTGTTCTTCTACTTGCCGGTCTTTATTCTTTTTATATGTACATACGCACCGAAGTAGGTGAAGCATTTAGGCTCCCCAAAAAGAAAATTTCCGCTTTGGAAGATACCAGGATGGGTTGGCGTATCACATTTGTTAATGCCGGTGGCCAAGCAGATAGTTACCTGGTGAATGGAGCAGATGCAAAAGGGGAAGACTTTTTCAAGCAGTTGAAGCTTGAGTTAGAAGCCTCGATTAAGGCCTAAAACTCAAATTTCCGGTCCAATTGAAATCAAAAATGATAGAATTCAGGTGCGTAATTCGGGCAATTGCTTTTCCTTTGAAGCCAGATTTTTCATACATGGCATACGCATATCAACTTAAACTTAGCGCTATCAGCAACCTTTCCGATGCACGTTTTGCAGCTGCTGCAGGAATTAATTATATCGGCTTTTGTTTTGATACAGGTTCATCCGATTTAATTCCGCCTTTAAAGGCCAAGGAAATTATTGATTGGACCAGCGGTTCGCACGTGGTAGGTGAGTTTGGCAATCAGGATATGGAGGAAATTAAAACCATTGCCGAGTTGCTACAAGTTGATATTGTTGAGTTGGATAATGCTATGTTGCCCGATGAATTGGCAGCGATTGAGTTCCCCATTATTAAGGTGGTTGATGCCGCCCATTTCAATGCCGAACAACTTCAAACCGAGTTGAAGGCTTATCAGCCCCATGTGCAGGCATTTCGCCTCAAGAACTGGGAGCAATTGCTGCTGGCAGAGCCTTCCTTGCTTGATACCTGGAAAGGGCAGGTTTTTTTGGAGTTGAACGAAAACAATTCGCAAACCGAGCAACTCTTACATCAAATAAAACCCTTTGGAATTAGTGTACACGGCGGTAATGAAGAGCGCGTAGGCCTTCGCGATTTCGATGCCCTGAATGCCCTGCTCGAAAGGCTGGAGGTGGTGGAGTAGGGGTTGGTAAGGAATTTGGATTGGGAACTGCTTTTTATTAACTAAATTGTAGTTTCAAAAATGTAACAATGAAAACATCCGTAATCCCAATTGGCAACTCTAAAGGAATAAGGCTTGAAAAGTCAATACTTGAGAAATACCATATCCAGGATGAAGTTGAACTCGTTTTGGAGAAGGGTTATATGATTCTAAAGCCTGTAAAAACACCTCGTAAAGGCTGGGAAAATGCATTTAAGAAAATGCATGAAAATGGAGACGACAAGCTGCTACTGGCAGATGTTTTTGATGATGAGAGTTTGGAATAATTCAGTCCAAACTTTCCCAGTAATTTTGCTTTGACCTACTAGTTTATCTGGTTGATCTCCCTGACAGAAAAGCTCCCCCTTTCTCTTACTCCTTCTCTTTCTTTTTCACCTTTCTCTTACTCCTTCTTCTCCCTGTATTCTTTCAACACCCCAATCAGCCCATCTACTTCTTCTTTGGAGTTGTAAATATGGGTGGATACGCGCAAGGAGTTCAGTTTGTTTTCGTGAACCACACGAATTTTGAATCCCTTATCGGCGCAATAGTTGTACACTTTCTGAGCGTCGGTTCCTATCAGCCTAAACCCGTTTACACCTGCTTTGGATTGTGATTCGCGTGGGGTTAGCAATTCAATTCCTGAACCCAGCCTTAACAATTGCTCCTGCGCGTAATGGCCCAATTCGGCAATGCGGGCATAAATGCGGTCCGGCCCAACGGTATTAAAAAAATCGATTGCAGCTTCAAGTCCGCGATACAAGGAAAGATTTTGTGTGCCTGAATAGAACAAATGTGCGCTGGTTTGCATAGCTCCCTGAATGGGTGGATTGACAGCCATATTCCATTCGCCTTTATCGCTTCCTGCACCCACAAAAGTGGCCTTCATTTGGGCCTGAAATTCTTTGCGTACATAAATAAATCCCGTTCCCTTTGGTCCCAATAACCATTTATGTCCGCAACTGGCATAGGTGTCACAACCCATTTCGTGCAGGTTGAGTGGAATCATACCCATACCATGGGCCCCATCAACAAGCGAGAAAATTCCCTTTTCACGTGCCAAAGTACAAATTTCTTTCATAGGGAAAATTTGGCCTGTTGTGCATGGAATATGCGGGAAGGCAATGGCCTTGGTTTTTGGACTTATTCGCTTTTTTAGTTTTTCCAGGAATTCATCGGCAGTTGGAGCCGGGTCGATTACCTGAATCACAATTCCATCCAGTTTTCTGCGCTGAAGCCAGGGTATGGCATTGCCGGCATGTTCGTGGGAGCAAAGTATGACTTCGTCGCCCTTTTTTAAAGGCACTCCCCAGCATGCAATGTTTATGCCTTCGGTTACATTGTGTGTGAGTGCTATTTCCTGTTCATCGGCACCAATAAACTGCGCAATTTTTGCCGCACAGCTTTCCCAACCGCCATAAGCAGCGTGCTGGTCAACATCGTCCATGGATTTTTTAACAGCCTCAATCACCGGATAGGGTGATGGTCCCATGGTGCCATTGTTTAGAAAAACCGGTTTTGCTTGCAGCGGAAACTGAAGCCGCATCGATTTCCAGAAACTTTCGGGGTTTGATTCTGAAAATGCAGGCAGTAATGGGCTGGCCGAAAGGTTTACCTTGGGCAGAGTTGCTGCGGCAATCAGGGCACTGCCGGTTTTCAGGAATTGGCGACGATCGCCTTTTTTGGATTCAGGCATACTCAAAGTTGGGATTATTTTCGGAAAGCACCTAGCTCCCGGATGAAAATTGCCCTGAAGCAGAGAATTTAACTAAATTCGCAGCCCAAACGGGCTTACTGGATGCGTACGTATCGAATAATTGGCTTGATGAGTGGGAGTTCCATGGATGGGGTTGACCTTGCTTGTTGTGAATTTACCGGCACAGATAAGGGCTGGAAATACAGGATAACTCATGCTGAAACAATTCCCTATGATGAAAAATGGCGCATAAGACTTTCTCAACTTTACAAACAACCCATTGAGCTTTTTCCAAAAACCGATGCCTTTTATGGCAGGTATTTGGGAATTTTGGTAAAGCAGTTTATCAAAACCCATCAGTTGGAAGGAATTGACCTGGTTGCTTCGCATGGCCATACAATTTTTCATCAACCCCTAGCCGGATTTACTGCCCAAATTGGCGACGGAGCTGCTTTATCTGCTGAATGTGGTATTCCTGTTGTAAACGCATTCCGAAATATGGATCTTGCGCTTGGCGGACAGGGGGCACCTTTGGTTCCGGTTGGAGATAGGCTTCTGTTTTCGGAGTATGAGTCGTGTTTGAATTTGGGTGGAATTGCCAATATTTCTTTTGAAAAAGAGGGGCAATTGAAAGCCTTTGATATTTCTCCATGCAATATTGTTTTTAATCGGGTGGCACGCTGGTTGGGTTTGCCTTACGATGATCGCGGACAGATTGCAGCTTCAGCTATGCTGGATGAAGATTTGTTGCACGAGTTGAATGAGTTACCCTTTTATGCAAAACTTGGAGCAAAATCTCTGGGAAGAGAATGGATTAACAGCGAGTTCTGGCCCATTGTAAAAAGCTATACCGATATCAGCGAGGCGGAAAAAATGGCCACACTTGCCAACCATGTCGCCACACAAATTGCTGATGTGCTCAACCACAATCAGCTTGAAAGAGTGCTTGTAACAGGCGGTGGCGCCTTGAATGATTTCCTCATTCAAAAAATAAAAAGCAAAACCAGTTGTGAACTCGTAATTCCCGAAGCCACAACCATACATTTTAAAGAAGCCCTGATATTTGCCTTTTTGGGCCTTTTACGGATACAAAATCAAACCAATGTTTTAAAAGTTGTTACCGGAAGTCGCTCTAACCATATAGGTGGTGCACTTTGGGGCGATTTTAGTAAACTCAGCAACCAATAAGCTCATGCAATTAGAAAAACTTATCAAAAAGTACGAAGGGAAACAACCTGAGATTGTTTTCGAATGGAAAGACAGTGAAACCGAAGCCGAAGGATGGGTAGTTATCAACTCCCTTCGTGGTGGCGCAGCAGGCGGAGGAACGCGCATGCGCAAAGGCTTGAACAAGCATGAGGTAACCTCCCTGGCTAAAACCATGGAAATCAAGTTTACTGTTGCCGGACCGGCCATTGGTGGTGCAAAATCCGGTATTAATTTCGATCCTGCAGATCCTCGTAAAAAGGGCGTTCTTGAACGCTGGTATAAAGCTGTTTATCCTTTGCTTAAAAACTATTATGGTACAGGTGGCGACTTAAATGTGGACGAAATCCACGAAGTAATTCCCATCACAGAATCCTATGGATTGCTTCACCCACAAGAAGGTGTGGTGAATGGCCATTTTAAAGTGGACCAAAAAAGCAAAGAACAACGCATTGATAACCTGCGCGACGGTGTTTCTAAAATAATTACCGATGATCGTTTTTCTCCGCTGGTAGATAGAAAATTTGTGGTAGCTGATATGATTACCGGTTTTGGTGTTGCTGAAGCGGTTCGTCATTACTACAGCATTTGGGGTGGCAATGTGAACATGAAACGCGCCATCATTCAAGGTTGGGGAAATGTAGGCGCCGCAGCTGCTTATTACCTCAGTTTGTATGGTGTTTTGGTGGTAGGAATTATCGACCGCAATGGCGGTGTGCTTAAACCAACCGGATTTACGCGCGAGGAAATCAAAGACATGTTCCTTAACAAGGATGGAAACACCTTGGTTCATCCTGAGATGATGCCCTTTGAAGAAATCAACCAAAAGATTTGGACCGTTGGCGCAGAAATTTTTGTTCCTGCTGCTGCATCTCGTTTGGTGAGCAAAGAGCAAATTGATAACATGCTTGCCAACGATTTGGAAGTGATAAGCTGCGGTGCCAACGTACCTTTTGCCGATGAAGAAATTTTCATGGGTCCAATTGCCAACTATACCGATGACCAGGTAGCAGTACTTCCAGATTACATTGCCAACTGCGGTATGGCCAGGGTATTTGCGTATTGCATGAGCCAAGACGATGTTGACTTGAGTGATGAAGCTATTTTCCGTGATACCTCAAAAACCATTTGGCAGGCCTTGATGCGCGTGCATCAGTTCAACCCAAAATCAAAAGGAATTTTGAAAAAAGGCATGGAAATGGCCTTGGTGAATTTGGTTTAAACCCAGTTACTTAACAAGCTTTTGGCCCTTTTCTTCCCAGTACTTGATAATGGGCGGAAAAGGGCCATTTTTATGTTGTTCCTCGGAAAATGGGTCAGCATAAGGACCTTTGTCATAATCCATTGGTTTGGTTAATGGATTTGGGTAATCGTATGTGGCATCTCCGGGACGAGAATGAATGGATTCATCATTTATGAAAGCGGCGATATGCAGGGCTTCCACATCAGAAAGTATAGGATTGGTATGGCTTGCCAATTGATGTGGCATGTTGGCTTTTAGCCAACCGGCCATTTTTGTTACACGATTCATGCTAGAGCCTTTTCGGTAGGATAAATCGCCCCAAAGTGGAGGATAAAGGTAAGCTGTGGTATCGGCATTAAACAAGCCTTCTCCTTTTTTTTGATGGCAGCGCTCGCAATGTTGAGCGTACAAAACTGAACCAGTTTTTGCATTTGCCGCAATGTCGGGATACTGAATTTGGAGGTTTTTTTCTCCCGCAAATCGATCCTTGCGTATAACGAAGGAGTTTATCCATTTCAAATACGAAAGAAAGGCTATCATTTCCTTGGATTCATACGGCAATGGACGACCATTGTGTGGACGGGTAATGCAGTTGTTTACCCGCTCCGCAAGCGTCAGAATTTTATCCTCTCGTGGGCGGTACTGAGGATATTCCTGGTGTGAGCGCATCAGGTTGAATGAAAAAGGCTTGGTGCCTGCCTGCTGATGGCAATTGCTGCAAGCCATTAAGTTTCTTGTATACTGACCATTGCTTCCCTTGGGGCCAATGAAGAATGCTGTTTTTTCCATTAAGTTTCGGCCATAGCGAACAGCATCACCAAATGCATCTCTCGGAATAAGTGAGGTGTCGGGAATGATGTATTCCAAACTGTCATCCGGTACATTGCTAGATGTATCCTGATTTGATGGAAGCTGTTGGCATCCTAAAATGATAGCTTGGACAATAAGAATAATAGCAATGGTCTTTTTCATCGGAAACTGAAAGATAAAAAATCGTCAGGAAATTCAACTAATCCTGATAATTTCGTTTGATGCAATGCCTCAGGTTTGGTCTAATACGGTTGATTTTAATTCCTGTTTTGATGGGTTTGGTAAGACCATCTGCTTTTTCGCAACCCCTAAGTCCAATAGATGGAGAAAGCTTGAATTACAGACAAATATTGTTTGAGGTTCCGGGAGTTTCAAATGCCACTTCTTATGTGTTCAGTTTTCAGCTTTGTAATTTTAGGGCAGAGCAGTGTAAAACTATTTTTGAAACCAAAAGCAAGCACAGAGGAGTGATTTTAACTGATCCTTTTGAGTTTGGAAAGACGTATCGTTGGTCCTACAAAGCGTTGAAAGGTAGTAAGGTGCTATATCAATCTAGGGAGTTTACCTTTCAAATAGCGCAAAGTCCTTTGGTTGATTCCTTGGTTCAAAAGATTGTTTTTGTGAAGCCCAATACGAAGCCCATGAGTGGTATTCTTTTGGTGGATGGCTTAAAACTTGCCCTGGATTGCAAGGGAAAACCTGTGCTGTTTTTAAACTATTCGTATGATCATTCCATTCGAGATATTAACCTAAGTCCCCAAGGAACGCTTACTTTGGTTGATAACCGATTGGGTGAGGTGAAAGAAATTCGTCTCAATGGCGAAATGGTTTGGATTGGCGACACCCGAGCAGAAAATGGTCCGGGAAGAAACGACAAATTTCATCACGAGTTTGAAAAACTGAGTACCGGTAATTATCTGGCCGCCACTAAAAAACGAGTGGGTGATTTTGACGAATCGGCAGGTTTGCAAGGTGTACCAGAAAATACCTTATGCGAATCAATTGTTGAAATGAATGAGAGTGGAGAGCAAGTTTGGCGTTTTGATTTATTACCTGAACTAAAAAGGCAGTTTGGAATTGCACCCACTTCTGAGCTGTTTAATCCCACTCGTCTTGGTCATTTAAATGGTATCCTGGCCGACGAACCTGGAGGAATTGTGTATGCTAGTTTTAAAACCTTCAATACAGTTTTCAAAATTGAGAAGTCCACAAACCGCATTTTGTATCAATATGGATTGAAGCGAATTAATTTCAAAGATTCTTTGGAGCCCGGGTTGAAGTTTGAGCAGCAACACGCGCCAATCTTTAGTCGAAACGGAAACATTTTACTTTTTAACAATGGAAATCAGGAAACGGGCTCCGGCATTACTGAATTGCTCGTTTCAGACCAGCTTGATTCTAACAATGAGGTTTTGAATCAGATTTATTTCAAAGATTATTTTTCTAAGGATACCTATGCCGGACAAATGGGTTCGGTACAAGAAACAGGAAAAGGTCGGTACCTGGTTTGCATGGGAAGCATGCCTCATTTTTTTGAAATCGATGCCCGAAAGAAGAAACTGCTTTGGCAAGCATACACCTTCCAAAATACACGTTGGGAAGAAGGAGGTAAAATTTGGAAACCGCTGTTCAGTTATCGGATAAACTATTATTCTTCTCTTTATCCTTACCATTTTTTAGTGGACAAAATTGGAAAGCCGGGAACAAGAAAACAAAAGATTAGGGTAGTAAATACAGGTACAGAGGCCGATTCTTACATACTTCTTCAATTGGATGAAAGCGGACAGGTTAGGCTCGAATTAAAACAGGTTTTTCTTCAACCCGGTAAAAGCGCGAAGCTTGAACTACCAAACGGTTATTCCCGATTTGAGGTAAAATCCATACGAAGTAAATTCACCAAAAGTGTACACTTCTAGAGTTTCAAAAAATCCTAAAAAGATGTAAATTTTTTGGATTAACGTAATTTAAGGTTAATTTCACTTTCTTGAAATCCTTTAAGTTATGAAAATAAATCTACGCGTACCTGTTTTGTTGTTTCTCTTTCTTTTTGCTTTCGGGGGACTAAAAGCAGCGCAGTTAAGTGGAAGTTACACCATCAATCCAGCAGGAACTGCCACAACCACAAACTTCAAAGACATCCGGTCTGCAGTAACCTTCATGACCAGCACCAGTGCTCGTAATGATGGTGGACCAGCCAACTCGGGTACTGTAGGCGTAAATGGTCCGGTAACGTTTTGGATTTCTGCTGGAACCTACACAGAACAAATTACCATACCAGCCATTACCGGCGCATCAACAACCAATACGGTAACCTTCAGGGGTGCAGGCCGAAGCAACACAACATTAACATTTGCAACATCAGACGCGAACAATAGGCATACGTTAAAATTTAACCTGGCCACAAATGTTACGTTTAGAGATATGTCGATTGTTGGAACAGGATCTACCCATGCTTGGGTAGTTCATATTATGGGCTTGAATGCGAATAATAACAGAATCAAAAACTGTTCTATACGGATTACAGGTACCGGTGCCACAAGCACATCATCGAACTATATTGCTGTTGTAATAAATAATAGCGCTACTGCTGCCACAACCGGAACTCGTGTTGATGGTACAGAGATTGACTCCAATTCCATAGATGCGGGTTATTACGGTATTGTGGCAGCTGGAGCTTCATCCAACCTTCATGTTGGATTAAGGATTACAAACAATCGTATCACCAACTCCTATTTATATGGGGTTTACGGAAATTATATCAATGGAATTCATGTGAACAATAACTTCATATTTCCTCGGGTTTCATACCAGTACAATTATGGTTTGTATCTTACCAACTCAACTTGTACCGGTGTCAATAGACATATTATTACAAACAATAGGATTCACGGCTTTGGTTATTACGGTATTTATATTGTTTCATCAAACAACTTAACCGGAAATAAAGGATTCATATTTAATAACATGGTAGGTGGATTGATGAAGTATGATTACAGCCGATGTTTGTTTTTGTCATCCTCAAGTCAATATGCCATTAGCCACAATTCATTCCACAAGGACATTTCTGGGTATAACAATACATACGGTGCCGTTTATATCTCAGGCGGAACCGGTATTAGTTTCAGGAATAATATTTGTTCGGAGAAGATGGTCTCACAAGCATTACCCTTATATGCCTCCGCTGCTTCTATTTTTGATACACTGGATTTTAATGTGTTTTATAGGCCTGATACTTCTAACGGTTCTTTGATTTATGTGGGTTCAAACTTGAATTCAGGAAATTTCAAAGGCGCCCTTGGCTTCAATACCTTTTCAACTTATGGAAATCCTGGCTTTGTAAATGACACGTTATTTTTAACCAACAATCCATGTTTTCAGGGAACACCCATTTCCTACATTACCAGCGATTATTTTGGGAATTCTCGCTCGGCTACAAATCCGGTAATTGGGGCCTTTGAAAAAACTGCCATTACCAATAATTTGGCACTGGTAAGGGTTTCAAGTTTAACACCGCCAGTTAGTGCAGGTGCGCAAGATTTCAATGTGTTTTTAAGGAATAACGGTAGCAATGCGATAACCTCATTCAGTGTTTCTTATATCCATAACAACGGAACTCCTCAGGTGTACAATTGGCTGGGAACCTTGGCTCCATGCGATACCGTTACAGTTTCCTTTACGGGATCTCAGCAACCAACCATTGGAGCTATCAATAATTTCAAAGTGTATAGTGGTTTACCAAACGCTGTTGTGGATGCCGACCGTTCCGATGATACCCTGATGTTTGATGTTTATCTTCCACTTTCAGGAACCTATCAAATAGGTGGTTCTAATCCGGATTTTGCAAAGCCCAGCGACGCTTTTAATGCACTGCAAGCAGCAGGGATGACCGGTCCTGTTCGGTTTGAAGTGAACCCTGGAACTTATTCAGACCGGATAAGCATTGAAAATTCCATTATGGGAGCATCAGCAACCAATACAATAACTCTGGTAGGAAAAAACCGTAACACGTGTATCATCCAGAATAGCAACGCCACTACTTCCGAAAGACATACAATAAAAATCGGGGCTAGTTATTTAAGGATTGATAGCTTGACCATTCGTGCTGCCAATCCCAATTTTGGTTGGGGAATCCATATTTCAAAAACAGGACTAAGGGCCATTCAAATCAAAAACTGTACAGTTGATATTTCGAGTTCAACGGCAGCCACATCAAGCTCAGATGTATTTATGGGAATTGTAATGTCGGGCGCAAATAATTCGGCTTATTATTATGATACCTATGTGCTTGATAGCATTGAAGTAGATTCAAATACCATTATTAATGGCTATTCGGGCATTTCTCAATACTCGTATTTTTATTCCTACTACTACACTTATGGAGCGCCATCAGAGGCAATCAAAATAAGGAACAATACCATTATCAACCCCTATTACGTGGGGATTATGACAGCAGGTACTAGCAGTTTGGATGTTTCAAACAACTTCGTTCGCATGCGTAAAGAGAATACCTCCAGCTATGGACTTCAAATTCAAAGCCACGATGCAACAACCTCATCAGGAGATATGCTGGTTGTTAGTGGAAATCGAATAATAGATGCGGGCTATATGGGTTTGTACCTATACAATACCAAAGCCAACGCTAACAATAGGGGTAGGGTAGAAAACAATGCAGTAACTGTAGGTTATCAATATGCCAATCCTTATGGCATGTATATTTATGGAACCTCCAATACAAACTTCTACCACAATTCAGTTTTGAACACTTACTTGGGAACCTCCAATACTACTGGTGCATTATACTTTGTTTCGAACACAGGCGCGCGCATGAGAAACAATCACTTTGTAGTTTCAAAAGCAGGTTCTTTAAGCACCCCAGGTTATTTTTCAGGCAATACCTTTACCTCGGCAGCGGAATTCAACTACAATAATTTTTACAGACCGGATACTTCAGGAACCTTTGTGTATATCAATTCCTGGTTCAGTGGAAGAGGATTTGTTGGGGCATTAGGAAGTAATCTGAATTCAATTGTTCAAGACCCAAGATTTGTGTCAGATACCCTGTTGTTGTCTAAGAATGCTTGCTTAAATGGAGATTCACTCAGTTCGGTTCCCATGGATATCACAGGTGTTCAACGCAACGCACTGCCCGATCTGGGCGCTTACGAGGTGAAGACTGTAATTGATGATGCTGCGCCATTGCAAGTGCTGGAGCCGGTGGCGCCAATTCAACCCGGTTCTCAGGATGTGCGTATTCGTTTTGCCAATTATGGTGCAAATACGTTGAATTCGGTTACTGTAGGGTACATTTTCAATAATGGAGTGCCGGTAAGCCAGGTATGGACAGGGAGTCTCGCAACTTGCGATACGAGTTCGGTTGTTTTTTCTGGAACAGGCCAAATCACCATTGCCTCAGGAACTGTAAATACCATGAAAATTTTCACCAGTGGTCCGAACAGCTCTCTAGACAGCAATCTCACAAATGATACCGTTTTGCTAATTTTACCAACTCCTATGAAGGGCACCTATATTGTAGGTCCTGCTCCTTCGGATTTCCTAACTATTGCCGATGCTGCAAATGCTTTGGCCCTTAGAGGAGTTGACAGTATTGTGAATATTAAGATAAAAACAGGCACCTATTCCGAGCAGTTTATTCTTCCTGCCATAGTTGGTGCTTCCGAGCAAAATAGAATTACTTTCTCTTCGCTTGCAAATCATGTCGATTCCGTAATTATTCAATACAATTCAACTTTGGTTGGCGATAACTATGTGGTGAAATTAACAGGAGCCAGATATGTTGATTTTAACCGATTAAGTTTGCGTGCACTTGGAACTTCCTATGGGTATGTTTTTGATATTGGAATGAGCTCCGGTTATACTTCTATTCGCGAGTGTAAACTCACAGCCAATATTGTAACTACTACATCAACCAATATGGCTTTGGTATATGCAATGTCGAATACCGGAGGTAACGTTTCTTTTGTTAGGAATACCTTTACTGGAGGTTCCTATGCAATTTATTTCCGTGGAACTGCAACTAATAATCTATCCAATGTCAACATCATCGATAGCAATACATTCCTCAACCAGTATTACATGGGCGTATACCTTTATTACATGGCCAATCAAACCTTCAGGAACAATGTGCTCTCAACAACTTCTGCCTATACCACTTTTTATGGATTGTATGCTTACTATGTGGATAGCACGTTTGAGGTAACCCGGAATTCGATTTCAACAACCACTGCAAACGGGTATGGAATATTTACCAATTATTGCGATGCATTTGCTGGAAAATACATGTTGGTTGCCAATAACATTGTTCGAATAGGTTCCGGTTCATCAACTGCCTGTTTTGGTATCCGCGACAGTTATTCGGGAGGTTGCGTAATTGCTAACAATACTTCGGTTATCAATACAACTTCAACTTCAGGTTACGCAGGTTATTTTTACTATACATCTACTGTTTCCTCATCCAACAAAATTCGAAATAATGTTTTTGTGAATCTAACTAGCGGGGCTTGCTTGTACCATTATAATCCGCTTTATGGTAGCAGTGATTACAACGTAATTTTTACCTCAGGTACTGCAAATTGGGTGCAACGTGGAACACCTGCCAATACATATACTTCGCTCCAGGCATTTAAATCAGCGGTTACCAATTTTGAGCAAAACTCGCTCCAATACAGGCCAGGTTTGCTAAGTGGAACCAATTTGGCTCCTAATCCTGCTGATACAGCATCCTGGTCATTGAATGGCCGTGCGCAGCATTTATCGGATGTTCAGGTTGACTATTTAGGTAATCCAAGACCACAGACCTATGCAGATGGAATCCCCGATATTGGGGCGTATGAGTTTAACCCAACTTCTACCCCGCCATTGTGTACAGCAGTTCCTGCAGTTCCTGTTGCAGGTGGTACTCAGGTGTTTTTATTTGGTTCGGATACCGTCTGCAAAGTGGTTCATGATGCAAGTTCAACACCTCCTTCAAGCTTATTGGTTCGACAGTATAGTGGAAGAGTTCCTCCATTTACAAGTCCAATAGACGCTCGTTTCAATAGCTATGTAAGTTTAACAGCTCCATCAGGTTTTTACCTGTTTGATATGTACTACTACTACAAGGACAATTGGATTGGTTCAACACCTTCTGAATCGGTTGCTAAGCTGGCACAAAATTCACCCAATAGTCCATGGGTTACTTATGGCGGATTTTCAAGTACAGTAGATTCTAATCAGAACTTCCTCTATGCTCCGTTCATGAATACCTATTCTGTTTTCACCGGAACCGATGGAAATAATCCTCTGCCTGTTGATTTGAACTCTTTTAAAGGATATGTTTCCGATGCTGACGCTGTGTTAATGTGGCAAACTGCAAGTGAAGAAAATTCATCGCATTTTGAGTTGGAACGAGCTTTTGACGGCGTTTCATTTGCCCAGGTTGGAAAATTGGCTGCGGCTGGAAACTCAAAATCACTTCGGAATTACCTGCTGGTAGATCAGGGTGTTTTTGCAAATCAGCATTTTGCCTACTATCGCTTGAAAATGGTTGATCGTGATGGTTCATTTGAATACAGCAATACCATTCGTTTGAGCAAAGCTGAGCAAGAAATTGATTTGGCTGTTGGTCCAAATCCATTCAAAAATTCCTTCACCATCCAGCATGTGAAAGGTCTACAACAGGTTGAATTAGTTGATCTCGGAGGGCGCCTTGTTTTCTCCACCGAAGTTGCCGCAGATGGAGAGGCAAAAGTTCAGGTTCCTGCCGGATTGCAAGCAGGCGTTTACTTTGTTAAGCTAACTAATTCCGGAAATACCCGCGTTTTCAAGGTTGTGAAAGAATAAGTTTGTAATTTCACGGGGTGGATACTGCATTTTTGAATGATGTTTATCTGGGGAACCCCATTTATAAATGGTTAACAAGTGCGGGAGTTATAGGACTCTCGCTCTTGTTTAACGGGCTGTTTGCAAAACTGGCCTCAAAGGCCAGTTATCGCATTTTTAGAAAGGTTTCTCAGGAACAGTTTTACGAGGAGTTCAGCCGTTTGCTGAATCGCCCTTTTCTCAACCTAATCAATTTATTGGCTATTTATTTCTCATTGTCCCACCTCAGTTTTCCGGCAGAATGGGAAATGGTTACCAAGGATGAGTTTGGTGTGAGATGGATTTTGCATACGGCATTTATAATTGCCTGCATTGTGGTAATTGGCGACCTTTTTTTGAAGGCAACTTCCTTTATGGAGCATGTGTACCACAATTTGGAGAATGCCTCCATCAGCAAGGATTTTGCATCCTTCTTGAAAGAATTAACCCGGGTACTCATTTACATTGCCTGCTTTTTTGCCGTTTTGGGCAAAGCCTTTCAGGTGGATATTTCAGCTTTGATAACCGGTTTGGGAATTGGTGGACTTGCAATTGCCTTGGCAGCTCAAGACACCCTGGCAAACCTCATTGGTTCCTTTATCATCTACCTCGATAAACCTTTTCAAATTGGTGAATTGATTCAATTGGGGGATATAAGCGGCACCGTTGAGAAAATTGGCTTTCGAACCACACGAATTCGCACCGTTGAAAAGAGTTTGCTCATCGTACCCAACAAAAAAATTATTGATTCAAACCTCAACAATATTACCCAAAGTCAGCAAAGGCGGGTGAAATTTACACTTGGATTAACTTATCAAACACAGGCTTCTCAAATTCTTTCTCTTCGGGATGAAATTAGGCAACTAATTGCGGAGGCCGGGCCTTTGGTTTCGGACGATATCACTGTTCGCTTCATCGATTTTGATTCAAGTTCATTGAATATCCTGGTGGTCTATTTTGTGAACTCCAATTCTTACGATGTCATGGCCGAAATTAAGGAAAAACTCAACCTTCAAATTATGGCCCTGGTTGAGGCCCATGG
Source organism: Bacteroidia bacterium (assembly GCA_023151275.1). Classification (GTDB taxonomy): domain Bacteria; phylum Bacteroidota; class Bacteroidia; order UKL13-3; family UKL13-3; genus CAISCU01. Next base: position 188,282 of record JAKLJI010000001.1, on the reverse strand, counting down.
ATGTCAATTTGCGTATCCAACCCAAACTGTATTTGTTCAGAATTGAACTAATTGGAATGCCATGATCAGCTATCAACTCCAGCGAATCTGTTTTTTAAATATTCTTTTTTTACTGGCTTCCATACCTGTTTTGAATGCCCAGCAGGTGCGTGTTTATGAAACCTCAAAATACCTGGGAAGTAGACTTGAGTTGGTGGATACGCTTGCATTTGGAAACTATCAACAACCTTTAGAAACGGAGCTTGCAGTTTTTGTTGATGACAGTAAGCATTATCAGGAAATGATTGGCATTGGTGCCGCAATTACCGATGCTACTGCAGAAACTTTTTTCAAAGTGAATAAAGAAAGTCAAGAGGCTTTGTTGAAACTCTTTTTTGATCCGAACAGAGGCTTGGGTTATTCCATCATTCGCACCAACATGAACAGTTGCGATTTTTCGAGTAGTTCCTATACTTATGTTCAGGAAGGTGATTATGCTTTAAAAACCTTTTCCATAGCACCGGATCAGCGCTTTAAAATGCCGCTTATTCAACAGGCATTTGCCAAAGTTCCCAACTTGAAATTGTTCGTTTCGCCTTGGAGTCCACCGGCCTTTATGAAGACCAATGGCAGTATGCTTCATGGCGGAAAATTAAAACCGGAGGCACGCGAGGCTTGGGCTCGATATTTTGTTCGCTTCATCAAGGCTTATGAAAAAGCCGGAATTCCTGTTTGGGGCTTAACCATTCAAAACGAGCCTATGGCTACCCAGATTTGGGAGTCGTGCATTTATACTGCTGAAGAGGAGCGCGATTTCCTAAAGTATCATCTGGGTCCCACCTTAAAAAAGGAAGGTTTGGGCGATAAGAAAATTATTGTTTGGGATCATAACCGAGATCTGCTTTTTCAGCGGGCAATGACCATTTTTGGAGATAGCCTGGCCAATGCTTATGCTTGGGGAATTGGCTACCATTGGTACGAGCCCTGGAGTGGTGGAACCCCTATGCACGATAATATTGATTTGGTAAACGACCGTTTTCCGGATAAGCCCATTTTGTTTACCGAAGGTTGCAAAGAGAAGTTTAATTGGGAGGGAAGGCTTGATTGGTCCTTGGGCGAGTTTTATGCCCGCCAAATGATTCGCGATTTTAACAGCGGAGTAAGCGCTTGGACCGATTGGAATATGTTTTTGGATGAACGTGGCGGACCAAATCATGTTGGGAACTTTTGCTTCGCGCCCCTCCACGTGGATACCCGAAATCAGGAGCTTAATCTAACCAATGCCTATTATTACATCGGACATTTTTCAAAATTCATCCGACCCGGTGCAAAGCGAATCAGTTGTTCATCAAGCCGTAGCGCTTTGTTGGCCACCGCGTTTAAAAACAAAAATGGCTCTATTGCACTGGTTTTGATGAATGATTCAGACAAAGACTTCCCCTGCAAGGTGTTTTTGCATGGCAAACAGCTTGAAATTGCGCTTCCGGCGCATAGCATTAAAACTGCTGTTGTTGATTAATCAGTTGGTTTTTAGGGTGTTTTTTTGATTTTGAATCAGCTTTTTTGAAAGCTTAATTGAACCCCAAATTTCTTTTTCACGGAAAGAAAATTCCTTTATTTTTGCCACCCGTTCGGGATGTAGCGCAGCCTGGTAGCGTACTTGCATGGGGTGCAAGGGGTCGCGAGTTCGAATCTCGCCATTCCGACAAAAAGAGAGTTTGATGGATTCAGACTCTCTTTTTTTTCGCCTGAAATGAACAGGTTCCTCGGAATTGGGGAAAACCCATTCTGGCTTGGTGTTTATTTCCTGAAGCGGATTATGTAGCATTGAAGAAAAAAGATTCATGGCATTAAGCAGGTTTTGGAGTTGGATGTTGGTGAGCAGTACCTTGTTTATTTTTTGGGTACTTTTTACGGGCAAACTGTTTTCCCTGAATGGTTTGGTAAATGGCAAACAAGGCGATCCTGTTCCTGTGGGTCAATACCAGGCGGGACTTATGCTTGCTGATTCTGCTTTTGAAGCCGAACTTGCAAAATCACGAGATGGAATTACCCGAGCCGATTCGCTTTACAAACTTAGTGATAAAGGCGTGGTTGAAGTTTTCGCCGGAAAGCAGGCAGCAGATGGCATTTTCCCAACCTGCAAAAACACCATAATCGATATTTGGCTTCCACTTATTGGCTACCTTACCTTCTTTTGTGGGCTATTGAATTTGTTGAGCGACTCCAATGCAACCGCAAAGCTTGCGGGAGTTATGGCACCATTTTTTGCCCGAATTTTCCCTGAAATTCCCAAAGGGCATCCAGCCTATGGATACATGACCATGAATTTTGCAGCTAATTTTTTGGGGCTCGATAATGCTGCAACTCCATTTGGACTTAAGGCCATGGAAAGTCTTCAAGAGGTGAATCCCACCAAGGAGAAGGCCTCAAATGCACAAATCATGTTCCTGTGTTTGCATGCAGCAGGACTTACCCTTATTCCAACTTCCATCATCGGATATCGGGCTGCTCAACATGCCGCAAATCCTGCCGATATTATGTTGCCAACCATTATTACCTCATTCATTGGAACCTTGGCAGCTTTGATATTTGTGAGCATTCGTCAGCGAATAAACTTGTTGAATTGGGTGGTAATTGCTTTTGTTGGTGGAGTAAGTGCGGTAATAACCTTGCTTTTGGTGTATATTAACTCACTCGCCGGACTTGAAAAACTTCATTTTACTGGCAACCTGAGTAATGCGGTTTTGCTTTTCATTATTCTTGCCATTGTGGCTTATAGTATTTACAAGGAGAAAGAGTTCAAAGCAAAAGAAACCACGGTTTTTGATTCTTTTGTGCACGGTGCCAAAGATGGGTTTACAACAGGTTTGCGGGTAATGCCGTATATGATTGCGATGTTGGTTGCATTAAGCATTTTCAGAAATTCCGGTTTGATGCATATTGTGTTGGATGGATTTACCTCAGCCTTGGGTGTACTTGGCGTAGATAGTCAAATCATCAATGCCATTCCTGTTGCCTTAATGCGGCCTTTTTCGGCCGGTGGTTCCCGCGGTTTTATGCTGGATGCCATGAAAACTTATGGAGCAGATAGCATGACCGGTCAATTGGCTTGCTTGTTTCAGGGTGCAGCAGAAACCACATTTTATGTAGTTGCATTGTACTTTGGTTCTGTTTCAATAAAAAACAGCAGGTACACTTTGGGCATTATGCTTTTGGTTGATTTGGTTTGCGTATTGGCAGGAATTGCGGTGGTTAAACTCTATTTCTGAGTTAATTCAATCAGCTCATTATTGACACTCAGTTGCGTTGTTGCTCCCATCACCAAGGGAAGATTTCGTTTTTCATGTCCGCAGGGAAGTCCCGCTACCAGTGGAATTGAACCTGCATGTTCGGCAATTATTTCCAATGCATTTTTTCCAAAAGGCACCAGGTTATCCTTCATGTCGCTCATATCGCCAACTAGAATTCCTTTCAATCCGTTTAAAAAACCTGCCCGCTTAAGGCCCATCATCATGCGATCCAGGTGGTAAAGGTATTCGTCTAAATCTTCCAGAAACAACAAGCCATTTTCGGGTTTGAATAGACTTGGTGAGCCTAAAAGGGAGTAAATCACACTCAAGTTTCCACCAAATAAGGTGCCTTCAAGAGCAGATTCTCCCCGCCATGTGTTTCGTTTATGAGCCGGAAACGTGAAGCTATTTCCCAGTCCTTGAATTAGGTTGATGAGTTGATTGGCTGAGTTTTCTTCAAAGCGTTCGGGTTGAAAATTGAACGCCATGGGTCCATGTATTCCTGCATATCCGATTTGGTGGTTGATATGATTCAACAGTACGGTGATGTCTGAAAATCCAATAATCCATTTGGGATTGAGGCTGAATTTTTCCCAATTGAGTTGGTCAATCATACGAACAGTTCCATAACCGCCTCTTGCAGTCAGGATTGCCTCAATGCTTGAGTCATTCAATAATTGTTGAAGCAGATTGGCTCGGTGCTCGTCGCTACCTGCAAACTGGTTTTGTTCAGAAAAAAGACCTTCCGGAATAATCGGCTTAAATCCGTTTGATTCAAGAAAAGTACAAGCCGGTTGAATTTCCTCCCAACTTACTTTTCGGGCTGTTGCAGCAATGGCAATTTTTGATCCGGCCTTCAAAAAAGGAGGGAACTTCAATGCCATATCAAGAGTATTTTTCGGTGAAACGAATTTTAATATCAGTTGCTACCTCTTTCACTTCCTGCTCTTTGTTTTTGTCGCAAATGAGCAAAACGTCTGGCGTATCAACCACAATTAAATCCGAAACACTGTTCAAAACATAGATTTTATTGGAATCTCCGGCTGCTGCCTTTATTAGGCAATTGGTAGTTTGATAAGTTAAAATAGGATTATCGCCCTTGGTAACATTTCCGGACTCATCTTTGGGCGAAATCTCATACAAAGAGGTCCAGGTCCCTAAATCATTCCAACCAAAATCAACAGGACGAACGAAAACGTTACCTGCTTTTTCCATAATGCCGTAGTCGATAGAAATGCTGCGGGTTTGTTCGTAAATCTGGGTAATGGTTTCTTGTTCGCGGGGTGTAAAATAGGCATCCAAGGCTTCTTTGAACAGCACAAATTGCTCGGGCAAATGCTCTTTAAATGCAGATTTAATGCTTGAAATACTCCAAATAAATATGCCGGCATTCCACAGAAAATCGCCTGATTCAATAAAGGTTTGGGCAATTTCGAGGTTAGGTTTTTCGGTAAAGGTTTTCACCTTTTTCATTTCCTCGCCGGTTTCCAGGAATTGGATATACCCATAACCCGTATCAGGTCTGCTGGGTTTGATTCCTAAAGTTACCAAAACCGGATTTTTCTGTGCAAAAATCATAGCCTGACGCACATCCTCCAAAAAGCGGTCTTCCTGAAGAATCAGGTGATCGCTTGGAGCGACGATACAAACGGCGTGTGTATTTATTTTTGAAATTTTTCCGCAAGCATAGGCAATACAAGCCGCGGTGTTTTTCCCCATAGGTTCAGCTAAAATTTGCTGATCCTGAATGCCTTCGATTTGCTCTTTTACCAAGCCAACATAGTTTTGGTTGGTAACGATATAAATGTTTTCGGGGAGGAAGTTTTTCAGAAAGCGGGAATAGGTTTGTTGAAGCAACGTTTGGCCAACCCCAAGAATATCAAGAAATTGTTTCGGAAAATTGCTTCGGCTTGAAGGCCAGAACCGGCTTCCAACGCCACCGGCCATAATAATAGCATAGTTGTTTTTATTCTGCATATCTGTGAACTCAGGTCCTGCTTTAGGTGAAGCGCAATTTAAATGCAAAACTCAAAAGAACTGTGACCACATAAAAATTAAAAGTGAAGAAAAGCTAAGATTTAATCAGAAAACCGTAACTTTATAGGGAATTCGTGAAGTTAGGCAGACATGCCCTAACTTTGCGGCCCCTTTATTCCAAATTAGTATGGCAGAATCAAAAAAAGCCAAGTCGAAAAAGCAGGAAGGTAAGCCGGATTTAAAAGAATCGTTGCGCACCTACTTTGGTTTTGATAGTTTCAAAGGCGATCAGGAGAGAATTATAAGTAACCTACTTGATGGCAATGATACCTTTGTTATTATGCCCACCGGTGGTGGCAAATCTGTCTGTTATCAATTACCGGCACTCATGATGCCGGGCACGGCAATCATCATTTCCCCTTTGATTGCACTTATGAAGAATCAGGTGGATGCACTGCGTTCTTTGTCGCACGAGCAAGTCGCCCATTTTTTGAATTCATCGTTGAATAAAGGAGAAATTGCAACCGTTAAAAAGGATATCAATGCAGGGCAAACCAAAATGCTTTATATCGCTCCAGAAACCTTGAAAAAAGATGAAACCATCGATTTCTTAAAAACCATCGATATTTCGTTTGTGGCGGTTGATGAAGCGCATTGTATTTCGGAATGGGGTCATGATTTCAGACCTGAATATAGGCGAATCAAACAAATGGTAAAGGAGATTAAGGATGTGCCGATGATTGCCCTTACTGCAACCGCAACTCCCAAGGTTCAATCGGATATCATGAAAAACCTTCAGATGTCGGATGCCGTGGTGTTTAAGTCTTCCTTCAACAGATCAAATCTTTATTATGAAGTGCGGTCCAAAGGGAAGAAAGGTGAGGCCATTAAGGAAATTGTATCCTTCATCAAAACCAAAAACAATAAATCCGGAATTATCTATTGCCTTAGCCGCAAGAAGGTTGATGAAATAGCCGGAATTCTTCAGGCCAATGGAATTAAAGCATTGCCTTACCATGCCGGATTAGATGCCAAAATGCGTGCCGATCACCAAGATCGTTTTTTGATGGAGGATGCCGATGTAATTGTGGCAACCATTGCCTTTGGTATGGGCATTGATAAACCCGATGTACGGTTTGTAATTCACTACGATATTCCAAAAAGTATTGAAGGGTATTATCAAGAAACCGGTAGAGCAGGACGTGATGGTTTGGATGGCGATTGCATACTGTTTTACAATCCCGCAGATATCGATAAGCTTGAAAAGTTCCTGAAAGATAAGCCGGTTGCCGAACGTGAAATTGGCGAGTTGCTGATTTTTGAAACCCAAGCATTTGCTGAATCTTCCAGCTGCCGACGCAAGTTTTTGCTTCATTATTTTGGGGAGGAATTTGATGAGGCAGGCTGCAATTGCATGTGCGATAACTGCCGTCATCCAAAAGAAAAAGAAAGTGCCCAGGCTGCAGCTGTAGATGCCTTAAAGGTTATTCGTGAAATTAAGGGTAAATACAACCTGAAGCATGTGGTTGATATTTTAGTTGGGAACAAAACCCATGAAGTAGCCATGAGTGGCCATCATGAGTTGGAATGGTTTGCCAAAGGTAGCGACAGGGATGAAAACTACTGGAAATCGGTAATTCGTCAACTGTTGTTGCGCGGCCTTGTAACAAAGAATATTGAGAATTACGGCTTGTTGAGCTTGAATGAAAGCGGCGAGAAATTCATTAAAAAACCAGGGGTATTTGAAATTAGTCTCGACCGAAAGTTTGAGAAATTTGCAGATGATGATGAATCCGTAAACGAATCGGAAGGGGCCTTTGACCAGGTGCTCTACGATATGTTGAAGGACTTGCGCAAGAAAATCGCAAAAGAGAAAAACTTACCACCTTATATCATCTTCCAGGATCCTTCTTTGGAGGAAATGGCGCTTAAGTATCCAATTACCTTGGATGAGTTGGCTAAAATTTCAGGTGTAAGTCCCGGAAAAGCCAGCAAATACGGAAAGCCATTTGTTCAATTGATAGATAAGTATGTTAAGGAGAATGAGATTGAACGCGCCGAAGATGTGGTAATCAAATCGGTGGTGAATAAATCAGCCCGCAAAATCGCCATCATCACCAATATTGATAAAAAAATCTCTTTGGATGATATCGCCCGTGGTCAGGGAATTAGTAAGGAAGAGCTGCTAGGTGAAATTGAAAACATTGTAAATAGCGGCACCAAACTTAACCTGAAGCCTTATGTGTATGAAATTACCGATGAGGAGATTGTGGATGAAGTGATGGATTTCTTCAGAAAAACAAATGAAGACGTTATGACTTTCGCCCTGAAGGAATATGGTGAGGAATTTAGCAAGGATGATTTGCACCTCATGCACATTCACTTTATCAGCGAGATGGCAAACTAACCACTTGTTAAATTTACACGGATTTTCTCTTTGAGATTTCGGAGGGAATAATACATTTGTCGTTCATTTTTTGAAACGTGAGTAACGAAACTGGTCATGGCCACAAATTCTCGGTGGCAGGACTCCTTGTCGCCCTGGGAATTATTTATGGAGATATTGGAACATCTCCGCTGTACGTGATGAAAGCTATTATTCATCAGGGTACCGATCATTTGAAAGTTCCCATTACAGAGCAACTTATTTATGGTGGCTTGTCCCTAGTTTTTTGGACAATCACTCTTCAAACTACCATAAAATACGTGTTGCTGGTTCTTAACGCAGATAACAACGGTGAGGGTGGAATTTTTTCCTTGTTTACGCTGGTAAAGCGTCGCCGTCCTTACTTAATCTGGCCCGCCATTATTGGAGGTTGTGCCTTACTAGCAGACGGTATGATTACCCCACCCATTTCGGTTTCATCAGCCATTGAGGGATTACTCATACTCAACCCGGATATTCCTACAATACCTATTGTTATTTCAATCATTACCGCCTTGTTCCTTTTGCAACGCATGGGCACAAGCATTGTCGGAAAAATGTTTGGTCCGGTGATGTTAATCTGGTTTAGCATGTTGGGCGTGTTGGGATTTTTCGCTGTACTGCACAATCCCGGCGTTTTGGCCGCTTTGAATCCGGTTTATGCCATAGATTTATTGGTGAATTATCCGCAGGGTTTTTGGTTGTTGGGAGCAGTTTTTCTGTGTACAACAGGTGCCGAAGCCTTGTATTCCGATATGGGCCATTGCGGGAAATCGAATATTCGAGTAAGTTGGATTTTTGTAAAATCGGCACTCTTACTAAATTATTTTGGACAAGGTGCTTGGATTCTGGCTCACCTTCACAAAATTGGAGAAGGAACCAATCCATTTTACGCCATTATGCCAGAATGGTTCCTACTTACAGGAATTGTCATTGCCACAACTGCTGCCATCATCGCCTCTCAGGCCATGATTTCAGGAAGCTTCACACTGGTTGCGGAGGCGCTTCGCCTAAACGTTTGGCCAAAGGTAACCATCAAATACCCAACTGATTTGAAAGGTCAGATTTATGTTCCCAGTGTAAACTGGATTTTATGGCTGGGCTGTATTGGTATTGTGTTGTATTTCAAAGAATCAGCGAAAATGGAAGCCGCTTACGGTTTGGCCATCATTGTTACCATGATAATGACCACCGTATTGGTGATTAACTACTTGCAAAAAATTAAAGTTTCGGGATATCTGATTATTCTGTTTGCTTTGGTTTTTATTCCCATTGAACTGAGTTTTTTGCTGGCCAATATCGTTAAAATTCCTGCCGGCGGTTGGATGACTCTCCTGGTTGGATTGACCTTTGCCATGGTGATGTATGTTTGGTTCAAGGGTAGAAAGATTAAAAACCGCTTAACTGAATTTGTTAACCTGAAAGAATACCTTCCCTTGTTGTATGAATTGAGTAAGGACAATTCCATCAGCAAATATTCAACCCACTTGGTTTACCTTACAAGTGCCGACCATCTGATGGAAGTAGAATATAAAGTAATTTATTCCATTCTTCAGAAGCGTCCAAAGCGCGCAGATGTGTATTGGTTTGTACATATTCATGTTGATGATAAGCCTTATACTATGGAGTACAAGGTAGACCATATTATTCCAAACGATGTGGTTCGCATTGAATTCAGACTTGGGTTTAGGGTTGAACAGAAAATCAATTTCTATTTCAGGCGCGTGGTAGAAGAATTGGTTAGGAATGGAGAAGTGGACGTTCGCTCGAGATATGCTTCATTAAGAGGCCAGAATATTACCGGTGATTTTAGATTCGTTGTGTTGAAACGTCACCTTTCGCATGATAATGAACTGGATGGCTGGGAACGTCGGATTATGGAAATGTATTTTGTATTGGATAAGCTTTCCCTAAGTGAAGAAAAAGCCTTCGGTCTAGATACCTCCTCTGTTTTGGTTGAAACTGTTCCGCTGATGATTACACCACCCCGGGAGTTCAAACTCCAGCGGGTGTACAATAAATAGTTTGACAAGAGGGCATTTGAAACATCAAGTGCCCTCTTTTTTTGATTTATCTACTTCGATAATAGTTCTCTTTTTAGGTTCACCACTCGTCAGGCAAGGTATTAAAAACCTCATTGACGAAGGGTTTCATGGTTTTTGTAATGTTGTCTGTGAAGAAATTGAGTAATAGGCCATGTGGTTTCTGAAGGAGTTTCATGTAGGTTAACAATTGCGCCTCATACACGGGTAAAATATTCTCCGTGGCCTTTAGTTCAACAATAATCAAGTCGTTAATCAGTAAATCAACCCGCAGGTTCATGTCCATTTCCAGGTTGTCGTACACCACCGGCACATACAATTGTTGGACGACAGAAAAGCCACTTTTTTCCAGTTCATACTTAAGGCAGTGTTCATAGATAATTTCCAATAGTCCAGGTCCCAAGGTTTTATGGACCTTGATAGCATGACCAATGATTTGGTATCCCAGGTGGGTAACTTCTTTCTTTGTATTCATAGTTCAGGTAAAAAGGCCTAAGAAGTTACTGGTTATTACCTGAGTGATTTTTAGAATAGGCATGATAGGGCCTTTTTGCATCAAAATTTGGTGCAATACTTAAGTCAATTAGGGTGTTTTACAATCAAGAAATAGGGAAACTAAGGATTTCCTGAAAGCGGTGAATTTTACTCTTTTTGAGATTTCCCTTCATACTCTTCATCATTTTTACCATGAAGAAATGAAGGACATTAAGAATTAATCATGGTGAAGATTTCCATCCGGAACGGGATTCCTTCATACTCTTCATCCCTTCATGGTTTGTTTTACCATGAAGAAATGAAGTGCAATAAGAATTAATCATGGTGAAGATTTCCATCCGGAGCGGGGTTCCTTCATATTCTTCATCCCTTCATGGTTTGTTTTACCATGAAGAAATGAAGTGCAATAAGAATTAATCATAGTGAAGATTTCCATCTGGAACGGGATTCCTTCATACTCTTCATCCCTTCATGGTTCTTTCTAAAAAAATCTACAAAAAACAAGAATTTAGAGAGCGACAACAAACCCCTTCATACTCTTCATTCCTTCATGGTTCTTTCCAAAAAATCTACAAAAAGCAAGAACTTAGAAAGCGACAATAAACTCATTCATGGTTAGACTTCCCATGAAAATCATAGTTAGCTCCTAGGCTTTCTTCAAGGTATAGTAGCAGGTGGTCGTGAACCAATCGCGAAGCCAAGGAATTGCCGATAGCAAACCTAATTGCTTCCGTGGTTTAGCTCCGAATTTGTATTTGTAACTCGGATTAATCAAATAAAACTCACGCTCCAAAATGCCAAATCCGGCTTTGCGGGTTATCCGCTCAAAGCGATTGATGCTTATCTGGGTTTCTTTCACTTCCAAAATATCCCGAATACGTCCTTCGCTTTCTCCAAATAACTTGAGGATGCCTCGATAAACCGGAACAGGGAAAATATGAAACCAAGGTAGGAAATGCAGAAACTTACTATCTAAACTTTGTTGGTGACCGCCAAAGGGCATCAACCAAGGCGGGAATGCAAAGAAAATGACACCGTCTTCCTTCAGGAAATGAATGATGTGCTTTACAAATTTTTCCTGGTCATGAATATGCTCAATCGTATCCTTTAAAAGTATGATATCGTACTTCTCGGTTAAATCCTTTTCAGGATTGATATCATACACATTCCGATTAATTATTTCAATCTGGCCGGATGCTATTTCTTCTTTCAAAAAACCTTTGGCAATATTACTGGCATAGTCCCAAAGTTCAATGCCGGTAACCTGACAGCCCTTGTCGGAAAAAGCTTTGCAAATGCCCCCATAACCGCTGCCAACCTCCAGAAAGCGCATTCCTTTCTTTATTTGAAATTTTCGTTCAATAAAGGGAATGATGAATTCCGTGGTGGTATCAAATTGTTGACGAAAATAGCGGTTGAAGTCGGTTTGTAGCTCAATCATACGTTGCGACGAAAATACACTTTCCTTGCAAAAACACGCTGTGAATGTTTAGTTTTACCTCCTGTGAACCGCCTGCTATTTTCTTTTTTGCTAATTCCCTTTTTCGTTTTATTGGTGCTCTTGCTAACTAAAGCGGCCAAATCATCTATAACTCATGATGAAGCCTTAAGCTTTATCACTTATACGCCTCAATCTGTAAAAGATATTGTGATGTATAATCAGGATGTTAGCGCCAATAACCATTTGCTGAGTTCCATCTGGATGAAAACGCTACGCTCCATCGGGCTTATTTCTCCCTTGGCCTTGCGCTTGCTTTCTGTTTCCGGATTTGTACTCGCTCTGATTTCACTTTTGTTGTTTTTCAGAAATCTTCCTCTTTGGCTGCGTCTTATTCTTGCCTTAATCCCTTTGTCAAATCCGTTTTTGCTCGATTTTTTTGTGCTTGCCCGGTCGTATGGCTTTTCTTTTGGATTGATGCTGCTTAGCATCGCCTTGCTTTCGAATGGATTGGAAGATTCAAATCAGAAAAAAATACGTTGGTCGATTGTTGCCGCAATTTTAGCCACCATAGGAAATTTCAATGCCGTTTATTTCTTCGTTCCATTCTTTGGTTCCATGGCTATTCTAGTGCTAATGCAAGGAAAAAGCCTGAAGAATTTTGCGCTGAAGCATCTTTGGTTTTTTGTAGCTGCCTTGGTGGCCTTTGTTTATGTGTTTTTGATTTTCAAAAAGTTAAAAAGCCTGGAGCAGCTTTATTTTGGTGGAAATGAATGGTTTGGTGCTCATGTAATAAACGATCAATTCTGGTGCCTTAACTACGAAAGTCAGTACACGTTTCAACTCCTTGCTTATCAAGTTTGGCAGGCGCTGTACTGGATTTTGCTTTTTCTTCCCTTGGTTTTTCTGCCTTTTAAGCGCATCAGAGCGCAACATACCTTTCAAAATTGGTTAATGGTTTGGTTGATTTTTGCGGGTTCCGCCTTGCTTATCGAGTTTAATCACCGGTTTCTGGATAGCCTTTATCCTATTAAACGAACAGCCCTTTTCATGACCTTATTATTCAGCCTAAACCTGGTAAGCTTTTTGGCCTTTTTGTTTTCTCAAAAATGGCTCAAAATTCCAATGGGAATCCTAAGTATTTTGCTTGCTGGTGCCTTGTTCATGCATGCTGCTACAAGTCTTCCACCCTTGCAGTTTCGCGAAATTCCCTATGATTTTAGAAACACTGAGGTGATTCAACTGCTTTCAGACCACCATCAAAAACAAAAAAAGCCGGTGGATGTGTCCATCAATTGGCAAGTATATCCGGCATTTGAGTTTTACAGGCAAACCCGGCAACTCGATTGGTTGCCCGTTTTTAAGCGTGAAGAAATCCGTTCCGATGCCGAATTCTTGTACTTGTTTAGAGAAGATTTCGAGAAAGTGGATACAGCAAACCATACCCGAGTTTGGAGCGATGAAAAAGAGGGTTTGTTTCTCTTTCAGCGAAATCCCTAAATCATATAAATCTATCAATCTTTACAAGCGGTTGGTTTTACATAGCCTCCTTGATTATATTCCCCAAAATTTTGTTCGATGAACTCCGGATTTTTCAAAAAAGCAACCCCACATCTGATTGCGCTTGCCGTAATATTTGGTGTTATTTTTCTCTATTTCAATCCACTATTAGGTGGTAAAGTCTTAAAGCAATACGACGTTCTCCAATGGAAGGCAACCTTCCAGGAGATTGCCAATTTTGAAAAGACAAGTGGTGAACGTACGTTTTGGACAAATTCCATTTTTGGTGGTATGCCAACCTACCTCATTGGTGCTACCTATTTTGGGAACCTCACTGCTAATATTCTGTTTTACATTTCAGATATCCTCAAAAATCCTGCTGATACACTCTTTCTGCTGTTTATCTGCTTTTACCTTTTGCTTCTTACTTTTGAAGTGAAGCCTTGGTTGGCAATTGCAGGCTCTTTGGCATTCGCCCTTTCCAGCTTCAATTTTATAAATATTGATGCCGGACATATTACCAAAGGAAATGCTATAGCATTTATACCTTTAGTGTTGGCAGGAATTAACTACACGCTGCGGAAAGACAGGTTGCTGGGGGCTATTCTTACAGGTATTGCAGTATCTTTTGAGTTGGCTGCCGGTCACCTTCAGATTACCTATTATTTATTGTTTATCATTCTTGCCTGGATGGTGGTAGAATTTATCCAACACTTGCAAGAGAAAAAGTTGGCCTCTTTCCTCATTTCAGGCGTGTTTTTGCTAGTAGCTGCCGGTGTGGGAATTGGTACGCATATTACCGGCTTATTAACAACAGAAGAATATGGAAAATACAGCATTCGTAGTGCGAGTGAGTTAACCAAAACACCTGATGGACAATCTAACGAAGCCAATAGCACTTCCGGTCTCGATAAAGATTATGCCATGGCCTGGAGCAATGGGGTGATGGAGCCAATGACCATTTTGATTCCGAATTTCTATGGCGGAGCATCCAACGGAGAGCTGGGAACCAATACCGAGACCTACAAGAAGTTAAAAGAATACGGCGTTCCCGATGCGAAAAATGTAATCAAACAAATGCCTATTTATTGGGGCGATCAACCCTTTACGGCTGGTCCGATTTACTACGGTGCAATTGTGGTATTCTTGTTTGTGTTTGGTATGTTTTACTTGAAAGGAATGACCAAGTGGTGGATTTTCACAGCCGCTATGCTGGCCATATTCTTGTCAATGGGGAAAAATTTCACCCTGCTTTCCGATTTGTTTTTTGATTATTTCCCTCTGTACAACAAATTCCGCTCGGTAACTTTTATTCTCTGCGTTTCTCAAACCATGTTCCCGCTATTGGCGGTGTTGGCTTTGAAGGATTTAATCGACCAACCTTTTGATAAAAAGCGCTTCAACAAGTCGCTTCAGTATTCATTGGCAATCACTGGTGGATTAAGCCTGATATTTATGCTGGTTCCAGGCGCATTTTTTGATTTTACTTCTGCCGCCGACCAGCGTTTGCCTGAATGGTTGCGCGAGCCACTTGCCTTGGATAGAGCATCGCTGCTTCGTACAGATGCATTCCGTTCACTAGCTTTAATTCTGGCAGCAGCAGGCTTGATTTGGGCTGCTTTCAACAATAAATTCAAAAAAGAATTTCTGGCTCCTGCTTTGGCTTTGTTGATTGTTATAGACCTCTGGGCCGTTGATAAGCGTTACTTAAATGATTCAGATTTTGAAAAGAAGAAGGCCGATGCCGCTATTGCTAAATCTCCGGTTGATGAGCAAATTCTTGCCGACCCTGATCCGCATTACCGTGTTTATAACAATACCACAGATTTTGATAAAGACGCATTAACAGCCTATTACCACAAAACAATTGGAGGTTACCACGGTGCAAAAATGCGTCGCTTCCAGGAACTGATTGAATGGCATTTGTCGCGCCAGAATATGGAAGCCTACAACATGCTCAACGTAAAATACTTTATTGTAGGCGATTCAACCGGACGTCAGTTTGCCCAACGCAATCCCTTCAATAACGGGAATGCTTGGTTTGTTAGCGAAATCAAATGGGTTAACAATGCTGATGAAGAAATTGCGGCATTGATTGGATTCAAGAGTCTTCAGACTGCTATCATCGACAAAAATAAATTTGAGTCTGTGCTTAAAGGATTCACCCCTTCAGCCCCGGATAGCAGCAACAAGATTAGCCTGACTTCCTATCAACCCAACAAGTTGGTGTATGCGTATGAGTCAAATTCCCCTCAATTGACTGTTTTCTCTGAAGTGTATTACGACAAAGGTTGGAATGCGTATATCGATGGAAAATTGGTTGAACACTTGCGCGCTGATTATATCCTTCGTGCATTACCTGTACCTGCCGGAAAACACCAGATAGAATTCCGCTTTGAGCCAAAAACAGTTGAAACCGGAGAGAAGATTGCCTACGCTTCCTCAGGAATTCTGTATGGTTCATTGCTGATTGCTCTGGCACTGGGTTTTATCAGAAAGAAAAAAGAATAAGGATAGCAACTTTCAAGTAATTTAGCAGGATGATTCGCATCGTCCTGCTTTTTTTTGCTCTTTGTTTGAGCCTTTCCAACAGCCTTGTGGCTCAGGAAACAGATAGATATTCCAGCACTGTAATTGATCAAGAGATTCTTACCCTCGATTTTTCGCTTGCCAAAGAATCCCTCAATCGCTTCATACGCCAAAACAAAATTTCACTTATTAGTCAGAATGAAGGCAAGTCGCGGCTAGTTTTCAATCTCCGAATGGATTCTTCCGATTATCAGCTTTTTGATACACTTGTAGCCGGTTTGGGTTATTCTGTTCGCAAAAACGTAAAAACGGTTAGCAACGACCAAAAAGTGAGGGAGGTTGAGCTTGAGTTGAATTACCTCCGCAAGAAGCGAAGTGATTACCAGGATTTGCTGCAAAAACTCGATCCAAAAGTAGAAAGCAGTATGGGACTTTGGAAAGAGAAAATGAATGTGGATGAACGCATTTTCCAGAAAGAAAAAGAACTGGTTGCATTAAGCAAAAAGGCCAATGTGTTTGAGGTGAATTTGGAGGTAAATGATGAAACCACTTCACCTCAAAATAGCAAAGTTTCGTTTGTGAATATGCCCGGCATGGAATACAGCTATTGGATTCCTGAATCTCCGGCTTGGGGAATAAGTACAACGGCTTACCAAGGTTTCTTCCTCAAGTATTTGTTTACCCGTGGCAAGTCTTATGGTTTGCTTGGTGTTTACAAAAGCACCAATTTGTCAGAGTCAGATTCATCCACCTTTACCGATTTATTTAGTGTCGGTTTTGGACAAGATTTTTACTCCCGTTACCTGGGCAGAGGAAGCCGCAAATACCTGAATCTTTATTCCGGGTATAACCTGGGTTTGATGTTTGCTTCCGGTTCAAGCCGCAAAACCGAAATCTTTTACCTTGCACCTTCTATTGGCATTGAATGGTACAAAAACAAGTATGTTTTGCTCGATTCAAAAGCGGCTTACCTGGTGCCATTCAGTTATAACCTGCAACTGCGGGGCTGGACATTCAACACCTCTTTCAATTTTGTGTTTTAAGGTTGGGGTTAAAAGCTTCCCAGGCAGGTACTGCTTTGTTTGAAAAGTCAAACAAGGCTTGATTTTCCCAGCTTGAACCGGTGTTGGCTTGCGGTCCGTAAAAGGCAACCCATTCCGGGGCCCAATAACAAAATCCTCTCCCTCCCGGGCTTGAATAAACCCGCTCGGCAATCTTTTTTAGCATCTCTTTCTGACCTTGCAAGCTTGCCGGATATCCAGGGCTAAGCTGCGAGCTATCGCCGATGGAATTGTTTGTCCAATCGTTCCAAGAAAGGGTAAAGGGATAAGCTGTTTCTGCAAGCACAATTCCTTTTTGGTATTTGGCGAATAGGGCATCCAACGCAGGTTTCAGCCTTACAGGGTCTTTACCATGCCAATAAGGATAATAGGATAAGGCTATCCAATCGTAAGGAACCTGATAGCTTGCCACCTTTCCAAAAAACCAATCGGCTTGTTCGTAACCAGCAATATGTACTAGGCGTTTGCAAGCCGGATTTTCTTCTGCCACAGCTTCATTTGCTGCTTTTAGTAAACCAAAAAAGTAAGCTTCATTGCTTATTCTTCCTTGGTCCCAACAAAATCCACCATTGATTTCATTTCCGGTTTGAATAAAATCCGGTTGGATTTCGCGAACCAACATGCGCGTATAATTTACCAAGCTATCTTTCAGAACAATATTCGACAAGTTGCTCCATGCTGCAGGTGTTTTTTGGTTTGCGGGATCTGCCCACCAATCTGAATAATGCAGGCAAAGCCAAACTTTCAAACCCTTTTCGCGAACCAGTTTGCTGAGGGCTTTCACATCCTCCAAACTACTAAATCTCCCACTGGGTTTGTGCCAAATGCGAATCCGAACCGTATTGACCCCTTTTTCTCGAACAAAATTTAGGAAGTCAACAGTGTTTCCGTTCTCATCCTTGTAACTAATTCCGGCTTTTTGGGACTCGCTGTAAAATGAAGCATCAATTCCCCGAATAAGTGAATCTACAAGGGGTGGCTCGATTTTGGTAGGACTCTCCTTTTTGCATCCTAATCCCATCAAAATTGTAAAAAAAGAAAGCAGAATACAGGCTGATTTTGAAGAAAGCATGCCGCAAGTTGTACATTCGTCAAATTTTAACCAATAAAATAGTACATAAAATCTGTCATTATTAGATATTTGCCCCACTTTGAACAAGCTACAGGAACTGAAATCTTTGCTGCTCGAGCAGCCATCACCCCGGGTAATAATTACTACCCATCACAAGCCGGATGCAGATGCATTGGGCTCTTCCCTGGGATTGTACCATTTCTTGAAAGAACTGGGTGTTCATGCTCAGGTAATTACCCCAACCGATTACGGTGATTTCTTGAAGTGGATGCCGGGCGAAAGTTTGGTGATGAATTTTGAAACTACTGTTGATGAGTCGGAAGAGTTAATTGCTCAGGCTGATTTGATTTTCTGTTTGGATTTCAATGCCCTGAAGCGAATTAACCGAATGGGTGAACTTGTAGCCGCTGCAAAAGCTAAGAAAGTGCTTATCGACCATCACCTGGAACCTGAAGGTTTTGAGGATTTCAGACTTTGGACAACTTCTGCTTCAAGTACTTGTGAGCTTATTTTTTGGTTCATTGAGTTGATGGGAGAAGTAGATAAGGTACACGCAGAAATGGCGTCTTGCCTGTATGCCGGAATTATGACGGATACCGCCTCTTTCCGTCACAGTTCAACTACACCAACTACGCATCGTGTGGCTGCTAAATTGTTGGAATGTGGCGCTGTTTCAAACAAAATTCATGAGGCTATTTACGACAATTACTCCGAGAATCGTACCCGGTTTATAGGCTTTTGTTTGAGTGAAAAGTTGCAGATTCTTCCAGAGTACAAAACAGCATTGATTTGTGTGAGCGCCGAAGAATTGAAGCGCTTTAATATTATTACAGGTGATACCGAAGGCTTGGTGAATTATGGCTTGTCAATCTCCGGAATTGAACTTTCCGTGCTTATCATCGACAGATCGGTACTGCGTAAAATGAGTTTTCGCTCCAAATCACGTTTCCCGGCAAATGCATTTGCACGTGCCCATTTCAACGGCGGGGGTCACTTCAATGCGGCCGGTGGCGAAAGCCAAGAACCCCTAGATGCGCTTGAATCCCGCTTTAGACAAGTGCTTCCTTCCTATGTAGAATATCTAAATTAGAAATATATCCAAATGAGAAAAATGCTAGCTGCAGCTGCAGCCTTGGTTTTGATTACAGCATGTAACAAATCCCAAAAAACAGAAGATGGTTTGATTGATTATACCATTTTTAAAACTGAAGAAGGTGCGCGTGAAGTAAAATCGGGTGATATCGTATTGATTAACATGAAAGGCGTGGCTTCAGGAAAAGATACCTTGCTTTTTGATTCATACACTGCCGGAAAACCGTATTACATTCCTGCGGATGAGCCAAGCTTCAAAGAATTGTTTAAACTGTTGAAGAAAGGCGATAGTCTTGAGTTTAGCCTGAATGCTGATAGCCTTTATTTGAAGAGCTTTGGCCAGCCGGCTCCAGCCAGTTTGGGTAGCGGTGCAACGATTAAGTTCAATGCAAGCATCCAAGACATTTACAACCAACAGGAAATGCAGAAGAAGTTTGAAGAGAGCAACCTGGAGTTGATGACAAAAGATTCAATCAGCCGAGTTGCTTACTTGGCTAACTTGCAGGGCTATCAAACCACAAGCAGCGGTTTGATTTACCAAGTTGTTAAAAAAGGAAATGGCAAAAAGCCTAAAAAAGGAACCAATGTATCGGTTCAATACAAAGGCACTTTGTTGGATGGCACCATTTTCGACCAAAACATGGATGGCAAACCAAACTTTGATTTTGCTGTAGGTATGGGCCAGGTTATTCCAGGTTGGGACGAAGGTTTGATGCTGATGGGCGAAGGCGATGAATTCAAATTTGTAATTCCATCTGAGTTGGCTTACGGCCCTCGTGGTGGTGGACCAATTCCTCCATTCTCAACACTTGTATTTGAAGTGAAGCTGGTTAAAGTAAACTAAACACTATGATAAAACGTCTGATCGTACTTTTGGCTATTGCCATTGGCTTGCATGCTTCGGCCCAAGCCCAGAATGCAAAAAAAGCAGGTAAATCAACTGCTAAGAAGGAGTCAAAAAAACCGGAACAGAAATCATCACAAAAACCTAAGAAAATTAAAGTGAATCAGGAATACACTACAGCCAGTGGTTTGAAGTACAGGGTTACCGAACTGGGCAAAGGAAAACAAGTTGAAGCAGGCGATAAAGTTACTGTTCATTATACAGGTAAACTTACCAATGGTACCAAGTTTGATAGCTCAAAAGACCGTAATCAACCGTTCTCGTTTAAAGTTGGTGCCGGCCAGGTTATCAAGGGTTGGGACGAAGGTTTGCAATTGCTTAAAGTAGGCGATAAAGCAACATTCGTTATTCCTCCGGATATTGCTTATGGCCAACGCGATATGGGAAGCATTCCTCCAAATAGCACCCTTATTTTTGATGTGGAAGTGTTGGATACGAAGTCTGCACCAAAAATTCTTCCATACGACACGAAAGGAAAAGATACATTAACAACTGCCAGCGGTCTGCGTTATATCAACGTTGAAAACGGCTCTGGAGAACAAGCTGTTGCAGGTAAAACTGTTCGTGTACATTATACTGGTTACCTAATGGATGGCAAAATATTCGATTCATCTATTGAGCGTGATGAGCCAATTGAGTTTCCTTTGGGACAACGCATGGTTATTCCAGGTTGGGAAGAAGGTATTGCTTTGATGAAGGTTGGCGATAAAAAACGCCTCATCATTCCAAGTGAACTTGCTTATGGTGCCAATGGTGCCGGAGGCGTTATCCCTCCAAATGCCACATTGATTTTTGATGTGGAACTGGTTCAGGTTAAATAATTAATCAATCTTTAAAAAGCCCTTTTCGGAGGGCTTTTTTTATGCCTTGAATTTTCACGCTCAAATTGCCAATGCCAGCAAAAGAGCAGATGCCAGTCCACCTATAAATCCCCAGCCGAAGTAGCTCACTTTGGTTTTCCATTGGTTTCGCCGGTAGGTTTCTATTTTCTTTATTCCGGATGCAATGGCACTGTCTGCATTTTGTAGCTGCACCTGAGCTTGCCTGCTGTTGGCTTGAATAAGGGTGAGTTGACTATCTGTTGAAAGCAGATGCAAGTGTGTTGCAATTCTGAATTGGGAATAAGATTCTTTCAGTTGTTCGTAGTCCAAGGATTTATTCTCATAAAGGCTTTTGTAAATGGAGTTAGTTGAGTCTGAATTAAGTTGCAGTGCATGGCTGTTTGCATACAGGTTTTCGTAGTTTGCCTTGATGTAGTTGAAACTAGCCTGGTTGTAAAGCCGAATATTATCGCAATGGAACACCACCGTATCTCCTGCTTGAGCAAAATAGGTCTTGATTCCGGTGCAATCCTTGAATTGCTTTAAGCCCGGGTTTTGTGAGAATCCATTCACGCTTATTGCACTTATTGCCGTCGCCAGGATTAAGATTTTCATACGATTATTGGCTGATTTCAAGGTTTCCATATTCAGGTTCCGGCATTTTGGGGTTCATTTTTGCAAGTTCGTTTTTAACTTGATTTAGGGATTTTTCAAGTTTATGCAATGAATTGAGGTAGGCTGCTTCTCGTTTTTTGCTTTCCGTTGCGGATACTGTCAGCAGGCTATCGAGGCTTTTGATTCGGGTTTGGAAGGCTGCGTTTTGAGCGTTTATGCTTGCCGAATGGATGAGTATGCTATCCAGATTTTTCTGGGTTTTCTGAATTTCTTGTCTTGCCTTGCTTAACTCGTGAATGGCTGCATCCAATTGCGGATGCTTGGCAAAAAAGGTAGTGTAAAGGGTAAGCCCCAATAAACTTAACAACACCATTCCCAGTACGAGGAGTTGCGATTTGGTCATTCCTTTCAAATTGATAACCAAAATAGGGAATTGCTTACGTATTCGTTTTACCTGTTAAGCACTTTTATTGGCTGTTTAATTCGCCATAACTGCCAGTTAATTCAATAGGGCAAATAGCAAAGCCCCCAAAAATAGTGGAGTGCTCTGAGTTTTACTTTCAAGCTTGGAAGGTGTTTAGTTCACCTTCGCAAAAACCATTCCGTGTATTTCTTCCAGGTATTTCCGTTCATTGCTCAATCTGGGTACTTTGTGTTGACCACCAAGTTTTCCGGCTCTTTTCAGCCATTCGTGAAAAGTTCCTTTCGGGACAAAATGAATTTTGGGCGCCAGCATCGCCATGTCTTTGAAGCGTTTTGCTTCGTAATCAGAATTGAGCATTTTAAGGTTTTTATCCAATTCGGATTCAAACATAGCCCTGTCATAAGGCTCTCGTTCAAATTCAATCAACCATTCATGCCCGCCTTTGCTAGTTGATGTAAAATAAACAGGTGCGGCGGTGTAATCGGTGAGGAGGGCATTCGTAGTTTCGCAAGCTTTTGAAATGGCCATGTCTGCATTTTCAATCATCAACTCCTCGCCAAAGGCATTGATATAATGCTTGGTTCTGCCACTTATTTTGAATCGGAAGGGATGAGTTGAAGTAAATCGTATGGTATCGCCAATGATATAGCGCCATAGACCGGCATTGGTGCTTATTACCAAAGCATAGTTTTCGTTTACTTTAACTTCATCCAGACTCAGGGTTTTGGGATGTGTTTTTCCGTATTCGGAGATTGGCATAAATTCATAAAAAATGCCATAATCCAGCATCAACAACATATCACTAAACCCTAGACGGTCTTGTATACCCAAAAAACCTTCGCTAGCGTTGTAGGTTTCCATGTAGTTCACCTGGGTTCCCTGAATAAGTTCTTTGAACCTTTCTCTATAAGGAGTAAAGCTTACTCCGCCATGGATATACAATTCAAGGTTTGGCCAAATATCTAGAAGGTTGTTTTTGCCACTGAGTTCAAACAGGCGTTCAATAAGCACAATCGTCCAGGTGGGAACTCCCGAAATATTGGTTACATCATCCTGAATTGTAGCTCTTGCCATACGTTCAATTTTTTCATCCCAATTGTCCATAATGGCAATACTCAAATCTGGCGTTCTAAGGTAATGCGCCCAAAAGGGCATGTTTTGCATCATCACCGCACTTAGGTCACCATAGAACGTTTCTGCTGAAGCATTGTGGCTGTTGATTTGATGACTTCCTCCCATCACCAATCCTTTACCAGCAAAGAGTTCAGATTCCGGTTTTTGATTGAGATACCAAAGTAAAACATCTTTCCCGCCTTGAATATGGCAGTCTTCTAAGCTTTCATAGGTAACCGGAATAAATTTGCTTTTGCTGCTTGTGGTTCCGCTTGATTTAGCAAACCAACTTACTTCACTTGGCCAAAGTACATTTTGTTCGCCATGCATCATTCGGCGTATGTAATGATGGAAATCGTCGTAGTTGGTAACCGGTACACGCTCCTTAAAGGTTTCAACGGAGTTGATGGTCCTAAAATCAAAAGTCCGCCCAAATTCAGTAATCTGAGCAGTTCGGATAAGCTTCATCAATTGATCATGCTGAACACCAAATGGATTGCTCAACATGGTCTCAATTGCGGGTATCCGCCTTTTGAGGTACCAGGACACAAGAGAATTTATCAGGGGCATGCGTGCTCAAGATGGGATATTTTTTGCAATTGTCCAACCCTTTTCTCAATAGCCCCAAAACAACAACAGGAGCCGAAGCTCCTGATGTTGTGTAATCAATCAAATTTTCCTGCCGCGGGGCGGGTTCGGAAATTTTGAACCTAGTATGGCAACAACCTAGTTGTTGTTCATATTCAGGTCGAAATTTAGGGTGGGCTCTTCCTTTACAGGTTCAGCCGGAGCCGCTAGCTCATTGAGCACTGGAAGTGCTTCTTTAGAGTCGGCCTTTTTAGGGCTGGTTTTTGGTTTTACCAATTCGCCTAAGCCACTTACTTCCAATTTGTTCTCGCGGGCAAACATACCAAAAGCAATCGCTTGCTTAATTCCTCCCAAGTTTACTTCCACTTCAAATTCATCGTTGGAAATACCTCGTGGATTTACAGTGAACCCAAAACGGGTATCCAAACAGTAATCGATTAGGGTTTGAATGTTCTTTCTGCGAACCAATACAACTGCATTATCTTCTGACATCGTTATCCTTCTTTTTAGAGCGTAAAAATACGAAACCTCTTTCCATTTTGCAGGTTAATACAGCTTTAAATCTTCAGTTTTGTAGGCAAAGAGTTTACTATCAGTTAGATGCGTTTTCCTCTTGATTTTTAGTTAGTTTCAGAATGGGATGGCGTACATTTTTGGGATTTTTTCCCGATTCTTCTTTTCCCTTAGCGGAGTAAGGTAAAGTTACCATGGCGACTTTCTGAATAGCCATTGTAGCCTGTAAATCGAACCTTGTAAAAGTAAATGTCGGTGGCGGCGGGCGTTCCGTGAATTTTTCCATCCCAATGGCTGCGTTTGTCGTCGGTTTCAAACAACAATTCCCCCCAACGCGAGTAAATTTCAATGTGAAAATCCTTTATAAAAACAGGAACCCAGGCAAAATTGTCGTTCAAAGCGTCTCCATTTGCTGTAAAGGCATTGGGTACAAATAATCCCGGCTCCTGTATCAGCGAAATGGTATTGGATAAACTCCAGAAAGGTGAATTCGCATCTGTTTTCTCAAGGGCACGAATGGTATAATGGAATAATCCTTCTTCCAGATTAAGTTTATCATCAATGTATTGATTTCCAGCATTGCTGCCAATAGCTGTCTGACTTGTTGCGGGGTCTTCTCTCAGGATTTCGTACCGTTCAACGCCTTCTGTCCAACCTACATAATCGCTCCAGGCAAGATCATTCCGAAACAATTTTGCTTCCCCATTTAACAGTACGGTGCACGAAATTCGGCCCATAGGCCCCATGTTGTCGCAGGTGTCTTGCATCACCAAATGATAGCAATACGAAAATCGATTTACTTCCACGTCCTCATCCAGCCAGGTATTGTCAACTTGCTCTTCAAAGGTTTTAATCAAATCAAAGCTGCCACCTTTTTTGGATTTGTAGAGGTAGTATTTGGCAAAATCGTTTTCCTTGCTTGGTTCCCAATTGATTCGGATTGATTTTTTGTTTTCAACACTCACCGTATTCAAAAGTTGCTGATCGGGAATGTACTTGAGTTGCTCAAAGGTTCCTAAGCTGTCTGAACTAGCTCCGGGAATGCCGCACTGATTGTAACCGACCATAAAGTACCGGTAGTTGATATTGGCATAATCGGGTGTGTTTTTGTCGTGAAAGAACCGCTGAGTCTTGCTTCTTATGGTATCAACAGCCTGCGGAGCCATCCCATTTATTGAACGGAATAACACATAGTACAAAAAATTGGGGTCGTTTTTCTGGCTTGAATCCCCCCAGTAAATGTAGGTTTCCTGGTTATTGGCCAAGGTCATGCATAGCAAATCTGTTGATGGAACCAATGGCAGGGGATTGATGCGCACCCAAAACGAATCGCGTACAATCTTACTGTCGGGACAAAGTTGGTCGCCAGTTTCAGCCCAAACCAGAAAGGGTTTATCTAATTTTTGGTAGTCGCAACCGGGAGTCAGGCAGAAGCGGGTTTCAGCCTGTTTTTGTCCTAAACTTAAGGTATCAAAACTTGGAAGCCGTGTAAAGTTTAATCCATCAACCGAGCTTCTAACTTTCAAGTAAACGGGATCGCGAACATCTACAGCGCGTATATTTACGCACAATTGCTTATCCACCTCAGTTTCCAATGTGTCTCCATTTACCAGGTTGTTGTTGTCATCAAACAAGGTAAGTACCGGAACGCCACTTTCTATTACCCGAACCCAAAAAATCTTCTGGCTTTGTTGGTTGATGGGGCAGGCATTATCGGTTGCAATGATGGTAACAGGAAATGGCCGTTGAAGGCGTAGGTGCTCGCAAGAAGGTTTCAAGCAGAAAGGTGTGCTAACCAAACCAATTCCTTTTGTTAGTGTGTCGAAGGTGGGAAGTTCCGTGAAATTGGAGTCCATGATGGGCGAACTGATACGCAGATAAATGGAATCCTTTTCCGGGTCAACAGAGCTAATGGATAAGCAGCTAGGGTTTCCAACTTCAATTTCGAGGGTATCTGTAAGTAGTGGAATATTGTTGATTTGAATAACCGAGGATACCGGCGGATTGTTGGGGCAAATGGTTACGGTGAATTGCAGTTCAAGCCGAACTTCTCCTATTTTTATTCCGAACCTAAACTCTTCAACCAAAATACAGGCAACATAAATTCCCGGGCTCGAAGGAATACAAGTTATTTCTCCCGTGTTTGGGTCGATTTTTAGCGGTAGTTGTCCGTTGATGGCATTGCCACTGCTATATCCCGGTCCCCAATTAACGGAAGTATAAGGTCCGGAACTTGGATTCCCTTTGTTGTCAAATGTTTGACGATCAAGATTTCCATTTACCGGTGTGATTAAGGTGTATTTGAGGTTGTCGTTATCATCATCCACAAAATCCATGTTGTACTTAAACAAGTTGTTCACGCACATCAAGGTTCTGGGATTGTTGGTATAATACGGAGTGCTGTTTTTTACAAAGCGGGGTGGAGGTATTTCAGCATACAAAGCCATGGCAGCATCACCGGGACGTTGAATGTTGTTGATAATGCCGTTTCGGCAACAACGCTCCCACGACAAGTAATATCCGCCAGAGCTTCCGTAATTGAGGTCTGGTAAATTGACAACCTTCCTGTAAGTCCCAATATGGGTGCAGCCGGTTACAATATTGGGACAGTTGAAACCGGTAAAACTCAGGGTATCATCGTCAATAAAATCAAGATTGATAACCTGTTTTCGGATGTTGGAGCCTTTTTCAAACAAGCCAACTGAAAGGGGAATATCAAAATAGGCGCCGGGAGAACCATTTTCACAATCGCGAATTACCCGCAACACAATTTCATAACTCGTTCCGCCCAAATGGCGTACAGTAAATGCGCCTCCAACCAGATGGGATGCATTTCCAAGCAAAGGAAAAGCGAGTAGTGCTATGAAAAACAGGCGTTTCAGAAAATCAAACTTAACAAATTGTGCTCAGGGGAAAAAATCAATTTCGTAATAGACCCCTATTTTAAACCGAAAGTTGCCTGAAACGTTTTTTTAGGGTCTCAAAATTTACCTTTGCCCTTCATGGAATTAAATAAAACACGTTTTGAAACGCTGCTTCAGGTTAGGCCTGATGATATAGATATGAATCAGCATGTGCACTCAAGCCGCTATATGGATTATGTGCTTGCTGCACGTTTTGATCAAATGGCTCGCTGTTACAAAATGCCCATGCAGGAGTTTTTAAAACATGGTTTTGGTTGGGTTATTCGAAATACTTTCATGGAATTTAAACGGCCTTTGTTGTTGGGAGAAACCATGAAAATCATTACCTG
Source organism: Bacteroidia bacterium (assembly GCA_023151275.1). Classification (GTDB taxonomy): domain Bacteria; phylum Bacteroidota; class Bacteroidia; order UKL13-3; family UKL13-3; genus CAISCU01. The sequence continues at coordinate 161,148 of JAKLJI010000001.1, read as the reverse complement.
GATTGATGAAATGCAGAAGGATGGCGTGAAGGTTCAGTTTGAAATTCTGAAGGAAAATGGAAAATCTTCCTGCTCGGGTTATTTCAATTACACCATGATAAATCTGGAAAATGGCAGAGCTGCACTGGTTCCCGATTGGATTCGGGAACGCTATTCCATCTAACTTGAAACAACAATCGCATAGGGGGCGCGTTATGCCTTCTCCTAATTTCCTGTATAATTGTGAACTTGAAAAAATTTGCTCATCTAGTTGGTCTGCTGATTCTCATTAGCCTGGTTTGGACGTCTTGCCGGAAAAAGGAAATATTTACCAGTTCTCCGGTAACACTTCGTTTTTCAACCGATACTGTTTTTTTTGATACGATATTTTCAAAATTGGTTCAAAACGATACAGTTGTTGTTAATCCCAGAAGTATCACCCTTCAGGTTCGGGTTACCAATCCGGCAAGCGAATCGGTGAAAACCAATATTAAACTGGCGGGCAATCCGTATGGAATTTTTAGGCTGAATGTAGATGGGCGTTCAGGTTCGGCATTTTCCGATATTGAAATTCCTGCAGGCGATTCTATCTACATTTTTGTTCAGGCTTATATCGACCAGGTAAATAGCAATACGCCCTTTATTGTTACCGACCAGATTCTGTTTGAAACCAATGGAAGTAATCAGGATGTAGATTTGGTTGCCTGGGCTCAGGATGCAAATTACTATCAAAATTATGTGTTGGATTGTGCAAGCTCATCCCTATTCTGGACAGCGACCAAGCCTTATGTAATTTATGATTCTATTCTGGTTCCCAAAGGCTGCACCTTAACCATAGATGCCGGTGCACATATTTACAACTACAACCGTTCCTGTTTTCTGGTAGCAGGCACCTTAATTGTGAATGGTACACCCGAAAATCCCGTGGTGTTTGAAGGAAGCCGGCTAGATGATGATTACAAAGAGTTACCCGGCCAATGGATTGGAATTCGCTTTTTGAAAGGGAGTATCAATAACCGCATTTCGGGTGCAATTATTCGGAATGGCTATATTGGCATTGAGGTGGATTCATTGCCTGAAAATAATCAACCCGGATTAATTCTCGAACAGAGCATTATCCGCAACATGAGTGCGGTTGGTTTATTAAATTATTCAGCCCATATCAAAGCAGAAAATAACCTAATTGCCAATCCCGGCTTGTTCTCATTTATTGGAGAACTTGGAGGGACTTATGAACTTAGTCACAATACATTTTACATTGGCAATACCGGGGCTGCGCGCAAAGAGCCCGGTTTTTATTTGAGCAATGCACCATCCCGCGATTTAAACGGAACTATTCAATTCAAAATTCCATTGAATTTTCAGGTGAGAAATAACATTATCGTCGGGAATTTAGATGATGAAGTACTTATCTATTCCGATAATGATGGTTTGCCAATTACCCACGGCGAATTGAAAAATAATCTCTTCAAAACCTTAAACGGAAATTTGGCCGTGGGTGGAAATATCCTCAACACTGACCCAGGCTTTAAAGATGCTTTTAAGTTTGATTTTGATTTACGTGCCGGAAGCCGTTGCCGTGGAGCCGGAACGCCCACCGGGACGCAACGCGACTTGAAAAACCGGTTTAGAAGCACCAGCAATCCAAGTATTGGAGCTTACGAGGGCGAATAATTTTCTTGGCCTGTATTCACAGCCAGTTACGGAGTTTTAAATTTCTTTTCTTGTTTCCTGTACAGGCTGACTTATTTTTGCAATGCATTCGGTTCCTGTTTGAAGCAACAGGATGAAAAGGGAACAGAGGTGAAATTCCTCGACAGTACCCGCTGCTGTAAGCACCAGAATGTTTCTTTCACGTATTGCCACTGTCTGATTTTGTTTTAGATGGGAAGGCCGAAAGAAACGGTGTAAGTCAGAAGACCTGCCGCATGCAACCAACCAATGGCTTTCGGGAATAAAAGCTGCAATGGTCCGATTGATTCGCTTGGCGATTTTTCGCATCATTACACCTGCTCCTAGCCATGGTAACAACTATGCACAATGAGGAGAATGCTATTTATCTGTACGCAACTTGTTTTCTCAGCCACACTCTTGGCTCAGAAAGATTCTGCGCGTGCACTCCCCGAGCATGAAGTTACAGCCATGCGCTTTGGAACCAAACCCAATGGGTTGTTTGTTCAAGAAACGGACACGCTTTTGTACCGCTTCCATGCGGCTTCAAATTTAGAACAACTTCTTTCCGCGCATTCAGGTGTTTTTGTAAAGCAAGCTGGCCCTTCTCAGCTGGCTAGCCCGGGTTTTCGCGGTGGTTCGGCTGCTCAAACCGCTGTGGTTTGGAATGGCTTTAGTTTGAATCATGCCATGTTGGGCCAGGTTGATTTGAGTTTGTTTCCTGCTTTTTTAACAGATAAAGTTCAGGTTCAATATGGCTCGCAGGCGGCTTTGTACGGAAGCGGACAGGTTAGTGGCGCCATTTACCTCCAAAATCAAAAAGCAGATACAGGATTTCATGCAGATGTTCTTCTAAGTGCCGCTTCATTTGGCGATTATGCGAAGGGCTTGAAGACTTCTTGGGCTCAAACGCGGTTTCAAGTCAAGCAAAAATTCTATCACCGCAAAGCACGCAATAATTATCCTTTTTTAAATACGCTTTTGTTTCCGGTTCAATCCCAGGAAACCCAACATGCCGAACTTGAAACCCAAGCCTGGATGCAGGACATTCGTTTTGTACCTAAAGCCAATCATAAGCTGGAATTTCATTCTTGGCTTCAGGCAAGCCAAAGGCAAATACCGGCGGTACTCGAAAGCAATTCAACCCCATCTTCCCAAGAAGATAAACTGCTTCGCCTGAGCGCCGATTATCAGATTCAACACAGAAATTGGCAATGGAATTTCAGGTCAGCATTTTTTAATGAATTGATGTGGTTTACGGCCTTTAGGTCTAATCCTGCGTATAGTCAGGCGAGGCAATTTATTCAGGCCATCGATCAAAGTTTTGTTTATCACAATCACAAACTTATTTCCGGTTTGCAATGGAACTATTCAAAAGGAACAAATAGTTCCTATTCTGGTTCAGGAGAACTCAATCAACTAGCTTTTTTTTCCTCCCTTGAATCGGGTTGGTTGAAAGGAAAGTTTCGCAGTCAGTTAAGCCTCCGCAAAGAACTAAATTCATTTTCTGCGGTTCCTCTTTTGCCTGCAATTGGCCTGAATTTTCAGCTCATGAAAGGCCTTCATGTAAGAGGTTCCTGGGCCTTGGCCTATCGTGTACCTACCCTGAATGATTTGTTTTGGAGTCCGGGAGGAAACCCCAATTTATTACCCGAAAGAAGTTCAAATTCTGAGTTGGGCGTAGAAAACGCTTCATCAATCTTTAATCTGTCCTTGAATGGCTTCCATCGACTAACAAAGAATTTAATTGTCTGGATTCCCGGTGCTTCCTTCCCTCAGGTTGAAAACCTAAAACAAGCTGAAGCTTATGGCCTGGAATTTATTTGGAAAGCATCATGGAGAAATGCAAAAACCTGGGTTCGCTTGCAAGGCAATCATGAAGTGTTACGCTCGATAAATTTGAGCAATCCGAATGATGATAGCTATGGAAAACAATTGATTTATGTTCCTCGGGTAAGGCATAATTTTTTGGTAATTGCCGGATATCGAAACTTCTCGCTGAGTTGGCTTCAAACCTATACCGGACAACGCTATACCAGCACGGATAATGCAAATGCTCTTCAGGATTATCTCCTGGCTGATTTGCGTGCATCTGCTAACTTCAACGTACATAGACACAGGTTCCAGCTCGACCTAGCATGTCGAAACCTGTTTGATACAACCTATGCAATTATGCTCAACAGGCCCATGCCCGGCCGCTCTTTTCTTGTTCAACTTATTTATTCCATTTAATACCATGAGAAAATTTGTACTTCTACTTGTAGTTGCTTTGCAACTTGGTTTTGTAGCCAATGCTCAAACCGTGTCCGATTTTGAAAACCTGAACCTGAAAGACAGTTCCTATTGGAACGGCGCTGACCATTCCGGCGGTTTCCAAAGTGGCAATGCCTTTTTTGTTAATTTCTTTGATACCGTTGCCGGCGATTTTTGGAATGGTTTTGCAGCATCAACCATGAACGATACGGTGACCAACAGCTATACCAATCAATATAGCGTTATCAGTGGAAGCGGCCATCAGGGTTCAAAAACCTTTGGTTTGACTTATGGTTCCGGAAAGATACGATTAACCGGTTCGGCTTCAGGAAAACAAGTGGCTGGTGTTTATGTAAACAATGGCACTTATGCCTACAAAGACATGTTGCTGGGATCTATGTTCTCCAAGAAATTTGGTGGAGCATCTGGTAACGATTCTGATTTCTTTAAAATTACTTTCAGTGCCTGGAAGGCAGATGGTAACCCAGCGGATACAGCCATTGAGTTTTATTTGGCCGATTTTAGAAATCCCGACAATAGCAAAGACTATATTTTAAAAGATTGGACTTGGGTTGATTTGCGTGCCCTTAAAGACATCGATAGCTTGGAGATTACATTTGCTTCAAGCGATATTGGCGATTGGGGAATCAATACGCCAACCTATGTTTACCTGGATAATTTTACCACGCTCGATGCCAATACGCCAACTACATTAAACGAAGTAGAAAAACTTAGTGCCTTATCGGTTTACCCAAATCCGGCAAATGAGTTGTTGTTTATTCAAGGTGATGCATTTTTGAAAGGCTATGAGATTCGCGATCTAAGTGGACGTTTGCTATTGGAAGGAAAAGAGCAGGTTATTTCTGTTTCTTCATTGCCACAAGGTTGCTATATTCTCACCTTGAAAGGTCTGGAATTGACACATAGTCGCAAATTCATCAAGAACTAAATTGAAAAAGTTTTTAACACTGATCCTGCTAATTCTTGGGCTGAATGCTTCGCTGCTTGCTCAATTTGCACCGGCAGCAGGATTGCCCGGTTCAACTGCCATTCACAAAGACAGCAGTATATTGGTTTTAGGTGCAGATTCGGTTTGGATATCGAGAGGCCTACTCAATATTGCCGACAGCAGTCTTGGTTTTCCAAGCGTTGGCGATTCTTTGTCGGCAGTTGGCAGAGCAGGTGAAAATGGTGTGGTAAGTTTGGGCGATGGAGGCATGGCTGTAGCCTGGTTTCGCAATCCTATCAAGAATGGGCCTGGTTTTGATTTTGCTGTGTTTGAAAATGGCTTTGAAATTCCAGGTACTTCATCCTGGCATATGGAGCTTGCATTTGTTGAAGTGAGTAATGATGGGAAGCAGTTTTTTCGTTTCCCACCTCGCTCTTTCGTAGATACCCTCAATCAGGTGGATAATTTTACAGGAATGAATCCGGCATTGGTGAACAACCTTGCCGGAAAATATAGTGCAGGCTACGGTACGCCTTTTGACCTTGAAGAGCTTAAGGATTCATTGGATGTAAACGTTATTCAATACGTAAGAATTATCGATGTGGTAGGTTCAATAAATCCTGCTTACGGAAGCAGAGATGCAGCGGGTTCTTTAATCAACGATCCTTGGCCTACACCCTTTCCTTCTTCAGGTTTTGATTTGGATGCCATTGTGGCCATTCACCAAATCGTTATAGATAATGTTTCAGAAATAAACAGACCCTCTTTTTCAGTATATCCCAATCCCGTACAACAGCAGGGTACGCTTGGTTTGCAAGGCCTCACTAAAACCGTTCAACTTGAGTTGTTTGATTGGCAAGGGAAATTGGTTCAGGCTTATACCTTGAGTCCGGATCAGCCGAATATTCCAGCACCAGAAATACCAGGCATTTATGTTTGCCATATCCATGCCGATGCAAGCATTCAAACCTTAAAATTAATTGTATTGCCATGAGAAGTGTTTTGATTTTGGTGATTTTAGGATTTCTCTTTCAGTCTTGTGATAGCAAATGCGATGACTGTTCTCAGCCGGCTCCGGTTGATTCTTTGCAAGGAACTGTTTTGATTGGTGCAGAAGGAAATTTTATGTGGGGCAATGCAAGTTTGGGTTTGTACAATCCTCAAAGGGGGAGCTTTCATCCGGATGTGTACAAAGCCATCAACAAAAAAAATGTTGGCGATGTCTTGCAGCAGTTGCGCATTTTTGGAGATAAGATTTATTGTGTTGTAAACAACAGCGGAAAGGTAAAGTGGCTAAATCGATTAAGCCTTCAAGAACAGGGTGAAGTATCCGGACTTACCTCTCCACGTTATATTGAGCCCATTAGCGATAGCAAGGCGTTAATAAGCGATTTGTATGCCAACAAAATCTGGATTTTAAATACACTCAGCGGAAAATTGGATGGTGAAATTGCAGTCAATGGTTGGACCGAAAAATTGATTTTCATTCCCGGTGCATATCAAATTTGGGCCTTGAATAAAAGCAGAGGCAAGGTAATGATAATCTCATCCTTAAACCTGGAGTTGATGGATAGTTTTAGTACCGGTGAAGGAAATATGGACATGGCATTTGATGCCCAAAACAATCAGGTTTGGATTTGCGGCACAGGTAAAGGTCAGGAAAACGGATTTTTGAAATGCTTTGGTTTGAACAGGCAGCTGATTAAAGCCTGGAATTTTTTGCCGGAGCAAGGACCAACAGCATTATGGCTGGATGCCGAAAAACTGGAGTTGTACTACTTAAAAAAGGATGTTTTCAGAATGCCTCTTCAAAGCAGTTCATTACCAACTTCAGCTTGGTTCAATGCGGGTAGCCGAACACTTTACGCCATGTATAAAGATGAAAACGGTTTTTGGTTGAGTGATGTAAAAGATTATGTTCAAGCTTCAGAAGTTTTAATTCTCAATGATTCTGCTAGTGTTAGACAAAGTTTCAAAGCAGGAATAAATGTATCTTCTTTTGCAGCATTAAGGTAAGCTAACCATGGAGGTTTGAAGGGACCTCCTTTTAACCATGAAATCATCAGGCAATAGTTGCCTAGTAAATAAGGTTTCAATCAAAAAAATCTGCTGAAATAACTCTTCATACTCTTCATACATTCATGGTAAACAAAAACCATGAAGGGTGAAGGAAATGAAGAAGCCTCATTCCAACCCTAAAATCATTGGGCAATAGTTGCTTAGTCACTAAGGTTTTTATTAAAAATCTGCTGAAATAACTCTTCATGCTCTTCATACCTTCATGGTAAATAAAACCAAGAAGGAATGAAGGAAATGAAGAGTATTAGCGCGTAGTATAGGAGTTGGTCAGGAATGGAATAAATAGATTTATCTTGAGGTGCATGTGATTGGTCGCAGGTTTAGTTGAAAATCCGCTTGTCGAATGGAAATTTCTCAATGCTTTTTATTGAGATTTTTGGGAAGTCTATGTGATTCGGGTTGATTAACACATTAAAGTCGCCTTGCGTAACAACAGAAGGAATCATCAACAAGCAGTATTCATTCTCTGTTACAAAATCTCTTCCTATGGATTGGGTTGAAGCAGGATGGGGGAACTCTTTCCAGTCAGGCGGCAAGTCGGCTTCTGATAAGCGCTTTACTTTTATCTCATCGGGAATTTCAATGGTTAACATGCAATAGTCGTCTGGCAAGGTTGCTAAGGTAAGATGGACAGCAACCTCTGCCATTGCCAATGACCTATTTTGAGCTGTATAAATTAACTCAATTCCAACCGGATTCCACCTTGCTCCATACCTTGCCGCACCCTTGCCTGATAAAGGAGTAGCATGTTTTTCTCTGGCAAGTCTATACACATTCATTTACACCAGAATTCCGTGGTTAATCCTGTTAAGTTCAGCAATAACCATTTCCTTGCCATAGGAGTCTTTTAATAGTTCAATGGGTTTGAGTTTTCCCAAAGCATAACAGGGTGTGTTTAGCCACAATTTGAGTTTTTCTGAATTTCCAAATACATCTAGGCCAACCTTGGTAACCTCTGCCATTTCAATAATTTTTTCAGAATGGATGGGCTTGAAATGATGCCCTGAGGAAGTTCTATACCGCTGAAGTGATTTGGTTGAAATATCAAGGAAGTTGGCCCAATCATTCTCTGAAAATGGCGTGTAGTTTTGAATCAACTCAAAAAGAGAATAGGGGATGCCCGTTCGAATAGCTGCAATAATCAGCATTTTATCTTCCAGAAATTTCTCATAGGAAACTTGCTTGCTGCGTAGGCTTAACTTACTTGTTTTGAAGAAAGCGGCAATCTCCTTGTCAAGTTTTCCTTCAATTTTCTCGTGTCTGGTCATTGCAGAAATGTTTTTTAGACAATTGTACACGAATATAAGACAAATGTCTTTGATAGGTGGATTTTTCTATGCTGGTGTTTTAGTGGCAAAATGTGTTTGAAATCGATTTACTTTGACTGATTCAAGTATATAGGATTAATCCTTTTCCCTTTATTGAGAAATAATCACGAGGGATTGAACCAGCAGCATGCAAATCTCACGACTTTACAGTTTAGTAGCTTCAATTCATCAACTTTTATTCTTCATGAAAACTCTTCATGCTCTTCATACCTTCATGGTAAATAAGAACCATGAAGGGATGAAGGAAATGAAGAAGCCACATTCCAACCCTAAAATCATTGCTGAATAAGAAATTGGTCAATACTGATTTCATCGAAAAATTTATTCATTCACCGCCTCATGGAGAACTAAAATAACCGCTCAGAAGGGGTGTTTGCTTAATTTTTAGTATTTTCATTATTTTGGCAGCTTATTTATTTCTTTAGGCAAAAGCCCCTCCGGCCAAAAGTTAAACCATGAGGAAATTCGTACTGCCCATTTTATTTCTGCTGCTTTTTTTGGTTGGTCCGAGTGCAGGTTTTGCCCAGGAGAGAATTTCCCTTCGCCTCAAAAACAAAACCCTGCGTGATGTTTTAGATACCCTTCAATCCATAACCGGAACCCGCATTTACTATTCCAGCTCTTTCCTTCCCGTTGAGCGCAAGGTGGATGTTCAAATCAGTCAGATGAGTCAGGAAGAAATTCTTGCCCAGCTTTTTCCTGAACCCGATGTTGAAATTAAACGCATGTCTTCGGGCATTACCATCTCCAAAAAACAGGTAAAGTTGTTTCGGTTGTTTGGCTACGTGCGCGAAAAGGCTACCAGCGAGAATCTCATTGGGGTGAGCATTGGCGATAACTCCTTGCGCCATACAACTCAAACCAATTTGTATGGCTTTTTTAGCCTTATGCTACCGGAGGGCAAGAACCAGATTCGGTTCACTTATGTTGGTTATAAAACCCTTTCAATCACCTTTGATTTGCACGAAAATACCGAGCAAAACTTCGAGCTTGAAAACGATGCTGCCTTAGAAGAAGTGGTTATTAAGGTTAGCAATGACCACATCAACAAAGGCATTCAAAAGATTGATGTCCCCTTGGGTCAGGTTTCGGAAGTGCCCGCCATGCTTGGTGAAACGGATGTAATCAAATACCTCAGTTTAATGCCGGGTGTTCAAAAAGGTACGGAAAGCAATCAGGGCATGTTTATTCGTGGCGGTACTCCCGATCAAAACCTGGTTATGGTTGATGATGCCACCATTTATAGTGCCTATCATTTGTTTGGAATCAACTCCTTGTTTAGTGGTACCGAGCTTAGACAAGCGCAATTGAGTAAGGGTGGATTCTCGGCCAGGTATGGTGGAAGAACCGCATCTGTGCTTAGCATGAGTCTAAAGGATGGAAACCGACGCAATTGGGATGCTGATGCAGGAATTGGAATTCTGGCTTCGCATTTGCAAGCCAATGGTCCCATTTTGAAGGATAAAGCAAGTGCTTTGATTAGCATGCGCCGGACTTATTTGGATTTGCTTGTCAGGCCTTTTTTTGAAGAAAATAACCGAGCGGGATATTATTATTACGACCTGCATTTTAAGGTGAATGCAGATATCAATACCAGAAATCGCCTGTATGTAAGCGCTTATATGGGTGATGATAAATTCAGTTCTGTTTCAAGTGAATCCCTAAGCCGCGATAATGCTTCAATTCGTTGGGGAAATCGTGCATTTTCAATAAGGCACAGCATGCAGGCGGGCGAGCGTTATTTTATCAATACCACAGCCTATCATACCAGCTACCTAAGTAAAATTTCCTTCGGCAATTCCGATTCAGTTGGCTCATCCAATTTGATGTTCAATACCGGCATTCAGGATTATGGTTTGAAAGTAGACCAGGATTTCATGCTTAGCAATTCGCATGCTCTCAAACTAGGACTTGGAACTATTCGCCACAATTTCAATCCAAGCGCATTGAATGAAATAAAAGATCAAAGCGGAGAAACGCAGAAACTGATCGAAAATAAAATCAGTGCAAACGAGTCGTTTATTTATTTGGAAGATAATTGGCGCCCAAATCGCAATGTGGAAGTAATGTTGGGTTTGAGGGCAAATCTTTTTTCGGTAGATGCGCACCAGGCAACAACTTGGGAGCCCAGAATTCAGGTGGATTATCAGCTTAGTCCTGCATTGCATCTGAATGGCAGCTATACCCACATGAGCCAGTTTTTGAATTTGGTTAGCTCGGGCATGATGGGGCTACCCATCGAAATATGGATTCCAGGTTCAGCAAAATTGCTTCCACAACAGGCCAGACAAGCCAGTTTGGGTTATGGCTATGAGTTAGGTAAAGGTTGGTTTTTGGCTCAGGAATTTTACTACAAACGTGCGTATAATGTGAGTTCTTTCCGCGAAGGCAAAGGCTTTTTTAGCCTGGTTACTGATATGGCTGATTTGAACCTGGGTCTGGAGTACTTTGAACGCTTACTCACCCAAGGGCAATCCGAGTCGTATGGAACCGAGTTTAGCTTGAAATATGTTAAGCCAAAGCTTGAAGCCTGGTTCTGCTATAACCTGGCAAAAACCAGTCAGCAATTTGCTGAAATAAATTTGGGCAATTGGTTTGATGCGTATTACGACAGAAGACACGACCTTAACTTGACCGGCATTTGGAAACCCAATGCTAAATGGAGTTTTTCGGCAGCCTGGATTTTTGGCTCCGGCTTTGCAATGTCTATTCCTGAAGCCTATTTCAATGCAACAACGCATACTCCCGTATCAAAAAATGGATACTTGATGGCCGAAGAAATGAACAATTCTATCCGCTATTATTCGGAGAAAAACACCTTCAGAACAGCCAGTTTTCACCGCCTGGATTTGGGAGCGCGATATACCCTCAATAAGTTAAGCAATACCCAAATTTTTAGTTTTAGTGTGTACAATGCATACAACCGGGCAAATCCATTTTATTATTACATAAACACAACAGGTGAAGGCAATAGCCAGCTGGTTATGGCAAGCTTTTTTCCCATTTTACCCTCCTTTGCATGGCGAATAGTATGGTAGCAAAGTTCAATTGGTTTGTTGGGGCAATTTGTCTGCTCCTTTTTAGTTCCTGCCTGCGGGAGAAGGTGGTTATTGAAAACCTTCAACCCAAGTATCCTTTTTCCGCGTCTTGCTTTTTAGAGAAAGAAAATCCAAATGGAATCCGCGTCAAAGTGTTGCGTACACGCAAAGTTTTCGGTCCTGATAATTTTGATTCGGTGGCCATTTTAGATGCCCAGGTTTTCATGAGCAACGGACAAGAAGAGCTTCAGTTGTTTTTCAACGATATCGACCAGGTATACCAAACCTTTCCTCAGCCTGAGTTTTTTGTTGATGATGCCGATTATTCGCTACGCATCAAATGGCGCGATTATCCGGAAGCTACAGGGAAAATAAAGCTCCCTCGCTTGTACGAAATTCCCGCAGAAGAGATGCAGGGTGATATCCAAACCTATACCTTAGTCAACTCACCAGGGCCTCAGTACAAGATTTCATTACGCTTTCCGGATCAAGCCGGACAACGAAATTATTACCGGATTTTGCCGCTTATTGGCTATACGGTTCCAAATCAACCCCAGGCAGATACATTTTACATGCCCATTTATTCCAATAGTATTCCCATGCTAAGCGATGAAGGAAAAGATGGACAAGAACTGGCTTGGAGTTTTTCGAGTACGAATGTGTATCCGCTGGAAGGCATGCAAGTGGTTGGGTTGAAGCTTGGGGTGCTGAATATTGATCGAAATTATTTCAATTTTCACAAAGCCTTTGAAGCGGCCAATTCGGGCGAAGATTTGGTTGAACCCTATTTTGTGCCGCTAAGTTTTTCAAATGCCTATGGCGTATTTGCAGGTTCTCAGGGCTATTCAGAAAAAACATTTTTCTTGAAATAGGGGAAAAGCCGTTTTCAGGTATCTTACTCATAAATCACTGCTATGGAAAGCGCAGAACTATTTAGACGAATTGGAGACCGGGAGAAAGGAATACTTTCTGCGGATGATCAGCTTGAACTTCAGAACTGGTGCGCCGCTTCTGAGGAGAACAAGCTTGAATACGAACAACTTTTGGCCATCTACCGGGCTTCGGAAGATTTAGAAGCTCCGGATACCGACGCAAGTTGGAAAAAGCTTGAATTTGCTTTGAAGAGCAAATCGGCAAAAAAGCCAATTTCTTCCTGGGTTTGGGCAGCCGCTGCGGTATTTGCCATTAGCTTCGGTGCCATGTGGCTGGTGCCGCTACCGCAGTCGGATACCATGGCTTTTGCAAGTGGTGCCCATGAGGTAAAAACCTTTTCATTGCCTGATGGAACCGAAGTTGAGCTGAATCGCAATTCAACACTCAAGTACAAGATGGATGACCATAAGCGTTTGGTTGAGTTTAATGGAGAAGCAGTATTCAGGGTGGCTAAAGATGCAGAACATCCATTTCACATCAATGGGTCTACTACACAAATTGAGGTGCTTGGAACCCGCTTCCGCTTTACAGACCGCAAAGAATCTGGCAAAGCTTTGGTTGAGGTTGAAGAAGGAAAAGTAAGGTTTACGGCTGCCAATCAAACCGAAAAAATACTGCTTGCCGGAAATACCGGTTTGTTTACCGGAGATAAAATTGTGGTTCACCCTTCCCAAGTGAATCTTGAACCGGGAAGCTTTGAACGCGGATTGCTGGAGTTTGAGGATACCCGCATGGCTGAAGTTGCCATTCGCCTAGAAGCCAAGTATGGTGTTACCATTCAGTTCTCGCAAGCGAATATGGCTTTGTGTCGCTTTAGCGGAACATTTGCCAACCAAAGCCTTGAACAGGTGCTGCAAATTCTTGAAACTACCCTTGGATTTGAAAGTTCCCAGAACGGAGATACCATCACCTTTAGCGGAAAAACCTGTACCGATGAGTAAAGTGGTATTGCTTGAAGAAGAAATGAACCTGCTTCAACTGCTGAAGCAGGATGATATGACCGCTTTTGAGAAGCTTTATAAGCAGTATCACAAAATGCTTTGGCACTTTGCTCGAGAACTGCTAAAAGATGAAGACGAGGCGGAGGATACCGTTCAGCAGGTTTTTATACGGATATGGGAAAAGCGCAACGACTTACTGATTAGCACTTCATTCAAGAGTTATTTGTTTACCTCGGTAAGGCATGCTTGTTTAAAGAAAATCGAAAAATCACAACGAGAATACGTGGCTGAAATAGACGAAGATGCCGCACCTGTGAGTGTTACGGAAGCGGCTCAATACAAGGATTTGCAACAGGCAATCTCTGCTGCTATCGAATCACTTCCCGAACGTTGTCGATTGATATTTCGCCTTAGCCGTTTTGCCGGAATGAGTTACAATGAAATAGCAAGTGAACTTAATTTGTCAGTCAAAACGGTAGAAAATCAAATGTCGAAAGCGCTCAACCTCATGCGCCAGAGTTTACGCTATCACATTTGCTGGATTGGCTTTGCCTTGCTTCAATTTTTGTGGCCTTAGTAATAGCTGATTTCAATCCGAATCATGGGGTTAAAATAGGTTCTTCCCCAATCTTCTTTTTGAAGCCTTGAAAATGAATTATCGGGTTTAATCTTTAGTGCATGTTCACCGCGCAAGTAAGTTGAACCGCCCATAACCTGGCCGTAATAATCAATTTGCGCGGCCTGGCCTTCAATGCGGTACTTGTGCGAATGCGGATAAGCTTCACTGATTTCCAACCATTCCATCGCAACCACTAAACCTTCTTTAGGAAATGGAATCTGGAATGTGTCCAATTCAAAGCCTACCCATTCATTGCCTCTGGTTTCAAAACTTACTTCAGGTAACTGAACTTCCAGAGGGATTAAGGAGTCTTTTCCTTGTGCAGGTGTATAAAGCCGAATCCGAAATGGGGTTCGTGGATTTCCCAATGCACTTAAAAAAATGTCCAGACTTTTTAGTTTTCCTCGTTTCTTCAAGGTGTTCGGAATCTCCAGGCCAAGAATAGTACCGGGTGTTCCGTAAAAATTACCTTGTTCTTTGCAAGTATAACAGCCCAACATCTTCTGCCTGTTTCTTCGCTTTGATTGAATGCTTACCTCTCTCAGGGCATAGGTTTTTGGTTTGAATGGAATATCGAGTTGGGAGAAATTTTCAGGCCACGAAAAGCAGGTATCTTGGTAGGCCATGTGCCGAATGCACAAGTCTTTTCCCGAGGCGTATTCAGGCAGTGTTATCAAGCCATTTGTATTGCTTTGGCCGGCAAACTCACCATTGATAAATAAGCTTGCTTGAATTTTCATTGGCTTACCCATTTCATCCCGAAGCTGTATGCTGCGTTGCGCTTCAAGCGCATTCACCAGGATCAATCCCAGAAAAAGAAACAGGTATTTTTTGAATTGCTTAATCATCCTTAGGCAAGTTACACAAGTTTCGTGCCCGGCGCTAATTCCAGGGGTTTGGATTTTTTTTTCTTGTTGAATAGGGGTAAACCGGTTTTGGTGAGTCTTACCAGCAAACAACAATAAAAAACACCATGAAAAAACTAGCACTTATTTTAATTGGAGGCCTCAGCCTTTTTATTTCAAGACCGGTTAAAGCGCAACTCCCAAACGGAGGTTTTGAGAATTGGGATACAACTAATTTATTTCTCTACAAACTAATCAATCCAAAAGGTTGGATGAGCAATAACATGTATTGGCAGTATTCGCAAAATGCCTCTGCTGTTGTTCCTTCAACAGATGCCCATAGCGGCAACTACTCGGCCATGTTTCGTGTGTTGGAAGATACTGCGGTAGAAAAACAACCGGTTTACATGGGAACCATGACAGGCGATTTATTGGGCGATAATAGCACTACAAAATTCCCAATTTCAGGCACCCCAACCGCCTTCAACTTTTGGTATAAAATGCAGGCCACAACCCGGCAGAATCTCATTGTGTCGGTTTACTTGTATAAAAACGACGATATGCTGCATAGCCAGGAAATACGGGTTGATTCCATTCAAACGGATTGGACTAAAGTTAGCACGCCATTAACCTATTCTGGCTCTGATGTGCCGGATAGCGCTTCCATTTCTTTCATTTTTGGATACGGAGAAACCTATGAAATCAATGCCGCACTTTTCCTGGATGACCTTTCCTTCGAAGGAATTAGTACTTCTCTCGAAGATATTAGTTCAAATTCATTTGAACTATACCCCAATCCTGCCTCCGATGAAGTAAGCATTCAATTGGCGCAACAACACGGAAAGCTGCATTCCGCAAGCATCCTGAGCTTGGATGGACGCGAAATTCAGACTGTCCAATTCTCGGAAGGGCAAACTCCTATGCTTCCAACTAACATGCTGAATTCGGGCCTTTACTTGGTTCGCATACAAACCGAAAAATGGACTGCCACTAAACGTCTTGTTATTCAGTAATCCATGAAACTGCTTTTTTTCATTATCCTTTCTTTTTCGGGTTTACACCTGTTTGCATCCTCAAGCGAGAATCTTTGTTTTCGCTTGAGCGATGCAAAAACAAAAGAGCCTTTGCAGGGAGTAAGCGTGTTTTGCCTTGAGCAAAAGGTGGGAGCGAGTACCAACGAAAAGGGTGAGGTTTGTTTGCAATTGCGTTTGCCGGCTCGTGTTGAAGTGCGCTACTTGGGCTTTCAATCGCAGAGCAAGCAGTTCGAAAAAAAGCCCAAAAATTCGCCAGTCGAAATTGCATTGCAGGAAGAGGGTCGCCAATTGGGTGAGGCAGTTGTTAAGGCAAGCTCTACCAAACGGCAAATGGCCAGTGCCGGCTTAATTCAGCTTAAACCTGCTGAGTTCAGCAAATTGCCTTCTCTTGCCGGTGAAAAAGACCCACTTCAATTGCTGCAACTTTTGCCAGGAATTAAGAAAGCCGCAAATGGTTCCGATGGTTTTTTTGTCCGTGGTGGATCGGCAGATCAAAACTTGGTCCTCATTGATGGCGCTCCTGTTTACAACCCCAACCACATGCTTGGATTCTTTTCAACTTTCCAAGCCGAGGCCATTAGCGAACTTTCCCTCTACAAAGGGGCTTTTCCGGCAGATAAAGGTGGACGGCTTGCTTCAGTTATGGATATCAAATTGCAAGATGGAAATACACCCTCCTGGAAGGGAACCATCAGTGCCGGAACTTTGGCAGCAAGGGCTTTTGTTCAAGGGCCTTTAATTCCTAAAAAATTGGGCTTGTCGGCTTCCTTTAGAAGAAGTTATGTTGAACAACTTTTTGCACTTGCAGGCAACAAATTGCCCTATGCTTTTCACGATGGTCACCTCAAGCTCAATTGGACACCCGATAACCGCAATTCGCTTTCATACACCTTGTTTGCCGGAAACGATTTGTTGCGCATTGATGAGTCGAGTGCGCAGAATGCAAGTGCTTCCATCGATTTCGGAACTTTTTGTTCAAACAGGATTCAGGCTTTGAATTACAGGCATACCGGTTCTTTTTGGTTTTATCATGCCAGCCTTTCTCAAACCGAATACGGTTATCGCATCAATGCCGCTATCGACAATAGCCGTTTTGGCTTGAGTGCCGAACTGAAAGATATTCAAATTAAAAATGAATTGGGTTATTCCTTCTCCCCAAGAACTTCATTCAAAACCGGATTGATGGCAACCTGGCACGAATTCAATCCGAATCAAACCAGCATTTATGGCGATTTTAACGAGTTGCTCAAAAAAGAAAGTGGTAAGCGTTTGTTTTCACAAGAAGCAGCCTGGTTTGTACAGGGTGAACATCAGTTTTCGCCGCGTTGGAATTTGCAATTGGGCTTGCGCTTGTCGGGTTCTGCGGGCAATGGATTTTCCTATGTCAATCCAGAACCTCGCCTCAATTTAACCTACAAGCAACTCAATCAAAGCCTATCCTTCTCCTACAACAAAATGACTCAGTATCTTCATTTGGTGAGTGGTTCTTCGGGTTTAATGCCAACAGATTTGTGGTTCCCGGTTTCAGAACGAGTAAAGCCTCAAGATGCCCACCAATTCGCATTGTCTTATTCCAGAACTTGGGATAAATCGGGTTGGTCTCTGCTACTAGAACCTTATTTTAAATCTATGAGTAACCTGGTTGAATACCGCGAAGGAACTCAGCTTTTGCTAAACAATGCCATTGAAAATGATTTGGTTCAAGGCAAGGGAAAAGCCTGGGGTATTGAGTTCCTGCTCAGAAATGACAATGAAAAATGGAGTACCTGGATTTCTTACACCCTTTCTTGGTCACAACGCCAGTTTGATGCCATTAACCAAGGTAGAACCTTTTATGGCCGTTACGATAGGCGACATGAGTTGGCAATTACAGGTCAATACAAACTCAACGAGCGATTTGCTATGAATGCCGTTTTCAGTCTTTCAAGTGGCATGCGGGTAACTCCGGTTGTGGGCAAATACCTAATGCCGTCTGGTTCTTACAACGATGTTATTTCAATCCCAATTTATGGCAATCGGAATTCTATGGTACTGGCCCCCTTGCATCGCCTCGATTTAAGTTTGAATTATACCGGTAAGGCTTCCCGCTATGGCCGTCTGGATTGGAGCATAGGTGCTGTAAATGTGTACAACCGCATTCAGCCATTCAAACTAAGTTCGGTTAAATCGCCAGCCGGGAAAGTAGAGTACAAGCAGGTTGGCTTGTATGGCTTTGTTCCATCCGTTTCTTTTCAATGGATATTTTAATGACTATGAACACATCACACAAACACATAGCCGAAAAAGATTTTAGCGGAAATTTATTTCCTTGGTTTGGCTTGATTTTTTTCTTCTCAGTTCTCTTTTCCTGCAAACCTGAAAGCCTTGAGCTTGAGTTGCCGGTAGAGCCTTCAAAACCTGTACTGAGTGCCCAATACACCCGTTTTGAAGGTGCTGGTGTTTTGGCCATGGTGCTGAGCAATAGCTTCAACCCGGTTTCAGAACCCATTCGTATTGATTCCTTGGGATTGGAATTGGATTCCTCTCTGTTAGCCTCAGGTGCTCAGGTTTGGATTGAAGGTCCTGGTGTTGCGCAATACCTGCCAGAATTGGATCCGGGTATCTACGGCTCTGAGACCATTAATTTGCAAGACGGGAAGCAATATCAAGTAAGCGTTTCCGTTGGGAATCATCGCTTGCAAGCAACAACTACCAAAATGCAAAAGGTTGAAATGGATTCCTTTGCAGTTCTTCCTGATGCAGGTCGCAAAAACTTAAGTGTATTTATCCGTTTCCAGGATATTCCCAATCAAAAGAATTATTACGTTATCAATTATACCGGTTCAAAAAAGGAGCCCTTGCCACAAGACCCAGACCCGGATTACATTGCACGGAGAATTTTGGAACAAAATGCAGGCTTTGATTTACTAACAGATGAAGGCGCAGATGGAAAAATGCAGGTGTTCTCCAAGAACATGCCCATTCCTTCCGCATCAGATACCTTTGCGCTTGCCATTACCCATATCTCCAAAGGATATTATGAGTTCTTAAGTGCTCAGAAAAAATCAGGAACCTTGTTCAATCAACTTCGGGCTGAAGTAATCAATTTCCCGGGCAACGTAAAAGGCGGTTATGGATATTTTGAGTTGAATGAGCCCGATTTAAAGGTCATTCAACTCCGTTAATCCTGCGTAATAAAAACTTTCTCTACCTGGCTTTGTCCAAAAGCGTTGGTGAATTTTAATAGTACCACGCCCTTTGCAGCTTCAGGCAAAAGCAATTGACCTTGTTGAACCTTCAAATCGGCCTGTATCAATTGGCCTTGAAGTGTATAGATTGAAACCTTTAATTCTTCTTGGCTATTGCTTACAATTTCAAGCATTCTGGTTTGGGTGCTTTGATAAACCTGCTGCACCAATTTGCCACTCTCTTTTCCGGGTTGAATACGTATAAGTTCTGAGTAACTGAATTTGCCATCGCGGTCGTTTTGACGAATGCGGTAATACAGATTCCCTGATGGTGCTTGTTGATCGTTGAAGCGGTATTGAATGAGTTTAGATGAATTTCCGGCTGCGTTTTGCTGGCCTGTTTTAACCCAGGTTTTCGCATCTTCCGAGCGTTCAACTTCAAAATTCAAGGTGTTTGTTTCTGAAAACGTAGCCCAGTTCAAGTTCACCTCGTTTTCGCCAACCCGTAAACCGCGCGCATAAGCCCAACTAACAGGCAAAGGATTGTTTGAAGGTCCATTTAGGAAAAAGTCGTCAATGGCCAAACCCGCGGCATTAACTGCCGGGTCTGATAAGAATACAAACCTGAGGCATACTTTGCTGTTGCCGGCAAGTGAGCTCATGTTGTAGGTACACAAGGTATAATTGCTTCGGTTTGAATTGAAAAATGCCTGGTTAATTGGAAAGGCTGCATCGCCGGCAGTATTGGCAAAATCATACCAATTGGTTCCCGCTGTTGTTCCCAATGGAAGCCAGGTTTGACCTGAATTCAAGCTGTATTCAAGTCGCATACCATCGTAATCCAACTCAAACAAGTTCTTCAAATAGAAGCTTAAGGTATAAGTGCCAATGGCGGTCATGTTAAACGATGGACAATACAAGTAACAAGTAGTATAATCCTGATAGGTGCTTGCTGCCGGGTCAAGTACCCAGGCATTTGTTCCCGAAACTACACCATTCTTTCCTGTAACAGATGAGCTTCCGCGTACAAAAGATGAACCCGAAATGCTGCGTGAGATAAAATCGTTCGGATTGGTTTCAAAGTTTCCTCCGGCAGAAAGCGTGTATGGTGTTCCGCGATAAGGAAGCACGCGCATAAATCCGCTTTTTAATGAATTTGCTACTCCTCCGTTAATGGTCAACTTCACATCATACACACCAGCATTGGCATAGATTTTTGTTGGGTTCTGAAGCGTACTGGTTGTACCATCTCCAAATTCCCAGAAATAGCTTGTCGCTCCTTGTGCTTGCGAGGTAAACGTTACAGATTCTCCGGGATAAATCGTGTTATTGGATACCGCAAAGTCAACAACCGGAGTTTGGTTTGAATTGTAAATCGGTAAATAGGCTGTATACAATCCGCGAGCATGTGTAGCGGCTGCTATCAGGTTATCGGATGGTCTTACCTTAAGCATATCAACCCGAACATTGGCTAAACCTGTATTTGTTGGTCCCCAGTTGGTGTTGCTACCCATCAATGAATCGGTACTCCAAACACCAAGCTCAGTTGCTACCAATGCTTTGTACCCGTTTTGGGGATGCAACACAATCCAACGGATAGGCATATCAGGAAGGTTGCCTTCAACGCTGGTCCAGGTTGTTCCTCCATTACGTGTTTCCCAAACGCTGTTAAGTCCGTAATTGGTAATGGTAATCAGAATATGATTCTCATTTCCCTTTTCAACTTCTACACATGAAATATATCCACTGCTAGGAATTGAACTGCCACTGGTAATATTGGTGGCGGCTACACTGGTGCCTAAGTGGGCGTTATCAACCCGGTAAACGCTTCCTGTAAATCCAAAATACACCCGATTTACTACATTAGGAGATACCTCCACCGCAGTCACTTGTGCAGAAGGACCGCCAGTCAGTGTAACAGTTGCTGTTGTAGTACCGGTTTGCGGGTTCGACCAGCGGAAAAAGGTTCCTGTTCCTAAAGCGCCATAAAAAACATTCATGGAGTCGTCATAATCGGTTGGATTAATGAAGCGACCGCTGTTGTTTGAAATGACATTGGTAAAGCTTGAGCCTCCATTCGATGACCGGTAATAGTTGTTGTAAACGTAGCTTGTAAACTGAAAGCTAGGCTGATTTTGGTCGATATGGCAAAACGCGCCATCGCCTCCTGTTACCTCGCTGGTTCCATTAACACCAGCTGTATTGAAGCGATGACTTCCATTGTCTTGAGCACCTGCAAGAAAATAGTTGCTATTGGTTGGGTGCACATCGCAGGCATAGAATTGGGTGGTATTGTAATTAATTTCCTTGCTTAGAATTGATGGCATACTTGCATGAGCATTGGTTGTGCGGTACACGCCTCCATCATTGGTAAAGTACGCAACAGTTGAACTGCCTGGTGCAAAAATGGCATTGTGTTGGTCAGCATGCACTTCTTGAAATCCATATCCTCCCCACCAATGGCTTACCTGGTTCCAAGTTGCGCCTGCATCACTGGTTTTAAATAAATCGATTCCACCCACAAAGCATACTGTTGGATCATTGGGGTCAACTGCAATTGATAAATCATACCAGGCTTGAGTTCTTGAAAAATCGTTGGCTGGTATTCCTGTATCTGCGTCAACCGGATAACCAGCAACCGGACTAAACGTTACGCCTCCGTTTGTTGAACGAATGATTCCGGTAATGGTACTGGCATTCTCAACAAGCCCCCAAACCACATTGTTGTCGTAATCCGAAACAGCAAGTTCAATTTCACGTTTTGAAACGGTATTGATTGTTGCAGGAGTTGACCATGTAGCACCTCCATCCGTTGAACGGTGAATGGTTCCGGTATTGTTTGAGCTTGAAGAAACCGATGAGAACAAAGTGCCGTTAAATGTTCTCTCAATATCATAGCAACGGTTTCCAGTTGCAGATGAAATGCCTTGCCCCAAAACTTTTGTAAATGTTGTTCCACCGTTTACTGAGCGGAACAAGCCTTGCATGGTGCAAACAAAAACGGTATCACCTGCCCCAAGAGTGAACACTTTGTTGCAGTAATAGAAGTTACTATTGTTGTTGGTTGTTGCCAATTGGGTCCAGGTACTGCCACCATTGGTAGATTTCCATACACCTAAACCTCTTACTGCATCCGAGTTTCCATTTCCTTCGCCGGTGCAAAAGTACATTACATTGGGATTGCCTTTGGCTTGGTCAATGTAGGTAATGGCCATGTTGGAAAAGAAATCGTTGATAGGTGTCCAATTGGGACTGCTGGCTCCAATATTGGTGGTTTTCCAAAGTCCGCCGGCTACACCACCAGCCCAGATTGTATTCCGGGTGGCGTCATTTAAATCAACACAAATGGCTCGGGTTCTACCTCCACAATTATTAGGGCCGCGTTCTGTCCATGAAATGGTGGGAATTGCGGCTTTTCTTAAACCTTGTTGTGCAATGAGTTGCTGCGTATATTTCCAGGCTTCAATGAGTCGCTCTTTTGGCACATCTCCCAATTCCGGGTCCTGTGTCATTTCACGTTCCTGTTGCCAGGCTAGGTCCATCCTGTCCTTTTTGGGAACTTTCTTGACCATAAGTTTATTCATCTGGCCACCTTTATAAACGGGAATTGCCCAATGCAGGGCGGCTCTGTCAGCTACGAAAAAGAATACAAGAAGTATAGAGACAATGGAGGAAAAATTTCTCATAAGCAAGCAATTTACACATTCATAGACAAACATATAGTAGTTTGCGTTGCGGCAGATGGGAATTTAATAAAAAAAGCCACCTAAAAGGTGGCTTTTCACTATCCAAGATAAGCTTTTAGAATTTTGCTTTTGCTTGATTTTCGCAAGCGACGTAGTGCCTTTTCTTTGATTTGACGCACACGTTCACGGGTTAAACCAATTTTTTCACTGATGTCCTCCAGGGTATGTGCCGGGCCTCCATCAAGACCATAGTAAAATTTCAAAACATCGCGTTCTTTTTCGCTAAGGGTTGAAATAACGCGGTTGATTTCTTTCTGTAGCGATTCGTTGATCAACTGAACATCCGGACGAGGTTCGTCGTTGGAGTCAAGAATACCTAATAAGGTATTGTCTTCGCCATCAGTTAAAGGAGCATCAATACTCAAATGCCTACCGGTTGAACGCAAAGCGTTTTCAACTTCCTGCAAAGGAATATCCATGGCCTCTGCAATTTCTTCAACTGTTGGTTCGCGCTCCAGTTCCTGTTCAAGTTTCGCTGAGGTATTTCCAATACGACCAATTGAACCTACTTTATTTAAAGGAAGACGAACAATACGGCTTTGATCGGCCAATGCCTGAAGAATGGATTGGCGAATCCACCAAACCGCATAGGAGATGAATTTAAAACCACGGGTTTCATCAAAGCGTTTCGCAGCTTTAATCAAACCTAAATTTCCTTCGTTGATAAGGTCGCCCAAGGTTAATCCCTGGTTTTGGTACTGTTTTGAAACCGATACCACAAACCTTAAGTTAGCATTCACCAAACGTTCAAGTGCCACTTGGTCTCCTTCCCGAATACGACGCGCCAGTTCAACTTCTTCCTGGGCATCAATCATCGGAACTTTTGAGATTTCGTTCAGGTATTTATCAAGTGACTTACTTTCCCTATTGGTAAACTGTTTGCTAATTTTGAGCTGCCTCATATGTTCTTATTGTCTCCTGTTCTGATTTATAGAATCTGCAAATTTCGTGAAAGATATGCGAATAAGGAAAAAAAACAAGTGAAATTTGTCAATGGTCACATAATCAGTGCGCTAGGTTCTTGTTGCTTGTCAGGCCAAATTGGCCATTAATCTGCCAAAAGCGTAAATATAAGCCAACTGCTGCCATACGCTAGCACTGTCATGTAAATGAATTGAATCAAGGCCCATTTGTATCCGCCTGTTTCTTTTTTTACAATGGCAATGGTACTCATACACTGCAAGGCAAAGGCATAAAATACCAACAGAGAGAACACGCTGGCAATGGAATAACTGGGTTGCAAGGTCTGCGGGTTCTTATCGTGTTGCATTTTATTCCGAATCGAATCCAAGTCATCATCGGAGCCGCTAACACTGTAAATGGTGCTCATGGTGCCTACAAATACCTCGCGTGCCGCCAATGAGGTAAGCAAAGCAATTCCAATTTTCCAATCAAAGCCCAAGGGACGAATAACGGGCTCAATCAGTTTGCCAAATTCGCCGGCATAGCTAGCTTCCAAAAGTTCTGATTTATAGCTCAACTCAAGTTCTGCCAAAGCAGTTTCGTCGGCATTGTGCTTTTCCAATTCGGTTTTTTGTGCACTGTAGTTGGATTTTACCCGATTTGTGTTTTCAGTTGGTCCGGTTGAGGCAAATACCCAAAGAATGACAGAAACGGCTACAATAATTTTTCCGGCTCCAAATACAAATGCACTTCCTTTCTCCCAAATGGTTAGTAAAATGTTTGATGCAACCGGAATTTTATAACCGGGCAATTCCATCAGGAAATAATCTCGGGCTTCGCTTTTAATAAATTGTTTGAATAGCCATGCGCTTAAAATTGCTGCTAAAAATCCCAACAGATAAAGGCCCATCAATACCAGTCCATGCACATTGAATGGCCCCCATTTAGCCGTATCCGGAATAAGCAAAGCGATTAGGAGTGTATAAACGGGGAGGCGTGCTGAACAACTCATCAATGGTGTTACCAAGATGGTTATGAGCCTTTCTTTTTTGTTTTCAATGCTTCGGCTGGCCATAATGCTAGGCACTGCACAGGCCATACCGCCAATCAATGGAACAATGGATTTTCCATTCATTCCAAAGGGGCGCATTATGCGGTCCATAATGAATCCAACCCGTGCCATATAACCAATGTCTTCCAAAATGGCTATGAATAAAAACAAAACCACAATTTGAGGAAGGAAAACAATTACGCCGCTTAATCCTGCCAATATTCCTTCAACCACCAAATCATTTAGAATGCCTTTGGGCAATTGCGTGCTTACCCAATCAGAAAGGCTTGCAAAGCCCATTTCAACCCAATCCATGGGGTAGGTGCTCCAGCTAAATACAGCCTGAAATATCACAAACATCAACCCGAGAAACAGAACCAAACCCCAAATGCGGTGGGTGAGAATATTGTCAACCTTTTTGCTTATCGAGCCTTTTGTGCTTTCTTTCTTGATTCGGGTTTCAGTAATTATTTCTTCAATGGCCTGATACCTGCTAAGTACTTCTTTCTCAAGAAAGCGATTGGTGTCGAACTGGTGTTTTTCAAAAACATCACGTATTAGTTTTGACTTTTCCGAAAGTAATCCTGCTGCGTTGATTGCATATTGAAGCGCCGCATATTTGTTTTTCTTATCTGTGATATGGCTCAACTCGGCAATCATGGCCTGGTTTTCTTCCTGAAGCGAGTAAAACTGCCGGGTTTTGCGTTTGCTTTCATCCAGAATCAGTTTCTTCAATTCAACAATGCCTTCGCGGTTTCGTGCATTGATGCCGGTTACCGGAATGCCAAGTTTTTCCTGGAGATTTTGCTGGTTGTAGCGAATGCCTCTACGTTCTGCCACATCCTGCATGTTCAGTGCTAGGATAACAGGAACCCCTAAATCACAAACTTGCGTAAACAGAAGCAGATTGCGCTTCAGATTTGCTGTGTCTGCAATAAAAACCACCAAATCTGGATAATTGGTCTCGGCTTTACTGCGTAAGATTTCATAGGTAACCAGTTCATCGGCACTTTTGGGATACAAGCTGTAGGTTCCAGGCAAATCAATTACATGCAGCTTTATTCCCGGTGCAAGCCAGGTGTCACCGGTTTTTTTCTCTACAGTTGTGCCCGGGAAATTTGAAACTTTTTGCTTTAGGCCAGTTAAGGCATTAAACAAAGAGGTTTTTCCGCAATTGGGGTTTCCAACAAGGGCTATGGTTATTTGCTTTTCCACTACACGCGCACAATTTCAATTTCAGCTGCATCCTCCAGCCTCAAACACAATTTTGATTCTCCTACCTGAATGGCAACCGGATCACCAAAGGGGGCAATATGCTCCAATGAAACCGATTCACCGGGTAATACACCCATTTCATACAGTTTCAACGATAAGGTTTCACTCCTTACCGATACAATCACTGCCTGTTCTCCTTTTTGCAATTCAGCCAAATTCATGGGTGGGCAATTTAGAATTTTTCTAAATAAGCAAAAAATGATTCTGGTCAGATTACTGCCACTATTCCTGCTTCAGCCACTTGCTTAATGTGGATTCCAGTTTTTCTGCTTTTAAACTGTTGATGGGCATTTTTCCTTCCCAATCGTAATGGGTTTTTGTTGTTAGCTTTACCAATTTCGGATAGTTGGCTTGCACACGCCTGTATTTTTCGGGATAGGGGAAAAATCGTCCGTACCTGTTGCCATTTACAACAACAAAGGTTGGAACATTTTGTAAGGCGCAAAAATGGGCTTGTGCAGTATCGTTAGATAAGCAGCAAAAGGCATTGGCACTAAGTTGAACGAGTTCCTGAAGACTTGTTTTTCCGCAGTAGTTTTCTGCATCAAAGCCTTTCAATAAATTTCTGATTTTTTCACCCTCAGCGGCATCGGTTTTTGAGCCTGTAATTCGGCATTGCAATCCAGGATTTGCCTTTAATACCTGTTTTGCCAATTGTGCCCAATACTCGGCTTTCCAGCGTTTACTTCCTTGGTTGCCACCCGGACAAACAACGAAGTATTGCTGTGTTTGGGGCTGATTTTTGGCGATTGGAAATTCGATTAACCCGGCTTTGTCTTTTTTTCCGGGATGGGTTGCCAGGAAAAAATGCCTATTATTTTCAAGTTCGTGGTCGCCTGAAACAGAGTCGAGCAAAAAATGAAACCCTTCGTTTAGCTTACGAGAATAGACGGAGGGTCTTGCTTGCCACCCAAAAGCATGCGCGTTTTGAAATTGGCATCGAATAATTTCTTCAAGCAATAATACCCGTGTAAACGAAGGGAAATAAATATTTTGAATCGAAAGATTTGCCAATTGACTCAGGAACTTTTTTCGATATTCAGAAGATGAAAACCATTCACTTTTATTCATCCAAATGCATTCAACAGAATGGTTTGTGAAATAATAGTCAAACAGGTCCTTCCATGCTAAGTTTCCTAAGAAGTACATTTTTTTTCCTGGTTGAATTTGTTCAAACCAGGCACGGAGTGTAGGCACAAATAGGAGAAAGTCGCCAATATCATCAAGTCTGACCAATAAGCAGTTTTTGCCCCTTGGTGCGGGCTTGGCCAGGTCTTGTTTCATTGCCTGAAAACGGGCGAATTCTTTTTTTAAATCGCCTCCTTTCCTTAAGCGTCCCACCCAATTAGAAACCTGAAAGCTGATTTGCGCGGAAATCATTGCTCTGCTATTTGTTGCATTTCATGCAATTGCCTGTATAATCCGTCTTGTTGAATGAGTTCGTTGTGACTGCCTTGCTGAACAATTTCACCTTTTTCAAGCACCACAATTAAATCGGCTTTGTGAATGGTGCTCAAACGGTGCGCGATTACAATGGTAGTGCGGTTTTTCATCACATTGTTTAAGGCATCTTGCACAATGCGTTCGCTGGCAGTATCGAGTGCCGATGTGGCTTCGTCCAGTATCAGAATATCCGGGTTTGTATTTACTGCACGCGCAATACTCAAGCGCTGGCGTTGGCCACCACTTAGTTTATTGCCACGGTCTCCAATATTGGTTTGATACGATTTTTCGGTTTCAATAATAAACTCGTGGGCATTGGCAACTTTTGCAGCTGTTTCAACCTGCTCTAGCGAAATATTGGTTTTACCAAAGGCGATATTGTTGTAAATACTATCGTTAAATAAGATGGATTCCTGCGTTACAATTCCCATCAGCGAGCGAAGCTCAAGAATTTTGAGGTCGCGTATGTTTACTCCGTCCATCAGAACTTCTCCTTCAATGGGGTCATAAAAACGAGGAATCAAATCGGTAAGCGTTGATTTGCCGCTACCTGAAGGCCCAACCAGGGCAACGGTTTTTCCTTTTTCAATGGTTAGGTTGATGTTCTTAAGCACATATTCATCGGCATAGCGAAAGGAAACGTTTTTGAATTCAATTTTTTCACGCAACCCACCTACCGGTAAAGCTCCGGGTTTTTCGGTAATTACTTCTTCACTTTGCAGCACTTCATTTACACGTGAAATACTGGCAAGCCCTTTTTGCATATTGCTATAAGCCGTTGAAAAGGCTTTGAAAGGTGGAAGCAATTGGGAGAATGCTGCGATAAAGGCAATAAAAACATCCGGTGTAACACCTGCGTTACCTCCAATAGCCAATTTGCCTCCAAACCACAAAATGAACGCAAGTACCACCACACTCAAGGTTTCAGAAATGGGCGATGCACTATCGCCGGTTCTATTGGATGCAATGTTAATGCGGGTATAAAGTGAGTTTTCGTTTTTGAAGCGGCGTAGAAAGAATTCCTGCGAATTAAAGGCTTTGATAATCCGAATTCCCATGAGTGTTTCTTCGTACAGGGAAACAATTTCGCCAAACTTGGATTGACCGCGCTGCGAAAACGTTTTTAGCATGCGGCCAATCTTGCCAATCAGAAAGCCCATAATTGGCAATGTTACAAATACTATTAAAGTCAGGACAGGACTCAGCCAAATCAAAAAGCCTAAAAAAATCACAATGGTGAGCGGTTCTTTAAACATGGCCTCGAGTGAACTCATAATAGCCACCTCAATTTGTAAGATGTCGCTGGTCATTCGGCTAATCAAATCTCCTTTCTTTTCTTCGCTGAAATAGGATAGGGGTAAAATTAAAATATGCCGGTACAAAGATTCTCTCAGGTCGCTTACCACAAAGTTCCTAAGGGATACCATAAAATAGAGGGCAAGGAAGCGAAAAAGGTTTTTGAGGAGAATGGTTACCACAAGAATTATACAAATAAATAACAGGGCGGCTTCCTTGCCATCATAACGAATAATTTCTGATATATAATAATCTAGCATGCCTTTTACATTAGCTAGTGACAGGCTCCAGGTAGGTTTTACTGTAACTAGCTGTTTGTGACCAAACAATAAGTCTAAAAACGGCATAATCAATGCCAGTGAAAACATGCTGAAAACTATAGAAAGTATGTTAAAAATGATATTCAACGCTGCCAATCCTTTATAGGGTTTGGCATACAAAAGCAACTTAAAATAACCTTTCATTGAGTGGTTTTGGGAAAGGAACAAATATCAGAATTCTTGCCATATAAAATGCCGGGCTTACTTTTATACCGAAAATTCCAGTTTATGTTAATCAGAACTTTTGGAAGTGCAGTATATGGTGTGAATGCGGTAACCATCACCATTGAAGTGAACGCCAGCCCGGGTGCTGGTATTGGATATTTTTTGGTAGGCCTGCCTGATAGTGCTGTAAAGGAGAGTCAGCAGCGGATTGAAAGTGCCATTCGTGAAAATGGATTTCAAATGACTCGTCAGAAAATTGTCATCAATATGGCACCTGCGGATATTCGAAAGGAGGGTAGTGCTTATGATTTGCCGCTTGCCATCGGGTTTTTAACCGCCACCGAGCAGATAAAGGCGGATAATACTTCAAAATACATTCTCATGGGTGAGCTGGCATTGGATGGTTCATTAAAGCCAGTGAAGGGTGCATTGCCTATGGCCATTCAAGCCAGGAAAGAGGGTTTTGAAGGCTTGATTCTTCCTGAGGAGAATGCGCGCGAAGCGGCAATTGTAAACAATCTTAAAGTACTTGCTGCATCTAATCTAGCAGATGTGGCTGCGTTTTTTGATGGAGATGAAACTCGTTTGAGGCAAGTTGTGGTGGATACCCGTCGCGAGTTTGAAGAAAATCAGGCTCATTTAGCTGATGATTTTGCAGATGTGCGCGGTCAGGAAAATATCAAACGTGCGCTTGAAATTGCCGCCGCTGGCGGGCATAATGTAATTTTGATTGGTCCCCCGGGGGCTGGCAAAACCATGCTTGCCCGACGCTTGCCGGGAATACTTCCGCCCTTAAATTTGCAGGAAGCCCTTGAGACCACAAAAATCCATTCGGTTGCGGGTAAGCTTGCCAAGCATGCTTCACTGGTCTATAGCCGACCTTTCCGCGCTCCTCATCATACAATTAGCGATGTGGCCCTGGTAGGTGGTGGAACCAATCCACAACCGGGTGAAATATCATTGGCTCACAACGGAGTGTTGTTTTTAGATGAATTGCCTGAGTTCAAGCGCACTGTTTTGGAGGTGATGCGTCAACCCCTTGAGGAAAGAAAGGTGACCATCTCCCGTGCCAAAACTTCAATGGATTATCCTGCCAGTTTTATGCTGGTGGCAAGTATGAATCCTTGTCCTTGCGGGTACTTCAATCACCCCGAAAAAGAATGCACTTGCGGAGCCGGGGTTGTGCAACGTTACCTGAGCAAAATTTCAGGCCCATTGCTTGATCGCATCGATATTCATATTGAAGTTACTCCGGTTAATTTCGACCAATTGGCTGAAACGCGGAAGTCGGAGCCGAGCGCTGTAATCCGTGAACGGGTTTTAAAAGCGCGGGAGGTTCAACAGCAGAGGTATGCAAATTTGCCGGGCATTCACAGCAATGCGCAGATTAGCTCAACACAGGCACGAGAATTTTGTCGGTTGAATCCGATAGGTCAAACCTTGTTGAAAACAGCAATGAACCGCTTGCAGCTATCGGCCAGGGCTTACGATAGGATTTTAAAAGTTGCAAGGACAATTAGTGATTTGGCCGGTTCGGAAGAAATTAAACCTGAGCACTTGGCGGAAGCTATCCACTACAGAAGTTTGGACCGACAAACCTGGGGAATTTCAACCTAGTTTAGTCGTCGGATTCTTTTTTAAGTGTGTTAATAATCACATAACATTTCCGGCACCAATAGCTTTTCAAATCGAGGAAAAACAATACGTATTTGGAAAAGAAAGGTCTCGGAACTCTTTCCAGGTCCCAATTTCCGCAATGCGGACAAGTTTTTCCTAGTTTGTACCTGAAAATGGATTTTTGCATAAAGGTTAAGCAAAGGTATTTAGTTAAGAATTAAGATGAAAAAGTATTTTAATTAATTTTTGTTTTAATGCTACCTTTTGATTAAATATTTTTAATCGTTAAGTCAACTAATAGTCCTAATTTTCAAACCTAAATTGAGAAGAATGTTATTCAGGGAAATAATTGGTAATCAAAAGTTAAAAGATAAACTCATGGAGCTTGCCCGCTCCGGACGCATAAGTCATACCCAGCTGTTTTTAGGCGCTGAAGGTTCAGGAAACCTTGCTTTGGCCTTGGCCTTTGCGCAATATGTAAATTGCCATAATCCTGATTTGAATGACAGTTGTGGTTCATGCAATTCTTGCGTAAAATTTAGTAAATTGGTTCATCCCGATCTTCATTTTACCTACCCAACCATTTCTCCTATTCGTCTTTCAAAGGAGTTGTTGGAAGATTGGAGAGCTGCCTTTCTTGAAAACCCATACTTGAGTGATTTTGACTGGTTAAAACGATTGAACGGAGAGGGAAATAAGCAAGGAAACATGACGGCAGATGAGTGTCGGGATATCATCAACGGACTAGGCTTGAAAAGTTATGAGGCCAAGTTCAAGGTGCATATTATCTGGATGCCTGAATACTTGTCAAAGGAGGGAAATATTCTCTTGAAACTTCTTGAGGAACCACCGGAAAATACACTCATTCTGCTAGTTGGGAACAATACAGAAAAAATCCTGCCTACCATTCTTTCCCGCGCGCAATTGGTAAAGGTTCCAAGAGTAAGCGATGCAGAACTTGCTCATGCCATTAGCATGCGCCACCAATGCGATGATCAAAAAGCTCAGGATGTAGCACGTCTTTCAGATGGAAATTACAACATGGCTTTAACATTACTGGCACTTGAAAAGGATGGCTATTTTGATTTGTTCAGTCGGTGGATGCGTGCCTGCTATTCTCAGAAAATTTCAGATATTCAGCCGGTTGTAGATGAAATTAGCGGCAGTGGACGAGAGTTTGTAAAGAACTTCCTGCATTATTCAAGCCAAATGATTCGTTCCGCTTTTATTTACCGCTTTGCTAAACAGGAATTGCTGCGGGTAAATCAAACCGAACTTGGCTTTTTGGTCAAATTTTCACCCTTTATGCACGATGAAAATTTACCGCAAATCCTTCAGGGTCTTGATGATTCGGTTTTTCATGCCGAAAGAAACGTGAGCCTTAAAATCATGTTTTTGAATCTTTCTTTGTATATTGGCAGGCAGTTGAAAGTGCAGAAAAAACAGGTTTCCTGATTGTTTTGCACTCTTTTTTTGATAAACGCATTACTCGAATATATACATGACTTGTGGATCTGGAGGATGCAGCACCGGCGGATGTGGTGGAGGTTGTAGCAGTGGTGGCTGTAATAAATTAAATACATTTGATTGGCTTGCGGAGATGGATTTGCCGCCGCATAAAAAGCCATTTGATATTGTTGAAGTTAGGTTTAAAGGCACCCGAAAAGAGTTTTACAGGAATTCGGCCAATATTGAATTTTATGTGAATGAATATGTAGTGGTGGAAGTTGATAATGGCTATGATATCGGAAAAGTAAGCCTGAAAGGGGACTTGGTTAAACTGCAGCTTAAAAAATACAACAGAAGTGAGGAGTCAAGCGACTTTAGGAAAATAATTCGGAAAGCGACTGAAGCAGATGTCGCCAGACTTAAAGAAAATCAAGAACTTGAGGTTCCTACCATGTACAAGGCACGAAGTATTGCCATGGAGCTTGGCTTAAGCATGAAGTTAAGCGATGTGGAATACCAGGGAGACCGCCGAAAAGCTGTGTTCTATTATACCGCCGAAGAACGTGTTGATTTCAGGGAGTTGATTAAACGCCTGGCTGATGCTTTTAAAGTGCGCATCGAAATGCGTCAGATTGGCTACAGGCAAGAAGCTGGTCGCCTTGGCGGAATAGGTTCTTGTGGTCGCGAATTGTGTTGCAGTACTTGGCTTACCGATTTCAAATTGGTGCATACTAACGCCGCGCGTTATCAAAATTTATCGCTGAATCAGCTGAAGCTTTCCGGACAATGCGGAAAAATGAAGTGCTGCTTGAATTTTGAATTGGATAGCTACCTGGAAGCTTTGAGGGAATTTCCTGAAAACAACAATTTGGTGCTTGAATTCGCTGAAGGAAAGTCTTATAAGGTAATCAAAACAGATATTCTTAAGCGCGTAATGTGGTTTGCGCCTCGTGGTGAAATGGGTGGCGACTGGATTAGTTTCCCGGTTTCAAAGGCCAAGGAATATGCCGAAATGAACAGCAGAGGCGAAAAACCTGAATTGGTTCTATACCGCAAAGAATCGCTCAAACCGGAAACAGTTGAGCTGGATTTCCAGAACGATATGGGTCTTGATTCACTCACCCGTTTGGATGAACGCGAGAAATCTAGACGTAATCCTTCAAAAAACAAAGGCAATAATCCAAATAAACCACGTCCAAAAGGACCGAATACCAATGCAGGTAATCAGGGTTCGTTCCGTCCTCAGAATGGTCCAAATAACCGTGAGAAGCGCGAGCAAAATCAGCGTCCAAATCAACCCAATCCCAACGCAATTAAACGCGATTCTCAGCCCGGTTTGGAGCAACAGAATCGTCCTCAAAATCAAAATAAACCCGCTTCAACCGAGCCTAATCCGAACACCAATCCGCAACAAAACCGTGAGGGTGGAAATCGGAAACCTAATTTCAGAAATAAAAACCGTGGACCGCGTCCAAACAATCCTAACCAAAATAGAAAGGAAAAGGATGGTGGCCAGGAGTAGTTTTATCGGTGCACTGCTTGTGCTTCTCTTTTTATCAGCCTGCGATGAAACCAGGATGATGGATGAGAACAAAGATGTTCCTCAGCAAGGTTGGATTTACAATCAGCCACTGATGCTGGATGTTCCTGTAACAGATACAGCCATGGAATACAGGTTGTTTGTGAATCTTAGAATTTCCGGAGACTACCCGTACAGTAATTTCTTTTATGTACTTAAGCAGGAAAGTCCTTCCAGGGTTGAACGTAGTTTTAAAGGTGAGCTTGAATTAGCCGATGAACAGGGTCAATGGCTAGGAAAAGGCCTTGGCGATTTGGTAGATTATCAGATTCCGGTAAAAGGTGTACTGAAGTTTCCTGAGAAAGGCATTTACCAGTTCAGGTTATTTCAAAACATGCGAAGTGATACACTGAACCATGTGTTATCAGCGGGCATTCGCATCGAAAAATCAAAGCCGTAATTTTTACTTTCCGGTCCAGCGTTTGCTAACCCGAAGCGAATAGTTCATAAAATCAAGTAAGCCTTGGTCGAATTGCATATTTCCAAGGCTGTTTCCATCTTCATCCAATACTTCTTTGATAAAATGGGCCTCAAAAATTCGGGGTGAAACAATGCTGTTCATATTCCCAAAGCTGATTACCTTGTTTAAAATCTGAGTCAGTTGAAGCGCAGGAACTTTTCCTCCTTTCCCGGTTGAGGTGCCTACAAGTGCAAAAACCTTTTCATCCAAGAGTTTATCATACGGTTTGTTGGGTAACAATTGCAGCATATTCAACAATTCCGGCGTTATGCTCCAATTGTATTCCGGAGAAAGAATCACCACCAATTGAGCCCATTCAAAACCAGCAATCAATTCAGCTTGAAAAGGGCTAATATTTTCTTTGTTGAATCCACCTTGCGCCAATAAAGGAATATCATAAGCCCGAAAGTCGATAAGCCGAACATCATGCTCGTTTTCAACTATTTTTTTTAACGCAAGAGAAACGCGAAGTGTATTGTTTGGATTGCGTGCAGAACCTGATAAAAGTAGAATATTCATGTTAGGAGATATACCTTTTAACAAAGCGGTACAGGTTAAAGTTTCCCGCTTTATTCAGTTCTTGCTCCAACTCTAGGCTGAGCGAACTCAATGAAATATCACGTGTGCGATAATTGCGTATGTAATTCAAGGCTTTCATGGCAAGCAATCGTGTCTTCTTGAGTTGGATTGATTCATGCCCACGGTGGGCTAAAATGGCGTTCATCAAAGCATCCATGCCTTCTTTTTTGCTGGCCACAGTTTTAACTACCGGGGTTTCCCAGTTGTTTTCGGCATGAGAATGGCTTAGCATCAACAAGTTTTTGTAAAACAAATCCGCTCCATCGCGGTCAGATTTGTTGAGCACAAACACATCCGCAATTTCCATTATGCCGCTTTTGATGGTCTGAATTTCATCTCCGGCTTCCGGAACCAATACCAAAACACTGGTATCAGCCAATGCTGCTATTTCAACCTCACTTTGTCCAACCCCAACGGTTTCAATCAAAATAAAATCAAAACCTGCAGCTCTTAACACATCACAAGCTTCAAAAACACGTGGAGCAAGTCCTCCCAAGCTTCCACGGCTTGCCATGCTTCGGATAAATACATTCGGGTTCAGGTAGTGTTCACTCATCCTCAGCCTGTCGCCTAGCAATGAGCCTTTGTTGAAAGGACTGCTGGGGTCAACGGCCAAAATTGCTACCTTCTTGTTAAGCTGAAGCAGATGGTCTGTAAACGCATTGATAAGCGTGCTTTTTCCCGCTCCGGGTGGACCCGTAAAGCCAATAACAGGAACATCGGCAAAATGCAATTCTTCCAGCATTTTGTCGTATTCGGGTAATTCGTTTTCAATGCCGGTAATCATGCGGGCAAGTGCACGCCTGTTGCCAGATTGAAGCAAACCTGTCAATTCGGATTTTTCCAAAATTAACAGCCTATTTTTTGAACGCGATTGGCATGTCGGCCACCTTCAAATGGAGTCGAAAGAAAGGCTTCAACAATTTCCAGTGCG
The DNA here is from genome assembly GCA_023151275.1 of Bacteroidia bacterium. Classification (GTDB taxonomy): domain Bacteria; phylum Bacteroidota; class Bacteroidia; order UKL13-3; family UKL13-3; genus CAISCU01. The sequence continues at coordinate 125,495 of JAKLJI010000001.1, read as the reverse complement.
AGTTTTTCGTCTATAAAGCGTGCTGGCAAGCAAAGTACATTGGCATTGTTGTGCTGCCTTGCCAATTGGCCAAGTTCAACAGTCCAGCAAAGTGCTGCGCGAATACCGGCATGCTTATTGGCTGTCATGCAAACGCCATTTCCGCTGCCGCAAATCAGAATACCTAATTCACTGTTTCCTTCTTCTACGGCTGTTGCTAAAGGATGCGCAAAGTCCGGATAATCAACTGAATCAGGTCCATTTGTGCCATGATCTGTAAGTTCATGTCCCTTGGCTTGAAGAGCCGCTTTTATCATATCCTTGTACTGGTAACCGGCATGGTCACAACCTATTGAAATTTTCATGCTGCAAATTACCTGTGCAGGTTCGCTTTTTCCAAGGATGTGGAGAACCTGAAGATTAGTTTCTTCCTTTTTCTACGCGTTTGGCTACCAGAATACTCAATTCATACAAGCCATACAGCGGAATTGCCATCATAATCTGGCTGGCCATATCGGGAGAGGGTGTAAGAATGCCTGCAATAATCAAAATAACAACCAGTGCATACCTTCTGTATTTCTGCATAATTGCACTTCCCAAAATGCCAATTTTTGCAAGGAAATACACCAAAATGGGCATTTCAAAAATTAGGCCTGTAGCAAAAGTTAGGGTTGATATAAACGAAACGTAAGATTCGAGATTAATCTCATTGCTTACCAATTCACTTACCTGATAGGAGCCAAGAAATTGAATGGAAAGTGGCGAAAGGATAAAATAACCAAAACTTATGCCCATGAAGAACAGCATGGAGCTGAAAAATACCAATCCTCGGGCGTACCTAATTTCTTTTTCGTTCAATGCAGGTTTGATAAATGCCCACAATTGCCAAAGCACAAAAGGAAAGGCCACAATAATTCCGCCTACAAAAGAGATAAATAAATGCTGGGTAAATTGCCCGGTGATGTCGATGTTCGACAGCACAAATCCAATTTCTTTGATGCAGTACGAATCGTTGCCAATCAGCTGTTGCGAAAGCTGGCACATGATTCGGTAAGTCCAGAAATCGGTATGAATTGGACCAAACAGAATAACATCAAACAACAAATACTTGTTGAAAAAGACTACCACTGCGGCAATCAATACTGCTGCTACTGCACGAATGATGTGTTTTCTGAGTTCATCGATATGGTCGAAAAAACTCATTTCTTTCTGGTCGTGCTGCTCAAATTCCTCTAATTGATCTAATGCCATTGGGGAGGCGAAAATAAGGATTATACCTGGCTTTTTATCGGGTTGCTTTTAGGGTTGATTTGAATGCGTTTCCTGAAACAATTCAAGGCATTGATTCAAATTTTCGGGGCCTTTTTTCCAGCCCATCCATTTGCCGAATTCTTCAAATACTTGGTTTTTTGAAAGTCTTAGGGGTTGATTTCCTGTGCTTTTGGAGATTTTTTTTCCATCATTGTCTGCCAAAATGGGATGATGAATAAACCAGCTTTCTTCAAAATAATGCATTCCGATTTGCCTGGCCAGGAATAGTTGGTTTAAACTACTTCCTAGCAAATCTTCGCCCCTCACCACCAAATTAATTCCCAAATCATAGTCATCAGTTAGCGAGCAAATTTGGTAGGCGGGTTTTCCATCCCGGCGCTTTACCACAAAGTTGAGTTCACTTGCAAATAAATGGTTTGAAAAGGGCAGCGTAATTGGGTTCAAACCGCAAAAGCTGCGCAGTTCCTCTTCCTGAATTACCTGTGTTTTCTTGCAAAGAATACGCCAAGGTAAGTCAGGGAAATCTAGTGGATTTTGATGGGATTCACAGCTGCAGGCTCCGGTTTTCCGCGTGCAAATACAGGGATATATCAGGTCCCTGTCTAGTAGTTTTTTCAGGGTTTCAGCATAACGCTCTATCCGCAGGGTCTGGCTCCAGTTTTTCTCAAAATCTTCGGGTCCGATGGGGCCTTCATCCCAATCCAATCCCAGTTCTTCAAGCCTGAAAAACAAATCTTCCAGGTAAGCAGGTCTGAACCGTTCGCGGTCCATGTCATCAATCCGAAGCACAAGCTTTCCTTGTCGGCTTCGAACCAATAACCAAGTCAAAATAAAATTCAATTCATTCCCTAAATGGATAAATCCACTGGGTGTAGGAGCTAGTCTGCTTTTTACAGGAAAACCGGGCTTAGCCCAAAAGCTCTCCAATTTTAGTGTCATAAGTATGGCGGTACGATTCCAGGTCTCCAAAATCTGCCCCATTGATACTTAACCCGGCGGCTTTAACAGTGCCAAGGCAATCTGTATTTACCCCGTGATCGTGCATGAGGGTTTCAAACGCCAATTGGTTTTCAGGTTTGATGCTTACCACAATACGTCCTTGAGTTTCACCAAACAACCAAGAGTCTAAACGGATACTGTTGTTCTGCTTCACTTCAAATCCTTTATTGCCTGCCATAGCTGATTCGAGCAAGCAAACAAATAAACCGCCTTCGCTGGTGTCGTGCGCCGATTCAATCAAGCCCTGCTGAATAGCTTTTAATAAGGTATGTTGATTGGTGTATTCTTCGTCGAGGTTGAAATAAGGCGCCGGACTTTGTTGCACTTTGCGGTAATGAACCAAGTACTGAGAGCTTGAAATATCGTCGGCTTGGGTTCCCAAAACATAAATCAAATCTCCAGCTGTTTTGAAGGAAAGCGTAGTTGCTTGTTTTCCTTCAGGTAATAAGCCTACCATACCAATGGTTGGAGTGGGGAATACGGCATTCTCATCACTGCTTTGGTTGTAAAAACTTACGTTTCCGCCGGTTACCGGAGTGTCAAATTTTTTGCAGGCATCGCCCATTCCTTTGATGGCATGAACAAATTGGTAATATACTTCCTGGTTGTATGGATTTCCAAAGTTGAGGCAATTGGTTATTGCAGCAGGTTCTGCTCCGGTGCAAACCAAATTTCTGGCGGCTTCGGTAACCGCTGCCATGCCACCAACATAGGGATTGGCATACACAAAACGGCTATTGCAATCCACGGTCATTGCAATGGATTTGTTGGTGCCTTTTACTTTTACCACCGCGGCATCAGATGGGGCATTGGTGCTTTGATTCACTGTGCCAACCATGCTGTCGTACTGGTTGTAAATCCAACGTTTGCTGGCAATATTGGGTTGTCCGCTAATCCAGGATGCAACCTGTTTTGCTTCTTCCATGTTAAGGTCTGCAACTTGGTTGATAGAATAGGCTGCAATTTCTTGAAAGTATTTTGGTTCGCGGTATTCGCGTTGATAAACGGGAGCACCACCGCCAAGCACTAAACTTTGTGATGGAATATCAGCCCTAAGTTCTCCATTCATGTAGTAGCGAACTCTTCCGGTATTTGTAACTGTGCCAATAACTGCATAAGTCAAATCCCATTTTTGGAAGATTTTTTCAACTTCGCTTTCATGGCCTTTTTTCACCACCACCAACATGCGTTCCTGAGATTCGCTAAGCAAAATTTCCCAGTCTTTCATGTCTTTCTGGCGCATAGGAACTTTATCCAACCAAACGTCCATGCCGGTTTCTGATTTAGCAGACATTTCACTGGTAGAACAGGTAATTCCTGCTGCTCCCATGTCTTGCATGCCAACAACTGCATCTGTTTTTTCAATCAATTCCATGGTAGCTTCCAGGATAAGCTTTTCCCAGAACGGGTCGCCAACCTGCACCGATGGAAGGTCTTTTGCAGAATCTTCAGTAATGTCTTTTGATGCAAATGCTGCACCGTGAATTCCATCTTTTCCTGTGGCTGAACCGAAAATATAAACCGGATTTCCAATTCCTTCAGCAATAGCCGATACGGTTTTGCCTACTTTGGCAATTCCCACACTCATGGCATTTACAAGGGGATTGATGTGGTAGCAATCGTCGAAATAGACTTCACCGCCTACGGTTGGAATTCCAAAAGCGTTTCCATAATTACCAATGCCTTTCACAACGCCTCTTACCAACCATTTGGTACGCTCGTTTTCAATGTTTCCAAAGCGCAGGCTATTCAACTGGGCAATGGGTCTTGCGCCCATTGAGAAAATATCGCGGTTAATTCCGCCCACACCGGTTGCTGCACCCTGGTAAGGTTCAATGGCCGATGGGTGATTGTGTGATTCAATTTTAAAGCAGCAAGCCAAGCCATCACCAATATCAATCAATCCGGCGTTTTCTTCACCTGCTTTGGCAAGCATTTTTTCGCCTTCCTTAGGTAAGGTTTTCAGCCAAACAATAGAATTTTTGTACGAGCAGTGTTCGCTCCACATCACCGAGTAAACGCTCATTTCGGTGAAGGTTGGGGTGCGACCTAAAATCTCTTTTATTTTCTCGAATTCTTCGGGGCGTAATCCTAATTGCTGGGCTTGTTCTAAGGTGGCAAGATTGCCAATTGGCTGAATCTGACTCATGCGGTTTATTAATGAACAGCAAATTTGCAGTTTTCTGAAAGCCCAGCCAAATCATTGACCCGAATTCTCGTGATTAATCAGCAGTTTTAATTAGCTTTTTTAGTGTTTGAGAATCTTTTGTTTGAATACGAACCAGGTAACTTCCTGCGGCAATTCCAGATAAATCAAGTGTGGTGGATTCTCTGCCGGCTTGTTCAATCAGTTTTTTTCCTTCCAAACTAAACAGCACGATTTGTTCTATGGGTTCGCTGCTTTGAATCTGAACTTTTTCGCGGGTTGGATTGGGGAATAAGCTGATTTCGGTTTCAAGTTTCTTCCGCTCATCTTGTCCGGTTGCCAGCTGATTCACGATTTGATATTGAACCAATTTGAAGGGTTGATTCTGCGTGGATTCATACCAGTTTATTCGTTCAATTTTTGATTTACTCGAATAAGTAAAGGTTTGAATTTGAATGCGGTTGGATAGCAAATCCTGGTAAATGATTGAATCCGGTTTCAAACCAGATTCTTTGTAAATCAATATTCTTTTTGCCTCTGCGATGGCTTGATTTCCAAATGGATTGGTAGAGTCCATAGCGCTAACTACCCGCCCAAGGGAGTCGAATTGATAAACAGAATGTCCGGTTATGCGGCGTTCGTTTGCAGATTCCTGAACGCGTTGAATGCGGAGGGGCTTTCCGGGTTTGAAAAATTCTTCTACATGAAATAAGCCTCCATATCCGGTTTCCGGCTCTTTTTGAGTAATGGTAATGCCTTGTAAACCATTGAGCTCATTGTAATAATACTCCCGTAAACTTCCTGGATTGCTATTTCCTGTAATGTGTTTAATATATGTAATTCGATTTCCATCGTAAATCAAGGAATCCTCACCCGTACTTTCTTTTTGTTCTTGGTCTCTTTGCCTTCTGAAATAGCTCATTTTCATGGGCTTGTTGTCAAAATAGCGGAATACAGTTTCGTAGTAATCAAATTCAAGGGCATTGGGGAAGAGTTGTTCTACCCGAATTACATGGTTTTGAATGCTGGTATAAATGGTTGATTGAGTGAGTTCCTCTTCTGAATCGGCATTTATCCTGAAGTTTGAAACCTCAAATTTTCCGGATTCAAACAAAGAGGTATCAAGCCAAAACTGAGAATCCGGGGCCTTGTAATTGGTAAAAAAAGGATTAAGAACTTGTGCGTTTGCAAGAAAGGGGCACAAAAAGAGGTAGAGTAAAATTTGGCGCATGTTTCGGTGTTTGACAAAGAGTCAATCAATTCTCAACCGAAAGTTGTAGCGCCCAACTTTTTAAGTCTTTCGTTAAGGTACTTTAGTAAGACAAAAGTGTATTTAACTGCTTGGCAACCTTATCGGCATTGGGAAGAATTTCTGCTTCAAGCCCCATGTTTAGCGGAATAGCAGGAACATTCAAAGCACCTAAAGTGGCAACCGGTGCATCAAGCCAAGTAAAACATTGTTGCATAATGCGGGCTGCCAAACTTTCTGCAAAGCTGTTCAACAATGGCTCCTCGGTTAGCACCAAACACTTTCCGTGTGCTTTCACTCGGTCCATAATCATTTCTTCATCCAATGGCTGCAAACTTCTTAAGTCGAGTACTTCAACCTGACCCGGAAATTGTTTTGCGGCGCCAAGTGCCCAATAAACACCCATTCCATAGGTAATTACCACGCAAGATTCGCCATTTTCCAGGGCTTCTTCTGAGGCTTCAAGCACACTGTTTGCTTTTCCAAACGGAAGAATGTATTCCTCATCCGGCTCTACGCACCGGGCCAATTCGGTACCCGGATTTTTGCTCCAGTACAAGCCTTTGTGTTCAAGCATAATGCAAGGGTTTCCATCGTAGTATGCGGCTTTCATCAAGCCTTTCATATCTGCTGCATTGCTTGGATAAGCAATTTTTATTCCTTTTAAGGTGAGTAGGGTTGATTCAATACTTCCCGAATGGTAAGGTCCTCCGCCTCCATACGCACCAATAGGAATACGAATGATACTACTTACCGGATACTTGCCCATGCTGAGGTAGCAGGATTTGGTGATTTCACAGACCAGCTGGTTTACTCCGCTCCACACATAATCAGCAAATTGAATTTCAACAATGGGTTTTACTCCCACTGCACTCATCCCTACTGTTGAACCTACAATATACGCTTCTTGGATTGGGGTGTTAAAAACCCTGTTTTCACCATATTTTGCTGCAAGGGTGGCTGCTTCTCTAAATACACCTCCCAAACGTAAACCCACATCTTGTCCGTAGAAAATGCATTCCGGATGTTTGGCCATCAATTCGTCAACAGCATGTAAGGCTGCATCAACCATAACCACAGGTTCTTTACCTTCCGGTTTCCGGTTTCCTACTTCCCGGGTAGCGCCACTTGGTGTGTAAATATGATCCATTGCCGTTGAGGGCTCCGGATCTGGCGATTGAATGGCTTGTTTAAATTGTTGAGCAACCTTGTCATTTTCAATTTCGGCAATTTCCTGAAGTTCTTTCTCGGAAATACCCAAGCCTACCAACTGCACATACATTTTGTCGAGCGGGTCAGACTGGCCATGCTTTTTCAAATCCTCTTCGGTACGGTACCATTCTTTTCTAACTCCCGAAGTATGGTGACCAAGCAGAGGAACCTTGGCATGCAGTAAAATAGGAGCCCTTTGTTCGCGCACATATTCTATGGCCTGAAGTACAGCTGTCCATGATTTTTGAAAATCACTCCCATCTACACGCATGCGTTGCAGACCTTTGAAGCCTGCTGCATATTCGTAAGCATCCATGGCACGCATTTCGCTTCCTGTTGCCGAAATGCCCCAGTCGTTGTCTTGAATCAGGTATAGAATTGGCAGTTTTTTCAAAACAGCCATTTGAAAAGCTTCCGCAATTTCTCCCTCTGTTACTGAGCCATCACCAAGGCTGCAAACCACAACCGGACGCTCAGTTTTTGGAATCAGGCCCTGCGATTCGAGATAGGCAATTCCATGTGCCATACCAGTTGCAGGAATGGCTTGCATACCTGTTGCACTGCTTTGATGTGGCATACGAGGAAAACCTTCCCTGTCGAGGCTGGGATGAGAATAGTAAGTGCGACCACCCGAAAATGGATCTTCGGCTTTGGCAAGCAACTGAAGCATTAATTCGTATGGACTCATGCCCATGCCCAACAGCATACTTTCATCCCGATAATACGGAGATGCATAATCCTCGGCGCCCAATTGCATGCCAACAGCAAGTTGAATGGCCTCGTGGCCACGACTTGTAGAATGAACATACTTGGTTATCGGGCGGTTAGCATCGTAAATCTCTGCCATTGCCCTGGCGGTGCACATCAACGTGTACGCTTCCAAAAGGGTATCTTTATCCATAAAAAGCGCTGCAAGTTTAGGCAATTCCCTGCAATCCGCTAAAAACACTTCATACCTTACCAAATCCTGACCTCATCAATATGCCCGAAATGCCTATGTTTGTGCCATGATTGATGTGGAAATTCCGTTTAGAAAAATTGCTGTTGCCGTAGCATTCTCGCCACGTTGCGAAGCCTTGCTCGCGGAGGCAAAATTGCTTCAGGATCGTCTTGAATCTAAGATGGTCTTTGTGCATGTCGGAAAAAAAAGTCTTCAAGAAGAACAATACCTAAAGCATCTTTTGCACCGATTTGGATTGGATTTACCTCAAAACCGGATAATCTGGGAAGAGGGTGAGCCGGTAGAAACTATCCTTCAGGTTTGCCAAAGGGAGGAAATTGATTTGTTGGTTGCAGGTGCTCTTGAAAAAGAGGGCCTTGTGAAATACTTCTTAGGTGGAGTTTCTCGAAAACTGAGCAGAAGAGTGAAATGCAGTATGCTCATGCTTACAGAGCCTAGCATTCATCCCGCTGGATTCAAGCACCTGGTAGTTGAAGGAAGTGATCATCCCAAATCAGATTTTACCATTGCAGCTGCCATAGCAGTAGGCAGGGCTTTTCAGGTGGAAGCACTTGATATCATTCAGGAAACTGACCTGAGTAAAATGGCCCTACTCAGACATGAGGAATTGAAGCAAAGTGAAGCAGAAGAGATTAAAGAGAAATTTTTGCAGGAAGAAGATCAAAAGCTTGAGGATATTCTGAGTTGCAAAGACTGCTCTGGTTTGACTATCAATACCGAGCGCATTGAAGGAAAACCGGGATATGTGATCACTAAATTTGCCCGCGAAAAAAAGGCAGATTTGTTGGTGCTAAATTCTCCCGATAAACAAATGGGTATTATCGATCGGGTTTTTCCGCACGATATTGAATATGCCCTGGCTGATTTGCCTTGTAATTTGCTCATTGTTCAGGAACCCAATTATTCGGTATAAAGTGGCTAAACTCAACCACCACGAACTCATTCAATTTATTCTGTGCATTGGCGCAATGCTAATTGCTGCAAGATTGGTGGGTGAATTTTTTAGAAAATTTAAAATGCCCTTGGTGGTTGGCGAACTCATTGCCGGCGTATTGCTTGGTCCAACGCTTTTGGGTAAGTATTTTCCGCTGATTTCCTCCTATTTTTATGAAAGCCATGGAAATGTTGGAATTGCGTTGAATGGCTTGACAACCATCTCCGTAATCATGTTGCTTTTTGTGGCCGGTATGGAGGTTGAATTGTCGGTTATCCGGCAATCGGGTTCAGTGGCGTTTAAAACCAGTTTAATTGGTTTGATTATTCCACTGGCGCTTGGTTTTGTAACAGCCTATTTTATGGGTCAGTACCTGGGGCATACCAATCAATCAACCCTAATTCCATTTAGTCTGTTCATTGGCACTGCCATGGCGGTTTCGGCATTGCCGGTTATTGCCAGAACACTCATGGACCTTAAGCTTTTTCGTACCCGAATAGGGATGATTATCATTGCTGCGGCCATGTTTGATGATTTGGTGGGATGGATTCTATTTTCTGTTGTCCTTGGCATGATGGACCAGTCGGGGGGAGGTGTTGATTTTGTAAAAACCCTTGGACTTACGCTGCTATACGCTATTGGCATGCTTACTGCGGGTCGCTTTTTAATCAATAAGTCTTTGCCTTGGGCTGAGAAAAATTTCTCCTGGCCGGGTGGATTTTTGTCCATATCGCTGGGGATGGCGTTTTTAGGCGCTGCCTTTACTGAATTTGCAGGTATTCATGCCATATTTGGTGCATTCATTATGGGCATTGCCATTGGCGATTCGGTGCATGTTACTGAGAAAGCCCGGGAAATTGTACACCAGTTTGTTACCAATATTTTTGCGCCCTTGTTTTTTATTTCGGTTGGGTTTAAAGTTGATTTTCTAGCCAACCTGGATATCGTAATGGTAACGCTGGTTTTATTTTTGGCTGTGTTTTGCAAATTGCTTGGTGCCGGACTTGGAGCTTTGTGGGGTGGATTATCAACCAAAGAAGCCCTGGCTGTTGGATTTGGCATGAATGCCCGCGGTGCGATGGAAATTATTTTGGCAACACTTGCTCTTCAAGCCAAACTTATTTCTGAACCTTTGTTTGTTGCTATAGTAATAATGGCGGTACTCACTTCTGTAATGGCCGGACCTATGCTTCAGCTCTTGTTAAAGCCTGATTCGGTTCCGCTGTTTTCTACTCTTGCAGGAGACTCAACCCCATCTCAAGATTAATTGCTGTGAAAGATAAGTTAAGACGTTTCGCTGAGTTTAAAACCTTCCCCAACTGTTTTGATTTTCCTTATGAAGTGAAAGGAAAATGGGCATCTGATGTGTTTAAGAATTCCAATCCTTTGGTTCTTGAATTGGGTTGCGGAAAAGGTGAATATACGGTTGAATTATCAGGTGAATTTCCTGGAAAGAATTTTATTGGAATCGACCTCAAGAGCAATCGGATGTGGAGAGGTTCAAAAATTGCCCAGGAATTGGGCCGGACAAACGTAGGATTTGTACGCATGATTATTGAGAAATTGCCCGAGATTTTTGCGCCTGCCGAAGCCGATGAAATCTGGATTACCTTTCCCGATCCCTTCCCCAAAGACCGCCACGAAAAGCACCGCCTGACGCATATCCGTTTTTTGCGTTTGTACCAACAGGTGATAAAACCCAACGGCATTCTTCATTTTAAAACCGATGATGATGGCTTGTTCAATTTTACGGTTGAATCCTTTAAAGCATTGGGTGTGCCTATTCTTGAGCTCGAATACAATGTGTATGAATCAAGCACCGTGCATCGCTATGTAAAAGACATTCGTACCCATTTTGAAAAGTATTTTCACGCCAAAGGCCGTACCATCAAGTACCTGAGTTTTCAGTTGCCACCGGAGCTAAATCTGAATGTGGAACCGCCTCAAGTGGGTTCAAAGCAGGAAGATGAAGTTGTTCCTACATCTTAAGCAACTCAGGTATTTTCTTCACTATCGCATCCGAGTTTTCAGCCTTATTTATCCTTGTTCAGGGCTTCCAAAGCTGCTTTCAAGCCGCGGTCTTGTGACTGCATAACTTGGTAATAGCCGTTGTCTCTCCAAATTTGGCGGGCAATTAAAGCTTTTATTTGCAAGCGAATAAATGCCGAGGAGCGCTTGTTTTCATCTGCGCTTGGGGCTTTGCATCCCTGTGCAATGGCAACCGAAACAAATTGCTGGTAGTCGGCATCGCTCAACGCAAATCCACGGATATAATTCTCAAGCTCTCCCAGTTTTTTAATGCGTTCGCGGTTCTTGTCCAGGTAATCATAAGCAAACTTTCCAAGCAAGGCTTTTGAAACTGCTTCGGTTAAAAATCGGGTGGAGAAAGTGGTGTCCAAGGGTACAAACACATCCGGATAAATGCCGCCGCCGCCATAAACTACGCGGCCTTTTTCTTTGGTGAAATAGGGTGTTGAATCAAAAATGGCTTCCTTGTGTTCATCTTCCAATTCACCATTTTCAAATCGGGTTAATATATCGTGTTCGTAATCGGCTAGGTTCTTGTACGATTTTTGTATGCAACGTTCACTCGGGGTGTAATATCGCGCAACGGTTAATCGCACCACAGAGCCATCATTCAACTCAAAAGGTTCCTGAACCAAACCTTTCCCAAAACTTCTCCGGCCTACAATAATTCCACGGTCCCAATCCTGAACGGCACCACTTAAAATTTCACTGGCCGATGCTGAACCTTCATCAATCAAAACAGCCAATTTGCCTTTTTCAAACACTCCCCTACGTTCGGTAAAATAATCAGCCCGGGCTTTGTTTAAGCCTTGGGTATAAACCATGAGTTTTTTATCTGCTAACAATTCATCCAGCAAGCGAGTTGCGGTGGTAAGGTAGCCGCCCGGATTGCCGCGCAAATCAAGAACCAAATTTTCAAGTCCTGCTTTCTCCAGTTTCCCAAAAGCTTCCAAAAACTCATCGTGGGTTTTTTCGGCGAAGCGGCTTATTTTGATATAACCGGTTTTTGAATCCAACATAAAGGAGGCGTCCACCGAAAAAATAGGAATGGTGCCGCGAACGATCGAGTATTCCTGTTTACTTCTGCTGGCAGGTCGGTAAATAATTACTTTTACCTCGGTTCCTCCTTTGCCGCGCAGCAATTTGAAAACACGGTCGGTTGTGATGCCGGTTCCTGCAACCTTTATTGAATCTACTTGAATGATGCGGTCGCCGGGAAGAATTCCCAATTCTTGTGCAGGCCCACCGTTCAAAGCTGCAACCACCATGATGGTATCGTTAATGATATTGAATTCAACGCCAATGCCTTCAAAATTACCTTCCAATTGTTCATTGGCTTGTTTTAAGTCCTCAGCAGGTATATAAACTGAGTGGGGATCGAGCTTGGCAAGCATTTCATCAATGGTTTTTTGCTCCAAATCTTTGAAGTCAACCGAATCAACATAGGATTGGTTGATTATTTTGATGAGTTCATTCAGTTTCCCCTCAGCAGCTCCAAGTTGAATGCCGGCGTTGCTGCTTGGTCTTAACAGCATTCCAACGCTTATTCCGGTTGCCAGCAATACTGCATAAATAAGGGGTTGCCATTTATTGGAAGGATTTACCATAACTTTGCTTGAGGCGCAAATATAATTCATGCGCTGTCATTCCCTTCGCATGGCTCAAATTAGAAGTACTGAATCAGAATCTCGTTACAATCACCTGGAAAAAATGAGTACAGGTGAGCTTTTAAAGAATATTAACCAAGAGGATCAAACCGTTCCTCAACTCATCAGCACACAAATTCCAGCTATCGAAAAGCTTGTGAACAAGGTGTATGCGCAAATGAAAAAGGGCGGTCGCTTGTTTTACATAGGTGCCGGTACCAGCGGGCGTTTGGGCATTGTTGATGCCAGTGAATGTCCACCCACTTATGGCGTTCCTCAAGGATTGGTTATTGGCTTGATTGCAGGTGGCGATAAGGCCATTCGCAAGGCGGTAGAGTTTGCCGAGGACGATGAAAATCAAGGCTGGCTTGATTTGAAGGAGCATCGTATTTCAAAGAAAGATTTCCTGATTGGCATTGCGGCAAGTGGCTCTACACCTTATGTTGCCGGTGCCTTAGAAATGGCTCGTCAGGCTGGAATTCCAACCGGCTGTGTGGTGTGTAACTCAGGTAGTAGAATAGCCGCATTGTCAGATTTTCCGGTTGAAGTGGTTGTTGGCCCGGAATTTGTAACAGGCAGTACGCGCATGAAGGCCGGAACTGCCCAAAAACTGGTGCTGAATATGATTAGCACTTCGGTTATGATTAAGCTGGGACGGGTTAAGGGCAATAAGATGGTCGACATGCAGTTAAGCAATCGCAAACTGGAAGAACGAGGTGCACGAATGATAAAAGATGAATTGAAAATTACCCTTAGCAAAGCCAAAGAGCTTTTGTTGAAATACGGAAATGTGAGGCAGGCTATTCAATCCTATTTTGAAGAGGATGTGCCAGGCCGAAAAGCCAAGAATTCCAAAGATGCTGCACCCAAGAAGGCTAAAAAAGAGAAGGTATCCAAGTTAAAGAAGGAAGATTCAAAACTAAAAGCCGCCAAGAAATCAAAGCGCAAAGCCGCTAAGAAATCCGATTAAGTATGGAGTTAATCTGGAAAATGATTTTGGTTGCTGCATGGAGTTCAACCAAATACTTAATTGGATTTACCTTGGCATTGGCATCAGGTTTTAATTTCCTGGAATTGATGTTTACCGTTGTAGGCGGTGGCATGCTGGGTGTTTTGTTTTACCTCTATTTGTGGACAATGGTTGTGGCTGTTTACCGCAGGTTTTATCCCAGAAAGAATAAGCCGGTAAAATTCAGCAAGACCAAGCGTATTGTGGTAAAAATTATCAAAGAATACGAGCTCTATGGCGTTGCTTTTTTAACACCCATGTTGCTAACCATGCCTGTTGGAACCATTTTGGCAGCAAGCATTGAAACCAATAAGTGGCGGATTAAGTTGTTTATGTTTGTTTCCCTCTGCGGATGGACCCTGGCTCTTTTCGGACTCAAGGAATTGTTCGGGGTTGATTTATCGAAATTGTTTTCGTGAGAATAAGGTCTCATTATTTCAAGCTCGATGCATTCTGATTAACAATTCTCCGGAATGGTTACCTTCGCTCAATGGCAAAAACGCAGACCACTTTTTTTTGTAAAAATTGCGGTGCTTCTTCAGCAAAATGGATTGGTAAATGTCCTTCCTGCAACGAATGGAACACTTATGTAGAGGAAGTCATTCACAAAGACAAACCCGATTACAAAAGCACTTGGAAAAAAGAACAAAAGAAAGCACAGCCAACTCCACTTCCCGAAATTGAAAAAGGTGCCGAATACCGTTTGCCATTAAAAGATGCCGAGCTGGCAAGGGTGCTCGGAGGTGGTTTGGTACCCGGTTCTGTGGTATTGGTTGGGGGTGAACCCGGAATTGGTAAATCAACCTTGCTGCTTCAGCTGGCGCTGCAGTTCGACTCCAGAAAGGTGCTTTACATTTCGGGAGAAGAAAGTGAGTCGCAAATAAAAATGCGTGCTGAACGCATCTCCTTTGCCAATCCCAATTGTTATCTCTATACCGAAACCAGCACCCAGCAAATTGGAAAGGCTTTGCAGCAACTTCAACCCGATTTGGTTATTGCAGATTCCATTCAAACCCTACAAAGCGAGCTGATAGATTCCACTCCCGGCTCAATTTCTCAAATTCGTGAAACTGCCGGCGATTTGATTCGCTTTGCCAAAGAAACTGGAACGCCGGTTTTTTTGATTGGACATATTACCAAAGATGGAAATCTGGCCGGACCCAAATTACTTGAACACATGGTGGATACAGTGCTTCAGTTTGAAGGCGACAGACACCACGTGTACCGCATTCTCAGAAGTACAAAGAATAGGTTTGGCTCAACCAATGAGATTGGGATTTATGAGATGCAAGCCGGTGGTTTACGGGAGGTGAGTAATCCTTCTGAAATTCTTATTTCGCAGCGCGAAGACAGTTTAAGCGGTATTTCCATTTCTGCATCATTAGAAGGGATGCGGCCTTTGTTGATTGAAACCCAGGCTCTCGTTAGTCAGGCTGTTTATGGCACTCCGCAACGCAATTCAAACGGTTACGACAGCAAGCGTCTCAATATGTTATTGGCCATCCTGGAGAAAAAATGCGGTTTGCGCATGGGCATGCAGGATGTGTTTGTAAACATTGCCGGTGGACTTCGGGTTGAAGATCCCGGAATTGATTTGGGGATTGTGGCAGCTATTGTTTCCAGCTATGAAAGTATGCCTATCGACAAGGAAATTTGTTTCGTAGGTGAGGTGGGCCTCAGTGGCGAGATTCGCGCTGTTACCCGGATTGAACAACGCATTTCAGAAGCCGAAAAATTGGGCTTCAAAACCATTTACCTGTCAAAGTACAATAAGTTGAAGGAGGTTAAATCCGGAATTAAAATTGTTGAGGTAAGCAAAATTGAAGAACTACTCAATTTCTTGTTTGGTTGATTGCATTATGACTGGGTTTCACATCAAGTTTGAGCTATACTTGCAGCCATGAACCGCAATCTAACCGATGTACAAAATATGCTTTCCAAGCTCACTGGACGCAGGGTAAGCAATATGGTTAGTTTGTACCTCAGCTATCAATTGGCAAAAATTACCAAAAAGCCCCTGCATTGGGGTATGCCATTTAGCCTTGAAATTGAACCTACTACCAGTTGTAACTTGCGTTGTCCGCAATGTCCAAGTGGTTTGCGCGAGTTTTCACGCAATACCGGCATGTTGGATTTTCCCTTGTACAAAAAGGTGATTGACGAGGTGCATGAGGACCTGGTTTACCTGATTTTGTATTTTCAGGGCGAGCCATTTTTGAACAAAAAGTTTCTTGATTTTGTGCGCTATGCCGCATCCAAAAACATTTATACTGCAACCTCTTCCAATGCACATTATTTCACCGATGAAATGGCCAAAGCTACCATCGAATCGGGTTTGGATAGGTTGATTATTTCTATTGATGGTACCACTCAGGAGACCTATGGCAAATACCGCATAGGAGGAAACCTGGAAAAGGTAATGGAAGGCACCCAGAATCTTGTGAAGTGGAAAAAGAAACTGGGGCGCACAACGCCGCATATTATTTGGCAGTTTATTGCTTTTCGCCACAACGAGCATCAGATTCCGGAAATAAAAAGATTAGCACGCGAGATAGGTGTTGATGAACTTGGCATTAAAACGGCTCAGATTTACGACTATCAAACTTCGGATGAGTTTATTCCAACCAACGAAGAACTAAGTCGTTACAAGAAAACCGAAGAGGGCTATCAAATTAAGAACAAGCTGTTAAACCAATGTTGGCGCCTTTGGAAAGGCTCAGTAATTACTTGGGATGGATTGGTTGTTCCGTGTTGCTTTGACAAAGATGCAACCCATCGTTTTGGAGACGTAAGTACAGAAACCTTTGAAAAGGTTTGGACCAATGAGCGTTACAAAGGATTTAGACAGGCTATTCTAAAGTCGAGGAAAGAAATCGATATCTGCACCAATTGCACAGAAGGCACTAAAATCTGGAGCTAGTTACATCAACAAGTCTTTTGCCTTTTCGATGCTTTCTCCGGTTGAACCTCCCGAGAAATAAATCAGTATTCCCAATCCAATAAAGAGAATGCCTGTAATGATATTCAGGCGATGGATGAACTGTTCCGAAAGGAGTCGCTTAATTTTACCCGACGAATAACAAATAAAAGCCTGTGTGGCAAATACACTCAACATTACCGCACCAAAGAATACAATTAGTTCTATCAAATGATATTGAAGCGATGAGCGGAGGAAAGCCGTAATCCCAAGCCAGGTAATTAGGATCATGGGGTTGAGCTTGTTAAGCAAGAAGCCTTTACTGATGAAGTAGAAAGTTGATTTGTTCTCAATTACACCTTCGTTCAATATTTTGCTCGATTTGTAAATGGTACGAATTCCAATCGCCAGGAAAGCCAGCATGGCTCCAATGCGAATAAACTTGTCGTACTTGGGCAATTCTTCACTAATGAAACCGGTGGCAAAAAGTGCCATAAAAATGTAGATAGCATCACTAATTACGGCACCAAGCGCAATCAGTAAGCCTTTGCGCACGCCTCGGGTAATGGAGGTTTGAACCAACGCGAAGAAGCCTGCACCAAACGACATGGTGAGGATTAATCCGGTTATCAAACCTTTTGCAACAATTCCAAGTATTTCCATTGGCTCGGCCAATATAGGAATTTTAGCGCTTTTGCCCTGCTAGTTGGCTTGAGGTTAGTATGGGAAATTTAAGATTGAAGTGCATAAAATAACATCAAAGTATTTTGTTGTTCATATTGGCCAATATTTGATTATCAAATAGGTTTGATGGATATGGATTGATGTCAAAACAATTAGAAGTACATATTTTTTTAAAAGTGATAGACTACGGGTTTTGTAAACTTACCTGGAATCTCAGAGTCCCGAATTGACCTTTTTACAATCTGGTGGAATTGATAAAGTTCAAAAGCCCATAAAAACAAATACCCCCGTTTCCGGAGGTATTTGCAGATAATTCGTCTGTTTTGATTTATAGGTTGCCAACCATATTGGCGGGTACAACCCACTGGTCAAATTGCTCGTTGGTTACCAGCCCAAGTTCAATGGCTGCTTCCCTTAGCGTTTTGTTTTCTTTGTGGGCTTTCTTCGCAATTTTAGCTGCGTTTTCATAGCCAATATGCGGGTTCAAGGAGGTTACCAGCATCAAGGAGTTCTCAAGGTGACGGTTGATGATGGAATGATTGGCCTGAATGCCTACTGCGCATTTGTCGTTGAAGGATACGCATGCATCGCCAATTAAGCGGGCGCTTTGAAGTACATTGGCTGCAATAAGTGGCTTGAATACGTTCAATTCAAAGTGGCCATTGCTTCCGCCAATGGAAACGGCAACATCATTTCCCATTACCTGTGCTGCTACCATGGTCATGGCTTCAGGTTGGGTTGGATTTACTTTACCCGGCATGATTGATGAACCTGGTTCGTTATCCGGAATAACAATTTCGCCAATACCGCTGCGTGGTCCGGAAGATAACATGCGAATATCGTTGGCAATTTTCATCATGCTTACTGCTACACGTTTCAAGGCTCCGCTTAGTTCTACCATGGCATCGTGGGCGGCAAGGGCTTCAAATTTATTGGGTGCGGTTACAAATGGATGTCCGGTAAATTCAGCAATCTTTTTTGCTACCAATACATCATAACCTTTAGGGGCATTTAAACCTGTTCCTACAGCTGTTCCGCCTAGGGCAAGTTCTTTTACCATTTCAAGTGATGATTTAAGCGCACGAATTCCATTTTCAAGTTGCTGAACATATCCGCTAAATTCTTGTCCCAAGGTTAAAGGCGTTGCATCCATAAAGTGGGTGCGACCGGTTTTAACAATGTCTTTGAATTCAACTGCCTTGGCTGCAAGCGTTGCTTTCAGTTTTTCAATACCGGGAATGGTTGTTTCAACAACCATTTTATAAGCTGCAATATGCATTGCAGTAGGGTAGGTATCGTTGCTCGACTGTGATTTGTTAACGTCGTCGTTTGGATGAAGTACTTTGTTTTCGTCCGTTAATTTGCCTCCTTTAAGCACATGTGCGCGGTAAGCTACCACTTCATTTACGTTCATGTTGCTTTGGGTTCCAGAACCGGTTTGCCAGATTACCAATGGGAATTCTCCATCGAGTTTTCCTTCCAGAATTTCTTCGCAAACCTGGCTGATTAGCTCGCATTTTTCTTTGCTAAGAACGCCCAGGTCCATATTGGCATGAGCTGCTGCTTTTTTAAGATAGGCAAAGGCATAAATAATTTCCTTTGGCATACTTGCCTCAGGACCGATTTTAAAATTGTTACGTGAGCGCTCGGTTTGAGCTCCCCAATACTTGTCGGCAGGTACTTGTACCTCGCCCATGGTGTCGTGTTCTGTTCTGAATGACATAGGACCTGTTTTTTTTGCGCCGCTAAGTTAAGGGAATGTGTTCAGCACAACCCAATAATTATCCTGATTAAATTCAGAAGGAATTAGATTTCAATGAATTCGGGTACTTTTTGCCATGGATATCAAATATTTTGGCGGGTTGAATCGCCTTAGGGGGAGAAGCGGTACCCCGGAGTACGATTAAGCTGTGGGCTGTTGGGGCTTGGCGGCTGCCGGCAGAAAGCCCGACAAGCACTTACAGCCCACCTGCAAACGTGCGAGGAGTACAAGCGGATGCCCCGCCACGGGAGCCTTGGGGGCTGGCCTGCGCGCATCCCGTGAAGGCCCAAAAAAAAGCTGCCTCGTTTACCGAGACAGCTTGTGATAGTAATTAGCGAAGTAGGAGGACTGTGCCATCCATTTTGTATTTCTTGCCATATCGGTCTTTGGCGCTGGCAACCCAGGTATAAACCCCTGATTCAACTCCTACGCCACTTTGGTCGCGACCATCCCACCAGTTTCCGTCTGGCATGCGAGAGCTGTAAACTTCCAAGCCCCAACGGTTGTATATGCGGTACTCAACATACTCAAACTCCGATGCGGCATAGGTAATTTTAAATACATCGTTGTTGCCATCGTTGTTGGGGGTGAAGGCTGATGCAGCGAACCAATTGGTTGTTGCATCTACCGTTACTTTGCGAGAAGCAGTATCCGAACAACCAATGGAATCTTCAACAGTTAGTCGAATGGTGTAAAGACCTTTGCCCATGTAGGTAAACTCCGGGTCTCTTTTATCTGATGTGATGCCTGCTGTATCAAAATCAAACAGGAAGAATTTTGCATTTTGGCTTTTGTTGGTAATCTGAACCTTCAATGGGGCATCTCCCGATTGTGGAGTGACGTCGAAATCGGCCACTACTTTAGGTGGATTGCTAACTTCAACCGTATCGAAGTCTTTGCAATAGCGGTTGCTAACCTCGACAATATAAGTAGTAGGGGTGCTTACTGATGCAAAAGGACTAACCGCTCTTCTGTCGTTTAAGCCGGTTGCCGGTGTCCAGATAAGGTCGGTATAAGTTCCATTAACCAAGGTGTTTATTTGAACATTATCGCCCGGACAATGCATCAAATCCGGTCCGGCATCTACGCTAGGGTAGGTATGCATACGAACCGAAACGGTGTCAAAGTCGAAACAGTTGTTTGCATCGCTTACTTTAACAATCCAGGAGCCGGAGCTGGGTGGAGTAAGCAATGGCGTTGCCGAGTTGGGGTTATCGAGTCCGGTGGTGGTAAGCCATTGGTAAGTTGTGCCACCTGAAGCATTTAAGCGCACCGAAGTTCCTTCGCAAGCAGAGGTGTCGATTCCGGCATCTGCACTTACTGAATTTACCGTTACCTGAACACTATCGTATCGGTAGCAATAGCCATTGTAAACAACCACATAATAGGTGCTTGTTCTTGGTGGACTCACTTTGGGATTGGCAATTCCGGTATCGCTAATGAATAGGGCCGGTAGCCAATTGTATTTGATGAATCCCGTTGCATTGAGTTGAGCCGAATCTCCTAAACAGATACTTTGATTGCTTCCTGCATCCACGTTAAGGGTAAGCACAGTAACATTTACTGTGTCTTGGAAACTACAAACCCCTTGTTGAATGTTCATGATGTAAGAGGTTGTTGGTGCTGTGGGATTTAATCGCGCAGTGGCTCCTGTATCAAGAATTGCCGTTGTTGGTGACCAGGTGGTTATTCCGTTTGAAAATCCTTGAAAACGTACGGTATCTCCAAGACAAAGCGTGAGATCCGGACCGGCGTTTCCAAAGGCTTTGTAAACCGTTACATGTACAGTATCGTACTTCACGCAATATTGGGTTTGCGCTTTTAATATGTAGTTCTGTGTTGCAGGTGGAAATACCTGCGGATTTGAAACTGCGGTATCTGAAATGTAAAGGTTGGTAAGCCATGCAAAATTTGCTCCCGGACTTGCAAACGAATTCAATTGAATGGTATCGCCCATGCAAATTTCGCGGTTTGGACCTGCTTCAATACTCAATACCGAAGACCTAATGGTGAAGGTATCTTTTACCGTACAACCTGCAAGAGTTGAACTCAAAATATAGGTTGTGCTATCTGCGGTTTTAAAATAAGGATTACTTACCGCAGTATCGCTTATTCCATAGGTTGGGAAGTAGCTTAAAATACCCGTTGTGTTTATGCTGATTTGAGCGCTGTCGCCTGCACAAATGATGGTATCGCTTACAGGGTCTAAAACTACTCGATTTACGGTAAGTTGGAGGGTGTCGTAGCGCGTACACAATCCGTTATTGGCAGTGAGGATGTAGTTGCGGGAGCTATCGCTGTAAATTTTTGGATTCTGAATATTGATGTTATTGATAAACAGATTCGGGCTCCATGAATAAAGATTGGCAGCACTGGCATTCACCTGCAAGGTATCTCCGTAACAAATGGTTTGAGGGGTACCGGCTTCAGGTTTAAAGTCAACTACATTTACAACAACAGTATCGTAGTTTTTACATCCACTTACCTCAGCTTGGAGGATAAACTGGGTGGTATCCTGAGGCCATACGCGGGTTTGTGCGGTGGTTGAATCAGATAGAATACTACGATTTGGAGTCCAAAGGAAATTCGCAATCAGGGTTCCGGTTCCGTTGATGGTTAAGCTATCGTCTTTGCACATGTTTTGGTCTGTGCCGGCATTCACGGTTGGAAGTCCATTGATGGAGCTAAGTTGATAGAGTTTGGTAATTTCTGCTGCGGTTAAGGTTCTGTTGTAGATACGCACTTCATCCAGTCGGCCATTGAAAAAGTCGCCGGCATTGTTTGGATTGCCTCGACCCAGATTAAGTCCTTGTGTTTTGTCGCTGGTAATGGAAGTGTAGGTTGTACTTGTTCCTACCAAGATTCCATTGCGATAATACCGCATAATGGTATCGTTTATGGTTACTGCGAAGTGTATCCATTGTGCCAGAGGAGTATTGCTTCCCATGGCAACATTCCATTGACGGTTGTTGTTGTAGGTTAAAATACCATCGTTACGAATAGCAAAGCGGTATTGGTAATTTGGATTTGCTGTTGATTTGGTAACTGCCGATGCAAAGAACAGACCTCCGCCAAAGTTGAAGTAACTTCCAATTCTTGCCCAGAACATAATGGTTACTTCTTTATCGATTCCGCTTAAGGTACTTGAGTTTGGAATGCTGATGAACTGATTGGTTCCACTGAAATTATAAGCTCTTGCGTTGATTCCAAAGCGGTCTTGGGTGAGTGTAGCTCCAATTACACTGCCATGATTTCCGTTTCCACTTTCATCTTGAGCGTTTCCATTGAATGGATAACAAGCAACCAAGCCTTGGTTAATTTCATAAGGAGTTGCGCAGGTAAGGCAACAATTCCGAAAAACCAGCACGTTTATTGTATCACGTGCAGTACACCCCTGATAGGAAATTGTAGCAAAGTAGGTAGTGTTGGTACTAGACTTTACCCAAGGATTAAAAATTGTTGGATTACTAATTCCTGTGGTTGGAGTCCAAGTATAGGAGTAAAGGCCATTTCCTCGAATTTGGCTGCTATCACCAAAACAAATGGAATGGTCTGAAAGCCGAGGGGTAACAAAGGTTGTTAGTTTGGTTATGGTAATGGTTGATGAGGTATCATTGGGTTCGCACCCATTTATACTTACTACTTTGTAGTTTCCGGCCCAATTGGTTTGTATTTTTGGAGTTGTTGTTTCAGTAAACAGGGTGTCGTTTCTAAACCAGCGATAGAGGCCAAATCCTTTATTGGGTATATCAAGAATGCTGGTGTCTCCTGTACATTGAATCGTGGTTTTATTGGCGCGAATCATGGTAAGTGTACCATCGTCAATTTTAGCGGTAAAGGCGTCGGAGTTGCCTTTGCTGGTAAGTGTATCATCTCCAAAATACACATTCGCACCAATAAAGTAACCACCTGCAAACAGGGCGTTGGAGCTCGAGCGATGTAATGCCACAACTTGTCTGAATCCT
Organism: Bacteroidia bacterium; assembly: GCA_023151275.1. Lineage (GTDB taxonomy): Bacteria > Bacteroidota > Bacteroidia > UKL13-3 > UKL13-3 > CAISCU01. The sequence continues at coordinate 102,732 of JAKLJI010000001.1, read as the reverse complement.
GGGCTTGTGGTACCAATTTTATAGAGGTTAAGCGGAACGTTTAATCTGCTGTGACGTAGAATATAGGCAGATGAATTTCCGGTTGAACTAATGCTAAGGGTTCCTACTGTCAAACCTCCAATAAACTCACCTCCAATAAGCACATTGTGGTTTTTATCAAGCGTCATACCCACAGAATAATCGTTGTTTATTCCTCCCATCGACCTTGCCCATTGGTTTGCACCGTTGGTGTTCATGCACACCAATGAAATGTCGTAGTTGCCTGCGGAGTTTAGCGCATAGGTTGATCCTCCCGGACGTGTAGTTACAAATGAATTTCCTGTAAAGTGCCCTGAAACATAAACACGATCATACAAATCATCCACTCGAACAGAATAATACCTTTCATCTCCCGCAGAACCCATTGAGTTGGCCCAAAGCCAGGTTCCTGTTGGATCTGCTTTGGCTACAAATGCACCAAAGCTCCCATTATTGGTGATGATATTGCCCAAGTTTATGCCTCCTGCTCCGCCAGAACCAAAGGCTCCGCAAACGTAAATGTTCCCGGTGCTGTCAATATCCACGTCATAGCCAATGTCTTGAAATGCTGCACCACCTTCCATCGTAAGCAGAAGTTCTCCAGAGGGTGAGTATTTTGCCACAAAAATATCGGTGTTTCCATTGCTGGTTAGGGTAACAGGACTTCCGCCTACACTAGTAAATAAGCAATTGTTGCTAAACATCCCGGTGAAATAGATATTCCCCTGCCTGTCGAGTCTTAATCTCCCAGCTTCATCATCAGTGGAGCTGCTAGCTGTGTTTACCCATTGCACAATTCCTGCATTGTTTATCTTCATGATAAATGCATCGTCAATGGTGGTTGGTACTACTGCAATACCGCGGCTTATTGTTGTGCCGTTTGAGGATACAAAAGTGGCCATTCCCCGGAATGACCCCGATGCGTAAATATTGCCACTGGAATCAGATGCTAAGCCGCCTAAGTTAAAATCTCCGCATTCAATGTTTGGACTTCCAATAATTACCGCCCATTGAAACTCACCAAGGCAATTCTTTTTAATAATTGCGATGTCCTTATTTCCAAAACCAGTAAACGTTTTGCTAACACCCGCACTATCCAAAGTGATACTTCCAGTAAACGAAATGTAACTGTATACGTTTTGGTTGATATCTGTTGTAATGGCCAAGGTTGCATCGGCCTGCGAACCCGATTCATTAATCGCCCAGGAATAGGTTTGACCACTCGCTGGCAGTACCATACCCAAAAGGCCTAAAAGCAAAGCACCAAAAGACAGTAAAACTTTATTCATGTAGTCTTTTTTTTAGTTGAAATCCAATTAGGAAAAATCCCAATCTTCCAAATTTAGTGATTCCTTTACTTTATTTTCTTAAATGAGTATCAAATTATTGGGTTACAGGAGTTTTTGCTGAATTATTTAAGTAGGTAAACTGTGCCTTTTCGGTTAAATGGAGCCTGGTTTTTGCCAAGTGCTTCCACGGTGTACCAATAGGTGCCGGTCATACAGGGTCCATCATTGGCGTACCCATTCCACCAGGTTCCTCCGGGGTACTGGGTTGAAAAGATTTCTTCACCCCAGCTGTTGTAAATGCGCAGGGTCAACCATTCAAAAGCTTCCTGGTTGAAGGCTGGTTTAAAGACATCGTTAAGTCCATCGCCATTGGGAGTAAAACTCGTTGGCATTTCAACATAAGGTGCCAGACTTAAGGGAATGGTTACTGTTGCGCGGTCTGCACATTCCAAACTGTCAAGTGCAAACAGGCGTACAATGAAATTTCCTGTGTCTTGAAAGTAGTGCCTTGGATTGGTTTCGGTGGAGGGAAATGAGCCATCTCCAAATTCCCAGGAAAAACGAGTGGCATTGGTTGATTTATTGACAAATTGAACCCAAGCTGGTGCCACCGCCGATTGTGGTGAGGTGATAAAAGCAGCTGTAACTTTGGGCATTTCATAAATCAAAACACTGTCGCGCATTTTGCACCCCAACCACCAGGCTGTAATCGCAAATTGTTTTTTCCCTTTAATAGCAGCAAATGGCCTTAGATTACTGGCATCGTTCAAGCCATTGGCATCATCCCATGTGAATGAGTCTATCGGACTATTCAGAGTGGTATTGATGATTACAGCTCCATCAAAGCAGTGTCCGCGGTCACGGCCCAAATCCAATTCAGGACCTTTGCTTACCAGGATGTTCAGCGTGTCGTAAGCGCTGCACCCGGCTCCCATCTCCACCTTTACAACGTAAAAGGTGTCTTTATCCGGATTAACAAGTGGCGTTCTTGAATTAATATTGTCAATTTTGTAATTCGGCCACCATTGGTAGCTGCTTCCTCCCGAGGCATTCAGTTTTACAGGGGTTCCCAAACAAGTGAAAGTATCATTTCCGGCTTTGGCAACTATGGAGCTGAGTACGCTAACAAACAGCGTATCAGTTTTTGTACATGTGCCAACCTTTCCCGTTAAAACCAAAGCGGTATTTCCGCTGGGTTTAAACCAAGGTTTTAATAGGCTTGAATCACTAAGGCCAGGGACATTTTGCCAACCAAAACTACTGGCTTTTACCGTTGGATTGAGTTGAAAACTGTCGCCAATGCAAATTACCGGTGCGGTTCCTGCATCCACCTGAATGGGCGTAACCCGAATCTCAACAGTGTCTTTAGTTGTGCAACTGCCTTGGGTACGGGTAACATAATAGCGGGCTGTAACCGGAGGCCTTACCACCGGGTTGGATACATTTAGGTTATTGATGTAAAATACCGGTGACCATAAAAAGGTTCCACTTCCATCTGCCTGAAGGATGGCAGAATCTCCCTGGCAAATTTCCTGATCGATGCCGGCATTTACCTTGGCACAACAGGCTTTCATGTAAATGTCGTCAATCCCAAAATCATTCCCATTTAAATCACCTTCTGCATTAAAGAGTTCGAGCGAAACACTGGTTTTTGAGCCGGAATTCCAGTTCGCTTCCAAGTTCCTCCAAACATCCGGCGTATCTGTTAGTTGCAGTTCGGGTGTAATGGAAGTGCCATCTATCCGAATCCGGATTCTTGCGGCTGTTAAATTGGGATGTAAGGATTTTATCAAAACATTTTTAAACCAGGCGCCAACCACATAATCGGTATTGGGAGTTACTGCCAAGGTTTGAGTCCAAATTAAGCCGCCTGTGCTCCCAAAATTCACCACCATGAATTTCCCGCTTCCACTGGTATGGTCGGTTGATGAATACATAGAATTTACTAAGTTGGCCTGGTTGGTAACTGCGTAGGTTCCGCCGTTACTTAAATCGCTGGTTTGAAAGCTAAGGGGGGATGAGAAACCTGAGTTTCCCAATTCAAAATCAGCATTGCCAACCAGATTGCTACCGGCGGCGCTGGCAAAATTGCATTGGGCTTGAAGGTTGAACTGGCCAGCAAGGAATAAGCAACAAAACAAAAAGGCAATATAGCCTGCGTTGATATGTTCTTTTTTGCTGGATTTCATGATATTCTTAGCTCTCAAATATACTGAGATACAGGGGTTCTGAAAATAATACTCCTGTAAATTGTACTTAATTCTGCCTAGAGAGAGCTTGTGTCTATATCAGCATCCTGCTGATGTACAGCCCAAATATCCATATACATCGAGCCATCTCTGTTGAAGTAATTATGCAAGTGTTCGAAATGTGCCCTTTCGTTGATGCTTAATTTTATCAGGTAATGCCCAAGGTTATCGAAAATATGCAAAGTTTGATAGCCTAATTGCTCAAGAAAATCAAGAATTTCAGGACCTCTTTCGTTTTGTTTAGCCAAAAAGAACGGGTCGTATTCGAAGAAAATTCCGGGTTTGGCTTCACGTAAAAATTCTTTGGCTCCCCGAATAATTTGATTGTCGAAACCATCAGTATCTATTTTGAGGAGTTTGGCCTGTGCAAACGCGCTGTGATTTTTGATAACAGAGGAAATGGTTCGTACCGGAATTCCTGATTCATCTTCTTTAAGCCAGGCTGTTCCCAGGTTGTTCATAGGTTGAACTTTGGTTTCTTTTTCGCCAACAAAGCAAAACTCCATGTGAATGTTTTTCCATTGCGCTGCATTTTTTTGCAAGAGCGGAATGAATTTCGGATTTCCTTCAATGCATAAAACCGGTGCTTCACTGAAATGCCGGATAACGGCTACCGAGTCGCCAATATTGGCCCCCACATCAATAATGCCGGCTTTGGGGTACTTGCGTTGAATGATTCCCGCAACCTTTCCCAGGTTCTGGCTGTATAAGGGAAATTGCTTCAGGTTAAAGGGTAGGTCATGGCTTAGGTTGATAGCCAATACTGATTCGTGGTAATTCCACTGAATAACTGGGTCGGAATTTTTTAGTTTATGCTGCCGAAGTAATAACCATATTTTTTCCTGTTGCCTGCTTTGGGTGCTTAGGAATTTGTTGAATAGTGATTGTGCAGAAATCATAAGCAGGATTTTAATGAAAGTGTCTGGCCTGTGGCAACCTGAACAACGGGCAATTCTCCTGCCTGAAAAATGGCTTCAGTATCCGGAATCAAGCCAAGTGAGCCGTCGGGTTTGCGGTTTTGTCTAAACCGGCAACGCACATAACCTTCTGCCGCGCTCAGAGCCTTCAGCGGCCCCATTTTGTCGTTTCTCACAAAATAGGCGTTGTTGCCTGCGCTATTGCTACCCACAAAGGAATAGCCTTTTTGAGTGGCCAGGTGGCACATGGCTTTCAATGAACCCCCAAAATACAGATTGGAATAATGTGCTGCACTCACATAAAAGTCATCGGCGTAGGGTGTGCTAATGGCCTCTTTGTTTCCGAAAACACTGTTGTATTCCATAATTACCAATTGAGGGTTGACCACATTTATGCTTTCCCAAACCCAATAATCGTTGCCATCAATGTCAATGTGCAAGAGGCCAATTTCGCCGGAAAATCCGGCTTTTTGAATAGCCGTGTTTATATTAGAGCGCGTTATGAACAAGGGAATGGCCTGAATATCGTATTTCCACGAAATGGAGTCGTTTTTTACAAATTCCATGTTTCGTTCTGAGCCATCAAAAATAAGTCCCCGCCAATGGTTGTTCATGAGCAAAAAGCGGGTATTGGCTTCCAAATAATTTCCAACTCCAAACTCAATAAAAGTTTCTTCTTTGATGTTTAACAGATGAATCAGGTATTGAATAATTCCATCATCTCCCCATTGCGAAAAGGCTGAAAATTCTACTTTCTTCAGGTTGTCAACCGGTTCTTTGATGTCGAGAATGCGCGAAACCATAGGCTGTGCGCTCAATAGCTTCAACCGCTCCAATTCCTCTCTCAGAAACTGTCCGGTTTTTTTCAAACCGCTAATATTCTTTATAAACTCTTTCACAGTTTTTCCAGCTTACGTTTTACTTGTTGCCATGCAAATTTGCCTATTGTGGGGTTAAAAACCTCAAGAATACTAAATTCATCTGCTTCAATTGCTGGCAGAATAAATTTAGGATGAACCAGGGCTCCGGTTGGACGGGTTTCCATAGCTGCCAAAGAATGATTGGGGTTGGTCGTATTTAAGGCTTTTGAATCAAACCCAATATTACTTACCAAATTATTTTGTGGCAGAATGGCCAATCCATTGTTGCGCCACATGGAAAATGTCCACTGGTAATCCCAGGTTTGAAGCTCTCCGGAATGGGTTTTGTCGAAAATAGCTTCCCAGATTTTCTGCATGCGTTTGTGACTGTAGATGTCGTTCATCCGCTTGTTTGCTTTAAATTCAGGCCAGTCTTTCATGCTGGGGTCGTAATGATTCCAGGCTCTTCTCCAGGTGGCAAACCCCCAAATATGATTCAGGCGCGAAAAGTAATAGGAGCCTTCGCCTCGTTGCTTGCCAAATTGAAAATTATCCCCCGAAATATGCATGATGCGTTCATCTGTGCTGTAGCGGTCTAATAGTGCTTCACAGAAGGGAAAAAAGTCGGGATGGGGCAGGCAATCATGCTCAAAAATGATTCCCTCTTCTTCTTGCTCAAAAAACCAGCTAATCGCTTCTCCAACTGCAATGCGTGGTCCCTGATTTGTGTTGTTGAATCGGGTAGTTAATTTTACTTGTCCCGGTATTTTGGCCACTAGCGCTTGCTGAACATCCTTCAGCTGTTCTGCTTCCCCGCTTTTTTCCGATCGTGGACCATCGGAATACAAATACAGATTGGTGCAGCCACTTGCAAGTATGCGCTCCAACACTTGTGCTGCGGTATCAATCCGGTTGAATACGATTAATAAAACTGCGGTCTTCATCAAATCCGATTTAATTTTCGCTCCTGCACCAGCTTGGTGTAGCGAGATGGAAACCAGGTTCTCAATATCAATTTCACCAAAAAGGCCAATGGCGCCGCTTTAAAGCGTTCGCTTACATAAGTTCCAACAAAATTATAGTCTAAAAATCGGTTGTGTTTTTGTTCGATATAGGCTTTCAGCACCTGAAAATTGGGGGCCGTGTCTTTCTTGATCATCGAAACTGGCGCTACCCGATAATCGTACAAGGGCTCTGGAATATGATGAAATCCATAGCCTTTAAACGCCAGGTGTAACCAGAATTCCCAATCTTCAACACCCATAAATGGCATGTTTTCATCGTAACCTCCAACCTCTTCCCAAGCGCTGCGTCGGTAAACTGCACATGCATCTATATAATTGCCTAGCATCAAACGCTGTAAATTGAAATCAGGTAATTCTCCTATTCCTTCTCGTTCTCCAAAATACCTGGGATTGCTGTAAACTACGCCAATTTCGGGCTGTTTTTCCAGAATTTCAACGGCCCTTCTTACATAGTTTGGGTTAATGCGATTGTCTGAATCCAAAGGGAGAATATAGGGGGCCTGAGTTGCTTTAATGCCGTTGTTTCTTGTTTTTCCCAAGCCTTGGTTTTTCTGGTCAATTACCCGAAATCCTTCTTGCTTGAGTTGATTCAGCACATCCAGGGTTTGGTTATCTGTGGAACCGTCGTTCACAACAACAACTTCCACTTCCGATGAGTTCAGTTCCTTAAAGCTATCAAGCGCTTCGCGGATATAGGCTCCATGATTGTAGCAAGGGATTATAATGGCAACATTACTCATGCATGCTTTGGTTTTCTGGCAACAGCCACATAGTTCATGGTGTTTACCGGATCAAAAAACTTTTTATCGAGCCATGAATAGAACAGGTTATGCGCTGTTCTGAGAAACCTCGGAAAGGTTAGCCATACGGGGAAAGTTAACAAAATGGTTTGTCCAAAAAGGGCCCATTTTCCGCCATTGGGGTTTACTTCAAGCACTTCAAATCCGGAGTTTTCAAGTGCAAATTTGAATCCATGTTTGGTAAATCGAAAGTAGTCGTAGGGTTCTTCGTGCAGTGGCCAATACATGGGTCCCGATACTATAATGTGACCTCCCGGTTTTAAGAGCCTGAACGACTCATTGAGCATACCTTGAAAATCGCCGACATGTTCAATGGTTTGGGTTGAAAATACGGTGTCAAAACTCGCGTCAGGTAGGGGAATTTGCTGTGCCGGACAAATCACATCCACGCAGTTTTCGGATGATTGAATAATATCACAACCTGTATAGGAGTTGATTCGGTTTTCAAACATTCCCACGTAGGGTTTATTTCCACATCCAATATCAATTACATCTCCTTGGGCAAAGGAATTTATTGCCTTTTTTAGGCCTTCAATCAGGAAGTGATGTTCGAGGTAGTAATAGAAACTTTTTTTTATCTTATAGCTTTCTAGCCTTTGTGCGTTTTCCTGCCTCATAATTCTAAGTTTTGGTTAATGGCAAGTGTTGTTTCTCCAATAGTTTCGAGCGAAAAGCCAGCTGCCTTTAATTGTGTATTGATGAGCGCTCTATCTGCAATTTCATCGTGAATCTCCACTGCAATAATCCCGATTTTGTACAATAGTTCGGGTTGATTTTGAAGTCCTTCAAATACCGTTTTCTCACCGCCTTCAATATCAATTTTTAAAATATCAATTCGTTCCAACTGGTAGTTTTTGAATAGGGATTCAAGTGAAACACAATCAAAACCTTGTTTATCATCTGCAGATGTTTCTTCCAAACTCAGCGACCATTCTCGACCGTCACGGAAATTGGTGCTTACTTTTAATCGGGTTTCCTTGTTCCACAATCCTGTTTTTAAGAGCTTGGCTTGGTTGAGTTGGTTTGATTTGAGATTGGTTTCAAGGTTTTTGAAATTGCTGGAATCAGGTTCAATACAGATGACTTTGTTAAGGTTGAGTTCTGCTGCCAAGGCAAGTGTAGCGAATCCAACATTAGCACCGGCATCAACCAATGTAAGTGCCTTGTCCTTAAAGGTCTTTTTGGCAATATCAATCAAAGGTTGGTATTCCTTCCCCAGAATTACCTGTTGAAATACCAAATAATCTGAGCTGTTTTTTCGTAGAAAGTAGTTCCGATTTTCTTTGCTGAGCAGGTGGCCATCCGAGTGGTATGCTATAGCAAATCCGGCATGTTCGGCTTCATTAAGCACACGATTTTGTTCGCGCAATGGACCAGGAGTTAATTTGTGGAATTTTCCCGGAACAAAGCCCCAAAGCAGTTTTATTTTATCTGTTATTGCCTGATTGCTATTGATTTTATAAGCCATTCTGGCTTCAAATAACAGCAAAAAAGCCCAATTTCTTGAGCCTTTTTGGTAGAATGTGCAGATGCTAATCCTTCGCCATAAATTCAACAGATTAGAAGTTTAACTAGGGTTTCCTGGTAATTAGGAAATGTTTTGCTTAATCTGGGGCTACACACGTTTAGTGTTTAATGAGCCTTTGAAAATTCGGTTTTGCCCCAGGAAAAGAAAATTCAAGTAGGTAGGTGCCTGCTGGCAAATGGTTTGTTTGGATAAACTCATTTTGTTTAAGATCCATTTTTTCCTCTATTAGCTGACCCTCAAGACTGAAAATTCGTAAAGTTTGGCCTTGTGCTTCTGCTTTGATGAAAATAAAATCTGTTGTTGGGTTTGGATAAATCAGTTGTTTTTCGCCCAATTCCTCTTCGTTTGTAATTAAAAAAGGTTTTGAAATCCATTCTGTTCCGTCCCAATCAATTCCTACAATTCTGCAAATCGAGCCTAGTGTATTTAATTCAATTTGAGTTTTGTAATTATTGATTCCCTTTTTATTTGTTGGTTTTACTGATGATACTTCTCGCCAATTACCCTCTTTCAAAAGTTCAATCGCAAATTTATTAAGTCCAGATTCATCTGTTGTTTTCCATGAAATAATTGCTTGGTTTGATGAAAAAAATCTTCCTTCCTGATTAAGAAAGCGCAAGGGAAGGGCATTATTTGTTGAATCACCAGCTATTGCAAATTCACCAAATCCGGACATTCCATTGCGAAGAACACTTAAGTTGGTTGCTGTTCCTGTATTTGTTCCTGCATTTCCAGAAAGAGACCAGCTTCCACCCAGGTTTCTTCGAATGATGCGAAGGTTGCTTATCTGACTTACCCCTGAAATTGCCCCATTGCTTAAGGTTAAATTATAAGTACTGACTGCTAATCCGTTTGAACTGGCAGCTTGCCAGATTCCATCTTCTGAAAGTTTATTAATGAGTACAAAAGTGGAAGTAAAGTCAAATAGGGGTAATCCTGTTCCTGTTGTTTTCCCAGGAAGGAATTTGAACGAAATAACTCCGGGAGAACTAATTCCTGATGGAAATTCAATAGTGGCAGCTTTTGAAGAATTTCCATTGCTCAAGGGGAAAAACAAGTTGGTTGTATTTGTGGCACACCACCTGGAAAGGCTGCCAATAATCCAGCCGCCATTTTGGGTTAGAGTGCCATTTTGAGTTGCAGAAATTCCTAGCGTAAGATTGTTTTGTCCCAAGTCTAGGTTTGATGCTAGATTTAGTGAGTTTCTTATGATTAGATTACCAGTTGTTGTTTTGGTTGACAAACCTACAGTTAGGTTAAAATAAGATGCGGCGGGTACCAATTGTGAATTTGTGCCAACAAATTGTACTGAAGTGCTGTCTTCGAAGTTACTTTTATTGAAAATCAAGTTGCCTTGAGCAATAATTGAGCTGCCGGTTCCTAAACTAATACTATCCACAGCCAAAGTAAAACCGGCAGGGATAAAGAGGCTATGGGTATTTGATGTTGTTTTCAAGCTAGTTTCAAGCCCAGTTATCAATAAGTTGCTTGATAGGCCATTAAATGTTCCGTTGGCAAGTGTATAAATGGTATGTGATTGATTGAAATTTGAAGGGTTTTTTCCTGTACCCGAAGGCTCATCACCCCACGTTATGGTATCGTTCAGATTACCATTAGGTTTATTGTAGTAAATGGTAACTTTTTTTAACTGCCCTCTTGCTGGATTTACGGTTAAATAATTCGTTCTGTTCCCATTTCCAGCATATTCAAAAACTGCAAAATGATAGGTTGAACCATTGGAAAGATTGGTCACTAAAAAGGAGTCAAGTGGACCGTTATAAACTACAAAGTTCTTATGACCAATTTGAGCTCCTAGTCCAAATTGTGAGGAGCTGGGGTATAAATTTGTATCAATTGGAGAAGCTCCTACTATTGAGTCTTGTTTGGCTAATACAATTCTCTTGACTCCTGTACCCTTTTGTAATTTTACTAAAATTCCACCTGAGATATTGGTTAAGGAAAGAATGCTGCCCTGTTGCTGTGGTCCGGGGTCAATACTTTTATTGGTGAAAAATCGAACATTACCGCTGGAATAGTTACTTACTGCAACATCATTAATCCCATTTCCATTCCAATCGCCAGACCGAACCTCAATGGGAGTGTTTCCTGAATAAAAAGAAATGGGTGCAAGAAAGGAGGATGTATTTATTGTTCCTGAAACTGATTGATTTTCGTAAACAAGTAGGTTTCCAGATTGAACTGAAGTTTGCATAATTTCAGGCCGGCCATCCTGATTTAAATCTTCGGTGCTTATACCATTTAAATTGTCAGTTGTTCCGGCGCTAATATGAACCCCAGTTGCAAATGTGGATGGATTTCCTGCTTGGGTTGTTGTGTTTCTAAAAACGGTAATTCCTTTTGCAATGTAATTACTGGTAATAATATCAGGCCTGCCATCCGAGTCCATATCTCCGCTCGTAAGGTTTAAGCAGCCAGAAGCCGTTGAGTAATATGTTCCGCTCGAAAAACTTATGGTAGAGGTTGTGCTTGTATTTTGAAAAACAGATATGGTGGACATCCCATAGTTGGTGACAGCAATATCTTGTTTTAAATCGCCATTGAAGTCCTCCGAAATTATACAGGAAGGAGCCGCTGTTGATGCCAAATTAATTGCAGTGGGCCCGCCAAATGTAATGCTACCGCCTATTGTTGAGGTTGTATTCTTAAAAATACTTAGCCGATTAGAATTGTAACTGCAAATTATAACATCAACGAGTGTGTCTCCATCAAAATCATTTAAAGTTGCTGTATTGGTGGAAGTGCTTAAAACAGTTGAGAAGTCTTGCCTATTCCCAAAAGATGTCGAGGTCATTGGTCCACTCGAATAATTGTTTTGAAAGACTGAGAAATTGGAAGAGCCTGTGTAACAAACTAAAATATCGGGTTTGTTGTCTCTGTTCAGGTCTTTTATATAGGCAACTGCGGTTGAACTTAACGTGGTTAAAATAATAGGGGCACCATAGGCTGTGCCAAAACCTGTGTCAACTAAAATGCGAATGGTTCCGTTCCCAACGTTAGAAATAACTGCATCTGGTTTTGAGTCGAGATTTAAATCCCCTATACTTAATCCTTGGCTATTTGTTCCAGTTGACTTGTCAATCTCAGTTAATAACCGAATTGAATAGTTTTGAGAATGAAGCGTTGCTGAGTTTAGAATTAGGAAGATAAGAATGGGGTAGAACAGCTTTTTCATTGGTTTTTATTTTTCAATAAGTAATCGTTGAAAGAAAGTATGGCCTTGGTCAGTTATCTGAATCAAATAGCTCCCGTTTTGGTAGTTGCGGCAGTCCAATTCAAATTCTGTTCCTTCTGCAAGCTTTCTACCTGATATGTCATACAAAACATAATCTACCGGATAGTTTTCACTCAACACCACGTAAGTGCTCGCCGGATTGGGATAAATAGATTTTCTCTTCGACAAGGTTTCAAACTCATCAAGTTCATTCATTAGGTTTTTGTAAGACAATCGTGCAATATCATTTTCATTCAAAACTTTGCTGTGAATGGTTAATTCATGAAGGCTGCCATCTAAATAGGTTGCTCCCGCAAAGTCTCTACCAATATATAGGCTGTTAAATTTTGAGGCCAGCAGTTTGGTAGGAAGTAAGATGCTCGAAACCAATTTGCCATTTTTGTAATACGTCATTAACGAATCTTTGAAGGTTACTGCAAAATGGAACCATTGATTTACAGGTGTACTTTCACTTAATGCCAAAACTCCTGTATATCCGTAATTCAAACCCATTAAACCATTTCGCATAAATGATAAGCCATAGTGCGGACTTGTTGCATTCACGCCTTTGTACAATACCGTTGCATAGTCCTGATTATCGAGTGAGTTCTTTTTAAAGTTTTTGATTTTTAGCCAACCCGTAATGGTGAGGGTGGAATCACTACTCATCATGCATTCCGTGTTTGGTACCAAGCCATAGCTTGTAGTTCCATTAAAATCTAAGGCAGAATTGTAAGCATTAATATGGTCGTAAACGTAACTGGTATTTTGGAAGAAAGTGTTGTTTCCATAACCGGAGTAATCTTTGGTATCTGTATTGAATGGCAAGTAAAGCAGTAAGTCTTTGTAAACAGATTCCAATTCGTTATCGGTGGCTTTGTAAATCAAGGCCATATTTACCTCATCAAAGTTCCAGCCGTAAATGCGTAAATCGTCTAAATACCCTTTAAAAAATCCATAGCTGCTATCTATGCTGGTTCCAATATACAAGTTGGTGGTATCAATTGGCCTTTCGTTGGTTACAGCTAAAACCAGATCTCCAGCTTTTTTGCCATTGTAATAGGCTGTTGCATTTTCCTGAACCACAGAAATGCCCACATGAAACCAGGTGTTTGTAGGTATTCCTCCCGGAATTACAATGCGTCCGGTAAATCCATTGTTCGTGATAATCATTCCATCCGGAACAAGCATCCATTCAAATTGTACCGTGTCTTTGTTCCAGGATTTACTCACTATAATGGCACAATCACTCCCATCTTTTGCCTTGCTGAAGGTGTCAATTTTAACCCAGGCACTTAGGGTTAAAAATTGATAAATGCCAGTTAGCGATTGGGAGTTGGGAACTCTTATGTAGTTGTCGATTCCGTTAAATTTGTACGCGGAGTTTTGTAACAAAGCGCGGTTAGGAACAGAAACCGGCCCAACTAATTCCCCATGATTCTTTTGGTAGGTGGCATCAGTAGCATCACCATTGAATTTGTAATGCGCCTTGATTAGCCGTGTTGGCGCTTGTGCCAAAAGAAGAAAAGGTGCGCTTAGTATGAAGAGTAACAGGTAAATTTTTTTCATATCCAATTAGTAACTAAAAGTACTGGTTTGTATCGAGTATTTTGTGTTAAGAAAATCTTTAAATTTAAAACCAAAGCAATTGCTCCCAGGCTTCTTTTAGGCTGTCTAAGCTTTGAAGCCTTGCATAGTTGTCCATCATTTGTTTGTCGAAATCGCTATGCTGACTAAAAATTTCCAATGCTTCCAGGTTGTCGCTTAGCAAAGGTCCGGCAGCAATTCCGGTTTTAAAGGTTTCAACCAACTTGCCCTGAATGGTGGTTCGGGCTCCAATTACAGGTTTGTGAAAATAGGCCGCTTTGGTCAGTAAATTGTTGGGTGTATGGTTTTGATTGTCGTTTAAAAAACAAATGTCAAAACTGTTTATCAGACTATTCACCTGGGTTGAATCGGTTAGATTCATGGGGCTGATAAAATTGTTTTGATGCTTTTCGATAAGTAGTTTTTGAATGGCGCTGCGACTTAATTTGTTCTGAGTTGCTGCCTCAAGTTCGCCCGTGCAAACAAAAAAGTATTTTTCTTTTGGCGCATGCGCAGCAAGTTCAAAAAAGCTATAGGCATCTTCATTTTCTAGTAAAATGGTTCCAACTACCAACCTGTTACCCGCCAAGGCCCGTATTTGTTGGCCCAATTTGTTGTTTTCGGGTCGAATACTCCAATCGCTTACATCAGGCATAACCACTACTTTTTTGTAGATTCGGCTTTTCAGCTCCTGACTTTTGTACCTATCCAAAATGCTTCCTGCAACGCAGTTTTTTGATAGAAAAAGGTAATCGGGTTCTCCTTGCTCCGGGTCTTGATTTAATTTCAGGTTCGACTCATACAGGTAACCGGTATTGAGCAATAAGCCAGACCAATTGAATGGAAACAAAGAATCGAAAATACTTTTTCCGGTTGCAGGGGAAATCCATTCGTCAATGGGGCAGAAGTAAACCAAATCAACCTGGGTTTCCAGTATTTTCTCGGCCTGACGTAATTTTCGTGTCATGCTATACCATTCCAGAGCGGTGGCTGCAAAGCCTGAATGGGGCTCAGTTTCCAGAGGGAAACATCTGAATTTGCTGGCTTTCCATGGGAATTGAATGCTGAGTTGCTCGTTTACCCAAATCCAATCCGGACTATAAATCAAAACCATTTTGTCCAGCTCCAATAAAACACGGGCATACTGCAAGGCATAAGTTCGATAGCGGTACGAACTCCGATTGAATACCAGTGCTATGCAGAAAACATCAGTCATTGAACGAATTTCAGTAGGAAAAAAATGGCAATGGCGGTATAATTTTTAACAAACACACAGTTTTCAACCCTATAATTGCACTGGAAAAGACAGTCTTTCAGGACATTTTTCGATTTTTTTAAAAAAATACTTTACAAATTTCCTGAAAGTTCTACTTTTGCAAACCCCAATTGACCGATGGTGTAACTGGCAACACGTCTGATTTTGGTTCAGAAGAGTCTAGGTTCGACCCCTAGTCGGTCAACAAACCAAATGCAAGTCACTCTTGAGTGGCTTGCATAATTTTTATAAAGGAATATGCAGGTTCGCAATCAGGTAAAGATTTTCTCCGGAACCAACTCCAGGTACCTCGCCGAAGAAATAGCCAAAGCTTATGGTATCGAATTGGGTGATTGTGTGATTAGCAAATTCAGCGATGGTGAGTTTCAGCCCAGTTTTAATGAATCGGTTCGTGGATGCGACGTTTTCTTAGTCCAATCTACTTTCTCAAATTCAGACAACTTGATGGAGCTTTTGTTGATGATTGATGCTGCAAAGCGTGCATCAGCCCACTACATCACCGCTGTTATTCCTTATTATGGAATGGCCCGTCAAGATAGGAAAGACAAACCGCGTGTTTCCATCGGCTCAAAAGTGGTTGCAGATATGCTAACCGTTGCAGGAGCTAGCCGGGTTATTACAATGGATTTGCACGCCCCGCAAATTCAAGGGTTCTTTGAAGTTCCGGTTGATCATCTTGATCCATCCATTATTTTCCTTCCTTACATGAAGCAATTGAACATTGACCACAATGTAATAATCGCTTCCCCGGATATGGGTTCTTCTGCTCGTGCCAGAATCTACGCCAAAGCTCTTGGTTGTGATATGGTTATCGTTGATAAAGAAAGAAGAAGAGCAAATGAGATTGCCTCCATGAATCTGATTGGAGACGTTGCTGGAAAACACGTGATGATGGTAGACGATATCATTGACACCGGAAATACGCTTGCCAAAGCTGCTCAGTTGCTTAAAGATAAGGGTGCCGTTAGCGTGCGTGCTATGTGTACTCACCCGGTTCTTAGTGGTAAGGCGTATGAAATTATTGAAACTAGTGTGATTGACGAATTGGTGGTTTGTGACACCATTCCGTTGAAACACCAAAGCTCTAAGATAAAAGTGTTGTCAACCGCAAAATTGTTTGCAGATGCAATTCGCAATATCACAGAGCATGGCTCAATCAGCTCTTTGTTCGAAATGTCGAACAAGTAATTGATAGCGCCTATAGTTGATGGGAAATAGTCAGACCCAATCTGACGAATTTTGAGTAAACCGAAAAAATAAATATATAATGAAAACTATCGCAATGTTTGGTAGCCTTCGCTCAGATTTGGGCAAAGCCGCTACAAAAGCTCTAAGAGCTGAAGGTAAAGTTCCTTGTGTGCTTTACGGTGGATCAGAAATTCTTCATTTCTCCATTTACGAGCCTGATTTTAAAATGTTGGTTTACACGCCTAACACCTACAAGGTGAAATTGGATGTGGATGGTAAAATTGCTTATGCCTTCTTGAAAGACATTCAATTCCATCCTGTAAACGATTCAATCATGCACGTTGATTTTCAGGAAATCGTTGAAGGAAAACCAGTTGAAGTTTCAGTGCCAGTTCGTTTGGTAGGAAATTCAATCGGTGTTCGTCAAGGTGGTAAATTGCTTGTAAAAGCCAAGAAACTTCGCGTTCGTGCCCAGGCTAACGAACTTCCTGATGCAATCGAATTGAACATCGAATCACTTGAAATCGGTAAATCGCTTAAAGTGGCCGACGTTAACGCAGGTTCTTTAACCTTGTTGGATTCTCCAAACAATCCAATTGTAACCGTTAAAACAACCCGTGCGGTTCAACAAGCTGCTTCCGAAGAAACCAGCGGAAAAGGCAAGAAAAAATAATTTTTCTTCAAGTATCAAAAATCCCCGAAACCACGTTTCGGGGATTTTTGCGTTTAAACCGAAGTATACTTATGAACTTCGGCATTTTGGAACGTAATAGCTGAACAATTGAATTATTCAGGTTACAGGGCAGTAATAGATGGTCAAATGCATATTCCAGGTTTAATTAGCTTTGTTCAGGTTTCCTTAATTTCCTTACTTTCGCTTTTTATGAAATTTCTGATTGTCGGCCTGGGAAATCCAGGTGAAGAATATGCCTTTACCCGTCACAATATTGGTTTCTTAATCGCCGATGAATTGGTAAAGCAGTTCAATGGAAATTGGAGCCCCGGCCGTTTTGGTGATATTGCAGAGATTGGTATCCGAGGTAAAAAGCTTACTGTGCTCAAGCCAAATACTTATATGAATCTCAGTGGAAAGGCTATGCGCTACTGGATGCAACAGCTTGCAATTCCTGCTACTCAAACCCTAACTTTGGTTGATGACCTGGCAATTGATTTTGGTAAGGTTCGAATTCGTCCATCCGGAAGTGCCGCCGGGCATAATGGATTAAAAAATATTGAAGAGTGCCTCAGTTCACAAGCTTACCCACGTCTGCGTTTCGGAATTGGTTCAAATTTTAGCAAGGGTAAGCAAATTGATTATGTGCTTGGAAAATGGAATAAAGACGAAGAACCCGAGCTTCCTTTTTTAATTGGCCATTGTGTAAAAGCCTGCGAAAGTTTTGTGCTTCGCGGCCTTACTCCAACCATGAATGAGTTTAATAAATGAGTGAACCCGCAAACAATTACTTGAGCAATAGCCTTTGGATGTTGCTGGAAAAATCAAGCCGAATTATCTCAGGAATTTTGGTGGGCGTTCTGGTTGCCCGTTACCTGGGTCCTTCGCAATTTGGGTTGATTAGCTATGCCTTGAGTGTGATCGCCATTTTTACCATCCTTTCCACCTTGGGAATGGATAGCATTGTGGTAAGGGAATTGATTACTCGAAAAGAAAAAAGCGCTGAAATCCTTGGAACTTCCTTTTACCTAAGGCTTTCAGGGGCTTTACTGGTGATTCTCTTCTCGGCTATCTATTCTTTTTTGCGCGATACCCCAGAGCGGACGATGACCATTCTGATTGTGAGTGGTTCCATTGCCATTCAGGCGTTTTCGGTACTCGATTTTTATTTTCAATCTCAACTCAAAGGCAAGTACACTGCCATGGCGCAGGTATTTACCTTATTGGCTTCTTCCGTAATAAAGTTAGTGTTGATTTGGTTGGATGCCTCCGTTTATTGGTTTGCATTTATGGCTGTTTTTGAAGCAGGAATGTCGGCCTCCCTTCAATTCAGGTACTACCAAATGGTTTCGGCTGCTGTAGGAAAATGGAAGTTTTCGCTTGCCGAGGCAAAATTGTTGCTTCAAAATTCTTACCCAATTATTGGCAGCTCGCTTGTGCTTATGATTTATCAGAAATCCGGAGATATCCTCGTACTTCGCTTTCTGCGCGATTTGGGAATGGTTGGACAATACGCCGCAGCAGTGCGTATTAGTGAAGCATCCTATTTTATTCCTGTTGCCATCTGTGCTGCTGTTTTTCCGGGTATTGTCAATAATCGGAACAATCCCGAGCTGCAATTGAAAAGATACATTCAATTGTGCTCCATTATGATTTGGTCGGCAATTGCAGTGTCAATTGGTGGTTTGATTTTAGGCGATTGGGCAATTACTTTTTTATACAAGGATGGTTATCCACTCTCACCGGGGATTTTTAAATTGCATATTTGGGGTTCAATCCCCGTTTACTTTGGAACAGCCTGGGGCATGTGGATGCTGGCTCAACATCGCCAAAAAGTGATTATCTTTTTTCAAATTTTCAACCTGATTGCCTACTTGTTTACCAGTTTCTACTTCATCCCCAAGTTTCAGGTTACAGGAATGGCTTATGCTGTTTTGGTTACCTATTATTTGGGTCTCCTTGCAACACTTTTGTTCTACAAGCCCGGTGAATCAATTGGCGTATTTATTAAAGCGCTTAATCCTGCTCATTTGCTTGATGTATTTCGATACAGCAAAGCCCAGCGTGCGAAAAAATAGTCCCAAACATTTTTCTTTATCTTGTTTTGTTCGTACTTTGAATCATGCTCGTTTATTGTGCAAGTGAAAGCCCAAGGTTAACTTATATCCTTGATGAACTCTTGAAGAGGCGCTTGGGAATTTCGTGGAAATGCACCAATAACGAAGCCTACTTTCTTAAGACAACTTCTTTTCGAATCAACTATAGCACCAAGGTTTTCCCTTCCTGCTTGAATATCCCCTCTGATGGATTGTTGAACCAGGAAGATATTTTGATTCTTGAGCCGGAAGTCAAGGAACTAGCCTCCTGGGGTCCTGTGCTTTTTCCATTCTCCTGGGAAATTCCTCACGATACACCACAGCCTACCGTTTGCATTCCTTTTGATTTGTTTTCTGCCTGTTTTTTTCTGGTTTCCAGGTATGAAGAATACCTGCCCGGTGCAAAGCGCGACGAGCATGGCCGGTTCAGAGCCGATCAATCCCTGGCCATGCGTTTCAATTTTCTGGAGCGCCCATTAATCGACGAATGGATGGTTCTTTTCAGAACAAAATTGCTGAAACAGTATCCAACTATTGAGTTGAAGCCTAACGAATTTGGACAACTGAACACGATTGATATTGATTTTGCCTATAAGTTTCGGGGTCTTTCTCCAAAAGCTAGAATCCGAAAATTACTTGGCTCCCTCTCACGTTCGGACCTAAAATCGCTCAAAAAAATCATATCCCCATCTTCCGAAAATGATCCTTACGATACCTATTCCTTCTTGCTGGATGCGGCATCCAAAGCTGGTGTTCCTTCCTACTTCTTTGTCTTGCTTTCGGATTCAGGTGGTTTCGACAAAAATATCAGCCCATTTTCTGTTGAATTGGGCGCCTTATTGAAATCGCTTAGTTCCCAAGCTTCATTAGGAATCCATCCCTCTTATAAATCAGGCCTGAACAGGAAGTTGCTGCATGCGGAATGTGCAATTTTTGAGAAAATTTTGGGCCATTTGCCAACGAAATCACGGCAACATTTTCTAAAGATTAAATTTCCGGAGACCCCACGAAATCTTATTGCGCAGGGTATTCATGAAGATTATACCTTGGCCTATTCAGAAGCCGTCGGATTTAGAGCATCAACCGCCTTTCCTTTTTTCTTTTTCGATTTACCCGCAAATCAAGCTACTACATTACAACTTTTCAGCACAGCTGTAATGGATGTAACGCTGAAAAATTACATGAAGTTAAATCGGAATCAGGCTGGATTGAAAATTCAGGAATTAAAGACAAAAGTTGAAACTTCAGGCGGATTGTTTGTCAGCATTTGGCACAATAGCTCATTCGACCCTGAGGAAGCTTGGGAGGGCTGGTCAGACGTTTATAAATCGCTGTTTTATTAGTGCAATTTTAAAGCCTGCTTCTGAGGCCAATACTGCATGATTATGTTATATTTGCCTTTTATATGAACAGCAGGTCCAACTTAAAAATCTACAACACCTTAACTCGCAAAACTGAGTTATTCGAGCCGATTCATCCACCTTTTGTGGGCATGTATGTGTGTGGTCCAACTGTTTATAGCAATGTGCATTTGGGGAATGTTAGAACATTTACCTCTTTTGATGTTATCTTCAGGTACCTTCAACACTTGGGTTACAAGGTGAGATATGTACGGAATGTAACCGATGCCGGACACCTGGAAAGTGATGCCGATGTTGGTGAAGATAAAATTGGTAAGAAGGCCCGTCTTGAGCAGCTTGAGCCTATGGAGATTGTGCAACGCTATACCGTTGATTTTCGCAACGTAATGGCTTTGTTTAATAATCTTCCTCCTAGCATTGAGCCTACCGCAACAGGTCATATTATAGAGCAAATTGAAATGACTAAGCAAATCCTGAATAATGGTTATGCTTACGAATCCAATGGAACTATTTATTTCGATGTAGAAAAGTTCGCCAAGGAATATCCCTACACTGAATTGTCCGGAAGAAACCTGGATGAATTGCTTAACAATACCCGCGATTTGGGTGGACAAGACGATAAAAAAGGCAGACTGGATTTTGCGTTATGGATTAAAGCAAAACCTGAACATCTTATGCGTTGGCCTAGTCCCTGGGGCGAAGGTTTTCCGGGCTGGCATCTGGAGTGCTCTGCTATGAGTGCAAAATACTTGGGTAATCAGTTTGATATTCACGGAGGTGGACTTGATCTTGTGCCTACACACCATACCAATGAAATAGCCCAGAACATTGCTTGCCACCACGAAAAGCCTGTGAACTATTGGATTCATACCAATATGCTTACCGTAAACGGACAAAAAATGAGCAAAAGTTTAGGCAATTCC
Source organism: Bacteroidia bacterium (assembly GCA_023151275.1). Classification (GTDB taxonomy): domain Bacteria; phylum Bacteroidota; class Bacteroidia; order UKL13-3; family UKL13-3; genus CAISCU01. Next base: position 81,710 of record JAKLJI010000001.1, on the reverse strand, counting down.
TTTTTGCCTCACGAGCTCATTACAGGTTCGCATCCTTTGCTGGATAGGGGATATTCTCCTATGACGGTTCGTTTCTTCATGCTTCAGGCCCATTACCGCAGTACGCTTGATTTTAGCAATGAAGCTCTTCAGGCTGCCGAAAAAGGATTTCAGCGTTTGATGAACGCAGTTGCACTTCTACCTAAACTTCAGGCCGGGACGCAATCCACTCTAAAAGTTGCAGATTTGGAGGATTCAGTGTATGAGGCTTTGAATGATGATTTCAATACACCCATTGCCATTGCTGCATTGTTTGAAGGTGTAAGAATGATTAATACTTTGAATGACGGTAAAGCTTCATTGATTCAGGAAGATTTGGACAAATTGAAAGCACTGTTTCAGGCTATTGTATTTGATGTGCTTGGCTTGAAAGAGGAAAATCAGGCTGATAATTCAAAGGTGGATGGCTTGATGCAGTTGATTCTTGACCAGCGTGCTGCCGCAAAAGCCCGCCGGGATTTCGCCAGTTCAGACCAAATTCGCGACCACCTGAAAGCCATTGGAATTGAGGTGAAAGACGGAAAAGAAGGTTCAACCTATTCATTCATCAACTAATATGAAGTTTCGTTTTTCTTCGCTCATAATCATGGCACTGGTTCTTGTTTCCTGTGGTGATGATAAACCTGCGACTAAAGCAGCAGAGCCTGCTCCTGCTGCCCCGGTGTTTCAAAAGAAATCGCCTGCTTTCAATGCGGATTCAGCCTATATTTTTGTTGAAAAACAGGTTGGTTTTGGACATCGTTTCCCGGGTTCAAAAGGTCACAAAGCATGTGCCGATTGGATGCAAAAAACCTTTGAATTGTATGCCGATAAGGTTTACAATCAAGAGGGTGAGGCCAAGAATTGGGATGGAAAAACAATCAAGCTTAGAAACATCATTGCCAGCTTTAATCCAGATGCCAAAGAGCGGATTATGATTTCTGCCCATTGGGATAGCAGACCTTACGCAGATCATGACCCTGAGCCCGGCAATCATAACACACCAATTCTTGCAGCAGATGATGGAGGAAGTGGAATTGCGGTGATGTTGGAAATGGCGAGAGCTATGGCGGTTTCAAAACCCTCAATCGGAGTTGATTTTGTTTGTTTTGATGCCGAAGATTTGGGTAAACCCGATTATGAAGATTCGTATTGTTTGGGTTCTCAATATTGGGCCCGAAAACCACATGTACCCGATTACAAAGCACGGTACGCGGTAAACCTGGATATGGTTGGTGCTAAAGGTGCTCGTTTTGTTTGGGAAGGTTTTAGTGTGCGTAATGCCGAGAATGTGCTTCGTAAGATTTGGGATTTAGGTGTTCAAATGGGTTACAGCAATTACTATTTTTATTACCAGGGTGGCGCCATAACCGATGATCATTACTATGTAACTAAGTTGCGAGGAATTCCTGCAGTTGATATTATCCATTTTTCGGAGAGCACCCCAAGTGGCTTCCCTGCACACTGGCATACTTTGGGAGATAATATGGCCGTAATCGATAGGCAGACACTTAAAGCTGTGGGTGAACCCCTGCTCGAAGTTATTTATCGCGAGCAACCCTAATCATGGAAAGTCGGTTTTTTCAGGATGTGTACGAGGTGGTAAGACTAATTCCAAAAGGCCGGGTAACTTCCTATGGAGCCATTGCAGCCTATTTGGGAGCAAAAAAAAGTTCCAGAATGGTGGGTTATGCCATGAATAATTCCCATCAACAACCGGATTATGTGCCTGCTCATCGCGTGGTAAATCGGGTGGGCATGCTAACCGGAAAGCATTTTTTTGGTCCTGGAAATGAAATGCAAACACTTCTTGAAAAGGAAGGTATTCTTGTAAAAGACGATAAAATAATAAATTTCAAAGAATTTTTTTGGGATCCACAAAAGGAATTAACAGTTTAAACAATGGGAAATCAAGTAGAGGAGTTTAATGCATATCGGCAGAAAATGAACGACAAAATCATGGATGCCGACAACCTGGTTTTAAAGAGGCTGTTTAACCTGGATTCAAATACCTATGCTGATGGCGCCCTTTCCGCCAAAACCAAAGAAATGCTGGGTTTGGTTGCAAGCATGGTGCTTAGATGCGATGATTGTGTAAAATACCACTTGGGAAAATGCCACGAATTGGGGGTTTCAACTCCCGAAATGTTTGAGATTTTTGCAGTGGCTAATATTGTTGGTGGTACAATAGTGATTCCCCACACCCGTCGGGCGGTTGAATATTGGGAAGAACTTCAACTCAACTAATTTTGGCTTATCTTTTGCGGCAATCTTTATTTTAGCATATTGATGAGAAGAACTTTTCTGGTTCAGTTGATTGTTGGTTTTTTACTGGCTTTGCCTTTCCGTCCAGTTTATGCCGAATCCGAGCTTGATAGTTTGGAAAGCCTGCTGCCATTTGCAAACGATGTGCAACGGGTTGATTTGCTAAATGGAATTGCCCTCAATCTTAGGTCCTCAGATACCACCAAAGCGGGTATCTACGCGCGTCAGGCTTATGCCCTTTCGGGAAAGATTAATTTTTGCAAGGGAAAAGCCACCGCCGCAGTAATCCTTGGAATTCTTCAAAAAAACAGAAACAATTTCCTCGAAGCCCAGCGCTATTACCTCGAAGGATTGTCTTTGGGCTTGAAGTGTAAAGAACCCTACTCAGTTTCGCTGGCATATCACAGTTTGGGTAATTTGGCTTACTTCAAAAATAATTTCCCTGTAGCCTTGCGCTATTACCTGGCTTCCTTAAAACTTTCGGAGCAGCTTGGAGATTATAGACGTGTTGCCAGAACCTTGAACAATATTGGTTCGCTTTATATGGAGCTTTCAAATACCAATAAAGCTGAAGAGTATTACCAGAAATCACTTGAACTTCACAAGCAGCTTGGCGACCCATTGCTGGTGGCGGAGTTGTCAAATAACCTGGCCAATATCTATCAGGCCAAGGGCCTAACCATGAATGCCTTGCATTATTATTTGAATGCACTCACTGTTTTTCGAGAAAAGGGCAGTGCCTACGATGTTTCAACCGCATTAAACAATATCGGAACCATTTACAACGAAAGAGGCCAATATCAAAAGGCAATTCCATACCTCATGGAGAGCTATCAGATTGATGTTAAAATGAAGGATGAAAAATCAACCTTGCCTGTTTTTTTGAATTTGGGTGATGCCTATTTTCATTTACGAAAACTTGATTCTGCAATCTACTTTGGAAAACTAGCTCTAACTCTTGCAGACAAACTGAATGCAGAGGCCTCAAAAGTTTCAACTTACAAGCTTTTAGCAGATGTTTATCAGGCCAAGGGTGATAAAGAATCGGCGATGAAATTCCGCGAAATGGCGCAGGCTATCGAAACGGGTGCTGGCGATGTTCTGCGAAACAATGAAGTGAACTCCATTCAGGCCCAGTATGAGAATGAGAAGAAAGAAGCCCGAATAAAATTGCTGGCTAAGGAAAAGGAGATTCAAGACCTCAAAATTCGGGAACAGGAACTTGAGTTGAAATCAAAAAACACCTGGCTTTTGGTGATGGGAATTGGCTTGATTTTTTTATTCGTTCTCGGTGGATTGGCCTTTTACAGCTGGTTACTCCTTCGCCAACGAAATAGCTTTGAATTAAGCAATAGAGCTAAAAGCAATATCCTGCTTCAAATCAACCACGAATTGCGAACGCCTTTGAATGCGATTGCCGGGATGAGTCAACTTGCGGTTGAAAGCAAAACATTCAATGAGTTAAAGGAATACTTGGCCAATATTCGCCTATCGAGTGATGAATTGCTTTTTGTGCTTAACAACCTGATTGCCTATCTCCAAATTGATAGAAATGAGAATAAGCCCGTTCTTTCTCCATTTAAGTTTATTGAATCGCTGGAGGAGAGCTTTAAAACATTTGAGCTGAGAGCAAAAGCAAAGGGGCTCTTTTTTCAATCGATGGTTTACCCCGGCATTCCGGATGTGGCGAATGGCGACAGGCAAAAGATTAACACCATTCTGCATAACCTCATTGTCAATGCAATTCAAAATACCCCTAAAGGCTCAGTAAAGGTTGAAGTGAAACCTACTGCTGTTAGAGAGAAAGACGGAGTGAAGCTGGTAAATATTCATTTTGCAGTTACTGATGAAGGCAAAGGTTTGAGCGCCAAGGAAATAAAATCCATTTTCAAAGGTGTAATTAAGGACAGCTCGAATGCCAACGGCTTTGGAATTGGATTGAAGAACGTGAAGGATATCTGTGAAAAAATGGGCGGGCATATTGAAGTGATTAGCGAGCCCGGAAATGGAAGTACCTTCATCGTGGAGTTTGAGTTGGAAGAATTGAATCCGGATTTGGCTTTTGGGTTAACATCAAAACCAGCTATTAATGGTCAGGTTAAACCCAGGGTGCTAATTGTTGAAGACAACCAATTAAACCAACGCCTCATGGCTAAGATTCTTGAAAAAGAGGGCTTTGATTTTCGGATAGCAGAAAATGGGAGGGAAGCGCTTCAAATTCTTATCGAAAAGAAGTTTGATTTAATTCTGATGGACATTCGCATGCCCGAAATGGATGGGATTCAAACATGCTGGAATATTCGGAATGATAGTCGTTACCATGCCCATAGCCAAGTGCCAATAATCGCTGTTACAGCGCATGATGATGCCGAGGAAAAGAAAAAATGCCTTAGCAGTGGGATGAATGATTATGTGACCAAGCCTTTTAGCAAAGAACTTTTGGTTCAGAAAATCAGGGTTTTACTCGCTTAGTTCAATCTCAATCAGGTTGATTTTTACTTCAGTTTCCAGATTTTTCATTTAGGTTACCCATTACCTAAAAAAATTGCCCATATTTGCCCCGCATAAAATTGAAAACATGGCAGTTTTAGTTGATAAGAATTCCCGCGTTATCGTACAGGGATTCACCGGAAGCGAAGGTAGCTTCCACGCACAGCAAATGATTGAGTATGGTACCAATCTCGTTGGTGGTGTTACCCCAGGTAAGGGTGGTCAGGTACATTTGGATAAACCCGTTTTCAATACCGTTAAAGAAGCGGTAGATCAGGCAGGGGCAAATGTGTCAATCATTTTTGTTCCACCTGCATTCGCGGCAGATGCAATTATGGAAGCTGCTGATGCCGGTATTAAGGTTATCGTATGTATCACCGAGGGAATTCCTGTTAAAGATATGATCCCGGTGAAAGAGTATATCAAAGCCAGAAATTGTACCTTAATTGGTCCAAACTGTCCAGGTGTGATCACTCCAGGTGAAGCTAAAGTTGGTATTATGCCAGGTTTCGTTTTCAAACCAGGCCGTATTGGTATCGTTTCTAAATCAGGAACCCTAACCTACGAAGCTGCCGATCAGGTGGTGAAAGCCGGTTTGGGAATTTCTACAGCTATCGGTATTGGTGGTGATCCAATCATCGGAACTCCAACCAAAGACGCTGTTGAGTTGTTGATGAATGACCCTGAAACAGATGCAATCATCATGATTGGTGAAATTGGTGGTAGCTACGAAGCTGATGCTGCTCGTTGGATTAAAGCCAATGGCAATAAGAAGCCGGTAGTTGGTTTCATTGCTGGTCAAACAGCTCCTCCGGGTCGTCGTATGGGTCACGCTGGTGCTATCATTGGTGGTAAAGATGATACTGCCGCCGCAAAAATGGCAATCATGCGCGAATGTGGTTTACATGTAGTAGAATCACCTGCCGAAATTGGTGCTGCTATGGCCGCTGCTTTGAAGAAATAAGCTTTTTAAATCAATAGAAAAAAGCCCGGTGAATTTTTTCATCGGGCTTTTTTTATCGAATTAAAGTAACTGTTGTTCTCCATTCCTTGAAGGTTTCTTCGGTAATCCGTTTTGTTTTCAATAAAACAAAATACACCCCTTCGGCCATCTCATTACCCAACTGGTCTTTACCATCCCAGGCAAAATAGGTGGTTTTGTCTTTGAAAATTTCTTGTCCCCAACGGTTGTAAATCTCAACCTCCAATTCATTGCATTGACTCAATAGCCCACTCATGCGGTAGAAATCATTAATGCCGTCTGAATTCGGACTAAAAATATTAGGCAATTTAGGCACCCCGGCAGAGTCTGGAAGTTGAAGTATTTTATAGGTTGAATCAGAACAACTTGTCCCCGGACTTACAACCAGCCAAACCGAATCTTTTTCATATTCCTTTTTCATTTTCCAGCTTGGATTTTTTTCAGTGCTTCTCGTTCCATCTGGAAATTTCCATAAAAAACTACTCGCATTTTTTACGGTAGGATTGAATGAAAACATGGCTTCACAGGTGTCCAATTCAAATTCAAATGCAGCATTTCTAATTTGGAAATCGAATTTTAACGCCGCATTGCTGCAGCGCGGACTCGGGTTTTTGGGACTATACGCATCCGGCGTGGTTTTCATGTCCGACAAAAAGCTCGCACTTCCGTCCGGACAACTGGCACAAATACTTTGGTAAACAATTCCTTTTTTGTCAAAACGACTGGTTCCTCCATCCACATGATCGCCTGTTCCGCTTGGTGAATTGCCACCCAAAAAGGTGGCATATAACAATTCCCGCGCATCCTTTTCTAGACAGACCAGGTAAAAATCTTTTCCATCCGTGGTGGTTTGATAGGCATTAGAGGTGGTAGGTAAATTTACGGTTGAGGAATTCGAAAAGTTTGAAGTTGGACCGCCCCAGCAGCTTATGTAAATCTTCCCGCAATCGTCAACCAAAAAAGCATTCACGGTTACATCAATGGCATTCCTTCCACTTCCAAAAACAGTTGACCAAATTTGAGTACTTAGGTTATTATCAAAACAAGAGATGAATTGATGTGAACCCGGATTAGAGAACACTCCTTGACTCACGTGCATTTTTCCAAGACTTTGACCAACCACTACCAGTTGGTTATTGGGGTCTATGTCCAAGGACAAAATCTGGTCATATTCTGCAGTTCCCCAGTAGGTTCCGCTAATTATGGTGCTTAAATCACTTTTGATATGCAGGATAATTCCGTCTGTATTTCCAGATAAATTGGGCTGAACTGCATTGTTCGGAATTCCAGGGAAATTGCTGCTTGTAGTACCACCTGAAATAAAGATTTCTCCCGATTTGTCAAAATCCAAGCTGTAAAATGCATCAACCCCATTACCTCCCAAATAAGTTGATTTTTCAAGTTGACTTAAGGTTGAGTCAAATTGAAAAAGCACCCCATCTTGAAATCCGGATAAACTGTTTTGAATGGCATTATTACGGATTGGAAAATTACTGCTATGGGTAACGCTGGCCACAAATACCTTTCCACTTGGGTCGCAGATAATATCGCCTCTGTAACTGTCCGCAAAGAAATAGTTGGTTTGGCCATTGGTATTGATTCCGTCGTTGTCTGTTCCGCCTACAAATGTTGACCCGGCAAGGCGTAAGCCATCCGAACTAAATTTCATAACCACCAAATCCATACGCCCATTGTGGCTGGTATCAAACGATTCTGCTTTTACCGGGAAGTTTGCCGAATAGGTGGTTCCCATAATCAAAAGATTATTGTTTTGATCAACCACCAAGCTATGCGGAACTTCATTGTTGCTTCCACCGATATAGGTTGCCCAGAGCAATTTGGTTCCATCGGCACTGTATTTGGAAATGGCCATGTCGCAAGGAAATTCACGAAGGGCTTCTCCTTCTGAAATTCCCCCACCGGCATAGGTAATTTGAAAGGCACCTGCTGTGGCCGGAAATCGACCATCGGGAACTGAGGCATAGGGTCCTGTAACAACCCCGCCAGAATACATGGTACCATTCTCTCCTGGTGTTGCCGTGCATCCAAAATTATCGGCTGTAGAGCCACTATATGTGAGGAAAACCAAATCGGGATCAATTACCAATGGCAAGTTCGGGTTGTAATCCTTGCCCATTTTATAACTAAGCTTGTTACCTTCAAGGTGAAAATTGCAGCTAATCTGAATTTTTTCATTCCCGATGATTTGGTAAGCCATAGGCTTTTTCTCTTTCAAGTAGCCAAAACTATGCGCTACAAAAAGATTGCCGTATTCCAGGTTTATTGAATTTGCGCCGCGAATTTCAAGTTGGATTTGACTTGGATTGCTGCCCGCTTCACAAATCCATTCGTACTTCATGTTTCCAACTTCATCCTGCTGAAAACGTAAGCCAATTCCTGGGTAAATTTTGGGAAGAAATAGGTTTCGAGTAACAGGTACACCAAATGCCCATTGTTTGGGATTATTGCCTTGTAAGAAATTCAGGTATTCGCTTTCAGCCAAAAAGTGTGCGGGCTCGGGTTGATTTGCGCCTATCAATTCAAAACTAATGGCGTGTCCTTGTGATTTTGTTGCTTGAATATTAGGATGATGAAAAACATCTGGGAACGCATCCGGGGCAAAGAAATAATAGCGAATAGCCTGCTTTTCAATGTGTAGGTCTAATGCTGAGGTGGTATTTCTAAACAAAAGTTCGGATTTCCATTGCCCCTTATTTTGTACGAAATAGGAGGGATTTGCCGGCAAAACAGACTCGGTTTTTCCTTTCATAGAAAGGAAAAGGAGAAGAAACAGCAGTTTTACTGGCAAGTTGCGCATGGTCAATTTCAGGCTAAATTAGAGATTTTTATCGGTTTCAAGCCCTGCAATTTCAGGTGTTTAGCGAATATTAAGAAAAAAAAGAAACAACTTGCAACCCTTGCCAAACCTGTTCCGTCTAAGTAATCAAGCACAATAAAAGTGAATAAACAGATAGATGAAGAAATTGTACAAGCCTGTTTAAGAAATGAAGCCAAAGCCCAAAAAGCTTTGTACGATTTTTTTAGCCGTACAATGTTTGCTGTCTGTCTCCGCTACTGCAATACCCATGAAGATGCTATGGATGTCTTACAGGAAGGATTCATTAAAGTGTTTACCCGCCTGAATCAATTCAGTGGGAAAGGTTCTTTGGAAGGTTGGATGAAAAGGGTGTTTATCAACACAGCTCTTGAGCATTACCGGGTTAATAAGGTTTATCAGGAGCAAAGTGATGTTGAAATGGCAAACGATAATCCTGTTGATGGTTTTGTGCTTGAAAAGATTAGCCAGAAAGAAATTTTTGAGCTCCTCAATCAATTGGCACCTGGCTATAGAACAGTGCTTAATTTGTATGCTATTGAAGGCTATAACCATGCTGAAATAGCCGAAATGCTAGGCATTAGTGAAGGCACCTCCAAATCTCAACTTTCCCGGGCACGTTCCCTTTTTGCTCAGGCTTATGCAAAACGTAATAACATAAAACAAGGTGGCAGATAAAGAACATATTGATTCTTTCCTGAAGGAAAATCTGGGAAATTGGGAGGTGGATGCACCACCTGATGCCTGGTTGGCGATCTCGAAGGGAATTTCCGCTTCTGCTCCGGCAGCATCAACCGCGGCGGGCACTGCAGTTACTAATTCCGTATTGTTACCTTTTGCTAAAATTACTGCCGCACTCCTAGGAATTGGAATTACCTCTTTTGCACTTGTTACGTATTTTTCAGATTCAACTCCAATAGAAAAGGAGAACAACCAGCCTCTTAAAACAGAAGAGGTGTTAATCCCGGAAACCGAGAGTCGTTCTGAATCAAAATCTACAGCTGAACCAACAGAACCGGCAAGAACTTATGTAAAAAAGAGTTCTTCTTCAACAAAAACAGGGCTTGTTTCTTTGAACTCCACCAATCCTGAGCCAGATTTAGGTAAATCAGCTAAGCCAGAAAACGGAGGTGCTGCTGGTATTCATGATGAAATTCAAACAAAAAAGCCAGAGCCAATCCTCAACACTTCCAAGAACCAGGTAGAAAAAGAGCCTGAGGATACAAAGGAAGAGGAGGGATCCGAAAATCAATCAGGTGGACAGTTTGATGAACCAAAGCCGATAATTCATACAGCCTTCTCTCCGGATGGAGATGGAGTGAACGATGAACTCGTGCTTGAAATGCCTCCGCTCAGCTTCTTTAGAATTCGAATTTTCAGTTTGAAAGGGCAGTTGGTGTTTGAAACCGACAAGCCTAACCAGTTCTGGAAAGGTCAAATTGGGCAATCTGGAATACCGGCAGAAACGGGTAATTATCGATTTATTCTTGATTATCAGGTGAAAGGATTTGAAAAAGTTCGATCACAAACCGGACTAATTTTCCTTGCCCGCTAAGTTTGAAAATATTGGAGAATAAGCGTATGTTAGCAAAATTGAACAAGAACTATACTAAACCAATCTATATGATCAAATCTCTATTCAATCGACTCATGCTGATAATGGCCATCGGGCTCTTTTCGGCATCAGCTTTTGCACAGAGTGTTTCGGTTGATCCAGCACCAAAAATTATTTGTTTTAATGGTACCACCGGTACTGTTGACATGACAATTAATTTGAATGGTGCCAACCGTGCAGATGTGAAAAGCTATGACCTCGACTTGGGTGATGGAACAAAAATTTCCCTCACTTCAGGCAATCCGGTTGGGAATTACTACACCCACAACTATGCTGCTCCCGGAGCTTACAAAGTTCAGGTAACTGTAAAGTTTAACAACCGTGCAGACCTTTTCACCGAGTACTGGGATACCGTGTATGCGCGTCCTGTGGTAAACTGGGTACTTACCAGTTTCGACTCTCAGTGTTTTAAAGGAAACAACTACATTTTCCAAGATCAGTCTATCCAAGCTCCGCAGCCTTCCAATCCAATTGCAGGCCGCTATTGGGTTTGGGGTGATGGTAGTGAGGAAAACATGGTTACGCCTGGCTCAAACACCATCAACCACGTGTACCCAATTGCTGGTCGTCGTAACTCAGTTACGCTCCGTGTTACAGACCAATTGGGTTGTCAAAATAGTCAGCAAAAATTCATTTACGTAGCTCCCGACCTAGGCGCTAAATTCCGCGTTAGTGGCGTTCCACGTTGCGATACCACCCCTTATATCTTTGTTAACCAAAGTTCAGTTGCCATTGGTAACGTAGGTTGGTTCCGTTGGGATTTTGGTGATGGAACAATCTATCAATCCCGCAACCCTCCGGTACCTGCCGATATCGCATACTGGAATTCATTTACGCACAACTACATTAAAGGTGGTGTTTTCGCACCAAAGCTTACCATTAAGCACAAATCATTCAATTGTATTGATAGCTTTGATTACAATTTGAGTGGAGAGCAACTTCCAGAGAACATTATAGTATTGTACGATATCCGTTCAAGAAGAACCATGCAAAATGACTCTATTGCAGACTCAGTTTGTATGATGAATCAGAACGCTGCAGGTGTTTGCTTATATAATATGTATCCACTTGAAGGTGTTAATACCCAAATTCAATTGCTTTGGGACTTTGCAGACCCGAATGCAAATCCTCCAGGCTCAGATAAATTCTTAAACGAAAAAGCACCTTGCTATACCTATAAAGGTTTAGGTCAGTTTTTCCCAACGCTAAGCGTTTTCTGTCCGGGTAAACCTGTTAAAACAGTAAACTTCTGGTCGCGTATTGATACGGTGAGTGATGTTGTTAGGTACAATATGGCTCCGCCTACCCCTAACCCAAGATTGAATACCATCAATGGTTATCTATTCGCCCCACGTCCTGGTGTTCCAACTCCGGATAATATTTCGCTTCACCGCTTTATTCCGGACGTGCCTGGTCCAGAAGTTGCTTCTACCGGTATCAACAATGCCATGGGAACCTTAATTTCTCCAAACCACAATCTTCAGGTTGGACATTATATCCAATTCACAGATTTGGGTGGTGTTGCGGGTATCCAGTTGAGCAAAAACTACTTATTGATTTATACCAACCCGGATGAATTTGCAATTAGTGATGGTGTTGGTCAGCCTCAGGTTTTCTTGAACTATTCAGGTGGAAATCTTCCAAAATACCGTTGGATGCGTCCGGATAGGGATAGTATTGTTGCCTATTGGGATCTTTTCCAGGACAACCCTGCTGTTGCTAGTAAAACAGTAACAAGACCACAACTTTTTGGTTATGGCGTGAATATTCTTGGTCCGGCCGTTTCAATTGAAGCACCTCCGGTTCCAATTGTAATCAACAAGTTCCTCAAAAACCAGTGTGGTCCTGATTTTCCGGTTGACTTTGTAAATGCTTCTAGCATTTATCAATCAAATCACCTCTACAAGAAATGGGATTTTGGAGATGACTATGCTCCTGCATGTACTTCATACTCCGTACCGGCTGCAATGCTTGGAGGCCCTCCATACACTACTGCTCAGGACCAATACAACAGAACTGAAGGTTTGTTCTGGGCTAATGGTCAAAACTATCCTGGTCGTGTAAACTGTAAATTCTCATTCGACAGTTTGCCAATTCACGGGTACGAAAACTGGAATACCATTTTACGTTGGCACAAATTTGGTCACGATTTCCCTCCATTTGATACCTCAAAATGGACAAAAGATCCAGCCTTGGTAACTTGGAATCCGGGTAATCCAAATGGTAAAAGATTGGTTCATCCAATGGATACCTTCCTTTGGAACAAACCAATCTATTCAAGTGGTCCTGCTCAGGCTCGTATTGATACCATGGATATGTGGCCACAGGATTTAGATCCTGAAACCCAGATTACTGTTAATAATGACATTCCTGACCCAATTGCCAACTTGAAGGGATTTTATCAAACCGTGATTCCTTCTGGCTCACAAGTAACTCCTACAGGATTTGTGACTCCGGCTTTGTCCAATATGCCTGACGGTACACGCCGTAGGTACAGAGGAAGTGATATCATTCCTGGAACCAATAAAACAGTTTATGAATACTTCTTTGATAGACGCATTCAACAGTGTTTCACGGTACGTTTAACAATGAGAGACTCAGTGAACAATGAGTCGGATGATTATGTGAAATACAAGTTTGTGAAGTATTACATGCGTAAGTCTGATCAAACCATCACCATTCCTGAGTACCACAAAGGTATTTTGATGAATACCGCTGTGTATAAAGTGGGTGTGAACATCATCAACAATAAAATGTTCTTCCGCGGACCTGATTCAATTCCGGTTATTACAGAAGGAATGGTTGGAGACTCAGCAATTCGCTCGGTTACAATTCCTGAAGATTATGGATATGTGGATGAATGGGATTGCGGTGGAGTTTCTACCGTGCAGCTTCCATTGATGAAACCAGACGCTTTGGGTCTTGGTAAAGACGGTAGCGAATGTCCTGGTCTTCGTTCATCAGGTGGAGGTAATCCAACCTTTGTATTCGATAACTCAGCTGGTTCTCCAGGTTTGGCTCCTACTTGCGCATCACGTACTTTCTTGTTAATTAACTACGATTCATTTGCAGACCGTCATGACCCGGTTCCTTTCTGGAATGGTCAACGTACCGCCTGTATGCTTGATGCGTTTGTTGACTTCAGCGGTACTTCTCCGCTAACAGGAACTACAACTACTCCTGGTGGTTACAATATGCCAGCCTTCTACAATGGTCCAAACTGGAACCCAATGTTAATCTGGCAGAGCCCTAACGGAGCTCGTAACGTTACGCACTACGTTCCAGGAAATACTCCGGTTCAATACTCAAACCTTCCAAAAGACCCAAGTGGTTACGTAACTGTAGGTGTTATTACTGGTAATGGTTATGCAAGTCCAACTTCAAATTTGCCGGGCTGTATTTCTGATACCATCTGGTACCACAGATTCTTCCACTTCATTACCCTGGATGCAAACTTTACCTACACCAATTTTGATACTGCGAAATTCTATCCGGTAACTGGTCCTGGTAACAATTTGGTTTACGTTGAGAATCCAAACTACCGTGAACCATTCAGTTACTTGCATGGAAAGTCTTTCTATCCTGCATATCCTGAAAAGACAAACCGCATTTTTGCAAATACCAACACTCAGAAACAAGATTTCGTAAAATCGGATGCTTGGGATTGGGGTGATGGAATTATCACCGTTGACTCATTCTACACCAACAATGTAGATACCTTCGTAGCGGTAGAGCGAAAAAATCAGCCAGGAATTTATGATACACTTCGTTACGATAAAAACACTTGGCCAATTGCCCGTGTTCGTTACGAATTCAGTTCTGCAACATTCCCGTGGACAGTATTAAGTGTTACTAATATTCCTGTAGGTATCCGTGTAATGGATAGCACCCGCTACGATACAATCTGGCGTTGCGATGACCCACTTCGTGCCTTGGCACCATGGCAAATTACCCGCGTGAATATTCGTATCGACTCTGCCTTCTTGATTGAACCGGTTCCACATACCTATACCAAATCCTCTTGGGAAATGGCAGATGTAGCCGGTAATGGTATGGTAGTTAGAAGAAATGATATCACCCCAATCACACACATTATGACCACTACAACTAACTGTAATAACGTTGCAGTTCGTCAGATTGTAATTGGTGTAATTGATACCTTCCTCATCCGGGATATGTCGGGTAAATACGATACCACCTTCTGTATAGGCGAACAGGTTAACTTCATTGATTCAATCCGTTACTGGTATCCAAAATCAAATGGAATCTACAATCCGTTCCGTCCATTGCAAGTTGGTGAAGAGCCTTACATCAATATCGATTACCACGGCATTGCCATGAGAGGTTATCCGGTTGATACCATTAAAGTATATCCGAACCCAACCAAGTACTTTATTATTCCTTCCGGAACCTGTCCTGTGGGTTGGGTTGCAACTCCTGTGGTTCAAGGTCCAATTAGTGCCGTACTCTGTAACAAACTCGATACCTATTATTATGAACGCATCTATTGGGACTTCCAATCAGATGGTGTAATTGATAAACACGGTAAAAACGTAAGCTTCAAATTCAACGATCCAGGACGTTTCAAAGTGTCGATGATTACCAGAGACAGTATGGGTTATTGGGATACTTGCTTCCAGTTTGTGAATGTGATTAAACCAAATGCTCAGTACACCAGCAAGGGAATCTTCCTGTGCTCGGATACCGTTAAGTTCAATGACAATTCATTCATTGATGATTGGTGCTTCCAGGCTTATGGTTTCTCTTGCGATAGATTCAAGGAAAGAAGATGGTGGTTTGGTGATTATGGTTATGGAAAAGACGACTACCGTTCAATCCAGATTAATCCAATTTATGACTATCGCCGAAATGGATGGTATGCTGTTCGATTGGTTACTGAAACAGAACAAGGTTGTTTTGATACCACAACTCAAAATATCTTCATTGCCGGTCCAAGACCTCGCATTAAACTACTTGATGATACCATCGGTTGTGTTCCTTATACCTTGCGCATCTTAAGCTATCCGGATGATTCTTTGGGATTGAGTGCAACTAAGTCAACTCTGGTTAGTTCAGGTATTCCATTTGAGCCACCAAAATTGTCTTTGAACAATCCTGATACTATTACATTTACATACACCCAAGAAGGTACCTATTATGTAAGTGCAATTGGTTTTGATGCAACTCAACCAGGTAATGCAGTTTGTCCTCCAATCATCATCCCGGATACCGTGGGTGGTGCTGAGCGACCTCTGCGAATTACTGTTAAGAACCCGTATAAGGTGGGAATCTTTACTGATGATACCACTGTCTGCGTTGGTGATCCGTTTGTGTTGCATAACCGTTCTGATTTGGATACCATTACCAAATTCAGAGTGTACAATTACAATTCAGGTTATAGTGCGGTAATTGATACCTTGTTCAAAACAAACTTGCCTCAGGATACCTTGTTTAACTACTATTTCACATCTAAAGGTGTTTACCACATAGTTCTTCATTCAACCCGCTTTATGCGTGATGCTGCTCCTTGCGAATACAAGGATACCATCACCATGCGAGCGCAGCTTTCAAAGGCAGATTTGAGTGTTGATACGCTGGAGTTGCCAAGATTTATGGTGAAGAACCTCTCCGATAGTTCTGAAGCTGTTCGTTATGTTTGGAAGGTATTCCGCAATAAAGATGGAAGTATCTTCAAAGAAGTTGAGGTTAATGGAAATGGTGATCCAAACTTCAATCTTGGTGAACTTAACTTTGGAAATGATACCGGTATGTTTACAGTTTGCGTTTGGGCATTTACTGCTGACCCTGATGCCTGCGTAGACTCAGCTTGTAAGGAGGTAGGTAATGCATTCCAAACTGATTTCAAAATTCCTAACGTATTCACACCAAATGAAGACGGTAAGAATGATGTATTCAAGATTGAAATCAAAGGTGAAGAAGTATTCGATCTGAAGATTTACAACCGTTGGGGTGGTTTGGTATTCGAATCTACCAACCCTCAAAACCCATGGAACGGTAAAGTAAACAACAGCGGTACAGAATGTCCGGAAGGAACTTACTACTATACACTGAAGTATAAACTGCGCGGTCAGGAAGAGAAAACCTTAAGAGGTTCAATTACCCTGATTCGTAAGTAAAATAACTTGCCAAAAATAGCCCCGGTGAATTTCATCGGGGCTATTTTTTTGGTATGAATCTTGTAACTTGTCACGCATGCGCCTCCTGAGTTATTTATTTATCCTGTTTACAATTTATTCGTGTAAGCAGGTTGTTTATCAGCAAAATTCAATTCCCTCCGAACATATCGAGTTTGGATACCTTAATTCAAAAACTGGAGCCTCAAATGCATTTATTCTTGCTGATAATGGACAGCTTTTTCAAAAGGATATCGTTCAAAACCGGTTTTTGGCTGGTCGGAGAATTAACCAAAAGGATGCTGATTTTATTTATTCTACCGTTGGCCAGCTGAAGTCTGGCAATAGCGGTTTGTACCAGATTTCAGAAGAAACCCTTTTTGTTCGTATACGAAGAAACAATACACTCGTTCAGGAATGGAAATGGAAAAAGGGTTCTGAGGAGCTACCTCGTGAAATTCAAAAATTGGATTTGTTGTTGACTCAAATTCTTGAAGATAGATTAGGCAATTAAAAGTCGCTGCTTTACTATCTTTGCAGGATGTTTGAAAATGCAAGTCGCACAGAATTAAGTTCTTTAGGAGAATTTGGCCTCATTGAGCACCTAAGTTCGGGTTTTTCTATCTCTCAGAATACCATCAAGGGAATAGGGGATGATGCAGCTGCAATTCCTGGTCCTGATGGAAAGATTACACTTATTTCTACCGACCTTTTGCTTGAAGGCGTTCATTTTGACATGAGCTACTTCCCGCTTAAACATTTGGGATACAAGGCAGTAGTTGTAAATCTGAGTGATATTTATGCCATGAATGGAAACCCAAAACAAATTACGGTTTCAATTGGTGTTTCAAGCAAGTTCTCACTGGAGGCCATTGAAGAACTATATGCGGGTATAAAAATGGCCTGCGATAGGTATGGTGTTGACTTGGTAGGAGGTGACACATCTGCCTCCAAACAAGGATTAGTAATAAGTGTAACCGCAATTGGGGAGGTTGAAAAAGAACGAATTGTTTATAGGTCTGGAGCAAAGCCCTTGGAGCTTTTAGTTGTAACTGGTGATTTAGGTGCAGCTTATTGTGGATTTCAATTGCTTGAACGTGAGAAGCGCGTTTTTCTCAATAATCCGCAACATCAACCGGATTTAGCGGGTTATGATTATATCCTTGAAAGGCAGTTGAAGCCTGAGGCTAGAAAAGACATTATTCCGATATTGGAGAATTTGGGTGTGGTTCCTACAAGTATGATGGATATTAGTGATGGTCTTTCTTCGGAATGTTTTCATTTGGCCAAAGCTTCCGGATTGGGAATAAGTGTCTATGAAGATAAAATTCCAGTAGACCCAACCACCTATAATTTTGCGCGCGAATTGGAACTAGACCCCTCTGTTGTTGCTTTAAGCGGAGGTGAAGATTACGAATTACTTATGACCATCAAGCAGGAAGATTATCCGAAAATTGAGAATCATCCTGATTTTACGGTTATTGGCTTCCTTACTGATAAATCTGAAGGCATGAATCTCATTACAAAAGGTGGTCAGAAATTGGAGTTGAAGGCTCAAGGTTGGAAAGCTTTCTAGTGCTAAGCTTTTGTTAAGTAGCGAATTGATTCCGGATTTTACTAATTTGCGCGTCTAATGGGTAAAAAGCTCTATTTCCTTGCGATTTCATTTGTATTACCAGTTATGGGTATGGCCCAATTGTTGCCAACTTTTGGAAATTCCAGAACAGGCGCAAGTGGAATGCAGTTTCTTAAAATTGCCCCAGATGCCAGGTCAACTGCATTAGCGGGTTCTGTTGTTGGAAATTCATTTGATGCGGCTGCCATGTTTTGGAATCCCTCCGGACTTGCTGCGGCAGATTCGGTAAAGCTATCCGCAGTATTTTCAAATACCCGTTATACTGCTGCCTCCTCTGCCAACTTTGCAGGCGTTTCTTATCGCTTGGGTTCTTTGAGTTATCTGGGTGTACAGGTGATTTCGATGAATTATGCACCTATGGAAGAGACCACGGAATTCCAACCTTATGGCACAGGAAGAATGGTTAACCTAAACAATTCCTTGCTGGGTCTTACCTATTCAAGAATTCTTACTGAGAATTTTTGTTTTGGTATCAGCTCCAAATTTGCGCACGAAGCTATTGGTGATGTGGCAGTTAATAATGTTTTGTTTGATTTGGGGCTTACCTACAACATCGGTATCAAGCATGCTCGTTTTGGCGTAACCTTTACTAATTTTGGGTTGAATGTTTCTCCATCAGGAGAAGTAAATATGTTGAATCTGAATGGTGAAACTGTGAAAACTTCTTTTGGCGAGGTTTCAGCTCCAGGAATGTTTCGCTTAGGTGGTGCATTCGACCCGATTCACAATCAATTCCACTCCTTAACTTTATCAGCCCAGCTCAATCACCCTACCGATAACAATGAGAGTTTTAGTGCGGGGGCAGAATATGCATTTCGTCGGTTCTTGTATGGACGTGCAGGATATGAGTTTGGTAGTGATGAAAAGTACAATTTACCAACCCTAGGTTTGGGTATGAGACTTCCTCGGAAATTTGGAAATGCCGGCCTTGATTTAAGCATGGTTAGCAAACAAAGAATGGGAAATATGTATCGCGTATCTTTAATGCTTAATTTGTTCTAACATGAGGTGTTTGTCAATTCTTGCCTTAGCATCTTCAATCTTTCTTTCTGCTTGCAGTTTGATTGGTGATAAATCTAACGATACCGCTAACCAGGTTTTCCAACAGGGTAGTATTGATCCGAATATTGGTTTGAACAATGTTGGATACGTTCCCGTTTATCCGTTCATTTCCAATGTAAATAAACCACTGGATGTTTTTTACGGATACGATGAATTGATTTATGTTGTGGTTGAAAATGATGAAACTTCGATTGACGACAATGAAGTTCTTGTTTTTGACCAGCGTGCAGTTTTGAATTTTAGAATTACTATTCCCGGTGCCACAGATTTTACGCAAGATCGTCGGTTGCATAGCTATGTTGCAGGTAGGTATTACCCTAACAGAACTGGCTCTCCGGAAATACATTTGGCTGCTGTTTACCACCTTGAAGGCTTGGCTTCAGGAAACCCGGTTTTTAAAGATACGCTCAAGCATTTTCAATGCGACGCCAGCCGCAGGAATACCAGTTTTCGTGGCCCTGAAGATGTGGCCGTCCAGTTTACAGGATTGGCAACCTTACACGACAATACACTTTATGTAGCAAGAAGTGGTCCAAGAAACGACCTTTCTGGAGTGGCTCGTCCGGATAATGGGATTCTTGTTTTTGATGCAAATGGAGAAAATACCGGATTTAGTTCGGGTTTGAATCCAAACGAATCAAGCATTCGTTCTACAGTTGGAATTACCGGTATTGCCACCCTGGCGGCTCCGCCTCAACGCATTTCCGGCATAAGCACGTCCAGAAACTTGTTCCTGGCGCTAGGTGGCGAACAATCTCGAAATCTCGAGTTTCGTGCACTTTCCATTTCAGTTAATGAAGATCCTGAGTTGGGTTATGTATATGGTGAAAATGCTTCCTTCCTAAACTTCGACCTTTCCAAAGCGAATCGATTTATGTACGAAAGCAATCGCTTTAAGAAGCCTGAAGACATTTATGCATCGCCTACCGAAAACGGGTATTTGTTTGTGTCAGATAGTGGAACAGATTCCATCTATGTATTTACCAATGTTGGGTACGAGGGTGTGAATCCTCCTGCAAATTCAAATTTCAGGAAACAAGTAATTGTTTCATTTGGTGGTTCAGGTGCTGATGGAAAAGCTGCAGGGCCTTACAACTTCAACGACCCAACTGGAATTTGCTTTTACAACCGGACGCTTTTTGTTTGCGATAAAAACAACAACCGCGTTTGCAGGTATCGCCTTAATTCCGATTTGCAATAAGTTATGGAAGAGCTTGCTCTTCAAGTTTCTAAAACTGCCCGAATTCTTCGTTCACAAATTAATTCCGAGTGCAAGGCCACTATTTTTGGGTTTCATGGCTACGGACAATCTGCCGATGATTTGTGGGAAGCATTTTCTCCTCAACTAAACCCTGAGTTTGAATGGATTTTTCCAGAGGCATTGAATGTTTTTTATCCTAAAGGTCTCTATGGGAAAACTGGTAATTCGTGGATGACAAGTAAGTTTCGTCTGCATGAAATAGAAGATTATAGAAATTACATTCGGCAGGTTGCAGAATTGAAGTTACTGAAAGGCAGGCCTTCCGTTTGGTTAGGATTTTCGCAGGGAGTTACCACGCTCCTCAGAGCGCTCGAAACAATTCCAGGCAATCATTTCCCGGGTTTGGTGATATGCATTGCTGGCAGTTTGCCTTCGGAGTGGAATAACAAGTGGCCGGAATCTTTGAAAGTTCCAAAATTGGTCTTTCTGCGAGGCGATAAGGACCAGCTGATATCCAAAAATCAGGTTCAGCGAACTTTAAATGAGTTGAATGTGCATTTCAACTATCAGGAATTTCAAGGAAAACATGAACTGAATGACGAAGCTTTAAGCCTCATCATTCAAAATGTCAACACCTTCTTGCTTGGCAACTAGGCTTTGTGCCTTCTTCGAATCAATCGCTCGAGGTCAACAACCAATTCATTGTCGGATTTCCAATTGTATTGATTTTTGTATTCTCCAAAGACTAACATCGCTTCCTGCAAACTGCTGGCATTGTTCATGCGGTCGATGGCTTTGGCATAATCAACCACATTTTCCGCAAAGAGGTCGTTAACAAAAGCAATCTTGCGGTTTAAGTTTATTTCCGATTTGATGTTGTCAATCGGTAATTCACTGAAGGGGTTGTTCGTAGTTGCTTGAACAGTTGAGGCCAGATTATCATTTCGGGTAACACCTACTTTCCCCGCCAACAAGTCGTTTAAGCCACCCCTTGGTTTTACGGGCTCAATATCAGGCATTACAGTTTTAAGAATGCGCTTGTTCTCAACAACTTTCTCAATGTTGATTTCAATGGGTTGATAGCCTGGAATTACAGATTCAATACTAGCAGTTTCGAGAGGTGGTTTTATTTCAGACTTCTTCTCAATTACTTCCTGCATAACAGGTGCTGCAGGAGCAATTGGTTCTTCAATTACAGGCTCCTTACTCTCGTTTTCGTCAATCTCAAACAAGGTAATAGGCTTGCTGATTTCGTCGTCCTGAATTTTTTCCTCGAAAGATTCTTCCAGGTTATTCAAAGAAATTTCTTCCTGATTTACAATTTCAATCGCTTTGGTGAAGCTGCCGGTTTTTTCAAAATCTGGCATGCTGAAATTAAATTCAGGTAGCTTAACTGGCATTGGTTCTGGCTCCGGTTCAATTGGTTTTGAGCTTGAGACAGGTGGAGTTGCTGTTTTTTCTTCAGGAAGTGGACTAATTTCAACCGGTTTAGGGGCTTCACTTTCGGCTAAAATTGCATGGATTAGTGGTTTTATTTCAGGCTTTTCCTCATGAATCTCTTCCTCTGTTTTCAGTTTTAGAATCAGTTCATACAATTCAATGCAGTTTTTTTTGAGCACTTCTTTTTCAATAGTATGAAGGCTATGATTGCCGCTTGTTACCTGCAACAAGGCCATGTTCAGGTCGTCGGCTTTGGATTTTAATTTGCTGATTAATTGTATGGAATTCATGAGATGATTTGCTAGCTGCGCACAAATTTCATGAAACCTTAGAAAGATTAATTAACATTTAAGATATTAGGTGGCCAATTTAGTGAATTGCAGCAGTCATGTCTGAAGAATTATTTATTGAACCTCGCTATGGTATCCAACACCGAAAGGGCTGGATTGAGGTTATTTGTGGCTCTATGTTTTCAGGGAAGACTGAGGAATTGATACGTAGATTAAACCGGGCACGCATTGCCGGTCAGAATGTAGAAATCTTTAAGCCTTCAGTTGATACTCGATACCACGAAACCGAGGTGGTTTCACACAATGAGAATAGTATTGCTTCAACTCCCGTGAATTCTTCACTCAATATGTTGCTCATGCACAATCAGGCAACTGTGGTTGGAATTGATGAGGCCCAATTTTTTGATTCGGAATTGGTGTATGTATGCGAAAAACTTGCCGAAAAGGGTATTCGGGTAATTGCGGCAGGTTTAGATATGGATTATCTGGGCAAGCCTTTTGGGCCTATGCCTGCTTTGATGGCGGTTGCCGAGTATGTAACCAAAGTGCATGCCATTTGCATGGTTTGTGGTGATTTGGCCACACATTCTTTCCGCAAATCAGCAGATGCTTCGCTGATTATGTTGGGGGAGAAGGATACCTATGAAGCGCGTTGCAGACATTGCTTTAATGTTGGAATGGAGAAGACCGCGAATGGAAAAGTATGACGTTGTTTTACTGGCTTTCAACCGCTGGGATCAACAAAGTTCCTCAGCTACACTTTCACTGGCAAAAGAGTGGAGCAAATCCCATCGTGTTTTTTACATCGATAAACCGTATTCAATCAAAGACCTCTTTTATTTTTCAAAAAACAAAGGCCTGACGAAGCGAATCAAGGCCCTGCTTTTTGGTAAGGGCAAATACACCACCGTTGAAACGGGATTTTCAAAGTTCATCGTTCTCACTCCCGGATTAAACTTTCCAATTAATTTTCTACCTCCTGGAATTGTTTATAACCTGCTCAGGAAACTCAATGAATACTTGCTTTGGAGAAGTGTAAAACAAATGATGAAAGAATTTTCAATTGAAAATTACATCTATATCAACCATTTTTTTCCAATTCTACTGCCTGTTATTCATTCGCATCGCTATAAACCGCTCCTGAATATTTATCAATGTCAGCATGATATCTTGTTAACCCGCTACCTTCAAAAACATGGACCACAATTGGAAGGATATGCGGTAAAACATGCAGACATTGTTACAGTTAGTTCTAAGAATTTATACAGAAAGTTTAGCGATAGAAACACAGGCCTTTGTTACCTACCCAATGCTGTAGATTCAGATTTGTTTGAAGCCCCAATTACCAACCCGGAGCAAAGACCCTTTGATTTGGAGAATTCAGGTAATACACCCATTATTCTATTTGCCGGTTACTTAAGCAGAATTCGGGTTGATTATGTGCTCTTGCGTGAATTATGCGAATCTTTTCCCCAATACCTTGTGGTTGTAGTTGGCACTTATGATGAGAAGGATGTATTGGAATACAAGCTCGATCAAATCCATAATCTCCTGCTCATGGGAAACAGAAGACGGGAGGCAATTCCAAGGTACGTGAGCTCTGCTCGGGTTACCATAATTCCTTATCTGTGCAATATGCTCAACAAGAGTTTATTTCCTATGAAATTAAATGAGTACTTGGCAATGGGAAAGCCGGTTATAACCACAAATTTCTCGGAAGATTTGCAGGCTTATCGCGATGTAATTCATATTGCGGGTTCGCTGAATGATTTTATTGATGCAGTTGGAAATGCCATTCATGAAAAAGACGAGCATATAGTTCAACTCAGAAAAATTAGGGCTTCCGAAAATACATGGATTAGTAGGGTTGACCACCTCCAGCAATTGGTCGAAAAAAAATTGAATTCAAATGGGAAATAAATTGCCGGAATACGATGTATTGATGTTTGGTTTAACCCGAAGTGATTTCCCTTTGTCCTCGGTTTCGCTGGCTCTTGCACGCGAATGGGCTAAAACCAACAGGGTATTTTATATTGATAGACCCTTTTCCTTAAAGGACATCAAGGATGAATGGCAACAACCCGGTTTTAAAGAGCGTCTTCCTGCTTTGTTCAACTTGGGAACTCCTTACAAAACGCTTGTTTACCCGGAATCATCCTATACGCGCGTTACACCTCTGGTTAATTTACCTATAAATTTCCTTCCGGAAGGACCTTTGTTTCAAAATTTGAATAAGCTGAACTCGTTTTTGGTTCAGGCTTCTGTTCAAAAATTAATTCGCGATTATAAGATCAAAAATTACGTTTGGTTTAACTCGTTTCTTCCGGTTACGTTGCCTGTTTTGCCGCCTTCCGTTAATCCCAAACCTTTGGCGAATGTTTACCAAAGTATGGACGAAATGAGCCAGGAGCCCTACATTGCCAGGCATGGCGTTTCGGCTGAAAAACTTGCCTTGAAATGTTGTGATCTTGCGGTGGCAACTTCTACTGCTTTGTGCGAACAACACGAGCTTTCTTCAGGTAGAAAGGTTCATCTTATGGCTAATGCGGCTGATTTTTCCTTGTTTGAAAATGCCATGAATAAGGAGTTCGAAATGCCCGTTGAATTGAGAGACAATTCAAGAAGGGTGATTATTTACACGGGTCATTACAGCGATCTCCGGCTCGACCATGAATTGGTCAGAAAAATTTGTGCCCGATTCCCTGAGGCTTTGGTTTTGTTTGTGGGTACATTTATTTCCGAAGATCTGGCTAAAGAGGGCTTATTGGAAATTCCCAATCTGAAGTTCACCGGGAATAAACCCATCGACCAATTGCCGGCTTATTTGCGGCATTCTCATGTGGCTATTATCCCCTACAAAAAGAATGAACTCACAAAGGGAATTTATCCCTTAAAAATTAACGAGTATCTGGCAGCCGGTATACCGGTTGTTTCTACACGTTTCTCGAAAGACATTGCTGCATTTGATGGACCTGCATCCTTAGCAGATTCACATGAACAGTTTTTGATGCAGGTTGATTCTTCGCTAAATGCCGGAATTGAGCACGGTATGGAGAGTAGAATCCAAACCGCACAATTAAATACTTGGAGGAAGCGAATCGAAACTTTTGAGGCTATCCTTGAAAATTATCTGGAAACGAAGCCCTAAAAATCCAGTCCTAGCGAGAAGTGATAAACCGGGTCTTTGTTGATTTCTGCATCTTGAATTCCCCAAGCAGTATCAAACCTTACAAAGTAGCCAAGTAATTTGGTTCTTAAACCTCCTCCAACACCGGCAACTAAGGGGTCGCGTACATTGATAACCTTAATTTTTACCGGGGGCTTATCAAAGGTTTTCTGATTGAAGGTGTTGTTTTCTGAATAAGGGTTTGAACCAACCCAAGCTGTGCCCAAATCAAAGAATGGAACAAGTTGAAAATGGTTTAAAAACTCAGACCTTAAGGTGCGATTGAATGCATATTGAAATACAGGAAAACGTATTTCAGTGCTCATAACCGCAAAGGTATTTCCGTTTCTGATGTTCTGTTCAAAGCCTCTCATGTTACAAGCCAATGCCTGGAAAATGTAGTTTTGGTCGGTGGCTGTGGAGATGTCATTGTTAAAGCGTGGCGAAATCCAATTTTCAACGCCTCCTAAATAATAAACCACCTTGCCTGGACCAAAACTTGTGTTGGCACTAAATCTGCTTGCCCAGATAATCTGCCTGTGAATTTTCTCATAGTGGCGCGCATCAATCCCTAATACATTCATTTGCAAGTCCGGAATATTCAGGCTTCTGTAATGTTCATAAAAGATTTTCATGCGACTTCCATTCCACAAGTTCAATCCTTTGGGGATGGTATTGTCGTAAATGTATTCCAATTTCGCGCCGGCCCAGTTTCTTACAATATCAGGAAACTCCAGGGTGAATGGATTTGTAGAGCGGATTATATCCCTGTCCTGCCGCAAAAAGAAATGCAGCTTAAATCCATTTGCAGGATTAATTGGAGCTCCAAGAATATAGCGAATTTCGTGCGAGTAGTTTTTAAAGCTTAAGTTCTCACTCGTGCCTCCAGACCGAGTTTGTCTGTAAAACATGAGTTTGTGATCAATGCGTTTACGCAGCGTTTCAAAACTGGCAAAGTAATCAAAACCCTGTAAGTCAAATGCCAGACGTACACCCCCGACAAGTCTGTAATCCTCAAATAAATCAACCATGCCCAACTTGAACATTCCATTCAAACCCGGGTTAAATAGTTGTCCTGCTACCGGGCTAATAGGTTGGTAATAGGTATTAATAATGCTGTTGTCAACTTGGGTAATTACCTTATCTGCAAAGAAGGTTACATCATAAAAGCGGGGTGCTGCCACACGCACATTTTTCTTTTCGCCTTTTTCGTTTCCTCCTTTGTTTACAAGTATATAGGCCGGACGTTTATAATCTTCCGGAGTGAATTCATTCACAAAAAAATAAGCGGTTGTATCAACAGGTATTTTAATTTCACTGGTGCTGCTTTGGTTCTGATCTCCTTCAGGCTCTGCTTGGTCCTTGAATTCAGCTCTGCCAGACACAAAAGGTTTATTGGTAACACCAGTTTTTAACCGAAACATATTGGGATAGGTTTCAATTTGCTTTGATTCTCCTTCAATATCCTGATTGATTTTGGTTGAACGGATGCTGTATTTTCCTTGATAAAGCACCAATTCATACAAGATGCCGGTTTGCCGTGCGATGTCAAAGGCAAGAATATTTCTATGGTAATTGGTTTGCGGATAGGTATAAACAATGTCTTTGTAGTGAATAATTGTATCAATCTGCTTGTAGTTGCTTAACCTAAATTCTTGGTTGTTGTAGGTAAATTCGGCACCACTCCAAGGGGCATTTTCTTTGTAAATTAGGGTGTCAGGCTCCTTCTCCATTGAGTCGGGATACTGCAAAAGCAATTCAGTGAAATCATACTCTTCTTCAATTCTGGCGGCGTAGCGGTTCTTAATTCCATTGTAATCGCTCAAATAGGCATAATAATCTTTGGTGTATTGCTGAGCCTGGGTTTCGTTGATATAGGGAGTCTTGCTTAATCGCTTAAGTTTTGGCGAGCCTGTTTCTAAATCGTATTGAAAAACATCATAGTTATTGCTTGCATCCAATTCTGTGCGATTGCCCACTCCAAGTGAGTCTCTTTTTCGGTTTGAACTGAATAAAATCTTGGTTGAATAATCCGAAAATCTTGGGTTGATATCGTCCCAAAAATCGAAGGTTAATTGCTTTTCCTTTCGTGTAGGAATATCATAGGTGAAAATATCACTTTGGCCCTTCCGAATTGCTGATAAAACAATGGTTCTGCCATTGTCACTGAAATCTATTCCGGTGATTTTATCAAATTTCAGAAAACGAATTTTCTCAGTTTTTTTGTTGATGAGGTCTAGCATGCACAAATACACTTCCGATTTGTGCTCGTAGATATAAGCCATTTTATCCCCTCCTGCTTGCCAGGCAATCAAAGGGAATGAACGGTCAATTTCCAGTTGGTTGTACTTCAAACCACCTTTGAATACTTTTTTGATTTTGCCCGTTTTTGTATCCATCAACCAAACCTTGAATTTCCCATTTTTATTGCTTGTAAAGGATACATAATTGCCTTTGGAGCTTACCCGCATTACAGGCTCCAGGTATTGGGCAATTCTGCGTTTAATCTTTAGTTGGTTTTCAGGTAAGGTTCTTGACGACTCTTCTTTGGAATAAAGTTCTTTGTAATAAGTGTACCATTCCTTCTGAATTTCATGAAAATTCAAGTTGGTTTCATACAAAAATGCACTTTCGTAATTGCGGGTGAGTTTGGTGTAATAAATTAATTGACTCACCATGCCGGGTTCAAATTTCTCGGAAAGAAACTTCCACATGGAATGTCCAGCAAATACCGGACTTCGTTGGCTTAATTTGTTAAAACGAATCGACTTCTTACTCAGAAAATAATCCTTCAATTGGTTATCCATTTCACTCGTCCATGGCCTTGAAAGATAGGAGGTGAGTCCCCTCAGGAACCATTCAGGTAAGTTTAACAAAGCTGCGTTTTGAACTCGATCGGGCAATGAACCACCATAGAGCAATTCATTCAACAAAACCAAACTTAAGCCATCCTTGATTTGAGCATTCAAATGCGCATGGTCACCATTAAAATATACATAAATGCGGTTGTTTACCACATTGGTGAAACCCCCGGTATTTTGAGCCATTTCTTCAAGCCCAAAATTGCTTTGCTTTAAATCGGATAAGGTATTGTAGCAAATAATTTCAACCCTTGCCGCCAAACGATGGTCAACCAATTTTTCGAGTTCTGCAAGATTCTGCTCTGCATAACGCACAGAATAATTGGCGAGCTCACGGCCACCCGAATAGAAAAAGGCATCAAAATTTTCTGTTCTAAGAAAAGACCAATCAAATCGATGGTATTGAATTCGGTTCTGTCCAAAAGGTGTATTTATCCCCTGGGCATTTAGTTTATTTACCCCAAGGATGAAAACTAACGCAAGCAGAATAGAGTGTAGGAAGGTTTTCAATCTTACAGTATTCTTAAGGTTTACAAGATAGGAAATATTTCAGGCTTTTGTTCCTTGCCCGTAGGATTTGGGGTAT
The DNA here is from genome assembly GCA_023151275.1 of Bacteroidia bacterium. GTDB lineage: Bacteria > Bacteroidota > Bacteroidia > UKL13-3 > UKL13-3 > CAISCU01. The sequence goes on along the minus strand of JAKLJI010000001.1, from coordinate 53,128 downwards.
ACCTGCACTTTTTAAGGAACGTTTCATCCCTTCCGAAAGTTTGTAAAAGCTTGAATGCCCTGTATATTTGCTCAAATTGAAAATGAATCACATGAATCTGAATGGAAAAACGGTGCTAATCACCGGCGCAAGTCGCGGGATAGGAAAAGGTATTGCAACAGCTCTTGCTGCCGCAGGTGCCAATATTGCTTTCACTTTTGTTAGTTCAGTTGAAAAGGCCAATGAGTTTCAACTTCAACTTTCAGCGTCAGGAATTAAGGCTAAAGGTTACCAAAGTAATGCCGCAGATTTTGCTGAAGCAGAAAAGTTGGTGGATGAGGTGATGAAAGATTTTGGTTCACTGGATGTTTTGGTAAACAATGCCGGAATTACTCGTGATACCCTACTCATGCGAATGACAGAACAACAATGGGATGAGGTATTGGATACCAACCTGAAATCGGCATTTTCATTAACCAAAGCAGCCATGAGACCCATGATGAAAGCCAAAGCGGGTTCAATCATCAATATTACTTCTGTAGTTGGAATAACAGGAAATGCTGGTCAAGCTAATTACGCCGCATCTAAAGCAGGTATGATTGGTTTCACCAAATCTGTAGCCAAAGAGTTGGGGTCTAGAAATATCCGTTGCAATGCCATTGCGCCCGGTTTTATTGAAACCGAAATGACAGAGGCCCTTGCCCCTGAAGTTCGTGCTGAATGGGTTAAAGGCGTTGCGCTTAAGCGTGGAGGCTCGCCGGCAGATGTTGCCAATTGCGTTCTTTTTCTCGCTTCGGATGCCTCCGCTTACATTACGGGTCAAACCATAAATGTATGTGGTGGTATGGTGATGTAAGGCTATGAGCTTCAGTCTTCCCTACGCCTATTGGTTAATTCTTCCTTCTTTGTTTGCCGCTGCAGCACTTTCGTGGTGGCTGTACAGAGGGAATCCGCTTAAAATTGCTTCCAAACCACTCAGACTTGCATTGCTTGCAGGTCGTTTCGTACTTTGGTTTTTCTTGTTTTTCCTGTTGTTGGGCCCATTGGTTAACTTAACTAAGCAGCTGCTAAGAAAGCCCAACTTGGTGGTCTTTGTTGATAACAGTGCCAGTATGATTGCTGGTGCTGATAGTGCCAAAACAGCTGTCCAGATTCAGAGTGCTATTCAGCAAATAAAGGAAACTTTGAATGAGCAAGTAGATTTGGTTTCCTTTCAGTTTGACTCCAAGGTGAGAAGCGGAGCTGATAGCTTGAATTTTAAAGGTCAATCAACTGCAATCTCAACAGTAATTGAGGAAGCAAACAATGAACTAAACGACCAGCCAAGTGCAGGGATGATTCTAATTTCGGATGGGATTGTAAACAGGGGAGCAGACCCTTTGAGTTTATCCGACCTGGTGAATTTCCCGGTTTATACCCTTCGTGCTGGAGATACAATACCTTATAAAGATTTGGCAGTCCAATTTGTAAGGTCTTCTGAACTGGTTTTTGAAGGGAATAATTTTAAGTTAGAAGGTGCCGTTTCTGCATTTGATTGCCAAGGTCAATCAACCACAATTCGGGTATTTGAGGCCGGAAAACTGATTGCCTCAAAAAATGTGATTCCAGGTTCATCCAATGATTACCTGCCCTTCTCTTTTGAGTTGGATGCAGGAAAAGAAGGTCTTCATACCTATGAAGTACGATTGGATAAGGTTTCAGGAGAAAAAACGGTTCTTAATAATTCTACTTCAATTGCTGTTCAGGTGCTTAAGTCGAAACAGCGCATTAAAATTGTTTACCTGAACCCACATCCGGATATAGCTGCTCTAAAGGCTTTGCTAAGCACAAATAAAAATTTTGAACTTGAAATTTCAGACCTACGCCAACATCAGTTCAACCCTTCTTCCGAATCTGATTTGTATATTTTCCACCAGATTCCGGGTTCTCGTGCTGAAGGTCTTGGTTTGATAAAACAAGTTTCGGATAGAAACATCCCTCAACTGTTTATTCTCGGGGCTCAATCGGGAATTCCTTATTTGAACAACCTTGATTTGGGCTTTTCAATTGAGGGATTTCGGCCGGGTGCCAATGAGGTCAAACCGCATAAAAATGAAACATTTTCACTTTTTCATGATGATAATGAAGCCTCTTTTTATTCCAAATTGCCCCCATTGAATGCGCCCTATGGCAATTACCGGTTTGCTTCCGGAACGGAGGTGTTTCTTTACCTGCAAATAGGTCAGGTAAAAACACAAATTCCACTTTGGTTCTTTACAGGTAACGGTTACTTGAGAAGAGGAATTATTGCAGGAGATGGGATTTGGCGTTGGAAACTTTATGATTTCCAAATGAACCAAAATTTTCAAGCTAGCTCAGCTCTTCTGATGAAATCTGTGCAATTGCTTGCAGGTAGAGAGGATAAAGGACGATTTCGTGTAAAATCCCGGAAGCGTATTTACGATGAGTCTGAGTCTGTACAGTTTGATGCCTGGTGGTTTAATGAGGCTTTTGAGCCCGATAATCAAAAAGAATTGCTACTAGAGATTTCATCAGCCAAATCAAAACCTTATTCCTTGTCTTTTAACAGAAATTCGGATGCCTATGAATTGGATGCGGGTGCGCTTGCTCCGGGTGTCTATTCCTGGAAAGCTTATTTCCAAAATGCCTCATCTGATACGAAATCAGGTAGTTTTGTTGTAAAATCTTCAAACTTGGAGCAGTTGAATACCCTTGCAGATCATGCAATGCTTCGCACCCTTTCGGCAAATTCAGGTGGCGCTTCATTTTTACTAAATCAGTCGGATCGTTTAGTTGACTACCTGAAAAATTTGGAAAAAAGTAAGCCTATTATTCAGGTAGAACATTCAGTTCAGGAATTAATTAACCAAAGCTGGATTCTAGTTGTGTTGATTGCTATTGCTGCTTTGGAATGGTTTATCCGCAAATGGCAGGGCTTTATCTAAATCGCTCAAACCTACTTTTTGGTTTCCAGTAATTCCAGAATCTTTTCTGAGGGGCGACAGATAATTGCCTTTTTCCCCAGAATTGCAATCGGTCTTTCCATCAGAATAGGATAGGAGAGGATTGCCTGAATGCAATCTTCTTCAGAAAGTGCTTTTTGACTGAAGTGTAATTGAAATTCTTTTTCCTTTTTTCGGATTAAATCTTCTGCAGGTAGTTGAAGTTGCTGAAGTAGTTTTCGCAATTCTTCTTCACTTAGTGGGGCTTTTAAGTATTCTCTTATTTCGGGTTGATAGCCTTGTTCACGTGCAATTTCTACAGCTCCTCTACTTTTTCCGCATCTTGGATTGTGAAGTATTTGAAGTTTTTTGGTCATACGCAAGTATAAAAAAAACGGGGCCGGTTTCCCGACCCCGCTTTAGCCTATGAAACAAATTGCGCCTCTACCCCTGGCGCAATTATCTTGAGATTGTATGAACTAATGCTTTACTTTATTCATACCAATCTTTTCTTTCAATTGATGGGTCAAATATAACATGACCGGAACTAATATCAAAGTCAAAAATGTTGCAAAAAGTAATCCGAAGATCATTGTCCAGCTCAAAGGACCCCAAAATGCCACACTGTCACCTCCAAAAAAGATATGTGGATTGAACTCGGTAAACAAGGTAACGAAATCGATGTTAAGCCCTACTGCTAAGGGAATTAGGCCTAGCATGGTTGCCGAAGCTGTTAAAATTACAGGCGTCATACGAGTCTTTCCTGCTTCAATAATTGCCTCTCTGTACTCCATTCCGTGCATATGTAAGATTTCTGTAAATTCAACAAGTAGGATTCCATTTCGAACCACAATACCTGCTAAAGCTACAATTCCAACCCCGGTCATAACTACCGAAATGTCCATTCCCGTGAAAGAAAATCCGAGTAAAACACCAATAATACTAAAGATTACTTCCGACAGGATAATGATTGGTTTTGAAATGGAGTTAAACTGAGTTACCAGGATTAGGAATATCAGACCCAAAGAAATGAGCATCGCTCTTCCAAGGAATGCACCTGTTTCAGCCTGTTCTTCTTGTTCACCGGTCATATCAACTGTAACATTGCTTGGCAATTGCATTCTGGAAACAGCAGCTTTTACTTTAGCCACAACTTCGTTTGGAGTGAAGCCTGTTAATACATTCGAAGAAAGAGTTACTACCCGTTTTTGATTTTTCCGTTTGATGCCGCCATAATTGTTTACATACTTTACTGTTGCAACAGACGATAATGGAATTGAACGCATCATGCCACCCATATTCATGTCTCTAAAGCTGATTTTGAGGTTCATGATTTCATTGATATTGTTGCGTTGTTCAAATCTGTAGCGCAGGTTGATGGGGTATTCGTCGTTTGCATCTTTGAATTTGGAGATTTCTTTTCCAAAGATTGCGGTTCTTAGCTCCATACCGATTTGAGCGGTAGAAATGCCTTCACGATTCGCTCTTTCCCTGTCTACAACCACTTCAATTTCTGGTTTGTTCAGTTCAAGGTCGGATTTTAATTCCTCAATACCAGGGATAGAAAGTGAATCCAAATGACGTTTGATGTAACGCGAAGCTTCCGAAAGTTCTTTAAAGTCGTCGCCGGAGATTTCAATATTTACCGGTTTTCCAGTTGGAGGACCGTTTCTTTCTTGTTCAACTGCGATTTCAGCACCAGGAATTCCTTTTATAGCTTCGCGAATTTGATTTAGAATTTCGGTAGTTGATTTTCCATTCCGCTTTGAGAATTCAGCAAAAGCAACTGTTACTTTTCCTAAATGGGGTTGTGCCGAAAATGCAGCTTCAAAGTTATTTTGGTCACCAGCCCCAACCGCTACGTTGGATATTACAGATTCTACAATTTCATTTGAATCACCAAGTACGTCGTTTACTCGTTTTTCTACAATGCGTGTAATTGAATCTGTATAAACCTGGTCAGTGCCGATTGGTAGTCGGATATACGTATAAACAAAGTTCGGTTCACTGCTTGGAAAGAATACTACACCCGGCTTAGCAATCATTGTAATTACAATCGACGCAAAGAATAATACCAGAATACTTACGAGGGTTAGTACTGACCTTTTTGTTGTTAAGAACCAGTCAATTCTATTTTTATACCAATTCTGGAACTTAGGCCAGGTTTTAAATTGCCAGGTCTCAATCCAATTGTGCAATACAAAGCGGTTCAAGCAGAATAGTCCATAAATGAACAGTGTGAAATTGCCCATTCCCCAGTTTTGGGCGATGTAGAATATCAAGGCAATACTTACAAATACGGAAGTAATAACTTTGAATTTCTTCTTGTTGTGACGACTTTCTGCTTCTTCTTCATGCGTTTTCATGAAGTCAACCGCGAAAACCGGATTGATGATATAAGCTACAACAAGTGATGCAGTTAAGGTTACGATTAGCGTAATTGGCAGGTAGAACATGAACTTTCCAATTACACCTTGCCAGAAAGCCAGGGGTACAAATGGAGCAAGTGTGGTTGCTGTTCCTGATAAAACGGGAAGAAACACTTCACCGGCAGCTAATTTGGCTGCTTTCTTAATTGGAACTTTTCCGTTTTCAAATATCCGGTGAGTATTTTCAATTACCACAATAGCGTCGTCCACCACAATTCCTAAGGCCAATAGGAAAGAGAACAACACAATCATGTTTAGCGTAAATCCTAAACCTGGCATTACAATAAATGCAACGCACATGGAAAGCGGTACCGATAAACCTACGAAGATTGCATTGGTTGTACCCATGAAAAACATCAGGATAATGGTCACCAGTACAAAACCAATAATAATGGTATTAATAAGGTCGTGTAGTGTTACGCGGGTTTTTTCGCTTTGGTCGCCTGTAATGGTAATTGTAAGATTTTCAGGCAGAAAATCTCCTGTAGCTGATTTGGTTAATTCTCTGATTTTGTCGGAGGCGTCAATCAGGTTTTCTCCACTTCTTTTGATTACGTTTAAGGTGATAACGTTTTTGTTATCAAGACGGGCAAAACTCTCCTGTTCTTTGAATGCATCGCTAACCGAGGCAATATCTTTTAAATAAACTGTAGAACCTGAACCTGCACGGATAATGATGTCTCCAATTTTGTTGGGGTCAATAAACTGACCTACGACATTGATGGAACGTTTGATGCCATCCATGCGCAATTGACCACCGGAAATGGTCATGTTTTCATAGGCAATTGCACTTTCAATATCTCTGAAACTAACTCCCGCCGACTGCATTTTGTACATGTCAACGTCAATTTTGATTTCACGGTCAAGTGCACCAACAATATCAACACGAGTAATCTCTTTCAACCCTTCAATCCTGTCCTGAAGATCTTCAGCATATTTCTTCAGTTTATCCAGGCTATAATCACCCGATAAGTGCACGTTCATGATTGGCATTTGCGATACGTCGATATCAATTACGGATGGATCATCCGGCAAATCGTTTGGCAAATCGCTTTTGGCTTTATCAACGGCGTCCTTAACTTTCTGTTTAGCTACTGGTACATCCACATCTGTGTTAAATTCCACATTTACCATTGCAAAGTCTTGCAAAGAGGTACTGGTTACTTTTTTAACACCTGCAATAGATTTCACTTGTTTCTCAATGTTCTTGGTAACCAGGTTTTCCATATCGCTAGGCGATGTTCCAGGGTAAATGGTTGTAACCAGAATTTGAGGAAATACTACCTCCGGAAATTGTTCTTTAGGTAGTGAATTGTAACTGAATATGCCGGCCAGCGTAATAATTATGGTCACGATATAGATACTCGTTTTATTATCTATAGACCAGCTGGATGGTTTGAATTCTTTTATTTTATCTAGCATTTTGCTAAGCTTAATTGATTAATTAAAACTCAATCGATTCCTGATCATTCAGGTCATTATAGCCCGCAGTGATAATTAAATCGCCTGCTTTTAGTCCTGAAGTAATTTCTGCTTTTCCGTTGTAAACTTTTCCAAGGGTTACAGTGCGTTTTACAGCTTTCTTGCTAGCCTTATCAGCCACATAAACTATTTTAGCACCATCAGATTCTTGAACTAAACTCATTGGAACCACTAAAGCATTGGTATTTCTGTAGCTAATTACTTTTACCACTGCAATCATGTTAGGAATATATTCCGGACTTGAAGGCAAATCGGCTTCAATTTTGAAAGTACGATTTAGTTGATCAATAGACCTTCCGCTATAGTGAAGATTGGTTCGGTATTCTTTGTTCAAATCAGGAAACTGAATGACTACAGCATTACCGGATTTTACTTCAGGCGCATAGGTTTCAGCCAAATCTGCTTTTACTTTTAACTTAGCAAAGTTAACAACGCGAATGGCTGGCATTCCTGGCGCTGCCATTTGGCCTTCTTTTAAATTTACTTCATCAACAGTTCCTGTTATTGGTGATGAAATAACATACATGTCGAGGTTTTCTTTTAAAGTTGCCAGCTTTTGCTCAAGCGATTCTTTGTTGGTTTTTGCCTGTAGGAATTGGATTTCACTTCCTACTCCTTTTTCCCACAGTGATTTTTGCTTGTTAAATACTTCTGCAACCAATTTGTAGTTGGTTTCTAAGTCTTTAATCTGGGTTTTTACAATTTCGCCATCTAGAGTGGCTAGGGTCTGACCTTTTTTTACCGGATCGCCCGCACGTACATGAATTTTAATAACAGAGGCAGGAACTTTTGCACTCAATACAACGTTCTCATCCCCATCAACGCGCCCTTGAACATCAATGTATTTTTCAAATGTGCTTGCTTCAAGTGGTGCAATTGCAACCATTTTCCGCTTTTCATTTCCTGAGTTTGTGCTATCACCACTTGTGGCAATTTCAGTTTCAAGTGCTTTTATCTCAGCAGCAATCTCTGATTGTTTCGCTTTTAATTCTTCGAGTTTTGCTTTTTTTATCTCGATTCCTGAACCGCCTCCGCAGGCTATCATTGCTGAAATGAAAAGTGATCCTGCTGTTACTTTGATTATATTTTTCATATTGTTAATTATTAATTTCCGTAAGCCTTTGCCAACTCTGCTTCTGATACCAAAATTTCATACAATGAATTTAGGTAGGCAGATTGAGCAGTTATGTAATCATTTTGTGCTGTGGTAAGTTCCAAGGTAGAACCCATTCCGGCTTTTAATTTTAATTCTGTTTTTGTTAGGATGTCTTTTGCCAGGTTTACATTCTCTTCCTGAATCTTAAGTTGTTCCTTTGAGCGCAAATATTTGGTCCTTGCAGATTGCCTTTCAATTTCAATTACTTGATTTAACATGCGACTTCCGTTCTCAATCTTTTTTTCGTTGATGCGGGTTTGCTGGATTTTTGACGATTTCATTAATCCATCAAATACCGGTAATGTCATGGTTACTCCCATCAATGCGCCTTTGTACCAGTTTTTGCCCAAATCACTGGTTTCTTGCGCAAAGGTGTTACGTTGTACCTGACCAAAGGCCGCAATAGTTGGTAGATAGGCAAACTGCCAGCGGTTACGGTCTATTTCATTCAATTTTTTCTGTTGTTCCAGAATTTTAGCTTCAATTCTTTTGCTGTAATCACCTGATGCCAAATCCAAGGCAGCAGTTTCTCCCATAGGAATACTTTTTAAATTGTCGGCAAGTATGATACTGTCTTCCGCAGTTGCTCCCATTTGCAATTTCAATGCCTGATAAGCAATCATCCTGGCATCTTTCAAGCGATCCCTGTTTAACTTTACGGTAGAGAGTTGTAATTTCAATCGGTCTGCATCTGTTTTTTCCATCAAACCAACCTTTGCAGTTTCATTGAGGTCATGTGAAGTCTTTTCCAACATCTCAATTGTACTTCCTAAGTTGGTCAGGTTAACATCAAGCAAAAGCAATTGGTAGTAAGCTTTGCGAACGTTCAACTCAACCTCAATGTCTGTTTGTTTGGTTGTTAGCTTTGTTAAGTTTACATACTGTGTTGATGCTTTTACGCCCATCAAGTATGAGCCGTCGAAAATGAGTTGTGAGGCAGAGGCGCTTACAGTTAGGTTGTTTTTAATACCAAATTGCGCTGGAATTACATTGGGTTGTGGTGCCGGCGTTGTTGGCGGAATAACATTATAACCTACCAGGTTTGCATAAATTACCGGACTGATAAAGTCAGGTAAAGCCTGAGTAGGAATAGTAAAGTAATGCATGAACTCTCCTTTGGCATTGATTTGAGGTAATCCAACAGCCAAAATTTCATTCACTTTTTTCTTGGCCAGTAACTCATCTAATTTGGCATTTTTGGCAGTCGCATTATTTGCCTTTGCAAACTCTACAGCCTCTTTAAGTGTATAGCTTTTTGATTTGCTTTCTTGCGCGTTGGCAAGCCCCGCATTAATTACGAAGACAAGTGCCAACATGGTTCTAAGATGTATTTTCATAAATTTTTCTTGTTCATTTTTTCAAGTTGTGCTTCCATGTACTTTCTACCTTTCTCGGTAGTTATTCCCCTTAAATGGTAATGAAGCATTTCAGATTGTAATTCTTTTAGGTTCCAACTTTCTTCAGTTTGTACTTCAGGATTCAGCAAATAATCTACCAGATGTATATAAAAGCGTGCAATCCTGGCTTCATGAATGCTATCAATATAATAACCTTCCTTTTTGCCTTTTTTGAGATTAGCTAGTATTTGGTTGTAAGTAAACTCTATCCTGAAATTGTTTAATTTATCCCACGAGGATTTGAAATATTTTTTCAAATCAAATAAAACGCTTTGATTTATTTGTTTCTTTTTATCGCTAAGTGAGGCAGAGATTTTTAACATGAAGTCAATGGGATTCTGCTCTTCATCCTCTAGTGTGCAACAAAAGTTTTTTTCTGCATTCAAATAGCCTTCTACCGCCAATTCTACCAAACCTGTTTTATCTTCAAAATGCTGATAAAGCGTTTTTTTCGATATGCCTACTTCTCGGGCAATATCATCCATGGTTATGCTTTTGAATCCATACTTCAGGAAGAGTTCACTGGCTCCCTGCAATATTTTCGCTCTTATTTGCTCTTCTGTCATTTCCGGCGGCAAAGTTAGATGTATTTTAGTATAGGAAACTATAAATGGCTCAAAAGTTTCCATGGTTTTTGAAGTTTTTTCAATCTGTTTGATTATCAGGCGTTAAAAAAATGTAAGCTCCTCAAGGGCTAATTCCTTTACCTCGCAATACTTTTTTTCTGTTTTTGGTTGGATATTTGCCCCATGAGCTTTGAAAGCAAGCCTTATTTGATTGGCATTACGGGTGGCAGCGCAAGCGGAAAAACCCATTTTCTAAAATCTTTGCGCTCCCTATTTTCTGAACAAGAGGTATGCATTATTTCTCAAGATAATTATTACAAACACGCCCACGACCATCAGCGTGATGAGAATGGCCATATCAATTTTGATTTGCCTGAATGCGTTGATTTGCATGAGTTTGCCTTAGACATTGCTCGCCTGGGAAGGGGAGAAGTGGTTACCCGGGAGGAATACCTGTTTCAACATGTGAACCAAAAAGGAAGAATGCTAACTTTCAATCCTGCTCCGGTAATTATTTGTGAAGGCTTGTTCATTTTCTATGAACCTGAGATTTTTGACCAGTTTCATTTGAAAATTTTCATCAATGCCGATGAAGAAATTGCACTAAAGCGAAGATTAGTTAGAGATGTGGCAGAGCGTAATATTGAAGAAGATTTTGTGCTTTACCAATGGAAGCATCATGTTATGCCTTCTTACCGCCAGTTTTTATTGCCTTTCATGGCCCAAGCCGATTTAATTGTAAACAATAACGTTCACTTTGGCCATAGTTTGGGAGTGCTTTCAGACCATATCCGAAAACACCTGGAGAAAACCAGTTCAGTACAATTGGCCTAGCTGAACTGGTTTTCAGGATTCATTTTCTTTCTTTTGGTTTGATACAAGCTAATGCAGCAACTGGTTTTATTTACCGGTTTGCGTAGCCATAACAATTCTAACTTTCAGTTTTGTTCCTGTTGACAGAATATCAACCAAGTCTTGAATGGTTAACTCAGCATCCATACGCAGCACAATGGTTGGGTCTGGAACGCCCGCAGTTTCTTCCAGAATCTTCCCTTCAAGGTCTGCAGGTACAATTAGCTTATCATTCAAATAATATTCCTTACTCTTATTAATGGTAAGGGTAACCTGTTTTTTATTAAGTGTTTGATTGTTGTTTGCTTTTGGAAGCAAAACTTTTATTACGCTGGGATTGGCTACTGTTGAAATAATGAGAAAAAACAACAGCAGGAAGAACATAATATCATTCAGTGAATGGGTTGAAACCTCTGCCTCAAACCTTTTTTTTCTTCTGAAGTTCATTGGGTTTCCTCCGATCAGCTTTCCAGAATATCAATAAAATCAATGGCAGATTGTTGAAGTTTATGCGAGAATCGGTCGATTCGTGTATTCAACAAGTGGTATCCTCCATAAGCAATTAATCCTACAATCAAACCAGTTCCCGAAGTAATCATCTTCTCGTACAATCCTCCGGCAATTAATCCAATGCTAATATTATCACTAACCGAAATGTTGTAAAAGATTTTAATAATACCCGAAATGGTCCCAATAAATCCAAGCATGGGTGCAATACCAGCCGTTATCCCAAGAAATCCAAGATTCTTTTCAAGCTTGTCCATCTCAATGCCTGATACACTTTCCATTGCCGATTCAATATCTTTAATGGGTTTGCCTATGCGATTTATCCCTTTTTCAATTACCCTTGAAATCGGATTGTTTTGACGCTGGCAATAGGCCTTGGCGGCCTTGATGTCTCCCTTACCCAGTAGATCGTTCAGGTTGGCCATGAAATTGGCCTCCAGCTTCAATGCCTGATTGATAAATATCCACCGTTCAATAATAACATAGATGCTTATCATAGATAATATACCAAGCGGAATCATAATAACACCGCCTTTTACAATCAGGTCAAATAAACTTAAGCCGCTTTCTTGTTCCATTTTTTTTGTTCGTTTTTAGGACTAACGAATCTAGCTTGCACCTCAATATGGCATGTTTTCACTTTCCCACAGATTGTAAATAGCTTCGCTTAGAAATCCAGAAAAGTGACCATTTTAAACTTAAGTTTCAGTAATTCAGGTTTTTAAACCTTTTTTGCTTTTGCTGATGTCCTCCCTTATATTTGCCAGCCTTTGATTTAACGATATCATATACAGAACATAAAGCAACAATGAAAAGTAAAGGAGCAGTAAAGTTTTTTGCGATTGCCTTGGTGCTGGTTAGCTTATTCCAATTGTCATTCACTTGGAAGGCCTACCAGATTGAGAAGGATGCGGAAGAATTCGCGAATGGCAATCCTGAGTTAGAACGGAATTACCTGGATTCAGTTTCCCGTTTGACAGTGTACAATTTCCTGGGTTTGAAAAAGTTTACCTACTTGCAATGTAAGGAACGCGAACTTAATCTGGGTCTTGACCTTCAAGGTGGAATGAACGTTACACTGGAAGTTTCACTTGCCGATTTGGTACGTGGCCTTTCCAATAACAATTCAGATCCAGCCTTCAACCAAGCAGTAGAAGCAGCACGTGAAGCTCAAAAATCTTCACAAAAGGATTATGTAACTCTTTTCTCGGAAAAATTTGCCGAAATAGCTCCAAATGCTAGATTGTCTGCAATTTTTGCTAACCCTTCAAACCGCGATAGAATTAAACTTTCTTCTTCAAACGAAGAGGTTGTTGCTTATATCCGCGAAGAAGCTAACCAAGCCATCGATCGCTCTTTCCAAATCCTTCGCGCTCGTATCGACAAATTCGGTGTAACTCAGCCTAATATCCAGAAACTTGAAGGTAGTGGAAGAATTTTGGTTGAACTTCCGGGTGTAGATAATCCTGCTCGTGTTCGTAAACTCCTTCAGGGTGCTGCGAAATTGGAGTTCTATCAAACTTTCGACAATCCTGAAGCTTATAAATACCTCAGCGATGCAAACGAAGTTTTGAAGAAAGTTGTTGCAACCGAAACTGTTGCTAAAACCGCAACTGCCGATACCACTGCGTCAAGTAGTTCATTAGCAAGTTTGGGTAATGCCAATAAAACTGCAACTGCCGATTCATTGAAATCTGATACTGCTGCTAAAGAAGCTAAAAGCTTTGAAGAGTTTGCTAAAGAAAATCCTCTTTTTGCTTACTTAAGACCAAATGCAGACGACAAGGGAATGCTTGTTGCAAAAGGCTCAGCTTGCGGTATTGCAGCTGTTAGAGATACTGCACGTATTAATGCAATGCTTGCTCGCCGTGAGGTGGCAATTGCCTTGCCAGCAAATATTAAGTTCGCTTGGGAAGCTAAAGGAATTGGCGAACAACAGGAAGCTGTTTTGCTTCATGCCCTTAAAACGGATAGAGATGGTACTGCCTCTTTAACAGGGGATAAAGTAACTGAAGCGCGTAAAGACATCAATCCAACCGGACAAATTGAGGTTTCCATGAGCATGAATGCTGAAGGTGCCAAAATTTGGAAAAATCTTACCAGAAATAGCGTTGGTCATAGCATTGCCATTGTTTTGGATGATGTAGTTTACTCATCACCAACTGTTAATGGTGAAATTCCAAATGGCCGTTCATCTATCAGTGGAAACTTTACTGCTGAAGAAGCTGGTGACTTAGCCAATATCCTCAAGTCTGGTAGAATGCCAGCTCCAACTCGTATTGTTGAAGAAGCGGTTGTTGGTCCTACTTTAGGTGCTGAAGCCATTAGCCAAGGTTTGTGGTCAATGGTAGTCGCTACAATTGCTATTTTGGTTTTCATGGTTGTTTATTACAACAACAGTGGTTATGTAACTAACATCGCTGTATTGTTGAATATTTTCTTCAACATCGGTGTACTTGCTTCATTGGGTGCTGCGCTTACTCTTCCAGGTATTGCAGGTATCGTACTTACCATTGGTATGGCAGTTGACGCAAACGTTCTAATTAATGAGCGTGTGAAAGAAGAATTACAAGCCGCCAGAAGTTTGAAAAATGCGTTAACCGATGGTTACCAAAATGCTGCATCTTCAATTATTGACTCTAACTTAACAACCTTACTTGCAGGTATCGTTCTTTATGCATTCGGAACAGGTCCGGTTCAAGGATTTGCAATTACCTTGATTATCGGTATCCTTTCTTCTATGTTTACTGCGGTATTGTTAACACGTGTTATCACAGAATGGCAGTTAGATAGAGGTTATGCAGTAAAATTCTCAAGAGCTTTCTCTGAAAATGCATTCAAAAACATCAATATCAACTTCGTTCAAAACAGGTTCAAATACTATATCATTTCTGGTGTAATTATTTTGGCTGGTTTGATTTCCATGTTCACCAAAGGATTTACACTTGGTGTTGATTTCAAAGGTGGTTGGACGTATGTAATTGAGTTTACCACTCCTACAACCGGTGAAAATATTCGCGAAGCCATGAGCGCTCCTTTTGGCTCTGCTCCTGAAGTGAAAACCGTAGGAACCAGCGGTAAATTCAAAGTTACCACAACCTACATGATTGATAGCCAAAGTGAAAATGCAGCTGAAGTTGTTGAAGGTAAGCTGAGAGAGGGCTTAGCAAAAATTGATCCAAATGCAAAAATCTTAAGTTCTGCTAAAGTGGGTCCAACAATTGCGAATGATATCAAAGTGGCATCTTTTTGGGCTGCAATCATTGCTCTTATTGGTATTGCACTTTACATCTGGGCTAGGTTCCTTAAATGGGAATATGCTTTGGGTGCTACAGTTGCCTTGGCGCACGACGTGCTGATGATGTTAGGATTCTATTCCATTTTCGATGGTATCCTTCCTTTCCCAATGGAGGTTGATCAGAACTTCATCGCTGCGGTTCTTACTATTATTGGTTTCTCGATTAACGATACCGTGGTTGTATTTGACCGTATTCGTGAGTTCCTGGGTACCCACCACCACGAAACCAATAAAGAATTGGTAATCAATAACGCTCTGAACAGCACCTTAAATAGAACTTTCATTACCTCATTCACCGTATTTGTGGTAACTTTTGTTCTCTTTATCTGGGGTGGTGATGTAATCCGTGGATTTAACTTCGCCTTGTTAGTGGGTATCATTTGGGGTGTTTATTCTTCTATTGGAATTGCAACACCAATTGTTATCGACTTCGAAAAGATGTTCAGCAAGAAAAAATCCTAATATTAAGAGCATTTCGTAAAAACAGCCTCGGAGTTCCCGGGGCTGTTTTTATTTTTAGGCAACCCCAGCTTTGCTCTTGAAAACTTAAGTCGCTCTTTTTTGCGGGAAGGATTTTGATTTTGGTACTTCGTAGTATGCAAAAGTCTATTCAATTTCTATTGATCGCACTCGGTTTCTGGGCAACTTCAATTCATGCCCAAGAGCTTGAACCCAAAGGGAAAATCAATAATCCCAAAGGTTTCAAGGAAAAATCGCACAACTTTTTTCTTTCAGGTAGATTGGAATTGGCAACTCGCCAACGCGATTCCTTAAACAGTCTTACCATTAAATACGCCAAGGATACCACCGAACGCGGAATCAAGTACCGTTTCTTGGATTCATTGTACCAAGATTTGGTAAGTAAGCACAAGGTTTTGAATGCGGACTACGCCAAATTAAATGCCGATTATCAGGAAATGCATAACCGATATACTGATTTAATTAAATCGAGCCTGAGCAAAACTGAGCAACTGAATCTTGCTTTGCGCGAAAAAACTGAACAGCTTGAAGCAAGGGATGCACTTTTGAAAGGTAGAGACGAGCAACTGAAATTGCGTGATGAGCAATTAAAGGCCCGAGAAAGAAAGCTGGCTGAATTGGAGTCCATTATACGAAAGCAGGATTCCTTAACAAATGCCTTGAACGACCTTGTTAAAAAAGCACTATTGAGCTTCAATTCTGAAGATTTAACAGTGGAGATGAAGAACGGAAAGGTATATGTTTCGTTGAGCGATAAATTGCTTTTCAAATCGGGAAGCGCAGTTGTAGAAGAAAAAGGCCTTGATGCCTTGAAAAAACTGGCAGATGTCTTGAATAAAAATCCGGAAATTGACATATTAATTGAGGGCCACACCGATAATGTTCCAATCAAAACAGCTCAGTTTGCAGATAATTGGGATTTAAGTACAGCTCGGGCTAATAACATCGTTCGCTTCATCAGCAAGGAGCATAAAGTTGCACCACACCGATTAACTGCCGCCGGAAGAAGTGAATTTCAACCCAGGGCAAGCAATGAAACTTCAGAAGGAAGGGCCCGAAACCGGAGAACTGAAATAATTCTTAGCCCTAAACTCGATGAGTTGTTTAAGGTGATTGAGAAAAGAAAATAATTAAAGAGGTTTGAGGAGTTCATTTTTGAGCTCCTCAATCTTTTTATGGAGGTCTGCTGTAATTTCTTTAACCCGTCTAAAATTCTCCAATTGGTGTTGAGTCAGGTTTTCAGAATCGGTTTCTAAAGAAATAAGCTGATTCAATACCTCAATCGGTTCGTAAATGTCAGTTTCAAGTCTGTTGGTTATTTTTTGAAGAGAGTCGTTGTGAATTTTCAAAAGCTCTTTTTGCTTTTTTAGTGCCGTGATATCATGCGTAATTCCCATACAGCCTTGTACTTTACCATTCTCATCTTTTATGGGATTAAGTGATATGAGTACGTAGCTTTCCTCATCTCCAAACCAGCGTTTTTCCTCAAATTTATAGGGCAGCCCCTCATCAAGAATTTTTTTATACAGGGGTAACCACTTTTGTCGGGTGATTTCGGAAACGTCTTTGAAAATATTATCACCAATTCGGATTTGACTATTGTTTGCTTTTCGACGCAATTCAAAAAAGGCTTTATTGGCAGCTGTAAGTTTATAATCTAAATCAAACGACCAGATAATATCGAATGTGGCATCAACCAAAACACGAAAAGTATTTTTATTCGATTCCAATTCTGATTTCACAGAAACATCAATGCTTACCTGCGACATCATGCAAACAAAAGTGTGGTCTTTGTCAATCAGTTTTAAATCGAAGATGTTTCCTCCGACGGGAAGATTTTTTACCAGCCTGTATTTTTGACTTCCTTGAATAAATTCTTCAATGACAGCTTTTATACTTTCAGGCATTACCTGTTTTGAAATATGCGTTCCATTCCGAATATCAAAATCCTCCAACTCGGTAAACGAGGAGTAGGCATTATGAACAATTCCATCGTAATCGCATTCCAGGTAATAACTTTCCATTGTTAAATCAACTTAAGGAACTCTTCAAGATTGCTAAGTCGGGCATCGGCTAAACTCCACCAAGCCTTTTCAAAATGGGCTTCTTCAGGGACAACTATGCAATGCATTCTTGCGGCCAGTGCTGCAATCATTCCGTTTTTTGAATCTTCAAAAACCAGGCATTCGTGAGGTTTAGCTTGCATAGCTTCTGCAGCATTTATAAAAATGGCCGGATGAGGTTTTCCATAGGTTTCATTTTGAGCCGAAAAACACCGCTGTAGGTAAGGGCCTAATTCCAGTTTCTCAACAACCGTTTCAATAAGTTCTATGGAAGAGGAAGAGGCTAGGGCTATTTTGGCATTCCTGCGTTGCAATTCTTCCAATACCGCATAAACACCGGGCATTGCAGTTGCCCGGTGTTGTATCAATGACTTCATACAGTCAATTATTTCGCGTTCGGTCTTTGCAAAATCAGGATTTTCCCAAGGTTGATACCTGTACCAATGCGCAATTACTTCGTTTAGCCTAAATCCCATTACCTGCCTTAGCAGCTCATCGTCAAGGCTAAGTCCTAGCTTGCCAAAAACTTCTTTCTCCGCAATTTTCCATAAGGGTTCTGAATCAACCAGAAGCCCATCCATGTCGAATAGGAAGCAATTTACGTGCTCAAACATTAGGAGTTCATCAATTGCTCAATTTCATCTGCCTCTACAGGAATATGACTCATGAGGTCTAATGAACCGTCCTTGGTAATCAACATTTCATTTTCAATACGGATGCCAATGCCTTCCTCCTGGATATAAATACCCGGCTCGCAACTGAAAGTCATTCCTGCCTGCATGGGCTCATAACGCATACCCACATCATGCACGTCGATTCCTAAGAAGTGACTTGTTCCATGCATGAAATATTTTTTATAGGCCGGCCAGGAAGGATTTTGTTTCTGGATATCCGAAAGGGTGATTAATCCGAGGTCAACCAATTCCTTTTCCATCAATTCTCCAACTTGTTTGTGGTATTCCATCAACAAAACTCCGGGTTTTAAAAGAGCCTGTGCTCCACGCATTACCCGAAGAACTGCATTGTACACCGCTTTTTGACGTGGTGTAAACCTTCCATTTACCGGAATGGTTCTTGTCATATCGCTGGCATAGTTGGCATAATCAGCTCCACTGTCAATCAATAACAATTCCCCATCTCTGCAAGGTCCATTGTTATCTACATAATGCAGAATACATGCGTTCTTGCCAGAGGCTACGATGGGGTGAAAGGAATGTCCATTTGCACGGTTTCTAATAAATTCATGGATTATTTCCGCCTCAACTTCGTATTCCATTACACCAGGCTTAACAAAGCCCAATAGCCTTCTGAACATTTTTGATGAAATGTCAACGGCCACGCGCATGAGTTCAAGCTCGAGGTCAGATTTAATGCTTCTTAAGCGATGAAGAATAGGCGCAGCCCTTTCAAAATGATGCAAAGGATACCTGTCGCGCATCTCTCTGGCTACCCGTAAATCCTTGTAAGGCGTATGAATAACCGCCCTGTCGTTTTCGTTTAGATTGAGGTAAATATGAGATGAATAATTGATGCAAGGATGAACTTTTGCTTCGAATTCATCTTTCCAAAAAATGGAAGTAATTCCGCTGATTTCACGAGCTTCTTCAAGGGTATGCTTATGTCCATTCCATATTACCATGGTTTCATTGGTCCGCTTAATGAACAAAGCTTCCCGCATTTCTGCAACCGGGTTATCAGGTGCCAATACCAAAATAGTGTCTTCTTGGGATATGCCCGTGAGCCAGAATAAATCACTGTTTTGCTTGAAGGTATGGTGCGAATCGCCATTCCAAGGATGTTCATCATTGGAATAGAAAATTGCTATTGAATTTGGTTTAATCTGTTCTTTGAATCGCGCTCTGTTGCGAATAAAGAGTTGTTGATTGAGTTTGTGGTATTTCATGGTTAGTTTATTGGGCACGGAAAATTATTTCTGTTAACCATTTGCTAGTATCCTTTTCCATGCCAGGGTCTGTAACATAAAACTCCAAAGGAGCACCAGTGGCCTTCATACCTTGCTGGCTTAAAAATTCAAATGCAGGCAGGTAAATTCTTCCGGTATTCATGTAGTCTCCATAATACTTTACAACCAATACCTTTCCGGCATCAAGATGTCCTTTTTTGATTTGGCCATTTTCAGTAATTGTTCCGGTATATCCCATTGCTGCTTCAATGTCGAACACATTTCCGCTTGCTGAGTAATTTATTGAGAACGGGGCCTGATTGATTTTAGCGCCTTGCTTGCTAAGTTCTGCACTTAAAGTGCTATACCATTCTCCCATTTTTTGACCAATCACTTCAGAACTAACTTTTTCGCGGATTCCAATGTAATCAAGACCAGGGAAATCTCTGAATTCAGCTTCAAATCCTCCAATGCGCGGTAGATTTGTTTGATTTTCTGAGAGTTGTTTTAAGCTGGCAAGCCCTTTTTCATAATCCGGGCCAATCATGCTGTCAAAAAATAATCCGAAAAATCGTGCTAGAGGAAATGCTCCTAAATCAGCTTCCATGGTCCAGGTTACTTTCACTTCGTCCCCATTTTTTTCAAATAAAAACTCGGCTTTCGATGGTTCCATACCGTCAAATTCGAGCTTAGTAGAAATAAGTTCGTCCGGCTTAACTTCCATCAAAGTCAATTTTCCTTTACCAACGTTTTTATTTTCACTTGCCCAACTGTACCATGCTCCTTTCCCGGAAGCGGGTTCGCTGAATGTCCAAACGGCATTGGTGTCGAGTTTATGCCAGGGACTCCATTCTTTCCATGCCTTTAATTCGTTAATTAAATGAAAGGGAACTGTTGGGGCAGATTTTATTACAACACTGCGCTCAACCTTTACTTCACGGGGTAATAAAAGGCCAATACCATTTAGTATAATGAACAGGCCAACTAAAACAATAAGAACCTTCTTTACAATTTTCATACGTTGGAATTTCAGGGTGAAAGATACAAATGCAGTTTTCAATTTTTTATGCTTTTTGAAGAATGGCAGCGCACCAGCCATTTTCAACTCGTTTGCCGATAAATTTCCATCCTGCGGCTTCAGCATTTATCAATAAATCCGGCAAATCAGTTTCAAAAAATCCGCTAATGAATAATTCGGTTTTTGCATGTGATACGGAGGACAACTTGTCAAAACTTCCCATTAACACATTTTTATTGATATTGGCCAAAATACAATCGAAACTTTTTTCCGGACAAACCTCTAAACCTCCTTTTTTGAAATCAATTTCATCACAATGGTTTAGTGCCAAATTTTCGAGGATATTCTCAGCCGCCCAGTCGTCAATATCATTTGCAAAAACATAACCGGCTCCGAGTTTTTTAGCCAAAATTGCAAGAATTCCAGTTCCCGCTCCAAAATCAAAAACTGATTTTTCTTTCCAGTTGCTTTCAATCATCAGGCCTAAAATGGTTCTGGTGGTTTCGTGATGGCCGGTACCAAATGAAGTTTTGGGTTGAATGATAAGTTCGAGTTCATAATCTCCTGAAGGCTCATGAAAAGGCGCTCTCACAATGAGCTTGTTTTCTACAGTAACAGGTTGAAAATCACTTTCCCATTTGGCATTCCAGTTTTCTGGCTCCTGGTGTTTTTTCGTAACTTGGTTTGGTGCAATACCATAGCGGGTTAAAATTGAATCAAAGCCCTCTTGGTCAAAATCGGCTTCCGGTAAATAGGCTTCTATGCCATTTTCTTGCTCCATAAATCCTTCAAAACCAATTTCGGCAAGTTCGGCTATCAGAATTTCGCGCAGCTCTTCATCAAGGATTATAGTAAAAACTAAGTAATTGTTCATTGTAGAGTTGTATTTTAGTTCACTGAATGAGTTTCAATCCACGAATTAAGTCGCTTTTCCTGATTTGTTTACAGGCATTGTTGTTTCAAGTACAAGCGCAAATTCTGCGGTTTGAACAAATTGATGATAAGCTAGGACTTTCACAGAATTCTGTTTTTTCAATTGAGCAGGATTCGTGTGGTTTTTTATGGATTGGAACCGAGGATGGTTTGAACCGCTTTGATGGTTACTCGTTTGATGTGCTAAGGTACCATGAAAATGATCCGGCTTCAATTTATCCCGGAAGAATTCAGCAACTTTCTTCCTTTTCCAATCAGCTGGGTGTTTTAACGGAGTCGGGAATAAGCCTTGTAAATACTCGAACATTCAAATCAGTTAATTATATCATTCCTATTCATATCAACTCACCCCGCTTTCTAAAACTAACCGCTTTCGGGGCGTGGTTAGGAGCAGATAATGGCTTGTTTTTATTGGATTACAAATCGGGAAGCTTCAAACCAATCCTAAAAGATTTACCGATAACTGGAATTGTTGTTCATGACAGGAATTACCTATTGGTTTCTTCTGCCGACAAACTATTGTACATCAAACAACAATCAGGAAAAATTGAAAAGGAAGTCCTGAATGTTGATTTTCTGATACGCGGATTATGCGTAAATGATAAGAATAAAATTGCCATTTTAACAGATGAACAATCGGTAATAATCGGAAGCCTGAAGGCGGGCGAATTTATTGCCAGTTCCACAGTTCAGTTAGGGAATGCCGGAAATTATACCTGCATGTATGCCACTCCTAACTTAGTACTTATTGGGTTTGATGATGGCCTACGCTCGATAAATTTTAAGACTGGAGATGTTCAGGTTTTGAGGCATGAATCTGGAAATAAATTTTCTCTTTCTACCAATAAAATTCTCAGCATTTTTGAAGATAGAAACAACAATATTTGGATTGGAACACGAACTGGTGGCTTAAATCGCTATCATCCATTTCGGTTTAAATTTAATTCCTTAAGTGGCGAGGAAGCTGGTTTTGGTTTGAATTGTTTTGCCCTTTCTAACTGGAATAACGATGGTTTAGTAGCAACAGATGATGGCCGTGTGCTCCTTTTTGACTTTGGTCGGAGAAGCCTTGCTCAGGTAGCCAATTTGCCGGGAATTGGAATTTACTCAATCACTCCAAGACCCGATTTGCAAGGACATGCTCTGCTTTCTACTCAGGATGGAATTTTTGATTTAACTGTAAATAAAGGTAAGGCCAGTCGAATAAATTTGCTTGGAGAAAACAGGTTGATTTCCCGACAGTGCAATGCGCTCCTTCACGAATCAGAATCACGCTTTTGGGTTGGTACACGTGAAGGTCTTTTGCTTGTTGATGTGCAATCCCGTGAGGTACTTAAAACCTTTGATATTGCAAACTCTGGTTTAAGTGGAAACAATGTAAGAACCTTTTACAGGCTTAATTCCGGGTCATTCCTAATTGCTACCACACGTGGACTTTATCGGTATTCCATTCAAGGGGATCAAATTGAACCGGTACTGGTTTCGCGAAATGGTCGAAAAATTCATGTTGTTTCAGTACTCATGGTGCCGGATGGAAGCTTGTTAATTGGTACAATCAGTCAAGGATTATTGGTGCAGAAAAAGGATGGCTCTGTATTGAGTATTACCGATAATCAGGGACTTGCGAATAACAATGTTTATGGGTTATTACTTGCTTCAAACCGCAGAGAGGTTTGGATGAGTACCAATTCAGGCCTATCAAGACTTGACCTACGGGATTATTCCATCAAAAATTATGACAGCTATGATGGACTTCAGGGGAATGAGTTCAATGAAAAAGTTGCTTGTTTACTCTCCGATAATCAGCTTGTATTTGGCGGTGTGAATGGATTTTCCTGGTTCACTCCAGAGCAGTTGAAAGATGATACCTCCAATTGTCCGGTGGTTATTAAACAAATCAAAGTTTTTAATAAACAATTGGACCTTGCAGACAGCCTTTACCTTACCTACAAGGAGAATGATATTTCTTTTGATTTTGTTGCACTCGACTACAATTTCGTTGGCAATAATCGCTATTACTACAAGATAGAGGGTTTAAAGGAGGAATGGATTGATGCAGGTGAGCGACGTTTCGCTTCTTTCTCGCAATTACCACCTGGTGAGTATCGGTTTTTGGTTAAGGCGTCAAATGCAGATGGTATCTTCAGTCGGAACATTGCCTCCATTCGTTTTGTAATTGCTCAGCCTTGGTGGCAAACCTGGTTGTTTAAAGGCCTTGTTTTGTTTATGACGCTTTTACTTATTGGATTCGGGTTCTACTGGAGATTTAAAGTTGTTCTTAGAAATGAACAACAAAAAATGAAGGTGTCGGGTATGATGGGTGAACTGGAACTGAAGGCATTGAGGGCTCAGATGAACCCGCATTTTATCTTTAATTCCCTGAATTCAATCCAGGATTTTGTGTTGAATCACCAAGGGATGGAAGCGGCTAAATACCTGAGTAAATTCGCCAAACTTGTACGCATGATTCTAGATAATTCAGAATCAACCTTTATTTCAATCTCCCAGAAAATAGAATTTTTAAGACTATACATTGAATTGGAGTCCTTGCGCATGGATAATGGATTTGAATTCCACCTGGCCTTGGATAAATCTGTCAATCTTGATGATCAAATTCCAACTATGGTTATTCAACCTTTTGTTGAAAATGCCATTTGGCATGGGCTTCAGTACAAAACTACCCACCGTGTTCTTAAGCTTTCTTTGTCTATGGAAGATGAGAATATTCTCACCTGTATTATTGAGGACAATGGCATAGGAAGGGAAGCTGCTATGAAAATCCGGAAAGAAAAATCAGGAGGCCACCAATCAAAGGCTATGAAAATTACAGCAGAAAGAATTGAAATTTTGAAGAAATTGTATGGATTTGGTCCTAATATTGAAGTAATTGATTTGGTAGATTCAGATGGCGCTGCATGTGGAACACGAATCATAGTTAAATTACCTATTCACCATGGCTGATGTATTGAAAACAATTATTGTAGAGGATGAGCAAAGAGGCCGAAATGCGCTTAAATCCTTATTGAGTCACTTCCAGGATCTTGTGCTTCTCGTTGGTGAAGCTGCAAATGTAGATGAAGCTAAGGAGCTAATCGCAAGGCATGATCCGGACCTGGTTTTGCTGGATATTGAAATGCCCTACAAAAATGGATTCGATTTGCTGAACGAGGTGCCCAATAGAACCTTTGATGTAATCTTTACAACAGCTTACAACAATTATGCAATTCAGGCTATAAAATTCAGCGCTCTCGATTACCTGCTAAAGCCAATCGACATGGAAGAGTTGGGGAATTCAATTCGTAAAGCACATGCAAAATTCATCAATAGGGACAAGCAGGAGGGACAGGCTCAAATTGAAAATTTACTCAATAACCTGAAGGCTATAGGAAATCAAAACTACAAACTCAGTTTGCCAACCTCAGAAGGCATTCTGTTTATTTCCTTGGACCAAATTATCCGCTGTGAATCCGATGCAAATTATACTCGATTCTTCCTTATTAATGAAAAGCCGATTTTGGTGAGTAGAACTTTGAAGGAATACGAAGAGCTGCTCCAAAATTACAATTTCTGTCGAGTGCATCATTCTAATCTGATTAACCTGAAATACATCAAAAAGTATATTAAAGGTGAAGGGGGAATTGTAGTGATGAATGATGGTGCAGAGGTTGAAGTATCAAGAAGAAAAAAGGAAGCTTTTCTGAAAAGTCTCGAGAACCTTTCAACCATTATTTAAGACCACATTTCAAATTTGGGACGAAGTGAGGATTTAGATTTGTAAAAAAAATAGGAAATTCATCAAAAATAAGTACTTTCGTTTTTCGTCTTTAACGACAACGATATTGGGATTAGGTTCAACCTTAATTGTTTATCCCACAAGAGCTTGCCATTGAAAAATGGCTTGAGTAAAGGTTGGGCCGGGGCCGCTAGTCGGCCCTTGGTTCGAATAGTTCAGATAAAATTGATATAACAAAAAAGGTTGCCTAGGCAACCTTTTTTGTTTCTAATTTATTGCTTGTCTTCTAAGCGTTGCTTCAAGTCCAATCGGTGTTTCCGAGCAGTATCAATGGCAATATCATAACCTGCATCTGCATGTCTGATTACTCCCATTGCCGGGTCGTTGTGCAATACCCTTTTTAATCGCTTGGCAGCAGCTTCGGTTCCATCTGCCACAATCACCATTCCTGCATGAATTGAATAACCCATTCCTACTCCTCCGCCATGGTGAACGCTTACCCAACTCGCCCCACCGGCAGTATTAATAAGTGCATTCAAAATTGGCCAGTCAGCAATTGCATCAGAACCATCTTTCATGGCTTCTGTTTCACGGTTTGGCGAAGCTACTGATCCCGTATCCAAATGGTCCCTGCCAATAACAATTGGTGCTTTTACCTTACCTGTTTTTACCAAATCGTTAAATGCAAGTGCTGCTTTCTCACGGTCACCTTGTCCAATCCAGCAAATACGGGCAGGTAATCCCTGGAATGCAATCCTTTCCTGTGCCATATCAAGCCAGCGATGAAGGGAATGGTTTTCAGGGAATAGTTCTTTCATGAGAGCATCTGTTGTGTAAATATCTTGAGGATCTCCACTCAAAGCTACCCAACGAAACGGTCCTTTGCCTTCACAGAATAATGGACGAATGTATGCAGGGACAAAGCCCGGGAATGCAAACGCATTTTTTACTCCCCGTTGATCGTGGGCCTGACCACGCAAATTATTACCGTAATCAAATACAATGGCGCCTTTCTCTTGAAGTGTTATCATCAATTTTACGTGATGGGCCATCGTGTCAAGTGATGCACGCACATATTTTTCCGGATTTGTTTTACGCATGCGGTCCGCAACTTCTTCTGCAATTCCTTCAGGATAGTATCCATTCAGAGGATCATGTGCTGATGTTTGATCGGTTAACAAATCAGGAACTACGTTGCGTTCAATTAATCGTTCTAACAGGTCAACAATATTGCACAATACCCCAATTGATAGCCTTCTTCCTTCGCTCTTGGCCTTAAGAGCCATGTCTATCGCTTGATCAATATCTCTGCTCATCACATCAAGGTAACGCGTCTCGATGCGCTTTTTAATACGCCATTCTACCATTTCTGCTGCCAAACAAACTCCATCGCACATGGTAACAGCAAGAGGTTGTGCACCACCCATTCCACCTAAACCGGCAGTCACAGACAGCGTTCCTTTCAGGCTTCCTCCAAAATGCTGACGTGCAGCCTCTGCAAAGGTTTCATAAGTACCTTGAACTATCCCTTGGGAGCCAATATAAATCCAGCTTCCTGCGGTCATCTGACCGTACATAATAAGTCCCTTTTTATCCAATTCGTGGAAATGGTCCCAGGTTGCCCATTTAGGAACTAACATGCTATTGGATATGATTACCCGAGGGGCATCCGGATGTGTTGGAAGTATGCCAACCGGTTTGCCCGATTGAACAAGTAGTGTTTCATCCTCGTTTAAGTCGCGCAATGCTTTAACAATTAAATCAAAGCTTTCCCAGTTTCGTGCAGCTTTTCCTATTCCACCATAAACAATTAAATCTTCAGGTTTCTCAGCTACTTCCGGGTCGAGATTGTTGTGCAGCATCCGAAGTGCTGCTTCTTGTACCCATCCCTTGCATGATAAATTGGTCCCTTTGGGAGCATGTAAGTCGCCTCTGTTGGTATTCATGACGGCAAACTTACTTTTTTGCCTTAAATCTTCAACTTTCCTTAATCAATGTGGCGGTATTTCTTGTTTTTTTACAGGCTTGAGTCCTTTTTGAATTATCAAATACTTCCATTCCTGCCGCTTAATTCTCGATAGTTCAATCTGTCACATTTATCAATGCTTTTTTGGATAAACCTGAAATTCTTAGTTGTTTTACCGTTTGGGTAATTGCTAGGAAATGACAAGGTTTAGATTTTTGTGGTGGCGTTGCTGGGCTTTGCTTGGTTTCTTGGTCCTTCTTGGTGCCTGTTCCTCGCATTCCAACTCCAATTCGGATGCTGTGCCCATAATTCCGGTTAGAAATTTTTTTAGGAAACCGGATATCTCCTACATTTTGCTTTCACCATCAGGAGAAAAAATTGCATTCACCAGCCCTTTCAAACAGCGAATGAACCTTTTTGTAGCCAATGACGGTTCAGGTGATACTTCTCAACTTACCTTTTTTACCGACCGGGATATTGCATCCTACTTCTGGAAATCGGATAGTTGTTTACTTGTTTTAAAAGACCAACAGGGTGATGAAAATTATCATTTGTATGCAGTAAATCCTGTTTCCGGTCGCTTGAATTATTTAACTCCTTTTCCTGGTGTACGAATTCAGGTTGTTGATGAGTTCAAAAGCAATCCTTATGAAATAATTTTGGCCATTAATAAACGCAGAAAGGACCTCTTCGATGCCTATAGCCTGAATGTGCAAACCGGTGAGCTTAAACTGTTGGCGCAAAATCCCGGACATATTGCAAAATGGCTGTGCGATCACAAGGGTATGGTTAGAATGGGGATAGGAACGAATGGTATTTCCAATGAAATATGGTCTCGAGCTTCAAATCAGGATTCTTTTCGTCTTATTCTTCGAACCTCGTTTCGAGATCGCGTGCAGCCTCTGGTATTTGAGCAAAACAATCAGCATGTAATTGCAATCAGTAATCTGGGTCGTGATAAAGCGGCTCTCATTAAAATGGATGCCGGCTCCGGCCACTTGATGGAAACGCTTTATGAACATCCAGAAGTGGAAGTAGAAAAGGTAGATTTTTCAGAGAAGTCAGGAAAATTAATTTCGGTTACATTCCATAAAGATAAGCCGGAACAGGTGTTTTTTGATTCTAGCTGGGCGAGTCACTACAAATACTTAAAGTCGGTTTTAGGGGATAATTATGAGGTTGTAATCACCAGTACAAATTTTGATGAAACAAAGTTTTTGGTGAGGACTATTTCCGATATTTCATTGGGGGCTTCCTACCATTATGATGCAATCAATAAAAAACTTACCAAAATTGCAGAGCGAGGTCCTTGGTTGAATGAGAAGTACCTATGCGCAATGAGGCCTTTTTCTTTTACCAGCTCTGATGGATTTACGATTCATGGATACCTTACCACACCAAAAGGTATCCCTGCAAAGAATCTTCCACTGGTTGTCAATCCGCATGGCGGACCTTGGACGAGAGATTATTGGGGGTTTAATCCGGAAGTTCAGTTTCTTGCAAATAGAGGATATGCAGTATTGCAGGTGAATTACAGAGGATCAACGGGTTTTGGCCGAAGATTTCATGAAGCCGGATATGGGCAATGGGGCTTGAAAATGCAGGATGATATTACTGAGGCTGTTCGTTTCTTGATTAAATCGGGCAAGGTAGATTCCACCCGAATTGCAATTTATGGTTCGAGTTATGGCGGATATGCAGCACTTGCCGGCCTAACATTTACTCCTGATTTATACGCCTGTGGCGTTGATTATGTTGGTATTTCAAATCTGTTTTCGTTTATGAAAACTATTCCACCGTATTGGACTCCTTTCAAACAAATGTATTATCAAATGATTGGAGACCCCTTGAAAGACTCCCTGCGATTGTATAAAACCTCACCTGTTTTTCACGTAGATAAAATTAAGGCGCCTCTTTTTATCGCTCAAGGATTAAATGACCCTCGCGTGAATAAAAATGAAAGCGACCAGGTTGTTGAAGCTTTAAAGAAAAGGGGAGTTGCTGTGAAGTACTTGGTTAAAGAAAATGAGGGTCATGGATTTTTAAATGAAGAGAATCAAATTGAGTTTTATTCGGCAATGGAGTGGTTTTTGGCAAAGCATATTGGTGGTAGAATTGAACCGGGAAATGGCTTATGATTAAGTTGGAAAATATTCAAAAAAGTTACCATGTTGGTGGCAAGCCATTGCCCGTTCTTAAGGGTGTTTCTGCAACCATTGAAGAAGGTGAAATGGTTTCAATTATGGGTTCTTCCGGTAGCGGAAAATCTACACTTCTTAATGTTCTTGGAATTCTTGATTCGTATGACCAGGGCGCTTATTATCTGAATGGAAAATTAATTCAACACCTAAACGAAACCCAGGCTGCAAAATTGAGAAGCCAGTTTATTGGTTTTGTGTTTCAGTCCTTCAATTTGATTGCTTTTAAAAATGCACTTGAAAATGTGGCTCTTCCGCTTTATTACCAAAATATTCCACGCAAGAAGCGAAATAGTTTAGCCATGGAGCACCTGGAAATGGTTGGTTTGAAAGACTGGGCACTCCATCATCCCAATGAGTTGTCGGGCGGTCAAAAACAACGTGTCGCCATAGCCAGAGCGCTAATCTCGAAACCCAAGATGATTTTAGCTGATGAGCCAACCGGTGCCTTGGATACGCAAACCAGTTACGATGTAATGGGCTTGTTGAAAGATGTCAATAAACAAGGAATAACACTGGTTATTGTTACACATGAACAGGATATAGCACAAATGACATCGAGAACAATTCGTTTAAAGGACGGACTGATTGTATGAGTATGTTCGATAGCGATAAATGGCAGGAAATTATTGCGAGTTTGAGTAACAATAAACTCAGAACTTTCCTCACTGGTTTTTCAGTGGCTTGGGGAATATTTATGCTTATTGTTTTGCTAGGAGCCGGTAATGGTCTTGGAAATGGAGTAAAACATCAGTTCAGCCGTGATGCAGTAAATAGTATTTGGTTGAACGCCGGGAAAACCTCACTTGCATACCAGGGCTACCAACCCGGTCGCGATTTGCGGTTTACAAACGAAGATTACGATTATGTAACCCGTGAATACAAAAATCTTGAACATTCAAGTGCCCGCATGCACATGTGGGATATTAATCTGTTTAGTTATGGTAACCGCTATGGTTCATTCAATATGAAGGGAGTTCATCCCGGAATGTTGCATGCAGAGAAGGTTCAAATGCTTAAAGGAAGATTTATCAATGATGTAGATATACGGGAAGCTCGAAAAGTGGCTGCTATTGGAAAAAAGGTAGCAGATGAACTCTTCAAAGAAGAAGAACCTTTGGGTAAAGAACTGAACATTTCAGGAATACTTTTTCAGGTAGTAGGGGTTTTTACGGATGATGGAAATGAACAAGACAACAGAAGGGCTTATGTCCCCGTTTCTACAACCCAACGTGCATTTACTGGCACTCATTTTATTGATCAAATTGTACTAACCTTTGATGAAAGTAACCTCGATAAAAGCGAGGCTCTTACAGATGAATTGCGTGTCTTGTTGGCCAAAAGGCATCATTTCGACCCCAATGATAGAAAGGCTGTTTTTGTTTGGAATAATTTAACTGAGTTCAAGAAAATTATGGGCCTCATTCAAGGTATTAATGCTTTTGTATGGCTTATTGGATTAGGGACATTAATTGCAGGAATTGTGGGTGTTAGCAATATCATGATGATTGTAGTTAAAGAAAGAACCAAGGAGATTGGAGTTAGAAAAGCCTTGGGTGCAACTCCCGCTAGCATTGTTGGTTTGATTTTGTTTGAAGCCGTTTTCATTACCTCGTTTTTCGGATACATCGGATTGATTTCAGGTGTTTTTTTGCTTGAATTGTTCGCTGCCTATGTTCCCAATTCTGATTATTTCAGAAACCCCGAAGTTAATTTGGGTGTGGCTTTACTTGCAATGGCTATTCTGATTCTTGCAGGCTTATTGGCTGGGTATTTTCCAGCAAAGAATGCTGCTTCCATTCATCCTATTGAGGCCTTAAGAGACGAATAATATGGTTGAAAGTGATCGCATAAACGAAATTGTTCAAACGCTTAAGCGAAATAGGCTCAGGACCACATTGACCGCTTTTGGGGTCTTCTGGGGAATTTTCATGCTCATGATAATGCTGGGAGCTGGTCGCGGCTTGGAAAAAGGGGTGACTAGATCTTTTGCAGAAAATGCCTCCAATGCGGTTTATATGTGGACGCAGAGCACTACTGTTTCCTACATGGGTTTGCCTAGAGGTAGATCGTTTAATTTTCAGGTGGAGGATATTCAAGCCTTAAGAGACCAGGTTCCCGAAATAGAATACTTGTGTCCTTCTTGCCAACTGGGTGGATTTAGAGGGGATAACAATGTCACGCGTGGGATTAAGGCAGGTCCTTTTTCCGTGCGCGGAGATTTTCCGGAGAATCGCTTTGTGCAAGGGTTTAAAATGAACTCAGGCCGATACATCAACCAATTGGATATTCAAGAAAAAAGGAAAGTTTGTGTAATTGGAAGCCGTGTAAAAGAAGTTCTTTTTGAACCGAATGAAGACCCCTTGGGAAAGTACATCCAAGTGAATGGAACATGGTTTAGAGTGGTTGGAACTACGACGGTTGAGGGCGCAGGAGGGGAGGCGGAAGAAAAGATTCAAACCGTGTATATTCCGTTTACCACCTTTCAGCAAGCTTTCAATTGGGGAGGAAAGATCGGTTGGTTTAGTATTACTGCAAAACCAGCCTTTTCAGCTTCATTGGTTGAATCTAAAGTAAAGAAGATTCTTGCCGCGAGGCATAAAATTTCTCCCGACGATCCCTATGCCATAGGTAGTTGGAATACTGAAAAAGAATTTGGGAAGATTCAAGGCCTATTCAATGGAATACGAATTTTGGTTTGGGTGGTTGGAACCGGAACATTGCTTGCAGGTGTAATTGGCGTAAGTAATATTATGCTGATTATTGTGAATGAGCGGACAAAAGAAATAGGTGTTCGTAGGGCAATTGGCGCAAGTCCTACATCAATTATTACCCAAATTATGGCTGAGGCCATAGTTTTAACAACATCTGCCGGCTATTTTGGACTAATTGCAGGGGTTTTTCTAATGGAAGGAGTAAATAAAGCGTTAGAAGGCCAGGATACCGGAATGTTTTATCAGCCGGGTGTTGAGATAGGAATTGCTTTAAAGGCCTTATTGATTTTAATTATTTGTGGAGCATTAGCAGGAATAATTCCAGCCCGAAAGGCTATTACAATTAGTCCTGTTGATGCGTTAAGAGCGGAATAATAAGTATGAAAAAACTAGTAAAAATAACCTTGATTTTTGCCTTGGCAGGATTATTTGTTTACACCATTTGGTTCCTGTACCAAAAATCAATTCAAAAACCGGTTACCTACAAAACCATTAGCCCGGTAAAAATGAATATTATTAAGAAAACGGTGGCTACCGGCGCTGTGGTGCCAAGAAAGGAAGTCAATATTAAACCACAGGTCTCAGGTATTATTGAAAAATTGTTTGTAGTGGCTGGACAAAAGATAAAAAGAGGAGACAAAATTGCACAGATACGCATTATTCCAAATATGATTAATTTGGCTAATGCAGAGTCGAGACTAAACAGAGCACGTTTGGCATTCGAGAATGCAAAGCTTGATTTTGACCGAAATCAGAAGTTATTTGAGGCGAACATGTTGGCCTCAGCAGATTTTCAGCAGTTCCGGCTGGCTTTAAATAATGCAAAAGAAGAGTTGGATGCTGCCGAGAATAATATTCAGTTAATTCGTGAAGGGGTGAGTAAATATTCCGGTAAATCAACAAATACCATTGTAAGAAGCACAATAGACGGAATGATTCTTGACGTACCTCTTAAGGAGGGCAGCAGTGTTATCGAATCAAATACCTTCAATGAGGGTACAACAATAGCTACTGTGGCAGATATGGGCGAAATGATTTTTGAAGGCAAGGTTGATGAAAGTGAGGTTGGAAAAATTAAGCCCGGGATGGAGCTCATTTTAACAGTGGGAGCTATTGATTCGGAAAAATTCAAGGCTTGGCTTGAGTTTATCGCTCCTAAAGGTGTGAAGGAAAATGGAGCAATTCAATTCCAGGTAAAAGCAGAGGTTGATCTGGCAAAAGGCGTATTCTTACGTGCTGGTTATAGTGCAAATGCGGATATCGTTCTCGATAGAAGGGATAGCGTATTTTGTATTCCTGAGGCTGTCCTTTTATTTGAAAATGGAAAAACCTTTGTTGAGGTTGAAACCAAACCGCAGGTTTTTGAAAAACGCGAATTGAAAACAGGATTAAGCGATGGAATAAATCTGGAACTTATTTCCGGCATCAATCCGAATGACAGAATTAAAGATCCCAATTCAGCAAATTCAACTCAAGACAAATAAAAAAGCCGCCTTTATGGGGCGGCTTTCTATTAATTTTCAGTGTTAGCGTCTGGAGAAACCTCAGTTTTTACTTTTGGTTTTGGTCCACGTTTTGCGCCTGTTGTAGCTTTCGCTTTTCTTTTTGAACCTGGTTTAGGTCCACGTTTTGAACCTGGCTTTGGTCCGCGTTTTTTGCCTGTTGCTGCACCTTCTTTAGCGGCTGCTGCGGCTGAAGCTTTTTTAGGTCTTCCGCGGCCTTTTTTGCCTGATTTTCCATCAATTTTAGCAAGAATTTTGTTGATGTAATCTAACTGGGCTTCCAGTTTTTTCTTCTCGCTGCGATAGTAATCTGCGAAAACCGGTAATTGGTTTTCATCGATTGTGATATTCAGTGTTGCCATAATGGTTGGTTGTTGTGGGGGCAATTTATTTATTTAATTGAATTTAATAATAATTTACCCTAAAATAATTCTCGAAAATTACACTTTTAGAATATTCTTTAATTGTTTGAGTTTTTTTTAACCATCGGATTAATATAAAAAATCAATTTTTCTGTTCGGTTTAATGAAACGACAATGGGTAAATCAATCTGGAATTTGGCCTATTTCTAGCTCATTTAAACACGAATAGAATCTAATTTTCTGCTCCATTATTGATGTCAAAAATTGCGCAAGTTTACCTAAAATGTAGCATCCAAAACGCTTAGTCTTTTTTTCGTGTAGTTACCTGCTCAATTCGCTTTTCATAGGTTTCTCCCTGAAATATACGATTCACATAAATTCCTGGAGTATGGATTTGGTCTGGATCTAATTCTCCGGGTTCAACCAGTTCTTCAACCTCGGCTATGGTTATTTTTCCGGCCATGGCCATTAGTGGATTGAAATTACGTGCTGTAGCCTTGAAAATTAAATTTCCATGACGGTCGCCTTTCCAAGCCTTTACAATGGCAAAATCAGCATCAAATGCTTCTTCCAGCAGGTAGGTTTTTCCATTAAATATTCGGCTTTCTTTTCCTTGAGCCACTTCAGTTCCAACTCCAGCCGGTGTATAAATTGCTGGCATGCCATAACCGGCTGCCATGCATCTCGTAGCCAAGGTTCCTTGAGGTATGAGTTCAACTTCAAGTTCTCCACTCAAAAGTTG
Source organism: Bacteroidia bacterium (assembly GCA_023151275.1). Taxonomy (GTDB): domain Bacteria; phylum Bacteroidota; class Bacteroidia; order UKL13-3; family UKL13-3; genus CAISCU01. The sequence goes on along the minus strand of JAKLJI010000001.1, from coordinate 18,906 downwards.
CCTTTCAAATTCTGCATTCTCTCCAACATAGGAAGAAATCATTTTTTTTACCTGTCTGGTTTTAAGCAATAAGCCAATTCCAAATTCATCAACCCCTGCATTGTTTGAAATGCAAGTCAGGTTTTTCTTTCCTGATTTTACAAGTGCAGTTATGCAATTTTCAGGTATCCCGCAAAGCCCAAATCCTCCTAACATCAAAACAGAACCATCCTCAATTCCTTGAATGGCTTCTTCTGCATTTTTTACTACTTTATTTAGCATATTTCTGATTATTCAATCGTTGCCGATAAATCACGATCGCATAAGGCCTGGCAAATAGCTTGCATGTTTTCAAGGCTGCCTGTTTTTACAACTGCTTTCCCTTTAAAATGAACCAAAAGTGCGCATTGCTCAGCCTGGATTTCATCGTGTTCACATATTTCAATTAAGCATTCAATAACCCAATCAAAGGTATTTACATCATCGTTGTAAAGAACTACCTTATTTTCTTGGGTGACGTCCTCCAGAAGTTCAACTTCTTCGTCTAGCTGAGTCCCGGATTCTGATACAAATGAATTAACTGTTTTCTGATACAAGTTCATTTTTTTCCTTCTTTTGTCCCTGATTAAAGGAGAATCTATTTTCATTTCCTTCCTTTAGTCGTTTCAAATTGCTTCTATGGGTATAAATAACCATAATCGCTATTGCAATGCAAAAGTAAATAAATGCGGGTTCGTAACCGTGGTAAATTCTTACATACAAAGGGCTGAGTGAGCATGCTAACATGGAGCCAACGGATATGTATCGGGTTACCCAAACAATTACAACAAAAGTCAACGCACACATTAAGCTAACTGGCCAGCTAATTCCAATTACTACGCCCAAAAGTGTTGCAATACCTTTTCCTCCTTTAAATCCGGCAAATACCGGGAAAACATGCCCCAAAACGGCTGCCATACCACATGCCATTTGATGGATATGAAACATTTCAGAGCCTGGTGTAAGGTTGTTGTTGAACAGTGGCAAACTGGCCGCAGCCAATCCTTTTATGCAATCAATAAATAAAACAAGAAAGCCTGCTTTTTTGCCTAAAACACGAAGAGTATTCGTTGCACCGGCATTTCCACTTCCATGTTCCCTTACGTCAATTCCGTAAAAGCTTCTTCCTATCCAAACTGCTGAAGGGATAGATCCGAGTAGGTAGGCTGTTGGTAAGGCAATCAATAAAAAAATTAGGTCGTTCATTTCTTAAGTGCTCTAACAAATTTATTTCTATCGGAGATATTGGCCTGTCGAATTTTATAGTCCTCAAACTCCTTCGAAATTTTATCAATATTAACTTTTATCGCTTCATTAAACAACTGGTCGGAGCTAATTACAGCCATGATGCCCCGTTGATAGCGGAAGAAATACCAGCTTCCCTTTTCAGGTTGAATGTAAAGGGTAATTTCATCGCCTCCACGTTTTCTCACAATTTCCAGCTTACCTTTTATTCGTCGTTCAATGGGGTATTTGTCAATACTTTTCAGTCCAATTTCTCCCGAATGATTGGTAAAGGCGCGCTTGCTGGGCTCCCAACTCAATTGGATATCGGTGATAAAAAAGGTTTTTTGAAGTTCTTCAAGCAATTTTCCTCCCAATTCATCCTCCATATTATCGCCAAGTTTTGAAAAGGTTTTTTCCTCAACCATGTTGGGAATTGCAGCTTTCAACACCCGGGCCTCAAAGTAATTTGTGGGGTCTCCTGAGGTTTGATCGGTTAATGAATCAACCATTAATTTCAGAGCTTGTGCAGGAAGAAGAGCATTAATTGCCATACTTACTCGCATGCTGTAGGTTGTATCTCCCAAATTCAGTGAACCATAGCCGCCAGTATTTATCGAAAATCCTTTGGTTTCAAGCGCAAAATTGAATTTTCCTTCCCCATAAAGAATTTTCTTTTGCTCACTCATGGCCATAAAATTGCCACGCTTGCCAATGCCATATATTTTTTCCAACGAACCAATTCTAAATTCATCAAACTTTTCATTGTACGTAAATACTCCCTCACATTTCAACAATTCCAAATCACTGGTATTCCTTTTTCTCGAGAATAGCGCTGAATATACGTGTGGTGAATCGTTTGAGATGTAAAATCCATTGTTCAATGTTTGCCTGTTTAGATTGGTTAATGGCGGATTTAATGGAATAAAAATCGAATCCTGGTTGATAATGGCAGAGGATCTTACCCAATCTGTTTTTGGCAAGGGCAATTGATGAGTTGCCTTGAAAAATCCATTGTATTCCAGGTTTTTATTGTAAGAGTGCAAAATCGTATTTCCACGGAATCCCAATTTTGGTCCAACCATAAAGTTAATTGAATCGGGTATCAGCGTTTTTCCTTCCAGGAACTTTTTCTCGACACAATAAATTTGATCCAGATAGAATTTTTGTTCTTTCTTATTTCTATCCAAATACGAGTATGTGCCTGCTCCATTGAAGTCGGTTCGGCCATTTACCTTAATGGTTACTTTGTCTATTTTATGGAATTTGCTAAGCGTATCAGCCACAATTTTTGCGTTGATTAGCATGTCCATTTCTGCATTTTCACGAATTATAGCTTTGCCACTATCTGGAATTAATTTTGAATCAGCAATGAGAATATTCGGAATCTTACTGCATCGCATTACATAATCCCCAAGCGTTAACAGAACACTTCCACTTGCAAAGCGGAGTGAATCCTGTGATGGGCGTTTTGATAAGAGATAGCTTGCAGCATCGGCTCTGTCTGCATTTGTTGGACCATTGAATTCCAATGTTTTCGGAATCATGTTCCAACGCAGTTTTTCAAAGGATCCGGCGTAGTTGTTTAAGATAAAATCGTTGTTGATTCCGGGATAATTTTTGAAGGTAAAATCAGCAAATTTTTGATCCAAATTTACATAAGCTTTTACCTTACCGGTGCTGAATGCCACCTGTGTTGTGTCTTTCGGGTTTCGTTGCCTAAATACTGCATCGTCAGACAATACTTCCACCGGTCTTAACTCAAAAAGATTTGCGATAAGTTCCCCTCCCTCAATATCCATTCTGCCTTTGGCATTCATGGCTTTAGGTGTTAAAATGATGGTTCCATATAGTTTAGCCCCATCATAAGCAATTTTCATCGGCTCACCTTTGTTCGTAATAAACATGGTATCCTGGTAGGGAATCCAGTGGTTATATACGTTTGGTGATTTAATAATGGTAGGAAACAAAGAGGTTCTGTCGTTTTCAAACAAATAAGAATTTGAATTCATGGAATCCAATAGATAAATGAATCGGTTTGAGTACGTTTTTGAAGCCAAATAGCTCAAGGTTCCTGAGCCAATTAGTCCGTCATTGCTAAGCCTTAAGTCTTGTATGGCATGTCCTTTTCCTCCATACAAGGTGAATTTTTTGGTTGAATCCATCGGGATATAGAATCCTAAGGATTTGTCGGGTTGCATTGAAATTTCTTGACGCATTTCCGGAAGAATTCCTCCCGAAACAAAAGTTCCGGCCAATGCCATTGTAAGTAGATTCAGGTTACTTAAACTGTCAATGGTAAATGGATCAACCTCAAAGTAAAATTTATTTCTATCGTACACTCCGCTCTGTGTAGTTGGATAGTCATAGAATACCTTTGAGCCAACCTCGGAGGTAAAGATAGGGTATTTCGGGATATGCCTTCGTCCGGATTTGTTGTAGGGATAATCAATTTCCAGCGTTCCATAAATGTTTTGAATAACACTTTTTACGTGCATATAGGCACCCAGTGAGTCGTCCGGATACAAGAACTTGAGTGAGTCGATATTGTTCAGACGGATTTTGAAAGTATTGTAATCAAAGCCAAAATTGTTACCATAAAAATCTGCCATACCCGCCCGGAGTTTCCCACTGAAATCCATATTCCTGTTTTTCTTAATGGTAATTACCTGATCTCTGGGGAGGATATAAACGTTTTGAGAATCGCTGAAATAAAATTTGGGTACACCTTGTACTACCAAATCATTGTTGATTAAGCTTAAGTGGGCATTTGGTACTGCGCTAATAGTTGAGCGGAAGGAAATAGCATCATAGTCGGTTTTTCCATTGTGTGCGTTTACATAATCAATCAATTTGCGCTTCACATAAACCATGTTTTTACCCGGGTCGTAATTCACAAAACCTTTGTCGTTTAAACCAATCATTTGAATCTTGATTTCACTCACATTGCTTTTGAATTTTGCCGCATAGGATTCAATATGAAAGCTATTGGTTTTATTTTCTTCACAGTATTGTTTGATACGTTGAAGCGGATTGTAGCTCAGCACGCCACCAATTCGTTCGTAGTTAACATCTCTGAAATAGTTTATAGATTCAAATAGGGCAGGAGCATCTCCGGAAATATTATCAAATTCCATTTTCGGACTGTTAAGGTCCCACTTAACTTCATCAACATAGAATTCCAGGTTATGGAAATAATCAATAAATGGAGCAGATGAAATGCCCATTTTATTATCCCGGTAAAGTGAAATTTTATCTTGGTTGATTAGATAGGTAAAGCTTAGCTGCGGATGGTAAATTGAATCCTTATCAAGAAAAATAGTTATTTCCGCTTTCTCAACCGATATCTTGTTTTCCCTTACGAAGTATTCAGGGGATTGAATTCTTAGGAATGGCTTGTTCTTAAAGGTGAACCAAAGTTCAGCTTTGCGCTCGCTGTTTCCTTTTCCAATTACCATAGCTCCTCGCATTCCAAACCCACCCTTGAATTTAGCTTTTCCATAAGTAACACCTGTAAATTCATTAAAATACCCTTCAAATTGCGGATAAATGGATTTATCACCCTGTGATTTTCCCAATGGTTTGTCGATTACTCTTCCAAGCATAGGCTTGGCTTGTAAGTCTTTGTTGTAGAAGGTTGCCGAATCAGCAACCAGGTTTCCATCATTCAATTCAATCCGATAGTTGGAAAGGGTTGCATACACTCGGGTTGAATCTAGGCCAACTCGAGTCCAATCAACGCGACCGCCTTTTCCAACCCAATTGTTTTTTGCCGGATAGAATTTACCTGAGGTTCCATAGAGTTCGAAGGTGTCTCCCGGGGTTTGGCAAACCAAATCAAGTTTTTTAAAGCTGAAATGAGGTTCAGGTACAGTAAGTAAGTCCACATCAGTTGTGTTAGAGTACCAGGTATTTCCACCAATTTGAACCAGTATTTTATCTGAGAAAATATTTTTAGATACCTGGACAAATTTCTGATAATTCTCTCGCGATTGTTGCAAGGAAGAGGCCAGCAATTTGTGCCAACCATCAAACTTTGCCAGCATATTCCCTGATGCTAGCGCATTCAAGGTGCTCACATAGTTTTCAAAATCAGGACTAATTTGGCAATTGGATTGCAGCATCAAATTGCTTAACCGGATAATTTGATTTTTTTGTGCGAGATTGAATTTTCCTTGGGCATAATTTGCGGTGAATTCTTCCGCCAAATCACGCACTTCTTTTTTGGAAGAGGTGTTTAGGAATTTCTCAAATTCATCCGCAAAAGCAGTGGGATTAACCGTAAAACTACTTGGTCGTTGTGCATGTACGGATGAAATTAACCAGAAACAGGCTGTTAGAATAAGAACTAATTTTTTTTTCATGGTGCTATGAACATTCAATCTTACAAAAAAAATCCGATGGAGCCTTTACCTGCCACATAAATCCTGCTGGTTTTAGCTGGTTTAACACCGTTTATGCATTTAAACTTCGTCAAGTGGCTCATAATGCTAAAGAAATTGGCAGTTTCACGAGCAAGGCATGATGGCCTATTTGGGGTGAGTGAGGGAAACTGAGTTTACGACCAATTTCACAAGCATTTAGGGAACTAATCGATTGTCTCCGGGTTTTATACAACGGTAACCTGTGGATTTTGGCATAAAAAAAGGCCACATTTTGCGGCCTTTTTTCTATCAATCAGTTGATTGGACTACTTCATTGCTTTTACAATATCTGCAAAACTTCTGCTTTGCAGAGCAGCTCCGCCAACCAGCGCACCATCAATATCCGGAGCCGAGAAGAGTTCTGCGGCATTTTCCGGTTTTACACTTCCTCCGTATTGAATAGTGATTGAATCAGCAACCTCTTTGTTGTATTTTTCCTCAATTAAACTGCGGATAAATGCATGTACTTCTTGTGCCTGAGCCGTACTTGCAGTTTTTCCTGTGCCAATTGCCCAAACAGGTTCATAGGCAATTACAACTTGTTTCATTGCTTCTGCTGACAAGTGAAATAAGCCTTCTGAAATTTGCTTTTTCAGTACATCAAAGTGAACATTGCTTTCACGCTCCTCTAAGGTCTCGCCACAGCAGTAAATTGGAGTTAAATTTTCTGATAAAACAGCATCAACCTTTCTAGCTAACCAATCGTTGGTTTCATTAAAATACTGTCTGCGTTCGCTATGGCCAATTATTACGAAAGATGCACCACAACTTTTGATCATTCCTGTGCTAATTTCTCCCGTATAAGCCCCGCTAGCGTGATTGCTGCAATTTTGTGCACCGCTAAACAAATTTGATTCTGCCGAGATGAGTTTACTTACTGCATTTAGGTGAATAAATGGTGGAATGAAAACTACTTGGGCTGAGCCTTGGTATTCATCATGGATCATGTTAGCTGCTTCCGAAACAAGGGCTAGTCCTTCTTCGAAATTTTTGTTCATTTTCCAGTTTCCTGCAATGATTTTCTTTCTCATAGGTGTTTCTATTAATTGTTGTTTTCCCAATTGCGATATTGGGCGGTTTCTTCAAAAATGGATTTATAAATTGCTTTATCTGTGTCGTCAAATTCAATATTTCTTCGCTTGCACATGGCTTCAGCTGTTTTGTAGAATTTGGAAAGAATGAATGTTTCAAATCCTTGAGCCCCGCCCCAGCTGAAGTCTGGTACATAATTCCGAGGAAATCCAGCTCCAAAAATATTTGCTCCTACACCTACCACCGTACCGGTATTGAACATGGTATTAATGCCGCATTTTGCATGGTCTGCCATCATCAACCCACAAAAGGTTAAGCCTGTTTTTTCAAATCGCTGACGTGGATAGTTCCAAAGTTTCACTTCATCATAGGTGTTTTTGAGGTTTGAATTGTTGGTATCAGCTCCCATATTCACCCATTCCCCAATTACCGCATTCCCTACAAATCCATCATGGCCTTTGTTTGAATAGGCAAAAAATACGGCGTTGTTCACCTCTCCTCCAACTTTACAATGTGGGCCAACTGTTGTAGGACCATAAATTTTCGCATCCATTTTTAAGCCACCATCTTCACAAAGTGCAAATGGGCCACGCACTTTGCAGCCTTCCATAATCTCTGCGTTCTTTCCGATATAAATTGGTCCTGAAGAAGCATTCAGAATGGAGAAGTTAACTTTTGCTCCTTCTTCAATAAATATCCGCTCCGGACATACTACTTGATTTCCTTCAGGTATTGGTAAGGAAGTTCTGTTTTTTGTAATCAATTGGAAATCCTCTTCAATGGCAATTCCGTTTTTTGAGAAGATATCGTAAGGTCTTTCAATCAGTTGAAGGTTCTGAATGTCGGTTTCTATGGCCTTTTCAAGCCAGGACCTTTCGTCAAATTGGGCTAGCTCATTTTCCTGAACATGTGCCGCCAATAGTTTATTTTGGTGTTTAATTGCAGCACCTTCTTGCAATCCGGATACCAAACTAGCAAGCTCGTCTGTTGCAAGAAGGGCTCCATTAATCAGGATATTCCAAGCACTAGAGCTGGTTTTGAATTTGGCTGATAAGTAGTCTTGAGTTAGGTAAGAGATTGATGCATTCGGAAACCGGCGTTCCCATTTTTCATCCAGATTCAAAATTCCACACCTAATTTTTGCAACAGGTCGTGTATAGGTAAAGGGCAGAAGGTTACCTCTGATTTCTTGGGGATCGAATAGAATGATATTCATAGTTTATAAAAAAATAAAGCCTTCCAATCTGGAAGGCTTTACAATATTAGCGAATGAATTATTTTTTTGCGTAGCGCCTTTTGAATTTGTCAATTCTACCAGCTGTATCAACAAACATTGTCTGACCAGTGAAGAATGGGTGAGATTTGTGGGAGATATCCAATTTAAACAAAGGATATTCGTTTCCGTCTTCCCATTTAACGGTTTCCTTGGTGTCAACTGTACTGTGACATAGGAACATGTAGTCATTCGACATGTCTTTGAAGACCACTTTCCTATAGTTCTTTGGATGGATTCCTTCTTTCATATTCGTTGCTTTTTAATCTTTTTAATCCCGTTTGTTCCCACTTTTGGGAGGGCAAAAATAGGTTTAATTGTTCAAAATCAAAATTTTTAGACATTTTTTCTTGTCCGTTTGGGATAAAAATTCCCAAAGATGTCTAATCACTGAGTTCAGATACTCACAAAGATAATTAACTTTGGCTCCTATGAAAACGCAGATTTTTAATCACAACCAGGTTTTGAATATGCTCAAGCGAATGGCTTTCCAAATTCTTGAGCGCAATTTTGAAGCTTCTGAACTTGTTTTGGCCAGCATTGAAGGACAAGGTCAGGCCATTGGTGATTTGCTTGAAAGCTTTCTGAAAGAAATTTCTAAAGTTAAAATTAGCAGGGTTACAGTCTCTGTGAATAAATCCAATCCAGCTGCGGGAGAGGTGCTTATAAATCCTGTACCAAAAATAAAAGCGGGAGTGCCGGTTATTTTGGTTGATGATGTGCTCAACTCCGGAAGAACCTTGGTTTATGCCATGCAACCCTTACTTCGTCTTGGTGTTTCAATGGTTCAACTGGCTGTTTTGGTTGACCGCTCTTACAAGAGTTTTCCGGTCTCCGCCAACTTTATTGGTACCTCATTAAGTACAACATTGCAGGAACATGTGCATGTTGAATACAAGCGTTCAAAGTTTTCGGTACACATTGAATAAAAATAAAAAAACCCGGTTTGAAGCCGGGTTTTTTTATTGAAATAAATTTCTAAGCTTATTTGATTTTGCCTTGAAGACCAGCACCAGCTTTGAATTTTACTACCTTTTTAGCAGGGATATTAATTTCTTTTCCTGTTTGTGGGTTGCGGCCTTTACGAGCTGAACGCTTGGTTACTGAGAAAGTTCCGAATCCAACCAAAATAACTTTGTCACCTTTTTTCAAAGCAGTTTGAGTAGAGCCCATGAATGCATCAAGAGCTGACTGTGCTTGAACTTTGGTGATACCTGCGGCTTTCGCCATTGAATCGATTAAGTCTTGTTTGTTCATATTGTATGGTGTTTAAGGGTTAATATGTAACAAACTTAATAAACCACCTTGAAAAGTCAAGTGCCTTAAGGCTTTAAGCGAATTTTTTTTTTGGAAGGATTCACACTTTTTTCACAAATCAGCAAAATGCACTCATTTTTCATCCCATTTTAAATTAAGGAGGATGTCAACTAGTTCACTATCAGGTCTTGAGGTGGGAAGCTGTAGCGTGATGTCCGCACATTCGTAAAATGCTTTTCGCGTTTCCAGAATTTCTTGAAGTTTCTCAACCAGTTCAGAACCCTGTTTATCTTTTAACAATGGCCTGTTTTGGGCATCTTCTTTCAGCCTGCTTGCCAAAAAAGAAGCACTGCATTTTAGGTAAACGCATGTACCATGCTTTTTCATGTAGTCAACATTGTCAAAAAATGCTGGGGTTCCACCTCCGCAAGAGAGTATCATGAGGTCTGGAAAACTACCTTGTTGAAGGTAGTTTTTTTCAATCCTTCTAAATTCATCCTCACCAACCAATTGAAACAAGTCGGAGATACTTTTTTTTTCTCCGTTTTCAATGATAGAATCCAAATCTAACCAGGTAAATTTAAGCTTTGCTGCTACATTTTTACCGAGTGTGCTTTTCCCTGAACCTGGCATTCCCCAAAGGAAAACCCATTTTCGGATGCTCATTGATTTATGTAGTTGTCCAATTCAGCTGGCGAGGGCAGTTGATAGGCACTCCATTTTTTTACAACTACATTGTCCTTTAGCAAAACAATACCCGGATTTGAACGGACCATTGATTTCAAAGGCACGGCATCCATATTGTTGAAGGTGTAAATTAAGGAATGTTGCTTCTGGTATTCGCGTAGTTCATCGGGTGAGCTGGAACTTAATGCCCAAATGCTCATGTTCTTTCTGTTCCATACATGCTTGGCAAGTTCGTTCAGTTTTGTTTCCATTCCAGTTCTTCCTTCATTCACTTTGTTTTGAACAAAAAGTAGCTTGTAACCTGGGCTTCTGAAGAAGGAATCGGTGAGCTCCTGACCATTAAAATCAAAAAGTTTAAAGTCATGAATTGGAGCCCTAAACCCTTCTTTGATTAGTTTATCCTTCCTGTCAACATAGGTGTATTTATCCAAATCGGCAGGTAATTCCTCGGTTTTAAATTCAAACTGTTTTCCATCTTTCTCATAAATGAAAACCATTTCAATAATGTCTTTTTCTGCGTTCTCTGGAACCACAGTTAGTTCATAAATGTTGTTTCCAAGTTTGTAAGGCAAGAAGTCTTTTACAGGCATAAACATGTAGGTGTAAAAGGTAAACCCAGTTGTTAAAAACACGGCCACAAATAGACAAATGTTTCCAATTGCTTTGTTGAACAATGGTTTCAGGTGTTTTTGCCCAAAGAATAAAATCAAAATAAATACCAACAGAACTAGATCCTTTTGGAAGCTCTGAACAGGTGTAAGTTTGATTGCATCTCCAAAACATCCACAGTCTTTAATGCGGGCATCAAATACACTATAGCCGGTTAAAAACGTGAAGAATACAATCAGCAACAGTAAAAGCCAGGTGTTAAGTTTATTGTAAATTCCAATGAGTAATGCAACACCCGATAGGATTTCAAATATGCAAATCACCATGGCCATTTGAACTGCCCAGGGCGTGAAGAAATCCATTTTGAATACCTCGAAATATTCAATTAACTTATAGCTAAAACCTAAGGTGTCATTAGCTTTGATTAATCCGGAAACAATAAATAAGCTACCAACTAGAACTCTACTTATTTGAGTTAATGCTTTCATGAGTTTATTGAATTTTTTTATTCAGATGAATTAATGCGAAAACAGAATAGTTAATCATGTCCATTAAGTTGCTTTCGATGCCTTCGCTAACAGTTGTTTTTCCTTTATTGGCTATAATTTGATGCATTCTGTTGATGCGCATCAGTAGCATATCGGTGAATGTACTAACCAACATGTTTCTCCAGATTTCTCCGTAGTCGTGATTTTTCTTCAGCAATAAGCTTCTGGTTTCAACAATAAACTTATCGTAAGTGTTTAGTAAATCCTTTTCGTCACATTCAAACCTTTCATCCTCATTGGTTTCAAGTTGAATAAGCGCCATTACACAGTAATTAATTATCCCTCTGTATTCGTCTTCAACAGATTCTCCAACCAAATTAGCTCCTTTTTCTTCTATGGTTCTTATGCGTACAGCCTTGATGTAAATTTGGTCAATGATGGAGCTAATGCGCATGATCCGCCAACTTTGGCCATAATCTTGGTTTTTCTTCAGGAATATTTCCCTACACTGTGCAATAACTGCATCAAATTCTGTCTCGGTTTGATTTTTCAAGCTGTCTCGCCTTATTTTGCGTGACAAAAATACAAGCAATCCTTATTTTGCAAGCATCCGGACCTAAATTTACACTTAATTGTGGCGGTAAGCTGATTTATCTGGATAAACCATGCACCATGGGTATTATTAATACAACGCCGGATAGCTTTTATTCATCCAGTCGTGTTGCATCTGTAGATCAATCTCTTGCTTTGGCTGCCAAACACGTGAAGGAAGGAGCCTTGTTTCTGGATATTGGCGCTCAATCCACTCGTCCCGGTTCAAAAATGGTTGGTCCTGATGAAGAATGGAAACGCATGCATGAGCCTTTAAAGGAATTGCTTCAGGCATTTCCAAATGCACTTTTGTCTATTGATACTTTTTACAGTTCTGTAGCCAGAAAGGCTGTTGAGTTAGGTGCTCATTTAATAAATGATGTATCAGCAGGGGAGGTCGATCCTGAGCTGCCCTTATTTATGGCTGATTGTAAACTTCCTTATGTAATCATGCACAAATCGGGTGATTTTGAGACCATGCAAAATAACCCACAGTATCAGAATGCCGTTGTTGATGTTATTTCCTGGTTTATTGAAAAAGTAAGGGCGTTGAATAACTTAGGTCTTTCTAACCTAATCATTGATCCTGGTTTTGGTTTTGGTTTTGGAAAATCATTGGAGCAAAACTATGCCTTGCTGAGGAATTTGAATTCCTTTCGTGTTTTCAACATGCCATTGCTTGTTGGAATTTCAAGGAAGACAATGATCAAGGTTGCTGCCAATGTTGATTCAGAAAATGCCTTGAATGCAACAACAGCGGCTCACATACTGGCTCTCCAGGGTGGAGCGAAAATTTTGAGGGTGCATGATGTAAAAGAAGCTGAGCAAGCTATTTCAATCTATCTGGCTTAGGAATTATAGCCGAGTGCCCAAAATTTACTATCTTCGGCAATTTCAGTATGGAACTGTTTGAATTGGCAGACTTTAAGTTTTCACTTATCAACTTGATTGATATCTTGTTGGTGGTGTTACTTTCATTTCAGCTCTTTAAGTTGTTGAAGGGAAGTCTGGCTTTTAATATTCTGATTGGAATTTTAACCATTTATGTGTTCTGGCTCCTGGTATCTTACTTTGAGATGCCCTTGCTCGCTGGGATATTGAGCGAATTTACTAAGGTAGGAATTTTAGCGGTATTGATTGTTTTTCAGCAGGAGATTAGGAAGTTTCTTTTGATAATTGGTAATAGTTCTTTTTTGGGTGAGAATAAATCCTGGTGGAATATTTTCCCTTGGAAATGGAAAATAGCCGAAACTTTTGAAACTCCCTTCGAAGATATTTTAGATGCTTGCGAAGAACTTGCTGAATCAAAAACCGGTGCAATTATTGTCTTTCCACGAACTTCAGAAATGAAATTTATAGGCACATCAGGGGAACTTCTTGATGCTAAGATTACTAGAAGATTATTGGTTGCTATTTTCAATAAAACCAGCCCACTGCATGATGGTGCTGTTATTGTGGCAAAAGGTCGACTCAAGGCAGCTAATTGTGTATTGCCTTTGTCTGAAAATCCAATGATTCAAAATAAGTATGGTCTCAGACACCTTTCTGCCGTTGGAATTACAGAGCAATCTGATGCTTTGGTTATTGTAATAAGTGAAGAGCGAGGGACAATTTCATTTGCCGAGGAAGGGAAAATTGTTGAGGGTCTTACCCGTGCGGAATTATTGAACAAATTAAACCGTTATTTTGGTTCTGAAATGCTTGGCTTGAAGGCCTAGTTAATTTCTGAAGTTTTCAAACTGTAGCGGAAGCTCAAAATCTTGACTTCTCACTTGTGCAATTACTGCTTGAAGATCGTCTATTTTTTTTCCCGTTACCCGCAATTGATCATCGTTGATGGCTGCCTGAACTTTTTGAGGTAGGGTTTTTATGTAGTTGACAATTTTCTTCGCAATCTCTTTGTCAATTCCATCTTTCAATTTGATTTCAAGATGCATGAGCTTGCCCGAAGGCACTGGTTCTCCCGATAGGTCCAATGTTCTAACATCGAGGCCCTGTTTTGAAAATTTAGTTAGGAGAATATCCGTAATGCTCGTAAGTGCCATTTCCTGTTTCGCGGATAATTTTATCGTTTTTGCTTTTTTTTCAAGCTCAAGGCTGCACTCCTCATCCTTTAAATCAAAGCGATTTACTAAATCTTTTTTGGCGGAATTTACCGCATTGTCAACCTTTTGGAAGTCTGGTTTGTTTACAATGTCAAAACTTGGCATTTCTCAAAGTTTTACTAATTACAAATTAAGCAAATGTGTTTGTGATATTTGTTACAATCTGAAATATCTTTTATTAGTATATTTATACTCAACTTTAGAAATATGAAAAATCTGTTGCTTTCGATAATCGCCTTTTGGGGTATCATTGTGTTATTTTCTTCCTCATGTAAAAAGCCTGATGCTGGCAAGGAGTCTTCAGTAAATCCCTTGGATACATTAACCCAGTTTTCTGGGCTTGTGGTGCCAAGTTCCGGTTCTTTGGAAATTGAACTGTCCAATATGTTTGGCTTGATGCCGGTAACTCTTACTAGTCAGATTTATTCAACACCAGCAGGTGATACGTTTAACATCGAAGATTTGAGGTATTATTTTACCAATTTTTCTTTGCAGCGTAAATCGGGTGAGTGGATTAATCTTAAAAATTACCACCTGATTTCCCACAAAGACCCTGCAAGTATGAAATTGAGATTGGTTGGTGTGCCCGCTGGCCATTACTCGAACATACGGGTTTCTTTAGGTGTTGATAGTGTTGCAAACACTTCCGGACTACAAGAGGGGGCATTAGATCCTTCTTGGGGAATGTTCTGGACTTGGAATACGGGGTATATTTTTTTCAGAATCTCAGGAAGGAATCCATCATCTGGCGTTTCGTATTCTCTTGATTTAGGTGGGAATGAAAACCTGCCCGAAGTCACTTGTTCATTGGAAAATTTCAAAGTAAAAACAACTGTGGCCAAGTTGAAGTTGAAAGTTGATATGGCCGAAATGTTTATGAATCCCTTTGAATATAGTTTTGCCAAAGATGGTAGAGCAATTCATACGAACACTGCCCCTGGTGCTTTTAAGCTTTCCTCGAATATGCACGATATGGTTTCAATTTTGTCTTTAACAGAATAGTTCTCCTATGCGGAAATTCAATTACCTGTATTTCATCGCCGTTTTACTTTTTTTCTCATGTAGGAAAAATACTAATGAGCCCCAGGATTCATCCGGTTCACCAACACCTTTTCAAGTCCAACTCCCATCAGGTTTTGGGTGGAAGATGTTTTCGATTCCATCCGATAATCCGCTCACCGTTGAGGGGGTTGCGCTGGGCGAAAAATTGTTCAATGACCCAATTTTGAGCGCCAACAATACGCAGAGTTGTGCAACTTGTCATAAACCCGAATTTGCCTACTCAGATTTTGGGAATCAGTTTAGTGAAGGGGCTTTCGGTCAGCGTGGAAACCGGAATACTCCGGCTTTGTTCAATTTGGGTTGGAATGAAACCTATAATCTTACCAGTCACAGGTGGTTTTGGGATGGAGGAAAAGCCGATTTGGAACAACAGGCCGTGGGGCCAATTACCAATCCGATTGAAATGGCAAACGACCTGAAAGTCATGGTTCAGCGTTTGCAAAATCATTTCCAATATCCTGGTTTATTTAGAAAAGCATTTGGTTCCGATACCATTACGGTTTCTCGTGTTGTAAAAGCAATAGCTCAGTTTGAGCGGTCACTTATTTCTTCAAATTCTCCTTATGATCAAGCAGAAAGAAGAGAACGTCAACGTACGCCTTCTGAATTCAGAGGTATGCAGCTCTTTGTAAGTGAAAAAGGTGATTGCTTTCATTGTCATGGTAGTTTAAGTTCACCTTTTTTTACAAATTTTAGTTTTCATAATATTGGCCTCGATAAGTTTGGTGCAGATTCAGGTTTGTATAGAATAACTGGTAACCCCGCCGATTTGTATAAATTTAAAACACCTAGCTTGAGGAATCTTTTGTTTACCGCCCCTTACATGCACGATGGTCGCTTTAAGACTCTTGAGGAGGTAATTGAGTTTTACAGTTCTGGCATTCAGCCTAGCCCAACGCTAGATCCCAATATCGAAAAACATATAAAGGATGGTGGATTGGCTTTAAACCCAATGGAAAAGGCTGATTTGTTAGCATTTCTGCACTCTTTGTCTGATAGTAGCTTTCTCAAAGTGAAAAAGTAAACTTCTAAAGATAATTTTAAGAGTTGCTTCAATTTTAGCATAAAAATTAAGTCTTTAGCCCCTATTTGAATTTGTTAATTGCCCGAAAATCTTAGATTTGTAATAAGCTATATAGATTACTTATGAAAAAAATGTTTACCAAAGGATTGTTTAAAACCTTTGTGTTGGCAGTTGCGCTTCTTCTGATTTCGCTAAGCAGTAAAGCTCAATTGTTGACCATTGGTACGGGCACTGTTGCCCAAGGAACTACTGGGCAAACGCCTTATGGAACCTTGTACGAGGACGGTCGTGTTCAGTACCTTATTTTAAAATCTGAATTGGTTGCAGCTGGTTTAACAGGTCCTGCCAATTTTACCTCTCTGGGGTTTGATGTAACTGCCGTTCCTACCCAGGCACTGGGTGGCTTTACCATTAAAATGGCTCACACAACAGCCACAACAATTACGGGATACTTAACCCCTAGTTTTGTTACCTGTTACACAACCACATCAACTACACCAATTACTGGTTGGAATACCTACACGTTTGCAACTAATTTTGCATATAACAATATTGAAAATATTGTTGTTGAGGTTTGTTTTGATAACTCATCTTGGTCTGGAAACGGTACTGTAAATGCCACTACCACAGCATTTGCTTCGGTTTATGGTACATTTATGGATGGTGGCACCGGTTGTGGTGCTGCTCCTTTATCAAACACGAGCGCTAGTTCCAACAGGCCTAATATGCGTATTTTCGCTATTGCGGCAGGCGGCGGCAACCAAATGCTACCTCCGATAGCGGGATTTTATCCAAGCGTAGCCACACCGACCATAGTACCTGGTATGGATACAGTTTACTTGGGCAGTCCCCAGAAGTTGGTGAGTACAAGTACCAATGCAGGACGTTCTTTTTGGGATTTACCGGATGAGGTAGTATTGAATCCGGGTTATAGTCGTCAGAATGTAGGGTTTACGAGCCAGACTTATATTGATACAGCGAAGTATAGCCAGAGTTTTAATTACACGTTTAACCGCACAGGTTTTTGGCCGGTTCGTTTGTTGGCAGTAAATGCATTTAGAAGAGATTCATTGCGTGATAGCACGATAAGGTATATTTACGTAGATACTCCTGGCACACCCACAGTAACGAACTTTTTCACAGCACGTCGTAAGATAGGTTTTGCGGAGTATGCCCCGTTTGTAGATTTAACAGATAAAGGTCCAAATCAATGGTATTGGTGGTTCTACCGGAGTGGAGATAGCAGCAGTTGTAACAAGTGTAATAACCCACCGTTTTTCCCGAACTTTTTCTCGAATCC